>NZ_JAAUWT010000003.1 GCF_014694455.1 Vibrio sp. S9_S30 | reverse complement strand
AATGCGTTAAGGCTGATTCAAGATGAGTTTTTGTGGTGTTCAGGACGAACCTCAGGAACTGTACCAAAGAAACTACAGAACCTAAGAGAAAGTGGTAAGCGACTCATTTTACCCAAGAAAAGAAAGAGGAAGCCTTTTCCTCGGGTTGTTCTGTATAAGGCTCCCCGGTATCCACATAAGAAAAGAGCCGCACGCTGTTAAGCGAGCGGCATTAAGCCTAAGTGCTCGGTTTTTTTTATGTCCAACCCTAACTCCTCTGCTTGAGTTGGCGGTAATTTACCATTGTATGTCATATTGCCCATTGGTTAAGCCCAATAATCCGTGCATTATAAATGGATTGACGAGGAAGACAGAGTTTAACGAAGCAAGGAGATGAGAATGAAAGTGAGTTTTATCGGGTTGGGTGTGATGGGTTTTCCAATGGCTGGGCACTTAGTCAATGCTGGCTTTGATGTGACTGTCTTCAACCGAACGTTTGCGAAAGCACAGGCATGGCAAGAAAAGTACAAAGGTAACATTGCAGAAACCGTTGCTGAATGCGTGAAAGACGCCGACGTCGTTTTGACTTGTGTGGGCAACGACGACGATGTACGCAGCATGACAACCAGCGCATCTGGTGCACTGGCGAATATGAAGCAAGGTGCGATATTGGTCGATCACACCACCACGTCGGCTCTACTGGCGGAAGAATTAGAAGCGGCGGCAAAGCACACTGGTGTTCGATTTATGGACGCACCAGTATCGGGTGGGCAGGCTGGTGCGGAAAATGGTGTGTTGACCATTATGTGTGGCGGCGAACAAGCCCTGTTTGACGTGTTACAGCCAGTTTTCAGTGCTTATGGCAAGTCTTCAGTGCTTATGGGAAGCGTCGGGCAAGGTCAACGCGCCAAAATGGTCAATCAAATCTGTATTGCGGGTGTGTTAAATGGTCTTTCCGAAGGGTTACTTCTGGCGGAAAAATCGGGGTTGGATATCCCGACTCTGGTGAATTGTTTGAAAAATGGTGCAGCAGGATCTTGGCAAATGGAGAACCGAGCAGAAACCATGGCGCAAGGCAAATTCGATTTTGGTTTCGCCATTGATTGGATGATCAAAGACTTGGGTTTCTGCTTAGATGAAGCCAATAAGCAAGGGCTTCAATTACCGATGACCGAGAAAACCAATAACGCCTATAAAGCGTTGTCTGAATCCGGCGAAGGCAGAATGGATACATCGGTATTGCTTAAAGCGGTGCGCAGTGAAGCCGAGAACGGTGAGGTTCAACGCTAGCGACTAGGTGTTACCCTAGCGATTCAGTTCTACCATAGCCAACCGCAGCAATACATCACGTGGCACGATGTTCGTGCCACCAGTTCGCCTCTCAAAGCCGTTCTCATCGGGATACGATTCCCCACGTATCACTAATGCGAGCTTCCTCCAGTTCTTTTTAAATTCCCCTGTTTTATTTCAATGTTTCTGACATTGGTTATTTAACAATGTCTTGTTTTATTTAGTATTTATGCGAACAGTTGCGTTTTGATCAAAGCAGTGAAAAAGAAAGGACATTGTTTTGAAACTTAAAGAGCCGTTGGATAATAAAGAGCCGTTGGATAATAAAGCGTTGTTGGATAATAAAGCGTTGTTGGATAATAAAGCGTTGTTGGATAATAAAGCGTTGTTGGATAATAAAGTGTTGTTGAATAATAAAGCGCTTAAAAGCAAGCTGGCTAAAAGTGGGGCTGTAATAGGCTCAATTAAAGGAGGCTAATAGCCATGATTAAGCTGTGCCCAAAATGTGATAACGCCCGATTGGAAGCCACGCAATACGAAGGGGAAGAAATCGACATTTGTTTAGAGTGTGGTGGTCTTTGGTTTGAAAAAAACGAAGTAAACCGCCTGATAGATGAAGTCAATGATGGGCCAATAGGGGAGTGTTACAGCGAACATTTTGGTGAAGAATTGGGTGAATCGGAATACCTTTGCCCAGATTGTGCCAAGCCAATGGAGCGTCACCATTTGTTGCAAAGCTATCAGCATGAAATCGACATTTGCCGATCATGTGACGGTAGTTGGATTGATAAAGAAGAGTTGAAAGCGGTCGAGTGTAGCCCAGAACTTCGCAAAGTCTTGGGTGAATTGAACCAAAAAATAAGTTGGAAGACGTACCTGTTTCAGTTCCTGACTCAAATGCCGGTTGAGTACAACCTAAAACCCAAGATCTTGCCTTGGTGTAACTGGGTCATCATCGCTCTTAACTGCATCATCTTTTCCCTGTATTCATTCAGCGATGAAACCACCGATTGGGTTATTGAACACCTTGCCATGACGCCAGCCGACATTTTAGCGGGCAAGGAGTGGTGGACGCTCTTTACAGCGACGTTCTTGCATGGCGATATTATGCACCTTGCTGGCAACATGTACTTTTTGTATGTGGTTGGCGACAACATTGAAGATGCCGTAGGGCATAAAAAATACCTTGCTCTCTACGTTTTCTGCGGTATTGCAGCCTCGTTGGTGAGCTTTGCCTCTAACATGGATGGTCTGATCCCATCGGTAGGGGCGAGCGGGGCGATAGCGGGCTTCTTCGGGATTTATTTATTGTGGTTCCGACACGCAAGCCTGACGTTTATGATTGTCGTTTTCCAAAAGAAAATCTCGCCGATTCTTTTCTTTCTCATATGGTTAGGGTTTAACCTCTTTGGCATGGTTATGGCGAATCAAGGTGTGGATTACGCTGCGCACCTTGGGGGGTTCTTCGCGGGTTTGCTGGTGGCTTACCGGATGAAAGAACAAGTATTGGCAGACAACCCCATGATCAACTTGCTCAGCCATGACGCAGTGAAAATTCAGCGATAACGATGGATAAAATGAAACACAAAGGTTGGGCTTCTCCCCAGCCTTTGTGTTGCATGGGTGCTTTATTTTTTTGTTCTATGTAACTTTTAATTTTTAACTTTTAACTTCTAACTTCTAACTTCTAACTTCTAACTTCTAACTTCTAACTTCTAACTTCTAACTTCTAACTTCTAACTTCTAACTTCTAACTTCTAACTTCTAACTTCTAACTTCTAACTTTGGCCATTGTACGAGCCAGTTTTTAGTGGCGACACGTTGCTCAAATACCGTTAAAGTGCGCTTTGTATTATGGGTAATATTCAAATTAAACAAAGAATCGACCCCAAACGCAGAGACCAGTTCATAGCCTCCTGCTTCGTTCATTCTTACGCCTACTGCGGTTTCTTTCTCGGGCCAGAAGCTCATCGCATCCACTGAGCTTGTGTATGGTAAGTCCCCATTTCGAGTGTGCATTTTAGCTTGATTTCGCACTTGCCAGTTGAGCTCGGGCATGCGGGAGCGGAGCGCCTTCTCGTACTGTAAGTACCGTTCAGAATCACACTCTTCCGTATCAAAATAAATCACATCCACATCGTTCAGTGGCGTGGGTACCGATTTGTGGTGCAGATGATCCCACACTAAATTTCGAACAAATCCTGCGGCTAAATAGCATTGAGGAAGCGTAAGTTCAGCGACAGCTTTCAATGCTTTTTGCCGTAAAGGATCGCGTTTAAGAAGTTCAGTAATGGTGTCCATGTGTTGTCCTGTATGTTAAGCCATGAAGCATTAAAAGGCGTACGCATTTAAGCCGAGCGGTGCTCCTAACGGGTGAATATACACCCTACGCCAATGTCATTTTTCAAGCAGGCGGTGAGGTTATTGGGTAAGGCTATTTTTGTTTTTAGTGTCTCGATATTTCGCCCTTTTATGCGTGGGATTTTCATTCCATTTACCTCCTAAATATTGCTCATTTTCAGCTCAATGTCAGTGCATTGAAAGCAGTTAATCAATAATGTGGCTTGCCTGTTTAACTTTTATAAATTTCAGTTTAGCGTCGGGATTCTTCAATCTTGAGACTAAGGAATATTATGTTATACAGTGTAAAAACAGGTGCGTTACTTGCGCTTTCTCTATCATTTCTAGGTGGTTGTGGTAATGAAAATGATTCGAGTTCATTAACGAAGGAGGAAGCAACCCTATCGAAACCGACTACATCGAAGCCGACTACATCGAAGCCGCCGACATCGAAGCCGCCTACATTGAAGCCGACTACATCGAAGCCGACTACATCGAAGCCGACTACATCGAAGCCGACTACATCGAAGCCACCGACATCGAAGCCACCGACATCGAAGCCGCCGACATCGAAGCCACCGACATCGAAGCCACCGACATCGAAGCCACCGACATCGAAGCCGAATGTGTCACCCGTTGAGCTAGACGCCTTTGCTAAGGAAATGCTTGAAGAGATCAATAGATATCGCGCTTCTACTCAAGTCTGCGGAGGTAGAACAATGCCAGCCGTTGCGCCTTTAGTTTGGAACTCGCAGCTTGAAAAGGCAGCGTATGTACATTCTTCCAATATGGCCAATTACAATTTCTTTGATCACAATGGATTAGACGGTACAACGCCATCGGATAGGGTTAAAAATGCAGGTTATAACTGGAGTTATACTGGTGAAAATATTGCAGCAGGACAAAGCGATATTCGTAGTGTGATGAAAGGGTGGATGGAGAGCAAAGGGCATTGTGAAAACATTATGAAAGCAGAGTATAAAGAGGTGGGTGCTGCTATGGTTGAAAATAGAGACGCCATGCACCGTACCTTCTGGACACAGGTCTTTGGATCGACTACTTACTAACCTCAGTTTTGGATAACAGATCCCTTTCTAGTCGCTGTTTTTGCTGCTAACTGCGTTGAATTCACTTGCAATAGGCTTGCGAAGGACGCGAGCCTAGTTAATAACAAAAACCTCTGACTAGAAAGGGCATGTTACACCGTTTGTAATTAATTTAATGAGTTATGTTTTGCTTATCAAAAGCGGAGATCAGTGAGTCAATACGGCTCTGTTATCACATTTTGAGATGTGTGTTTGCTATTACTCGTCACGGGTTCGAGGGCAGAGTGAATTCCCAATGCTCTAATTGCTCACCGTCTTTATCCTCAACCATCCCCTTGTAAATAAAACCATTTTTTTTAATAACGTTTAATGATGCTACATTGTCTTTGGCGATCAGTGCCTTGGTATGGTTAACCACGTCCGATTGAAAGGCAATGTGGTTGAGCGCTTTCACAGCAGACGTCGCCACCCCTATTCCCCGAGCGTTAGGCGCAACGTTGTAGCCTATTTCCACACCATCAGCATGAGGGGCATATTTAAAGCCGCAACAGCCCACCATTTGACCATCGATTTCAATGAAATAAGGTAACGCCCAGATAATATCTACCGAGTTTTTGTATTGTTCCCATGCACGCATTAATACGTGTTTGGGGGGAATCGCTCCATCCATATAAGCAAACGTAGGTTCACCATGTAGGGTGCGCTCAAACTGATCGGGAGTTAATTGCACGAGTTTCATGACGGCTTCCTATAAATTGCGATATTTCATTAGATTTGTTGAACTGTTGGGTTTAGTGCGCTACCTAATTATTACATCAAATTAATGCAGTTATCTTGCGGAGCGTCTTCTTTGCTTTTCAAAAAAAAGATATATATAACAGTTACCGTGAGGTTAGTACTAAGTATGTCGATAAAAAATATTGATTGCCGATGGCGTACCGCAGTATGAGAAAGCACCGCCGAGAGACGCATAGCCAAGAATTTACAATGTAAACTGAATTCAGGTGTTACTGAATAATCAAGCGTGTGAGTTTCTTGCAATCCCCCAACAAGCTTCGACATCTTCTGATTTGAGGGTCCAATTTCAGCGCTCGTAGATCGAATAAGATGGCTGTGGAAAATTGCTTTAGCCCCCGATAGTAATCCGCGTACCCTTCAAGAACTCTTGCGTTAGCTTTGTTAAAAGAGGCGCAACCTACGCGTTCTAAATCACGGGCGCTTTGATATTTCTTAATAATGGATTCGACACTTTTTAGGTTATCTAATCGGCGGCTATCTGTTTGGGTTGCTGAGCCATTGCGCATTAGGTATCCCGTTAAAACGGAATTTACGACCCCCACGTCATGCTGGTCACATATTCTTAGCCAAAGCTCCCAATCTTCAGCATAAGTGGTTTTCGCATCAAACATGCCTAACTGTTCCAGAACCACACGCTTTACCATAACGTTAGAGGTGAGTATTAGGAACACGAGTGACCTTTGTGAGATCACTCGTTCTTGAAGTATCGTTTAAAAAGGATTGGTAAGGTCGCTATCAAACCTAAGACCTTTTAGACCATTTTTTTCACAGAGTTGCTTTAAGCGTTCATTGGCAAAAAGTTTACTTGCTCCCTGCAGTTTAGATTTAAATACAGCTTTAAATCTAATATCTGGTTCATGGAATTCTAGAGATCTAAGATTTGTGGGGTAGCCTTCCTCGTAATTCATTTCAGTCCTGCTTGGGTCTTCTAGCCCGAAGCTTTGACAATGGAATGCAAAATACGATGCCCCATTCACGAGTATAGGGAGAAACTCGCCAACACTTTCGAGTAATTCCTTTGAAACTTCATAAGCTTTTTCGTTAAGCAGTAAGAAATTGATGTCCCAAGTTGTGATGTCAGGAAAAGGTCTAGATGTACCACTTTCAAACTCAGAACTAACATTATCCCAAATAGGCTTTAAGCTCTCTTGGGTATCAGGTAGATCCAGAAAAAAATCGACCAGATTCTCATCCCCAAGTTGGTTAGCGAGCTGCATTACATCTAATTCGAATAAACAGTAGTTTTCATGATCGGCTTTTAGCTGATATACAGTCATGCAGTAGGGCTCCAGTTCCTATCTTTCTTCTCAAGAATCTTTTCAGGGTGGCTACCTGATTTAATTTCTCTTTTTATAGTTTTTAATTTACCTATAAAAACAGCTTCATTTCTTCTTATATGCGCTAGAGTATCAGAAATCCAAGTTTCATAATTGTAAGTGTGAATCCTTGAGTGTGGTGGAGCTTTAGGGGTAGTAAAGTGACCTTTGAAGGCGGTAGATCTTGGAAGCCATACACCATTAATAGGGTCATTAATCCCTATGCCATATCGGTGCATTTGCAATCTTACACGCATCATCCTCGATTTCCCATTGCCCATGATAATATGATGAGGGTGATGATTTGTGCTAGGTTTTGGTTCTCCAACAGCATATAGAAAGTTAGAGAGATTTTCTGTTGGATGATGAGCTTCCTTGGACAATTCGGCAGTACTTCTATCTTTGTTATCTACTCTATACTTCTCTCATTGAGATTGAAGTGAACTTTGAGTCGAAATTCGTATCATTTCCCGATCTAAATGAGCGATGTCTTCTTTTATTTGATTAAGTTCTTTGCCTTTGACGTCTGGGGTTACATCTAGCTTATGTTTAACCGCAATAGCCTTTTTTTGAAACCTATGAATAGCAAGCTCCAAAGGAGTAGGGTTACTTGGTCTCTTTGGTAATTTGGCAACTGGATTTTTGCCTCCAAAAATAGATTTTGACATGATAATCCTAACTATATTCTTTTTAAATCATATGATTATGTTTAGGATTGTACTTAGTGTCTTTCTTTTTCTAAAAAACTCTCTTTTAGTTGAACCTGTCTTTTATTCCATTGAAAGTGATTTAAGTGTAAGTTACATTTTAATCACTCACTAATACCATATCTTCTTTAACTACTACTCTTTAGCCATCGCTTAATCAATGATAATACAGTGCTATTGTTTTTTTTCCTGCACGTCAAATTTTCTTACATCAAGCCCGCTATTTACAAAAAATCTCTCTATCAAAAAGTAACCGACAACAATGATTGTGGACATGAGAATCGGGGTCATCCATTTCAATAAATTCTGGGCAGCAACAACGTGAATGGGGTTCCCGATAATAAAATCCATCACAGGCTGGCGGATTAACATCGATTTCATCGCTAGAATAATGCCGCTGAGCGCACCTACTTGTATCAATAAACTGCAGTTACTGATTTTTTGGCGTAATAGCAGGTATACAATAAAGACCCCAATGGAAGACTCTATCGCTAACGCCATCGCAAGGTGGCGGACATCCCAACTCGGCATCACCGATTTCCCTGCCATTTGCTGAGATATCCAAGCTCGAAGCCATTCAGCTTCGATAACATGAACGACGAAGCCAATCGAAGCAGCGAGGACCAGAACGAAAAAATACAGCATAAATTTCATTGGGCTAACCTTTTTAGAGAATGACACTCACTTTAGTGACTCGCCATTATAGAGTGTTCCCGTCTCGCTACCTTGATCTCCATCAGCTGTGTTAAATGGACTTCTCCCGAAATAGGATTGCTGAATTGATTCTCGAAAGCGCGACTACTCGTGGCGCTTTTGGCTTCCTGCCAACAATGTTCATTCATTAGAACCCTTTGTCCATCACCAAAAGGCATCCGCACTAAATTGGAGTGGTTTGCTCAGAAATAGTGCATTACAACGATTGGCTAAATCATTAATTCATTGAATTTTATAGTAATGACTTGTTGGCTCATTCTTTGCTCTGGTTCTTTTACCTCATATAAGCGCACGGAAGCGATGTGATATGAGTGTCTTGGGTTCAAAATTCAACGCAACGTCAAAGGCAATGGCGCCTTTCGGGTGCCTTTTTGTATTCAAGCAACCTCGATAGGCGAGGTTAACAAGGTTTACGGAGCATAATTTGCCAAGGGAAGTCTGCATGTCGAAATGTGAAATACAATCTACCTGCCCTTATTGTGGGGTCGGATGTGGTGTAAGCGTTGCTGAAGATCAAATCAAAGGTGACGAAAGGCACCCAGCCAACCAAGGAGCGTTATGTGTAAAAGGCGCCGCCCTGAAAGAAAGCCTAAATATGCCCACTCGGTTGCTGTATCCCAGAATTATGGGTGAAACCGTGACATGGCAAAAAGCAATAGATGCCGTTTCAGACAAGCTGAAAGACACAATAGAAAAGTACGGGCCGGACTCTGTGGCGATGTATGTGTCTGGGCAATTACTTACCGAAGATTACTACGTCGCCAACAAGTTGATGAAGGGGTATGTCGGGAGCGCCAATATTGATACCAACTCACGATTGTGTATGTCGTCGGCGGTGGCTGCACATATTCGCGCGTTTGGTGAAGATGTGGTGCCCGTTAATTACGACGACCTACTTCAGACGGATCTGATCGTCATATCAGGGGCGAATACTGCATGGACCCACCCAGTGATTTTTCGCCGAATCCAACAAGCCCGAGAACAAAATCCTCACTTACGCATAGTGGTGATAGACCCGCGCAAAACCGTGACTGCCGCACAAGCGGATGTGCATTTAGCGTTAGAGAACGATGGCGACATCACGCTTTACAACGGCTTGCTCCGCTTTTGCATTGAAAACGGGCATATGGACGAGCGTTTTATCGAGCATCACACCAATGGATTTGAGGAACTGTCTCGCTGTGTGATGGCGCCGGAATACGAACTTCGCCACGTAGCGCAAACGTTAGGGCTCGAGGTTGAGGCGTTACGTACTTTCTACCAATGGTTCGCCTTGTCTCCCACCGCAATTACCGTATTTTGCCAAGGAATCAATCAGTCGAGTGATGGCGTTGAGAAAGCCAATAGCATTATCAACGCGCACTTGCTTACCGGAAAAATAGGCAAAGCGGGCAGTGGACCTTTTTCAATAACTGGGCAACCCAACGCCATGGGCGGGAGAGAAGTGGGTGGTTTAGCGAATATGCTCGCCGTGCATCGAGGCTTTGATGGAGAATCGATCGAAAAAGTCGCCCAATTTTGGGGGGCACCAAACATCGCCACCAAGCCGGGTTTGAAAGCCGTCGATTTGTTCGATGCGGTGGAAAAAGGCGACGTGAAAGTGATTTGGATAATGGCAACCAACCCCGTGGTTTCCATGCCGAATGCCGACAAAGTGCGCCGTGCACTCGCTCAGTGTGACATGGTGATCGTCTCTGACATTACCCCCGACAGCGACACCGCTCAATACGCCAACGTGTTGTTGCCCGCGGCTGGATGGGGAGAAAAGCAAGGCATGGTGACCAACTCCGAGCGATGCATGTCGCGTCAGCGCCGTTTTATAACCCCACCGGGGGAAGCCAAAACCGATTGGGAAACCCTTTGTGCGGTAGGGCAGGCATTGTGTGAAAAAATGGACATAGAAAGCGGGTTCGATTTCGAGTCTGAAGCCGATGTATTTCGGGAATACGCGCGAATGACATCCATAAATCACGACTCGTCGCTGCTGCTGGACATATCAGCGCTGGCAGACATCTCAGATGAAGACTATCAAAACTGGACGCCAGCTCGGTGGCCATTAAATGAAGATGCTGCCCCTTACCGTAATGGTCGATTTAGCACACCTTCCGGCAAAGCCAATTTTTTGGAGACCAAGTCCCCGTTTTTGAAGACCAATGTATTGGATAAACCTCAGCCAACATGGTGGCTGAATACGGGGCGTCACCGCGACCAATGGCACACGATGACGCGAACAGGGCACATTGAGCATCTTTCGGAGCTCGAACCGGAACCGACCTTGTATCTCAATTCACTGAGCGGTGAACAGTTGGGTATTGGCGAAGGGGAGTTGATCCAAATTCAACACTCAACCTCTGCCGAAGGTTCTATCGTTTACGCCAAAGCAAAATGGGATCAAGGGCTGAATGCCAAACAAGTCTTTATGAGCATGCACTGGGCGGGGGGGTACAGTGGGCATGGCGAGTTTCCAAGCCAAATCAACCGAGTGATAACCTCTGTGGTGGACCCCCTTTCTGGGCAGCCCGCATTCAAATCTCAACCTGTGTCACTGAAGCCTGCAACAGTAGGCAGTTACATTACCCATGTTCAGCGTTACAGCGATCACCCTAAGCCTGATTTTATTGCGAATCGTCATCCTATTTATTCGTCAATGCAAACACTTGTCCCTGGCGTTGTTTGGCGATATTGCACCTCGGCTTCTTATTCTAAATTGTCCTTAATGACGGCGCTTTCTGGGTGCTTGATTTTAGACATACCGCAAGGCTGGTGTGCAATAGCTGGTCGGTTTGAACCATTGGAAAAACGCTTTGTGACGGAGGCAATAACCGTCATCAGTCATCAACCCATGTCCGTGAAGGCCAATGACATCGCAGAGATGTTAGGAAAGCCACTTGATGTTCGAAAACTATTGCAAGGGGTGGGAGCGCAAGGGGTGTTTGGTTGTGAACAAGGCTCGCAGATTTGCAGCTGTTTTAAGGTGTCAGACCTTCAGATCAAGCAGGCGATTGAGCAACACAACATTCAATCATTACACCAATTGCAGGCCGTACTTAAGTGCGGAACTAACTGCGGGTCATGCATTCCCGAGCTGAATAACGCTTTGGAACAACACGTCATTTATTAGGAAGTAGGGGATGATCGAGTATGACAAAAATAACGCAAATGGATGGCCGTTCGACTTCGTACAAGCCCCTGCTTGATAAGCCGATGGGGCGAGATACGCCATTCCCCATCACATATAAACAAAACGAAAGGGAAAGGGGAAAAGTCAAATTGGTGGGATGCGGGCCGAGCGACCCAGATTTGTTGACCATCAAAGCATTTAAAGCCATTCAAGATGCCCAAGTGTTGGTGTATGACCGCTTGATCAACCAAGACATTTTAACGCTCGCCAGCCCACATGTAGAAACCATCTACGTTGGCAAACGCTGCGGTCACCCCAGCATGAAGCAGGAAGCGATAAATGCGTTACTCGTCCGATTAGCCAAGGAAGGCAAACAGGTTGTCAGGCTGAAGGGAGGCGACCCCTTCATATTTGGGCGTGGAGGGGAGGAGGCGTTGGAATTGGCGAAATATCAAATTCCATTCGAAGTGATCCCCGGTATTACTGCCGCGATAGGTTGTGCTGCGAGTGCCATGATTCCACTGACGCACCGTGAAGTCTCGCGCAGTGTGACGTTAGTAACAGGCAATGTGGTAACGGGTGCATTACCTGCATGGAGTGGCTTGGTGAGCAGCGGGCAAACGCTGGTATTTTATATGGGGTTAGAAAAAGCGCACGAGATTCAGCAAGGGCTCATGAATAATGGTTTAACGAGTGAAACACCCGTTGCGATCGTAATCAATGGGTGTAGTGAGGAAGAGAAAATATACACCTTAACACTTGGTCAGCTCAGTGATGGTGCAACCCAAGTAAAAGGCATGAGCCCTGCACTGATGATTTTGGGGGAAGTGGTGAAAATCCGCGCAAGTATTTCGGCTTTGATATCACAGAGTGCGGAGTTTTCTGTATAGTGTCCGCTTCGTCAAAAGGTGCAGCAAAAGGAAGCAAAAAATGTCTATCGCTATTCAGTGTATTAAGGCTCTCGGAAAGGGCGAGCGTGGAAGAAGATCGCTCACTGAGCAGGAATCGTTCGATTTGATGAGAGGATGGTTTGATGGGCACGTTGCCGACGACCAACTGGCGATGGCATTAGTGTTAATGCGGGTGAATAACGAAACACCGGAAGAGATTGCTGGGTTTGTCCGCGCATTTCATGAAGGCGTTGAACCCATTCAAGCGGATTTGGACTGGCCGTTGTATGCGGGCAAGCGTGTCCACGAAAACAAAACAACCGACAAACCTTGGCATTTGGTTGCCGCTAAAATTTTGGCGGATAACGGTCACAAGATTCTATTGCACGGTCATGCACAAAGACACTTAACAAAAAATCATGCCGAGCAGTCTCTCGACGCGATCGGCATTGTTAAAGCACAGAATTTGCAGCACGCAGAAAAGGTCATTCAATCCGAGGGCATTGCATACCTGCCATTGGAGGCTTTTCAGCCCAAAATAGTAACGTTACTAAGTTGGAATGCACGATATGGCGTTAGAACGCCGATCAATACGGTAGTCAGAGCGCTCAACCCCGGTCAATTGCCCTATGGGCTCAGAGGCAGCTTTCATCCGGGGTTTCAAGAGTTACATGCGAAGGTCGAGCAAAAAGTCTCTGCCGAATCGGGACGAGTGCTGTCGTTCAAAGGCACGTCGGGCGAAACCGAATTCAACCCAAAAGTAAGCCAAACGGTGTGGGTGTGCGATCACGGTAAGGTCGATCCTGTTTATTGGGAAGAAAGTGCCTCTCAACCTGTAAACGTGGCGACGCAATGCGTGCTAGGAACGGCATCTGCCGATCTTGAATTAATGTCACATAGTGTCGTTGCGACGCTGGTGTCGGCGCTGTTTGCTATTGATGGAGACAAAGACAAGGCGCAGCTATTGGCAAACGAGTATTGGAGCCAATATTTAGAGTCTGTTTATCTTTCAAAAAAATTTAACCACGAAAGATAAACAGACACTAGTAAAGGAAACTCTCGTCTCCTAACCCATCCCACTTCATAACAGAAGTCGGAATGCAATAAAAAGGACATGTTATGAAGGATCAGACGGTTTTCTTACTTAGCGATAACTCAGAGCACCAAACGCTTCTTAGTGAACAACTGGTCACGCAGCACATGAGCGTTGTGCGTTGCCAGTTGGCACACTTAGAAGCAATGCTCAATGCATCGGATTCTGGGGCAGAGCCAGAACATAATATGCATCGTCAATCTTTGGTGGTTTCATGGGCTGCGCCAACCGCTGAATTGACGTGTCTCATTGAATATGCCATTGGAAAAAAGTGCGCATTGGTCATACTTATAGAAACACTCCAAGCCGAGAGCATTGCCCACCTTCCTTTTGCGAACCAATACGTCATCCTTCCTTACCGCTCCGATCATGATTTGTTTATGTGGCTCAAGCATGCAAAGCGCCTGCGTGAAAACATGGACAAGATTGAGCAGGACATTGCCTTGCTCCATCAAAAGCTCGACGATCGAAAATGGATTGAAAAAGCCAAAGGTACATTGATGAAAATGCACCGCATAGATGAAGAAGAAGCCTATAAAGCACTTCGAACCAGCGCGATGAAATCCAGCCAGCCAATCGGTCTTGTCGCTAAAAACATAATGCTCACGTTTGACGCGATTGGTTAATTCAATATTAGGTCGCCCGCAATTGTTGTGTACAACGAAGAAGCGGAGGGAGGATAAACATCTACGCAGCGAATATCACGGCTTGTTTAGCCCTCGTCATTCCACTGCGTCCGTTCTTTCCTAATAGAGAGGCTTGAATTGACACAGAATAGGAGGCTCTGAATCCTGCATCGTGAGATCACTTGGGTATATTATTAAAAATAGAGGGCGTGTCGATTTCTTGAGCGCGCTTTGCAGCAGGTGGTCGCTACAAAAAACTCGATATTCTTATGGATGAAAATACCAGGGTTTTGTAGGCGCAGTTAACAGTGTTTGGCTACGAGTAACGGTTGGAATGTGCAAGAAAAAACCTTTTAGACCCGTATCTATTTAGAATTCATTCGATCTGGTGCAACGTTGCACTATAAAGAGGCAAGATAACCCAATTTATTCCACTGACCTATTTCAACCTTTTGAAATATGGCGGTTTTTTTGTTTGGCATGTAACTTGAAACAATAAAACCATAAGCGGAGCAATGCTCCGGTAGGCCATCAACGGCGGTGGTCAATAATTAGGGTCGGTTGATCTTTCAAACAAAACTCAACCGCGGAAGATCAACAGACCCTACGCAATGGCGCGACTGCACTTCGAGTGTAGCCGCGCTTTTTTTTTAAATGCTGATTATTGGAAATTGGAACAGGAGCGTTCGAATGGGTTGTCGGAAAAACAGAATAAAACCTTGGTTATTAAAGGCTGTGGGTTTCACGCTCTTACTGGGGACGTTCTCTGCTTTTGCGAAGGTAGGAGAGCCTGAGCGCGAGGATTTGAAGTTTGGCTTCATTAAGCTGACCGATATGGCTCCCCTCGCGGTGGCGCATGAAAAAGGCTTTTTTGAAGACGAAGGATTGTACGTGACGCTGGAAGCACAAGCCAACTGGAAAGTGCTGCTCGACAGAGTGATTGATGGGGAGTTGGATGGCGCACACATGCTGTCGGGGCAACCGCTAGGGGCAGCCATTGGAATTGGAACGAAAGCGGAAATGATCACCGCATTCAGTATGGATTTGAATGGTAACGCCATCACCGTTTCTAATGACATATGGCAACAAATGAAGCCTCACTTAAGTCAGCGAGCAGATGGAAAACCCGTTCACCCAATCAAAGCTGATGCCTTAAAACCTGTGGTAGAAAGTTACCTCGACAAGGGGAAGCCATTCAATATGGGGATGGTGTTTCCGGTTTCTACCCATAATTACGAATTGCGTTATTGGCTAGCAGCAGGGGGGATTCACCCAGGATATTACGCGCCGAAAACAGGAGACAATAGCGGTCAGTTAGACGCCGATGTGCTGCTGAGTGTCACGCCTCCACCACAGATGCCCGCCACGATGGAAGCCGGAACCATTAAAGGTTATTGCGTTGGTGAACCTTGGAATCAGCAGGCGGTTATCAAGGGGATAGGCGTACCAGTCGTCACCGATTACGAAATATGGAAAAACAATCCTGAAAAAGTGTTTGGTGTCTCTAAAGCATGGGCGGAGACATACCCGAACACACACATACGTGTGATTAAGGCATTAATTCGAGCCGCTTATTGGTTAGATGAGAACAACAACGCCAATCGCCATGAAGCGGTGACATTACTGGCCAAAAGCCAATACGTCGGTGCGGATGCGGATGTGATCGCCAACAGTATGACGGGCACGTTTGAGTATGAAAAAGGCGACAAACGTTCAGTGCCAGACTTCAATGTATTTTTCCGCAACAACGCGACGTACCCCTATTACAGCGACGCCATTTGGTACTTAACGCAAATGCGTCGTTGGGGGCAAATTCCAGAAGAAAAACCCGATGATTGGTACGCCAATATCGCGAAGCAAGTCTATCGGCCTGACCTTTACCAACAAGCTGCCGAATCGCTCATTGAAGACGGGGTATTGAGCAAAGCAGACTTCCCAGAATTTGACTTGCAAGATGGTTACCGCCAGCCACAAACGCATTTTATCGACAATATCGTTTATGACGGCAAAAAGCCAAACGCGTACTTAAAAAAATTCAGCATTGGGTTGAAAGGCTCAGAGGAAATTTAGCATGGACAGTCAGTTACCTAAGAAGGACCGGACGTCGACGAATAACGTATTGTCGTTATGTCCAAGCAAAGCGCAGGTAGCCAATCACAGCAAAGCGGTGCTGCTTCCTCTGCTTGGGATTTTGCTGTTCTTGATGTTATGGCATTTGTCGGCTCGCCAAGTACAAACCTCTCTAGGCACATTGCCAGGCCCCGTTCAAACCGCGCAGCAGTTTGGTCATTTGGTCTCCGAACATTGGGCAGAAAGAGAGAAAGAAAAGGCGTTTGTTGAGCGTCAAGAAAAGCGCAACGCAGCGACATTGATAAAAGATCCTAATGCAAAAGTGAAAATTCGCCCCTATACCGGCAAGTCGACCTTCTTTGACCAGATAGTGACGAGCTTAATTACCGTCGCGTGCGGCTTTCTGCTTGCTTCACTCATAGCCATTCCTGCGGGGATCGTGTTGGGGTTGAATCAGAACGTGTATCAAGCATTCAACCCAGTGATCCAATTACTGAAACCCGTTTCTCCATTGGCATGGTTACCGATTGTCACCATGGTGGTGAGTGCCACATACGCTAGCCCCGATCCTTTGATGACCAAATCGTTTGTGAACTCTTTGCTTACTGTCGCGTTGTGCAGTTTGTGGCCCACGTTGATCAATACCGCCGTTGGGGTGACGAGTGTCGATAACGATCTGGTGAACGTAAGCCGAGTACTGCGACTATCTTGGTGGAAACACATTTGGACGATTGTTCTTCCCTCATCGATTCCCATGATTTTTACCGGTTTGCGTCTTTCGCTAGGCGTGGCATGGATGGTGTTGATTGCCGCAGAAATGCTGGCGCAGAACCCTGGGCTCGGAAAGTTCGTGTGGGATGAATTTCAAAATGGCGGCTCTGCCTCGTTAGGGCGGATCATGGTCGCCGTGATTACGATAGGGTTTATCGGGTTGTTGCTCGATAGGGGAATGCTGACGCTGCAAAAGTCAGTGTCTTGGGACAAGCAGCAAGTACTGCGTTAGGAGAACACGATGCCAAATTCATATTTAAACCTCACTCAGTTAGGTATGCGATTTCCCACCCCAAAAGGTGAATTTATCGCGTTGAGAAAAGTGGATTTACGCATTCAAGAAGGTGAATTCATCTCGCTAATTGGTCACTCAGGTTGCGGAAAATCAACCGTCCTGAACCTTGTGGCAGGGTTACACGAACCAACCGACGGTGGCGTGATATTGCAAGGACGAGAGGTCGATGGACCAGGTCCAGAGCGAGCGGTGGTGTTTCAACATCACGCTTTGCTGCCTTGGCTGTCGGTTTACCAAAACGTGGAATTAGCCGTAAAGCAATTCGCCACAAAGCAATTATCGACGAAGCAATTATCGACGAAGCAATTCTCAAAGAAGCAATGTGCCGTCAACACGACAGAGGGCAAGACAAAGAGGTCGTGGGTGCGCGATCAGGTGCAACATTACCTTGAATTAGTTCAAATGACCCATGCCAGCGACAAAATGCCCGATGAGATTTCGGGAGGCATGAAGCAGCGAGTCGGAATTGCGCGAGCACTTGCGTTAAAACCGAAAGTATTGCTGATGGATGAGCCGTTTGGTGCGTTAGATGCGTTAACCCGCGCCTATTTGCAAGACGCCCTCATGGCGATTCACGCCGAACTTAACACCACCGTGATCATGATAACGCACGATGTCGATGAAGCCGTTCTGCTGTCGGATCGGATTGTTATGATGACCAACGGCCCTGCGGCCACGATTGGTGAAGTGCTCAGTGTCGAATTGGACCGACCGAGAAATCGTGTTCAGCTTGCGGATGACCCCCAGTATCAAAAATATCGCCAGTCGGTTCTGCGTTTTTTGTATGAAAAGCAAGCCAAGCCGCAACCCGTATTGGCAACCCCGAAGAAAGAGTCGCGGCTACAGGTTTCCAAAAGCGCATAAGGAAGGAGATCGATATGGAACATTTGGTGATTGTCGGAAACGGAATGGTGGGGCACCAACTGGTGGTGTCACTGGTGGAAAAACACGCTCATTTACACTATCAAATCACAGTGATTGGGGAAGAGAGATCCATCGCTTACGATAGGGTTCAACTTTCCACCGTATTTTCGGGGAAGTCTCATGACGACTTAAAGCTAGGGAGTGAAGAGTGGTATCTAAAACATGGGATAGAACTGATGTTGGGCTGTCAGGTCACATCCATAGACACTGAAGGTCAGCAAGTCGTGATGGGTGATCATTCCCGACTTCAGTACGACAAATTGGTGCTGGCGACGGGCTCTTATCCGTTTGTCCCTCCCATTCCTGGGCATGAGCGTAAAAACTGCTTTGTCTACCGAACGTTGGACGACCTTTCCGCCATCCGTGCTGCGTGTGAAGGCGCGAAATCCGGTGCGGTTATTGGTGGGGGGCTGCTTGGGTTAGAAGCGGCCAACGCATTAAGGCTACTTGGGTTGTATACCCACGTGATTGAGTTTGCACCGAGATTGATGCCTGTTCAGCTTGATGGTGGGGCAGGCAATATGCTGAAAAGCAAAATAGAGTCGCTCGGCTTGCAGGTGCATACAGGCACCGCGACAGAAGAAATTATTGATGGAGAAAGCGCGTTTCATCGCATGAATTTAAGAAGCAACGATTCGCTCGAAGTCGAGGTGCTTGACGTTGATGTGATTGTGTTTTCCGCTGGGATTCGCCCGCAAGACGCGTTAGCAAGGCAAGCTGGGATTGCGGTGGGAGAGCGAGGCGGCATTGTGATTGATGATCGCTGTGTTACCAGCGTTCCGACTGTCTACGCCATTGGGGAATGTGCTTTGTGGCAACAAAAAACCTTCGGGCTGGTTGCACCTGGTTACCAAATGGCACGGACGGTGGCCGAGCAATTGTCTGGGGGGGGCAGCACATTTACTGGCGCGGATATGAGCACCAAACTCAAACTGCTTGGGGTCGATGTCGCCTCGATTGGCGATGCACAGATGACGACGGAAGGCGCTCAAGAACTGATTCTTCAAGATACCAATTCTGGCATTTACAAGAAGCTAATTACAGACGCCTCTGGGGTGCAACTGTTGGGGGCGATATTGGTGGGGGACAATGCCGATTATGACGCCCTCCTCCAGTGTTACCTCAATCAATCACCTCTACCGGAGTACCCCGCGGAGTTGCTGCTGGATGCCTCATCACTGTCGAATGATATTGGCGAGAATACATTGATCTGCTCTTGCCACAATGTCACTCAAAGTGATTTGGTGGTGGCCATTCAAGCCGGTGCGCACGATCTTAATGCATTGAAATCCGAAACCAAAGCGGGCACGGGATGCGGTGGGTGCAGCAACATGGTGAAAACCGTGCTGGATGCAGAATTGGCTGCGATGGGAAGGGAGGTGAACAACCACCTTTGCGAGCATTTTGCTTACTCAAGACAGGAGTTGTTCCATATCTGTCAGGTTGAAGCGATCCACGATTTTGAAGCGTTACTCACTTCATACGGCAACGGTGTTGGGTGCGATTTATGCAAGCCGACGGCAGCTTCAATTTTCGCATCGCTGTGGAATGAACACATTTTGGAGCCACAGCATCAAGCGCTGCAAGATTCGAACGATGCCTTTATGGCTAACCTGCAAAAAGACGGTTCCTACTCCGTTGTACCTCGTGTTCCCGGTGGGGAGATAACGCCAGACAAGCTTATCCGTTTAGGGCAGGTTGCCAAGCAATACGATCTCTACACCAAAATTACGGGCGGGCAACGGGTTGATCTGTTTGGTGCCAAGATGGAGCAGTTGCCTGAAATATGGGAACAACTCATCGAAGCGGGCTTTGAGACGGGTCATGCTTATGGCAAGTCGCTGCGAACAGTGAAATCGTGTGTTGGGTCAACATGGTGTCGATACGGGGTTGATGATTCAGTGAGCTTCGCGATTGAGCTTGAAAACCGCTATAAAGGTTTACGTTCGCCTCATAAGCTAAAAATGGCGGTGTCCGGCTGCACGAGAGAATGTGCGGAAGCGCAGAGCAAAGATATAGGTGTGATTGCTACTGAAAATGGCTGGAATTTGTATGTTTGCGGGAACGGGGGAATGCGCCCTCGCCATGCGGACCTGCTGGCCTCTGATTTATCAAAAGACGAACTCGTTACCTTGATTGACCGTGTGCTGATGTTCTACGTTCGAACGGCCGATAAACTTCAGCGGACGTCGGTATGGATGAATAACCTTGATGGCGGAGTGGAGTACCTGAAAAGTGTTGTGATAGGGGACTCGTTAGGGATCAATGGGCAGCTAGAAGCACAGATGCAACGTATTGTGGATTCTTATCAATGCGAATGGAAAACCGCTGTGATGTCGGATCAAAAACGCGCTCGGTTTCGCCCATTCATTAATCATGAAGGTGATAGCGTTCCGTTGCCTTACCAGAGAGTTCGAGGGCAACGTATACCCAGCACAATTCCGACTCAAAATTTAGAGGTGAAATGATGTGGAAGAAGATTTGCGATGTAAACCAGCTTTCGCCGTACCAAGGTGTTGGCGGAGTGTGTGATGATCATCAGATCGCTTTATTTTTAGTGCCTGCCGATGTGTTTTTAGGTTCAAAGGATCCGGATAAGCCGCCGCGGGTTTTTGTGGTCGGGAATTGGGATCCAATAGCTAGGGCTTACATCATGAGCCGAGGCATTGTGGGCAATCAGGGGGAGGCGTTGTGTGTTGCCTCTCCAATGTACAAACAGCATTTTAGCTTAGAGACCGGCGCGTGTTTGGAAATGCCCGAACAGAGTTTGAAAACGTGGCAAGTCAAGATCAAGAACGATGAAGTGTGGATTAAATCTGATCAAATCTCAGCGCGAACTTAGCCAACGTTGAACAGAGGTGAGGCATTGATTCAATGCTTCACCTCTTTTTTGTTCGGTAATGCCCTTCATTTTGTTCGGTAATGCCCTTCATTTTGTTCGGTAATGCCCTTCATTTCGCTCGGACTGTGCCATGTAAGTCAGCGTTATTTCTGTTCGAACTGTTTCGCCAATTGGAACAGCTTATCGACCCCTTGTTTTAATACTTGGCTGTTTCTTTCGACCAAATCGGTTTCAGCCAAATTGTTCTCGGACGTTTGAGCAATAGAATGTACGCGATCACTGACTTGGCTAGACAATTGAGTTTGCTGGTTAGCCGAGTCGGATACTTGTTCAATCAAACCGTGTATTTCGGTCATCATTTGCTCAATTTGCAGGAGGCTTTGCGCGCCTTCCTGAGCAATCATAACGCATTCGCTGGTTTGATCTCGGCTGTGTTCAATCTCTTTTTGCCATGTTGAAATGGTTGATAACATTTGGCTCAAGCTTGCTTGAATGGTCTCGGTCGCTTTTTGTGTGCGTGAAGAAAGCGCACGAACTTCGTCAGCGACGACGGCGAATCCACGACCTTGCTCTCCTGCACGTGCTGCCTCGATTGCGGCATTCAGTGCCAACAGATTCGTCTGCTCTGCAATTCCGCTGATCTCCGACATCACCGAGCTGACTTTCTGTGCTTGTTCGCTCAATTGGTAAGTCGTTTGCGTTGCTTTTTCTGCGTTCGAAGCCAATTGATCTAACTGACCTTCAGTTGCGTCAATTTTGGATCGGGTTTGGTCGCACTGAGATTGCGTATCGCTGATCAGCCGTTGAGTTTGGGATGCGTGCTCAAACACTTGGCTGGCAGAAGATGCCATATCATTAACCGCATTTGCCACATGATGAATGTCGGTATTCTGCTGTCGAATGGCTCCCATGGCTCGAATGGCGGTATTGCTTAAATCATCCGAGAGTTGATGAAGAGGAGCGGCTGAATCGGTCATTCTCCCAAGAACCGTGCGAATGCGTGCTTGCAATAACTTGATATGGAAATCTGCAGGAGAGGCAATGTGACTGCCGGAGTACACTAAGCGACTTATACTGTCGTATTCTGATTGCAGCTTTTTCAGGAACACAGGCGTATCGATGAGTTCTTGGCGGAAGAAAACCGCGAGCGCTGCCGCGGGTAACGCGCTTATCATAAGTTGCCACGATAGACCGCTTTCCATCATGCTGGCAAGGATGGGTACGGCACATGCAGCGGCAAGCGCAGAGTATTTGAACGCGGTCGGTAAACCAAAAGCAAAATGACGCCCGCTCTTCTCTGCTTCAAGCAGCGTTGAATAGGCTTTTGAAGCCACATCAACCCACTTTGATTCTGGTTTCACTCGAACCGATTGATATCCCGTGATTCGACCCTGTTCGTAAATGGGGGTCACATAAGCATCGACCCAGTAGAAACCGCCATTCTTGGTGCGATTTTTCACAATCCCTCGCCATGCGTTACCCTTCTTAAGGTGGGCCCACATATCCGCAAATGCCGCTTTAGGCATATCGGTGTGGCGAACAAGATTATGGTTCTGCCCTAACAGTTCGTTTTCTTCAAAACCCGCGATTCGACAAAAGGCAGGGTTACAATACGTGATCACCCCTTTTAAGTCGGTGGTGGAAACAAGCTGTTCATTGTCACCCACTAGAACTTCTTGAGCTGATTTTGAAGAGGCGTGAGGCATGTGATTTTTATCCCATCTATATAGTTTGTTGGATGCAGTATAATCATAATAATCGTAGGGAGTAGAAAATAAAATTCTACCAAAGTAAAGTTATATGACTCGTCACTCATAACCCGCCTTGATGTTTATTTGAGCTTTTAAAGAAAACTCATATATGCTTTACCTATCTGGTATGAACTTTTCACATCGGAAGCGACAAGATAGTGACCTATTATGTACTCAGTCACCTTGGCGTCAGATTCGGCTAGGTATGAAGAATCTCATTGAATTGGAGCGGCGGAATGACACGTCTAACGGTATGGTATTCCTTAATTTTTATTTGTTTTCCTACCTTTGCCGTCATGAAAGCGGACTCCGTTATTCGCAATGCCAGTATCTATACAGGGAAAGGATTCCGAGTTTCCGCGATGGCGATCCGAGAAGGGAAAATTGAGTATCTTGGAGATGAATCAGGGCTAGAAGATTACCTTGATGTAGAAACCAAAATCATTAATGCGAATGGTGCATTGGTTTTACCTGGGTTTATTGATAATCATAACCACGTTTTTGAATCGGCTTCCGAAGTGGGAGGCGGCTGCTATGTGGACCCCGACGTTTTTCTTGAAGAACAAATCCCCTATTTACGTTACTGCAAAGAATACGGAGAGAAACAAAAGTGGATCATTGGATATGGTTTCCAGCTGGATCGTATTCTTCACTCATCAAACAAGCGTACCCCGCTTGAGGTACTCGATAGTGTGTTCCCTGATAAGCCTGTGGTTCTAATGGAGCAAACGTCGCACTCTATGTGGGTGAATACCGCAGCCCTTAATGCCGCCAATTTTACGGCGAAAACACCGCACCCCGCTGGTGGTCGTATTTTGAAAGACAAACGCACAGGTAAGCTCAACGGTATTTTGTTGGACAATGCTGGTGATGTGGTCATGGAGCTTGCGTGGAAAAGCACAGATAACCTGTTTGATGCCAGTTACAAAGGGCTGATTAATGGGTTAAAAGAGTCGGCACGGCATGGGATTACCACCATTGGTGATGGTCGGATGTATTGGAAGCGCGGCTGGTTGGAAGTGTGGCAACAGGCTGAAATTAATGGCGATTTAACCGCTAGAGTGTCGCTTCGACCATGGATTTACCCTCAAGATGACAGGCTGACGCAACTGCGATATTTAGAGCGTATTTACCGAAATGACGATGAAGGTTGGCTACGTATCGATCAGGTGAAAATGTACAGTGACGGCACATTGACCAATGGTACGGCGAAAACGTTGGCACCGTATTTGTTTTCGTATATGCCGCAAAGTAAAGACGGGTTGTATTACATCCCACCAGACGAGATGGACGAATGGCTGCGTTTGCTCAATGGTATTGGTTATGGTGCCCACATCCACGCGATTGGCGATAAAGCCGTGCGAGCATCGCTCGATGCTATCGAAAGGCTTGATAATCAAACCAAAACGGCTGCCTATACACTGACGCATGTTGAAATGATAAATAAAAAGGACATACCAAGGTTTGCTCGGTTGGGCGTTACTGCAGACATGCAGGTTGGGGCTGACTACATTGCACAACAAGATCATGCTTGGGCGACGCCGTTTATTGGGGCGAAACGGATTCGCAATTTGATGCCGTTGAGCCAATTATATCGTTCAGGTGCCAACGTCAGTTTAAGCAGCGATTGGAGTGCGCATCCGATCAGTCCATTGGTGGGCATTGCTAATAGCCTGAAAATGGGGAATCAGGGGCTTCCCAATATTGATGCCGCGATAAAGGTCTACACTCAAAACCCAGCGATAAGCCTAGGAATTGAGCATTTAACGGGCACACTGGAAGTAGGCAAATCCGCTGATGTCGTGATACTTGGGGACGACATTACTAAAATGTCTCTTGATGATATCCCTTACACACCTATTTGGCTCACCATGGTGATGGGGAACATCGTTTTCTTGCTCGAATAGCGGTTTTCTTGATCGAATAGCGGTTTGCTAACTCGACCCCAACTTTAACGCCGATTTTTTAATTCCATTTAAGCCTGATTAGCCCATGCTTGCTTTGGTTCACTCACGTCTTCTGGTTACTCATGCCTTGTTAAACCATGGACGGTTTGAAAGACGCGCCTTGATAAAGTCTAAGAATAAGTTCACTTTCAACGGACGCTGTTGCCTGACATCGGACACTAATGCGACCACATCGGCTCTCGGAATCGGGAAGTCGGGTAAAAGTGAAACCAACTCACCCGATTTGAGTTCTTTGGTCACGTCCCATTCTGAACGTTGAATGATGCCTCTTCCATCCACTGCCCAATCTTTCACCACTTGTCCTACGTTACTGGATAACTTGGGGTGAATTCTTACCCCAGTGAGTGGCTGATTGCCAGTGGTTTCAAACTTCCACATGGTTACATCTTCGTCATTTTCACGCAAAGCGATGCATTGATGCTTGTGCAAATCTTGCGGACAGAGCAAAGGTGGCGAATTTCTTAGATATTGAGGAGATGCCAGTAAAAGGCGTCGATTTTCTGCAAGATGTATGCATTTAAGAGAAGAGTTCTTAAGTTCGCCAATGTAAACCATTACATCTGGGTGTTGTCGGTCTGTCCAACGTGGTATGTCTGAAAGAGTCAGGTCGATATCAATATTCGTGTATCGTTCTTGAAACTCTGTAACAAGAGGGGCAATGTAATCGATGCCAAATCCCAATGGGGATAAGACTCTCAATTCTCCCTCAATGACCTGTTTGTCCGCGAGGATTTCATTCTGCAATGATTCAATGTCCATAAGTAGCTTACGCCCCCGTTTTGCCAGCTTTTCCCCCTCTTCAGTCAGTGTTGTGGAACGGACGCTTCTTTCAACTAATCTCACATTTAATTTTTTTTCCAGTGCTTGCAACCGTTGCGAAATGCTAGGTGGTGTAACGTTGAGCGTTCTGGCAGCCGCAGCCAGTGAAGGGCTGTTGGCGATTGTGTCAAAAAATTCAAGATCTTGTGAAGTAAGCATTAAGGTCAACCTTAATATTGAAGTTAGATATGATTAATTTAACTACATGTTGAAAATTGATACTAATAATGCCGTCGCATAATTAAACAAAAAGACGGGCTTAACGATCATGGACAAGGTTGCAACACCACAATTTAAGATAGAAACACATGTAAGGCGATTGGCACCTCACATGGGCTTAGAAGTTGAAGGGCTAAAACTGGCAGATCTGGATGAAGATGGGCTTATCTTTGTCAAGGAGCTGCTGCTTGAAAGCAAGTTATTGGTTTTTAGGGAACAACACATTTCATCCGAAGATTTGATGGCTTTTTCAAACCAGCTGGGTGATGTGCAAAAGTACCCATTTTCCAGTGGCATTGACGGGTTCCCAAACATTGTAGAAATCCGCAAAGAACCACACCAGCTCGAAAATTTCAGCGGAATGTGGCATGTGGACTCCACCTACTTGGATAACCCACCAGACTTTACCATTTTAACGGCTCGCGCCACGCCCGAAGTGGGCGGCGATACTGTTTTCTCGGATAGCCAAACGGCATTTAGCCAGTTGTCGAGCGGTATGAAGGATTTCTTGCTGACTAACGATGCTGTGTACATCTCGAACAAGCATCAGTCGGCAAAACAAAAAACACCTCATCTAACCAATTTTAGTGAGATTGCAACAGCGAATGCCTCGTTTGAAGCCATCCATCCTGCTGCGAAAATCAACGAAGATACAGGGCATGCCTCTATCTACGTTAATAAGGAGCACACACAAAAATTTGTCAACATGACCGTAGAAGAAAGTACCCCAATATTAGAGTACCTCTGCGAGTATGTTGCCAGACCTGAGTTCACCGCCCGCATTAAGTGGGAAAATGGCACGGTTGTTATGTGGGACAACCGGTCGGTGCAACACCACGCGGTAAACGATTACTACGGTTCATTACGTGTAATGCATCGAGTGATTGTGAATCGTAGAACGTCCTAAATCCATGTTTTACCGAGCCTTGGTCAATGGTACAAGGCTCGGCTTTTTTTGCCCTGTACGGAGTTTTGACAAATGGAGCTGTCACTTTTTGGCGTGTCTGAAAGTGTTTTAATTTGGTTGTTTTGCGCCGCATTGGTTGCTGGCATCGTGGACGCGATTGCTGGAGGAGGTGGGCTGATCACAGTACCAAGTATGATGCTGGCAGGTGTACCACCACTGATTGCATTAGGAACCAACAGATTACAGGCAGTCATAGGTGAAACCACCGCGTTAATTACCTACTGGTTGAATAAAGAAATAAAACTGAGAGGATTTGGATTTGGCATTGTAACCACGGCAATCGGGGCGGTATTAGGCTCTTATTCGGTGAGTTTGTTTTCAAAAGAAATATTGCAACTTCTCCTGCCTGTCCTAATGGTGTGCATTACTTTTTACTCGATTTTATCCAAAAGAATTAAAAATAACTTAGCAACCGAAGCCAAAATTTCAAATCGTCGTTTCATGTTGATGTGCGGCTTAGCGATTGGTTTTTACAACGGCTTTTTTGGCCCAGGAACAGGTTCGATTTGGATGGTGGCTTTTGTGATCCTGTTAGGCGTCACGATTAAGCAGGCAACTATTGCAACGAAGCCACTGAATCTTATGGGGAACTTTGTCTCGTTATTGTTTTTTATCGGGCTAGGCTCTGTTGATTACACATTGGGACTTGTTATGGGGGCTGGACAAATTTTAGGTTCAATCGTCGGAAGTAAAATCGTAATCCATAACGGTGATAAAGTCGTTCGCCCTGTCTTTATCACCGTGACATTGCTTATGACAGTCAAATTGATTGTTGACAGTGGTCATAACATGTTTGTATCTGAAACGATGGCACTGATTTCTAAGCTATAAATAGCTTGAAACATAAGGAAACATCACGCATTTGTGAAGCCAGTATGAGGGTGCTGGCGTTTCCGAAGGCATAATGCCAAGGATGTAATAAAGGGGGAAAGGGCATGAATGTAAACGTTGATTCAACCATACTCATCGCGCAGCGATATGGACGCGTAAGCTCTCGTGCAATGTTTGGCGGCACAGGGATTTTCTGTAACGATGTCATTTTCGCGGTGGCGCGCGATGACCATGTTTTTCTAAGGGCTGGGGACCAACTCAAAGGTCAATTGGTTAAAATGGGTTGCGGCGAATACCAACCAGAGCCACAAATGAAGGGTGATTTTAAAATTGCCGCTCACTATTTTTCACTATTTTCCGATCTCGATGAATTCACTTTCGTGGAGGCGGTTCGCTTGTCTATCGACGCTGCCAACCGTGATCATCGAGCCAACCAACCTTTGCGGTTGTTGCCCAATGTTCGTCGTCTTCACCTTAAGCTGTTTCGTCGAATTGGTATTGGCTCGATGACCGAGCTTCAGCGAGATACAACCGCAGATATAGTGAGCAAAATCGTAAAGCTCGGGCTTGATTTGGATGTGTCGCCTAAGTTGCTTTACGAAATTGAAGGGGCGAGAACGGGCCAGCATTGGACGGTACTCCCCGAAGAAGAAAAGCGCAGGCTAGATGCCGATTATCAAATGATCGTAGGCAAGCAAGCATCCTAGCTGAGACTTTTCAATGCATCGTTTGATGCAGTTGTTGAGGGACTGATAGCCATAGTGGTTATCGCGATGTCAGCACGTAATAATCTACTCGTTTAGCAGATCTTCGGATCTGCTTTTTTTATTTTCATTTTTACAAATAGGTATGACGTAAAAACCGCAGACTATACTGAATCTGTAGGATTCAGTGGAAATTATGATGTGCGGCAGACTGAATGTTATGGACGATCCATTTGCTCAGCAGGTTTGTGAGCAGCTTGGTATTCGATTTTTGACACAACCCAACTCCGATGTCAGACAAACAGATACGCTTGCTACGGTAGGCGCAGCCCCATTTGGTTTACAACAATACGACCTTAGCTGGGGTATCAAGCCCCATTGGGCTAAAAAAGTCATCATTAATGCGCAAGCAGAAACGGTCGCTTCCAAGCCAACATTTCGAAGTGCTTATGAATCGTCACGCGTGGTAGTGCCCTGCAGTGGTTGGTATGAATGGGTATCACGTGAAGGTTTAAAGCAAAAGTACCTTTTCGAACCACCAAAAGATGAACCGCTTTATATGGCTGCGATTGGGTTAGAGTCCATGAACAATGTTGTTACATTAACGACTAAACCCGATAAAGTTTACGAACCTTACCACCATCGAATGCCGCTTCTCATCCCACCTAACGAAGTAGACCGGTGGCTATGTGCACCCTCAGTCGATACCACCGATTTACTTGAACGTTCCGGTGACTTGCTTTTGAAAGTCACAAAGTGTTGATTTATCCCTGCTAATTTTTGCTAAGTAACCTGAACTCGGGATAAACGGTTAAGTAGCCCACTAGTCTTCTATCACGTTGCAGCACCCGCTATAGGCTTCCTGACCGTGCACAAGGAGTATCGTCTCGTATTGATATACTTTATCGCTCATGTCATCAGAGCAGGTGTGAGTGTCGGCTAACGTTATAACAATCTGTTGGTGAAACTGGTCATCTTCAGCTGTGATGACCCATTTATTGGTGTGATTATCGGTCTCTATTGATTGTGTAACGCTGACCGAGAATTCGTCGGTAGAGAGTGATTCGAACGACGCTTTTTTCGGCGTGACTTCTAGGTACCAATCGGGCTCACTGCCTACGCAGTTCAATACGTCACTGGGGATAGACATCTCTTCAGTTGCAACATGAACGTTAAACATCATTAGGCTTAAAAGAAGTGTTCGCATCACCTATTCCTTCCCATATTCTATAGAATCGATAGTAAGTTCGACTCTATATTGAATTATTTTTAATATGCAACTGTACGTTATTGGTGTGCGAGCTAGGTAATGAAAAAGGACTGATAAAGCTTAGGGGTGATCGCCATGCGTTTTTTGAAATGACGTTGAAAATGCGCCTGATCAGAAAACCCAGTTTCAGAGGCGGTATCGGCTAAAGATAACCCACGTTTAAGTAGAGATTTTGCTTTGATTATCCGTTGGTCTAATTGGTAGGCATGAGGAGAAACACCATATTGCCGATTGAATGCTCGAATTAGCTGGTATCGACTCATGTCTACTTCATTTGCAAGCTTATCCAGTGCGACATTGACTTCCAATTGATCGCACAGCATCTCTGCTGCCCGATTCAATTTTGATTCCGTTTTCAGGGGCTTATTGAGGCTTGGGCTAACAGGATGTTCAAAGATACTTGCCAAGTATTCAACCATCAGCGATTCAGTCACCAACGCGTTTTTCTCTGATAAAAGCGATTGATAGAGCTGATGAAATAACCGATACAAATCAGAGCGCTGTTCGTATTGATGGAAGAAAGGTTGGTAATCCACACCGCTTTTTTTGGTCCACTCTTGCTGTAATTTGCCAATCCACTGGGTATCGACAAATAGCATTCGATAAGACCACTGCGTTTTGTCTGGATTGCAAGAATGCATGTCTCCGGGGTTAATCGTCACGGTGTGACCTTGATGCACCTGATGGGTGTGATTCAGGTTGCGATAGCTTGCACATCCACCATCGATAACACCAAAAGAAAACTCATCGTGGGAGTGAGCTTGATAGCATGCGAATGAATCAGACGCTGTGCGCATGTCGACAAATGGTAGGCTTTGAGATTGGGTCAAAAATACTGAATCATCTTGCTTCATGTTTTAACTCCACCACATCCCTATCACCGTTGCCGTTAATAGCAAACCCATTGTCCAATTGAATGCTCTTTGACGCTGAGTGCTATTGAGCCACTGACCGATAGCTTGCCCAAAACATGCCCAAATACCGACACCAAAAAGGCAAACTAATAAAGAGATAGTGACGAATAGCGGTAAATGCAAGTCTTGGGTACTGCTGCCAGCAACAAACAAAGACACGCCAGACGAAGCGTAAAGCCATGCTTTAGGGTTCAATACTTGAGTTAATGCACCCTTACCAAACCCCGGCGCATTCTGCCCAATATCCGTCGCCTTCAGCGGTTCAGGGGAAGCGGTAGCGATTTTATACGCTAAATAGATCAAGAAAACCGACCCGACCAATTTAAGGTAGAAAGTAAATGCAGGCAGGGTTAGTAAAAGTGAACCAATCGTTATCCCACTGAGCAGCACAACAATTGCGTAAGAAACAGATGCGCCAACGACATAAACCGAAGCCTTGCGTAAGCCGTATTGAGCGCCAGATGCCGCGGCAATGATATTCACCGGACCAGGTGTCGCCGCGCCAGCGAACGCGAAGACAATCATAGACAAGACTAAAGACTCCATTCTGTATTTCCTTGATTGACGTGGAAAGACAAACGTATCGAGATTGCTGACTGAAGTATTGAACGAAATTGCGGGGCACATATAATAGAACCTTCGCTCAGCCGTTTCATTTCACCAATGAAACCGCTAGATTTTTTCGTTCACGTTTTATTTTTAATAGAGTAAATGGATACGGTTAAATGAAAGTCGAACCGACAGTCGTTGATGTAAAAGCTGTAGAGATGGCGGATGCCAATCCAGAACAAATTCGACAGGGAAAACGGGGAGAGGATATGGAAGATACGCGTATTCTAGCGAGCCCCGGTAGGCGATATGTTGGGCAAATAATAGATGGTGCTATTTCTTGGGCGATTTTTCTCACAGTAATGGTCGTAACGGACTATTTACAGGTTGGAAGCGATGTTGAAGTTCTGACTTCTATCGCTGCTGCCGCCACCTATTTTATATTCTCGGATGCCCTGCCACGGGGTAAAAGCATCGGGAAATTGGTATTGGGTATGTCGACCATCAACAAATCTACGGGTAAAAGCTGTACTTTGTGGCGCGCATTTTTACGCAATATTTTATCGCCCATAATTGGCACTATCGACGCTCTCTTTATATTGGGTAAAGGTCGGCAAAGAATAGGGGATAAATTAGCGAATACGATTGTAGTGTTAGATAAATAAAGTTTTTGTAATCAAAGAGTTGTTTTCATACACTCTGAACACGACAATGTCGGAATAATTGGCTTAATTAAAGAACGGATTCTTATATGGATTTAATGAAAGCAACCACCGAACATGTCGCTATTGCAGCGGACCTATTTAACCAATATCGAGTCTTTTATGGCCACGAAAGTGATATCGGTGTCGCGACGACGTTTATCCAAGAGAGGCTCGAAAACAACGAGTCTGTGGTCTTTTTGGCTTTGAATGAGCAAGGTGAAGGCATCGGGTTTACCCAGCTTTACCCGACCTTTTCATCGGTATCTGCGCAGCGCTCTTGGATTTTAAATGACCTGTTTGTAACGGAGAATGCGAGAGGGAAAGGTGTAGGAAAAGCGCTCATGAACGTAGCGAAAGAATTGGCGGTAAGCACCAATGCCAAAGGTTTAGCCCTTGAAACCGCACGCGATAACCTTACTGCGCAAACGTTGTATGAATCTTTAGGGTATGAACGCGATACCACCTACTACAGTTACTTTTTGAGGGTGTAAAGTTCAGAGATTTTTTCTTCTAGAATCGGTACGTTGCCGTCATGCGTAAAGCTCTCTAGCCGATGACCTGCACCATCGTTCCACAAGAAACATACGGCAACTTGGATGTAGATACTTCACACCCTATTGTATAATCCCACAACAATGAGATCAGCAGATTCTAGAAATGGGAGATTATGATGAACGCGTTGGAGCACAAATTTAAGCGTTGGAAACAAAAACGAGAAGCAGGAAAAATCCGATACATTTTTAACTGGACCATTTTCTCTGGTTTCGTCGCTTTGCTGGCAGCGTATTCGATACCAGCTTTGTCGAAGCATGATGTTTCGGCTTTAGTCAGTTTGTCACAAGCCGCTGGGATTGGTTTGGGTGGCGGTTTCGTTTTCGGTGCGCTGAGTTGGTTCATCAATGAAACTTGGTATCAAAACGAGCTAAAAAAACGAGAAGAAGAGTAGGGCTTTAGAAAGTAGAGGAAAGCTTATCTTTTCAAGACGAGTTTCAGTATTTGGAAGCACACATAATGCTCTTAAACCTCAGCGTTAGGCATGGTCGAGAATCCAATGTAATATCGGTAGGTGTTATTGAAGTATCAATATAACTAAGCATCTTGAAGCTACTTGGGTATTTAAGCCAATCAAATATATTTAGGACGAGCGAAACATGGTACAAAAGTTTTTCATTGTTTTAGCCGCAGCGAGTTTACTGTCTGGTTGTGCATTGATGACGCCAACAGAGGCGGCCAACTTTCCTGAAAAACAGCCCACGGTTTGAAGTGAAGGGCCGAGAAGGGTGGATGCCTGGGAAGAATATTCGTTTTGGTGATTATTCCAGTAATGTCAGTAAAGGCAAAATTACGGAGCATAGAAACGTGTTTTTCAGTGGCTATTACATGGTCGAAAACAGTGATCGCACCGTCACTATTAAACAATTTGGACCAAACAATACGTCGGCTTCTCTGAATTACGAGCAAAACTGTATTGTGAAGAGATATCGAACTTTCCGCGATGAAGAACTGGATACTCGAAGCATCAAGAGAATCATTGCTCCACATATTGGCAGGCTTGAGTTTAATAACAAGCGCTGGCATTTAAATGAACTTGAGCTAGTTGATGATGCTGGGAATACTTTTAGGATCGAGTCGAGAACGATAGTTTTTAATAACAAAATAGTCGCCGAATACGTGTTAAATTATTCGAGAAGTTTTTTAAGAGAAGCCGATTATATTTGGTTGGATGAAACTCAAACGAGTGAGACAAAAATGATTGTGGCGACTTTGCTAACGTACCTCTCCACGGTGCAACCACTACCCTGCTAAGTGAGGTTTAGCTTAGTTGGATAACGGCGAATGAATCTAGCACTGTTTGATTTTGACGGTACCATCACCAACGAAGACACCTACACAAAATTTATTTTTTATTCTACGCCCAAGGTTAGAATGGGTATCGGCTTGCTGCTGGTATGGCCGATTATATTTCTTTATAAGCTTGGGCGGCTGCAAGCCTGTAAAACGCGCAGTCGCGCTGAAAGAGTGCGATAAAATATACGCGTATGGCGATACCTATGAAGATTTGCCAATGCTCGCGCTCGCAGACGAAAAATGGTACCAGTGGGAAATCGTGAACGAGTAAGTTTTGTTTTGGGTATACATTTGGGAGCACTGGGCTCCCATTTTTAGATCTAGCTTAAAGGATTAAAGCAATCCCGTTAGCAGCTTTTCCGGCTCAGCTAAGTATTGCTGTAGTTTGTCGTAGTACATTGAAATATGCCAACCATCCATAAGCGCGTGGTTCGCTTGTACTGAGACAGGCATATCGACGTAACCGCCTTTATCGATAATTTTCCCCCATGAAATGAGAGGAATGGTGGAGGGAATATTCAGGTTAACGGGGTGAACAAAGGAGGTAAACCGCAACCAAGGTAGGCACGATGTGTAGATAACGTCGTCATTCTCCAATTTGGCATCCAGAATGATGTTCTTTGCAATGCGTGACTTCTCGGATTCCATCAAATTATTAAACTGGGTAAAAGATTCGCCTTTCTCGACTACCCCAAAGCTAAAAAGTGGGGGTGCTTTGGTCATCGCAACAAAACCAAACTTCACAGACTCATATTCCACAATGTTGTCGCCATGCTCCCTCATTCTAAACTCTTTAATGTCATTGGCCGCCGCCAATACCGCGTAAGAGACCAAATTGAAGATCGACATCGAGTGTGTTTTGGCATAGTAAAATGAGTTGGTCAGTTCGACTTCGGCACAAAACCCAACATAGGGGAAGTCCTTTTGGCTGAAATGGTCATAATGCGGGGCTCGTCCCCACGTATTTTTATCAATCACTTTTGCTGACGTTGTCATGTTTGATTCCTAGCTTTTCATTTTTGTGTGAACATTATGAATTCAATTGCATTTTAAGGCGATATCTTCAGGTAACAAAGAAAATCAAGAATGCCCAGAAGTGGTCGGCTTAGCTTAGCAATGAACCGTTTCCTATCATTTACATTGTAAATTTGAAGAGAATAGAGAATAGAGAATGGATGTCATCTTACTGAATGGTCCTAGTAGCAGCGGGAAAAGCAGCATCGCAAAGGCTTTGCAAGACATGTTGGATGTGCCTTATCTACTCATAGGGATCGATACCTTCATCTCGCTTATGCCAGACAAGACCAATAAGCTTGGTGATATTCCCGAACCCGCAGAGGGTTTTTACTGGGAAACGCAACATACCAGTGGCGAGTCAATGTATCGAGTTCGGAAAGGACGATATGGCGAACAGGTGAACGACGCATACAGAACAACGGTTAAACATTTGGCAGACAGTGGGCTGAAGGTGATTGTGGATGAGATAGCGGATGGAAACCAAGAGGTTGAAATATGGCGGGCTTTACTAGAAAAACACCGCTGCTTTTATGTCGGAATCAAATGCAGTGAAGCGGTTTTAGATCAAAGAGAATGGGCTCGCGGCGACAGAAAAGTTGGGTCTGCGCGTGAGCAAATGCAGCGAGTACACCGCGGAGTGAATTACGATCTGGTTATCGACACAACGTCAGCATCCCCTCAAGAGTGCGCACTGATGATTACAGAGGCAATGAAGACGCCAGTGTAACTCCTTGCTATATGTTAAATATCAAGTGATGAGAAAGATGGTGACGCCTTTACCGTTTTATGAGTTCGACTTCATTCGCTCGACAACACGCTATTTAGTTTGCATGACTCGATTGAAGATGACGCGCTGCGCCTCTGCTTCGCCAACGTCCATTTGGTAAAAACGGATTTGGCTTCCGGGGGCGCGTTGCGCAAGCTGGCCAGCCCCTAACGCACTTAAACACCCTATTTTGGGGTAGCCCCCGATGGTTTGCCTGTCTCTCATGAGCACGATGGGTTGCCCATCTTTAGGAATCTGTATTGCACCGTAAGCAATGCCTTCTGAAATAATGCCGTCCCGATTGCAGCGAATGGCTTGACCAGACAGCCGGTAGCCCATTCGATCAATGTTGGATGAGACTTCATAAGCGCTGGAAAACAGAGTCATGATGTCGTTATTGGGAAAATCTCGGTACTGGTATCCGAGCATCACGCCCAATTCCAGTGGCACAGTATAGTCGGGGATCGCCCATTTGGGTGTCCGAGTGTTGATGTCGTCTTTACAAGGGATAAACCGTAAAACATCCCCTTGTTTTAACGCGCGGCCCCCTTCTATGCCGCCGATTTTCTCTCGTGATACCGTCGAAACGCTGTCGAGTTGTGGGTCGATAGTAAAACCGCCCTTCACCGCCAAATAAGCGCGCAGGCCACTGGCAGGAGAATCGAAACTCAAGGTATCGCCTTTTCGAATTCGATAAGTATTCCAAGGCTGAATTTTTTTATCGCCGATTCTGGTGTTTAGGTCTGCTCCTGTTATTGCAATGCAAGTATCTGCGAGTGCCTTTAAAGTAAGCTTTCCAAACGTGATTTCAAGCTGTGGTGCGTTTTGTGGGTTGTCGAGCATTCGATTTGCCCAACAAAATGCATGTTCATCCATAGGGCCGCCCGTGGTAATGCCCATGTGCTGATACCCGAAACGCCCGAGATCTTGAATCAAAGCAAGCAGCCCCGGATTAATGACTTCAAAGCTCATCGAACTGCCCTCCCAAGTCCAAAAATTCTTCGCGAGTAATGGGGCGAAAGCGCACTTGATTGCCGACCGCTACACGAGCCAGTGAGTCGCTTTCCCAATCGATCATCTTGAGCGGCGTTCGACCCACTATTTGCCAACCACCGGGTGTGGCGCTTGGGTAAATCGCCGTTTGGTTATCCGCCACGCCAACGCTGCCTGTGGGGACGTTTAAACGAGGGGTGGATTTGCGTGGCATGGTGATGCGTTCATCTGTCGTCCCCAAATAGGCAAAGCCGGGGCTAAACCCAATGGCGTACACTTGATAGATCTTATCGCTATGGATCTGGATAACTTCACTTTTGCTCAGCTTATGGTGATCGCAAATCTCTTGTAAATCCAGTGCGACTTCGTCGCCATAGTAAACGGGTAGCTCAACGACTTGTGAAGGCTGAGTTTTTGTATGGGCAGAACTTGATTCTCGAAGCACTTCTTTTAGATGGGCAATAATGGCGAATCGATCGGTTTTGTTGATGTCGTAGCACACCAGAATAGAGGTGTACGACGGGATAATGTCGATCACAATGTCGCCAAGGTTGTTGCGTATCCTGTCAATTGCCCAGCTGATTTGTTGCGCGACGTGTTCGCTAATTTGGTCGCCAAAGTACACGATACAGGTCATCTCATTGACCGGCTCAATGCGCATCAGTTGGCTCTCCTCATGACTGCCGCCGCTTCACTCACTCTGGCCGCGTGCTCGCCGTCGCCGTGAATGCAAATGGTGTCGACGTCGATGGACAGCTTTTTGCCTGTTATGGTGGTCACACAGCCTTCTTCGATGATTTGGCCTATTTGATTTTTGATGCGAGTGAAATCGGTATACACCGCCCCCGCTTTGTGGCGAGAAACCAGATAGCCTTCGTCGTCGTATGCCCGATCAGAAAACGCTTCAAACCACACCTCAATGCCGTGCTCTTGTGCCATGGCTCGAATAATGTCGTTATTTGGGGTTGCCATCACCACGAGCGGGCAAAGTGGGCGAACTTTGCGAACCGCTTTCATGATGGTAGCCAGAATGGTTTTGTCTTTCATCATCTGGTTGTACATCGCGCCATGAGGTTTGATGTAGCTGACTTCAGTGCCGTGTTTTTGGCAAATCGCATCCAGAGCACCAATTTGGTAGATCAATATGGCTTCGAGCTCTTGGGGGGCAATATCCATATTACGACGCCCAAACCCAACGAGATCGGGGTAGCCAGGGTGGGCACCAATTTTTACGTTGTTCTCGACGGCCATGCGAACGGTTTTGTCCATGGTCAGTGGGTCTGAAGCGTGAAAGCCACACGCAATGTTCGCCATGTCGATAAAAGGCATGACGTGAGAATCCTGTCCTTTAGCCCAGCCGCCAAAGGACTCACCCATATCGCAATTCAGTTTCATGTTTTGTCTCTTAAACGATGTCTTTTAAAAACGCAGATTCGATTATCTTTGTGTCATGGTGGTGGGTAAATAGGTCACGATCTCTGGAAATACGGTGATCATGACCAAACCCACTAAAATCAATAAGAAAAAGGGCAGTGCAGCGCGTGCCACATAGAGTATGTTTTTACCTGTGAGTGCCTGAATAACAAACAAATTAAACCCAACTGGCGGGGTAATTTGTGACATTTCGACAACCAATACAATGAATATACCAAACCACAACAAGTCGATGCCAGCTTGTTGCACCATTGGCATGACAACGGCGACGGTTAACACAACAACAGAGATGCCATCCAAAAAACACCCGAGAATAACGAACAGTACCGTTAGGTAGATAAGCAATTCAAACGGAGACAGAGTCAACGTCGCTATCCATTCCGCCAATGCGCGAGGAATGCCCAAAAAGCCCATTGCCAGTGTCAGAAAGTGCGCACCAACCAGAATCAGCCCAATCATGCAGGAACTTTTCACCGCACCGAGCAAGCTGTCAAGAAAGGTGCTCAGCGACAAAGAACCCGTCATCCACGCCAGAATGAGTGCGCCAAAGACGCCCAGTGCCGCGGCTTCGGTTGGTGTAGTCAGCCCACCGTATATGGAACCGAGTACGAACAGGATAAGGCTGACGATTGGCAGGAGTTTTTTGAGTGCCGCCACCTTAACGGTGAAAGACACGCTTTCTTTATTGTGTGCAGGGAGCCCGTCTTTAGTGAGTAGTGCCCATACCGCCGTATACCCCATAAACATCATCACCAGCATAAGCCCAGGTAGGGCTCCAGCGATGAATAGCCGGCCAATGGACACTTCTGCGGCCACACCATAAACGATCAAAATGATAGAAGGTGGGATCAGTAACCCCAGAGTGCCAGAACCCGCAAGCGTGCCGATGGCCATTTTTTCGCTGTAACCTTGGGCTTTAAGCTCCGGCAGTGTCATACGCCCTATGGTTGCCGCTGTTGCGGCGGAGGATCCCGATACCGCCGCGAAAATACCGCAGCTCAGTACGTTAACGTGCAAGAGCTTCCCCGGAAATCCACTTAACCACGGGGCAAGCCCTTTAAAGAGATCTTCAGACAGGCGAGTTCGAAACAGCAGTTCTCCCATCCAAATAAACATCGGCAAAGCCGTGAGTGACCAACTGGTGCTTCCACCCCAACTTGAGGTGGCGAACAGCAAGCCGATTTGTTCATTGCCCGTCATGTACAAACCGAGCACTCCAACGCCAATTAAAGCAAGCGACACCCATATCCCAGCGGCGAGCATGAGGATCATGGTGAGTGCCAAGATAATAGAAATAACAGAAATATCCATGAATGCTTTTCCTTACTCCGTCTCGCCTTCGTGGGCTTTGTATGCCGGTGCTTGCCCTTTCAATGCCATAATGAGGTTGTCGAGCACGGCCAAATTAAGACCAAACATGCCCAGCGCAACAGGCACTTGTGGCATCCACAACGGGATCGGAATGTAGCCATGGGTGACTTCTTCAAAATCGTAGGATTCCCACACCATATGGGCGCAGTAAAAGCTCATAAACGTTACCAAGAGAAAAGCAAAAATAAGGATGAACGTCTCTTGATAGTGCTGTATACGTTCAGGTAAACGCTGAATCACCAATGTCACGCGAATGTGCCCGCCTTCTCGAAAAGCGTATGCCAGCCCAAAAAAAGTGGATGCGGCCAACGCGTAACCAGAAAAATCTTCGGCTGACGGCACAATAAACCCAAACAATCGTCCCACCACCTGAGCCAGAATGATCAGCATCATCAGAACGATGCACAACCCAGATGAGTAGCCAGACAGCATATAAAGCGTGTGTTTAAACGTATTCACTGAAAAACCCCACAGCAATACTTCGGTATTAGGTCAATCGACCTCAGTTCAAAGAAAGGCTCTGAAAGCAGAGCCTTAAGGTAATGTATTATTGGTTGTATCTGTCGAGCACCATTTTTACTTCTGAAGGGGCTTCTTGTTCCCATTCTTTCGTCATGGTGACGCCAATCTCTTTCAGCTCAGCCAGCAGCGTTTCTGATGGTTGCGTAACTTTAATGCCGTTATCTGCAAGGATGGCAGTATCACGAGCTTCACGCTCTACAACGAGATCCCACGCCGATTTTTCTGCTTTCTCAGCCGCCGCCAGAATGCTCTTTTGAGCGTCTTTATCTAATCGTTTGAATGCACGCTTGTTCACGACGACGAAGTTTTTAGGGATCCACGCTTTTACTTCGGTAAAGTGACTGAGGTAATCCCACGCTTGACCATTGGCGCCTGTGGATGGTGAGGTGATCATCGCATCAATAATCCCAGTACTGAATGCTTGAGGAATGTCAGGCAATTGCACGGTGGTGGGGGTGGTATTCATCAAGTCAGCAAGGCGCGATGTGGATGGGCTGTAGGCGCGCATTTTGCTGCCTTTCAGATCCGCTAACGATTGAATCGGTTTCTTCGTGTAAAGGCTCTGCGATGGCCACGGTGCGGTGTACAGAAGCATCAACCCTTCTTTGCTGAGTTGTTTTTCAACTTCCGGTTTAGCGGCTAACCATAGCTTTTTGGCTTGGTCGTAATTGGTCGCAAGGAAAGGAATGTTGTCGTGTTTAAAGATTGGGTGCGTGTTTCCCATGATGCCGATGAACACTTCCCCAAGCTGAACTTGACCAGTCCGCACAGCACGCGGAATTTCAGGGTGCTTCATTAAAGAGGCGCCAGAATAGACCGTGATATCGACGTCGCCATTGGTATCGTTTTTGATGTCTTTAGCAAACTGATAGGCGATTTGAGTCGATAAGTGACCATCACCGTACGGCGTCGGCATATGCCATTTCTCGGCAAGCGCACTGTGAGCGAATAATCCACTGATAAGTAACGTGGCGGCGGTTTTTGCTTTCCATTTCATGATGTTAATCTCCATTTATATCGCTTAACATTTATATCGCTTAATTAGTAGCTTAAGTCATTGCTGATCAGCTACAGCACTGCCAATTCATCGTTTAGGCAATCTGTGATGAGCATTTTTCCGGGTACGTGGGTGATCGCAATCGGGGGTTTTGCATTAGCAATCGCCACTTGGGGGGTGACACCACAGGCCCAAAAAACAGGGAGTTCGTGTTGGTGTATGTCGACGGCATCGCCAAAGTCAGGTTGTGATAGATCATCGATCCCTATCAGGGTAGGGTCGCCAATATGGACGGGAGCACCGTGTGCTTTAGGCAAGCGGGAGGTGACTTGGATGGCACGAATCGCATCTGATGCAACAAATGGGCGCATGGACACCACCATATTGCCGTGAAACCGGCCACTTGGCGTCGTTGGAATATTGGTTTTGTACATAGACACATTGGTTTGGGACTCGATGTTTCTTACCGTTAGCCCTGCGCGCTCAAGCGAATCTTCGAACGAAAATGAGCAGCCGAGTACAAACGTGACAAAATCGGACTGCCACAGGCTGTGAATGTCGGTCACGGTTTCTGCGTGTTCCCCGTGTCGAAATACCTTGAATTCTGGCACATCCGTTCTGATGTCGATGTCTTCACCAAGATCAGACAACAGAGGATGCCCAGGTTGAGAAACGGCAATTAACGGGCAAGCGGCGGGATTGCTTTGGCAAAACCGTAAAAAGTCGTTTGCCCACTCTTGCGGCAGTATCACGATATTGCCTTGAACCAGCCCAGAGGCGACACCACTGGTTGGCTGGTTGAATTTTCCAAGTCGGATTTTTTTTCTTACTTCAGACGCTTGAGCAAGTCGCTGAGCTTTGTAGGCTGAAGGCTTAGAATGTGTATTGAGCATTTCGCAAAGCAGTCCATTGTTAAAGAAATGTAACTCAAGTGTTGCTTTGTAAGTGCATAAAGTCCAATTATGGTTTTTTACTTACTGGTATAAATTTTATTTATCACCCTGTTCAAATTTCTCTGCCACTCTCACGGCAATCTCTGCGGCAAGCTCAGCCGCACTGTTAAATGCAACCGAAGGATACGAAGCGGTAAAAGCCAACGCAGAGGGCTCCCAGTGAGCATCCAATTTTTTGAGTACACCCCGCTGAATATCGGAAGAGACTGTCGCCAACGGCAAAGTGGAAATGCCAATCTGATCTAGAGTGAGTTTAAGGCAGGCAGACAGTGAACTGGACGAGAAAAACCGCGCGGGAAGCCCGTCGATCTGCATGCATTTTTCGCTGATCTCGGAAAAAGGCTGAGTGTTGCGAGAGTACGTAATGATCGGGTATTGAACCATCTCTTCCAGCGATAAGGTTTTATCGGGTAAAGGTAGGTCGGTGCTGGCCACCCACACCAATGGAAATTGGCAAAGATCGTGATTGGTGATCCCGGGCTCGGCAACCGGTCCCATTAAAAAAGCCAAATCCAGTGAGCGATCAAGCAGCCCGCTCTTCAAGTTACCAGTGACATCAACCGTCATGTCCACATTGAGGTTAGGCAGCTCATGATGAAGCACTTTGAGGAAATCGGTTAGCCAAGTATGCGCAATGGTTTCAGATACCCCCAAACGCAGTGTTCCTGAAAGTAACCGGCTGATGTCGGCACGTTTGTGCATTTGTTCCGCCATATACAGCATTTTCTCAGCATAAGGTAACAGGTCTTTACCTTGTGCTGTGAGCACAATTGGGGAAGTGTCTCTGTCGAACAGCTTAACCCCCAACTCTTCTTCTAATCCCGCTATTCGTGTGGAAATGGCAGGCTGAGTGGTGAACTGTTGCTCCGCGGCTTTACGAAAGCTACCCAGCGTTGCCACCAGTACGAAAGTTTCAATGCGCTTGAAATTCATGACGTATTCCTTGCCTATTATTCGTTCTATCAATGTTCTTAAGATATACGAAGTGATCTCAATATGCTTGGTGGGTGAGCGTTATTGGTTAAAACATGGCGTGCAATTTATGTTCTGCGAAAAACAATAGATCGCCATTATCGGAACCGCAATTTGATTTGTAATTGTGTTTTTTATCAACCTAATACACAGTGAAGTCTTATTAGAAAAGGATAAAGAAATGACGACAGCCAACTTTTTACGATTACTATGCCTCGCGGCGATTTGGGGGGCGTCTTTTCTTTTTATGAGGATCGCCGCCAACAGCTTTGGTCCTGCGTATTTAATCGAATTTCGGGTGCTGTTTGCTGCCATCAGTTTGCTGCTGGTGTCTGTGTTTCTTAAACGTCGGCTGATTTTGCTTCAGTACCCTAAGCACTTTCTGATGATTGCGTCTTTCAACACCGCTATGCCATTTATGCTTTTCGCCTATGCGGCTCAAACATTGAATGCGTCTACCTTGTCTATTTTGAATTCGACAGCGGTGATTTGGGGAGCGGTGATTGCGTATTTTTGGCACAAGACTCCCTTGTCGCTCAAAGGGGGAGTTGGTTTAGTGCTGGGGGTTATAGGTGTCGCTGTATTAGTGGGGTGGGATGCCGTAAACATTGGTGAAGAAGCGACATTGCCTATTATCGCCGGAGTGATGGCCGCATCCTGTTATGGGATAGCGACTAACTACGCCAAGAATGCACCCAAGATTTCATCGTTCGATAATGCGCACGGAAGTATGTGGGGGGCTGTGATTTTGGTGCTGCCTTTATTGCCCTGGCTACCGATGCCTGAGATGCCGACGGTATTTGAATGGTCATCGGTCGCGGTACTGGGTGTGTTGTGTACAGGGTTGGCGTATCTGTTGTACTTTCGTTTGGTGACGGATATCGGACCTGCATCCACGCTTTCTGTGACTTTTTTGATTCCGTTTTTTGGTATTTTATGGGGACATTTGATACTGGGTGAGCCGATCGGGTTTAACACAGTAATTGGCACCATACTGGTGGTCAGTGGCACCATGTTGGTCACAGGCTTCTCACCGAAAAGCCTGCTACGCCGTCATAGTGCTTAGGTGGATCTAGAGCTCACTGATGTTGACCACCCTATCCGCACTTTTGATGGTTTCGGGGCGATGGGCGATCATTACACGAGTAAACGGAAGCCCTTTAATGTGCTCGTTGATTCGGCTTTCATTTTCAACATCCAAATGGCTGGTGGCTTCATCCAAAAACAAAATCGCTGGGCGATGGTAAAGTGCTCTAGCCAGCAATAACCGCTGGGTTTGACCGCCCGAGAAATTCGACCCCATATCCGACACCAAACTTTGGTAGTTCATTGGCAGTTTGGCTATGTCTTCATGAATGCCAGCCATGTGCGCGCATTGCATCATCATTTGGTGGTCGGGTTCTGGTGAAAAGAAGGTAATGTTTTCTTCTACCGATCCGGTAAGCAGCGTGTCGTCTTGCATCACCGAGGCAATCCTGTCTCGATAACTTGACAGCCCTAAATCTCGGATGTCTTCGCCATCGATCAATATTTTCCCAGACGAGGGTTGAAGCAACCCAAGCATTAACTTCATTAATGTCGACTTGCCACAGCCAGAAGGTCCCACCAAAGCGATGGATTCACCGGCAGGTATGGTGAGATTCATATTTTGGAAAAGGTAGTCGTCATTTTCAGAATATTTGAACGACAGATCGACCAGCTCTATGTTGCCGCGCATCTGGGTTAAGTTACGCCCTTTCTCGCGGTGCGGCTCTTGTTCGTGCAGGGCAATATCGGCGATACGGTCAAGGTGCAAGCGAAGCATTTTAAATTGAACGACTTGTTCTATCAGCATCGACATTCGGGTGGTTAATTGATCTTTGTACGCTAAGAACGCAAACACCATACCGATGGTCATGTCCCCACTCATTACCGCCATGGCGGCAAGGAAAATGATGAAGATGTTTTCTAACCCGAACAGCAACTGGTTTGCCGAGTCAAAGCCAATACTGAGCTTACCCAGTTTGATATCGGCATTGATGACGGAGCTGTAGCGATTTTGCCAAGTACTTTGGCGCATGGATTCGGCATTAAAAAGGCGGATGGTTTGAATGCCGCGAGCCGTTTCCAAAAATTGGCTTTGTTCTTTCGCTCTGGCTTCAATGGAGGTTTCTGTTGCCTGTTGCAGTTTACTGTACAGCGCGAGGCGAACCGTGAGGTAGGTAAGAACCACACACAAGACAACGGCAGTCAGAAATGGGCTGTAAGCGAGCATGACGGCGAGTATCGCAATTGACATGATGCCGTCGACAATGGTTTCGACTAAACCTGTCGTCATGCGCTCACGTACTTGATTGAGGGATCCGAAGCGAGAAACCAAGTCACCGATGTGGCGAGTTTCAAAGTAGCTCATGGGTAGGCGCAGTAAATGACGAAGCAGATTCGCGCCCATTTGCAGATTTAGCTGGCTGGATAACCGAAGGATCAACCAACTTCGAATCGCTTTGGTGGTGATGTTAAACAGCAAGAGCAGGCTGAACCCAGCGGCTAAGACGACCAGTAATGTATCATCGAAGCTGACTAGCACCTCGTCCACAACCAGCTGAATGTAATAGGGGCTAAGCAGCATTAAAAACTGGAGAAGAATCGACAGAAACACCAGTGTGGATAATGCTTTTCCAAGGCCTGAAACACGTGTCCACAATTGGCTGATGCCCATGTTTTGGCGTGCATCTTTTTGTTCAAATTCTTTCGTTGGAATGAGCTCAATGGCAATACCCGTGTAATGTTTACTGAATTCAGTAAGAGATAAGACGCGGGTGCCTGATGCCGGGTCATTAATGGTGACGGTATTTTTTTTGACCCCTGTTAGTACCACAAAATGGTTAAGATCCCAGTGCACGACGCAGGGCAACGTGAGCTTTCCGATGTGCTCCAATGGGCATTTTAGTGCTCTGGCGGCCAGCTGCATTTTGTCGGCGGTTTGAATCAACTGTTGGATGTTGATCCCTTTCATTCCGGGCGAATAAAATCGACGTGCAGCAGGCATATCGAGTTTATACCCATAGTAGGACGAGACCATCGCCAAGCAAGCTAAGCCGCATTCCGTGGCTTCCGTTTGCGAAATCATGGCGACTTTTCGGTTGCCGGAATACTCCAGTAGCTCAGTAATATGAGGCTCTTTCTCGGCGTGATCCATTCTATATCTTTCCTAATAATCCGTAGATAGGCTCTAATATCCAGCCCATGACGCTGCGGCTTTCCAGTAAAATATCCGCTTCCAATAGCATGCCATTTTTGAGCGGTATGTCCGTGCCTTCAAATCGGATGAACGCTTGTTCGAGTGCCACTCTAATACGGTAAACGGGTTCGTTAATCGGAACGGGCGTTTCGCCTTTTTGCAGTAACACCGTGTCTATTTGTTCCACATTGCCGTTTAGGTAGCCAAATCGTTGATAGGGGAAGGCCTCTAACCTGAGTTTGACGATATCGCCTTTTTTCACAAAGCCAGCAGAGCGAGTTGGCAAGAACAGTTCTGCCACCAGCTTGGCATTTTCAGGCAGTAAGCTGACCAACAGTTTGTTGTCACCTACGGTTTCCCCTGTCACCACATTGATGCCTGTTGCCTTACCATTTTCATTGGCAGTGAGGACATGAATGGCGTTCCCTTGCGCCTGACTGAGTTGCTGGCGTATTGAGGATTTCTGTTGCTCAAGGTCTAAAATACTGAGTTCATTCTGTTTGGGTAAAATAGCCAAATCAGACAGTAAAGTGTTTCGTGTTTTTCTTAGTTCAAGTTCACTGGCGGTAACGTGCTCTTGCTGAGCTTTAATTTCAATTAATGCTTCTTTTTGAGTTTGTAAGTCTAATGCTGAAAGGTGGCCATTTTGAAAGAGCTTTTGGTGCTGCTTTTGTCTTTCTATTTGTAGTGCGTACTTCTCTTTGATCAGGGATTTCTGAGCATCTATTGCGGTGAGTTGATGGTCGATGTCTGAAACCAGTATTTTTTGTTTGGCTACCTGTTGTTGGTGAAGGTTATTCTGAAATTGAATTTCTTTGTCTATGTATTGGTACTGCTTCTCAAACTCTTCAATCACGGTTTGATTCAGATCCAGCCCATTAGCAAGTTTGTTTCTCGAGCGAATGGTGATCAAAGGATCGCCTTTCTCAACTTGCTGACCCTCTTGGATATGAACCGTTTCGATGATGCCTTCACGTTGCGAAAAGGATTTGATAATGCCTTTATCGGGTAAGATATAGCCCTGAACCGTCTCTTTTCGGCTGTATTCGGCGTAATTTAGGTATAAGCCCAGCAAGGTGACGGAAACGAAAAGAATGGTCACAATGAGATAAATAGACAAAGGTTGCGTGAGCAACACATCGCCGTGGAGTCGTTGTTTTTGGGCGTCAATGACAGATTGACGATACAGCTGGCTCAAAACGTTTCTCCGGTATTAAGAATGCCCGAGCATGGGGGCGTTCGGGCAGATTAAGGCAAACTTACGGTTATCGACCACCGGATACCAAGTTTTGAGCAATGGCTTCACAAATGCCTAGCTTTTGGTAGATGTCCATCCAGTAGAACTCACCGCATGGGTTGATCTCTAGAAATTTGTATTGACCATCTGGCGTTAAGATAAGATCTGCTGCGCCATAGTTTAGCTTGAGCTCTGTCGCGAGACGGATCAGCTTATCGGCTTCTTCTTGCGGCAAGTCAAATGGCTGCCATTTATCGAGCGTGTAAATACCGCGTTTACGCCAGTCGGTTTCCATCCCCTTCATAATCGATGGGTCAATGGATGCACAGTAAACCTGGTTGCCAACAACGGTCGCACGCAACTCAACCTCTTTCATGACATGTTCTTGGAACACCATTGGGCACAGGTTTAATTCTTCCAGCTTTTTTAGGTGTTCTTCTTTGACTTTATTGGTAAAGACCACTTGCTCGACATCGTCATTCCAAATCGAAAAGGCGGTTTGCATCTTCGTGATGATTTTACCGTTGTTATCAGCAAAGAAATCGCGCACGGCTTCTGGCGAGTTACTGGTGAGTGTATTGGGTAGGTTTAACCCCACTTTTCTTGCCAGCATCAATTGATACTCTTTATTGGATGCGTGGCGTATATCCCAGTAATCATCAAGTTTGTAGCACTCTAGGCTGTCGAGATAGCCCAAAATGGTTCGCTTGCTTTCTTCTGCTGAAGGTTGCTTGAGCTGCATGTCCATGTCGGCAGGTAAGCCTTTTGCTGGATAGAATCGTCGATACCAAACGGCTAATATCTCGTCACCTTTGACGACATCGCCATGTTCGGTAATGAGCGTACTCTCGTTGCCTTTATTATTCTGATGGGTGGCAATTTGCACCTGAGTTGGAAAGAGATCCGTATTAAAACGCACGGGTACAACGCCAGCTTGTTTCAGCAGTTCTGAAATGGTATCAATACTTTGATTGTCTTTTGAATGCGTAATAATGAGAACTTTATTTTTAGTCATACTTGTACCAGCTGTTCCTTGCTATTGACTGTATTTGATAAGTGTTTGGGCGATCTGTTTAGAAATAGGGAGGCCTAATTCTGCCTCTAACATTCCCCATTCACCCGCAGGGTTCACTTCTAAGAACTGATATTTGCGAGTCGTATCTAATATGATGTCAATAGCGCCAAATTTTAGATTCATAGAGCCCATGAAAACGCGTAATTTTTGTACGAGAGAGTCCGGGATATCAGTGTGTTGCCAATTGGATTGCGTTGGCGCCGCTTTTCGCCAATCGAGCAGTTCTTTTTCATCATTACTGCTCAAATTCACTTTGGCTGGGAAACAATGTCCATCGACATAGGCTATGCGCAATTCCGCTTGTTTTTTCACTTGTTGCTGAAAAATCATGGGAGAAAAGCGCAGCGATTCGAGATCCGCTAAGTGAGATTCGGTCACTTTCGATGTGTAAACAAACGCGGGCGGCTTGCCCATAGTTACGGTGAGCGGCGTGTGCATTTTTGCCACAATATTGCCATTGCATTGTTTATAGAATGCTTTTACTTGGTCTGGAATATTGGTAAATAGTGTTGCAGGAACGTCGAGCCCTGCTTTTTTGGCCATTCTAAGTTGTAGCCATTTACTTTCTCCAGCCCGTTGTGTGTTTGGGTGATCAAGCCAGAAAACATCTTCAAAACTGTAAAGTAAAGACTGCTTAATACACTCAGACTCACGTGTTGCTTGGGCTAATACGTCTCCCTCTAGCGCGGAAGATAAATTGCTGACTCTGTTTTTTCTATGCCATATCGCGCCAATGTCTGATTCGTTGATAGACCAGCCTTCCGTTGAAATCACTGTATCAATGCGTGCTTTTTCCAGATATTGCTTTTCTGATATTGGCGAGTCAAAAGGGAGGCTTTGTAAACTTCCACCGATTTGAATATTCAAGGGGAATTGGTCGCTGTTTAAGCGAATAGCCTCTACACCCGATGCCGTAAGGTGTTCTGTCACCCAATCAACAGGAAAGGTGTCCTCAGAATGAGTGATGCATAGGATACTTTTGTTTTTTATCTGCATATTCGTTCTTTTAATATCACCCCCAAAGTTTGGGGGTGATAGCTTAGAGGTTGTGTCTAGGCAATGGATAAAAATTCTATCGTGTGTTGCCTAAACCCGATTTGGTATTTAACAATCTGGAAATACAATTCCTGGAGATTCGAATTCAAATGCAATTGCAGATATACCTTCATCATCATCAGATGGCGATTTACGAGTTGCAGTTTCTGATTCGGAATCGAGTGGAAATATAATATTACTAAAATTACCACGGTTAACAACACCACCTGAAACTTGGTTGATTTCTTCTTCAGTTAATGTCTCTGCTTCGATAAAATTATTAAAAAATGGAGTGTTCTTACTCATTTGTATGTTCCTTTTTAATTTAATGTTAGTGCCGTTAATTGGCATATTTATGTGAACACTATTCCGTCGACGAATCGGCATTATCTGCCGTTCACCCTTTTAAACATACATAAAAGCAATTAGTTAAAAAATGACAATGTTATCATTAACAAAATAATTTCTCATATTTGAGAATCATTTAGGCTGGAATTTAAATTCTATTTCACCCCTGAAATTTGACCGTGATGAAGCTTATTTTATTTCGCAAAAAAAACGATTTAATTTGAATCAAGGTCTATTTTTAATCTGTACGAATGTTATTTATACACTGTTTTATTGTAAGTTAGTGTTTACTAAAGTATTCACCTTACATAATGTAAGGTGAATGTTCATGGTAAAAAAATTCCTGATTTAAGGGTCGAATTTGATTTCGATACCTTTATCGCCGTCAGAAGGGTACGTCATTGACACATTAAAGCTTGTAAAACTACCCGAGCATTGAGTCGTTTTCGCGTCGTTTAACCCGTCAATTTGTGACTCGATGAAATAGCTAAAAAAGGGTGCTATTACTCATGTTTTCTTCTTTTGGCTTATTTAGAACGACGGGAAGTCGTTGCCTTCATCATTGTCGGATGGGTGCTTCATTGTTACTAGGTCGCCCGGCTTAAGAACGAACTCTAGACCTTCATCATCATCAGATGGTGCTTTCATCGTTACGACGTCAAAGTTACCAATGTAACCACCAGCACATTGCTTAGTTTCTTGAGCGCTTAGCTCTTCGATTTGAGACTCAATAAAGTGACTGAAAAAAGGTGTGTTCTTGTTCACTTTTCATTCCTTGTTAAAGTTTGTTTGTAAATTAATTTATTAATTATCAAAGAGATAATCGTTGATATGAATATCAAAGGGAGTTTTTCAAAGCAAACGATTAACAACGTATGACGGGGAATATCAGAGAGAATTCGAGTCATTTCACGAACGACGCTGATAAATCAAAGAATGACCTTGGGTTCAAAATCTAAGACCGTAAGTTCGGATAGTGAATCTGAAGTGAGGGAGGATTCACCGTTTTTAATAAAATAAATAATAAAATGCATATATTGAATAAAAATGCACGTGAAAAGCCACTCAGATGAATGTGTGAATTTAGTGTATGAAATTGATTGGTTATATGTTGGAAATAACAGTAATAACAGTAATAACAGTAATAACAGTAATAACAGTAATAACAGTAATAATAGTGTCGTCGTTTGGGTTTCTTCGTTCGTTAGGGTATAAAGCCAGCTAAGGTGGCCGGCTCTATTTTTATTAGAAGTCGTAACGTAAGCCCATTTGAAGTTCGTTGTTGGCCTCTTTTATCTGGTTGATACGATAGCCTACATAAGTCCTTAAATGTTCGTTAAAGGTATAAACCGCTTCCAGAGCAAATTCATCCACAATGTCGGTCTTTGTAGTGTCGTTTTTCTGTGTGTTGTAGGCACCGACAAACGACATTTTTTCTATATTGTATTTTGCCATCAACTCATAACCGGTGAAGTCATTAAGTTGGTTCCCAACCACACTTTTCCCCATCGTGTATAAACCAGCAAAATTGAGACGCTCTAACTGCACATCACCAACAAGGTTGAATTGTTTTTCGGTTTCATCGCCTTGCTTCTGGTTCACGTAACCGGCACCAATCCGAAACCGTTCCAAACTGTAAATCCCAGAAATGCCATAACTTCGGGTGCTGTCGTTGTTGTCTTTATCGGCAAATAGGTAATCTCCAGAGACAGTCAGTTGTTCAAATTGGCTTTTATAGACCAGCGCGTTTTCTCGTTTGTCTTTATTCCCATTCACGATGTCGGCTGCTTTTGCGCCAAATGTGGCTAAGGTATCGGTGAAGTTACTTAGCATGACTTGAGCCGAATCTTGTTTTCCGTAAGAGACAGAACCAAAATCGCCTTTAACACCCACATAGTAGTAGCGATTCGTTAAATCTTCTTCGCCCGAGAGCTCGGCCTCGTATTGTCCAAAACCCGACAGTTGATCAGTAATAGCCGATTTGCCAGATAAGGTTACGCGGGCACGGCTCATGTCCTTAAACGTGCCTTTGTTGCCTGTTTTATTTGTGTCTGAGACACTGAAACGTCCTTCTGCGCGTCCACCTAAATCTAATCGTGTCCCGTCTTTATCATAAATCGTTACCGCAGAAGCCGAAGGTAGGGCGATAGCCGAAAGAATGGCCGTTGCTAGCATGGTGTTGTTCATGTTTTGGTCCTTTACTCTTTTTATCCAATGTCATGGTTAAGCTCACTTTCCTTAATAAACAGCCAAAGGAAGTTCGATGTTATTTCTATTAAGTTGAATAAGATCGTGCGGTGTTGGCACTTGGGTATCTATGACGTATTTTGATGGTGTTCCCAACAAGGCTTGTGTCAATCAAGAATGAAAGTGCCATGAAAGTATCTTGGGATAGTATGATTTTCTTGGTAAAAAAGTAAATGTTAATGTAAGTGCTCGCTAATATCACAAGAATGACGTCGGTATGTAAAATTAACGTCAGAGGTGGTGTCTAAAATATATATTTTTACAATTATTTTGTCTTAAAATTGCGAATTGCGTTTGTTAGGCCGCATATAAACTCGATTTGCTGCAAAACGGTTTGATTCGCTGCTCCACACTGCTTATGTTATTAAGCAATAGTTTAAGGGTGGACTGAATCAGAGCAGTTGCTCTAAAAGAAGTGGTAGTCGAGCTTATAGGGTAGTCGCTAAATGAGCATAGATGTAAAACAATCTGTTATTGAAATGCATTTCCAGAACGGGAAAAGTTCTGTGACTCCGCTACCTCAAGACTTAATTGAATCAGACCGGCCTCGTTTTCAGTTTAAAAATGAAATTATTGTGAGCGAAAGTAAGAAGCTGCTCGCGAGTGAGTTACTTCTTTCTCAAGAAGATGCAGCCGTCCACACGACGTTTATGAAGGGAAAGCTAGGTAAACGCCTCGCCAAAGATATTCTTGAACAACAACTTCATTTTTTAATTTATGTTAACCCTGCTTCTTTTCCTTTCAAATGTTTATTCCTAAATGTAGAAAGACACGCACTTTGTAGTCAGAAGACCATCAACCTACTGATTGCCGTTCACTTTCACTTAAAGTGTTATGGAAAATCATTGGTTGTAGAAACCACAGAACGTCAATATTCGATAGAAGATAGAGACTATCTTCAAGGTGTCACTAAGTTGAAGGAAGTCGGGGTAGAACTGGCTCTAGACGACTATCAAGTTGGGGATGACTTTAGGGATGAAGAGCTCAGTGCGGGTTTGTACGATTACGTAAAAGTGGATAATCCGTTTTTCGATCTTCAGGCGGATGTTGCTAATAAGAAGCTAGCGGTTATCCTTCAGAAAAAATCGTCGAGTGATGCTAAGTGGATTGTGGAAAGAGTCGAAGATCAGAACTCGCTTAACCACCTTTTACCTTATGCTTTTTGGGGTTATCAAGGCTACCTATTCAATCCGATACAGGCACATTATCCTGAGTATTCTTTGTTTTAGCTCCCTGAGTGTTTAAGCGTCGTTTGGTTCGCCATAAATTCAGGAAGTTTGGAAGAAGTGATGCCAATATCATTCCTAGCATTAAGCCTACTTGCGTATTGTTGTACGTTTCATTCATCAGTAAAACACCTCCTGCAATGCCCGCAATTGGGTTCGCAATACCGCTGAATGTGAATTCGACGATGGTCATTTTCCGGATTAACCACACATACATTCCGTAAGCTAAGGCCGTATTCAAAATAATGATCCAAGCGATGCCAAGCCAATTCATTGCACTAATGTTGTGATGGGTAATGGCTTGGAAAACGAATGGGTCAAGCCACCACTGAATACCCGCTGCGGCACCGAGGGCTGTGCCACCAATAATGAGCTGCCAGCTTAAAACACCCCACCAGTGCATGTCTTTCGACAGTTGTTGTGTCAGCGTACTGCCGATAATAATGCACCAAATCGCACAGAACATCGCAATCAAACCTGTTGTCCCCAGTTCAATTTGGCTTGGATCGAAAAGAAACCAAGCAAAGCTCACCAAAGATACCCCAGAAACCATTTGGATGTTCGAAGGCTTATGCTTAAACCACAGCCATTGGAAAACCATTGCGAAGATAGGGACAGAAACCATTCCTACGCCCGATATAGCAGCTGGTAATGTGGCTGCCATAAGAAAAATCATGGCAAAAAATGCGCTGATATTCACTAAAGAAAGAATGACTAAAGGCTGCCACTGATGCCTTTTGGGTGTGATGGGGCGAAGTGCAAATAAAAGAAGACCAGCTGGGAAAGCACGAATAAAACCCAACAATAATGGCGGCCATTCAGACAGGGTAAATTGCGTGACGGCGTATGTTGTTCCCCAAAAAAAAGCAGGGATCATCGCGAGAAATATATTCATGTTAACTATGTTTATATAAAGATAATAAGGGCAATGTACTCCTATTGTAGCTTTATGTAAAGTATCTCTACATAAAGATAATATGTGAGTGTGCATTTTGAATTGATGTCTGCCTATTCGATGGGGGGGAGAGGCGTGCGAAAAGAGAGAGGAAGTCGCTCAGGTTAAGAAGAGTGGGCTGCCAATGAAGGCTACCCACCTTATTTAGAGATAACCGCTTCACAGACGCATGTTGGTCTACCGACTCGTCGCGTGAAGCTAAGGTGTTTTGATCTTTCGCAGTTAAATTTTGTTTGAGTTCAATTCTTTTTGAACCGCTTCTTTAAGTTCGCTGTAAGGTAGGAATCCTGGAATAATTTCATCGTTCATGATAAGTGCAGGGGTTCCACGTAAACCGAGTTGACGGAATGCCTGCATATTACGAGATACAATGGATTGTTCACGCTCACCTGTTTCTAAGTACTTTTCCGTGCCCGTTTCTTTAGCAATGCGATTGAGTGATTCGGCATCGTGTCGAGTTGGGTGGGCGACTAATAGCCTGTGAACTTCTGCAAACTTCTCGGGTGCTTTCTCCCAGACTTTTAATGCATAGAATGCAGAGTTTGTGTTGGTGCCACTGGCAATTTGTTGTTGTAGAGGGACATAGATATTCACAATTCTTACGTTGTCCATCTCTGTGAGTAGCTTCGCCAAGCCGATTTCTAAGCGCTTACAATATGGGCAGTTATAGTCGGTAAAGTTAATGATGGTCAGAGCTGGATTGTCGGCACCGGATTTGCTGTGTTCTGGTGCTTGTGTTAACCAATCTCTTTGTTCCTTTAGTGCGGCTTCGACTTGCTTTTGCTGAGTAACATAAGCCTCTAAGCTCTTGCTCAAATCCTCAATAATTTGAGGGTGCCCATTTAATATGGCATTGATTTTCGCCAATTGCGTGGTTTGCTCTGGAGTCAATGTTACCGGAGCTTTGTTTTCTTCTGCATAGCTTGGCATCACCAAGCTAAACGCGAGGCCTAATCCACCAAGCCATTGTGTAACGTATGTCATTTTCTGAATCCTTATGCCAGCAGTAAACGTAGCCATAATCCCCAAGGAGTAGAAAATCCTGTGGTCATAGACTGAATTTCACCATCTTTAACGATGGCGATCGTAGGAGTGATTTGGGCTCGCCAGTATTGATTGATACTGCCCTCCAAATCATTCATTACCGTGAAGTTGTAGTCGTTATTCTCCATGTATTCGAGTAGGCGGTCATCTTCACCAGATGCTAAAGCAATGGAAACCACTTCATAATAATTGGACAAAATCTCAATGCTTGGTGTTGTTAGGCTGCATACACCACACCATGTTGCCCAAAAATAAACCAAGACAGGCTTATCATGGCTTAACGCCGTAACATTAATAAAAGAACCATCGATTGCTTTTCCCTGGGTAAGCGGCATGTCTCGGAAATCAACATGCTTGGTTCGCCACCAATCGAGCAGACCCGTAAGCAGAATAATAAGCAAGAGATAGCCCGTGAGGTTTCTTACTGTTTTAAACATCGGTTATTTTCCTCTTGCTAGATTGAGAGATTGTGAAATGGCGTCTTGGGTAAGCAGAACGGGAAGGTCATTCCCTAAAGGTGCATTAGGTCCATATACCACATTAAGCGGTACGCCATATCGACCGTGACTCATCAAAAATTCAGTAATTGTATGACTGGGTGTTGTCCAATCCCCACGCATTAAAACGATGTCAGACGCTTGCATAAGCTCATACGTTGGGGATTGCAGTATGATTCCAATCTTGTTTGCTTTGCAGGTAATACACCAATCTGCGGTGATATCGACAAATACGAGTTTTCCACCCCTGACATGTTGGGCGATGGCTTGTGTGTCCAACTCTTGCCATGGTAAATCATCGACAATGGGTGTTGCCCCATTTGACGAAAGTGCCCCAGCTATAGTCATGCCTAATCCGAATATCAGTAATACAGAGCTACCATAAATCGTGACGTTTTTGATGCCATGTTTTGCAGCCAACGCAATCAGCAAAAGGGCAAATGTAATGACACTGACTAACGTAGTCAAAAATTGACCTAGGTGCTCAGAAAGTAATGAAATCAGCCAAAAGGATGTTAAAGACATCATCAAAGCAAAAATGACTCGCATTTTATTCATCCAAGGACCAGGTTTTGGCAGTAACCCAATCGTTCTAGGGAATAAAGCGAACATAAACCAAGGAAACGCTAAACCCATGCCCAAAAACGTAAATATGAGCAGAATGTCAAAAATATGGCTACCTAATGCGAAAGCAACGGCCGTACCTAAAAACGGAGCACTGCAAGGCGTGGCTAGCAGTGTTGCAAAGGCGCCTTGGAAAAAGGGTTTCGATAGCCCTTTCCCTCTGTCACTCGCTAAAGCACTTGACCATGAACTAGGGAGTTTAAATTCAAAAACGCCGAATAAATTTAAGCTAAACCCTAAAGTAACAACCGCTAAGAAGATCAAAAACCAAGGTTGTTGGAATTGGATCCCCCAGCCAACGGTGTTACCTGTCCATTTTAGGAGTATGAGGGCAACAGCCAGTACCCAAAAGGAAGCGATGATGCCCATCGCAGAGGCAAGGAATTGAGCTCTGTGCAAGGCCGGCTTATCGCCAGAAAGCAACACACTATTGACTTTGATTCCGAGGACGGGAAGCACACACGGCATCACATTTAATATCAGCCCCCCAAGGAAAGCGAACCATAACATCAGCGCTGTGTTTTGAGTATCGAACTCAACATTTCCTACTGAATACGGCGCGATCATTTCTTGTAAAAGTAGGTTATCTTTTACGGTAATGCGCAATTCTTGATTGGTTAAATCTGGTATCCCTAGGGCGTTTGAAACAGGCACAATGGCTGTTAGTTGTTGGTTATGAATTGAGAGGGTTGGAGCTTGAAAATGGTTATCACTTGGCTCCAATGTTTCGATAAAAAGGTTTGGTCTTTCCCAACCAGTTTCGTTTCTCAAGGTAACATTGAGTAGCCGGCTATTTTCATCCCAAATTACGCGTGTCACCGTCGTATTGCCATGATCAAGTGGAATCAAAGACATCGCTTGATTGTGAAGCAGCATGGTTTCACTATCCGGCGACAGTGCTTTAGGATCAAAACGTAAACGAATAGGGTAGTCGGCCAGCACGCAGATGTCGGTGCAACTGGGTAACGTTAGTGTTGCGTTCATTTCTGTCGCTGTTTGTGGGTTGTTCAACATGATATCCAGTGGAAACGCCACATAATCTTGATAGCCCAACACGGTTAAACCGAATTGCTGATAATAATTTGGGGTAGGCCAGTACCATTGAATGTTCTCAATGTTAGAAGCGGTGGAGTAATCGATAGAGGGCGCCACGCCCCCTTCTCCGGGGGTGCGCCAGTAGGTTTTCCAGCCATCATTCAACCGTACTTCCAGCAAGGCATGAACGGTTTTTGTCTTAACGTCTTGTGTGCCAGTGAGTGATAGTTTTACTGATACAGGAGGGTGTCTATCGTTTTGAAGCCAAGAAGTGGTGTGCGCAGCACCGTAAGAAGATAGCGACACAATACAAGTAACGTAAGCAAAAACGTATCGGAATATAGATGGTATGTTCAAAGCATGCTCTTTTGGGTAGACATTAAGCTCAGTTAAAATATAAACAGATTTTACCGGTTTACCTAACTTGTCTCCTCTTTATGAGCTTTCGTAAGGTATGACAATGGGTTTCTTCTTTCAGCCCTGTACAACGACGGACGGAAATAAGTGTGGGTTTGTTAAAAACGACACGAGATACTTTCAACGTCGATTCAAAACCTACAGCAGCGACGCCTTAGTCTTGTTTGGAAGCCAGTTTAATTCTCGCTTATCCTAGCCACTAGGCTATAAGACCTGTTAGCCGCATAAAATATTCCCAAAATAAGGAAAATTTTGCAGAAACAGACAGTTCGATAGAATGAGAAATGAGATACCGCAACAGCAGTTTCATGAATTGTGTGTGAATGTTGTCATTTTTGCATGCGTATATCACAATCGAAGCGATTTTTTCCTGTTAAAGGAAGAAAATCGTGTACACAGATAAAAAAGTCGCGTAACTTGGTAATTGGCCTGTACGTAGACCCGTTTATTTGTTGTTTCTGACTCTAAGAAGTCTTCTTTAATTGACTGTTTCTCAGTTTGTTCATGAAGTGTTTTCTTTTCGATGTTAAAACCTCTCATAAATAATTCTCGATCTGGCTGACAAACAATCATGGCGCGAAGGTCGCTCTGTGAGATACAAAGATACAATTTAGGAAATACCCATGTCTAAGACAACTGGCACAGTTAAGTGGTTTAACGAAGAAAAAGGTTTTGGTTTTATTACTCAAGAAGACGGTGGTGCAGACGTATTTGTTCACTTCCGTGCTATCACCGGTGACGGATTCAAAACACTTGCTGAAGGCCAAAAAGTATCGTTTGAAGTTGAGCAAGGTCAAAAAGGCCCTCAAGCTGCAAACGTTGAAAAAATCTAATTAAGTTTAGATTGATAGAATGCATCGCCCCGCTCTCTCACCCGAGGTAGCGGGGCGAATTCGTTTTATCACAAGTAATAATTCGTAGAATTGTTCGTAATACAAGCTTAGGATCTGGTTAAGAACCTAAGCTTTTTTATTCCCTGAAACTCTTTTTATTCCCTGAAACTCTTTGTATTCCCTGAAACTTTCAGTTCTCTTTTCGACAGGTAAATATTATCTATCTTTGGAAGCCGCTATGAATGGTAGGCGCTATCGAATCGTCTTACGGTCGAGGCAAGATCCCTTTTCAAAAGCAGTATTAAATAGAAATTGCAGTATTAAATAGAAATTATGGCTGAATGGCAGTGTGGTCTCTCAAGCTAGGCTTTTAGAGCGAGCTTTGAGCCGTCAAACTTCAAATGGCTCAGCAGAAGTTGGACACTCTTTTCCCCTTTATCATCAAACATCATCCCATAACGTGCATAATGGTGGGACTTCTGCATGTTGCAAATCTTACCGGTAAGTTGAGGCAGATCCAGCTTCTCACGTGTGCGTTCCACGATGCTGACTTGTACGGCTTCCCCTATTTGGAATGTGCGTGTCAAAGGGCTGGTTATGATACGACACCCCCCTTTGGATATGTCACGTACTTCACACTCTAAGCGTTGCCCGTCATAAAAAACAATGGCCGCGAGTGACACGTCGTACCTAGGTTCTTTACGAAGTTGAAGCACCTTCATATTGGCAGGAATAGAGATCATGATCATGCGAACGGGGTTGTTTATGATGTGCATGATTTGACAACGAAAATAGATAAGTGCCCCTTCACCACGGGGTGAAATAGCACGAACATTGACCCAAAAACCTTCCTGAAAAAAGTATTCGTAATCTTCATCTGAAATATCAGGTGCGCCCAACAATATGTAGTCTGTTCCAATGGTGCCAATAAAAGGCGTTGTACCTTTATAGTTGATACCAACCGGTGTCGAGACGTTGATTGTCGCTTCACTGCTGTGTTCAATCATTGCTAAAGCGTCAGAGCTTTTAAGCGTTGTTTCAGCACCTCTAAAGTTATCCTTATTACCATTACTTTGTAGGTTTGCTGTCGCCGAATTGTCCGCCATGATAATCCTTTTTGACCCTTATTGCCTCGTACTAAGCCATTGTAAGGCGATGAAAAATAGACGCACGACAAGAATTGCGGTGTTATGTGCTTCGATGCATTTTAGTCGCGATTGTCGCCCTGACATTATAAATTAAGTTTTAAAAATGAGTTTATTCAGCGTCACTGAATGTGAGCGGTGCAAGTAAAAAATTCGCAGAATTGAGTCATAAAATCAGGTTCCTCTCGGCAAATGGCATGAAACAAAAGATGGCTTATTAATCCAGTTTAGTAATGGTTTTCTCTATTGGCGAATCATGTCTGTTTAAGAGAGAATATAGACCTAGTATAGATGTTGAGTTGATCAAATGTCGGGAATGGGGAAATGAGTAAAGAGTATGCCATGCAAGAGCCCTATGAGAAGCAATTGATTCAGACGCTTTGGGGCGGCTTTGGGCGACTTGAACGCTGGTATTTGAACTCAAAAGGCGACAGTGATGCGATCGAGAATAGCGTCATTGCTAAATGGATAGAGTTACCCGAAACACTCGCACATCCAAGGGGCTGGAATACGGAGCGATCCACCAATAGAAAACGAAAATCTTACATTATAGAAGCCAATTGGTATTTGAATTTTTCCACCCAAAAAGATCCAAGATGCCTTATGCCCATAGGGTTGAAAGTTGATTCCACTCCATCACAATACGTAATAGTGATGTCTGATTTGCGTGATGATGGTTTAACAGAGGTGGTTAAGGACTCGGATGTTAGGCACTGGAAGCTTTGTCTGAAATGGTTAGCCAATTTTCATGCTAAGTATTTGGGTACCAGCCCCAACCTATCTAATCAAGGTGAAACCCTATGGGCTCAAGAAACCTCTTTATGGTCGCAAGGGACCTATTGGCATTTGGATACTCGCCCCGATGAACTTCAAGCAATGGCAGCAAGCCCGTTTAAACAATACGCAAAAGCCATCGATTCAGTACTGAAATCGGCGCCATTTCCCACGCTCGTCCATGGTGATGCCAAGCTAGCGAACTTCTGTTTTTCGCCGAATGTGGATTCTGTTGGCGCAGTGGATTTTCAATATGTAGGCAAGGGGTGTGCAATGAAAGACGTCATGCTTTTCATAAGCAGTTGTGTGCCTATGGAAGAAGCCAAAGAGGTTGAAAATCTGTTGTTAGATTACTACTTTTCCCAATTTGAAGATGCCATGTCGTTCTATCATCCAGAACACAATGCAAAATGGGTTATTCAGAGCTGGGAACCCTTTTACTATGTGGCTTGGGCAGATTTTATAAGGTTTCTCTATGGCTGGAGCCCAGAACACTGGAAAATCAACGAATACTCAATTTCATGTGCTACAAAAGGGCTCGAATACGTTGTGAGGTAATGCTTTTGATGGAATACCTTATGTCGAATCGATCCCTTCTTTTTGTTGTTAATGATAATTATTATTATTTGTTATATTGTAAATGTTACAGAAATTTTGTAGTTTTTCTCAACAAAATTGAAATAGGTAAGTTTTTGGGATGCGTATCGTAATAAGCTGAGGTAAAGTAGCACGCTATTTTACCTCAGTTAAACACTGAATAGCCCATAGTTCTTACCTCTCGGACTGATAGTTAACAACTATTGTTAATTTACCTGTGACATTGATAGGGTTTGTGAATTCTAGTTTTGTCTCAATGAAAACCCCTCTTTTAAGGAAAGATGATGGTAATACCTGAAAACAGCTGCATCGTTATCTTCGGTGCCTCTGGCGATTTGACTTACCGCAAGCTGATCCCTGCGCTATACCATTTATACGCAAACAAGCAGCTTCCAGAATCCTTTGCGATTTTAGGCGTCAGCCGTACTGAGTACAGCGATGAATCTTATCGCGACAAGTTAAAACGCTCCCTTCAGGAAATGGAAAAAACGGAACCTGAAACGTTAGATGCGTTCATTAACTATCTGCACTACCAAGCGATAGACACTTCTGACACCGCCGATTACGCCAAGTTGGTTACCCGTTTAGATGAACTCTCTAAAAGTTACCAGTTTGAACAACGTAATACTCTCTTCTATTTAGCGACACCACCAAGCCTTTACAGCGTGATCCCTGCTAGCTTAGCGGCGCATGGTTTGAACGATGAAAGCGAAGGTTGGAAGCGCCTGATCATCGAAAAGCCATTTGGTTACGATTTGGAGTCTGCGCAGAAGTTGGATAAAGAAATCCATGAGCATTTTCAGGAACACCAGATTTACCGTATCGACCATTATTTAGGCAAGGAAACGGTACAAAACTTGTTAGTCTTCCGTTTTTCTAACGCCATGTTCGAGCCATTGTGGAACCGTAACTTTATTGATTACGTGGAAATCACCGGTGCGGAATTCTTAGGTGTAGAAGAGCGTGGCGGCTATTACGACGGTTCCGGTGCTGTGCGTGATATGTTCCAAAACCACTTGCTACAAGTGTTGGCAATGGTGGGTATGGAGCCACCTGCTCAAATCAATGCCGACTCAATGCGTGATGAAGTGGTGAAAGTGCTTCAGTGCTTGAAACCACTGGATGATAACGATCTTCGCAATAATCTTGTGCTGGGTCAGTACACGGGTTCGGATGTGCGTGGCGAATTCCTTCCAGGATACCGTGAAGAGACAGGGGTAGCAGAAGATTCGCGCACCGAAACGTACGTGGGCTTGAAAGCGTACATCAACAACTGGCGTTGGAACGGTGTACCATTCTACGTTCGTACAGGTAAGCGCTTACCAACACGTGTAACCGAAGTCGTTATTCACTTCAAACGCACGCCACACCCAGTATTTGGTTTGGATGCCCCAGAAAACAAGCTGATCATTCGTATTCAGCCTGATGAAGGCATTCAGATGAGCTTTGGTTTGAAAGAGCCAGGCGCAGGTTTCCACGCGAAAGAAGTGAAAATGAACTTCCACTACGCCTCTCTGGAAGAAGCGCAAATGCTGACAGCGTATGAGCGTCTACTTCTTGACTCACTGAATGGCGACGCGACGCTATTTGCTCGCAGTGATGCCGTCGAAGCGTGTTGGAAGTACGTTCAGCCGATTCTGGACTTCAAACAAGATCCTCAATCACTGTTTGGCTACGCCTGTGGAACATGGGGGCCAATCGAGTCTGATAAGCTACTTCAGCGAGACGGTCGCGCATGGCGCTTCCCTTGTAAGAACCTTACTGATACGGATTACTGCGAACTATGATCAATCATAAGATCTTCCAAACTGCGGATCAGGTAGTAGAAAGCCTAGCAAACGAGCTGAAAGCGTTCAGCGAGCAAGGCAAGCCTGTGCACATTTCATTATCTGGTGGCAGCACGCCAAAGATGTTGTTCAAGCTGCTTGCGACAGAGGCTTACGCAACATCTATCCAGTGGAACAACCTCCACTTCTGGTGGGGTGATGAGCGCTGCGTTGCACCGGATGATGCAGAAAGTAACTACGGCGAAGCGAACGCATTGTTGTTCAGCCAAGTAGAGATTCCGGCAGACAACATTCACCGCATCCGTGGTGAAGACGAGCCAAAAGCAGAAGCTGAGCGCTTCGCCAATGAAATGGCAGAGGTGATCCCAACTGAAAACGGCACGCCAGTGTTCGATTGGATTCTGCTTGGTGTGGGTGCTGATGGCCACACGGCTTCGTTGTTCCCAGAGCAAACCAATTACAACGATGAGAGCCTATCTGTTTTGGCCTCTCATCCAGAATCCGGTCAAATCCGCGTGTCGAAAACCGCCAAAGTGTTGGAAGCGGCGAAGCGCATCAGCTACCTAGTGTTAGGCGCAGGCAAGACTGAGATCGTACACGAAATTCACACCACTCCAGCCGAAGCATTGCCTTATCCGGCGGCGAAAATTCAGTCCAAAGCGGGCGAAACGGAGTGGTACTTAGATTCAGACGCAGCAAGTAAAATTGCCTGATCGATTAATGGAGATGAATAATGAAAGGTGATATCGGTGTTATTGGCCTAGCAGTAATGGGTCAGAACCTTATCCTAAACATGAACGACCACGGCTTCAAAGTTGTGGCTCACAACCGTACTGCTGCGAAGGTAGACGAGTTCCTAGAAGGCCCGGCGAAAGGCACAAACATAGTGGGTGCTTACTCTCTAGAAGAGCTAGTAGAGAAGCTAGAAGCACCACGCAAAGTGATGCTCATGGTTCGTGCTGGTGCAGTTGTGGATGCATTCATCGACAACCTAATCCCGCTTCTAGATGAAGGCGACATCATCATCGACGGTGGTAACACGAACTACCCAGATACAAACCGTCGCGTAGCGCATTGTCGCGAGAAAGGCATTCACTTCATCGGTACGGGTGTATCTGGTGGTGAAGAAGGTGCACGTTTCGGACCATCGATCATGCCGGGTGGTTCTCCAGAAGCTTGGGAAGCGGTTAAGCCCATCTTCCAAGGTATCTCTGCAAAAACTGACGCTGGCGAGCCTTGCTGTGACTGGGTCGGTAACGACGGTGCGGGTCACTTCGTTAAGATGGTACACAACGGCATCGAATACGGTGACATGCAGCTTATCACTGAAGCATACCAGTTCATGAAAGACGGTCTTGGCCTTTCAGCTGACGAAATGCAAGCTGTATTTGCTGATTGGAACAAGACTGAGCTAGACAGCTACCTAGTTGAAATCACAGCTGACATCCTTGGCTACAAAGATGAAGACGGTGAAGCTCTTGTTGAGAAAATCCTAGACACAGCCGGTCAGAAAGGTACGGGTAAGTGGACGGGCATCAACGCACTAGACCTAGGTATTCCTCTAACGCTTATCTCTGAGTCGGTATTCTCTCGTTGCCTGTCTGCACTGAAAGACCAACGTGTTGAAGCTGAAAAACTGTTCGGTAAGACTATCGCTCCAGTGGAAGGCGACAAGAAAGAGTGGGTTGACGCACTTCGTCAGGCTCTACTGGCTTCAAAGATCATCTCTTACGCTCAAGGTTTCATGCTAATGCGTGAAGCATCGAACGAAAACGGCTGGGACCTAAACTACGGTAACGTAGCACTAATGTGGCGTGGTGGTTGTATCATCCGCAGCGCATTCCTAGGCAACATCCGTGATGCGTACGAAGCAAACCCAGACATTGCGTTCCTGGGTTCTGACGAGTACTTCAAAAACATCCTACAAAACAGCCTAGCAGCATGGCGTAAAGTAGCAGCGAAATCTCTAGAGTCTGGTATCCCAATGCCATGTACGATTTCTGCGCTATCTTTCCTAGACGGTTACACAACAGCTCGCCTACCTGCGAACTTGCTTCAAGCTCAGCGTGACTACTTCGGTGCTCACACATACGAGCGTATCGACCGTAAGCGTGGTGAATTCTTCCACACAAACTGGACTGGTACAGGCGGCGACACCGCTTCTACTACTTACGACGTATAATTACCTCGTAATCCAAACTTAATGCCACTCGCATATCATAGCGAGTGGCATTCTTGCAGAGCCAAGTATCTAGAGGTTACTTGGGTATAAATCTGTTCCAAATTAAAATGTTCTACTATCTTTGTTTTAGCTAACTTGCTCGCGTAAAATAGGCTCGTCTGAGCATCGCTTTGCTTTAATAAACTGTGTCAACAAACACCAAGAAGAAAGCCCAAGTAACCAAAGATTTACCCCCCACCAAAAAACGTCAAACTCTCTCATGATTGTCCAATATGAGATAGCCATGATTCCTGCACAGAACATGAGTGACAAAGAGAAAATTGAGAGAAAATTCTTATTCACTTGGCTTATACCACTAAATCGACTGACTAAACCCAAGACGACAAACATAATATCCATAGGGAAGAAAGACCAGTTCCATGCCACAACGATCTTGTTTTTATGATCGGAGTACATATATTCCGGCGGAATGGAAATAGTATTTGTAGTGTCTAGAATCGCTAATATCCAATAAGCTGCCATTCCTAGCTCTGTTATAGTTAATAGCGTGTTTTTCACGTTCATGTAGTTGTATCCCTTTTAGAACTAAATACTGTTTGAAAATATATGGACGATCAATACGCCCGAAATTATCATAGACATCCCCAATATTGCTGGTAAATCTAAGTTTTGTTTGAATATGAAAAAACCAACGAGGGAAATCAATACAATCCCAAATCCCGACCAAACAGCATACGCGACACCTATTGGTATGGACATTAAAGTGAGCGATAGAAAATAAAAAGCACCTGCATAACCTAAAACAACAATTATAGAAGGTATAAGATTTGTAAAACCTTTCGATGATTTTAGGGATGATGTTGCGATTACCTCAAATATAACTGCTACGAACAGATATAACCAATTACTCATAAATAATCCAAATATTCCTTGAAGTGTAAATTACTCAAAATGTGGCTTGACCTCTGAGTGGTTTATTATTTTCCTTTCCCTCAGATTTAAGGATGGCTTCTCAATTAACTTGTAAAAAATCAGTGCACATAAGATGCAAATGGGTATAGACGCAAGCATGATAGTTAGAAACCTAATGTCATCTGACTCCGAAATAGTTCTGGCGAAATATCTATCTATGATTGCTATAATTGGGGCATGTATAAGATATAAACTATATGAAAATACACCAAGCGACATTAACATCTCAATATCTTGGGTGTTCCAAGTGCATTCATTGAAATTAACAAAAAAGAAGTAGATACAGCAAGTATCGTATCCAAATATATCAAATAATCATGAGCGTTTCTTATGCCAATAACGATACAAGATAAGACCAGTATAACAAATAGAAAAACACCTAAAACCAAAAGTTTTCCTGCATTCTCTTTATTTATTGAAGAACCAAGATATGAACTGAGCATACCCATAACAAAAAATAGTATGAGACCTAGAAACTGTGGAGGAACTGATGTTAATCCTATAGCTTCAAGAATAATAATCGTCGTGTAGACTAGAATTGACACGCCAACAAGTAGTGATAAGGCGCCGAATCTTCTCCATATATACAAGAAAAACAAGAATAGAAAGTATAGTTTAAACTCTAGAGCCACTGACCAAAAAACATAATTTATCTGTGTTCCACCAAAAAGGTCATTCAGCAATAAAAAATGACTGATAATTCCTTCGAGAGTAATAGGAATGGATATATCCCATTGAGAACCATCTGGCACATTAAGGAATAAATATACAAGAGCTAGGGAAAACAATAGCGCACAATAGTATGGAGGGATAATTCGCAAAGCTCTTCTAAATACAAACCTCCTCTTACTAGATGTAATGGTAAAGTTATTATCTAGAGTTTTTATATTTATTGATCGGTTGTACTGCTGATTAAATTATTATAACTCCTGTGGGAGTGAAAATGTTTTATTGGATTTGTGGATAGATGTTCGACGTAAGTCTCCGAGATTTGAAATTAACAATAGCATTAATTAATAAAGTGTTAATGTCATCGAGATATTAATAATAACAGTAATAGATGAATATTTGCTTTGCTTTTATTGCTTCAAATCAAGGAAATAAATATATTTATTGAACATGGTTGATTTATTTAGTGATGAGGATCATGCTACACACTATGAAAATGACTCTAACCGAAAGCCAACAACAAGAACTCGATAGCCAGCATGGTAAGACTCGTGATAGCCGAGTGTGTGACCGGATAAAATCGGTGCTACTTGCATCTGAAGTTAGCTGTACACCTCCATAGTCTCATTTAGCTCAACATATTTCTGTGCCAGACGCTCATTAGCGCTCTTTAAGTCGTCTGCAAAGGTACAAGAACTAAAAGTTAAAATTAGGAGAGCTATTGATTTAAAGCGCATTGTAAATACATTCCTAGAATAGACGGTTTTTTCCTATTGCAAATCGCTGCTCGTTTTTGAGGCTCCTACAAGTTATTCCCTTATCGGGGAAGGATTAGGGCACAAGCTCAATAATCCGAAATTATTTTCGATTTTCAATCGGATATTGACTTGGTTACTCGTAGCCGTTGCAATCAGTTTAAGGTTCGAGACCGTGTATCTTCCTATTTTTTACCCTACTTCATGAAGTTCATCGCAAACCCACTTTCTTGATAAAAAATTACATAAATTCGATTGAATATTGAGAATGAAGTCATTAATATTTTCGGCTTGATTACGCTAGGTGAATAATTTCGAGCGTAATGATTCATGCAGTTTGAGGTTCAAGATGTTCAATAAGTACTATGTATTCGTTCCAAGTGAATTGGAAAATGAAAGCAAAAACAATAATAACGCGTCATGCGAAAAAGAAGCTCAACGTCAGGCATTGGTAAAGCAAGCCCAGGAAGAAGCGCTTTAATCCAATACATTTGGATTCCGCAATTCCACTGCTCCATGCATTGAAAAAGCCTCGAAGACCATATCGATCTTCGAGGCTTTTTTGTGTGTCCAGACCGCGTTTTAGATACCCAGATTAGCGAACTCGTTCATTACCTTTTACACTGAAATCACGCCAAATTTGATGATCTTAGATTTAGGTAACACAGTATAACCGTGTTCGGCTAAAACCTTATTTGAGGGTACTTGATGGATCCATTAACGCAGGGCTTATTGGGCGCTTCTTTGCCTCAGTCGGTGAGCAAAAAACAGCATTTGATTGTGGTGGGAGTGTTAGGGTTCCTTGCTGGCATGGCGCCAGATTTGGATGTACTCATTCGTTCATCAACCGACCCACTGCTGTTTTTGGAATTCCACCGGCAGTTCACTCATTCCCTCCTGTTCATCCCAATTGGAAGCTTAATCTGTGCTTTGGTTTTGCACCAGCTTGTCTCAAAAAGGCGCGGGCTTTCATTTAAACAAAGCTGGGTCTTTTGTGCACTAGGTTATGGCACTCATGCCCTGCTGGATTCCTGCACCAGCTATGGCACACAGCTGTTTTGGCCCTTGAGTAATGCACGTTATGCTTGGAACACGGTGTCTATTATCGATCCTGCATTTACGCTTCCCATATTGGTACTACTTATATTTGCAATACTGAAGCGAAACCCTTTGTTTTCCCGTGTCGCCTTTCTTTGGGTACTGGTCTATCTGACGTTTGGAATGATTCAAAGAGACAGAGCGGAAACGGCAGGCTGGCAATTGGCTCAAGAAAGACAGCACGCACCGATTAAACTTGAAGCCAAACCAAGTTTTGCGAACCTTTTACTTTGGAAAGTGGTTTACGAAACCGAAGACAGTTATTACGTGGATGCGGTGAGGGTGGGAACGTCTGTGAAAACTTACCCCGGTGAGTCCGTGGCTAAGTTGGATGTCGGGCGAGACTTCCCATGGCTCGATCCGAATTCACAGCAAGCCAAAGATATCGAACGTTTCCGCTGGTTTTCTAATGGGTACATCGCGCAGGACCCAACCGACGAGTTACGTATCATCGACGTACGTTATTCTGTTGTGCCAAATCAGCTAAATGCACTTTGGAGCATCAGGTTATCTCCAACCGCTTCTGAAGAAACGCACGTAGAGTACGCGACTCACAGGGACAACTCCCCAACGTCCAGAGCGTTGTTTCTTGACATGCTATTGGATGATTGATGGAAGCCACTTTGGTGGCGTATAACATAGGGAAATTAATCACTTGATGAAGTGGAAAAAAACGGCGGCAAAATCGTTATTCCCAAAACCGCTCATGCTGACGAAAGTGGATTCTTTGCTATTTTCCTTGATTCAGAAGGAAACAGAATGGGGTTACATTCCCCAAATTAATTCAGAAAAAGCTAACGCCTGATTACGGGTAACGAATAACGCCAAGATCAGGTTTCAGTCTTTAACCCCGCACATCGACTCTATTTATTTGAAAAGCCTCGAAGAACACAATGGGTCTGGAGGCGCTTTTGGTGTTGTAGGGAAGTGTAATTTGCCAAAAAAACCCCTGTTTTGGATGAACCAGAGCAGGGGTTGAATGAGAGAATACTAATTATTGGTGGTATTAGTTAGCTGGTTCCCAGTTACCCCACTTATCTTTTTGATACGCCACTTTAGGGTTATCGCTGCCTGCAGGAGCCCAACTCCGTGCATACCATTTTTCATTTTCGAACATTACGAACGTACCTTGCTGATAAGTCTTGGTAGCATCCCACTGTTCAACAGTCGAATCGGTTGGTTTTGTTGTCTCAGCTGGTTGCGTTGGCTCAGCTGGTTTTGTTGTCTCAGCTGGTTTTGTTGGCTCAGCGGGTTGCGTTGTCTCAGCTGGCTGCGTTGGCTCAGCTGGTTTTGTTGGCTCAGCGGGTTGCGTTGGCGGAGCAATCGGCTTGATAGAACCAGCCTTAATGCCCGTTAAGACTTTACAGTCTTCTTCAGACAGCTTGTTTCCATTTACATCAATGAATCCACACGTATTAATAGCGTTAGTCATGTCTAGCTTAGTCTGAGTCGCTTTATAACCTAAGCCTTCACGTGCTGCATTGATGTGGTAGCCAGGGTCGTGATCAACCATCCAGTTGAAAATACCGCCTAGATTACGTTTTTTAGCGTACACCGCTTTCGCGTAAACAGTTCGAGGTGTATCAACACTTATGAACTGTTTGGTATTTTTGTTGAACAGGAAGTCTGCGTTGGCATCTATGTCGGTATAAATATCATAACCTTGTAGACCAGTAGCGCCTGTGCTCTTGTAGCTGATCAGTTTGTTTGCGTAATCAAAAAGCTCAGAAGAAGCCGGATCATAACTTTTGTTTGTTGATCTATCCGGTGTAAAAGAGCCCACCAACGGAGAAACACTGTCAAGTTTCACTTCACCTGCGTTACGGCTGTAGTTTGTATAACCGATATGAATGACGTTTGATGGAATGCCAAGTACATCGATCATATAGTCAATTGATTTCTCAGCAGAGTGGAAAGACTCGTCATTTTTTAGCTGTTCGCCTGACAAGTTGGTGTGGTGGGCAAGTTTGTCTTGCCATTCGCCCATAAAGTCGTATGTCATTAAGTGGATATAATCCAAACCGTTATCAAGCAATGCTTTGATGTTTGATGCGTCCAGTTTTGTAGCAGGTGCACCAGCAGCGATAGCAATTTTCTTGGCTTGTAGGCCGGCAGTGTCTAGAGCCGTACGCAGCTCTTTAATAAGAAGGGCGTAGTTCTCCCCATCCTCTGGTAACCATGAGTTTTTCTCAGCACCATTTCCACCTGGGTATTCCCAATCGATATCGATTTGGTCAAACATTGGATATAGAGTGAACCACTTTACAGCACTGTCGACAAACACTTTACGAGTCTGAGCAGAACTTGCCATGCGAGAGAATGGTTCAGATAGCGACCAGCCACCCACACTGAAAGCAAGCTCTAAGCCTGGATCGCGTTTCTTCATTTCACGAAAAACGGCAACTAGTCCCCCTGCGGCTTCCTGACCGTTTTCAAAGTTAGATTGACTCGGGCCGGCTCCTAAATCTTTATGGAGATCTGACCACGGGTCGGTAAACACAATGGTGAAGTCAGGGTAACCACCCGCTGCACACACTCTCTCTGTAGACTCAACTGCAGTAATAATCGTCGGGTCACCAATCTTGGCACCACAAAGCGACATGAAAGAATACACTAACTTGTCGTATTTTCCTTCAATTTCATTGACATTAAAGCCACGTTCGTACAGACCCCAGTTAGAGATATAACCTGATACTGGTAATAATGACGCATTATCTTCGTAGGTATTAAATACCTTTTCTGCTTGAGTCCATGAAGGACCAGCACTATACGCAGCGGTACTGCACGCCGCTAATATAGCTAAACTTACTATTTTCATAGATGTTTTCATTTTATCTACCTTTAATAAATAACAAAAAATTAAGTTTTAATGATTTTGAATGTTTCTTGTTTCACCAAGATTATCTTTGTTACCGCTAATAATTACGTTATATATTTTATTAAATTTGATCTATATGCATCATGGTTTATATCTGATTTATTAACACTATATATATAAAAAAAATGAGATAAAATTTATTACAAATCATAGTGTTATATTTTATTGTCAATTTGTTGTTATTATATTTTTCTTTTATTAATATTTGTTTTGTGATTTTTATTCTAATTAATTTACGCCAAAAAAACTCAGTCTTATAAGTGAGATTTATTTATTTTTTAAAATTTTTTGGAATAAAAATTCAAAGAAAGTGATGTCTTATAATGGTTAGGGGTAGAATTCCTTATAATGAGTTTTCTATGTTGCTGAATATTTATTTACAGATGAATATACCGCACGGAGTTACCTATTATTCCGTTCCTTATACTGTATTTTTTGTATCCATCATTTATATTTTTGATCGTGATTCAGAATAATTATAGGAAGGTCATTTGGCATGTTATCAATTAAAAATAAGGTGCCAAACTTCAAGCGCTATAACGACATGTTGCAGTAACCCCAAAAAGGTAACCGAGGCATCAATGTTGCCCGTCGTTTAGCTGAACTAGACCGCTTGGTTAAATCAGAAGTCAGGGAAATGAAGAGCTCATTCGCTGCTGAAGACTGTAAAAACAATATTGTTAATATATAGAGAATCCTAGATCGAATGAGTTCGACTTCATACATTTTTAAAATATTAAAGTTATTTAATATTGGCGATTTTTAGTTACTTATTGGTAGTTTGATTAATATAAGAACGTTTAAAGGGTAATATTATCTTTATTTAGTGGGTTTACACTGGAACCGAACATTCTGTATATGGCTTGATGGATAATGTGATATGAAGACAAGGCTTTATGAGATAGATTCATTTAGATTCATTTAGATTTTTGTCCGCAAATTTTGTTGTGATTTTTCATGATACGTATTCTGCACATATGGCAGATCATGCACCTGTTACCGATCTCGAAGCACCCGCATTTGGAGCCGTTACGCCCATATGGGTATTCATTCCTTTTTTATTATTCGTGGGTTCGTGATTCTCATGAGCATAGAATAGGGCAGTGCACGCCAAGTTTTTACGTCACGTTTTTCTCGCTTGTTTCCTGCCTATTGGATCGCATGAGTTCTAACCAGTATTATTACCGTATATTTTAGTGGTTCTTAATTCTTGGTTGATTGGGCGTAATTTCTTTCCAATTTAACTATGGTTAATGAGTGGTTCGAATATTCAGCGGTAGATGGAGCATAGTGGACTCTTTTTCCGAAAGTGAAATGTTACTTACCGGTATTTGTCTTGTTGCATTTGAAACTGATAAAGTATTTTCAGCAGGTGGTGCCTTAGTCTTAATTACATCAACCGCTGTATTATTTCATCCTTTCAATGCACTATACTTCCATCCATCTTACAACTTCCATCCATCTCTCAACTCCCATCAATCTCACATGTGTGATCATGCTGGTTTCTCTACATTTTCCTATTGAAACCGTCAATATCTACATCAAAATAAAGGGGGATATTGAATGCCAACGGGTCTGATTGCCTGTTGGTGGATAGCGGTCTAAACAACCTGAATTCAGGTTAAATAATCATCATCAAATAGATGCTCGCAATCTATCGAGGGAAAACATGCAAATTTCTACGCTTTCTCGCACGTCACTGACGTTTTCAATACTGATTCTGGCTATACCAGCTCATTCCATTGAGCTGACAGAGAAGCAGATCGAACTCAGCATCAATACTCAAATGGCTTGGATGAAAGACAAAGGTGCTTTTTCTGAATTGGCTGCCTGCAGTGGTAAGCCAGAAGCAACCATCACGAAAGGCATCCGTAGCCTTCTAGAAAAGTGTCTAAAAGGTGATGAGAATCAATTTGAGCTTTGCTATCGCAATGAGCTTAAATCTGTACTCGGGGTAACGGATGCGCGCTTAGAAGCCTGCATCGGTCAATACGGTAATGATGAAGAAGACCAGTATTACGCTCTAAAAGAGAAAGAAGAGAAACTGCTGGATAAAATCGATGAACTCTCAAGCAGTGGTGATGATTCCGACGTTCACCGAGATAAAATTGAAGCGCTAGAGCAACAATTGCAAGATCTATATCGAGAAATGGAACCATTGGAACAAGCCGCCGCGGAACAAACCAATCGCGAATGGGAAATCGCGACAAACGAGGTGCGGAAGATGAACAAAAAGCTTGCTCCACTTGAAGAGCATCCAGAGCATAATATGCCACTCGAACTCGATGAACCTTGGCGTGGAATGCCACCCAACTTTGATCATCTCCCAGATGAGCAACAGATGGCAAAAGAAGCCCAATGGTCGACTTGTGCCAATATGATTGTAGATGTGACCCTTTCTGCGGAAAGCATTGGTGCAGTAAAACGTCAACCTGAAGCGTACGGCATTACCGATGAGCAAAATCAGCAAGCATTGCGAGAACAATACCACGCTTCTTATGGCACTTTCCTCGATACGATCGATAGAAAGATTCTAGAAATCAGCTTAAATGATTGGGAGTTTGCACATACCGCCAAAGGCATGTACGACATATCCAAAAAAGCGTGGGATTGGTGTCAAGCGCAGCCCCCTGAACAGTTTATTGATATTGATGACTCTCGCCTCTAAACAGAGCACAAAGGGAGTGTCGTTTTAAGAGCACTTCTAACGGGGCGAGCTTTCAGGCAATAACCAATAACCGATAGCCAATAAACAATAAACAATAAACAATAGCCGATAACCTAAGAAATCCTCATCGCCAGAGCCGGTGGTTTAGGGATGGCAATGAAAAAAGCCCCGTTAGGGGCTTTTTTCATGGGCGCTAACCCAAGACAGGGAATAAAAAGATCCCTTGCAAAGGACATGGACAGAGGGAGAGAGTCTCAATGCAAGGGAGGGGAAACTTACAGCTTATCAGCGCTTACGCTTTTGATTTCAGGCCAGTTTCCGTTCGCGGTTTTAACAAACCCGGTCACATCTTCTAACCAGCGTTTTTGTACTGATTTATCTAGGTTTAGGTACAGCTTGCCTTCTTCGACCTTCCACGCCAGTGGATCCGTATCAAATTTCTTACCCATTGCGACGCCAAATGCACAGTAGCCACCGTATTGTGGTGCGTATGCTGCTGGGTTAGCGCGGAAAGCATCGCGGTTTTCAGCAGAAGCGAAATGGTAAATCGCATTTTTGTAAGTCGCTGAAAATTCTGGGTTGCCGACGGTTGGCTCACTTGCTGTAAAGTAGGCCACTGGGTCGTAGCCCTTAATTGCGAGGTCATTGGTGTCAGCACTTACGTCAATATCCGCTGCCAGTACCGAGAAAGGCAGCATTGCGATTCCACCAAGAGCGACAAAGCGTTTCAACGTTTTTTTTGCAACAGACATATAAAGACTCCTTATTTTCTTTTTCTCGTCCGATGTGAAGTAATTTAAATGAGAATCTCGGTCTATTTGGGTACATAAGTGCGTAAAAGTGTGCCAATAGTCCGAGGTTTCCATGGATGCTTTATCTAAACTGATACAACAACTTTCTATGCGGTCTGAAGTTTTCTATACGGGGCAGCTCTGTGGCGCCTCGTCATTTGGGACTGATGAAAAGAATCAAGGGCACCTTCATATTGTGCGTGAGGGAAAACTGATCCTGCGTGATCATAAAGGGAAGGAAATGAAGATCGATGAGCCCTCTATTGTGTATTTTCCTCAAACCGTTCCTCACGTTATTGAAGGGCTATCGGATGGGGCTAAATTGGTGTGTTCTACAATTGAATACAGTGAAGGGAAGTGGGAACTGATTTTTTCAGCGTTGCCAGACAGCATTGTGATTCCGTTTAGAGCATTGCCAGCATTGTCGCCCATAATGGAAGGATTGTTTCTTGAAGCGGAAAATGCAGAATTAGGTCAGCAGGTGATTCTAGATAAGTTGAGTGATGTCATGATGATCATGCTTTTTCGCCATATTGTGGAAAGCAATTTGGTGAAGCAAGGCGTACTGTCTGGGCTATCACACCCACGGCTGTCGGGTGTGTTGGATATGATTCATCAACTTCCTTATAAAGCTTTCACGATGGAAGACATGGCGGAAAAAGGCGCGATGTCGAGAACGGTTTTCATCGATACCTTTAAAAAAGTGGTGGGCATGACTCCCGGCCATTACATCGCGCATTGGCGCATTGGAGTGGCACAATCGCTTATGTTGCAAGGCAAGCCGATGCATTGGGTATTGGATCACGTGGGGTACGAGAGTTATTCCGGTTTCAGCAAGGTGTTTCGGAAAATTACTGGGGTGTCTCCCCGTCAATGGATGGCATTAAGAAAAGAGGCTGATGAAAGAAAATTATGAACGGAATTGTTGTGTTAGGAAGCATCAACGCTGATCACGTTTTGCAGGTTGCAGCGTTTCCACGCCCCGGAGAAACCTTAAAAGGTCGAAACTATCGGGTTATTGCGGGGGGAAAAGGTGCGAATCAAGCGGTGACTGCTGTACGGTTGGGTGCCGACACCCATTTTATTGCGTGTGTTGGTGACGATCCTTTTGGCTTAGGGATCCGAAAACAATATCAATCGGATGGAATTAACGTCTCTGGGATAAAGGTGGAGCCCGATTGCGCCACTGGCATTGCGATGATCCAAGTGGCAGAAAGCGGCGAGAATACCATTTGTCTTTCGGCAGAAGCCAATGATCGCCTTACTGCAAAGGTGGTGTCGGATTTTTCGGCAATCATAGAGCAGGGCGATTACTTGTTGGTCCAACTCGAAACGCCGATTTCAGGTATAGAGAAAGCGATAGATATCGCGTATTGCGCCAACAAAAAGGTTGTACTTAACCCAGCACCGGCAAGAGCACTCTCCAATAACCTGCTTTCCAAACTTAATCTCATCACCCCCAATGAAACGGAAGCTCAAATCCTGACAGGAATTGACGTGACGGATCCTGTATCTGCCTCGCAAGCGGCGCAAGTGCTCCATCAAAAAGGCGTATTTACTGTGCTGATTACTTTGGGCGCAAAGGGGGTGTGGGTAAGTCAGGAGGGTATTGGCTACTTGATTCCAGGTTTTACAGTGGATGTGGTGGATACCACTGCCGCTGGCGACACATTCAATGGGGCGTTATTAGTCGGGTTATCCAATGGCAAATCGTTGGAAGATGCGGTCATCTTTGCCCAAGCCGCGGCGGCAATCTCGGTAACACGGCTGGGGGCACAAACGTCCATTCCATTCATCGATGAAGTGGAAGCGTTCTTAAAAAATCAAGGAAAGTGAATGAGGGCGAAGGGTGCCCCTCAATGCGATTAGCACACCACCAGCTCCACATCATGCTGCTTGATCACGTCAACCAAGTCCGAGGCTGGTAATTCATCAGTAAACAACGAATCGACTTGAGAAATATGCCCTAGGTTCACCATGGCACCACGGTTGAACTTGCTGCTGTCGGCCGCCAATAATGTTTGGCGTGAGCTGGCAATAATGGCTTGTGCTATTTTCACTTCAGAATAATCAAAATCGAGCATGCTGCCGTCGGAATCAATACCCGAGATGCTTATGATGCCAAAATCCATCCGAAATTGTTCGATGAACTCTCGCGTGGCTTCCCCAATAATACCGCCATCTTTATTGCGGATCTGACCGCCAGCGATGATGACGGTAAAGTCCTCTTTTGGCATCAAAATACTGGCAACATTGATGTTATTCGTGACCACTTTGAGATCTTTATGGTTGAGCAATGCAGTCGCCACCGCTTCCGTTGTTGTACCGATATCAATGAACATGGAGGCGCCATTAGGAATTTTCTTGACCAATTCAGTCGCGATACGGGCTTTTTCTTCCTGATGGCTGATTTTTCGGGTGGAGTAGGCTTCATTTTCTGTGCTGGAGTAGAGCGATGCCCCACCATGATGGCGGCTGATGAGCCCTTGTTGAGCAAGTTCATTAAGATCGCGTCGAATCGTTTGGGGGCTGACGTTAAACGTATCAACAAAAGCTTCAGTGGAAAGGAACCCTTGCTCGTCCAATAAAGCGAGTATTTCATGATGACGTTGCGTTTGTTTCAAGGTTAACTCCGGATCGTGATAGAGGTGACTTCAGGTAACATACCCAAGGTCATTTGGGGCGTTTACCTTGGGTTTCCAACCATCATATCAAAGTCTTCTGATAAAATATTTTATCTGTGCCATCTTGTGGGTAACCCACGTAACGACCCACTTCGCGAAAGCCATGATTTTGGTAAAATTCGGGCGCCTGAAAATTGTAAGTGTCTAGAAACACCTTTGTAATCCGCATTTTTCGAGCTTCCCTTTCAGCTGTTTTCAGCAGCTTAGTGCCAACGCCTTTACGCCGAAGGGTCTCATGAACCCAAATTCTATGGATGTGGAGAGAATCATAGAATAAGTGCGCTGCAATCCCACCAATAATTTGGTGGTGCGGATCTCGAATAAACAATGCCAAAACCTTTTCATCTAACCCCTGAAAAAAGGGTTCATTGAATTCTTTTAAAGCTTGATAAATCGATTCTAAATCGTGTTTGCTAGGATGATAAGTCACTTCTATGATCATGTAGCCTACCTGAATATTAGAGCAGTAAGCCCAAGGTGGCTTGCAATATCACCTTAGGAGGAATAGGGTTTTCAAAAAGTATATACCCAGCTTACGGAAGATGCAGGGTTCGAACTGAATTTTTTTGATGCATATTGAAAGAGTTAAACAGTAGCCCCGCTTCTTATGTGAATTTCTTGCGACAAAAATATCGTTTGTCGTTCGTATGAAGATTTAGGCGTTGCCCATTCGGTTTTTGTTACTCACGGTTGGTTAGGGCACCAAGCAGCGTTTGTGCATCTTGAACAAGGGTGACATCGCTAGAGAATTTGTGCCGGTTTTCCTCTATAGGCACACCAATGACTTGCATTCCTGCAAGGAGCCCTGCTTTTGCGCCGAGTACGCTGTCTTCAATCACCGCGAGCTTGTTTGGCTCGATATCAATGAGGTAAGCGGCGCGCAAATACCCTTCAGGTGAAGGCTTTCCACTCTTTACATCATTTCTTGTAACCATCGTCATACCTGGCGTTTCAATGTGAAGAGCAGCGAGGCTGGCATTAACCAAGATCCGATCCGAATTCGTCACAATCGCTTGCGGTACGCCCAGTTCATGGAAGACTTTGAAAACTTCACAACCGTAAAGGGGGGTGACTTCGTTGCTGTGAGCGCAAAAGTATTGATAGTTAGAGGCTCGATAATCGTCAAACGAAACGGTTAAATCGTATGTATTGCGAAAGTACTCGAAGGTTTCACTTCCTTCGGTTCCCAATACGTTTTGAATGTCGTCGTGCGTCGGGTTTACCCCATACTGATTCAGTGTGTGGCGAATGGCTCGTTCGTGGATGGGTTCGCTGTCGGCAAGGGTGCCGTCCATGTCCCAGAGTACGCCGTCGAATTTGAGTTGCTCTGTGTCTATTTTTAACATGCGTTTTCCTTGTTCTGCGTATCGGTGAGCCAATGTTGCTCAATATACACTGAGCACTGTGCAAGTATCCGAGCTCCATGTCTTATCTTTGCTTGTGCTCAATTAAAGTACAGAGAAAAAGTTTAAACGTTCGGCAAGATCGCGTCTTCTAATGTATCGAGTTCGCTGTAAAGGTCGCTTGTTGCCGCCTTGATTTTATTGAACATCGGGTACATGAGATCGTATGTCTCTTTCCATGCTGGGTTCGGTTGGATTTCCTTTTCGTATTGAACCATGTGTCGCGCTGCATCGGACAATGTATTGAAATGCCCAGTGGCCGTTGCGGCAATCGCCGTCGCACCTATTACGCCACACTCCGCTTCTTTAGGTACCAGTATCGGTGTGTTGTACATGCTGGCTTTGATTTGCAGCCAGAGTAGAGATTTCGCGCCGCCGCTTGCGGCAATAATGCGTTCAACGTTGGTATCGGAGCCGTGCTTGGTACGCACATCGCTCATTTGCTCGATTTGTCTGCGAACAGCAAACGCGACACCTTCCAATACACTTCGGTGCAGATCGGCTAGGTTATGGCGACTGTTTAACCCAAAAAATTGTGCACGCGAGTGACGAGTGGCACCGAGCCGTTCTCCGGTCAAATAAGGTAAAAAGAACAGTTGTTGGCTACCGGCTGGCGATTCGGCGGCTTTTGCCGTTGCCGCTTCATACGACAGAGCGTTTTCGTTCATGGCTCGTCTTGCCCATCGCACCGCATCGCCTCCCGCATCCAATAATGAAAATGCCCCCCAAAGATTCCCGGGGATCAATACGTTGCAGACTTCTTCGTGCCTTACAGGCGCGCTATTTGCGATGGTGATGATGGAAGAGGTGCCCGTCACATCGGAGCCTATGCCGGGCTCGGTCACGCCCGAACCAACCAACGTCACAGGGAAATCACCACCTCCCACCACCACGGGAATTCCCTCGGGCAACCCCGTTTCTTGCGCAGCCTTAAATGAAATGGCCCCAAGTACATCCAATGGATCGCGTAAGGGGGGCAGTAAACGACGTGGCACACCCAACTGTGACAGCATGGTATGCGACCATTCTTTGGTTTCAGCATCCATTAAAAAACTGGCAGATGCTTCTGTCGTGTCAAACGCAATATGGCCGGTTAGCCGAAAGTTGATGAAATCTTTCGGCATCAATACTTTCCAGCTTTTTTCCAAAAGTTCAGGTTCATTGTCTGCAAACCATTGCAGTTTGAACCCTGGCCAAGCCGGAGTGGGTGGGTTAGCGGTATGGGCTAAACAACGCTCTATTCCGAAGCGATCTTGATATTGATGAACGTGGTTTATGGTGCGTTTGTCGTTCCACAGTGGCACATATTCACGTGTGGGTTGACCAGCCTTGTTGATCAGTACGGTGCCATGCATTTGACCGCAACATGCCACGGCAACAATATCGGATTTTTGCTGCCCAATTTGCTGGATAACCGCATGAATGGATTCACATGCACCCTGCCACCAATCGGCCGGACGTTGTTCGCACCAACCATATTTGGGGACATGTTGATCGTGCTCTTTAGCCGAAAAAGCCAGGATGTTTCCGTTCTTATTGACGGCAGCCGCTCGCACCGATCCTGTTCCTACGTCAATAACCAAAAATAGGGGGGTTGCCATGGTGACCTCTTTGCCAATCTTAGGTGTCAGTTATCTATTCGTAATTCACTGTTTATATCGAAATAGTGTGCTTTTGACATGTCGATGTGAATGCCGCACAACTGGTCTAGGGTTGCTGGGAAATGACTGTCTATCTGGGCGGTAAATGGTGCGCCACCTAAGTCGGAAATCACCAGTGTGTGCGAGCCAAGAGGCTCTATTGCCCTAGGGTGAACAGTAACGACATTGCTTGCATCGAGAGTGGGGGCATCTTGAGTGTGTTCAGGACGAATACCCAGTACGACTTGGGCATCACAGTACGGGTTGAGTGACATTTGATGATCCGGTGATACATCAAGGGTTTCGCCCGTGTCTAAGGTAACAACGGTTGCGTCGGGTCCCACCGTCACACGGGTAAAGTTCATGCTAGGGGTGCCAATGAATTCCGCCACAAATCGATTGGCGGGTTTCTCATAGATCTCGATGGGTGAGGCAAATTGCTCGATGTGTCCATTTTGCATCACCACGACGCGATCGGCCATGGTCATGGCTTCCACTTGGTCATGGGTAACATACACCGCCGTTGTGCCGAGCTTGCGTTGGAGTTGTTTGATTTCCGTGCGCATTTCAACGCGCAGTTTCGCGTCTAAATTGGATAGGGGTTCATCAAATAAAAACAAGTCAGGGTGCCTAACGATGGCACGCCCTATGGCGACTCTTTGGCGTTGACCACCGGAAAGATGACGAGGTTTTCTCTCAAGCAGTGCGTTAATGCCAAGCAATTCACTTGCATCCGACACTCTTTTTTTAATGACATCTTGAGGTTCCTTCCTCACCTTCATGCCGTAAGCGATGTTCTCGTATACCGTCATGTGTGGGTATAGTGCGTAGTTTTGAAACACCATGGCACAGTTACGTGTCCCAGGTTGTTCATCGGTGACGTCACGCTCTGAAATGGCGATTTGCCCATCGGTGACGGGCTCCAAACCCGCGATCATTCGCAATGTGGTGGTTTTCCCGCATCCAGATGGACCGACAAGAACCACAAATTCCCCCTGTTTAATGTCGAGATTCAGATCCGGTATCACGCGGATATCACCGTAGGATTTGCTGATGTTGGTTAAGCTAACGTGTGTCACTGTGACAACTCCCTGTCTGGTGGGAACACGCTGCCAGCGATGAAACTGGCAGCGTCTAAAGCGCCCATTTTTCTCGGATAAACCTATTTTTTCTGAGGTATACCTATTTTTTCAGGTAAACCTATTTTTTCTCAGGTAAATCTATTTTTTCTCGGGTAAACCCATGGCACTGCGATACGCTTTCAGTTGAGAATCCCGACCGAAATCATCCGTTAACTGGTTCCATTGCTTTGCGATGCTGTCCAGCGCTTCTTGTTCCGTCACCTTTCCTGCCAATGCGCGCGACAGCTCGATTTCAAGAATCTCGGTGTAAGCGAAGAAGCCAGGAATCCGTAAATCAAGTGCAACGTTTGGTGCATCTAATGATGCGCGTTGCGCCGCTAGGTAAGATTCCGCCTCTGGTTTGGAGAATATCAACAACCAATTATCAATGTTGTTATAGTGGCTCAAGCGGTATGGGTTTACCCCGGTATTGGCGGTGACAATGGCTTTCGAGGATTGCTCTTGGCTGGTGACGGTTTTCACAAAATCCCACGCGGCAGGTTTGTTTTTAGAAGATTGCGGAACAGCTAATTGCCAGCCACCAAAGGCGAGGAAAGGCGAAGCGACCACGTCATCGTATTTATCCCATTGACCTTCTTTAATGTTCCACATGGATTTTGAACCGGGCAGCATGGCGGTGCGAACATTTCCAACGATGCGTGATTCTTTTGGGTTTGCCCCTAATATGCCGGAGTCTGCCCAGTCGATATTCATCGCGACTTTCCCCCCAGCGAACAAGGGCCTCACATCACCAGAGCCGTTGTTGAGTGCGCCCGGTGGGTTATAGTTCAAGCCCCGCTTGTAGTCTTTCAGTGCTTGTAGCCAACCCGCGTTGTTAATTTGGGCATTCATGGTTTCGGGGTCAAAGAACATGGCGCCCGGATTTTTCGGATCGTTGGTGTAGCTAGCGGCGTGTGAGAAGAAATACCAGAATTGCTGTCCGCCGCGTTTGTAGGCTTCCGCTGTGCCGTACAATCCTTGGTCTGGGCGATGGAAAAATTCGGCAATGTCGTAGTATTGATCCCATGTCACCGGTGCCGCGAGAGCGTAGCCATATTTGTCTTTGAATGCCGCTTGTTCTTTTGGATCATTAAAAAGGTCGGCACGGTAATTCAGCATGTGCATGTCGCCATCCATTGTGGCTGATTTCACTTTGCCATCCCATAACATTAAGCGTTCACGGTATACAGGGTGAATATCGTTCCAGTATTCCCCTTCCTGCATGCTTTTCGGCATTTCAGACAAGAAAATATTGAAGTCGGGTAACCATGCAGGAATGTAAGAAATGACGTCGATCTCACTTGAACCGGTTTGCATTCCCGTCAAAAACTTAGGGAAAAGTTCACCAAATGGGAATTCCACAATTTTTACCTTGCCGCAAGTTTGGGTTTCCCAAGCACTCCCTGCCGTGCGAAGCGCTGAAGCGATAAAAGGACCATTCTGCGAACCCACGGTGACGGTAACGCCAGAATAATCGGGGTTACAAGCCGCCAGTGCATTGCTGGAGATTGCCGTTGTCCCTAAACAAAGTGTGACAGCCAGCGTAGAGGTGCGTAATTTTTTTTCCATGTTTAATTCCTTCTAATTTTGCCCGAGCACAGAGGCTGGGCATCCATGGGTAGATTCAAAAGACCTTTAAGTCTGTTGATGATCGATAGAGCTATTTTATTGACCCAAAGAGCTATTTTGTTGATCCAGAAAGCTATTTTATTGATCCAGACAGCAGTCCAGATCGCATCAGCCGACCGAGCAGAGTAACGACGATGATCATGGGCAGAATGGATATTAAGGTCGCAACGGATATTGCCCACCATTCATCGCCTCGGCTTGAATTTTGTCCTGCTAGTACAACCGGTAAGGTTTGCCAACGTGAAGACGTAAGCAAGAGTGCGAAGAGAAATTCGTTCCAAATGAAAGACAGTGTGATCATGGACGTCGCAATCAACCCAGGTTTCGACATGGGCAGAACGATGTCGAAAAAGATGCGCAGTCTTGGCACATTATCCACCATCGCGGCTTCTTCCACTTCAACCGGAATGGTTCGGAAGAAATCGCGCATTAACCATACGGCTAATGGCAAACCAAATGCGGTATACGCGACCACCATGCCGAAAAAGCTGTCGAGCAATTGGACACCCTGCTTTCCCAGCTCGGCGTAGAACAGGTACAGCGCAAACGCAGACACAATAGGGGGGAACATGCGTTGAGAAACAAACCAAAATGTCACGTCGTCGTTGCCCAGAACAGGGCCAGGTAGCGGCAGTTTGTTCACAAAGAATGACGAGGTAAATGCGCACACTAAGGCAATAAATATGGCTTGAGGAATGGCGACCCCCATGACCTCATTCAGCAGTAAAAACCCACCAATACCCACGATGGCAAATGTCACCCCCGCGAGGAAACGAATGCGAAATTCAAACCGAGCGATCCCATAGGCGGCCATGGAACCCAACAACACAGACAGCGCGGTGGACACCAGTGCGATCAAAGAGGAGTGCCAGAAAGGCCCGACGAAATCGCCACGAATGCCAGACATGACTTCCCTAAAAGCATCCAGCGTTGGGGAAAAATCGATAAACGGCAGATACGTAGCACCGCCATTGACCGCCTGAGGGGGTTTGAATGCGGTAACGGTGACCCAGTAAAAAGGAGCGAGTAGAAACAACAACCAAACCAAACATCCGACAATGGCGATCCATTGGCTTAGCGACATGACCGAACGCACACGATGCGGTTTCGTTATTTGTGCATTTTCACTCGATTTTCGCATGGTACGGCTCGCTTGCGTTGTGGAGGCAGACAGTTTGTTGGTGGCGAAGTCGGTCATGAGTGCCTCTCCACGACAGGTTTAACGGCGGCAAGGTACACACTACCCAGCACAACAATGACGATCAGGAATAAAAAACTGAGTGCAGACGCTTCCCCTAAATTGAACGTTTTAAACCCTTGATTGTAAGCAAATAGAGTGAGAGTTTCGGTGGAGGTGCCAGGGCCTCCACCCGTTAAAATGTAGACGGTATCGATGATTTTGAAACCTTCGACGATACGGATAAACACCACAACAACCGACAGCGGCAACAACAATGGAAAGGTGATGTCCCAGAATTGTCGCCACGGCGGCACATTTTCGAGCGCCGCCGCTTCATACACATCCCTTGGCAAGCCTTGTAGCCCAGCCAGCATCAGCAGGGTGACAAAAGGGGTCCACTGCCAAACTTCAACAGTAACCAACACGCCTAGTGACCAACGGGTTTCCGTTAGAAAGGGAAGGTTTTCAAACCCGATCAAGCTAAAGAAATCGTTCACAGGGCCCAGGGCGGAATGGAACATCATTCGGGCGACCAGAGCGACAGCAATAGGCGCCATAAACATAGGCAGTAAAAAGACGACTCGAAACAGCTTTTCACCCGGGACTTTTATGTACAGCGCCAGCGCAAGTAGAAAGCCCACAACGTATTGAATAAATACAGAGGTGAAAACGATAAAAAGGGTAGTAAAGACAGACTGCCAAAAGCGAGAAGACTCCAGCAGAGTTTGATAGTTGTCGAAGCCAACAAACTTGACGGGCAAGGGGGGGATCAAACGCACAGATTGAAAGCTGACCGTTAGCGCATAGATCAGCGGGAACAGTGTGACCAGCAGCACGACAAATAATGCCGGCCAGACAAACAGATATTTGATTGAATCCGTTTGTTTGGGATTTCTTGCCCTTATCGACATTCACCACTCCTTTGTATGAATCGGCCCTTTGGTCGTTTTACTTTCCAATTCATCATCATGAAATAGGAATAAATGTATTTTTAATACATAAAATCACAATGTCAATCTAAAATATCACAGTTTATTAACATTATTTGATTAAATTAGCGTCAATTTTTGTCTTTAAACCGGTTGATCTTTTTATTTTGTGTAGTATTAATACTAAATAAGCCGAACCTTTAGGTCACACAACGGGTTAAAAAACGGGGGTGCTCTGAACAAAGCGTAGGCAATCAAAATGGAGAGTGAGGGAACAATGATGCCACTTATGGATCCAGTAAGCTGCCAAGTTGACGTGTTTTCAGGCAGCTTGGTAGGGAACGGTCAACATTACGAAAAACGCTTTAATGATTTAAAGGGATTGTATTTGGATGCGAAAGCATTTGAAGCCTTAAACCGCGAAATGGGGGAAGAGGTCGTCTACGAAGTGACGGATTATCACCCTGGGAGCCGGTGTCAGGATATGATTTTTGGGGTGACGAATATGAAGCCAGGTAAGGTTGGGGCGGAGTATTTTATGACACGAGGGCACATTCATGCCATTGCGGATCGCCCTGAAGTGTACATCGGGAAGAAAGGCAAAGGTTTGATGTTACTAGAGTCACCAGAAGGGGAAACCCAAGTGGTGGACATCTTGCCCAACACGGTGTGCTACGTGCCGCCATTTTGGATTCATCGAAGTGTCAATACGGGGGATGAAGAGTTAGTGATGTTCTTTTGCTACCCCGCCGACAGTGGGCAAGACTACGGCATTATTGAGCGCGCTGGTGGTATGCGTTATCGCGTGATGTCGGAAGGACAAGGTGGCTGGAAGCTTGAAGAAAATGCCCATTACCAACCTCGTAGCCAAGCCGAGGTGTCCCGTTTATACGGCAATGAAAATAGAGATGGCAATAAGCATAGGGTTGAGGAGAGAAAAAGGGGGGGCGAGAAAAATAGGGGGGGCGAGAAAAATAGGGTTGAAAAGAAAAAAGGGGATGACAAGAAACACGAAGGGGAGCGGGAATGAACCTTGTACCGGCTAACAAGCCCACGTTTTACTTTATTGGCGTGTCTACGTTGCAAAGTTCGATCATGACTGTGTTCCCTGCTTGGGCGGAATTTCTGGGGTTGGGCGACGTCCAAATCCGAGGGATCGATTTGCCTCTAAATGCGCCAGCAGAGCAATACCAGCTGGTGACCTCCTTCATAAAGCATGATCCTCTATCGCTTGGTGCACTCGTCACAACACATAAAATTCACCTTTACCAAGCCTGCGTCGACCTGTTTGATGAGGTGGACCCGCATGCGCGAAAAATGCACGAAACCAGTTGCCTTTATAAACGCGAAGCCAACTTCTGTTGCAGCGCGAAAGACCCGATCACTTCGGGTTTTGCTCTGGAATACATCGTGCCTCCTCATTTTTTTTCGACGCACCGTGGCAATGTCTTTGTCATGGGGGCGGGTGGCAGCGCGACGGCCATTATTTGGTTTCTCTCGCACGCCGAAAAACAAAAAGATCGTCCAGCTAAGGTCGTGGTTTCAGATGTCTCTCAGTGTCGGCTTGATGAATTGGATAAAGTATTAAAAAGATACGGCGTAGACGTCGAGTGTGAGTATGTATTGGTGAGTACCGATTCAACCAACGATGAAGCTTTGGCATCGCTGCCTCCGTATTCGTTGGTCATCAACGCGACTGGACTCGGAAAAGACGCACCGGGATCGCCGTTGTCGCAAACCGCACAATTTCCTAGGCACAGCGTCGTTTGGGAACTCAATTATCGAGGTGAGCTGGAATTTTACCAGCAGGCGAAAGCCCAAGAGGCGCGTTCACATCTGTCGATTCATGATGGTTGGGTTTATTTTCTTTACGGTTGGACACGAGTGATGGCGGACGTCTTCGATGTGGACATTCCGGTCAAGGGCGAACGTTTCGAAGCCATGTCGCGCATTGCTGCTCGTTCCGGCAAGCCGTTAAGCCATAAGAGTGGAAGCGATGAAGAAAGGTAAGATTTTAGTGACGCCTCGATCATTGTCTTTACATGGTCACCCCGTTTTCGAATCCCTTACACACCTAGGGTATGAGATGGTGTTTTGTCAGCCTGGAAAGTCACCGACAGAAGAAGAACTGCTGGCCATTGTGCCCGAATGCGTAGGATGGATTGCTGGCGTAGAACCCGTGTCTGAAAGGGTGATCAGCTCAGCCAAGCAGCTGAAAGTGATCAGCCGAAATGGCACCGGCGTCGACAACTTGCCTCTAGCTTGTATTGAGCAAGCAGGGATCGTGGTGTGCCGAGCGGAAGGGGCGAATGCTCGTGGTGTGGCGGAATTGGCGATCGCGATGATGTTGGCGGGGCTGCGCCATATACCCGAAACGGCAGAAGGGCTTAAGTTGGGTCTGTGGCCCCGTGCATTAGGTCAGGAAATACAAGGAAAGCGAGTGGGCGTTATCGGCATGGGGGCGATTGGTCGGCAGGTGGCTCAGATGGCATTGGGGTTGGGGACGCAGGTGTTGGCGTTCGACCCAATATTGAAAGGGCAATTGGTGCTCAATGATGACTTTCAGTTTACCGAAGTCAGTCGGTTACTTGCACAGGCGGATATTGTTACGTTTCACTGCCCCGCTCCGTTAGATGGCCGACCCATAATCTGTGCAACCACGCTTGAATCGATGAAAGACGGGGTGGTTATCATCAATACAGCCCGAGCATCCTTGGTGGACCACGATGTGATTTATAAGGGCTTATGCAGCGGAAAAATCTCGGTGTATGCGGTGGATGTGTACGATACCGAGCCCCCTGCCAGCCACCCGCTTTGGCAACATGAACGGTGCATTGCCACCAGCCATATTGGCGGCTTCACCCAAGAAAGCGTCAATAAAGCCACTCTTGCCGCGGTCAGCAACCTGTTGTCGATATTAGAACACGGCAACACTCAATGAGCCTTTATTCAAACATCGGGGATTCAAAACGTATGGCTTCTACAACCACGCTCGCAGAAAGCCAAACCTTGCCTCGTGTTTGCGTAACCAGCATCGACTTTAATGGTCAGTTGGTGGATAGGATTTCTGCACAGCCACCATCGAGTGATGACGTGTTGCTGTATTGGTTGGGGCAAGCGGGCTTTTTGGTTCGAACAAAACAAGCGAGCTGGCTCATTGACCCGTATTTGTCGGATTCACTGGCAGAGAAATACCAAGGTAAGCACTACCCTCATATTCGTATGATGCCAGCGCCGATCACTGTTGAGGATTTGGCTTTTGTTCATGGTGTACTTTGCACGCACAAGCATACCGATCACATGGATGCCAGCACGCTGATTCCCCTGTTCCAACACCCCTTAAACGCGCAAGCGTTCATGCTGGCACCCCGAGCAGAGAAACAAGAAGCCCTCGCTCGAAGCGGGCTTCCGAACGAGCGTATCCGGTGGATTTCGGACGGTGAAGAGGTTGATTTGTCAGAGTCTCTTTCTGTTCACGCCACGCTGGCGGCACATGAAGGGGTTGAACGCGATGATCAGGGAAACAGCCGTTTTCTGGGGTACATTCTTAAAGTGGCATTGCAGGCGGACAGTCAAGAAAAGCATGCGAGCACTCAAAATAAGAAGACGCTGACCATTTGGCATTCTGGCGATTGCGTGCCTTATGACGGGTTAGTTGATACCTTGATCGAGCATCAACCTGATGTGGCATTGCTTCCGGTCAACGGACGGGATGAACGTCGTGCCAGCCATGGCATTCCGGGGAATTTCCATTTAGAAGAAGCGGTGTCTCTGTGCAAGCAGACCGGAATTAAGCACCTGATCGCACACCATTTTGATTTATTTGAGTTTAATACGATTGATCCGCAAAAAATTCTTCTAACAGCTCAGCAAAACGCTGATAGTATTTCTATCGTCGCGGCGAGGTTACATGTCGAATATCGTTTGAGGTTAAGGAGTGAGTATTGCAACAGAAGCAACCTAATGTCATTGAGATGATCACCCGTTCACTGGATAAGCTTCGCAAATCCGACCGCAAGGTAGCGGAATGGGTGTTGTCCGATCCTCAAAAAGCCATCAACAGTACATTGGTGGAAACCGCGAAAGCGGCAGGCGTCAGTGAACCTACCGTAATGCGTTTCTCAACCGCGGTGGGGTGCGGTGGCTTTCAAGATTTGAAAATTCGCTTGGCGCAGAGCATTGCACTTGGGGTAACCCCGACCCACGCGGCTCTTCAAGATGGCGACAGCACTCAGGTGATTTCACGTAAGTTGTTTGATTTTACACTCACCAGTTTGGATTGGGCGCGTCAGCACGTCGATATTGACGTCATGGACGCTGCGGTGGAGGTGCTGTCCCATGCCCGACAAATCGATTTCTACGGTTTTGGCGCATCGGGCATTGTCGCGTTGGACGCGCAGCAAAAATTCCCCTTGTTCGGTGTGCCGTGCAATGCCCATATCGACGCGCATCAGCAGTTTATTGCGTCGTCGATGATGAGTGAAGGCAATGTGGTGGTAGCCATTTCCAATAATGGGGAAACCATCGATCTCATTGAAACGGTCAGAGAAGCCAAAGATCATGGCGCAACAGTGATGGCCATAACGGGCAGGCGAGGCTGTTCACTCAGCAAAGTGTGTGATTTAAGCGTGGTTGTCGAAACCCTTGAAAACACCGACCGCTACACCCCAACGATTTCTCGGATTGCAGCATTAGTCGTCGTGGATATTCTTGCAACCAGCGTGTCATTGAAAAAGGAAGAAACGCACCGAGATAAGATCACTGCAATGAAGGAGCGTTTGTCGCGCTTCCGCTCTAACCATTTTGATAAAGATTAAGCCATGATGGGATGTGTATCACTGAATCCTAAATCAGATTGCGTTTTAAAGTATCAAAATCTGGTGAGGTTAGGCCTATCAGATGAGCATTGTGTCACGATACTCCTTACATAATGAATGTGTGTGATGATATCCCTGCCCAATTGGCTTTAAGCTAAAGAGACTTGTGGATAGACGCATATATACGTAAGGAGTGCACCGTGCATAAATACCCAGAAACAAAACAATCGGATGTTGTTGATACCTACTTTTCTACGGAAGTCTCCGATCCGTACCGTTGGTTGGAAGACGATCGGAGCGAAGAAACCGCAGACTGGGTAACACGCCAGAACGACGTGACCTTTGCACATCTCAGTCAAATCGCTTTTCGTGATGCCATTCGTCAGAAACTTGAAACCGCCAATAATTTCGAAAAAGTATCCCTGCCATTCAAACAGGGTGAATACACTTACTTCTACAAAAACGATGGCATTCAAAACCAATCGGTGCTTTATCGCCAAAAAGAACAAGGCGAAGCGCAGATTTTCTTAGATCCCAATACGTTCAGCGAAGAAGGCACCACGTCATTAGACAGCGTTTCATTCTCTAAATCCAATACGGTTATCGCGTATTCGGTATCCGAAGGTGGCAGCGATTGGCGCACCATTTACGTGATTGATGCGGAAACGGGCGAGGAGCTTGAGACCCCAGTTCTTAACGCGAAGTTCACCGGGATTTCTTGGTTTGGTGATGAAGGCTTTTACTACGCCCGTTACGACAAACCAGAGGGCAGCGAACTTTCCGCCCGTACCGAGCAACATAAGTTGTACTACCACCAGCTGAACACGCCACAAAGTGAAGACGTGTTGGTCTTTGGTGGTTCAGATGCGGAAAAATACCGATACGTATCGGGTTATACAACGGAAGACGACGCCTTCCTTGTGGTGTCGGGTGCACAGTCCACATCGGGTAACGAGTTGTATGTTCGTGATTTACGCCAACAAGACGCGCCATTAACGCTGGTGACCGACAAAAGCCAAGCCGACAGTTACGTTGTCGATCACAACGATGGCGAACTGTTGATTTACACTAACTTAGATGCGCCATTAGGCCGCGTGGTAAAAGTGAACGCGCAGCAACCATCGGATCTTCATTGGGTGGATTTGATTCCTGAACAAGAGCAACAGCTCGATATTGCAACGGGCGCAGGCTATTTATTTGCCTCCTACCTTGTGGATGTCAATACCAAAGTGGTTCAGTACCGCTACAACGGCGAAAAAGTACGTGATATCGAACTTCCTGGGTTAGGGTGTGTGTCCGGTTTTAGTGGGCGCTTCGATTCAAAAGAGCTGTATTACAGCTTCACGAACTTTATTGTGGCGTCTTCAGGGTATCGGTTTGACCCAGAAACCGGCGTAACGGAGTTGTATCACCGCTCTCAATGCCAGATAGACAGCGATCGATTGGAATCTAAGCAGGTCTTTTATACTTCGAAAGATGGCACACGTGTTCCCGTCACGATTTGTTACCGCAAAGGGTTAGAGCGAAATGGCGACAACCCAACCATGTTGTATGGTTATGGTGGCTTCAACGTTAGCTTAGAACCAAGGTTTAGCCCACTGGTGGCAACGTGGATTGAAATGGGCGGTGTTTATGCGGTTGCGAACCTGCGTGGTGGCGGTGAATACGGCAAAGCGTGGCATATTGCGGGCACCAAACTGCAAAAGCAGAATGTGTTCGACGATTTTATATCCGCCGCAGAGTACCTCATTGATGAAGGGTATACCTCGCCTGAGAAGCTCGCTATCCATGGCGGTTCAAACGGTGGTTTGTTGGTAGGCGCGTGCATGACTCAGCGTCCCGAACTGTTTAAAGTGGCGATTCCCGCGGTTGGCGTGTTGGATATGCTGCGTTACCACACCTTCACCTCTGGTGAGGGGTGGGCATACGATTACGGCACGTCGGAACAGAGTGAAGAGATGTTCAATTACTTGAAACGGTATTCTCCGGTTCATAATGTCACCGAAGGTACGCATTACCCTGCAACGCTCGTTACCACCGCTGATCACGATGATCGTGTTGTCCCCGCACACTCATTTAAGTTTATTGCCGAGCTTCAAGCTAAGCATAAGGGCGAGAATCCTGTGCTGATTCGAGTGGATACCAATGCGGGGCATGGTGCGGGCATGCCAATGAGCAAGGTATTGGATTTGTATGCAGACATGTATGCATTTAGCTTCCATCATATGGCTTTTGAGCCAAAGATATAATCTTCCAGCGCCCTCCTTCAGTATGTATTCTAAAAGCCTCCTAGTGAGGCTTTTTTCATATTAGAGACAGCATGCAACATGCTCACTATTTCGAGATGCTCGTTCATTCTTAATGTGTTGTTCATTGAATCACGTCAAGCCAAGCGCATACTCCGCTAGGAGTCTATCAAAGGTAACCACCGCGAAGACATCACCATCCCTACAGAAGTGCTTTGGTATCAAAATGAATTTAAAACTCACTCAAATGCTGTATGCAGGATTCGCCTTCATACTTCTCACCACGCTTGTGCTTACGTATATTGTATGGTCTGCCGTTCAAGACTCAGCTGAGCTCGCAGAGCAAATCGAATCTGATAACGTGCCTGGCGTACTGGCCTACTTGAGCGTAAACGACAAAGTGGCCGATCTTCAAACCTTTGCCTTGGAATACCTCAATGGAGAGCAAAGCGAAGCCGAAGGCTTTAGACGGAACGTGAAGCTATTGGAAGACGACTACAGAGTACTCTATTCGCTTGAATCAACCACTCAGGCTGAAAGGGATAAAATGAGTAAGATTCGGAAATTAGCCGATCAGTATATTCACTCAATAGAAAGTGAAGTATTTGCGAAATACTCACCCACAACAGAGTCGAACGCAAGGTCTTGGGTTCGAGAGTTAACACAAAATGTGGGCAACCCGCTTGAAGATCTTCTCGACAAAATGAAAGAGGAAGAATTTGCTGATGCTTATCAAACGACGGATCTGCACGAGGCTTTAAATGATGATCTCCCTGGTGTTCGATATTACCTCGAAATGATTGACGAAGCTGGAGATATGCTCGCTTCACTGAACGCTTATATGATGGGGGATGTGGCGGCTCGCGAGTCATTCGAAGGGGACTCAACATCGTTTTATACCTACCTCAATAAACTGAAGCCTTTAAAGAGACGTGCTGAAGAGGTAAAAGCGATATCCCAAATTGAAGCCTACTACGCTGACATTCAAGAAACAGCCGCCAAAGTATTTTCAAGCTATGATCCCGCCGCGAAGCAAGCCGCGATTATGCTCGTCGATGAGCTTGAAGGTTCCGTGGTGTTGCCATTAGAAGAAATATTGGATCGTTCTTCGAAAGAAGAAAAGAATGATGTGACTGACGACATTGCATCAGTCAATGAAAAAATGAACCTGATTGTGATGTGGCTTTCGGTTAACGCGCTAGTTGTGGTTACCGTAGGTACAGCGGTTGCCGTGACGATTACCCGAGTCATTAACCGACGCATTTACGCGATTTCAGAAAAAGCGAATCAAATCGCCGAAGGGAACCTCACTTCTCCTGCGATCAACGAAACCATAGAAGATGAAATCGGCTTGCTCGCCAAATCGATTGATGGCATGCAAGCCTCGCTAAAGGATTTGGTTTCAGGCATTTCCGGTGTGGCAAGCGAAGTCACCTCCAGTACCAAGCAAGTGGATAGCATCAGTAAACAGGTGGCGGGCGATATTCAATTGCAAGCAGATAAAGCGGCATTAATTGCCAGTGCTGTTGAGGAAATGAGCAGCACGGTACGTGAAGTTGCCATGCAATCGTCCGATGCAGCAAAAAGCTCTCAAGAAGCGGGCAATGTGGCCAGTGAAGGAGGCAAGCTGATGCAAGAGACAGTGCATGGAATGCAAAGAATTGCCGATGTGGTGAACGAATCCGCCGCGACTGTCGATAGCCTTGGTCGAAAAGGGGAAGAAATCGGGAATGTGATTAAAGTTATCAACGATATTGCTGAACAAACGAACCTTCTTGCTCTGAATGCCGCTATTGAAGCTGCACGTGCGGGAGAGCTAGGTAGAGGGTTTGCGGTGGTTGCGGATGAAGTTCGAGGCTTAGCAGAACGAACCTCGAAAGCGACAGAGGAGGTCAGTAGCCTTATCACTTCAATACAAAGTGAAACTCGCACGGCGGTCGAAAGAATGAGCGAGGGCACTCAACTGGTTACGGAAGGGGTACAATTGTCGAATTCTGCTGGCGACGCGTTGGAACTCATTGTTGAACGTGCAAATGATGTGAACAGTATGATTCATTCAATCGCGACCGCAGGAGATGAACAATCGGCCGCCACTCAAGAAATGGCACATGATATCGCCCAAGTTAGCCAAATTGCCTACTCTTCTGTAGAGAAAACACAAAGAAGCTCCGAATCGACACGAAATCTTTACAAAAAAGTGAGAGAGCTAGAAGGCATGGTCGCTCAGTTCCGAGTATAGCCAGTAAAGATGATAGGAGAGAGACACCGATCCCTCTGAACAGACAGGGGGATCTTTGGTGAGAAGTTGAGTCGTGACGGTTTATTCAACGACTTAAAGTTTAGAAGATTAAATGCGCGACGCCAGCAATGACTGGAAGCGTAATCAGAGTACGCAAAATAAAGATGATGAACAGCTCGGCGATGTTCACCGGAATGCGGCTTCCCAATAGTAGCGCGCCCACTTCAGACATGTAGATCAGCTGTGTAACAGACATAGCCGCGATAACGAAACGAGTCAGATCGCTCTCAATGGATGCGGCCAAAATGGCGGGAATGAACATGTCTGCGAACCCGACCACGATGGTTTCGGAGGCTTTCGCTGCTTCAGGAATGTTCAGCAGTTCTAGAAACGGCACAAAGGGTTGACCAAGAATCGAAAAGACCGGTGTGTACTCGGCGATAACCAGCGCTATTGTTCCTAACGCCATAACGACAGGCAGCACACCAAATACCATGTCTGCCGCATTTTTTAGACCTTCAATGCACACTTCCTTAGCCGACTTCACTTTACTTGCTTTCGTTAAAGCCAGGTGCAAACCCCACGACCAGCTATTGTATCCTTCAGGGATAGTGTTGTCCGACACATCTGGCGCACTGCCATCAATATACAGATCTTGTTTATAGCTTAAAGGAGGAAGGCGTGGAATGATCACTGCTGCAACCAAGCCCGCTAAGCAAATGGCACCGTAAAAAGGCAGGAACATATGCTCTAAGTTGACCTGTGCCAATACGACAAGGCTAAACGTGATGGACACAGCGGAAAAAGTGGTACCAACCACAGCGGCTTCGCGTTGGGTGTAGAATTTTTTCTCGTATTGTTTGCTGGTGAGAAGGATACCGACACTGCCGTCACCAAGCCACGATGCCATACAGTCGATCGCACTGCGTCCAGGAAGGTTAAATAGCGGACGCATGATTTTGCTTAGCAGCGTACCAAACAACTCTAGCAGACCAAAATTCAGCAGTAATGGAAGCAGTAAGCCAGCAAAAATGAACACGGCAAAGAGGGTTGGCATTAAGCCTCCCAGTACAAGTCCCCCTGTATTTTCTTCCCAAATGGATTTCGGACCCAATTGGAAGAACGTCATCAAGACCGCGAGACCACCAATCGTACGCACCGCAAACCAGAGCGGAGAAGGGTCAAATAAACCCGTTAGGAATGTATTGTTTGCCACAAACGCAGGCTTAATAACTTTATTCAAAATCGTTGCCACAGACATAAAAGCAATCACAACGGTAATGATAGGGACGATCAAGTCGCCCAGTAAATTTTTGAGTGATCCTGCGAGAATAGCGACAGGAATGGTTATTTCACCTTGGAAACTGACGGGTGCCATGAAAAGAAAAAGACCGAGCAAGGAGGGGATCAAGAAGATCCACAAGTTCTTTTTGCTCTTAAAAGAGTTGTTCACGCTTACGTTATCCATCTTTATTATACTCTTGTTACCGCTAGTAAATAATTATTCACTAAACATTAGTATTCATTCATTATTGCGAAGAGTAACTGCTTTTGATTGTTCTCGCAATACTATTCAATATTTAATGTTAATTATTCAGATTAAACGGCGGTAAATGGGTTTTAGGGTAGAGTATTGTAACAATAATGTTATGGTTAGGTAGCGAGATGTGCAAAATTGATAACTACATCAACATTTGTATTGAGGCATAGCGAATGTAGGGTTATCGGCACTGTTTGCAATCGCTTCGTCGCTTGCCCGTTAGCAACCAAGAGATCGTGTATCTGTGTTTGGCAAACTTTAGGTAAATCCAATCAGCAACTGGACGGATGTAGGGTTTTCGCAACCCATTTACCCACGGCTTTCTGCCTACGGCGTTCCAGGCTGCTTGAGTCACATCAAGCCCCAAGAGTAGTTGGTTATTATCGTCGAGTGCATGAAGAATGCGGTTTGCTTCTGCAACAGGAATATTTGGGTATTTAAGTGAAAAGTCGGGTTGATAGAGGTCTTCTAGAATAAGGCGTTGATGGACGTCAAAGCGTTTGAGCTGATCCATCTCGGCTTTGCATAAAGGGCATGTTCCATCGTAGAAAATAGTGAGCGCCATAATATGATTACTATCAGATTTGTTGTGATTACTTTCAGCTTTTTATTATTGTACGAAAGAATGTATAGAACGATCAAAATATAAAAAGCGCTCAAAATATAAAAAGCGCTCTTGGCTAAATGCCGTTTCATAACCGCTTTGGCATGATTGACCTTTGAAGCGGTCCGGGGGAGTATAAAACGTTAAGGGAAGTTAAGCCGCCAAAACACATGACGGCTTAATGATGAGAGGCTTAAAGCTCAGTTACCCCCATGTTAAATAAGGTGAAGCTATACATATCGACATACTTCTCAATGCGCTTACCCGTAGGTTGAAAATATCCATGCCCCGTGTTTTTTCCCATTCTGAGTAATATAGGGTGACTACCTACTTGCTTAGACTGAAGCTCAGCCGCGAATTTGTAGGAATGCGAGGGAACAACTCGGTCGTCACCATCGCCTGTCATTATCAGGGTTGCTGGATATTTCGTGCCGGGTTTCACATTGTGGAGCGGAGAATACCCAGACAAATACTGGAACATTTCTTGGCTTTGGTCGGCTACGCCGTATTCCTGCATCCAGCCATTGCTTACTGTGAAGTTGGTGTAACGCAGCATGTCAAATACCCCAACCTCAGGTAACGCAACTTGGAAAAGCTCTGGGCGTTGCATCGCCACCGCCCCAACCAATAACCCGCCATTCGAGCTACCGTTTATCGCCAGTTTGTTGCTTGAGGTGTAGCCTTCCTCAATGAGGTATTCTGCTGCGGCGATAAAGTCGTCGAATGAATTTTGCTTTTGTAACTGAGTTGCTGCTTTGTGCCACGTTTTCCCGTATTCGCCACCACCACGAATATATGCAATGGCATAGATCCCCCCCATTTCTAGCCAAACGGCTTTCTCTGCCAGGTAAAAAGGTTTTTCAGTACGGCCAAAACCACCATAGCCATACAAGATGGTAGGTGTCGTGCCATCCATTGGGGTGCCTTTCTTATAGGTGATGAGCATTGGAACCTGAGTGCCGTCTTTAGATGAATAGAAAACTTTACGAGATTCGTAAGCGTCCGATTCGAACGGCGATTTTGAACCGCGGTACAATGTGCTTTCACCTGATTCAAGGTTTAACGAGTATATCTGGTTCGGTGTTTTTATGTCGGTGAAGGTGTAGCGCAACACACCAGGCTTCTCTTGTTTGCCCGAAAACCCAACTGCGGTGCCAATTCCAGGTAATTCGACTTGGCGGATGAGTTTACCCTGCATATCGTATTGCATCACTTTGGATGCGGCGTTAATCGTGTAGCTGGCAAATAAGAAGTTTCCGACGGTTGAAGCAGTCAGAGGGTGTTGGGTTTCAGGGATCACCTCTTTCCAATTTGCTGGCAGAGGCGCATCGGCACTGACGCTAACAACGCGCCTGTTTGGCGCATCTATGTCGGTCTCCAAATACAGTATGCTGCCATCGTTGTGGATTACTTTTGTACGGCTTTCCTCGGTATCCAAGATAGTTATCAAGTCGGAATTTGGTTTAGAAAGATCCTTCAGGAACAGCTTATTGCCTTGGTTTGAATTCGTGGTCGAAATAATAAGGTAACGGTAATCTTTTGTCGTGTAACCCGATACGGATTGATGTTTTTCAGCGTCTGTGCCACCAAAGATTAGTGTATCTTCGCTTTGCTTTGTTCCGACTTTATGGAAATAAAGCTTATGATGTTCGGTTTTGGCAGTAAGCTCACTGCCTTCAGGCTTGTCGAAGCGAGAGTAATAAAATCCTTCGTTGTGCAACCAAGATATTTGAGTTAATTTGACATTAACGAGGGTTTCTCCCACTTGTTCTTTGGTTTCAGCATTCAGCACAACCACCTTATTCCAGTCTCTGCCACCCTCAGAAATTTGGTAGCTGACAAAGGAACCATCTTCCGAGAATTTGACATCCGTTATGGCTGTTGTCCCATCGTCACTTAAGGTATTCGGGTCAAGGAAGACTTCTTGCTCATTATCGCCGATTTGTCTATAAAGAACGGACTGATTTTGCAGACCGCTAATTTTGTATACATACGTGTATTTCCCCTCTTTAAATGGTGGGGCGACTCTATCAAAATTTATTAGGTTGGAGAGACGATCTGTAATTTCTTGTCGATAGGGAATTTGATTTAGGTAATCAGACGTTACCTGATTTTGAGATGTTACCCATTCGGCGGTTTCAATGCTTTGATCATCTTCTAACCAGCGGTACGGGTCGCTTACTTTTACGCCAAAATACTCATCAACCACGTTGTCTTGCTTAGTAGCAGGGTAATCAATCGTTATATTTTGGGTGTGTTGAGTAAACGGTTTCTGAGTATCATTCGCTGGTTCAGCAGACAAATTGCAGGCAGTAACAGCGATAGCTGCCGTAATTGCAAATATATTGTTTTTCGTAGTCTTCATAGTCTTCCTTAAAATAATTATCTGTTCTTAATTTGGAATGTACTATAAAGCTCTGTTCATATGTTGTTTGAGTTTTCGTGGTTTTATATTAATTGTGGCAGGATCCGCCGATTAATATTGAACCTGGCTAGTCTCGACAGTCGTTTTGGAAGCGCATACACATGAGCAATAGAGAGTGAAATAATGGAATAGCGAGAAAATGATGTCGGGAGAAAAATGAGGAATAGGCAGCAAGCAGATTTAAGCGCTTGCTGCGCGAGTTCCGTCAATAATAACAGTGTTATCTAAATGGGTTATACCATCTTTTTTTTTGCAATGACGTTTGAGAAAAGCGTCATTCTTTCACCATTGTTTAGGTGAGTTGTACAGGCTACGCGGAGCAAAGACGCAAAATTCTTGATTTCTCCACGTTTTTCTAACACTTCTTTGTAAATCTGCGTAACGAAAGCTCCGATGGATAATTCGGATTTTTTCGCAATATCTTCAATGATTTGCCAAAAAATGGCTTCGAGCCTAATACTGGTTACTACGCCATCAATTCGGATAGAGCGAGTCTTTAATTCAAACAGTTCTTCTTCCGCTCCGGAGTATATTTCACACATGATCGTCTCCCGTCTGTGAGATGGTTATCTAGCGAGAATCTTTACGATTCTTAAAGCAAACGGATCCTTAAACTTCCTGAAAAGGTGACCTTTTGCTAATTTCTGTCGTTGTGTGTCCGATGATAAAACAAAAACAGCCAGAATAAAGCCTGGCTGCAGATTCGAAGTGTTAAGTACGCCGCGTAATCAACGCACAGACCACTTATTTAACGGCTATTTTTGCGAGATAGCGACGCTTTATTAAATTCAGCGTTTTTTCGCAGATAATCGATTTTTGCTCTATTGTGCATAACATGCTCGCCCATCGTCCCTAGTAACGAAAGAGCAATGGTTTAGAATGACAGAAGCTTGTTTAACTGCGCTAGCCATGCTGGGTGAGCGGGCCATGCTGGTGCCGTAACTAACTTTCCATCTGTGTAGGCTTCGTCCATACCAATGTCTTGGTAGTGACCACCTGCTGATGTTACTTCCGGAGCACAAGCTGGATAAGCTGATACCCTTTTACCTTCAACCACATTGGCCGCGGTAAGCAGTTGGGCACCATGGCAAATGGCGGCAATAGGTTTGTCTTGCTGGTGGAAGGCTTGAATGAGCGAAAGTACTGCTGGGTTCAGTCTTAGGTATTCTGGCGCTCTGCCCCCCGGAATGACAAGGGCATCATAGTTTGCTGCGTCGGCAGCAGCAAAAGAGGCATTTAGCGAAAAGTTGTGTCCAGGCTTTTCTGTGTAAGTTTGGTCGCCTTCAAAATCGTGAATGGCGGTTTTGATGGTGTCGCCCGCTTCTTTATTTGGACAAACGGCATCAACGGTGTGCCCAACCATTTGAAGCGCTTGAAAAGGGACCATGATTTCATAGTCTTCAACGAAATCACCTGCAAGTAAAAGTATTTTAGCCATGTTGTTTTCCTCATATTTAGTAGGGGCTATATCTTACAAAATTCATTTTGACAAAAGACGACTCGAATAACCGAGGAGAGGCTTTTGTTCGGATTATGTATGCAGGATTGCTGATGAAAGAGAGTGATGGGTAATAGCTGAATACTACAGACGAGATGTCACTCACAATGTCGTTTTCTTGTTGAGAGCGGGGGGGTTTTAAAAGCGTGGGTTTAGATCATAAGTGACCCTGTGGTGCATAAGATAAGCTATCAAGGGAAGTTTGTTTGCATCTCGGTTGTTTTTCGTGTCCATCGACAGCCCTTTGTTACTCTTCATTGTCACAATGAATGGTCGTTTGGTCTTTTCCTTGATGTTTCGACGTATACAGCGAGCGGTCGGCATGGCGAACCATCGTATTGAAGTTGGACTGGGTTTGCCCGAAGTAACCACCAATACTCACGGTGATAGGAAGAGAAAGATCGCTGTGTGGCATGGCTTTAATTTGATGGCGTATTTTTTCTGCAAGCTCTTCTAATTCTTCTACCGAGCACGAAGGATGGAAAATCATAAACTCCTCTCCTCCCCATCGGCACAACGACGAGATGTCAGGGAGCACATTGCTGATCCGGTTTACAATTGAAATTAAAACGTCATCGCCCACTAAGTGCCCATAGGTATCGTTGATTGGTTTAAAATTGTCGATGTCTAAGATCAGTAGCCCTACTTCACGATGGTTATTTACGTAACCCGGATAGGCACTGTTCAATTCATCAAAAAAACCCCGTCGATTCTGGATATTTGTGAGAGGGTCTATACGCATGAGTCGTTGATTTCGACGAAATGCGATATATAGGAAATGAGCACTAAAACTCAGGACCATCCCCATCAATAAAAGAGTCCACACGGTTATAGAGTGCTTGATGCCTTTCTCTCGAAGCTGCTCTCTGCTGACGAAGTGCACAAGATTCAATTCATTTTGAACAACCTGCCGCCACAAATAAAACCCATTATTATCCTCGATCCAGTTCATACCATCGGAAGGGGAAGGGAAATCGATTTTGTCTCCGGCGACAAACTCAGATACCGAAGACACAATCTTACGGTTCTCATCGACCAAATATGACTGTCCCACAGAGCTGCTGACTTGGAGCAAGTCAATTAAGCTACTCATACCAACATCAATCGCGACGACGCCAATAAATTCACGATGCACCCAGATGGGATCAGTGATGGTCACTATTAGCCCTTGTCCCCCGCCATCTTCGTACAAATCAGAGATAAACTGCCGACCGGATGGGTTCTCAGAAGGCTGTGCTTGAAACCAAAATGGGCGTTCAAAATCTGCTTTTCTGATTTGGAATTCTGTCACGGGCAGTTCAGGGGATAGGAACACATATTTGTTTGCAGAAATGTAGTAAGACCATACCGCGACATCGAGCTCTCGTACTAATGTGCTGATTTGTTCATTCAAAGACAACACCGCTGTCATTTCAAAGCGTTGTTTATCGTTTTTCGGGTTGAACGGCTCTAGCATGGTCAGCGTCCCTTTTAGTGTGGACGCTTGGTTGGGGTGATCAAACGCAGAGAGGCCATAGAGGTCGAATTCGGGAAAATACTTAATACTGTTGATCCACTGAGGCAGGTTAATCTTTCCCTCTTCAGCAAAGTGGTAAGAATGGATCATGGTGTTTCTAAGACCAGTATTGTGTGCAGCAATCAGTTTAAAGTACTGTTCGAAAAGCCCTGCGCGGACATTTACAGTATTGATAGAGTCACGCCTAAGCTCATCGATTTCTGACTCGTAGTAAATATAACCGACCACAACAAGCAGTGCTGAAAAAAGAGCAGGAATGTATAAGCTTTTCTTCATTAAACTCAAATCCGTTCATGGCTTAGTATTTGGCATATTGGCTACTATTAAACAGTGGCGTGGTTGCATGTTTCCTTTAAAGTTAGCCGAAACAGACAAGCTTCTCCATCCTAGTCTCTGATTTCTTAAAAAATGATTCGACGCTAAGCGATAATGGTTTGGTTACGCCCCATTCTCTTTGCTTCATAGAGCGCCATGTCGGCATTTTTCATCATATCGTCGATTTGAACATCTGGTGAACTGACGGTAAGACCAATGCTGACGGTTACTGTGAGGGACTTTATGCTGTGCTGGTTTTTAGCTATAGCAAGGTGAATTTTTTCGGCGACCCAATGCGCCCGATCGAGGTTGGTGTCTTGAAGGAGTACAACAAATTCTTCTCCCCCCCAACGGCAAGTCACGGGCGAATGGCTCGCAACTTTTTTAATGGTACTGGCAATGGAACGAATCACTTCATCGCCGATATTGTGGCCAAAATTGTCATTAATCTTTTTAAAGTGGTCAATATCGATCACCAATAGTCCGCATTTTTGCTGGTTGCGCAGCGACTGTTGGAATATAGGTTGAATAAAAGAGTAGAAGCCGCGTCGGTTATAGAGACCAGTCAAAGGGTCAACCAACATCAGTTGTTTGTTTTTCTTCGCTGAGACATACGTAAAGAAGGACAAAATACTAAGGACACACCCCACCATCAATAGAGACCATACCGTTGATGAAGCTTTCATGGCTTCTAGCAGTAATGTGGTTCTTTTTAATCGATGAACTAAAAAGAGCTCTTGGCTAATGGTGGGTGTGAAGTAATACCACCCTTCGTTCGATTCTTTCCAACCTTGGTTCGTATCTGACACCAAAATGGGTAATTTGTCGCCCAGAGAAAATTCACTCAAGCTCGCCGTTAATTGCAGATTTTCGTCCACTAAGTATGACTCGCCAGGCGCTTCGCCTACTTTCAGCAAGGAGGTCATAAGATCCATGCCAATATCAATGGCAACGATGCCAAGAAACTCGTTACCGCGATAAACCGGATCTGAAATCGTGATCATAAAACCTTGTCCTGCCGCGTCATCATACAACTCAGTGACAACCTGCTTTCTTTCAGAGTTGCTGGTGGGCAATAAACTCGTCCAAAATGGTTTTTCATACAAAACCTCGCTGAACTGAAAGGACTCAACAGGAAGCTTTGGGGAGAGAAACAGAAATCGATTCTTGGATAAGTAATAGGCCCAAACGGTCATTTTAAGGTCATCAATGACGGTACCTGCCTGCTCATTGATGGATAACACTGCTGCGATTTCTTCAGCAACGGGATCGGTCGGTGACTGGATAGGCATATCCATCGTCAGTGTGCCTTTAAGCCAATTGCCTAATTCGGGTTGATCAAATGCAGAGAGAGCATAAGTATTGTACTCGGGAAAGTACGTGATTTCTTTAATCAGATCCGCTCTCGCCTTAAGAATGGATTTCTGTTGGACATCTAATTCAATCGAATTTTTCATTGCCGTATTCTTCGTCGACATTAACCGAACGTAAAGGCGTAACAAATTCGACCTCACCTCCAAAGTGGATAAGGTGGATTGGCGGATATTTTCAGCCTGATGGTGAAAATGAGCCAGACCAAGGGCCAGAAATACGACTATGAGAACAATAGGGTATAGAGTGAGTTTTGACATCATAGTTTCTTATTGTATTACCATTAGGTTTGATGAGGTAATTAAGATGAAAAGCAATCTGGGTTCAGATAGTTAGGCTGTACTTTAGACAGTCACTAAACCACTGACAGATCATACCGGACGCAAGTACTATACGAGTTTGATTTTTAACTGATAGTTTTATTGTTTCTTATTGAGGCTGAGCTAAAAATACGAGTGTTTGAGGTTTAGTTATACATCGATAATATTAGCTAAATGGTTTTATATATAAAAAATGTCTAGAGTTTTGATATTTAATACTAAAAAATTCTACCAAATTGGATATATAGCATTGTAGTACGTTTTGCACATATTATTAGGATATATGTGTTTTGATTCACTTGTTTGGGGTTGGCTCAGACCTGAGACGAACCCCAATCCTCTTACAGGAAAAGAAGAAAGGAATCTCATGGTTGATTCCTGCGTCTACAATCTAGCGATGGATGGAATCTGTCGTTGAATCGAGATGGATCTTTAATTGTATTATATTGAATCATTATAAAATTTAGCGATTATCTCTACTCGTTTAACCCTATGTCATGCATAGATGTGGGGGATGTGTTCCGTTATTGCTTCGCTTCGCAGTTTGGGGATAGAAAGCGGATATCCAGCCCCAATAAGCTGGGATAGTGATGTAAAAAAGCGGAGGAGGCGATAGAGGAAACTTGAGGTGGCGATGAAGGAAACTGAGAGGAAAGCCAGCCTACGTCGTTGTAGAGTGACTGGCTTTTCAATGACGGGTATTTATAAGGAAACTAAACCTCGTAGCAGACTTGGTTTCGACCTTTTGCTTTCGCCCGATACAGTGCTTTATCGGCGCGGTAGAAGGTGCGTTGTGTGTTTTCACCTTCTCGATGATTGGTGACCCCCACACTTACCGTTAACCCACGCTCGCCCAAAATATCGTGCCAGCCAAACTGGAAAATACGTTCTCGATAGTGCTCGGCATGCAAGACAGCTTGCTTGATATTGGTGTTTTCCAAGATCACTAAGAATTCTTCACCACCAAATCGCACACAGGACGCACCACGGAACCGGAAGTGTGCGGCCAGCTCATGGGAAACATTCACAATGGCTTTGTCGCCCACTAAGTGGCTGAGTTCATCATTGATCGACTTAAAGTGGTCAATATCGATCACCATCAAGGTGAACGGCGTTTCATGCAGTAAAAGATCTTTGAGTTTTACATCTAGCCAGCGTCGGTTGTGTAAGTTGGTTAATGGATCGGTAAATACGTCTTGTTGCAATTGTGCCACTTTGTCTTTCTGAGATTCGGTGGTCTCTTTCAACTCTTTGTTTTCTTGTTCAGAAAGAATCAGTTTAAGTTGGAGTTCAAATCGGGACAGGCGGCGAAGCTGAAACCCAGCCAAATCACTGATAGGAATGTTTTTGACTAAGTCGGTACCAATTCTGAACGCTTTCTTCTCAAAGGCGAGCGCTTGTTTGTAGTCTTTTTGCGAAGCAAATACATCACTGAGCGATTCATACAAGCTTTTTAGCAAAACTGGTGAGTTGTTCGATTGGATGCGTTTTATGGCGCTATTGAGTGTGTATTCTGCAAGTTCGGTTTTACCGATGGCGTTCAAACTTCTTGCCAACTCCAACCGCATCATGTTTGAAAGCCAGTAAGCGCTCACATTGTTTAACGAGTAACGCGCTTTAGCCAATACTTCTAAGGCTTCTTGAAACAGTTTTTGTTTACGAAGAATTCGAGCTTGGTAAAGAATGATTTGCCCTGCCAGCACCTTGTCTGAAACCAGAATGCTGAGTTCTTCGCATTCATTAAGCAGATCGTTCGCGTTGGCTATGCGCCCTAAAGATATCAGGCAAGATACGGTGTACAGCTTGCATCTTAAGCGTAAAGAGCGGCTGCTGATGGCGTGATCAATACCATCGATTTTTTGGTAATACTTGAGTGCCCGATTATGGTCACCATAGGCGTCACACAAATTCCCCATGCCCAGCACGGCAATAACGTAGTAATCAATATGACCAAATTCAACGGAAATGTTCGACAATTCTACACACTCTTTCAATGAGAGGGCATAGTCACCATTTTCATAGAGGCGATCAGCCAGTGTTGCCTTAATGGTGAGAATGTCTTCCACGTCTCTGGGAAGTGAAAGCAGAGCGACCGCTTCACGAAGCTCGTCCAAACTGGATTTGGGTTGGTTCAGCTTGTCTCGGTATTCGGAGCTGATCAAAAAGCAGTGAGAGCGTTCAAGGTTGGTCGTCGCGATGTGCTGGCGAACGTGGTCCCAAAATATAATGGCATCTTCACCCGTAACGGAAGACGGATCCAATCCGGCTTCAGAGACTTTGCTGAGTAACGCTTCCATTAGCTTGCTCCGGTTTCGGTGGATTTTTCGACCAGTTGATCGAGCGTGAATGGGAACGTCAAAATATCATGCAGCGACGTTTTTGGTGTGTCGCCTTTTAAGCCTCGGCGCTCCCATGGATACATAGCGATCATTTGGCTGAAGACATCAAACAGTTTATTGGCTTCATCACCTTTTTCAGAAATGAGCATACCGACACGAGTTTCATCGAGCTGAGAAATCAAGTCACTCCTTCCACATAAGCAATGGGCAAGCTCAATGCAGATTTCTAGGTAATTGCTGTCGTCGTGTTGAACCACGATAACCGCGTGATTGGACTTTTTCAGTTCTGATTTAAACAGAACCATTTGTTCCCACCAATAGGTTTCTGACACGACATTGGAATAACGCTTTTCTCGGTTAAATTCGATTTGCCCGCGAATTCGGTTAATCAATTTACGTGCACGTTGTTCGAGTTGTCGTTTTGAGCCTCGCGCTTTGTCCATTCCTAGGCGGTTCGTTTGCTCTTTCAGCATATGAATGGAATACTGGCGGTATTTTTTGAACGCTTGAAGGGCTTGCTCATAATCGGCACTTTCTTCGGCGACGACCGATTGTTGAAAGCAAATCTGAGACAGCAGTTCGCCGTTATCAAACGGTTTCGCGGCATCTTCGGCTTGTTGTAAAAGCTCGCCTGCAATTTTGAAGTCTTTACGTATCAGCTCTAGCCTTGCTCGGCTAATAAACGAATGCGCTTTCATCCACGTTAGATCGTGTTTCACGGCAAGGGTATGGGCTTCCATTGTCGAGCTTTCGGCATCTTCTAAACGCTCTAACCCAATGAGGGCCAAACCACGGAAATCGCATATTTCAGCGCGCCAGGTCGGATCTTGGTGATACTTCAAGGCTTCTTCTGCACCATCCAATATCGACAGCATTTCAACGTAGTTGTTCAGCAGATAATAGTCCCATGCCAGCAAAATTCTCGCCTTGCCTTCCAACCAGTCGATACGGGCATTATTGGCCACTTTGACGGCCAGTTCATGGGTTGATTTAGCGAGATGGACATCTTCCGTAATCCGCCAGACGTTACCCAATCCGATAAGGGATTCAATTTCAATCGTGGACTCACCTACCAAAGCAGATTGTTCTAGTGCGTTGATCCAATATTGTTGGGCTGAATAGTATTTGGCTTGTCCCCAAAACTGCAGGGCATGAATATGAAGAATTTCAGGGAGGTAGTTATCGTTGTCTAATCGGTTTTGACCTGTTAGTGCTTCTTTAATGGCTTTCATGCCTTTCTGGTAACTCATTAAGCTCCAGTAACAGCGTGAAATAACGATATAAGCTTGAATAACACCTTCGTGATACAGGATTTGTTCTGCACGGGTTAAACATTGCTTCGCCTGGAGCAATACCCCTTCGGGTTCACTTTCAATTCGAGCACGCAGTTGCTCTAGCTCGTTTTCAATTAATATCTGGGCTTTATCCAATGTTTAGTCCAAGCAGTTACGTATCTTAGTTTCAACTTTGCTATTATATTGTGCCCTCAATAAGAATGGCACTACCAATACAATGATAATATCCACATTTTCTCAATGAAGTACAACCTTTGTAGCAATTTGCCGTTTATCTCAATGATGAATAGGTTCGTTTCTTCATGGATTATTTAACGCAAGACAACAAAGATTATTAAAATCAAGACAACAAAGTTCGTAATGTCAGCGGTTTGTCTGCCAGTTTAAGAAGCTGTGCTGGCGTCATACCGTCCTTATCTTGGTAGCACAAATTGTGCCAAGCTCGGAAAATGTCCAACAGAGGAAGTAACCCTCCAGGGCGTAATTTGCGGCGAGGTTCATTGATGAAGCTTTCAAATAATAATTGAAAACGTTGCTGGTAATACTGTGTTTGTGTCGTGGTTGCAAGGTTTAGCCAGTGTTCGTGGTCGGCATTGTCGCCTGCAAGATAACAAATCCCTTTTGCGTGATTATCGTTGTTTCGAATGGCCCAGCGATCGCGCCACCACCCCATATGGACAATGTCAATTTTTTGAGCCATCGCATTTTCTTGTTCGTTGGCGTCTTCTTCTACGTACATCAAGTCAATATTATGGCGCTGTATTCTCGGTAAGCAAACCGATAACGCAGCGGAGCGCAGAATAGGGTCTTGCGGCATAAATATCGAGACGCGTTTTTCGTCCTCACACATATTCAAAACATGAAGGTAGTGCGCATAAGAGGTATAAGGGGGGCGAATTAATGCGCCCTTTGACGGGTAATTAAATGTCAGCATATTACCCATTGGGTCTTCGACATTCCCGCGCGCCAAAATTTCTTGGTACTTGTTATCGATTTTTTCACGCAGAGAGGTAGCGGGGCGCGTAGCAGCCTCAAAAGATTCGGGTTGATAGTCTTTCGAAACGAATCTCGCGGGGATGTCGTAGGGGTTGTGATCAACGTTACCTAGCGGTTCCTCATCGAATGAGTAATTGATGTGCTGTGACAAGGCATAACCCGAATCCGCATCGGTGGTCACAATCCAAAATACACCATTTTGGCTACGAGGTTGAAGTACGGTGTAATGCGAGGAGAGATGATATTGCTCGGCATGGTTCATCCAGCGTGCATCAAACATTGCCAACTTGCGACGGCAACGGCTCGCGATTTGATCAACGTGATCGTAAAACGTCTTGGGGTTGATTTCGAGCTTACGACAAATTTCACGCACGGAATATCCGGTAAACAGATGGCCGAGTAAGTGCTCTTGAAATTCAATTTTGGTGTTGCTGCCAGACCATCTATCAACGAAAGTCGTTTGACAGCCTTTACAGCGATAACGTTGTCTATCGCCGCTGTAGCCGAAGGCATGATAAAGGTGTTTATGGGTATGGACGGTTTTGCCCACATTTTCACAATTGGGGTTACGACACGCAGGCAAGCCGTCACTATGGACGGCTCTAAGTCTGTTTAGTTCGTTAAGAACTTCGCGATTATTAAGTAAGGGGGGGAAAGCACCACACTCACGGCACACCATCGCAGGACGTTTAGGGTTTGCATGCTGCAAAACATACCGATTTGCATCACTCAATCCAAAGTTGTCACACGCCAATGTTTTACAAAAGTTGAGTTGCAACCCATCTGCATCCTTTGGCAGTTTACCGTCTGACACGATCGCCCCCTCGGGAATAAGCTAGGGTCTGTTGACCTTTCGCGGTTAAATTTTGTTCGAGTTCTATGTGTGTTAATCGAGGTGCAAGGTCTTTAGCTTAGTGATGTTAAGCCAATACCTTGCAACAAAGAGTAAAGCGCATAAAACCGAACCCTTTGGGCAGCATTGGTGGTCTCTTTCTACTGCGCTACCGCTTATTGATGTCGTGTGGCGACACCGACACCGAATAAGCGCTGCGTTGTATCAAAAACCCACACATGGCTGCAAAAATCATGGCTGCAAAAATCATCTCGAAAGGTCAACCGACCCTATTCAACCAGCAATGCTGGCAGCAATACATTACAAGTTAACGGCCGTTTCTAGAGCAACGGTCATCATGTCATTGAATGACTTCTGACGATCTTCTGCGGACAGTTTTTCACCACGAATGATGTGGTCTGAAACGGTTAGAATGGTCAGCGCTTTGGCCCCCAGTTCTGCCGCCACACCATAAATGCCTGCCGCTTCCATATCGACCCCTAAGATGCCTAGCTTTTCCATTTTTTCGAAAATGCCGGCTTCCGGTGTGTAGAAAAGGTCGGCAGAAAATACGTTCCCCACTTTAACAGGGATTTGGTTTGCACGTGCTTGTTTAACCGCTTCTTCCAAAAGACCATAGTCGGCAACGGCGGCAAAATCGTGGTTGGCAAAGCGAATGCGATTGACTTTCGAATCTGTCGACGCACCCATGCCGATAACGACATCCATTAGATTCACGTCGTCTTTTACCGCACCGCAGCTACCGATACGGATAATGTTTTTCACACCGTATTCAGAAATTAACTCGTGAGTGTAGATACAAGCGGAAGGAATACCCATTCCGTGGCCCATTACCGACACTTTCTTCCCTTTATAAGTCCCTGTAAAACCGAACATGTTTCTTACATCACAAACTTGCTTTGCATCTTCTAGGAAGTTTTCTGCAATGTACTTAGCACGCAACGGGTCACCTGGCATAAGAACCGTTTCTGCGAAATCGCCCGCTTGCGCGTTAATGTGTGGGGTTGCCATAGTGATACTCTCCAAAGTGAGTTTTGGTAATTCGCAGGCAATGATGCGACAACAATTACCAAATCTGTTGAACAGGGGGTTACTTCTTGACAGCAATACTAGCGCCGTGCTTGGTTTTAACTTGTGACTCAAGTCACATTAAAACCCAAATTTTAGCAAAGAAGGAGTGTTGATAACGAAATATGTTGAAATCGGGAATGCAATCGATTTGCTAGCAGGCAAAGCAAGCGTTTTCTTTCTTTTAAGCTCGATGCTTGAGTGCATTACACCTTTCTTACTAATCCCCTAATCCTTTATTAACAACCTCTTAATTCTTGCTAAACAAATTATCAACAATGCGCTTGATTATTGACCATTTATTCAGTATCGTAATTTGAGTTAAACGTTTTACAGTAGGTAAACAAAGGATTTGGTCGCATGAAGAAACCTTCAATTCGAGAAGTGGCAAAACTGGCTGGCGTCTCTACGGCGACGGTTTCTAACGTGTTTTCAGGAAAGAAACCTGTGAACACCGATCTTAAAGAGCGTGTTCAACATGCCGCGGAGTCGCTTGGGTATCAGGTAAACCGAGTGGCATCTCAGTTGCGTTCTCAACACAACAACGTGGTGACGGTGCTGGTTCCTAATATTACGGATACATTCTTTGCCACCATAGTGACGTTATTGGAAAGCTTTGCGTATGAGCAAGGCTACGATGTGATAGTGGCAAGCGCACACGACCAAACGGATATAGAACAATCGCGTATTCGGACCTTACTAAGTTGGCACCCTGCGGGCATGATTGTGATTCCATGTTCGGGGAGCCTTCCAAAAATATTGTTCGATAAAGCCGATGCTTGCCCTGTTGTGCTGGTCGACCGTGTTGCAGTCGATGAGTTGTCGCTGGATTCCATCACCATTAACAACCGAGATTCCGGTGAAATGGCGTGTCGATATTTGGTCGAAGCAGGGCACAAGAAAATTCTAACCATTGCGTCTGACTTGTCTTTTCCTCCGATCAATGAACGGGTAGAAGGCGGCAAACAGGCGGTGAGTGTTTTGCTAAAGAACCAAAGTGACGCTACTCACGATGTGATCGAAATTGGTGCGGATCTGGATGCTGGGTCGATAAAAGTCGGGGAATGGCTAGACGCAAACCCCCACCCAACCGCCATATTTTCGCTGACTAACGTGACCACACTCAGCACACTGACGGCGCTGGCAGAGCGAAACATCAAAGTAGGGGAAGACATTTCTCTATTGGTGTTCGATGACTACGCTTGGATGTCGGCAAGAAGTGTCAGTTTAACGGCAGTTCGCCAACCTGTTGAGGCAATAGCCAAACATGCGTGGGACAGGCTAATGCTGAGGATCAACGAAGAGGCTGAACAAAACGTGAAATTGTCGACGGTATTAGAAGCAGAATTGATCGAGCGGGCGTCGGTTTTGCATTTAGTGGAAGAGAAGTGAGTGTGAAAGAGAAATGAGTGGCAGTCCGCGCCTGAAAAGCCCGTATTTAAAGCCAATTTGGGTATTTTAAATGGCACCGTCACTAAGTAATAACGTCACTATTTAATAACCGTCACTATTTAATAAAAGAAGAAAGAAGGAACGAAAATGTAGAACAAACTTATATGGAAATAGACGTTACCAAAGAAAATCGACCCTACACTTTCGCTGGTTGTTAGAACTTAGGACAGTTCTAAAGTCTTTGCTTGTTGCAGCAAACAAAAGACTTTTGCACTTTAGTATACCCAAGTTTTAAAAGCAATACGGTGGAGGGATAAAGGAAAGGCAGCTGTCGGACGGCTGCTGAAGGTACAGCTGTACCTGACATATCTTAAATGGAGTATTAACTATGAAATCCTTAGCCACGAAACGAATCGCAAGCAAGCTAAAATCAGCAAGAAAATTGAGTGTTTCTGCTGCGTTGCTTGTCTCTTTTGGTGCGGCATCTACTCAAAGTATTGCTGCCCCTTTGGTTGCATTTCTTATGCCCGATCAAGCCTCTACTCGTTATGAAGAGCACGATTATCCGGGCTTTAAGGCAGCGATTAGCGAACTCTGCTCGGATTGTAAAGTGATCTACCAAAATGCCAATGCGGATGTCGCGTTGCAACAGCAACAGTTCAACTCCGTGATTACCCAAGGTGCAAAAGTGATTGTATTGGATCCAGTGGACTCAAGTGCTGCCGCATCATTGGTTGGCTTAGCGCAAAGCCAAGGAGTCAAGGTCATTGCGTATGACAGACCCATTCCTGATAAAGCGGCGGACTACTATGTTTCTTTTGATAATAAAGGCATTGGTAAAGCCATTGCCGACAGCTTGGTTGAGCATTTACGAATCAACAAAGTGTCGAAAGATTCCGGTGGCATACTTCAAATCAATGGCTCACCAACGGATGCCGCAGCGGGTCTTATCCGAGATGGGATCGATCAGGGTTTAGATGGCAGTGAATACAGCACGCTAGCCGAATACGCAACGCCAAATTGGGCACCACCAAAAGCGCAGTCGTGGGCGAGTGGTCAAATTAACCGTTTTGGTTCGAAGATCATCGGGGTCGTCGCGGCGAATGACGGTACGGGCGGCGGTGCGATTGCCGCGTTTAAGGCAGCCGGTGTTGACCCTGTGCCACCAGTAACGGGTAACGATGCGACACTGGCAGCGCTGCAATTGATCATTTCTGGCGATCAATACAACACCATTTCCAAACCTTCCGAAATCGTGGCCGCAGCGGCAGCAAGAGTCGCGGTCGCGATGTTGAACGGTGAAACGCCGGAAGCCAAAACCACCCTCTACAACACTCCCTCTGAGCTCTTTGTCCCAGAAGTGGTCACGCGTGGCAACATCAAAAAGATCATTTTTGATTCGGGCATAGCCTCCGCTGACGAGGTGTGTACGGGCCGTTATTTAGCGGGCTGTAAAGCGCTTGGGATTAAGTAACGCTTTGTCATCAAACTGGTTTTTTTAAGCAGTTTGAGTGTGAGTGCCACTGGGTCTTTCTCTAGTCATAGGGTCTTCCTCTAGCCATAGAGTCTTTCTCTAATGGTGGCACTCTCCTATCAGATTTTTCATTACGTTGTGAAAACGAGTCTCGAAGTGCAGATGGAAACAGCGTTAAACGAAAAGTGTTGAATAGAAAACGCCTTGAATGGAGTAAGTGTTATGGCGTCGAACAGTTCAGTTCAAGAACAAGTCCAAGGACAGTCAAATCAAAACGAATGGGGCCCAGCAGGGGACATACAGCCCATTTTAAGCTTGCGTAACGTATCTAAAAATTTTGGTGCGGTGGCCGCGTTAACCAATATCGATCTTGATGTTTACCCTGGTGAAGTGGTGGCACTGGTGGGCGATAACGGGGCAGGGAAATCTACCCTCATTAAGATCCTTGCAGGTGCACATGCATTAACCTCAGGCACGATTACGTTTGAAGGAAAAGAGGTTGATTTCAATAAACCAAGCGATGCGCTGGATCTGGGGATTGCCACGGTTTTTCAAGATCTCGCCCTCTGTGAAAACCTCGATGTCGTCGCGAATATATTTTTAGGACAAGAGAGAAACAGCCTGCATCTGGATGAGACTGAAATGGAAGTCAAATCTTGGCAATTGCTCAATGAGTTAGCCGCTCGCATACCCAGTGTGCGAGATGTTGTTGCGTCTCTGTCTGGTGGGCAGCGTCAAACGGTAGCGATTGCGCGTTCGTTATTGCTCGATCCTAAAATCGTGATGCTGGATGAGCCCACTGCGGCATTAGGGGTCGCGCAAACGGCGGAGGTATTGAACTTGGTTGAGCGTATAAAAGCCAAAGGGTTAGGAGTGATCATGATTTCCCATAACATGCAGGATGTGCGTGCCGTTGCCGACCGAGTCGTGGTGCTACGATTAGGCAAAAACAATGGGGTATTTAAAGCGGATGCTTCCAACGAAGCGTTGATAGGAGCGATAACTGGCGCCACCGATAATGCCGCAATGGCGCGGGCGAATCGTATGGATAAGGTGTCCTCCGCAGAGAAAGAGGAGAAAAGAGCATGAGTCATTCCTCGAATACTACGCCAAACCCCCATCATTTACTGGATAGAAGCGATGCCCGCGTCACGCATGCTATTGGTGCGGCTGGATACCTTCGTCAATGTATCGATCAGGTAAAGTCTGGTGATTTAGGCTCGTTGCCTGTCGTGATTGGGTTAATTCTCATTTGGGGGATTTTTACCTACATCAATCCGATATTTTTGTCCCCTAATAACCTCGTTAACCTGCTTTTTGATAGCTCGACCGTTGGCATCATCGCATTAGGCATTGTTTGCGTTTTGATGCTGGGCGAAATCGATTTATCCGTTGGCTCGATGAGCGGCGTTGGATCAGCGATTTTGGGGGTGCTTTGGGTGAGCCAAGGTGTGCCACTGGGTATCGCCATCGGAATCAGCCTATGTTTTGGTGCCATGGTGGGCTTGGCATACGCGTCGCTGAGAAACAGTTTCGGTATGCCGAGTTTTGTTTCAACCCTCGCTGGATTGCTTGCGTTGCTTGGTTTACAGCTGTATTTGCTGGGTTCCACAGGATCCATCAATTTGCCTTATGGGTCTGCAATGGTGAATTTTGGGCAACTGATGGTGATGCCTGATTGGGTTTCTTATTCTCTGTCTGTTTTGGCGGGTGGCGTTATTGCTTTTTCTGAATGGACGCTTAGGCGCAAACGCCAGTCGGCAAACCTGTCCGCAAAGAGTGCCAAGTTCATCTGGATGAAAGCACTGGTGATAACGTCAGTGCTGCTCGCGGTTAGCGCGTATTTGAACCAAGGACGCGGCATTCCATGGATGTTTGGTTTGTTTGTTTTCCTTGTGGTCGCGCTCAACTATGCGCTCACTCGCACCAAATGGGGGCGGTACATGTTGGCGGTGGGTGGAAACGCAGAAGCGGCTCGCCGTGCCGGCATCAACGTTAAAGCCATCTACGTCAGCGCTTTTGTGACTTGTTCAACGTTGGCAACGTTAGGGGGCGTACTTGCGGCGGCACGTTTGGCGTCTTCAAGCCAACAGGCAGGAACCGGCGATGTCAATCTCAACGCTATTGCTGCGGCCGTGATTGGGGGAACCAGTCTGTTTGGTGGTCGCGGTTCGGCTTGGTCGGCGTTGCTTGGCATTATTGTTATTCAGTCTATCGCGAGTGGTTTGACGCTGCTCAATCTTTCTTCGGCCCATCGTTACATGATCACTGGCGCGGTTCTCGCCGTTGCTGTCATTATCGATAGTGTTGCTCGCCGAAGCCGTGTTTCTCACGGTAAAGCTTAAACCTCCGCACCGGTATCAAAAAATCGGTTGTGATGAATAAGGGAGAGAACCCATGAAAATGAACATTGAAGGAAAGGTTTACGCGATAACCGGTGCGGCATCTGGAATTGGATTCGCTTGCGCCAAGGCGTTGATTGATGAAGGGGCAACCGTTGTCCTGATCGATAGAAGTCAAGACGGTTTAGAAAAGGCCTGCGAAGAGTTGGGTACGTTGGCGTTGCCTTTAGTGGTGGATTTGATGGATCCGCATCAGGTCTCGGGCATGCTCGGAGGCATTCTCGCGCTGACCCAAGGCAAATTGAATGGGTTTCACGCCAACGCAGGGGCCTATGTTGGGGGGATCTTCGCCGAAGGGGATCCGGATGAATGGGATCGCATGTTGAATCTCAATATCAATGCGGTCTTTCGATCCATTAAAGCGGTGCTGCCGCATTTAATTGAGCAGAAATGTGGGGATATTGTGGTGACCAGCTCGATAGCAGGCTTTGTTCCCGTGGTTTACGAACCTATTTACACCGCATCCAAACACGCCATTCAGGCGTTTGTGCATTCGCTACGACGTCAATTGATCCCTCACTCGATACGCGTGGGAGCGGTGGCGCCAGGGCCGGTTGTGACCGCGCTTTTGGATGATTGGCCAAAAGACAAAATGGAAGAGGCGCTGGCAAATGGCAGCCTAATGCAAGCCGAGGAAGTGGCCGACTCCATTGTTTTTATGCTGACACGTTCACCGGGTGTCACGGTTCGAGATTTGGTTATTCTACCCAATAGTGTGGAGCTCTAAGCGCTTTGCTCAAGCGCATTGCCACAAATAGGGAAAGAGAAACGGAGTGCTATCAATGAAAGCAAGCAACGTGCAATTTGCAGACAAATACGTCGTTGGGGTGGATGTAGGAACAGGCAGTGCTCGTGCTGGGGTGTATGATCTCCAAGGAAAAGAGCTCAGTACCGCAAAGTACGATGTGCTGATGTTCAGCAATGAAAACGCGAGGTATGAGCAATCCTCAGATCAAATTTGGGATGCCGTAGGCGGTTGCGTTCGCGCAGCGGTGAGCAAGGCGGGCATCGATAAGCACCACGTGATTGGTATTTCATTTGATGCGACATGTTCTTTGGTGGTGATTGGTGATGAGGATCAGCCTCTGCCTGTGGGTAGTCACAATAATGCCGACAGAAACGTGATTGTGTGGATGGATCAACGTGCGACGCCGCAGGCCAAGCGCATCAATGAAGAAGGGCACTCAGTTCTTCATTATGTGGGGAACCGCATTTCACCCGAGATGGAAACGCCAAAGCTGTTGTGGTTAAAAGAAAATCTGCCAGAAACGTACTTGAACGCGAAGCACTTTTTTGACTTAACCGACTATCTAACGTGGAAGTCCAGCGGGTCGCTTTTACGCTCCATTTGTACCACCGTATGCAAGTGGACTTACCTTGCGCACGAAAACCGCTGGGATGAGACGTACTTTAATCAGTTTGGGCTCAACGAATTAACACACGGCAACTTTGCCAAGATAGGGAGCACAGCGGTCGCACCGGGTACACCGCTCGCACAAGGTTTAACACAAGACGCGGCAGCGCATTTGGGCTTACCAGTGGGGACGGCGGTTGCGGCAGGGCTAATTGATGCGCACGCGGGGGGCGTCGGTTCCGTTGGGGCGATCAATGAGCAAGGCATTTCGGATCCAACCGCTAGCCTAGCGTATGTGTTTGGCACATCCGCTTGCACCATGACCACGTCTTCAACCCAAACCTTGGTTGCAGGCGTTTGGGGACCGTATTATTCCGCGATGATCCCTGGAATGTGGCTCAATGAAGCGGGACAATCGGCGGCGGGCGCCGCTATGGATCATTTGATTCAATCGCATCCCGCGTTTCCTGAACTGAAAGCCATAGCGCACATTCAATGTTGCACGCCAGTTCAATATTTGTCTGAGCAGGCGAAAGCGCTTTGCCCGTCACTCAGCGATGCCGTTTTTCTTGCCAAAGGGCTGCATGTTCTCCCTGAGTTTCTAGGGAACAGAGCCCCTCACGCTGACCCAGATGCGCGGGGAGCCGTGCTGGGGCTCGATATGGACGACTCTATAGAGAGCTTGGTCAAACTGTATGTTGCAGGGCTATGTGGCTTAGCGTATGGATTGAAACAGATCATCGATGCGCAATCGGCAAAGGGCATTCATGTGCGGCAGGTCGTCGTCAGTGGTGGGGCAGGGCAAGATCCGCTTATTCGTCAAATATTGGCTGACGCGACAGCGTTACCTATTGTTGCGCCTGTGGCAGCGGAGCCTGTGATGCTTGGAAGTGCCATTATGGCCGCCGTTGCGGCTGGTGCGTTTACCGATGTGTTTGACGCAATGAAAACCATGTCGCATTTTGGTGAGCAATATGTGCCCGCGACAGGAGAAGTGGCGGATATCCACCGTCAGCGGTACGCTGCTTTCATTGAAATACAAAAAACAGTCAGCAATATTCGAGAGATATAATGGAGGTTAATCAATTCATTACACCAATAGCCACGGTGAGGATTTGGCGGAGTGACATAATCGATACAAAAATATTTTTTGTATCGATGTGATCGAAATGCTATAGATCCTTGTACAAGAAAAATACTTGTACAAAATAACCAAGCCGATGGCATCGGTTGGGGAGGAAACCATGGCAGCGAATGAAATTAAAATTGGTGTAAGTGCGTGTGTAATTGGAGAGAAAGTGCGCTTCGACTCTGGGCACAAAATCAATCACTTTTTAACTAAAGACTTTTCGGAGTACGTCAGGTTTGTTCCGGTCTGCCCCGAGGTTGGAATAGGGCTTCCGGTTCCTCGCCCGACGATTCGTCTTATCAGCGACGAAGAACGCATCGCGTTGGTCGAAACAAAGAATCCGAGCCAAGAATACACGCAACGCATGATGGACTTCTCAGAGAGTAAAGTGGAAGCGCTGATCTCTGAGAATTTGTGCGGCTACGTTGTGTGTGCAAAGTCGCCAACCTGCGGAATGGAGCGGGTCAAGGTGTACAAGAAGAACAGCGCCGAAAAAAATGGGGTGGGGCTTTACACCAAGGTGCTAATGGAAAAGATGCCGTGGTTGCCTGTTGAAGAAGACGGGCGATTGCATGATCAATTTTTAAAAGAAAACTTTATTGCGCGTGTGTATGCCCTGCACGATTTTTACCAGTCCATGGGTGGCAAACCGACACCGGGGAAAATCGTTCAGTTTCATTCACGGTACAAACTCAGCTTAATGGCGCATCACCCTGAGTCCTATCGTTCCATCGGGCGTTTGGTGGCCAACATTAAGCATTACGATGCCCAAGCTTTCTACATTCAGTATCGTAACGAATTGATGAACGCGCTTAAGCACCGAGCAAGCCGTAAAAACACCACCAATGTTTTGATGCACCTTCAGGGGTATTTCAAGCGAGATCTGGATAAAAGCCAAAAGCAAGAGCTGGCGGAGACGATCCAAGATTATCGCCAAGGTTTATTGCCATTGCTGGCTCCGTTAACGTTGATTAAACACTACTTGAATTCGTACCCAGACCAATATTTAGCCACGCAACGCTTTTTGGATCCTTACCCGCAAGAACTGAGATTAAGATATGGACTGTAAGAGCTTTTAAGTATGAAAGATCTTAACGACGATAGCCCTCGATATGCGATTCGAGAGGTCTCTGAGATGACCGGAATCAAACCGGTCACTCTACGCGCATGGCAAAGGCGTTACGGTTTGATACAACCCAAGCGAACTCAAAAAGGGCACCGTCTTTTTTCGCAGCAAGACATTGATGCCATACGTGAAATTCAAGGCTGGATCAACAAAGGGGTTCTGATAGGGAAAGTCAAAGAGCTGATTCGTGGTGGGTCACAACCGGATCAATCGGAAGGCAGTGAAGCCCCCTTAAAAGAAGTGGACCTCCTGCTGGAATCCATTGCCAAGATGGACGCTCAGAAAGGCGATAAAATGTTGTCTTCTTTGTTCAAAGAATACCCAACTCCACACATCGTGAATAAGGTGATATACCCCGTTCAAGATGCATTGGAAGCCGTTAAAGGAACACAGCGTTCGCTTCAAATGGCCTTGTTTCGTTCATTAATGATGTCGGTATCCAACCGGATTATCGACGCTGAAAACAAATATTGTCAGAGCAAAAAAGTACCTCAGAATCAAAATGCGTTACTTGTCAGCTTCGATGCGCCCGGAAGCGTGGACACGCGAATTCACGCACTTTTGCTGTCAGATACTGGGAAGCGCGTCACCATACTGGAAGGGGTAGAAGAGGTGAGCGGGTTGCCAGATATGTTGGATGCGCACGCTTTTTCTCTGGTTTATTTTCATTGCAGCAAAAACATCAGTAGCAAAATAGCGAGCAATATTAAGGCACTCTCTTCGTTAGATTTGTATGAAGTGGGGTACTCTCCTATCATTCAACAAGTGTATTTCAATCAAATTGAAGAATAACAATAGTATGCAATTGGTTTGGTTTCGTCGTGATTTAAGAACATTGGATAACACGGCTCTTTCTCAAGCCGTCGCGACGGGCAAACCCGTCATCGCGCTGTATGTCGCGACACCTCAGCAATGGGCCTCCCACCATCTTGCACCGATTCAAGCGGATTTGATTTATCGGCGTTTGTATGAATTGCAGCGGGAGTTGCATGAGCTGAATGTGCCTTTGGTGTACGCTGAAGTATCGACGTTTGCAGAACAAGCCGACTTAATGTGCAAGCTGCTTACCGACGACAACATTCAAGCCATACACGCCAATATCGAATATGAGTGGAACGAAAAGCAGCGAGACTCGTCCATCGAAAGCCGTTGCCCTTCCTCCAAAAAATTGCATCTGTATCACGACAAATGTGTTTTGCCTCCGCGGCGCGTATTGAACAAGAAAGGTGAATATTTCAAAGTGTTCACACCGTTTAAGCGTGCGTGGTTAAGTTGGATTTCACTCTCTGGCGTCTCTGTTTTTCCTCGTTTGAAAACGGGCAACATTGAAATGCCGGATATTGCGTTTCTTCAACCTTGGGTGCGCGAATTCAGTTCAACGTGTCATTTCAGCTACGCTCGGGCAGACAGCAGTGACTATGACGTTGATACGGAATCGCTCATTCATCAGCTTCGAGCGTTTTGCGCTGAAAACCCTTCCAGTGATGAGAAAAGCGTTGCTCGCTATAAAGAAGATCGAGACTTCCCCAGTATTGAAGGCACCAGCAAACTGTCTCCCTATTTGGCATTGGGCTTTCTTTCTGTTAGGCAGTGTGTGGCTCGTTTAGCTTATCAACGTAATATCAAAGATCTGAATGAAGGGGAGCAAGCGTGGTTGAGTGAGTTGGTGTGGCGAGAGTTTTATCAACATTTGCTCGAATTTGAACCAAAATTAAGCAAAGGCTTACCGTTTGTTGACTGGGCGCTTGATCTTGAGTGGCATAATAACGAGGCGTGGTTTGAGCGTTGGAAAAAGGGGGCCACCGGTTATCCGATCGTGGACGCCGCAATGAGGCAACTCAATACGACGGGTTGGATGCATAATCGGCTTCGAATGATTGTGGCAAGCTTTCTCACCAAGGACTTGTTGATCGACTGGCGTTGGGGAGAAGATTATTTTCTGTCGAAACTCGTAGACGCAGATTACGCCGCAAATAATGGAGGCTGGCAATGGTCGGCTTCAACAGGATGTGATGGGCAGCCGTATTTTCGAATTTTCAACCCGATTGCTCAGGGAGAAAAATTCGATGCTCAAGGTGAATTTGTTCGCCATTGGGTTCCAGAGCTCAAACAGGTGCCATCGAAATACATTCATCAGCCTTGGACTTGGCCGGAAAGTCACACTCTGGACTACCCCGAGCGTGTTGTTGACCATAAAACCCAGCGTGTTCTGGCGTTAAGTATGTATAAAAAAGCAAAAGGGTAGGTATGTTGGCGAGGTACATGTATCGCTGACATGCCGCCGATTGAACGAAATTAAGGTAAAAAATAGGAATGAAGAAAGCAGTTGTTGGTGTTTGGTTAGTGTCCTTGGTTGCATCGTCGGTTTCAGCAGCCACCTTTCCACTGCCTATTGAAGGAAGCAACTTGGCAGGGACAGTGCAGCGGCATGTGGTTCAAGAGGGAGAAACGTTCGCGCTTATCGCTAAGCAATACGATGTTGGCTTTCTTTCACTTATGGCGGCGAATAAAGGTTACGACCCGTTCCTTCCCCCAGAAGGTTCAGTGCTGGAGATTCCAACCCGCTTTATTCTTCCTAATGTCCCCAGAAAGGGCATTGTGATCAACTTGCCAGAACTTCGATTGTATTATTACCCCAAAGGCAAAGACATTGTGCACGTGTTCCCGGTGGGCATTGGTCGAGTAGGGCGAGATACACCCGAGATGGTCACGAGGATTTCGAGTAAAATTCCAAACCCAACATGGACGCCCCCGGCATCGATCCGTAAAGAATACGCTGAAAAAGGCATCAGCCTACCAAGAGTGGTTCCCGCGGGGCCCGAAAACCCTTTGGGTGATTACGCCATGCGTTTGGCTTACGGATCGGGTGAATATCTGATTCACGGCACCAATAAAGATTTTGGCATTGGGCTACGTGTGAGTGCAGGTTGCATCCGAATGGAACCCCGAGACATCGAGTGGCTGTTTAATCAAGCCAGTGAAGGTGAGCAGGTGAGGGTCATCAATCAGCCGATCAAAATGTCGCTGGAACCCGACAGAAGTGTGTTCATTGAAGTTCATGAACCATTAACCAACAGCAAAGGCGTTCAAGCCAGGCTCGAGTTGCCAAGGGAATTGAGCTGGTGGATGGATGAGTTTAATATTTCAGATGCCAAAGCGAAAGCAGCGGTTCAAGTACAAAACGGCGTGCCAATCGAAATTGCCACGCCGTAGGTATTTGGGTTTCAGCCGTTTATAGCCAGCTGCAAGCGAAGGTATCAGGGGGGTAAAAAACGCCCCCCATCTGAGTCTCTGCGCTTACTTGGTGTAAGACTGCGCGATGTTATCGATACGGCTGTTTGCACGTGCCGCTTCTTGTTGAGCTGACATCGCAGCATTCTTCGCCCCATTCGCTGCCGAAGCGGCTTCTTCTGCTTTCATGCTCGCTCTTTCTTGGGAAGATTGAAGCGAGGAAACTTGCTGACTGAGCTGCTGAACTTGATTAGTCAACTCATCCAGTTTGTTAGAAGTCGTGTCTGGCGTGCCAGAACAACCTGCCAAAAACAATACTGAAGAAATACCCGCTGCTAAAAGTAATTTGTTGTTCATAAGAACTCCTTGTTGGACATTTTTTTTGTAGCTTGTTTTATTCCCTAAATTCCTGCACATAAAGCACTTTTATAAATGACTCTAAAAAAGGCTCTAATTGTTTAGGTATGAAAGGTTGCTACTCAATCATAGTGCTGCATGTGACAAAACGTAAATCCGTATATCTCACATGTCGTTACGAGTCTCTAATATGGCACAAAAATCCGCTATCTGACGGCATCGTTCTAAAATCTAACATGAAAATGACAAAGTTGTAGATAGCGTGACATAATGATTTATCGAGAAGCTGAGCGGAAGAGTCAGTCTAGCGACTATTTTTTGTGATCTGGTCCTTAAAAAGAGTTATCATACGGCGCTGATCAAATACCTTGTACCACCTTATTGGAGAATCCTTTGCAATTTAAAGACTTAGGGCTAGATAATCGCTTATTGAAAAACCTGAAGCATTACGACTTCAAGCAAGCAACGGATATTCAACGTCAATCCATTCCCGTTGCAATCGCAGGTAAAGACCTGTTGGCATCGTCTAAAACCGGATCGGGTAAGACGCTGGCATTCGTATTACCATTGCTTCATAAAGCGCTTAAAACCAAAGCTTTCTCTGCGAAAGATCCAAGAGGGGTGATTTTGGCGCCAACCCGTGAACTTGCCAAACAGGTTTACGGTGAACTTCGTGCCATGTTAGGCGGTTTGTCTTACGACGCGACCCTTATTTTGGGCGGTGAAAACTTTAACGATCAGGTTAAAGCACTTCGTAAATACCCTAAATTTATTGTCGCCACACCAGGACGCTTGGCCGACCACTTAGAGCACCGCTCTCTGTTTCTTGATGGTGTGGATACGCTGATACTCGATGAAGCAGACAGAATGCTGGATTTGGGCTTTGCCCCAGAGCTTCGCCGAATTCACAATGCCGCAAAACATCGTCGTCGTCAGACGCTCATGTTTTCAGCAACGTTGGATCATGCGGAAGTGAACGACATTGCGTCTGAAATGTTGAATGCACCAAAACGCATTTCGGTTGGCAGTGCGAACGAAGAGCACAAAGACATCACTCAAACGTTCTACCTTTGTGATCATCTTGATCATAAAGAGGCGATCATGAATCGCATCTTGGAAGAGTCTGAATACCGTCAGGTTATCATCTTTACGGCAACGCGTTCTGATACCGAGCGATTGACGAATGAGTTGAATGAGAAACAGTTGAAAGCCGTTGCGTTGAGCGGCAACTTAAACCAGACCCAACGCAACACCATCATGAGCCAGTTTGAGCGCCATGTATTTAAAATATTGGTGACGACGGATGTCGCCTCTCGTGGGCTCGATATTGCGAGTGTCACTCACGTCATTAACTTTGATATGCCCAAGCATACAGAAGAATACGTGCACCGCGTGGGTCGTACTGGTCGTGCGGGGAACAAAGGAAATGCCGTATCGCTTGTTGGTCCTAAAGATTGGGATAGCTTTAAGCGCGTAGAGAACTTCTTACAACAAGATCTTTCTTTTTCTGTGCTGGAAGGATTGGAAGGCAAATTCAAAGGCATTAAGCCGCGTAAGCCAGACTTTCGCAAAAAGGCGGGCGACGCCAAGAAGCAACGCAAGCCTCAATCGAAGAATGGCGCTAAGAAGCCAGCTCAGCGTGATAAAACCTTCCTCACGAACGTGGCGGTGGGTGATCAGGTGTTTATGCCTAAGAAGAAAAAGCCAGTGCCGCCTAGCGACGATTAACAGAGTGTATGAATGAAGAAGAAAGCCCAGCGATTGACGCTGGGCTTTTTGCTTTTTCGGTCTCTGGATACGCCTATCTATGTTTCGGTTTATTCTTATCGGTATTTATGTTTAGGCATAGATTATTGGCAAAGGTTTAGCCAGCAGCCCCGCGTTCTAAAAAGGACGTATTACACCGTTTGTCGTGCATTCAATGGGTGATGTGCTTTTATTTAAAGCGGAGGTTAAGTAAGAATTCATTAAGTAAAGAGCCATCAAGTAGCGCTCATAAAAAGGGTCGCTATAAAAATAGGGGGAGGGGGAGATAGCGACCAAAGCTTGGCACAAGGCGATGGGGTTTAGTGCATTGGCATTTCGACAGAAATAACAGAACGATCGTCAAAGAATTCTGTTGATGTGGAACCTTTGATATTCTTGAAGCTAGACACTTTAGCCAAATCAATCTTTTCTACACGAGCATGCTCTTTTTCCCAATCCTGGGCTTTTGTACCATTCGGTAAGGTTAAGTACCCGTCGGTGAAAAATTCCAACGTTTTAACCTCTTCCAGATTCAAAGTGGCCTCAATGACGTCATCCATCAGAGGGACATTGCCATTTAGCGTACTAAATCCAAGCGGGTGACCCTCTCGGTTGGCGTAAACTTTCTGGCTGATAATCCCCTTAAGAATAAACTGTTCGATATCTTGGTGTATTGCAGGTTGACCGTGTTGGTTCAGCACATCTGCAAGTATGTTCTCGACATCATGCTTGTTTATAAACTGGCACTTCAACCCACGTTCCAATCCATGAAAAGAGATTTCCCGTGTTATTTGTTCCAAAGAATCGTGCTCTGAGATCGTTTTCTTTAGGCATTGGTATATCGCAACTCTTGCTGTTGTTGTGATGGCATCGACAGGCTTGTGATAGCAATACACATCGGTACCGTTGACTCGAATCCCCGAATCCCCAATGTTAATCACTCGAACCTGTTGATCCATGAAGAAAGCCAGCGACAAGGTTGTGGAGGGGCCATAAACAAAGCTTTTCCTTTTCAACTGTTGAGCAAAGTGGCTGGAGATAGCCCGTAAAATGGATTCAGAGGACGATTCCATCATTCGCTTGTCACTGAAAAGACGGGCGCAAATCTCCCCAATGGAATGGGATGCGTATCGACCCGAACTCTCCTGCGCCGTATATGGGTCGGTTGCGCCATCCAATATCGCAATGATCTTGCCAGGAATGATGAGCATGGCGTCATCACCCGAGTGTTGATTATTACGGTATTTCGAATGTGAAAAGGCACTTATATTCATGGCTGTACTCTAGATGAAAAAGGGTTAGACAAAAGAGGATTCACTGTCATCAGAGAATTTGAAAACGGTATAGACACAGAGTCCAGTGCTCACCAATAGAATGGTTGATAGCGCAGCGGCAAGACCAAATTCCCCATCCAAAACGGAAATGTAGATTTTAATTGGCATGGTCACCGTGCCGGAGTTGTATAGAATTAAGGTCGATGACAACTCGTTAATGGCAGTGATAAAGCTCATTAATGACCCGACAATTAGCCCCGGTAAAATCAATGGGACCGTTACGGTAATAAAGGCTTTTAAAGGATTGGCTCCTAAGTTTATGGCCGCTTCTTCCAGTGATGGTTTGACTTGTCTTAGGCTGGTCGTGGTTGATCTGACGCCATAGGGAAGCCGTCTTATAAAGTAGATCATGACGATAATTGCCGCCGTACCCGTAAGGTCGAAAAGCCCAGTTCTGAATGTTGTTACGAAGCCAATGGCGATAACAACACCGGGGACAAGGTAGGGCACCATCATCAATAAATCTATCATACCGGACGTTTTGGTATCTCGGCGGACAATGAGGTAAGAAATGAGACCGGAGAATATGGCGATGAGCGCGACGGCTATAAGCGCAAAAGAAAAGCTATTCACAATGGCCTCTGGCGCATCGTTGATTACTCGGGCATAACTTTGTAGGCTAAATCCTCCAGTGAATACGGGTCCACTGGTTTGTAAAAATGAGGTATAAACGACCACCATTGTAGGTAACATGGCGATCAACACCACGGCATAACAAAACACATGAATCAATAGGTTTGGCAACCCTTTCAATGTGTTCACGACTGGTCGATTCGTCAACGCACTGGCATACCGACGTTTAGCCAATATTTTACGTTGAGCCAAAAGTGCAAGCATGGAAATCGCCATCATCACTAAGGAAATGGTGACGGCCATTGTTGGCTTTCCGCCCAATTCAGAGGTGTATGCCGAATAGGCAATGGTCGACAGTGTTCTAAAACCACGACCCAGAATGGCGGGTGTCCCAAAGTCAGCAATAGACAGAACGAAACATATAATGGCGCCCGTACTCACTGCTGGAAACACAAGTGGTAACGTGATTTTAAAAAAACGTTCAAGCGCGTTGCACCCCAGATTCTCTGCGGCATCTTCAAAAGATTTGTTCACGGACTTAAGGGCTGTTTGTGTCATCAAGTACACAAAAGGAAAGAACTTCAAAGTGAAGACGAGTATGACGCCGCCTGCTCCATATATTGTGGTGGTTTCAATTCCAAATTGAGCAAAAAAGTTGGTGACAAAGCCATTGGATCCAAACATCATAATCCACGCGTAAGCCCCAATAAATGGAGGGGCTACCAGCACTAAAATGGCCAGTGTGGATATCAATTGCTTTCCTAAAATGTGAAATCGTGCCGTAAAGAAGGCAAGGGGTACGCCAAGTAAGCATGCGCCAAGCGTTCCCATAAAGCCGACATAGAGTGAATTTTTCAGTCCGGTCAGATAATAGTTTTTGGTAAAAACCTTAATGTAATTATCAAGCGTAAACGCACCGGTATTGGCATCAAAAAAACTCACAACAAATACGCTGAAGATCGGCAATATGAGTAAAATGAACAGTATGGCTACGGTAGCTATTGACACAAATGACCAGAAGTCCAATTGTCGGACTTTGAAGAACATTCCGTCCGTTGAAGCACTGTGTGAGGCACTCATTGTAATCTTCTCCCCATCTCAGTATCTTCAAACAAGGAAACGTCTTTCCGGTCAAAGGCCATAAAGACTCTGTCCCCTTCTTTGATATTCATAATGGTTTCTTCTGGACGCGTTACGGCTTTGATGGTTTCGCCATCACTTGTTCTGCCATGCACTTCCATTTCTCGGCCAATAAAGCTCACTTGGTCAACCGTGACTGTGATAACAAAACCGCACTCGTTAGTTGGCGTTGTATGTACCGTGATCGCTTCAGGACGTATGGCTGCCACAATGCCCATCGACGAATTAAAATCCGCAGGGTAATCCCCAATCACTTGATTATTGCTCACCAACGTAAGTTGGCTGGATTGATTGAATGTTCTAAGAAAATTGTTTCCCCCAACGAAATTGGCAACAAAGCGATTGGCAGGGCGGTTGTACACCTCAAACGGAGGCGCGGCTTGTTGAATGATGCCTTTGTACATAACACAAACCGTGTCCGACATCGCCAGAGCCTCTTCCTGATCGTGTGTCACGTATACCGTTGTCATGCCCATTCGTTGCTGGATCTTACGGAGTTCAGCGCGCAGTTCGACCCGAAGTTTGGCGTCTAAGTTGGACAGCGGTTCATCCATCAGCAATACGGTTGGGTTAATAACGATGGCTCTGGCCAGTCCAACACGCTGTTGTTGCCCACCACTGAGTTCATGGGGCATGCGTTTGGCAAACTCAGAAAGTTGAACCATTTTCAATGCGTCTAAAACACGAGTGTCTATTTCTCTTTTTGCCACTCTGCGTTGCTTAAGACCAAAGGCGACATTCTCTTCCACACTTAAGTGAGGGAAGACCGCATAATCTTGAAAAACCATACCAACATCCCGTTGGTGCGCTGGCTTATTCTCTATTGATTCGGAGTCCACAAAAATGGTTCCAGAATTTTGACGATGGAATCCTGCAATGGTGCGAAGTAAGGTTGTTTTCCCACATCCACTTGGTCCAAGTAATGTGTAAAAAGAACCCGATTCAATAGAAATATCGATATTGGACAATGCGACAACGTCACCATACTGCTTTCTTATTCCATTAATTTGTACGGCGGCCATAGCAGCACCTCTTTAGTTTGATTGAAAGGGGCAGTGACTCTTTCTTAAGCCACTGCCTAGCAAGTCGTTATTTGAAAAATTTACTGAACGTCTAATACCCAGTCAGCCCAGTTTTCAATAAGGCGAGCGCGGTTTTCTGCGGCCCATTTAAAGTCGTAGTCCATGACTGGAACGGAAGATAACGGCATCAGAAGCGGATTGGATGCCACATCACTGCGTACTGGTCGGCGACCAAGAGAAGCGACGATTTCTTGACCTTCTTTCGAAAGAATGAAATCAATGAATCTTTCGGCCCCTTTCCCATTTGGGCTACCAGCGACTTTTGCTATCGCATCGGGTGCTAGCGCGGTGCCTTCTGATGGATAAACGATGTCTACTGGACCCCCGCCTTCTTTGTATTGCAGAGCCGCATCTTCCAATGTGATCCCGATTGGAGACTCGCCATCATTAACAAATCGAGGAACGGCGCCAGAGCTGTTGGAGAGCACAAAATTTTTCAGTGCACCTTTGTAAACTCGCGCGGCTTCTTCTTCCGTTGAAAAGATTTGCATCACCGTCGCATATTGAATAAAGGCGGAACCAGAGCGATCAGCCCTTGCTGAGGAAATTAAGTTCTTATAGTCAGGCTTAGATAAATCTAGCCAACTTGTAGGAGCCTTAAGACCTTTGAGTTTCGCTTTATTGACGATGAATACCATGACCACAGCGGTAAACGGTGACCATGCATCACTTTTCACCAAACCTGGAATGAGGCTTTCGGCATGCACCGATTTATATGGGCTAAACAACGTTGGATTGAAATCGATTACTGTGCCATCAACACTCCATAAAACATCAGCAACAGGCTTGTCACTTTCCGCTGTAAGGCGGTTCAGTAATTCTCCTGATCCCGCTTTAATTACTTGCACTTCCATGCCAGTTTGTTTTTCAAATTTGGGTACTAAAGCATCGACAAATTTCTGAGGTGCGGCTGTATAAACCGTGATGACTTCTGCCGCGTGTGAACTAAAAGTCGCAAGCCCCACCACAGCCATAGACAGTATTTTTGACGCAAATCTATTACTAAAACGCATATTGTTTACTCCCTTTTATACCATTGAATATCGCTACATCCTTGTTGATGAAAATGATAATATATATTAATTTTCATTATGTAAAATAATATTTGAAACATATTCTTAACATTTAAATTGATTTGAAGTGGATCAAAGTTTACTGATCTTCGATTTCATCGGGAGGCTGTCAGTGCGATTATCCAAAAAACCAATAAAATGAAGTAAATGGTATAAAAATGGTGGTAAACATTTTTGCAAAACTGAACATTCGCCGGATAGTGGCGCATATTCGTAGGCACGGACCACAAACTCGGGCGACGTTAACCAAAAAGCTGAGCGTTACACCTGCAACTATCACCAGATTAACCAATGAGTTACTTGAGCATGGCGTCGTGGAAGAGATCCCAGATCCTTCCAAAAAAGGTCAAAAAGGTTTTCCCTCCAAATTATTAAAACTTAAATCAGAAAGTTTGCTGACGACTGGCGTTTATTTTGACCCAGATACTTTGTTTACTTGCGTGGCAGATCTGGAAGGGAACATCCTTTCTCAGGAGCAGATGCCGATTGAAGATAGGGGATTTCATACGATTTTGACGAAGGCGAGCGAAAGCATACATCAGCAGCTGTCGAAGTCTGGGCGTGATGTGTCTCGAGTGGTCGGGTGCGGGGTGAGTTACCCTGGTCAACATACCGATACACCGGGAAGAACCCTGAAAACTCAACAATTTTCTGAGTGGCCTTCCATCGATTTTCGAAACGAGCTTGCCAAGTATTTTGAATTTCCTGTCTACCACATCAATGATGCTAAGGCCGCTTGTCTCGCGGAACTTTATTATGGTGCTTGTAAGTCCTATCAACATTATTGCTACATCTGGCTATCATATGGAATTGGTGGCGCTGCTGTTATCAATCAGAGCCTTTATTTGGGGCATAGCCAAGTTGCTGCGGAGTTTTCAGGATTATTTCCAAAGTCGAAGCCAAGGCCATCGGGCCAGAACCTATTGGACACGTTAGTGAGGGAAGGTTATGACTTGGATCGATTGGACCAACTAACGGAAGAACACCTAGAAACCCCTTGCGTAAAACAGTGGGTAGTGCGTTCGGTAGAGCAGATAACTTGGCTTTGTTTAGTGATTGCTCGAACCTTTGCCCCAGATGCGATTGTGATTGGTGGAACATTGCATTCTAGTCTGATCAATCAAATCCAAAAAGCGGTGAGCAATGAGAAAGAATTGGGTGAAGATTTTTCCATTAAGCCGCCTAAAATATTAAGAGCAACAACGGATGAACAACCTCAACTAGGGGCAGCAGTATTACCTATAGATGAGCTTATAAATCCGGCAAGATACCAAGGAAGAATTCATAAAACCGACCGTTAGATCAATAGGGAAAACAACATTAATGTATAAAGGGGGTGGGGGGAGCGGAACTTTCCTCGATAATCTGAACGTATATTCAAGTTCTGATATTAAATTTAATGGAAAGCCTTGTGGTGATGAGGCTACTGGAGACAACAGAAGAATAATGATTGAGCATTCGATTGAAATAGAAAATGCCAGGCAAGCTTTAGGCAATTTATGAATCACCTATAGTCTTTGATTGTTGGATTTTAAAACGTATTTCGGTAAATGGTGAGCGGACTTCGGCTCTCATTAATCGGCAAAAAAAGCCAGCAATGCCCTACACATTGCTGGCGGGTTTGCTTCTGGATTCCCTGAGCCAGAAGCAAATAAGGTGATCTGAACTTCTTATATAGAATCTAATGACTTAGATTACTTAGAAGCGATCAGATCTTTGTATGCCATGGTTTTACCCTGAGGTTTCTCGTTGGCCAATTTGGCTTTTGGAGAACCCGGCTGAGCGAGCCAGTATTCCGCGCCTTTTTCAGGGTTGAGCTTAGGACCACATTCCCCCTGAGCTTTACTGCGCTCTAGGCGTTGAAGTACTTTGTCTTGCGCTTTCGCCAAGCCATCCATTGCCTCTTGTGGGGTTTTCTCACCACTGGCCGCTTCAGACACGTATTGCCACCATAACTGAGCCAGTTTTGGATAGTCTGGTACGTTTGTGCCCGTTGGTGTCCATTGCTTGCGTGCATCGCTGCGATAGAACTCGACCAGGCCACCTAAGTTAGGTGCAGCGTCGGTCATCGCTTGTGAGTTGATGTCCGATTCACGAATTGGCGTTAGACCAACCAGCGTTTTCTTCAAACTCACAGATTTAGAGACAACAAACTGCGCGTACAGCCATGCTGCCTTACGGCGATCAAGTGGTGTGCTGTTCAAGAAGGTCCAAGAACCCGCATCTTGGTAACCCAGTTTCATGCCGTCTTCCCAGTATGGGCCGCGTGGCGAAGGTGCCATGCGCCATTTTGGTGTGCCGTCTTCGTTCACCACTGGCAATCCAGGCTTCGTCATATCTGCAGTAAAGGCGGTGTACCAGAAGATTTGCTGCGCGATAGAACCTTGTGCCGGTACAGGACCTGCTTCACCAAAGGTCATGCCTTGAGCTTCTGGTGGCGCGTATTTCTTCAACCAATCCACGTATTTCGTTGTCGCGTAAACGGCAGCGGGGCCATTGGTTGCACCACCACGAGATACATCGGAGCCAACAGGTCGACAACCTTCAATACGAATACCCCATTCGTCGACAGGTAAACCATTTGGAATGCCTTTGTCACCCGCACCGGCCATGGAGAACCATGCGTCGGTGAAGCGCCAGCCCAAAGAGGGATCTTTCTTACCGTAGTCCATGTGGCCGTATACTGGCTCGCCATCGATGGTTTTGACTTTGTCGGTAAAGAACTCAGCGATGTCTTCATAAGCAGACCAGTTAAGGGGCACCCCCAGCTCATAACCGTACGCGTCTTTAAACTTCGCTTTCAAATCTTCGCGTTCAAACCAGTCGGCACGGAACCAGTAAAGGTTAGCAAACTGTTGATCTGGAAGTTGGTATACTTTGCCGTCGGGCCCTGTTGTAAAGCTCAGACCAATAAAGTCCTTCAGATCCAGCATGGGGTTGGTGACGACGGCACCTTCGCCCTCAATGAAATCACTGATGGGCACCACTTTGCCATAGCGGAAGTGCGTACCAATCAAGTCGGAGTCATTCACGTACGCATCGTAAATGTTACGACCCGTTTGCATTTGGGTTTGCAGTTTTTCTACGACGTCACCTTCTTGGATCAAATCGTGGTTAACCTTGATACCTGTGATTTCAAAGAAAGCTTTCGCCAAGACTTTCGATTCGTACTCATGAGTGGTAATGGTTTCGGAAGCCACATTGATTTCCATGCCTTTAAAAGGCTGGGCCGCATCAATGAACCATTGCATCTCTTCCTGCTGTTTATCAACAGAAAGGGTCGATGGCGTAAATTCTGATTCCAGCCATTTTTTCGCTGCGGCCATATCGGCAGACGCCATCGGTGACACGGCTGTCATCAGCAGAGCCAGAGCCATACAACGACCTAAGTAGGTTTTCTTCATATCCTTTTGCATTACTAATAACTCCTGTTATTTATCCATTTCACGTTATAACGTTATGTTTTAAAACACGATTTAGTGTTCTTAGTGCGTCATCATCCCCATTTCAGTACGGTACATAGCCAAATTACAGAGACAGTAAAAGGCACCCAAATATTGATTTCACTGAGTCCAATGAACCCCAAATGAATGAAAGCTCCGCTCAGTAACCCAATAAAAAGCCGATCGCCACGCGTGGTTGATATAGGCAAAAAGCCTTTGCGTTCTACACACGGGGACTTGATTTCCAAAATCGTCATGGTGACAAGGATCAAGGCGATCCCTGTAAAAAACAGTGCTGATGGAGTAGTCCATGCCATCCAATTCATGATGTGTCTCCTTAAACTCGTCCGAGGGCGAAGCCTTTCGCCACGTGGTTACGCACAAACCAAATTACTAAGATGCCCGGTAGAATGGTGAGCACACCAGCCGCCGCCAATACGCCCCAATCAATACCCGAGGCACTGACGGTTCGAGTCATGACCGCGGAAATCGGTTTGGCATCGACTGAGGTGAGCGTTCTGGCTAAGAGCAGCTCGACCCAGCTGAACATAAAGCAGAAGAAAGCGGTTACCCCAATGCCTGAGCGGATCATCGGCAAGAAAATTTTGACGAAGAATTTCGGGAAGGTGTAACCGTCGATGTAGGCGGTTTCGTCAATTTCACGGGGTACGCTCGACATAAACCCTTCCAAGATCCACACCGCTAAAGGCACATTAAACAAACAGTGCGCAAGGGCGACGGCAATATGGGTGTCAAACAGCCCAACCGATGAATACAGCTGGAAGAAGGGCAACAAGAACACCGCAGGTGGCGCCATTCTGTTGGTGAGCAACCAGAAAAACAGGTGCTTGTCGCCGACAAAGCGATAGCGCGAAAACGCATACGCAGCAGGCAGTGCGACGGCCAGCGTGATGACCATGTTCATCACAACGTAGATGATGGAATTCACATAGCCCATGTACCAGCTTGGATCTTCAAAAATCACCTGATAGTTGCGGAACGTCCAGCTCTCTGGGAAAAAGCTCAAGCCACTCAGAATCTCCTGATTCTCTTTGAACGACATATTAAGAAGCCAATAAATCGGCAGCAGCAGAAACACCACGTAAGCGGTGAGGCCGAATAGTTTTGATTTTGTCATGATTCAGTCCTCTACTTGTTTTCTGTGTGCGTCATTGCGGTGTAGAACACCCAACAAACCAGCAAGATGATTAGGAAATAGATGATGGAGAACGCCGCAGCGGGACCAATATCGAACTGACCGATGGCCATTTTGGTGAGCGCTTGGCTAAGGAATGTGGTTGAGTTACCGGGGCCACCACCCGTAAGAACAAACGGTTCGGTATAGATCATGAAGCTGTCCATAAAGCGGATCAGCACCCCAATCAACAGAACATTTTTTAACTTCGGCAGTTGAATAAAGCGAAAAATAGCCCAGTTGGAGGCACGGTCGATGCGAGCTGCTTGGTAGTATGCGTCTGGTATGGCGCGCAGACCGGAGTAACACAGCAACGCAATGAGCGACGTCCAGTGCCATACATCCATAAGGAGCACAGTGAACCAAGCATCAATGGGGTCACCCGCGTAGTTATAGTCAACGCCTAGGCTGTTAAGAGCCCAGCCAAACAAGCCGATATCGGCACGGCCAAATATCTGCCAAATGGTGCCCACGACATTAAGCGGGATGAGCAGGGGCAGCGCGAGAACGATCAAGCAAAAAACGGATCCTCTGCCTTTTGCTGGCATCGCGAGTGCCACCATAATCCCAAGTGGAACTTCGATCAGCAAAATGGCGAATGAAAACCCAAACTGACGGAATAAAGCCCCTTGCAGGCGTTCATCATTCAGCATTTCCTTGTACCATTCTGTTCCGACAAAGTAGGCGGTGTTGGCATCAAAAATGTCTTGCAATGAATAGTTCACGACCGTCATTAAAGGCACGACCGCACTGAACGCCACCAGAAGGAAAACGGGTAGCACTAAAAACCAGGCTTTGTTGTTATTCACCTTGTTCATGAGTTATCCCTCTCACCAATTAAAAATTCATCCAAATACACCATGGTCCATTGCTCTGGAAAGCTGATGTAAGCAACATTTACTGGAACGGGTTGGTCTTCTTGTAAACGCGCTTTGATTTCCTGTTTGCCGACTTTGAGTGTCAGGATTTTGTAAGTGCCAAGGTCTTCCACATGGGCAACGTCGCTTCTAATGGCGGAGCTGTTTTCTTTCTCCCACACATGCACAAATTCAGGGCGAATGCCGATTTTGATGTTGTGGGTATTGGCGCTTTGCACCTTTTCTTTAAGGGAGGCTGAAAGCGGAAGATCAACGTCGTCGAAACGCACACCACTTTCCGTTGGGATAACGTTAATGAGGTTCATGCCGGGGCTGCCAATGAAATAGCCCACAAACGTATGGTTGGGTTTTTCGAACAGTTCGCGTGGCGTACCAAATTGCACGATTTGCCCTTCGTACATCACCGCAATTTTGTCGGCAAAGGTCGAGGCTTCGAGCTGATCATGGGTCACGTACACCATGGTGATGTTGAATTGCTGGTGGATCTGTTTAAGCTTGCGGCGAAGTTTCCACTTCAGTTGCGGGTCGATCACCGTGAGCGGCTCATCGAACAAAATGGCAGAGACGTCATCGCGGACGAGCCCCCGACCCATCGACACTTTTTGTTTCTCATCAGCCGTTAGGTGTTCTGCCCGTTTTTTCAGAACAGGGGTAAGTTCTAAGATCTCAGCAATTTCGGTCACTTTTGAGTGAATTTTGGCGCTGTTGACCTTCATATTGCGCAGCGGAAACGCCAAGTTGTCGTACACCGACATGGTGTCGTAAATCACTGGAAACTGGAAAACCTGCGCGATGTTTCGGTCTTGCGGGGGAATGTCGTTCACCTTCACTCCATCAAAGAGCACTTCGCCGTCGGATGGGCTCATCAAACCAGAGATAATGTTCAATAACGTGGATTTTCCACAGCCCGAAGGACCCAGTAAGGCAAAAGCGCCACCTTGGTGCCAAGTGTGCGTCATTTCTTGGATCGCGTAGGTTGAATCCGGTCCTTTCTTTTTGTCGTATGTATGCGCTAACGCATTTAGAGTTATCTGAACCATTTCAATTACCCCAGAAGATGATGACTAGGGGCATGGATCAATTCTTCATCCATGCCGAACACGTAAAACTTATGAATGGGGATGTAAATCTTGATGGATTCATCAACGTCATAACTGTGTACGCCGGGTAAATGCAACACCATCTCAAAGTGGTTATTGCACACGTGAAGGAAGGTTTCCGACCCGCTGATCTCCGCCACTTCAACCTGAACGGATAACTCGATATCGTCATCATGTTTAGGCAGTAAGCTGAGATGGCTTGGGCGAATCCCAAAGATGTATTCCCCTTGACCAAGGTGTTTCAAAGACTGGTTTAATGGGAAGTGGGCTTTCTCATCAAAGCACACTTCACTGTCCGTGACTTTGCCGTACATAAGGTTAATGGGCGGCTCGCTGAACAAGGTGGCGGATTCAACCGAACTTGGCTTGTGATAGACCTCGGCGGTGTGACCCGATTGAACCACGCTGCCTTCATGTAGAATGGTGGTGGTGCCGCCTAGCGCAAGGGCTTCGTTCGGTTCGGTGGTGGCATAGATCGCAATGGTATGGCGAGTTTGGAAAAGCTCTCGCATCTCTTGACGCAGTTCTTCACGCAATTTGTAGTCTAGGTTGACCAAGGGCTCATCAAACAAAATGATCTCAGCGTCTTTCACCAACGCTCTTGCCATCGCCGTGCGCTGTTGTTGCCCCCCAGAAAGTTCTAACGGTACGCGCTTTAAGAAGTCGGTAATGCGCAGCATGTCGGCGGTGGCGTAAACGCGTTCCTGAATCTCCTTTTCAGCCATGCCAGCTAAACGTAAGGGAGAGGCAATGTTTTCAAATACCGTTAGATTGGGGTAATTAATGAATTGCTGGTAGACCATAGAAATATTGCGCTCACGCACAGGCATGCCTGTCACGTCGACACCATTCACCAGAATTCTTCCAGAGGTGGGGGTATCTAAACCTGCGATCAATCGCATCAATGACGTTTTGCCGGCTAGCGTTCGCCCCAACAGGACGTTAAACGACCCCGGTTCAAACGTGAGGCTGGCTTCATTGATGTGGACTTCGTTGTCCACAATTTTGCTTACCTGCTCAAGTGTTAATGACACTAAGTTCTCCTTAACTTCGAAATTATGTCTAAATCTTGGGTACAAAAAATATCTTGAGTATAAAAATTTTCGATAATGTTCGTTATTGCCAAAACTGTGCCAATGTGTTGTTAAACGAAAACATTGATCGTTTTCGACACGTTAACTCTTGAATAAACAAAGAATTAACAGAAGTATCATTTTAACTTTATGAGATGGCGGGGATTTTAGGGTCAACAGTGCAAGATCACACTTGTTAACAAAATGTGTTCAAAGTGTTCATTTTGTGCTAATTTTAGTTGAACACCGATTGAACATTATTTTCGTTTTCGAACATTTTTCACTCGAACTTTCGAGATGACTTTTGCTGTAAGTATGTGGTTTTCATGGACGAATATAACAACAATGATCGTTCCCATCAGTCGATCATAGAGAGCTCATGGCGACGTTGCCGCGATGCTGGGCTGGCGCACACCAGCACCCCTCAAATTGAAATGAGCAGTGAGTCAGACTTTGGTTTGTCGCTGGATCAACATCATGGGTTGTTGCAAACGACGCAGCAAAAAGTGCTGCCTTTTTACGACAACTTATTGTCAAACAGCAATTGCCTAGTGATGTTGGCAGACACGTCAGGGCAAGTGCTCAGCAGCTGGGGAGAGCAACGTTTCTTCCAAGAAAACCAGCCTCATGTGTTTGATCATGGTGTGCATTGGCAAGAAGGGCTGATTGGGACGAATGCGATAGGCACGGCATTGGAAACGGGCTCGATTGTTCAAATTTTTCATGATGAACACTTCCTCGCATCAAACCGTTTTATGACGGGCTCTGCCGCGCCTCTGTTTGATGCGGATAGGCGGATGACCGGAGTGCTATCCATCTCCAGCGATACCTACATGCCAACCGCTCATACCCTTGGCATGGTGAAGCTGATGTCCCAAGCCATCGAAAATCAGCTGATTGTGTCACGCTTTCATTCCGATCATTTTTTGTTTTGGTTTAATACCAGTGAAGAGAACATCGACAGTCAATGGTCTTCGCTTTTGGTGTTCAATGAACAGGGGACCATTGTGTCGGCCAACCGACGTGCTGAAGTGGTGCTCGGTTGCGACTTAGCTTTACAAAATCTCGATCAGCTGTTTGACGTTCGTATGGATCAATTGCTCGCTCACCCTTCTTATACGCCTTTGGTATTGCGATCCAAACACAACTTCAATTTCCATGGCATAGTGATGCCCCCTAAAATTCCCAAAGGTCGTTCGTTGGATTTTCGCAACGTGCCCAAACCTTCCTCCGTCAAAGACGTCACGAAAGACGATGTGTTGGATTTGGAACGCCTGAATATGGGCGACCCAAGGTTGTCGAAGGCCATTACTCAAGCCAGTAAGATCCTGAACACCGACATTCCTATTTTGATCAATGGCGAAACGGGCGTGGGCAAAGAAGTGTTCGTCAACGCGCTTCATCTGTCCAGTGAGCGAGCGAGTGCCCCGTTAATTGCCGTAAACTGCGCTGCAATTCCTTCTGAATTGGTGGAATCCGAATTGTTCGGATACGAAAAGGGCGCGTTTACAGGGGCGCATACCAAAGGGTATATCGGGCTGATTCGAAAAGCCGATAAAGGTACTCTGTTTTTAGACGAACTGGGCGATATGCCGTTGAATGTGCAAGCGCGCTTGTTACGTGTGCTCCAAGAAAGAAAAGTGACCCCGCTTGGTTCAACCACGTCATACCCTGTGGATTTCAAACTGGTGTCTGCCACCAACCGACACCTTAAACAAGATGTGGAAACGGGATCATTTCGCCAAGACTTGTTCTATCGAGTTTCGGGGCTAAACATTACTTTGCCACCGCTGCGTGAGCGAACAGATAAAGACGCGTTAGTTCAATACCTGCTGCGAAAATTCTCCACCGGCGAGCAGCCTGGGAAGATCTCAATGGAGGTGTTGTCTTTGTTTAAATCTCACCCTTGGCCGGGCAACATTCGCCAAATGGTGAGTGTGATTCAAATAGCATTGGCTATGGCAGAGCCTGACGCGATCCAGGTCGATGACTTACCGGATGATTTTTTGGCAGACGTTCAAAGCCTGACGAGTCATGAATCCAATATTCGTCCATTTGTCGCCCCGACAATGACAAATCTTCAACCCCAAACGGCAGCGGAAGAAAAAGAAGCGTGGTTAGAAGCTTATGAACGAATGAATCGGAATATTTCAAAAACAGCGAAGGAACTGAATATTAGTCGAAATACGTTATACAAACGCCTAAGAGAAAGCGGCTTAAAGTGAGAGGGTCTATAAGTGAGAGTGTTTATAAGTGAGAGTGTCTATGTGAGAAAGGCATAAAGATACCGCCCCGTTAGCAAACGAGTCGGTATCCAATCTCAATGGCGTGGTATTGACATGATCATCCTGCTCGTTGAATCGGCATGGCGTCGGCATGTTTTGCTAAGTATTGAGCCAATTTTTCCACGTCAAGTTCATTAAACTCCATACCAAGTTTGGAACGTCGCCACAAAATGTCATCGGTCGAGATAGCCCATTCGTGTTGAACTAAGTAATCCACTTCCGCTTGGTACAGCCCATGACCAAAGTCGGTGCCCATTTCTTCAACGCAAGTCCGTTGTCCAATAATACGATGGCTTAGTGTTCCATAAGCACGTACCCAGCGACGGATAATGTCTTGGTCTAGCCACGGATAGCGATGACGGAGCGCAGTTGAAAGCTGTTCTCGATTTGAAAAATCGCCACCAGGCAGGACAGCCGATTGAGTCCACTCGTCTTTCATATTAGGGAAAAACGGAGCAAGCTTATTCACTGCGGCTTGGCCCAGTTTTCGGTAAGTGGTGAGCTTGCCACCGAAAATAGACAGCAAAGGCGCGTCATCAAACATGTCATCGAGCTCGATGGTGTAATCACGGGTTACCGCTTGCGCGTCTGAAGATTCGTCATCGCAGAGTGGGCGTACACCCGACCACGTATTAATAGCATCGTCAGGCGAGACTTTTTCAACAAAGTGCTGGTTCACGATGTTACAGAGGTAGGTGACTTCTTCTTGGCTGATGGTCACTTTTGAAGGATCACCCTGATATTCCACATCGGTGGTACCAATGCAGGAGTACTTATCTTGATAAGGGATAACGAACACAATGCGATTGTCTTCATTTTGCAAGATAAACGCATGATTTTCTGGGTATAAACGAGGAACGACGATATGGCTGCCCTTCACTAATCGAATACCTCTAGGGGACGGCATTTTCAGTTGACGATCGAAAAAGCGGTCCACCCACGGTCCGGCGGCGTTCACTAATGCTTTTGCGGTCACGGTTTTTACCGATTGGTTCTGTGTGTCTTCGATCTCGATTTCCCAACCTTCGGCACTTCGTGTCGCGCCAATGCACTTAGCGCGAGTTTCCACGGTGGCACCAAACTGGGTCGCCATTTGGGCGTTTGCAATCACTAGACGCGCATCATCGACCGCACAATCCGAATATTCAAAGCCCACTTTCATTTCTGGCAATAAAGGGCTGGATTGAGAAAAGTTCACACGGTGGCTGGCAGGCAGAGAAACCCTTTTGCCAATGTGATCGTAAAGAAACAAACCGGTACGGATCATCCACGCAGGGCGAAGGTGAGGGCGGTGAGGCAGTTGAAAGCGCATTGGGGCAACGAGGTGAGGCGCACTTTTTAACAGCACTTCACGCTCGGCCAGTGCTTCACTTACCAAGCGAAATTCGTAATGTTCGAGGTAGCGTAACCCACCATGAATGAGCTTGCTGCTGGCAGACGATGTCGCCGAGGCCAAGTCAGACATTTCGTAAAGCCCCACTTTTAATCCACGACCTGCGGCGTCCGCGGCGACCGCCACGCCATTGATTCCACCACCAATGACTACGACATCATATGCATCATTCGTGTTTGAATGATGACTCTCACTTAAATGATGACTCTCACTTAAATAATGGTTAGCAGAAGTCGTTTTATCGAATTCAGCTTGCGTTGACATAGTTCTCTACCTTCGTAAATGTTCGTTTGTTTTCGTTATTGCTCAGTATATACACAAACGTATAAATAGGTCGAGTAAAAAACCAACAAAATATTTCAGCGAAGCCCTTGTAACCTGTCTAATACTGACCTTGAATGGTAATGTTAACCTAGCACAGCCGTTATAATGTTTAGGCTTAACCAAGCTCACAGTTATGCATTTACATTGAGTTAACCTTTGAGTGATTTATTGCGAAAACGAACATTTGATGGAAGAATGCAGTGTATTTAATCAAACAAGAGTTACGGAGCCATCATGGAAGTACGCAACAAAGTCATCGTTGCCTTGGATCAGGGAACCACCAGCTCTCGCGCTATCATCTTTGATCAGAGTGCTAACATTTTGAGCACGACGCAGCGTGAGTTTAGCCAGATCTATCCGAAAGGGGGTTGGGTTGAACACGATCCAATGGAAATTTGGGGAACGCAGCGTTCTTCCTTAACCGAAGTATTGGCGCAGTCAGACATTGATAATGAGCAAGTCGCCGCGATAGGGATAACCAACCAACGTGAAACCACCATTGTGTGGGACAAAAACACGGGGCACCCTGTTTACAATGCGATCGTTTGGCAATGTCGCCGAACCGCTGAAACGTGTGATGCGCTTAAAGAACAAGGCTGGGGAGACTACATCCAACAAACCACGGGGTTAGTGGTGGATGCGTATTTCTCGGGGTCGAAAATTCAGTGGATTCTGGACAATGTTGAAGGGGCGCGCGACAAAGCGGAAAAAGGGGATCTGTTATTTGGAACGGTTGACACGTGGCTGATCTGGAAGCTGACCAATGGTCAATCTCATGTGACCGATGTTTCGAATGCTTCCCGTTCCATGCTCTTTAACATCCACACACTGGAATGGGACAGCAAGCTGCTGGCGTTGTTTAATATTCCGCGAAGCATGATGCCTGAAGTCAAATCGAGCAGTGAGATATACGGCTATGCGAACATCGGAGGCGGGACAGAAATCCCCATCTCGGGTATTGCGGGCGACCAGCAAGCAGCGATGATTGGTCAGCAATGCTTTACCAAGGGCATGGTGAAAAATACCTACGGAACGGGTTGTTTCTTGTTGATGAACACGGGCGATCAAGCCATTCAGTCCAAGCATGGGTTGCTCACGACCATTGCGTATAAAATTGGGGATGACATCGCGTATGCCCTAGAAGGCAGTGTGTTTATGGGGGGAGCGACGATCCAATGGTTACGTGATGAGCTGGGCTTGATTCGTGATGCGTCCGACACGCAATATTTTGCCGAGAAAGTCGAGGATTCGAATGGTGTGTATTTAGTGCCCGCGTTTGTTGGGCTTGGCGCACCGTATTGGGACCCCCATGCTCGGGGCACGCTGACTGGGATCACCCGAGGCACGAACCGAAACCACATTATACGAGCCGCGTTAGAGTCCATTGCTTATCAAAGCCGAGATGTGCTTGAAGCCATGGAAGAAGACGCTGGCATTAAACTGAGCCAAGTTCGCGTAGACGGTGGCGCCGTGGCGAATGACTTCCTCATGCAATTTCAATCCGACATTATGCATACGAAAGTCGTGCGCCCTGCAGTGACCGAATCGACGGCATTAGGTGCCGCGATCCTAGCCGGCCTCGCGGTAGGGTTCTGGAAAGACAAGAATGAGCTAGACGATAAGCGGAAAGTCGATCACGTGTTTTTACCGCAGATGGATAGAGAGACTCAATCTCGCCTCTACGACGGATGGAAGCAGGCGATACGTCAAACTCAAACAAAATAAACAAAAACAAAATAAACAAAGTGCGTACCACAGAGGCATCCGTTCTCTCTTTAGTGAAAACGGGTGTATCGTTAGTGAAAACGGATGCCTCGTTTGTTTATCGCGCCATCGTGACGGTCTTGTGATCGCCGCCGCGCAGTACTGTCAGCTCCAGTTCTTGACCATCCATGGCTCTGGGCAGCCAACGAAGTATTTCGCAGCGTTTTTCCGGAGCGATATAGGTGGTATCGCGATAACTCACTTTGAGAATTCGGTCACCCAGTTGAAGCCCTGCGTTTTCAGCAATAGAGGGAGATTCCAGAAAACTCACGTTAAGAGCGTTTAATTCGCTGATACTGGTTCGAAAACCCCAGTTTATGGGATCTTTGCTTCTTTCTTTGAATGGGTAGAAATAGGCCTTTCGATTTGGGTAATCCAGCGTGACGATATGGTTTTCTAGTAGCTTTGCACCAATCCGTGTTGGTGTGCTGGTACGTGTCCAAGAATGGACGTTATTCAGCTCTAATCCACCAACCCTCAACCTTTCAATCGCGGTTTGATAATACGCCGTGGGCTCAGCCTCTCCCCCTTCGGATTCACCAAATGAACCACGCCCCTCAACTTCAGGGTTGGGAACCACCTCGTCAGCGAGCATTTGTTGTAGTGCCGGTAGGTTGAGATTCAACAGCTCGGTATTGCCCGTATCAAACAGCGCATCATCCGTAAACTTTCCGTTTATCCGGTGCTTAAAAATGGGCGCGTGCGGGTAGCCGCCTTGTTTGAGTGACGTGCGGGACGCTTGGTTAATGTATTCCAGTTTTCGCTTATCGCTGGTTAGCACAATTTCACCATCGCGGAAATTGAGTTGCCATGTTGCCAGTGGAAGAATTTCAGAACCAATTACGCCCCCTTCGAGGTAGCATGATGCCTTAGGAAGGTGCGAAGGATCAAATATAAAGACAGGGACATTGCGGAAACGGACATCACCAATTTCAATCGAATCGGCGATAGACAAATCCATGGAAACGAGGTTTCCATTTGCATCTTTTTCTTTGTTCGTTCCCATGATCGTTAACCCGAGATCGGTAGCGACTTGTTTTGTCAGAATCGTGGGTGAACCCGTATCAAAGATAAAGCGATAACGCTTCCCATTAATGCTGGCATACAGATAAATTTTATTCTCGATCGTGAGCACGGGAACGACAGAGTGGAAACGGCGGGTTTCTGTGTATGGTTTCGTCAGTAAAACCTCATGCAAACTGTTTTGTGAAGTGTTGCTTGTACAGCCAAGCAAAAGTACGACATTGATAAATATTATTTTAGGTATTCTCATAGTAGCTCCTGATGATTCCGTATCGGAAGGTACGTAACTTGCCTTACAGCAATCGCACGTTTTACAGCAATCGCTCGGCATTTATTGTTCCAAAATTGATATTGCTAATTTAATTGACTTTCCTCTTACAGACCGTCACTTCTGCAAACCATAGTGGACACAAATATTTGGTGTTGATCACGCTTCGCAGCATTTCTGACGATAGGATGAGCTAAAATATGAAAAAGCGTTTCAAAAATATTAGTCAATGCGTTCTAATAAAAGCGCACCAAGGGGAAGGACGCTTTTCAATGTGTATTTAGAGTCATGTATCTCTTTGCTCAGGATTCCGATAATGAGCAATAGAATGATCAATAACCACAATGAGTTTCGAAGTTAAGGAACAAAGAATGAACAGTTTTTTTCTGTTTGCTGGTAAGCGGCTGGTGTCGATCCTCGTCACCCTCTTTGCTGTTTCCATTGTCGTGTTTGCGGTGATCGACTTACCGCCAGGTGATTTTGCCTCATCTAAAATTGCAGAACTTCAAGCGATGGGACAAACCGTCGATCCGCAGATGATTTACACACTCCGTGAGATGTATGGGCTGGATAAGCCATTATTAGAGCGATATGCCAACTGGATGATGGGGTTGATGACAGGGGATTTGGGGATCTCACTCACCAACAGCCAGCCCGTATGGGACACCATAGAACCGAGAGTTTGGCCAACGGTATGCCTGGCACTTGCCGTTTTCTTCTTTCAATTTTTAGTCGCGATCCCTATCGGGATGTATTCAGCGCTTCGTCAGTATTCTGTTGGGGATTACATTGCCACGATATTTGGCTTTATTGGTATGGCAACGCCAAACTTCGTGATCGCCATCGTGGCGCTACTGATTGGTTACTACAGTTTTGATACGGTGGTTTCTGGGCTGTATTCCGAAGCGTATCTCGACCAACCCATGTCATGGGAAAAGTTCATGGACGCGGTTTCACGCAGCTGGATTTACATATTGGTGGTCGGTACTGCCGGCCTTGCTGGGATCATCCGGATTATGCGGGCGAACCTTCTTGATGAGTTGAAAAAACCTTACGTGAAAACCGCGCGCGCCAAAGGGCAGTCCGAAGCGCGCCTTATTCTGAAATACCCTGTTCGAATCGCCATTTTGCCGATTGTGTCCACGATTGGTTGGATGCTGCCTGCATTGTTGGGGGCGGATATTATCGTCAGCCAAGTCATGAACATCCCTACCTTAGGGCCGTTAATGCTGTCGGCATTGCGTTCTCAGGATATGTACGTCGCTGGTGATGTGCTTCTTATTATGTCCATTCTTACCATTATCGGTACCCTGATTTCTGACCTGCTGCTGTACTGGGTAGATCCCCGTGTGCGTGTTGGCGTGTCTAAGGAGTTTTAATCATGACAACGTCTACAATGAACTGGTTTGGTCGCTTACTTAGACGACAAAAGAAGCCGCTTGACTTGAGCACCGCAACGCAGTGGCAGCTTATTGGCATTAAACTGCGTCAGCATAAATTGGCGTGGTACAGCATTTGGTTTTTGGCTCTGATTTATTTTGTGGCGATTTTCGCCGAGTTTTTTGCACCGTTTGATCCCAGTGATAACTGGCGTCGCTACACCTACGCGCCTCCTCAGTCGGTTAGCTTATTTGAAAGCACGGATGACGGTTGGCGCTGGGCACCCCACTTGGCCTTTTACAAGAGCAAAACGGATATTCGTACATTGAAGCGTCATTACACACTTGATGAAAGCAAGAAAGTGTACTTCGAATTTTTCGGTAAAACGGATCGCTACAAATTGATGGGATTCATCCCGATGAGTTACAAGTTCATCGTGCCGGAAAACCCACGTCAGCCATTCTTCATCTTTGGTTCAGATAGAATGGGGCGCGACATGCTTTCCCGCCTGATTTATGGCGCAAGAATCTCACTGTCTGTTGGCTTGATGGGGGTCTTCACCACTTTTGTTCTTGGGATTTTGATTGGCGGTATTTCTGGCTACTTCGGTGGCACCATAGACAATTTCATTCAACGAAGTATCGAATTCATGAAGTCGATACCGACTCTGCCGCTGTGGATGGCCTTGTCGGCGTCGCTGCCTTCAGAATGGAGTTCGCTTACCAAATACTTCTTGATCACCATTATTTTGGGGTTGGTTTCTTGGCCAGATATGGCACGGGTGGTGCGCAGCCGATTTATGTCGCTGCGAAGCGAAGAATATGTTGCCGCGGCTTGGCTAGATGGTAATAGCCCATTTGAAATCATTCGTCGATACATGGTGCCGAACTTCTTAAGCCACATTATCGCGGTGGTAACATTAGCGATTCCAGCCATGATTCTGGGTGAAACTGCGTTGAGTTTCCTTGGGTTGGGGTTACAAGCGCCCATGGTTAGCTGGGGTGTGTTATTACAAGAAGCTCAAAATATTCGAGCATTAGCCGAAGCATCTTGGTTGCTTATTCCGGCGGTGGCCGTTGTTCTTGTGATTTTGGCAATGAATTTCGTCGGTGATGGTCTGCGTGATGCATGCGATCCATACCATGATCAGGGAGCAAAATAATGGCTGAGAAAATTCTACAAGTTAAAGACTTAAACGTAAGTTTCCCGACCAGTACCGAGCATTTTCATGCGGTAAAAGGGGTGTCGTTCGACCTCTACAAAGGTGAGACACTGTCGGTTATCGGTGAGTCGGGGTCCGGTAAATCGGTGACATCGAGTGCCATCATGCAATTGCTGGATCGCCCCGGTCGGATTGATTCAGGTGAAATTTTACTCACCACGGATTCTGGGCAAATCATCGACATTACACAGATTGACCCAGGCAGCAAAGAAATGCGTGCTTTAAGGTGTTTTCACTTTTCTTTGGTATCACAGGAACCGATGGCTGCATTGAGCCCAGTGCATACGGTTGGCGACCAAATTAAAGAAGTGCTGTGTTTGGTTGACCCAAGCATTAGCAAGAAGTCCGCTCACCAAAAAACGGTTGAATTGCTGACTCAAGTACAAATGCCAGAGCCAGAAAGCCTCATCAACAAATACTCATTTGAATTGTCTGGTGGGCAACGTCAGCGCGTTGTGATTGCCATGGCCATTGCGAGCCGTCCCGACATATTGATTGCCGATGAGCCAACTACCGCACTGGATGTGACAACTCAAGCCGAAATTTTGGCGCTGTTCTCACAACTCCAAAAAGAGATCGGAATGGCGATATTGTTCATTACTCATGACTTGGGGGTTGTGGCTCAAATTTCTGATAGGGTGGCGGTCATGGAAAAGGGTGTCTTGGTGGAGTGTGGCAGTGTACGACAGATTTTTGAACAGCCAGAGCACCCGTATACCATTGAGTTGATGTGTGCGACTCGGGCACTAGAGAAGCCCTCGAAAGTGAAAAAGCCCTTTTCGTTGATTAAAGGGGAGAACGATCAGCCAATTTTGGACGTGATATCAGTCAGTAAGCAGTTTGAGAAACCGGCAAAACTGTTCCAGAAAAAGCAAATCATGACAGCGGTGGACGATGCAAATCTTGTGCTTCACCCTGGGGAGTCGTTGGGTATTGTCGGGGAGTCCGGATCAGGGAAAAGCACGCTCGGTCGGGCGATATTGGGAATGGCTCCTGCCACTTCCGGCTCTATCCAATATGTTGATAAACAAGGCGAAGTAGAGTTAGAACTGTCGAATTACAAACGAATGAGGCGTGACCCACTGTTTGCCGACTTGCGTCTGATTTTCCAAGATCCTTGGTCGTCACTCAACCCAAGAATGACGGTGTTCGATATTATCGAAGAGCCGCTAAAATTGCTTCGCACGGAAATGAGCGCCAAGCAGCGTGAAAAACGGGTAAGAAACATGATGAAGTGGGTTGGGTTACCCCCCGAATTTTCCAGCCGATTCCCACATGCTTTTTCGGGTGGTCAGCGGCAGAGAATTGTTATCGCACGTGCTTTGGTCACTTTGCCAAAAGTGGTGATTGCTGATGAAGCCACTGCCGCGCTCGACGTATCCTTACGCTCGCAGGTGTTGGATTTATTGATAGAGTTTCAAAATACCTATGGAACGGCATTCATTCTGATAACACACGATATTGCGACAGTGAAATATTTTTGTGACCGTGTCATTGTGCTTCAGCATGGCAAAATTGTGGAGCAAGGAAGCGTCAACGAGGTTATTTATGACCCACAGCAGCCCTATACTCGTGAATTAATCTCGGCGGTTCCGGTTGCCGAGTTGCCTCCTGAAACCCAAGTGACGGCATAGCCGATGTATAACCGTTTGGCGTATCAATGGAAAGTAACCTTGAATTCCGTTTGAGGTCGTTTGACCCGCGGTAATAAGTTGTAATAAATAGTGCCTCCTTTACTGGAGGCTTTTTATAGATATGAGACAGAGAGTTATAGCTGTGAGACAAAGACTTGAATTTATTTGGGGACGCGTATAAAAAGCACAGATTACAGGCGGCGCAATCGATTTTTTGGTTTAAAATCACTCAATTTTCAAACAGGTGTTTTGTTAATAAAGCGTAAATAGTTATTAGTTGATAAAACTAGTGCTATTTAGGTTTAAATATTTAATTAATTGAGCTGAATATGTAAATTTAATATTCGTTGCAGCGGTAAAATAAGACGACTAAAATTGAAAAGTGAAAGTAGCTAATTCCAGATAATTCATTTGTTTAAAGAAAAAGTGTGAACATCAACCTAGGTTGAGTTCAAAAAAAAAGTTTAACACTCTTTTTTTTTATAGAACATTATTTTAAATTGGTTGCATGATTTTGGGAATACAGAGGCAAATCTATCGTTTTGGTCTGTTTTGTTCCTATTAAAAGTAACGGATTGGCAATTTTGCCACTGGCTTTGGCAGGGGACGCTAGAGCTTTTTACCCATAACCAAGCTATTTGTGGAGTAATAATGACAACAACAAAGCAACCTGAATCCGTATCTTCGGTTTTGAAAACATTTGGTATCTTGCAAGCACTGAGTACACAAAAGGATATTGGTATCAGTGAATTAGCTCAGCGTCTTATGATGTCTAAGAGTACCGTCTATCGCTTTCTACAAACCATGAAAACATTGGGTTATGTCTCTCAGGAAGGCGAAAGTGAAAACTATTCACTCACGCTAAAGCTGTTTGAGCTTGGTGCAAGCGCGTTGGAGTATGTTGACTTGGTGGATCTTGCTGACATTGAAATGCGCCGAATTTCGGATCTGACTAACGAGGCTTTGCACTTAGGGGCGCTCGATGGTGATGGCATCATCTATATCCACAAGATTGACTCGAAATACAACTTGCGTATGCAATCGCGTATTGGGCGTCGTAATCCACTTCACACCACCGCTATTGGTAAAGTACTGTTGGCGGAGCGAGATGAAGAAGACATTCGTCATATCCTGTCGGTTGTGGAATTCACCAAATCGACCGAAAATACGCACGCGAATGTCGAGTCATTACTTGGTGAATTGCCGACAGTGAAAGAGCAAGGTTTTGGTGAAGATAACGAAGAGCAAGAAGTCGGGTTACGTTGCCTAGCCGTGCCCGTTTACGATCGCTTCAATCAAGTTGTTGCGGGCATGAGTGTGTCCTTACCAACGATTCGTTTCACCGAAGAGAAGAAAATGGCGTACATCGCTGAACTTCATGCCGCCGCTGAGCGCATCTCTCTAAAGCTTGGCTGCAAAGCGTATCCTCACGGGAAATAACGATTCTTCATAGACAGAAAATGAAAGGAAGGTTAGCGAGTCATAGACTTTAACCTTCCTTTATTACTTGCCATTGTTCTTCTTTTCTTCTTTTCTTCTTTTCTTCTTTTCTTATGAATCAGCGACTTTAGTGCGGTCTTTTCATTGTTGCCTGTTAGTGCGCTGCTGTTGGTTAGTACGATGCTGTTGGTTGGTACGCTGCTGTTGGTTAGTACGATGCTGTTGGTTGGTACGCTGCTGTTGGTTAGTACGATGTGTTCGTGCTGGTAAAGCTCTTCAGACTGCACGGCTAAACAAAAAATGGCATGTGTACAGCTTCTACTTAAGCCATTCGAATCAGAACGTATTCAAATGGTCGAAAAATAAATTTGCATTTATTCGGTTAATCGTTTTGGAGATGAATATAACGATAGTGGTAAAAGTTTGAATATTGAAAGCGCAAAATGAAACCGATTGAATAATTTATCGTATTTAAGACACCGAAAATCCTAATTTACATTTTTATGACGCAGGTATTACAAGTAATTTGAAAGTTTTTAAAGTGATTGATTGTTATTTTCTTTGATGAATTAAAAAATACTTTAGATAATAATCATATTACTTAAAACACATTTCAGTTTTTATCTATTATCTAGTGCCGCCTAATTCGATATTATTACTTTGCTAGGTCGATAGTGATTTATCTATTGATTGTGAATGAGTCCACAATGAAATGGGTATACGCTACTCATCCTTATAACTCAAAAGAAAACAATTCGTCAGGAGGTGCTTTATGGTATTTAAGGTGCTGCTTACATGCAGTACATAATGGCTAAACATAATAAGAAATACAATTACGTTATGCCGAAAAACCATTTATAGGTTTTGTTCGTAAAATAAGCAGTTATGCTTGTCCATATTCCGCCGTGACAGGAATAATGGATGTAAACTTTTAACTATCACGCTACTACTAAGTCAGGTTCCCGCAAAGGCTTTGCTCTTCGTTCAGGTCCTTGAATCATCAACCTTGCTGGTGATTTAATGCAAAGCCTTTGCTTTTTTTAGCTCTGGTTTAAAAAAGGTTTTTAACGCTTCAAGCATAACATCGACTTTCTTAGGGACTGTTCGGCAGATGGTTAGAGCTTGTACTTTAATATCAGACCATGCTATGTGATTTAAAACACAGGTGAGTTCCCCACGTCTCAAGTATTCTTCGGCAAGAGGCAGTGGTAATAGGACTAACCCTTGTCCAGACAGAGCAAATGAACGAGCCGTCATTTCATTATTAACTCTGCATCGAATCTTTAATCTGCGCTTTTCTTCAATTTCTGCGTTTCTACAGACGACCTCGATGGCATCGCTGTCTGAATTTACAACCCATTGGTGGTTGATGAGATCAGAAGCCACTTGTGGTATGCCAAAAGTAGAAAGGTACTGTTCAGAGGCACACAACACACGTGGGATGCTGCCTAACGGGCGATAGACTAAGTTGCAATCCTTAGTTTCACCAAGCGTAATAGCAATATCGATGTTTTCTTGAACGATGTCTCTCATTTTGTCATCCGCAATGAGGTTTAGCCGAATATCTGGGTAAGTAGACAGGCACGGGGCAAGAGCATGAGCAATGGCTGTCTGTGCTAAACCAGTGCAACACGTTATGCGTACATCGCCTTTTACACCCTCACGACAATCGGATAACTTTTGCTCTAAGCTTTCAAAGTGTGAACGCATTTGACTGTAGCCTTGCAATAATATTTGCCCGGCTTCACTGACGGATAAGCCACGAGTGGAACGGTGCAATAATGTCACCCCTAGAGCGCTCTCAAGCTGGGATATGTTTTGGCTGATTGCAGAGGGGGACATCCCCAATTTTTTGGACGCTGCTGTCATACTTCCTGCACTGGCAACAACAGAAAAAATACAGTACCGCTTCATATTTTCCAAAGTACTTCTCCAAATAGAAAAATTTATCAACAAATAATAAGAAATGTTTCTCGAGCACTTTCACTAATTTTTAAATCAAATCAATGGTTATGAAAACAGTTCATAAAGACAAATATGTGGGTAAAAAGGAAATGAGTATGGGAATTGTATGATCACCATGGTTAGCTTTTTCCTAGAAAAAAAATGTATGTCTTATTTTTAAGCTCATACATTTTATAAATCTTATTGAATGATTATCAAGTCAATTTTCTGAAAGCAGATTGTATTTCCCGATTGTTTTTTTGCAAAAAAAAAACAATCCGTTTCATTGCAGATTATATTTGGAATGGTTGTCACTCTATGTGTTGATTTTGTGTGTGATTCATTCAACTTTAGTGCTGAAATTGACGGTAATAATACAACCACAGTATGTAACAAAATATTTCAATATTGGGTGGTTTAAGAGATGAGGTTCGATATGTTTCGCCCTGAGGCGCTTATTTGTTCCTTGGTTCGCCTGTAAAAAACTACGGGTATATGCTTAACGCTTTCCCCAAACACTTCAAAGGACGCCCTATAACCTGATTTGCTACAAAATCTTACTTTTTATCTTGGCCACAAACCGCGCAACTTTATTGGGCTTGGCGACCTCACTTTGGTACAGAGAAAACATTTGGAAGGTGCAGTTCTTAGCGCACGCACCAAGTAACGCAAATTTCAATATTTTGTAGACTGGGCGACGCAATACAAAGCGATCAACCCACCATGGTGATCCCAGTGTAGTGATTGCGGTGACTTTCTTTAAGTTCCCCAAATTAGGGGTAATGGATTTCATATCTTCGGAGTGGTTGTACGCCCTTCCCGGTACCCAAACTCGGTCAAACCAACCTTTCAATATAGCCGGAAAGTTAAACCACCAAGTAGGAAAGACCAACACTATATGTTCTGCGGTCTCAAGCTGTTCAATATCGGATTGCACGTTGGTGGCATCGAACGGATCGGCGTAGTAGCTTTTGCGCTCACGTTCGCTTAATACAGGGTCGAATTGCTCTTCATACAAGTCTTTAACGGTAACCGAATGCCCTTTGGATTTAAGATGTTCAATGACTTCCTTTGCCAGATGTTGGCAAAGGCTGGATGGAATCGGGTGGGTTACAACGACCAATGTGTTCATGATACTTCCAGCGTCATGTGAGTGAGAGCGTATCTTGAGAAATGCACTCAGCCACAGTGATGGCGGCGAGCTTAACCCCAAAGCTTTGAATGGCAGGGAGTGTGCAATTGTGATGTTCACGAATGGCAGCGCCACTGGCATGAGGCTTATCATGCGTGGTGTGCGCATCTGAAATCAGTGTGACCGGATAGCCCAAACCTGCGGCGCGTCGAGTGGTTGTGTCTACGCAAAACTCTGTGGCGTAACCGCACACGTATAAGTGCTGGATACGGTGCTCGTCGAGTAGGGCCTGTAAATGGGTGTTATGGAATGCATCGGGTGTGGTTTTATTGATGTATGAATCAGACGTTACTTGTTCTAAATCTTGGTGTACTTGCCAGCCTTCACTGCCCATTTCAACGATGGAGTTGGGGGCTTCATGTCGCACAAAAATAACCGGAATGTTGTGTGATCTTGCCCAGTTTGTTGCCTGATTGATTCGGTTGATGACTTCTTTTGTTTGATATGGCTGAGGTTTAGGTTCCATTAAACCTTGTTGTACGTCGATAACAAGAAGTGCGGATTTCATTCTATGGTGTCCTTTTATTAACTTACGCTAAGGGGGGGTTATCCAAACAACAAACTCACCGCGATAAAGAGCATCATAACGCCGACGAGAAACTCTAGTATTTTCCATGAAGACGTTTTTTGAAACAAGGGCTTAAGTAATTGTGCGCCATACCCTAGACTAAAAAAGAACACAAACGATGCGCTGGCTGCCCCTAACCCAAAGTATAACTGGGTGGCTTCATACTGAGTGGATATAGACCCAAGCAGCACCACGGTATCCAAATAAACGTGTGGGTTGAGCCAGGTAAACGCAAGGCATATCAAAACCGTTTTCTTCCAAGACGTTTCGGGTTCACCAGAAAGGTTCATCGCATGAGACTCTTTTAATGCGGACTTAAAACTCAAGAAAGAATACACCAGCAGGAACGCCGCGCCACCCAAACGTGCGATTTGCTCAATAGCGGGAAATTCTTGAACCAATGCGCCAAAGCCGGATATCCCCATTGATATAAGAATGGCATCGGACGTGCCGCACACCAAACACACCAGAAAGACATGTTGCTTTTTTATCCCTTGCTTAATCACAAAGGCGTTTTGTGAACCAATGGCCAAAATGAGCGAAAGGCTAAGGCTAAAACCGGCTATGTATGTTGATAACATTCAAATCCCTTTTGTATTGCTATTGATAGAATTACCTTTGGAATAAGCATGCCTGAAAAGTGACTAATTACTCAAATCGTTATTCTGATGGCGTATTAGTCAAGCTAAAGAGTGGAAAAATAGACCCGAGAGAGGGCACAAATCAATGCTGGGTTCTATCGATTGTTAACCGTTTCAAAGTGCATTTCAGTGTTGTTCGCTTTTATTCGACCATTCATCCATTCATCCGACGTTGTTGTCACTGGGTGCTCATTGGGAAAGACCACTATGTCAGCCGATTCCTTCGCATTGGTCATATTGGGCTTTGTAAGCCGCAAGGTTTTTCTCCTCTTCCTCTTCAAAATACTCATCACTTAACACCATCGATTGAATGCGATCGAGGCGGAAATGGTGCAAGCTCTGCCTTGTTGCGCGTATGCATTCACGAAGGTCAGAGAAACTGATGCTCCACGGGAGAAGCGCATCACTTGGCATGGAGTAAGTGGTGATCTGTTGGAATTCGCCTTGAAGCTGAGCTGGCAGGATCGCCTGAATTTTTTCAAGAGCGCTCGTTGCTTTCAGTGAAAACGGATCATCTGTCCATTGGCGCACCATGCTGATACCAAGACAATCGGTGAATGAGCGCAACATTCTCATTGATAAGCAAATGCTGCTAAACCCCTTACATTCAGGTTGTTAAGTATAGGCATTGCTTTCCCTTCTTTGTTAGAATTTACGGCAAGATACTAACGAGTAAGGATTTACATGATGAGAATGTCGTTTTTAATTGTTGCCATGAGTTTTGTTCTTGGCGGTTGCGCCAAAACTTGGGAAGGCGTGAAAGACGATTCGTCTGAGATTTGGAAAGAGACAAAAGAAACGATCCACGACGCCACTGAGTAACACACTCACTTTCCATTGGATTGGTGGTTATGATTAACAAGAAAGCAGCGTATTGTCATAACAACGCTGCTTTTTTGTTTTATAGGGCGATAGGGTTTCAGAGGTGAAACGCTGAACAACTGAGCGGCTTTGCCCCATATTCAATTGCCTCATCTCTCGCTACACTGCTGCGCATTAAGTGAAAGGGTAGGATGAACAATGAACGCATCAAATAACAAGATAAAATGGGGCATTGCTGGGCTGGGAAACATCGCGAAGCGTTTCGCGACGGCCTTAACACAGCATAGTGATAACGCAGAGCTCTATGCGGTGGCTGCACGTGACTCACATCGAGCCCAAACATTTGGTGAAGAATATGGATGCCACACCGTTTATGGCAGCTACGAAGCGTTGGCAAAAGACCCCAACGTACAAGCCATCTATGTCGCGACAGTCCATCCCTATCATCAACCCTTAACGGAACTGTTTCTTTCACATAACAAACACGTCTTGGTGGAAAAGCCTGCGTTTACAAACGTGGCAGATTGGCTTGCCATGCGCGCCTTAGCCCAAAAGCAGGGTGTGTTGTTGTTAGAAGCGATGAAAACCGTGGCATTTCCTGCCTACCAAGCACTAAAGCACTACCTTGTTGAAAATAACATTCAGCTTACGTCGATCGAAGCTGGCTTTGGTAACGAGCACGATTTCGACCCAGACTTGTTCATTTTTAACCACGAGTTAGCAGGCGGAACCACACTGGATGTGGGCGTTTATGGCTTATGGTTGTACTGCGATTTGTGTGACACGCTCGGTGTTAAGGTTTCCTCTCCATTTGTTAAAATGTCGACTTCTTTTGAGCAATCCAAAGTAGACGAAGATGCCCTCTTCACATTTGATGGCACGATCAGTGGGGTGATTTCTGCGTCTATTGTCAAAAACCTGCCTCGTGCGGCAGTGTTAAAAGGCAGAAACGTGACCATTACCCTTCACGAGAAATGGTGGAATCCAAGCCATATTAGTATCGAAACTCAACATGATTGTTTTTCTATAGACCAGCCGATAAAAGGGAATGGGTTTGAATACGAGATAGAGCACTTTTCACAGCTCCTGCTGGATAAAAAGTGTGAATCTGCTGTTTTAAAACCCCACGTGACCGAGCAGGTATTGTCGATTATGGAGCAAAGTTTAGAGATAGCGGGCTACGAGCACCTAACGAAGAGGCAAGCCGTTTTAAGGGGATAGTGCGTGCTACTTCGCGGTGAATAAACTTAACTTAATGATATTCATGGACAGTACTGGATATCCCTTTTCTCATCCCTCTATGAATACCCGAGAATCATAAGCCTTTGAAAGGTACTGAAGACAAGCGCAGCAAATGGTTGGCTAGAATGACTAGGTGTATTTTGTTTGTGTGTGGGGGTGTACCTAGAGCACAGGAAAACTCAGTAAGCTAAAAGGAAAAGCACGAACAAAAAGGAAAAGAGCGAACAGCTTCAAATAAAAGCCCCATTAATTAGGCCACTATTTGAAATATAAGAATCGCTACGGCTATAAGCCAAATGGACAGCAAAATAGGACAGGATGTGAAAAATAGAACGGATTGGGTCGACTATGCCAAAGGAATTGGCATTCTTCTTGTGGTGTATGGTCATGTTGCGAGAGGCTTATTCAACGCCAAGATAGACATGCCAGCTGCATTGTACTTCAGAATAGACAGTGCGATTTACAGTTTTCATATGCCGCTGTTTTTCTTTTTATCGGGGCTGTTTTTTTACCATTCGTTTTCCAAACGAGGCACAAAGAAACTGATGTTCAGCAAGGTAGACACCATTTTCTACCCCTACGTTTTGTGGTCTTTATTGCAAGGCAGTATTGAAGCCGTTCTATCGACCTACACCAATGGAAATGTGTCTTTTAGCGACGTTTTAGCGCTGCTTTGGGCGCCAAGAGCGCAGTTTTGGTTCTTGTATGCGCTATTCTTTGCGTTTTTGGTCAGCTCTATTGTGTACACCACTGCCTCTAAGCCCTTGGGGGGAGGGTTCTTTGTTATTACCGTTTTACTGTATGTGTTTGCCTCATTTTTACCAGACTTTACTTTCATCAAATTGTTATCGAAAAACCTCGTCTTTTTCATTTTAGGCATCATCTTCACCCAATATAGATTGGAGCGCTTTCTTACCTCTGGCGCAGCATTGGGGGCGACGTTCGTTTTGTTTGTCTTCGTTCAATGGGGATATCACGACTTATTGGGTTTGGATTACCGCCAGAGAGGTGCAGAATCATTGATTGTCGCAATTTGCTCGATAGCCTTTGTAACCTCGCTGTCTATCACGATCTCAAAAGGGGCGTTTGGCTTTTTGAAAACGCTAGGAGCGGCGTCGATGGCGATTTATGTCATGCATGTATTGGCGGGCAGTGGTGTGAGAGTGGTGTTAACCAAAGGAATGGGCATTGAATCGGTGTCGATACATTTGGTACTGGGTATGGTTGTCGCGACATTAGCACCATTAGCCGCCTATCAAATTATTGAGAGGTTCCGTATCCCCTTTATTTTATCTGCGCCAATTTCACGTTGGTTCCAGCCCCGAAGTCAGTGAGCCAGGTCATAACGTACCCGATGACGTTGCGGTTGATGAGTGCTTTCTATTGAGAAGCGAATCGCAAGGTTAATATCGAACTGCCAAATTTATTTTTTAATTCCATATAATTCATTGAGTTATTGATTTTGGTTGTACTGGATGATGAAAAATATAGCGGCGTATACACTGACGTTTTCCTTTGTGGCTTTTCTATTGGTGGGGAGCAAGCTGGATTGGTTTGCATCAAGTAACCCAGATACTTTCCCTAAATTACCCGATGAACCTAATTTTAACGTGTCCAGTGAGTTTGACGGTGAATGGGTAGGGCGTCGGATTAATGAGTCAAACAGTAATTTATGTGAGCCAACGACCATTGAAGGCAAAGTGGTGGATGGTGAAGCCTATCTGGTGCTGACTTACAACGGGACGCCACTCAAAGGCTGGGTTTCAGAGCACAGTGACCTAACTTTGTATGCCAGCCACAGTCGATGGGATTACCGATTTTCAGGAACGGCCACGAATAACAAAATTCAGGGAAAGTGGAACCTGAATAACGGTCCTTGCCATGGGGACTGGTATGTGGAAAAAGTGGGTTGATTGATTATTGGATCTTGAATCTACGTGCTACAACCCACATTTCATCACAGTCTCAACAAATAATAAGGTAAATAGATGTTTGGAAAGCTAAAAGCGTCATTAGGTATTGGTGCTACGAAAGTGGACACTGTTTTGCACAATATGAGCCTTTTTCAAGGTGAAACGCTAAAAGGAACCGTTCATATTCAAGGCGGTGATGTTGAGCAACACATTGACGCGATAAAGCTGAAGCTTTGTACTCAAGTTAAAGTCGAATCAGACAGTGGCACCCGTTACCCTTCCTTTGTGTTGGGGCATCTTCAAGCGGTTGAACCTTTTGTTATTGGCCCTGGTGAAGAGAAACAAGTCAATTTTGAACTCAAACTCCACGATGAGACGCCAGTGACGGCGCTGAACGCACTGAATAACCTATGCCATGTTTGGGTTGAAACCACATTGGATATCGATTTTGCTATCGACCCTAAAGACAGGGACTTAGTTGAAGTGAAGCCTCTCCCTGTTGTTTCCAGCGTGATTTCTGCTATTGAATCGGCAGGGTTTACGATGGTGAAAGCCGATGTTGAAAAAGGTCATTTGCGTGCCAACACATTCCAGTCTCATTCCGGTTGCTATCAAGAAATTGAATTTCGTAATAATGGGTTTGTGACCAGCAAAGAGATCGAACTGTCATTTATTCTAGACGGTAACGTGGTTCATTGTTTAGCGGAAGTCGATCGTGCAATGAGCCTACGCGGGGATCAATACGTTTCCTTCACATTGAACCGCAATGCTTCCGCACAAGAGGTGCAAGCAGCGGTATCACGCGTACTTTCTGTTTAAAGTGGTGACCGCTCGATTATTCACGTGGTCACCGCACTATTATTCACGTGTTGACCACACTATTATTCACATGGTCACCACACTAACAGCAGCACGTTTGCATGCGCGTTAGGAAAAGCAAACATCATCCCGAGATTAGCCGAATGAAAAGTCTTGGGATGTTTGGAATCTCAAATGCGTTTTCCCTATATCTTCCCCTTGTCTTATCGTACGTCTATTCCGTTAGGGCGTCACCTTGCCTAAAGGGGATGAGATACTTGTCTTAAAGAAGAGAATGTTTTTTAACTATTAGAATATTGTAACATTTAACGGAATCTTGATATTAAGTTAACCTTTTGAAACATAATGAGTTAACTCTCTTTCTAATATGCTTTTTAATGAGTATATGATTCTGACGATTCTGTTTCACTCTTGAGATGGTACATTTTTAATAATTATTTAACATATTGACTGCCTTTAATGTGAGGTGTAAAACTAAATGGTATTCAGGCTTATTTAAGTACTGATGCTCTTTTTCTTGTCGAGCCAATTTCAAGAAAAAGGATGAGCACGAAGCATGCTTCGATTAAGACTCATAAAAATGCGTAGCAAGGTAACGAAGCCTAAATGAATTCGGTAATTCGAATTCATTTGGGCTTTTTTATTTGCAAAATTCAGCTGCTGGAAGCAGAGCTTAAAACATTGAGTTGTGGAAGTTGGTCATGGATACGTTTCACATAGGTTTACTTTATTCAACAGAGGGGACTTATCGAAAGATGGGTTACAACGCCTTACTTGGCGCTCGCTACGCGATTGAAAAAGTGAACGAGGACGATCGTTTTCAATTCCAGCTTGAAGGGCATCATGTCGATCCGAAAGGGAACATGGACGAATACATCAAAGGTGCTCAGTCTTTGTTGAAGCAAGGGATAAAGCACATTGTGGGCACGATAACATCAAGTGCACGTAAGGAAGTGATCCCAGATGTTCATGAGTATCAAGCATTGCTTTGGTATGGATCACCGTATGAAGGGTACGAATGTGACGAGCACGTGGTGTACCACGGGGCTTGCCCTAATCAAAACCTACTGCCAATGCTTCGATATGCGGTGCCGCGTTTTGGTAAGCGAGTGGCACTGCTCGGCTCCAATTATGTTTGGGGTTGGGAAAGTAACCGCATTGCCAGAGATGCCATAGTTCGAATAGGCGGAGAGATAGTCGAAGACAGCTATTATCGCTTCGATACCAAAGATTTCCGATTGTCGATAGACAACTTGAAATCCCATCAACCTGATTTTGTTATTAATAATTTAGTTGGGGAATCCAGTTACGCGTTTTTGCATCAACTTAATGGTGCATGGAGCGCCGACCCACTCCCAGTCTTGAGCTGCAACCTTAGTGAATGTGAACTGGCAAGCATTCGTGCTTTGCCAAATTTACGTTTGTTTACCGCGCTGACGTTTTTGCAATCGATAGACCCCAAATTTACCGATACCGCAAAAATGGCAATGTCAGGCAGTGAACCTGTCTCAAGTAACTTTGTCGGCGCTTACCTTTCTATTCTTAGCCTCGCCAATGCGATTTCATTAGCAGGCAGCGATGACATAACGTCTGTACGTTCAGTTCTACACCAAGTGAGAACGGACACGCCGATGGGCTTTACATTAACGATAGCCAATAACCAGCATGCGGCGTTGCCCTGCTTTATTGGAGAGCGTGATGGTGGAGATTTTCGCATGGTCAAAGCGTACGCACCGATAGATCCGAACCCTTATCTTATCGCACAAGGCTTCCTCTCAAACGCTGATGTGCTCGGCATGCCCGCTCGATTGAGGGTGATCAAATGAGCATATCAACGTTATCCATCAATAAGGTCTCGGTTATTTCAGTGGATGATCGAGCATGTCGGCAGATCCAAAAAACCACCGAGCGCATGGGGATCTGTTGCCATATTAGCGATCACATAGACAATACGCAGACTGACTTGCTATTGATTGATGTACAGCACTATTTCGCTGATATTGCGGTGCAAAAACTGATTAGGCGTTCCATGCCTATCGTTGGTTTACTGGCTCATGGCTCTCCCACGGAAATTGAGCGCGCCATTTCTATGGGGGCGCTTTCCGTTGTCGGGAAACCGATCCACCAAGTGAGTTTGTATTCTGCGTTTCACATGGCACTCAAACTTTCCCAACAAAATGTCACGCTGCACCAAGAATTGGAAACATTAAGAACACGGCATAAGTTGCGCCCTGTTGTGATAGAAGCGGTGATAAAGGTGATGGAAACACACAAACTCACCGAGCAAAAAGCCTACGAACTCTTACGGCAGTATTCGATGCACCGAAACCTTCCTATTGAGCAAATTTGTCTTGAATTAGCGCAGGGTAACATGAGCTATTCAGGGCTTAGGGGTGAAGGCTAATGTGGAAGCCGTTATTGTCGCGTCCCTCGGTCGTCGTCTCGCTGGTGGTCATATGCGCTATTGTCTGCCTTGCAATGGGTGCATCCTTTTTCGCACCTTATGATCCCACCGAGCAGTTCTTTGAAGGGTTGACGTTAGAAGGCGCACCTCTCCCTCCTAATGAAACCTTTTGGTTAGGAACCGATTTACTGGGACGCGACCTTTTATCGCGCATTATTTACGGCTCGCAAACGTCTTTGCTTATTGGGCTGGTTGCCAATGGCATTGCCATCATTATTGGGACGACAGTCGGTGTGACCGCGGCGTATTTCAAAGGCTGGGTGGGCACGGTGTTGATGCGGTTCACCGATCTTATGATGGCGTTTCCAGCGTTGCTTTTGGCCATCGCGCTCGCGGCCATTTTTACCCCCAGTTTGTGGATCGTTGCCATGGTCATCGCGATGGTTAACTGGGTACAAATCGCCAGAGTCGTCTATTCAGAAACCTTGGCGATCAGCGAAAAAGAGTTTATCGCGGCAGAAAAAGCAATCGGTGTTTCTGAAGGAAAAATTTTGATCGGTCATATTTTTCCACATTTAGTACCGACGATGTTGGTATGGGGGACGCTTGGTATTTCCACCACCGTATTGCTTGAAGCGACGCTCTCTTACTTGGGGATTGGGGTACAGCCTCCTATTCCGAGTTGGGGCAATATCATTTTCGAAAACCAAACCTATTTCAGTGTGGCGCCTTGGTTGGTGTTCATACCTGGCAGCGTCATCATTTTGCTTTCACTGTGCTTCAACATTTTGGGCGATGCATTGCGTGACGCGCTCGACCCAACTCTGAATGGGAGGCAAGCAGGATGAGCTATTACCTATTCAAGCGCTTATGGCATGCGGCATTCATTCTGTTGGGCGTGACTTTTATTACCTACTTACTGCTTTATATGTTGCCAGCGGATCCCGCAAGGCAAATAGCAGGGCGCAGCGCAACGACCGAAACGGTCGCCAATATCCGAGAGCAACTTGGGCTGAATTTGCCTTTTTATGAACAATATTGGCGTTACCTAACCAACTTGCTTCAAGGGGACATGGGGCGCTCATGGCTACAAAAAAAAGAAGTGTCTGAATTGATCGCAGCTCGGCTTCCTGCTTCTTTGCTGCTCATGGTGGCTGGGATAGGGGTGGAGTTGGTGATTGGGTTATCTCTAGGGGTTATTGCGGCACTGAAACGAAATAGCTTGGTGGATCGTGGGTTGATGATCTTTTCGTTTGTGGGGGTTTCCTCTCCGCATTTTGTGGCTGCAATGATGTTTTTATACGTATTCGCTGTGCAATGGTCTTGGTTCCCCATTGGAGGATACGGTGAATGGAAACACTTGGTGCTTCCTGCCATCACTCTAGGAATATTGGGCAGCGGTTGGTATGCGCGAATGATGCGTTCTTCGATGATCGAAGTGTTGCATCAAGACTACATACGAACGGCCAGAGCCAAAGGACTTAGCCACACAAGGGTGATATGCCGACACATGATCCCGAATGCGATATTGCCGATCATTTCCATGATCGCCATCGACATAGGGATTTTCATTGGTGGCATGGTGGTCGTGGAGTCGGTATTCGGTTGGCCGGGTATAGGACAGCTAGCATGGCAGGCTATTCAACGTGTCGATATTCCCATAATTGTGGGCGTCACCTTGGTCTCAGCAGTAGCGATTGTATTGGGGAATTTGCTGGCTGATCTGATCTCACCATTTGTCGATCCAAGGATTGACTTGAAAAAACTGTAACAAGGAAAAGTGTGATGAAAAAGTTAGCTATTACCGTGGCTTTATCGTTGATGGCGGTGTCTTTTTTGGCATCGGCAGAAATCAAGCAAGGCGGCTCTATCATTGTGACTTACAAGGATGATGTGTCAACGCTAGACCCTGCCATAGGATACGACTGGCAAAACTGGTCGATGATCAAAAGTCTATTTAATGGGTTAATGGATTACAAACCGGGCACTACCGAGCTGGAACCGGATCTTGCCGAACGTTACACCATCTCAGACGACGGCAAAACTTACACCTTCAAGCTCAAGCAAGGCATTCGCTTCCACAATGGTCGAGAAGTCAACGCCCGAGATGTGAAGTACTCCATTGAGCGCACGATAAACCCGACAACTCAAAGCCCTGGTGCTGGATTTTTCGGATCGTTAGAAGGGTTTGAAGCGTTTAATAGTGGTCAGTCTAAAGGGCTAGACAGCGTTAAAGTTGTCGACGATTACACGGTCAGTTTCCAACTGTCCCGCCCAGATGCCACTTTCCTCCACGTATTGGCGATTAACTTTGCCTTTGTTGTACCACAAGAGTCGGTAGAAAAATGGGGCGCCGATTTTGGTAAGCACCCCGTTGGAACAGGTGCATTTAAATTGGGTGAATGGAAATTGGGCCAATACCTGACCTTCGTTCGCAATGACGCTTACAACAAACCGGGGTTGCCGTATTTGGATGAGATCCGTTTTGAAGTTGGGCAAGAGCCCGTGGTCGCGCTGCTTCGTCTAGAAAAAGGAGAAGTGGATATTGCGGGTGATGGCATTCCGCCAGCGAAATTCCTTCAAATGAAAAACAGCCCGCAATATCAGCCACTGATCGTTGCAGGCGAACAATTGCACACTGGGTACATCACCCTGAATGTGAAGATGAAGCCATTCAACAACGTGAAGGTTCGCCAAGCGGTGAATATGGCCATCAATAAAGGTCGAATCGTACAGATCATTAATGGACGAGGCGTACCCGCGAATCAACCTTTACCCCCTGCTATGCCTGGGTATTCCAAGTCATACAAAGGCTACGTGTACGATCCCGAAATGGCGAAGAACATGTTGGTCGAGGCGGGCTTTAAAGACGGGTTCAGCACCGAGCTTTATGTGGCAAATACCGACCCACAACCCCGCATTGCACAAGCCATTCAACAAGATTTAGCGAAAATCGGTGTGAAAGCCGAAATCAAAGCCCTCGCGCAAGCCAACGTGATCGCGGCGGGAGGCGATGTCAACCAAGCCCCCATGATTTGGTCTGGCGGCATGGCTTGGATTGCGGATTTCCCAGATCCATCTAACTTCTATGGGCCAATACTTGGGTGTGGCGGTGCGGTGGACGGTGGCTGGAACTGGGCATGGTATTGCAACGAAGCCTTAGATGAGCGTGCGGCAAAAGCCGATGCCTTGGTGGCGGAGTCGCAGCAAGCGCAGCGCATGAAAGAGTGGGAAAGCATTTACGTCGATCTGATGGCGGATGCCCCTTGGGTGCCGGTATTGAACGAACGCCGTTTTACGATTCGTTCTGAACGTTTAGGCGGAGATAACAGCATTTTTGTCGATCCGGTACATATTCCTGTTAACTATGAAAATGTGTGGGTGAATGATGTGCAATAACGCATTGGTGAAAACCATCCATAGCATCCACCATCACTATGGTTGGAATAAGGCTATTCTCCCCGCGTACCATGTGGCGCGGGGCACCACGTTGGAATTTGAATGCTTAGACAGTTCGGGTGGACAACTCACCGCGGCGTCTAAGGTTGAAGATATCGCAGGGCTGGATTTTGGCAAAATAAACCCAGTAACAGGGCCCATATTTGTAGAAGGAGCGAAACCGGGGAATGTGTTGAAAGTGAGCATTCTCGAATTCAAACCCAGCGGGTTTGGTTGGACGGCCAATATTCCGGGGTTTGGGTTACTGGCTGATCAGTTTCAAGATCCGGCATTGAATCTTTGGTCTTATAACGCTCAGACTCTGGCTCCTTCCGCTTTCGGGCAATGTGCAAACGTGCCGCTCAAGCCTTTTGCTGGAACCATTGGCGTCGCACTGGCACAAAATGGGAATCACTCCGTTGTGCCACCGAGGCGAGTGGGGGGCAATATGGACATTCGTGATTTGTCGGCAGGCACCACCCTCTATTTGCCCGTGGAAGTGGAAGGGGCCTTGTTGTCTATTGGTGATACGCATGCGGCTCAAGGCGATGGGGAGGTGTGTGGAACCGCGATAGAAAGCCCCATGAATATTGTGGTTGAGCTGGATGTGGTGGAGAACCTCAAAATCGATACGCCTTATTTCACCACAACCGGTCCAGTCACCAACCACCTAGACAGCAAAGGGTATCAAGTTACGACAGGGGTTGAGCCAGACTTGATGGCAGGCGCTCGGAGCGCGGTAAGCCAAATGGTGGACTTGCTTTGTGCTCAGCATCATATGCCCCCAGAGCAAGCCTACATGTTGTGCTCTGTGTGTGGCGATTTAAGGATCAGTGAAATAGTGGATGCGCCAAACTGGCTCGTCACGTTCTATATGCCTAACGTAGTATTCGAGTAGGAGTCACCGAATGGAGAAGGCGATGTTGTCGGTGGAGCACCTTTCCATTGACATAGCGGCAGGGAAGCAATACCACAGGGTCGTTAACGATTTGTCGTTTACCCTGAATTCGGGTGAGACCGTTTGTATTGCTGGCGAATCTGGGAGCGGAAAGTCGCTCTCCAGCACCGCAATTATGGGGTTACTGCCGCCCGTTGCGAAAGTGGCAAGTGGTCATATTTGGTTTGGGGGGAAAGACCTATTGACGACACCTGAAAAAAGCATGCGTGCGATGCGTGGGGATGACATCGCCATGATTTTTCAGGAGCCGATGACATCGCTTAATCCTCTAATGACGGCAGGGCAGCAACTGTGTGAAGCCATTCAAGCGCACCGAAATGTTGACGATGCCAGTGCTAAACTGATGGCGATCGGCATGCTGGATGCCGTAAAAGTCCCTCAGGCTCAGAAGCGTTATAATCAATACCCTCATGAAATGTCTGGTGGTATGTTGCAGCGCATCATGATTGCCATGTCTTTGGTGTGTCGCCCTAAAATCTTAATTGCGGATGAGCCGACCACCGCTTTGGATGTGACGATTCAAGCACAGATCTTGTCCTTGCTGAATGAACTCAAAAGCGACTTTGATACTGGCGTATTGATGATCACGCACGATATGGGCGTGGTGGCGGAAATGGCGGACAAAGTGGTTGTGATGAACCAAGGGGTGGTGGAAGAGCAGTCCGATGTGCGCAGTTTGTTTTTGTCCCCGACGGCGGCGTACACCCAAAATTTGTTGGCTGCCGTACCGAAGTTGGGGCATGCCAAGGCAGTAGAAGAAGTCGCTCAAGGGCAGCCATTACTTACGGTCGGTAACCTTTGTGTTCGATTTCCCGTTCAACAAGCGTGGTGGAAAAAGGACAAATTGGAAGTCCGAGCCGTGGAAAATGTCTCCTTCGCCATAAAATCGGGCGAAACCTTAGGGCTAGTAGGGGAAAGTGGCTGTGGGAAATCCACCATTGGCAAAGCACTGATGAACATGTTGCCATTCTTTGGCAGCGCCAATCTTAACGGTGTTGAGCTCAATGGGCTTCGTGGTCAGGGGTTACGTGCCATTCGCAAAGACATTCAAATGGTGTTTCAAGATCCCTACAGTTCGTTAAACCCACGGAAAACCATATTTCAATTACTCAAAGAGCCGCTTTTGATTCACGGAATTTGCCCGCCTGCGGACGTTCGTGATCATGTCGAAGTTTTGCTTGAGCAGGTCGACATGTTGCCGAGTCACATGGATCGGTATCCTCATCAGTTTTCGGGTGGGCAGCGTCAGCGTATCAGCATAGCGCGGGCGATCGCGTCTCAGCCTAAACTGGTGATTGCCGATGAATCCGTGTCTGCACTGGATGTGTCTGTTCAAGCTCAGGTTCTGGAACTGTTGGAACGTTTACAGAAAAAGCTCGGCGTCAGCTATTTGTTCATTTCACACGACATGGCCGTCGTGGAGCAGGTATCGCACCGAGTCGCGGTGATGCATGGCGGGCGGATTGTTGAAATGGGGCCAAGGGATGAAGTGCTCAGTTCACCTCGTCACAGTTACACGCAGCGCTTAATGCAAGCCGTGCCGATTGCGGACGTGGATGTGAAGCGCGATCTCTCCATGGTCTTATCGGAGCACGAAATGCCCGATCCAATACGAAGTGTGTCTGTTATAGATGAAACACTTAAATACAGGGATGTTGGGCATGAACATATTGTCGCAGTGAATTACTGATTCTCTTCTTTCTCACTTCTTGCATACGATTAAATATATTTTATTTAATCCCGCCTCTCTTTGTTAATAATTATCACTACGTTTTATTTCTTATGAAATAGCTGGGTTTTATTATTGCTTAATTAGGTCAAAATTGTATTTTCAAACAATATAGAGCGGTTTGCTATTAATTTTTTATCATGGGGTATTTCTCATATTTAAGATTTTAATACGATATATGAGAGCTGTTTCAAATCTGATTCATATACATTCTAATTAATAAGAAAAAAGTGGAATATTTTTTAAATCACTTTATTAATGTGTCTATTTAATAATAGAGTTTTTACTGGTCATTTTATTATGCAGTGGGTAATGACCTCTAAGGTTATATTCATTACGTGGTAACTTTAGCTCTAATAATTAGGCTGTTTTAGTGCAAGGTAAGAGTGAGTATATATTCAATAAGTTAAAAATCGTTAAAAAACAAATAGAAGAGCTTATTATGAATGGTTTTTTCCCTCGTTTTTCGTCAGTGGTTAGCTATTTTGTTATCGCGTCTATGGTGTTCTCGAATAGCGCAATGGCAATACAAAATATTGCGTTTCTGTCCTTATCTGGTAACGAAAGTCGTATTTATGATAATCAAACCTCATCTTCTTTTCTAAAATATAAAAAAGAAGGTGAAATTAAAAATCATTCTTATCTTAAGCAGGAACGGTTATTTGATGGCGCACTAGACACAGGGTTTAACAGCCCATCAGCGTTGCTTGTTGAGCGAGTTTTTGAAGAGGAATCGCCTCTACATGCTGTGCAGATATATGGAAATGCAGATTATACACTTAGCATAGAGAGAAAAGTGAATAATCTCTGGACAGCCATTCCTATTTTGACGGGAATAAGTTTGCAACACCTCCCTGAAGGGCAATGGAATACATTACCCGTCAATATGGAAGTCCAAACATCGGCAGTCAGAATTCAATTCATTTCCCAAAATTCTCAACCCAAGCCACTCAATGAGCTTCGTTTTTTATCTGATCAAGCCTCTCCGCTTAAATCCCATTTGCTGACGCCTCCAGTGGAAGTGGCATTGACACAAAATAGCGTTATTTCAAGTCAACAAGCACGGCTTGGCGCCGCCCCCGGTAAATATCGTGATGTTAAAAGCGACAATCAATTTGCCGTTTATCTTCCCTACCATCCTGAACAAATCAAATCAGCAACGCTCAGTTACGATGTCAAAGGGCTATCGGGGAACGCCAGCACAATCAGAATGGTGAACGATGGTTTTTCACAAGGTGGCTTGATCTTACAAGCTAAGCCATCGGGCTCGGTGTCGGTGAGCGAAGCCGTGGATGTCGATTGGCTAAAAGCAGGGAAAAACCTGATTCGTTTTTCTCCCTTTGCGAGCTCCGATTCTCACCTAAAGTATCAAGTTGAAAACCTTCAGCTGTCGTATGAACTGCTGGAAAATCAGACGGTTCGACCCACATTGGTGGTCTTTGAGCCTCAGCCAGACATTCGATATCAGGGGCACGCTTACGTTAGGGGGTTTGTCCAAGGAGAGGGGAGCGAATCCGTTACGTTCACTATTGGCAATAAAGTGATCACCGCCGTGGATGGCAGCTTTGAAACTTTGGTTCCTGCCGACTCTGCTGCGGTTGAAGTTAAGGCTGAATTATCTGGCGGAGAAAGGCTAAATGAAACCTTGACCTTCGCGCCTTCAGCCAGTGTGAGCGATGAAGGGGTTCTTATCACCGCTGCCGGTGTTCAAGCATTGAAAGCAAGCGATACCCTTTCTGAACGTCAAGTCTCAAGAGAGGTGGCAACCTTACTGAGCGACACCGACATTACGCTAAAAGAGGCGACGTTAAACGTTCAGAAAACCTCGCTTTCAATGCCGCGGGATATTGAAATATTTACCATGAACGAGCGGGATGTTCCTGAGCTTGATCAAGGCATGGTGAATGTCACCAGTGGCGACGCATCGGCGTATCGTTTCTTACCTCATGGCATTAAGTTCAATCAGGAAAACGAACTGTCGCTCGGTTATGACCGGAGTAAGATCCCAGAAGGGTATTCTGAGAAAGACGTATACACCTATTTCTATGATGACGAAACCAATCGTTGGGTTCAATTGGCCCGAAATGAAGTCGCAACGAAAGACGGCGTTATCGTATCGAAAACCGATCACTTCACCGACATGATCAACGCGGTGATCCAAACACCCGATTCACCCGAAACCCAAGCGTTTGGCACCACTCAGCTGAAAGACATGAAAGCGGCGAATCCTGGGGCGTCGATCAACCTTATTCAAGCGCCCAAAGCGAATGCCATGGGGGACGCACGTACCAGCTACCCCATTGAACTGCCAGGTGGTCGTCAGGGCATGGCACCGCAACTGCAAGTGAGTTACAGCTCTGCCGCAGGCAATGGCTGGATGGGCATGGGGTGGAACCTTAGCGTGCCAACCGTTTCTCTCGATACTCGTTGGGGCGTGCCTCGTTACGACGGCGCGACGGAAACGGAAACTTATCTGTTTGCGGGTGAGCAACTGGCCCCTGTGGCACACCGAGCCACGCCGGTTTCCCGTACCAGCGAAAAGCGTTTCTATCCACGTGTAGAAGGCAGTTTTAACCGCATCATTCGCCATGGTTCTAACCCCACCAATTACTGGTGGGAAATCACCAACAAAAACGGTACCCAGCACTTCTTTGGAGGGGATGGAACCAACATGTTGCCTGCCGCAACCTTGGCTACTGCCGAAGGGAATATCTCAGATTGGGCGTTAGTCAAAACGGTGGATACCTATGGCAACACGGTCACCTACAATTACGAAAAAGTGTTCGATGCGGGTCTCGGCAACGGCACGGGCGGTGTTCAGGGTCAGCAGCTTTACGTTAAGTCGATTCACTACACTGGTTTTAATGGCACGCAAGGCGCGTACTCCGTCGAGTTTACTCGCGACCGCGATTTGGCAGAACCCCGCCGTCAGGACGTGATGATCGACGCCCGCACCGGTTTCAAGCGTGTCACGGCCGATCTGCTGCGCAAAGTGGACGTTCGCTTCCAAGGGCAATCGGTTCGTTCTTACGCGTTTAACTACACGGAAGGAGCCTTCCACAAAACCCTTTTGGCGTCCATTCAGCAATTTGATGCCGATGGGCAACTCTTTAATACGCACGCTCTGAGTTACTACGACGATGTGCGCAATGCCAATGGTGATTATCAGCCATTTGCCGCGGCTCAGGCATGGAGTATGGGCGATGCCTACAGCATGGCGGATAGCTCTCGCTCTGTTTCCGAACCAGCTGTGCCAGAACAGGAAGGCAATACCGAATTGGCGGCGGTGACGTCGTTACCCACCGATCTCAATCAAGAAGAAACCCAATCGTGTTACCCATCTACGGACCCAACGCTGTTAGCGCTCGCTGACATCAATGGTGATGGGCTGGCGGATAAACTGTTCGTGAGCTCTGCTGGCATCAGTTATCGCCCTGCCACCGTCTCTTCGGATGGCACAGTGAGCTACGGTACGCCTCAATTAATGGTGTCGGAACAGGACGCTTTTTATACCGAAAGTGGTCAGTGTAAAGCGTCGCCAGACATGATCGCAGGTCAACATGCGCGCCTTTCTGTCACGGATGTCAACGGCGACGGGCTTGCCGATCTGGTGTATCTCGATAAGATTTATGTTGGTTCTGGTGATGCGCAAAATGGCCTTACCTTTGCCGACAGCCAAGTCACTACCAACGCGTTTGCAAACCTCGATAGTGTGCGTGTTTGGAAAGCCCCCTATACCGGCACCGTCAGTGTTGATGCGCCTGTTTCATTGGTTGCTGGATCTCACTCGCCAGACAACGATGGTGTGTATGTCTCGATTCAACATCAAAACACCGAGCTTTGGGCGACACAGATTGCCGCCAATGACACTTCGCCTAAGCTGACCTCCGCACTCGATTCAATTCAGGTCAATCAGGGTGATCTCCTGTTGTTTCGTGTGAACTCGTTGCAGGATGGCGGTAACGATCACGTTTCGTGGGATCCCAACATCACTTATGTTGGTCAAGCATTGGATGAAGCCGATGCCAATGCATTACCGCTGTACGTTTACCAATCTTCTTCCGATTTTGTGTCTACAAGTCGTACCCAGTGGCTTGCACCGTTTAGTGGCACCGTTTTAGTGAGCGGCGCACTGACCAAACCAAGTACGTCAGATGACCTGACCGTGAGCGTGGTAAAAACAGCGATCAATGGCGACGAATCCGTGGTTTGGCAGCAAAGTTATGCCGCAGGTGAACACCTCACTGCAAGCGCCATTGCCGTTGGGAGTCTGGATGTTACCGCGAACGAAAAGCTGCGCATGGTGATCAGCAGTGACACCAATGTGGATTGGGTGGATCTGTCTGGTGAATTGAACGTTCATTACCTTTCGGCGAATGACAGCGATATTACCGCGGATTTGCTCTACCTCAGTGATGGCACACCACGTTTCCATTACACCCTAAATCCCAAAATGGCGCTTTATGGGTACGCCGTAGAGAACACGAGAGCCATAAGCGAAAGCGGTGCTATCACCCTTCAACCCAATTTACCGGCTAGCTTACCCACGTCCGGAACGGCAACGTTCACCGTGAAAGGCATCAACCAAACATTAGCAAAAGAAACGCTGGATCTTGCTTTGAGCCACACCTTTAACACGGTTGCTCTGGATGTTATGGATGGTGAGCCAACCTATTTCGAATTCCATCTACCACAGGATGTCGATGAAACGGTATTGAGTGCTTGGACACCCAGTGTCACCCTATTAGAGCAAGGGGTTGATCTTGAAGCTGGGCTGCATGTTCGTAGCGACGATGACAACAATCAGCTTTACCGTCAGTGGGGAACGTTTGTTTACGACAGCTCACAGTCCCAACTCGGTGATCCGGTGGAGCTCGCGGCACTGAAACCTCTGAATCGTTCGGCTCTTGTCAACGCTGGATTTACGCCAGTGGCAAATATTGATTCTTTCTTGCCGATGGTGTCTGCCAATGGGTCAACTCAAACCTCGATAGGGGATTTGGAAGCTCTGAATACTCAGCTGGCCAACGCTTCGATGTCGGCACCAAACAGTGATACTGACATTGTCAGTCAGGATCTGTCGCCGCAAGCGACGGTTGAACGTTTGGCCGCCACGGCGGCGGCGGATTCGTTTGCCGGAAATGGCGCCAGTTCGCTCAGCGGTACCGTGTCTGACGGGAGCGGTGCTCACTTTGGCATTAGCTTCGGTATTTTCGATGGCAATATGGCGTGTAAGTCGATGACGATTGGCTTCCAACGCGGCTTCAGTCGGTCAGAAAGTGACGGCATTCTGGCGATGTCAGACATTGATGGGGACGGTCTTGCCGATAAAGTACTTATCAGCGGTGGGGTGATTGGCTATCAGAAAAACCTATCTGGTCCGGATGAAGGGGAAAGTTTTGCCGCTTTCCAAGCATTTACAGGTTCAGCCGATGCCTTCTACCATGACAAAGGAAAGAATAAAAACTCTGGGTTCCAAGCGGTCATTGGCGCATGCAGTTTTAGCGGTGATTTGGGTATTACGAGTGGTGGAGGCACCACGGTTAACGATATCTACTTCAGTGATGTGAATGGTGATGGCTTAACCGATATCGTAGCGAATGGTCGTGTTCTCTATAACCAGCGCACCAATGCCACTGCACCGCACTTTGTCTTGTCGAGTGCGAACACGCCAAACCCTGTCAATGAATCGGGCTCGCTGGTAACGGATGGTTGGTTTGAAACCGACCCGAACGAGCTCGCCAACTTCATAGCAGAGAATCCACTGCACGATACGGTGCGAACTTGGAAAGCACCTTATGATGGCGTTATCAGCATCCATGCTCCCGTTAATTTGGTGGAAGACACCAGTGCAGACCGTCAGGCTTATACTCAAGCAGACGGCGTGCGTGTGGCGATTCAGCATGCCGCCTCTGAGTTATGGGCGACCACCATCGATGCCAATGACTATGGTGTAAAAACCCCAATAGGCGTGAACGCCGTGAATGTGAGTAAGGGGGATCGCCTCTACTTCCGAGTTCAGTCGATCTTCGATGGGAACTACGATGAGGTTGCATGGGCACCGGTTATTACCTACACCGACAAAGCCGCTGAAACCGACGCCAATGGGCTGCCTGTTTACAGCGCCTCAGCATCAGGTGACTACGTGCTCTCCGGTGGCGATCTGGGCATGCCGATTGATGGCACGGTGCAAATCAGTGGCACGCTGACGAAACCCGTTACCAGCGACAACGTGACGGCAAGAGTAGTGAAAATCACGTTTGATGGCACCAATACCAACACAACGACGGTATGGGAAACCCAATATGGACTGCCTGCGGCGCAGCAAAATGTTGAATTGACGTTGGATGTCAGTACTGGGGACACCTACCGCTTTGAGATTGATGCAGATACCAACGTGGATTGGGCAGGGTTTGATTGGGAGCCTGTGGTGACCTATATCGCCGCCGACGATCCAACAACCCATGACCAAATCCAGAATGGATCAGCCGTTCTCGCATTCAAAACCGTGGCGTCGCTCAATATCCACAATGAGGTCAGCCGTAACACCGAGCGCTGGATCGCGAACACCGATGGCACCGTCATCATTACGCCTGTGATGACCACCCCTCTGGGAACAGAATCGGGCATGGTCACCTTTACCGTGAAAAAAGAGAACGAACTGTTGGCGAAACAGACGTTTGAGGTAACGAACGGCAATTTGAATACGACGCCGACCGATATCTCACTTGATGTACTGGTGGGGGATGTCCTGTTTATTGAGTACCACACGGATACGCCAGCGATAGCCGATATGCTGGTGCTGGAATCGGGTGTGGAAATGGACAACCAAGGGGTTGTTTCTACATGGGATTCAGGGGTTTATACCTACTCTTACACCTTCATCTTTGGTCCGGAATACCGTGGCTGGGGGCAGTTTGTTTATAACGGTAATGGTGCAAGAGCGGAACAACCCATTATAGAGTCTGAATTGAAACTGGATGACGCGCTGACCGATGCGCTCAATTCGCCGCCAGACCTCACCAATATTGACCAGGCTAATCTAGCCGATAACGCGTACGATCCGACCAACAGTATTTTTGTCATGATGCTGCCCATCGCACAGATCGATGCATGGCGTGGTTATGATGAACATTCATTGCTGAATGCCTCTAATATGTCGAGCTCTCGTTTCGGAGAGGACGAATACGCCCCTTCAAGTGCGATTCCAACAGGCACGAGTGGTAGCCAAGCAATTCGTGCCATTAACAAGCTGACCGAAACTTCCTACAGCGGTTACTCCATTGGCGGGGGCATCCCGATTGGCGGTTTTGGTGCCAGCGGCAGCTACAGCGAAACGGATCAGGATATTCGTATTCTGACGGACTTCAGTGACATGAACGGCGACCGCTACCCAGACATCATTGGCCAGTCACAGGTGCAGTACACCGATATGCTGGGCGCGTTGGAGTCTGGTGCGAAAAACAATGATCTTGGGCACCCAAGCACATCCGAATCTGAAAACCAAGGTGTCACCCTTGGGGGGAACTTCAGTTTCGGTAGCAGTGGTGCCGCCAACAATCAGACCACCAAAACCTTCAAAGAAGCGTTTGTCGAAGCGAATACGTCCATGCCAGGAGCCGGCATTTCTGGCACCAGTGGTCGGTCGAAAGATCACGCCAATGTGAGCTGGCGGGATATTAATGCCGATGGGTTACCGGATCGTGTTTATGACAACGGCACGGCTCAGATCAACCTTGGTTACTCATTCGCAGCGCCTGAAACTTGGGGATTTGGACAAGTTAAAGAAGGCGAAAGTGAAGCGTCTGGTGGTGGTTTGGGTATTAACATTGGTGCCGCCAGTATCAAGGTAGGCATCAGTAAGAACGCCAATGAAACCCACCAACTCCACACACTGTATGATGTGAATGGCGACGGTTTACTGGACGAAGCGAAGTTCACAGGATCGGACATCCAAGTGCGCATCAACAAAGGGGGCAGTTTCGCTGGCTGGACAAGTTGGACTGGGGCGAATGAAATCCAAGTGAGCACCAGTGAATCGACGTCCATCAATGGTTCCTTCACGGTTTGTATTCCTTTGGTTCCCCCCGTCTTTGTCATGAAGATCTGCCTAAATGCGGGTGCGCATTCATCAGATAGTGAATCACAGGAAAACTACTCGCTCAGCGATGTCAACGGCGACGGCTACCCAGACGTGCTGCAATCCAACGCAGAAACCGATCTTCGCGTGAAGAAGAGCACCATTGGCCGCACCAACCTGCTGAAATCGGTTCAGCGCCCATTGGGGGCGAGCTTTACGGTTGATTATCACCGCGAAGGGAATACCTTCGATATGCCGCAAAACCGTTGGGTACTGAGCAATGTGGTCACTAACGACGGCTTCGCTGGCGACGGTGCCGACACCATGAAGCAGCGCTTTGTTTACTCGGATGGTTACCACGACCGCCGTGAGCGCGATTTTTATGGCTTTGCTCGTGTGACAACGCAGGATCTGGATACCGTTAACGGTGACGTGGTCTATCGTTCTGTATCGACGGATTACATCAACGACAACTATTACGAAAAAGGCCGAGCACGCAACAGCGTGATGAAAGATGGCAACGGTAACACCTATACCCAAACCGTAAACCGCTACCAGACAAAAGACGTGTTCACTGGTGCGATTCTGGATGCGCTGGGTAAAGAGAACGACTTTACCTCTGCCTTCCCGCAACTGGTGACCACCGAAACCTTCTTCTATGAAGGGACGGAGAACGCCGAGAAGCAAACCCGCATCGATTATCAATACGATGGCTACGGTAATGTGGTGGTGCAAACCGATCACGGTGATGTGGGTACGTCTGACGACTGGACAGCCACCGTGGTGTACCACGAGTTAGTGAGCGACTGGATTGTGTCGGCACCGAGATCCATAGTGCTGCGCGATGCGGCAGGCAATGTGCTTCGCCAACGTGAAGCGGATATCAATGTGCAAGGCAGTGTGGAGCAGGTGCGGGTTTACGCCGATGCGACCACCGCGCTGACGACCGATATCACTTATGACATCTATGGCAACCTCGCCACGGTGACGCGCCCTGAAAACCACAAAGGTGAGCGCTACGCCCTGACGTATGTGATGGACGATGCGGTGCAAACCTATGTGGCAAGTGTGACCGACAGCTTCGGTTATACCTCATCCAGTACCTATGACTATCGCTTTGGTGCCACGCTGAGCAACACCGACACGAACACGCAGCAAATCCACTTTACCCTTGATGCCAAAGGCCGTATCGAAACGGTTGCTGCACCGTATGAGATTGAAAACGGTGTGACAACCATCGACTTTGCCTACTTCCCAGATGCCGCAGTGCCGTATGCCACCACCGCACACTTCGATGAAGGCAAGTCTGACACCATTGATACGGTGACGTTCGTGGACGGTCTGATGCGCGTGATCCAGACCAAGAAAGACATGGCGATCGACAACGGTCAGACCGGGCAAGGCACAGCCATGATGGTGGCGTCGGGTCGTGTGCATTTCGATGCCTTTGGTCGCGATATTGCACAGTGGTATCCGGTTGAAGAAGCCACTGGCACACTGGGTAATTTCAACAGCCAATACGATACGGTTAACCCAACCCGTAAGTCTTACGACGTGTTGAACCGTGTGTTGGTGACCACGCTGCCAGATGGCAATGCTCTGACCAATACCTACGGCTTTGGCAGTGACCGCAACGACGCCACGCAGTTCGAGCACCAAAGCGTTGACGCCAACGGCAACGAGTCTGAAACCTACAAGGACGTTCGCGGTCGCATCACTACTGTAGCGCAGCACAACCCGATCGGCGATCACGCCAACATTCTCACCAGCTACCAATACAGTGCGGTGAATGAGTTGTTGAATGTGACGGACAACTTGAACAACGTCACCAGCGTGATCTACGACTTGGCAGGTCGCCGCACCCACATCGACAGCCCAGATATGGGTTTGACCGAAAGCGTGTACGACAACGCCAGTAATGTGGTGCAGAAGATCACGGCCAATCTGCGTGAGCAGGGGATGGCGATCAGTTACGATTACGACTACGAGCGTTTGTCTGGCATTACCTACCCCATCCATGCCGTAAACAATGTGAACTACTACTACGGTGAACCGGGGGCTGCGGATAACACGGCAGGCCGCCTATCACGGGTCAGTGATGCCTCGGGCACCGAGTACTACAAGTACGGCGCATTGGGTGAAATTATCCACACCAAGCGTACCGTCACCACGCTGACGGGCAGCGCGCCGAAGACGTACCAAACCCGCTACCGTTATGACAGCTGGAACCGTCTGCGCGAGCTGACCTATCCTGATGGTGAATTGCTGATTCACGATTACGACAGTGGCGGCAGCCTAAAAGCGATGAGCAGCACCAAAGGTGAATACACCTATACGCCGCTCAAAGCCCTAACGTACGACAAGTTTGGTCAACGTGTTTACATGCAGTTCGGCAATGACACCGTCATGACGTACAGCTATGAAGCGGAACGTCGTAGGCTGGACGCGCTGACCGCGACCAACAGCAACCGAACCTTCCAAGACAACAGTTACCAGTATGACGCCATGAGCAACATTTTGGGCGTCAGCAATGCAGCGAGTGTGCCGCTGGACAGCAACTTGTTTGGTGGGGAAACCAGTCAGAGCTTCGCTTACGACAACCTTCACCAGATGATCAGCGCCAGTGGCGACTGGACGTCTCGTCAGGGGCATCAGGAACGCTACAGCCTCTCGATGAGCTACGACAGCATCCACAACATCACAGCCAAGAATCAGCTGCATGAACGCTTGCCGCTGGATGGCTCAGGTTGGAATGACCAACAAGGCACCAGCTACAACTGGCAGTACGATTACTCTGGTTCTACCCAGCCGCACGCCGCCAGCAACATTGGCAACCGTACCTTCAGCTATGATGCGAACGGTAACCAAACGGGCTGGACGAATGATGACAACGGCACACGTCGCGACATCGCTTGGGATGAAGAAAACCGCATTCGCACGGTAACCGACAACGGCCACACCAGCACCTACATCTATGATGCGGGTGGCGAGCGGGTTATCAAATCGACCAGTCAAGGCGAAACCCGTTATATCAATGCGTATCTCGTCGTCCGAGCGGGCAAAGTGGCGACTAAGCACTACTATGCGGGCAGTCAGCGCATCCATACCCGTGTGATGGAAAACGAAAGCTCGACACTGATCACTGGCACAGACAGTACGGCGACCAGCACGACGGAGGCCGCTACAGAAACAACATCCGATGGCACCACAACCGACACCACATCGGAAGCACTGCCACAGGAAGTACTGGATGCACAAGCCGCAGTCGAAGCCGCACAAACGGCTTACGACCAATCATTAGAAGCATTCAAAGCCGCGAAAGGGAAGGACAAAAAAGCCGCCCATAACGCGCTGAAAGTGGCGCAGAGTAACCTCGAAGCAGCGGAAGCTGCGCTTTATCAAGCCATGGTCGATGCGGGTCTTGATCCGGGTGGTAACGGTAATGGTGGTGGTTCAGGTGGTGGCTCCGGCGGTGGTGGTAATGGTTCCATCAACTTTGAAGCCAAACAGTACTACTACCACGGCGATCATTTGGGCAGCTCCAGCTACATTACCGATATCGATGGTGAAGTGCATGAGCACCTTGAATATTTCCCATTCGGTGAAACTTGGGTTCACGAGAAGAGCAACACTCAGCTAACGCCTTACTACTTCACAGGTAAAGAGCTGGATGAAGCAACAGGGCTATACTACTTCGGTGCGCGTTACTATGACCCGCGGACGAGTGTGTGGCAGAGCCCTGATCCGATACTTGGGGAGTATTTGGGGGCTGACCCTAATGAACTTACTAATGATGGAGCATTTAATCCCGGTAATTTAAATTTTTACAGTTATACGTTGCATAATCCTCTGAAGTTTGTTGATCCAGATGGCAATGCAGCCCAAATATGCCTCATCCCTGCAGGTCCGATGCAGGCTTGTGCAGCAGCGGCAACAAAAGCAGCCGCATTCGTTGGGTCCGCCGCCGTTGCAGCTTTGGTTACGTTAGGGATTATGGATGCGACATCTCCGGAATCTTCAGACTTTGGAGAGTTTGTAAATGATACATCCGCTATGGCGGTTGCCAATAATCAGATTAGCGATGGAATTCAGAATCTAATTGATATAGCAAAGGCCTCCAAATCTGAGGAAGGGCAACCAGGCTCTGTCAGGGTTCAGTTGCAAACTGGAGGGAACAACATATCCAGTATTTCGCTCGTCTCACGAGGCGGGAATGGAGTTACGAAACTGCAGGCTACAGGAGGCTTGGCATATGTGTGGGCTGGCGGGATTGCAGAAGACAGTTCTCTTGCGTCAAATGCTAACTACAACGCGGCAGTTGTGAGATTGAGTAGCAAAATAAACTCGCTCACGGGAGGCGGGATCTCTAAGGGAGGTAATGCCTTGAGAGAAGAATTCGCTCACAATGGTAAGATTTATCGTATTGATGTTGAAATTAACAGAGGCACTCATTTGAGCGAGTAAGGTCATGAATAAGTATTTGCTTGAGCTACACAGAGCATGTTTTAGTGAAAACACTGATATTGCTGAAGAGGCGAGACTTCTATCAAGATACCTTATCGAGTATCACTTAGTTGATGGTAACGAAGAGTATAAAAAGGAAGTGTCTGGATATTTGATACCAAGTGAAAATCTCAGGGGGTTGATTGGACTTTCTAATCAAAGCCTACGTGACAGTGGGGTGGAGTTAAGCGAAATACATAGTTTTAGTTATTTGTTCGTAAATGATTTAACGATTAAAGAGCCTATAGATAGACGGTGGATTGCATCAGTTATAAAGCAAGCCGGGAATGTGGCTGGAATTAGTGAAAGCTTAGAAGCTTACCTATCAAACCATTGGAGAGATGATGAGATTACCTCAGGTCATATATTGGATGTAATTTGGGATGTTAGTATTTTGAAAAAGCTAATACCCACATTGGAATTAATGTCGTCTGATGCGGAAAGTGAAGAGTTGAGAGACTTCTGTAGAACGAGGGTATTGCTACTGAAATCTTTATAATTGTGAGGTTAAATAAAAAATAACAGGGGCATATATATGGCACCTCAGCATCATGGATGTAGGGAGCAGGCACTCTAAGAAGAAGGGTGTCTTCTCTGCTTTACTAAACGTCTAACCCAGAGGAAATATCGATCGTTCGGCGTCCAATCTTCGAATGCTCTATAGAAACCGAAGCGGTATTTGAGTTTCGAGCAACACAAATATCAGGTAATGACCTGATAACAAGAAAATATTGATAAATTAGCGGATTAGCTATCGGGTAAATGGACGCCTGATACTCTTCTACGCTTAAGAAAAGGCAAGGTTGCCTTAATCGAGGTTACAGTACCGACAACGTTACCGGCTTCGTTGTTCGATATGGTTTTCAACCAAAGGAGTGGTACACGTCAAGGCGTTCGAGCAATGGCGGTAGCGTGGGAGGATTCTGGCCTCGCTTTTCTTCACGAACAACAACCGATACGGCAACAGAAGCACTGCCACAGGAAGTGTTGGATGCACAAGCCGCAGTCGAAGCCGCACAAACGGCTTACGACCAATCATTAGAGGCATTCAAAGCGGCGAAAGGGAAGGACAAAAAAGCCGCCCATAACGCGCTGAAAGTGGCGCAGAGTAACCTCGAAGCGGCGGAAGCTGCGCTTTATCAAGCCATGGTCGATGCGGGCCTTGATCCGGGTGGTAACGGCGGTGGTTCAGGTGGCGGCTCCGGCGGTGGTGCTAATGGTTCCATCAACTTTGAAGCCAAGCAGTACTACTACCACGGCGATCATTTGGGTAGTTCCAGCTACATCACTGACATCGACGGTGAAGTGCATGAGCACCTCGAGTACTTCCCATTCGGTGAAACTTGGGTTCACGAGAAGAGCAACACTCAGCTAACGCCTTACTACTTCACGGGTAAAGAGCTGGATGAAGCAACAGGGCTTTACTACTTCGGTGCGCGTTACTACGACCCAAGGACGAGCGTGTGGCAGAGCCCGGATCCTGCTTTAGATCAGTATTTAGAGGGAAAAATAAATATAGGGGTATACAAAACGACAAATCTGTCTTTGTACTCATACTCTTATAATAATCCTGTGACGTACCACGATCCGGATGGAGAATTTGTAAACCTGATTGTTGGTGCTGCAACTAGCGTTGCCTTGGGATACGGAATATCTTTACTTACAGGGGACGACTATTCTCTTGCGGATGCAGGTAGAGATGCACTATTAGGTGCTGCTGGTGCTGGGGTTGTTAGTAAGGCTAGGCAGCTTTATCAGGCAAGGAATATTGCTGCTCCTCTCTCTACGAAACTTGCTGCGAAAAGTGGTAAAGCAGCACAAGCCGAAATTAACAGCGGCATTTACTATTTTGAAAAGGCAGGTGAAAAATATGTCGGACAAGGGAATATCCCTGCTCGTTTGAGTACACATGTTGCAAATCCATCCAAGCCAATCACTTCAGCAGATGATGCAGTTAGGGCATCAGTTAGAGGTGGTACAGCGAGCCGAGAGGTTGCGGAACAATTGACCTTGAACAACATGGGTGGTAAGGCTGGTCAAGGTGTTGTAAATGTTCGAAACCCTATTGGCCCGGCACGTCAGGGGTTGTTGCAACAACCAGGTTTGGGAGTGGTCGACAAAATAGCGACACCAGCTCAGTCTGTTCTGACTCCCATTCTATCTGGCACGGCTGCGGGAGCTGCTGCAAATGCCGACAGCTTTATTTCGTCAGATAATCAACCTCAACAAAACTAGTTTAGGAAAGTTATGAAAGAGAAACTCCAAGTACTAATTACTGAAGAAATGGATGATGTTGAGTATCGCTGGGGTAAGTGGGCTGATGAAGGTTTTGAATTCCCTCATATTGTTGAGAATTTTACAAGATCGTGGGGAGCTTCAGTAAATCATGGTGATAGTGTTACAGACAATGAGATTATCTCAGTTGGCTTAATCTGTATTGAGCGGAAGATTCCTATTCCGCTCAAACTAAAAAAGATTCTAGAGAAAGCCATAAGCCGAGAGCTTTTACCGGACAATCTATCAAGTTGGAAAAATAAAAGAGAGAGAGAGGAAGCTCTGAAGGCTCTTTTATTGGAGTTTGGAGGGATGATAAAGAAGAAAGGTCTCATTAGTTTCTTATTTGATAGCAAACTTGAATACTCAAACACTAAACAAGCTAGAGAAAAGCTCCTAAAAGCTGTTGAAAAAATGAATGAAAGTTCAGTTCCTATTAGTTATGAAAAAGCTGGCTTTCCTCCGATCGCATCTACGTTGGATCGTCTTTTGTCTTCTGGAATTAGTGAAGAAGATGCAAATCTATTTGTTGAATCACGAAAGCAAAGGCTGATGATCATATCAGCCTATCTTAGCTTAAATCTGAAATTGCCCTCTGAGGAGTTAAATGACTTGTTTGATGCGGTGGAGGATAGTTGGAAATAGGTGGTTCTATAATGTGGCTGTCCTTTTTATTTGATTGAATAAAGGAATGTCGAAGACAGGAACATCCATGCAAAAGCGCATTATACGGCGTTAAAAGATGAAGTTTCACACTAAGATTTTTGTTGATGCTAATACAGAGCTTGCTGATCTAATCACTCGCTTAAGCAAGCTCGTAGACGGTACTGTATCCATTGATACGGTATTGACGAATGCGCTAGAGCTGGATGTTAAACGCAACGACTTAGGTCCGTCTGCGAGTCACAACATTGATGACGGTTTTTTAGCTTATGGATTTACAGTGGAAATTGTAAATACTGTCGACATGCGTTTTGACCTATACCTTGAAGCAGTAGGTGACATCATGATGAATCTCAATGAAAGAGGGCACAGCGTTGTAGCATCGTGCGACTGGGAGGAAAAACTGCCAGGGTGCGGACGAATTATTGTCAGTAATTAAACCTTAAAACTGAGGGTGTTTCTCAAAAAACTCCCCTTGGTTTTGATGCCCTTGCAGCAAACATGCTTAGTTTGTAAGGGAAAGGTTTTCCTGTCAAAGGCGATAGTTCAAGGGAATGGTGAAAAAATCTTATATAGAAAAGAGCCTTCTATTTGGCGAAATCAGCAACTCTGAGTCAGTTGACTCGGTATACACAAGAGACCTTGTAGCTATGTTGAGTCAAGAAGGCAGTGAGCTCAGTAGCAGCGCCGTATTGCCAATAGGTAAGTTTGAATCTATCTATTCAAGTAGGTTGGATATTCAACGTCGCGTTTTGAAAAATGAAGATGAAGCGTACATGCATGCTTTTGAGGCATTGATGAACCAAGTGTCCGATGTCAGGCTTTCAGCTAAAGAAATAAGCATTGTGCAAGTTAAAGCTGAACATAGAGGTTATTTGATTTTCATCACTGACGCTCGTTCTGTGCTGGGCGCATTACCGATATTATAGAAAAGGAAGTGGCTCATTGTGTACAAAGAATCTGAGCTAGTCAGTCTGTACAAAGGTCTGGTCGTCCCCATTCTGGGGTGGCAGGTAATTGAGCTTGAAGGCACAGCGAAAGGCTCTTTGCAAAAAGCCTGGAGCTGTTGGTCTGCTGATTGGGTACCGTTTGCAATTGAGATAACTGGCGACGTTATTTTTCTCCATGACGATCATGTATACACCTTGGCTCACGGCTGTAGTGATACAGGGCCTGACTTGATCACAACTAATGATGCGGTATTCCAAGCATTTATCGCTGATTTATTTGCCTATCAAGAGAGCATAAACAGTGATGAAGTAGGCGAATTGGAAGCAAAGAAAGAACAGGTAATCGCTTTGAGAAAACGAGCACCTGACACAGTTAAAGTCTATTTCGATACTGAACTGGAAAATATTGAAGAACATATAAGCAACAAAACTTACGCAACTTCATCCGATGGTAAACACCGACAGCAAGGTTTGGTGTTTATGGATACGGCGTTTAATGAGTTGCAAAAATCTGGAGGGTATCAAGACGTCACCCTTGGAAGGAAAGACGGAAAATTTATCATTTTTTACTCTTTAGGTGTTGGTGAAAGCCTTATGCACATGCAGGAAGTCTTCGCGAAATATCCGGCTGACTGCGATATAGAGTATATAGAAATAGACGACTAATAAAATAACAGGGGCAGACACCTTTAGGATTTAATAGGAGCTGAACAGTGATCAAGCTTTCTGACAAGGCTCTCGTTCAAGTTCGAGATGAAATATTAAAGAGGGCGGGTCTTCCAGTCCTCGCTGGTGCTGGTTTTAGACTGTCTCCGTTTTCTCATGCTTGGAACGGAAGCGACAATATGGGGGGCTGTTCTTATGAGCTTTGTAGGGTTTCTGATGTTGGTTACTTAGAAATCATCAATATCTACATCGCCTCAGGAGATAAACGCATTCAGGTTCACTTGAATATTTTCAACCCTCAGCCCGCTATTGATGATGCTGGGCAACTCAATGGTTTGGATGGAATCGCCTATTTAGTTCAGCCAAATGTAAAAACGAGGTTGTGTATCTCAACAAACAATGAAGGCTTTTTTAAAGGTAGGCAAGTATTCCAGCTCAATACGGGTGGGCTTTTTAAGAGCTTAGAAAGTGAAAAGGAGAAACTTGCAGAAAGTCTTAAATCCGAGTTCTCCAGAATCAATAAATACATTGAGCGTTGGTTGTCTGTTAATGGAGAGCCAGCCTCCACGGATTGGAATGGAAACCAAATCTAAAAGGTATCCGCCCCATGATCCTGAAAAAAGGGACATAGTTGCTGTAAGTCTGATCAAAAGGAAGGATTAAACTGACAGGTTTCACTTCTAGATCTGAAATAAGGGGGGATAGGTGAAATAAAGGAGACAGGCACTTTTAGTAAGTCCTTATAGAAAGTCCTTGTGGTCAAAGTAGCAGCCACTATCTTACTCATAGGCTTATCCTTAAACGTCTTTGTCTATTGGTTGTATTGATTTTGAGTTGCAACAACTCATGGCGTAACGCGTTATGTCGTAAATATCCCCGTTTGTTGCGTCCCTGCTTGTGGCAAAAAATGGGATTAGCATGCTCACCGCCTCCACAAACTTGAAAAGTATTATTGACTCAATCAAGCCTAATGGGCTTACACTGCATGGTGCTGTGTGTTTTTTGAGCGTTTATCTGGTCAAGGCATAGCGAGATAGCAGGTCAATCAATGAAGGGAATAACGAATGAAGTTGGGATTGGGTTTATATCGGCACATGCTTGATGATGAACACTTAAAGTTTGCAAAGCAGCTTGGTGCCACTCACGTTATTGTTCATCTATGTGATTATTTTAATAAGCAGGACAAGTTTTCCAATAATGATCAGCCCATTGGTGATAAATATGGGTGGGGAATGGCGAAAGGTGAGATCTGGACGGTAGAAGAACTGCTCGCTATCAAGAAAAAAATTGAGTCTTATGGGCTCACTTGGTACGCCATTGAGAACTTTGATCCTAAGCATTGGAACCATGTCCTGTTTGGAGAAGAAGGTAAAGAATCGCAAATAGAAGACATTAAACAGATAATAAGGAATGTGGGTGAGGTTGGTATTCCAGTATTCGGATACAACTTTAGCCTCACTGGCGTAACAGGGCGTATTGTTACGAATGATGCCCGTGGACATGCGCAAACTGTTGGGATGGATGGTTCAAACGAGACACTCGAAGCCCCTTTACCAAGCTCTATGGCATGGAACATGACGGTCGATCCGGCGGCGAGAGGTCAGCGTCAAACCATGACCGAAGAGCAGCTCTGGGAAAATCTCGCTTATTTTTTAAATGAGATCATACCCGTTGCAGAGTCTGTGGGGGTCACCATGGCAGCACATCCGGATGATCCTCCGGTAGATATGGTCAGAGGGCTTCCAAAACTGGTGAATCAGCCAGAAAAATACCAGCGACTACTGGATCTGTACCCAAGTGCGGCAAATGCATTGGAATACTGCGTAGGTACGATTGCTGAAATGACCAACGGCAATGTGTATACGGCGACTGAACACTATGTTTCTCTAGGTAAAGTCCCTTATATCCACCTAAGAAATGTGTCGGGGAAGGTTCCATATTACAAGGAAACCTTTATCGATGAAGGGGATATAGACATCAAGCGTATTGTCCAGATCCTTAAAAAGCACCATTTCGACGGTGTCCTTATTCCAGATCATACGCCACAGGTATCGTGCCCCGCGCCTTGGCATGCAGGAATGGCTTATGCCATGGGGTATATCCAATCGTTAATAAAGGATTAGGGTCGGTTGACCTTTCGAGATAATGTTTGCAGCCGTTTGAGGGAGTTACACCGTCGGCGGTCCAACCTAAAACACAGTAGCCGTACGGTGTTGCGTCAAGATGAAATAATGGGGTCGTGTTTTATTTATATTATAGATTGTGCTTCCATCTGTATGTTTTCTGTTTGAATTAAGATCCTAATTTAAAATTTATTGGGATTAAAAATTACTTTTAATATTTAAATATCTAGGAGACGCAACATGATTGCGTCTCTTATTTTATTTAGTAATTTAACTCAATAGTATTTGGAGACATCAGATATGAAAAATCTTTTTTTAAAAACACTCGCGCTAAGCGTTAGTATTGCTAGTGTTACCTCGTATGCCTCACAACCCAATATTGTTAATAGTGATGTACATGAGTCTGTACCGTATATCGTGAGTTTAATTACAAATGTTCGTGGTGAGAATATGCGAACATGTGCCGGAACGTTGATTTCTAATGAGTGGGTCATTACGTCAGCGAGTTGTGTTCATGGATTTAACACTAAGAAATTCCTTAAAGTGAGCATTGGTGAGGGAGATATAAAACAGCCCAACCCCGATCAACTGCTCGACGTTAGTGAAATTGTTTTTTTTTAAAGATTACAACCCGTTTACCTTAATTCCAAATATTGCTTTGATAAAGCTGAAAACGAAAGCAGACGATAAGTACACCCCAGCCAAAATTCCAACACCGCAAGTGGAACGTGCCCTCGCTTCGGTGGGGGACACCCTACGTGTGTCTGGATGGGGTTCTTCTGAAACAGGAAGATTCTTGCCAACACTGAGATCAAGCACTGTTCCCGTTATTAGTCTTCAGGAATGCCATGAAAAATGGGTTAAGGAATTTAACATTGAGCATGAGTACGATAAAGCATACTACGAGAGGTTTATTTGTACTGATGAAAGTGCTTCATCTTCTTGTGTCAGTGACAGTGGTGGTCCGTTGATCGGCTCCATTGGAAATACAAACTTCCTGTTTGGTATTGGGGCTAAGACGTGCGATAGCGTGAGTCTGTATACCAAATATACTCGATACAATGCTTGGATCAGTCACGTCACTGGTTTGAAACCCACGGATCTTTAATTGTGTGCACCACTGTTGTGTATAGGAATTATGCATAATATTGGGTTCGCGAAAATGAATGGATAATGTTGCCTGCGTTTTTGCAATGGTTCAGCGGTATGGCGCTCGTCAGCCGCTGAACGCTCAATGTTGGCAACATTTCAATATCTTTTTGAACGAATGATTGTGAGTGTCTCTCAGTTGTTTTGAGGTTGGTTGCCACGTTATCGACACTCCGAAAAATACCCCGCTCCTGTTCTTGGCTTTATCGAAAGTCGTATTCCTTTTGTATAGAGAAGCAGAGCGTCTATAACCAATGCCTCTCTTCTTTTCTACCTCTGCCTAATATTTCTTCTTCATCAGACTCCATACACTGAGTGAACAGGGTCAGTCCCCTGTATGCCGTGAACACGAAATGGAGGATTTATGGTAACAAGGAAGGTATGGAGCGCATTCGCAACTTTAGCATTGTTCGGTTCGGGTTTTATTTACGCTGGAACCATAGACGATATTAAGAAGAAAGGGGAACTGACCTGCGGAGTCAGTGAAGGCACGCCTGGGTTTTCAAACCCCGATAGCAGCGGTCGATGGGTAGGGCTGGATGTGGATGTCTGCCGTGCCGTCGCCGCTGCGGTTCTTGGTGACGCAGAAAAAGTAAAGTTTGTTCCGCTGGCGTCAAAACAGAAAATTGTCGCACTGGCTTCTGGTCAGGTTGATATGACCTCAAGAACCACCACATGGACAATGAAACGCGACACCAAAGAGGGCGTCGATTTTACCAAAGTGGTTTACTACGATGGCCAAGGTTTTATGGTGAATAAGCAGCTTGGCATAAAGCACGCATTACAACTCAATGGAGCATCTGTGTGTGTCACGACGGGCACAACAACAGAACTTAACCTGACCGACTTTGCCCGAGCCAATGGCCTTAAGTTGGAAGCGGTTGTCTTTGAGGGTAAAAAAGAAGCCTTCAATGCGTACAAGTCTGGCCGGTGTGATGCCTTCACAACCGATGTAAGCCAGCTGGCGTCGTGGCGTTCAACGCTACCAGACTCTTCTAAACATATCATTCTGAACAACCTCATTTCCAAAGAGCCCCTTGCGCCTCTTGTCCGCCATGGTGATAACCAATGGAAAGACCTCGTCACGTGGGTCATCAATGGGTTAATGCAAGCGGAAGAAAAAGGCATTACCCAAAGTAACGTGAGTGAGCAGGCCAAAGTATCCAAGGATCCGAGTGTGCAAAGAATGTTAGGGGTATCTGGGGATATGGGCAAAGCGCTCAGTCTGGACCCAGAATGGCTGAAGCGATCGTTATTGGCGGTTGGAAACTACGAAGAAATCTTTGAACGCAACTTGGGGAAAAACACGCCGCTAGGGTTAGATCGAGGTATCAATTCCATGTGGATTAAGGGCGGTCTGATGTACGCGTACCCGATCCGTTAACACTGATATGGTTTGGTTGATGTTGATGTTAAACCAAGCCACTTACTTATTGAGGGAAAATGTGTGGCTATTTCAATAATAAGTCGGTTCAAAGCCAGTGAATCTCATTTTGTGAGGCTGAGTGTTCAGGTGTTGGTGCTCGGAACCCTTTTCTGGCTTGCCTTTTTAATTTTCCAAAATACTCAATCGAACCTCCAAGCAAGAGGCATTGAGTCAGGGTTTGAATTTTTGAACCAAGAAGCAGGGCTCCCAATTGGTGACTCGCTATTGGTTTACTTTCCAACGGACAGTTACGGATGGGCATTTATCAATGGTGTAGTGAATACGGTGTATGTGTCGTTCATTGCCATTGTGTTATCCACGGTATTGGGTGTCTTCGTTGGGGTGTGTAGGGTAAGCAAAAATTACATTGTCGAAAAGCTCGCGTCCATTTATGTCGAATCTCTGCGGAATGTGCCACTGCTTCTAATACTCATTTTTGTGTATACCGTAGTGTTGGCTAGCTTGCCACATGTGCGAGAAAGCATAGAAATTACAGAAAATATCCGTCTAAACGTGCGTGGGCTTTATCTCCCCAAACCGCTGGCGGGCGATGGCTTTTTAGTTCTGGTTTTCTCTTTCATTGTGTCCTTGGTGCTATTTGGGGTCTTGCTGAAATGGGGGCAAAACTACAGTGAAAGAACGGGGCATTCATTACCCACAGGCCGGCTGGCGTTAAGCATTGTGGTTATTTTGCCGACTTTAACGTATCTGATGTTGGGTCACCCTATTGCGTGGGATATTCCCGTTCAACAAGGCTTCAATTTCGCAGGTGGTATGTCTCTACGGCCTGAGTTTCTAGCACTGCTTATTGGGCTTGTACTGTACACCGCGGCTTTCATTGGAGAAAACGTGCGCAGTGGGTTGCAATCGGTTGACAAAGGTCAGATAGAAGCGGCTCAAGCGCTCGGGCTTAAGTCGTCTTACATCACCACTCGTATCCTTTTGCCTCAAGCGCTTAGGGTAACGATACCAGCAACAACGAACGACTACGCCAGTTTGGTGAAGAACAGTTCATTAGCCGTCGCCATTGGGTATCCTGACATGGTTTCCATCGGTGGAACCATCATTGGTCAAAACGGGCAAGCGATCGAGATCATTGCGATGTGGATGGCGGTTTATATGGCGATCAACCTAGTGATTTCTGGGCTGATGAATGTATTGAACGCGAAAGTTCAATTGGTAGAGCGCTAACGGAGTGTGCGATGACGACGGTGATAGAAAGAGCGAACTTGAACAGTGAACCAATTGAGTTTATCCCTCAGCCACCCATGACGCCTCCTATTCAAGTGACTGGTGTTGTGTATTGGATTCACAAAAACTTATTTGATGGGTGGTACAACAGCTTGTTGACCTTACTCTCCATCAGCTTCTTGATGTGGGTGCTTCCCCCCTTCATTAGCTGGGCGTTCATCGACAGCGTCTGGCAGGGCAGCGCGCAGGATTGCCGAGTGGAAGGCGCGGGAGCGTGTTGGGCCTTTGTTATGGCTAATTTTCGCATTTTAATGGTTGGGATTTACCCATCTGAAGAGGTGTGGAGACCCGCGCTGTCCCTGCTTTTATTGTTTGGAGTTATTGGGCTGACCATTACGCAAAAAGTGAAAGGGTTGCGCATGGTGTCGTTGTGGTTGGTTTTACCATTCGTTGCGTATTGGTTAATTGGCGGGGGATCGTTAGGGCTTCCAGAAGTAGACCAATCGCGTTGGGGGGGCTTAATGCTTAGCCTTCTGCTGGCATGCGTTGGCATTATCATCTCCGTGCCTTTGGGTATTTTGTTGGCGCTTGGTCGTTTCTCTCAAGTTCCCTTATTCAGAATTTGGTGCGTCACCTCGATAGAAACCATCCGAGGGGTGCCACTGATCACCATTCTGTTTATGGCGTCGGTTATGCTGCCTCTCTTTTTACCGGAAGGGTTGGACATCAATAACCTACTCAGAATTCAGGTGGGCATCATTCTGTTTTCATCCGCTTACATTGCCGAAGTCATTCGGGGTGGGCTCCAGGCGATACCTAATGGGCAATTTGACGCCGCCAAAGCACTCGGGCTGAACTATCGATGGACCATGTTTTACATCGTGGTTCCACAAGCATTGCGGCATGTTTTGCCCCCGCTCATTGGTCGCTGTATCGCGCTTTTTAAAGACACCTCTCTGGTGCTCATTGTTGGATTATTGGATCTGCTGGGCATGCTGAAGTCAACAACGCAGGATGCGGACTGGCTTGGTTTTGAAGCGGAGTCTTATGTCTTTGGTGCGTTTGTGTATTGGTTAATTTGCTATTCAATGAGTCGTTACGGCAAGCATTTAGAAGAACAGGGTGCCAAGTCTCATCATTAAAAGGAAAGAAAATGAGTGAAGTCATGATTGAAGTGAAAGGGTTAAATAAATGGTACGACCAATTTCACGTATTAAGAAACATCGATTTTGAAGTCCGAAAAGGGGAGAAGATTGTCCTATGCGGGCCATCTGGATCGGGAAAATCGACATTAATTCGTTGTTTAAACCGTTTGGAAGAGCACCAAGAAGGGGAAATACACGTTGAAGGTGTTGAGCTTAACCATTCACTAAAAAATATAGAGAACGTTCGCAGCGATGTTGGGATGGTTTTCCAGCATTTTAATTTGTTCCCTCATATGACTATTTTGGACAATCTGACGCTCGCGCCCATGCTTGTTCGCAGTATGCCAAAAGCGGAAGCGGAGGTGATGGCACTCAACTTTCTTAAGCGAGTCAATATTGCTGAACACAGCCACAAGTACCCCGGTCAGTTGTCGGGGGGGCAGCAACAGCGTGTTGCGATTGCGCGTTCTTTGTGCATGAACCCCAAAGTGATGTTGTTCGATGAGCCCACCTCTGCTCTGGATCCAGAGATGATCAAAGAGGTGCTAGACGTCATGGTTGAGTTGGCCGAGGAAGGCATGACGATGGTGTGCGTGACACACGAAATGGGATTTGCCAAAGAAGTGGCTGACCGAGTGATTTTTATGGATGGCGGGGAAATCGTTGAAGAGAACGACCCTGAGAATTTCTTTCATCATCCAAGAGTAGACAGAACACGATCGTTCCTTAGTCAAATACTCTCTCACTAATTCCGAGTAAAGGTCATTATGCAAACTTTATTATCTCTTTTCGGGGCGATAGTCCTGCTTTTGTGGGGGATGAATATGGTGCGAAAAGGCATCACTCAAGCGTTTGGTCACGATTTGAAAGTCGCCATAGGCATGAGTGTTGCGAATCGATTTTCCGCTTTGCTTGTAGGGGCAGGGGTCACCACGTTGTTGCAAAGCAGCACCGCAACAGGGCTCATGGTGGCCTCCTTTTCTGCTCGTGGGCTGATTAGCACCGCACCCGCATTAGCCGTCATGCTGGGGGCGGATGTGGGCACAACATTGGTGGCTCAAGTACTGACCTTCGATGCCAGCTGGATCTCCCCTTTTTTGATGATTGTGGGGCATTTACTTCGTAAGCATGGTAACGCGTTTGTGGTACAAAGTTCAGGCTATGCCCTGTTCGGCTTGGGGTTAATGCTGCTTTCACTGAAAATTCTTGTGGAGTTGTCAGCATTTTTAAATGAATCGTCTTTGCTTGTGCACCTCATTGAGGCATTTGAAAGTGAAGTGGGGCTGGGTATTCTGTTGGCGGCATTACTGACTTGGCTGCTCCATTCCAGTTTAGCGGTGGTGTTGCTCATTGTGTCAATGGTTTCCAATCAAGTGTTACCACTGGAGTTGGCGTTTGCCATGATTTTAGGGGCAAACCTTGGCAGTGCGTTGCCCCCCATTATGGCGACGCTCAATGACGCCCCTCTCGCTCGGCGTGTTCCTATTGGGAATGGGTTGTTTAAGCTTTCAGGCGTGTTAGCGGTGAGCCCGTTTGTGGCATATCTGCCCGAGTGGATGGCCTACATAGACAGCTCGGACTCGCGTCAGCTGGTCCATTTTCATTTGATATTCAATGTGGCTATTGCCTTATTCTTCATCGGCTTTATCCACCCCGTCGCCGATTTTATGTCAGCCATTTTAGTCTCTAAAACAAAGCAACCGGTTTCTGATGATACTTGGCATTTAGATTGTGATTATATTGGCGACCCCAAAACCGCCCTTGCGGCGGCATTAAGAGAAACCATGAGAATGGGCGATGTGGTCGACAAAATGTTGCTCCTCATTCGTGATGCGATCGTGAACAATGACTTGAAAACAGCGGAAAGAATCGGGGCGCTTGATAACAATATTGATGAACTGCATGAGAAAATTCGCCGTTTTTTATCGGCAGTAAGCCGGACAGAGTTAGACAAATTGGAAAGTAAACGCGTTACCGACATTCTCGTGTTCTCAACCAAATTGGAACACATCGGGGACCTGACGGAAAGTATGGCCACCATATTAGCGACAAAAGCGAATCAGAATAGGCGTTTCTCTTCAGGAGGAGAGCAGGAGTTATTATCCATACACAAACACGTTCACCGCCGCTTAAAGCTCATGCTTAGCACCTTTATCACCAACGACAAAGCCATGGCAGAGCAAATCTATCACGAGCGAAAACAAATCAATGAAATGGAAGAAGAGGGCGTTCGTGAGCACATTAGACGAATTAAGGCAGGCAAAATCGAGAGCTTAGAGACCAGTGCCTATCATATGGATTTGATTCGCGATCTTTGTTATATCGATGCTCAAATTTTGTCGGTTGTGAAGCCAATGTTGCTATCCTTTGAAGAGAAAAAGCCTCTTGAGGGAATGGTCTAGCGCAACAGACCCTAACCAAAAAGTATCATTGCAGAAAGGAATGTGCATGAAAAAAGTTGTGGTGGGAATTTTGCTTGTGGTGCTATTTCAAGCCGAACGAGTGTGGGCGGGCGAGACGCTTAGATCCGTTCAAGAAAGGGGGTATTTGCGCTGCGGTGTCGGGATTGAAGATTTTGGTTTTGCGACTCGAAGCCGAGATGGGAAATGGAAAGGATTTGACGTTGATTTTTGTCGAGCCATCGCCACCGCAGTCCTTAAGGATGTAGAAGCGGTTCAATACATCCCATTGGATAGCCAAGGTCGGTTTAAGGCGTTAGCAAACAAAGAAGTGGACGTGATCATTCGCACCGCGACTTGGACATTTCAGCGTGATGTTAGCCTAGGTCTTAGCTTTACTGGGGTAACGTTATATGACGAACAAAGGTTGCTCATCAATAAATATGTGAAAGGGAAGAAAGCGGCAGAAATCGATCGGGCGGCGGACTTAGGCAAAGCAACCGTGTGTGTGACCAAAGGAACCACATCACTCGAAAACATCAAAGACTACATCCAGCAGCACAATTTGTCTTTTGACATCCTTGAAACCGAAAGCCAAGCTGGGCGATGGCATGCGTTTCTGCGCAACCGTTGCCAGTTAATGACTTCTGAAGCCACCGATTTGCTCGGTGGTCTAACGGGGTTGCTTGATGATCCTAATGGCTATCACTTACTGAGCGATGTTATATCGCGTGAGCCGCTTGGACCCTATGTGAGAGATGATGACCCGAACTGGTTCGATGTGGTTCGTTGGAGTAGCCAAGTACCGATTCTTGCCGAATATTTGGGGCTGAACAGCCAAAATGTGACGGACGTAAACACCCAACTCAGCCCAGAAGCGGTACGGCTACTGAATACGCCTGAAGCGTGGCTAGACCGTTTAGGTTTGGATGCCAAATGGGCTTTCAGAATCATTAGAGACGTCGGCAATTATGAAGAATTGTATAGCCAGAACCTCAGCGACATATCTATTGAAGGAGTAGAGCGAGGGGTGAATGAACTTTGGACTAACGGTGGTTTGCACCAACCCGCCCCTTTTCGGTAGTGAATATGAAGTTTGTTCGCTCTAGTTACGGAATTTCGGTACGCATGTTCCTTTCACTTGGGGTACTGGTGCTGTTGGCGGTGCTGGTGAGCATGATAGCCATTAACGCTTACAATGGATTCCAACAGCGTTTTAATGATGTTGCCGTTGACGGTGTCAAAGCCATCATCGCCGCTTCTGATCTAAGGCAATTTAACGCTTCACTGATGTCTTTTGCTCCTTCGATGATGACGGCACGTTCACAACAAGCAAATGAGTCCGTGATGTTTCAAGTCAGAGATCAAGATGCTTTGCTGGGTAATGCTATCGCACAGTTATCCAACAACGCCGTAGACAGTCAGCAAGCCGAACGCTTGAATGGCTATCGCTCCAAGTTATCCGATAGCTTTCATGAACTGAGTCGCTTGGTATCAAAGCGACTTGAGTGGGAAGACAACTGGCGACGTACCCTTTCTAATATCAATCAGTTGCAATCTGATTTTACGCAAGAACACCACACAGTCGCGGCAGAATCTGGGGCAGCGCTTCATTCTAATTGGTATCTCACGTTTGCAAACATGACGATTTTACTCAATCAACTGAATGGAGTTGAACATCCAGTCTTGCTGCGGCGATACCAGAAAGAGTTCGGGGTGTTGGAGCGGAAACTTGAGTCTGAAATGGTGCTTTTTGACGAAGGAGAAAGGTTAAAACATCAACAAGCGCTGACCAAGATTGTTGAACTTGCTAGGGGGCAAAATGGTTTATTTGCTCTGAATCAAACGAAGTTTCAAGTGCAGTCAGAGTTGGATGGTGTGTTTTTCCAACATAGGCAAAGTGTGAGCCGATTTTTGTCTGTCACCACGGTGATCATCGACCAAATTGAACGTAAGGTGATGCGTCAGAATCAAGATATTGTTGAACAGACCAAACAGAGAACCATTCAATTGGTATTGGCCGCTATTATCTGTGTGGTGGCCGGTGTTGGTATATTTTTGTATATTGATCGCTCTGTTATCAGCCGGATACAAACCTTGAAAACCAGCATGGAAGCGCACGCAAAAGGCACGCTTGTGCGCATACCCTTGGAAGGCCATGACGAAATCACGGACATGGCGGGTACACTAAAGTTTTTTGTCGATACCATTCAAGATAGAGAACATCAATTAAAACAAGCCAGAAATGCGGCGAGTCGAGCACAGAACCAGTTGCTGGATGCGATAGAAAGCATTACAGAGGGGTTTGTTTTATATGATGAAAAAGACAAGTTGGTGTTATGTAATGCGCGATATCGGGAGCTTTATGGCTTTCCTGACGCTTGGGATATGGAAGGCCGAGACTTTTCTGATTTATTGCTGTGGTTATCGCGTCGGAATAAGGTTATTCAACCAGAAAACTACCTAGAAAAAAGGTTGGCACTAAGAGATAACCGAATTCAAAATTTGGATTTGGAATTAAGCAACGGTACATGGATTTCCATCATCGAACGCAGAACCGAGCAAGGTGGAACCGTAGGTGTGCACACGGACATCACTCACCGAAAAGTGGCGGAAAATGCACTGATATGTGCAATGGAGAAAGCCGAATCTGCCGACCGAGCAAAATCTCAATTTTTGGCGTCAGCCAGTCACGATCTTAGGCAGCCATTGCATGCGATGGGGTTGTTATTGGAACCGCTTTTAGAAGATGCTCGACATACCCCGTATTATGAACGGCTGGAAGATGTGTACTTTGCGCATCAAAGTATGAATCAGCTCTTTACGGACATTCTTGATTTTTCTCGGCTAGAAGCCGGCGCGATCACGCCAAGATTAGAACATTTTGCATTGGATTGTATGCTCACGCGGCTTGCGCAGGAGTATAGGCACAGTTTGGATAAGCCGGAGTCGGCGCTGCGTTATGTGCCGACTTCCGCGCTTGTTTTTGCTGATCTTGCCATGGTCGAACGAATCGTTCGTAACCTATTGTCTAATGCGGTGCGCTATTCTGACCATGGGAAAATCCTTCTCGGTGTCCGAAACAGAAAAGAACAGATATGCATACAAGTTTGGGATAACGGACCCGGCATTCCATTGCATGAGCAACAGAAAATCTTCAAAGAGTTTTACCAAGGCAAAAAAACGCAAACGGCGGGAAAGTCGGGGCTTGGTTTAGGGCTCGCCATCACTATGCAGCTTGTGAAACTGATGGACGGAGACATACACGTCCATTCTTCTGAGTGCGGCACTGGCTTTTCTATTGCATTACCAAGGGGCAAACGAGATGCCCTGAATACCCAGCCCGACCAAGAACGTTACCCAACGAGAAAAATGGACGGTTTACCGATTTTACTTGTGGAGAACGACCCTCAGGTGATGAACACCACTAGGCAACTCCTAGAGCGTTGGGGGTGCAAAGTCCATGAATTTCAGCATTATGCAGACGTTGAATGCTATGCGTACTCGAATCCCGATCCCTTTATCCTGATCTCCGATTTTCACCTCGATGATGGGTATACCGCTCTGGATGTGATAGCGGAGCTCAACAATAAAAGCAACCGACCTGAATTTACGAGTGTGGTGATTTCTGGAGATTCTAGCCCAGAGGTTCGAATGGATGCGGAATCCATTGGTGCCCATTTTCTTACTAAGCCTGTCAGAGCAGGGAAGTTAGGGGCTCTATTACGGCATATCTGGCGGGAGTTAAATAACTAGCCTGAATTCGGTAGCTCATCTACGTTCTGCCATTGAGAACTGGAGTGACGAATTCAGGCAACAGGCTCAAAAACCATCGCCCCGTGGTGACACAGAGGGCGATGGACCAAGCCTAATGAAATGCGTACCGATTACACCATGGGTCGATACTTCACGCTTTGCACAAACTCTTTCATTAACATGAGCTCATCAATAGGGGATTCCAAGTGTTTTTTGTAATCAAAATCTTCCCCATGAAAAGCGACATATTGTTTGGAAAAAAGCGTGATTTCTTCATTTGTCACTTCGTCAAGCTTTCCGAGTTTCTTCCTGAGAATCGTTTGAATGATATTTTCAGGAGAACTTACGGAGTTTTCACCTTCCACTGATATCAGTTTGGTGGAAGCATTGAGGCTGATGGACGTTAAAGCATAGCTAGCCACAGATGTTTTACCTATGATTTTCATCATTTGTCGGCGATTCATATTGTTTTTAAACATATTCATTCTCCAATTAATTCCATGGACTTACTGTTAACGTGGAGGGGAGTTTTAACTCATATGCCCAGCGTCTGTTTCGGTTTTTCGCTCTCAATGTATCATCGATGTTTTTACATTCATTTTGAAAGCGATGTAAGTGTGTGTACACACGAGGATCGTGCATAAAATTCCCTTTTGGGTATTTCCCGAAACTTCGGTGCCAAGGGACGGGAACATCCAAGAAGTTCCTTGAAAATTCAAAAAGCCCCATGCCTACGTTTAAGCGAGGACACGCCTGAAGCCAGTCGGCTTTGGTTCTGCGGTCATTCGGGTCTAATGCAAGATGAGAATAGTACCCAAGAGCGCCTAAGGGCTGGAAGGCCGATAGGTTACCGAGACCATGATTTATCGACATCCAGTAAATCAGGTGACTAATGGCTTCAATTAGTTCTTGTCGAGTACTGACCGAAGAAGGGAAGCCATTGACGCCCGCACCGGAAGCATCTTGGAAGAAATCTTGTAATTCATGATCGTTGATAACATCGCTGTCGTTGCTGTAGTAAAGATGAAGGTAGCTTCTTACCCAGTTGCGTATGGCTTGCCATTGACCAATATCGTCATCGTGTTGAGGGTAATCACCGATGGCATCAAACTCGCCATTTTCTCTACGATCGAATGGTTGGCCATGTTGAATAAAGTGGTAATGTTTCGAACGCCTTATGGTGCCGTCCACAAAGGATTTGCTGCTGATGCCCGATATGGTTTTTACGACCCCTGTTAATGTTCCACTGTAACCATCACCATAAACGGCGGTGCCGTCCTCATTCTCTACTTTGGTGGAAGGGTCAAAAAATACGCCTAGGTAATTATTGAAGGCAAGTGATGTTAAATGAGGCAGTACCAGAGCAGAAAGTGGGTGGCTTTCTGGAATGGTTCGATAAAAGCTGGTGGATATCGGCCAGAGAAACACATGGGTTGATAAGTGATCAATCACATTGGACATGGAATACATGGTGGTAAACGTATTCTTCGCCATTCGCCATGTCCATTTATCATCGGCGGGTGTGATGATTTTTGAAGGTGGATTAGGTACGTTACCAAATCCAAAGCTGTGCCACCACCACCACTCCCAGTTGTTCAATGGCGGACGTTGAGTGGGTTGTATGGCAATGGTTTTCAGTTTGTCACTGTCTTTAGGAACCGCAAACATCGCGATAGCAGGGTACAGCCTTCCTCCAGTTTGGGGAATGTCATCGGCTGTTCTATCCGGTTGGAATTGCGCCATCACTTCATCGTGAAACTCGCCAAAGTCGGTAACAAATATTCGCCCTTCGTTCATCGCGTCTTCAAGGTTATCGTTCTCAAACCCATTAATTTTTTTGAACATGGCATTCGTAAACGGGAAATGGCTCATGGGTGTTTTGAGTGGCTTAAAGTAATTAAAAACGGGGGTTTCAGGTGCAATTTGAAGGTGTGCGATGACGTCGTCATCAAAGAAGTCTTCGTGCCATGGGGGGCGAGGGTATTGAGGATCGTATTGACGAGCCCCCGTATCGCTATCAATATCGTAAGGGTAGAACAGCAAATCGTCCGCCGACCAAACCACGACAGGCGGAACGGTGAGCACAATCGGATCGACCGTCTCAAATTTAGCTTGGCCTGTAATGATCAATTCAATCAATTTTCCGAGCAAGAGTATTAACCCGCTGACCACCGCCGGCCCGCCTATTAACGCGATTCGCGTTAGGTTTTTACTGATATGTCGAACGCTTGCATCAAACAGTGCCCAGTCATCTTGGCGGGCTAAACAAGCATCACTGACACCAAAGTCCAATTCTTGTGCGCGCGCATTCCGCTCGTCTTCTGTTCCCCGCACTGTCCATGGTGTGTTGTTTCTCACTTCTATTGAATCAACGTTTCCATGAACCGGCACATTTGGAATACGATTGTAGTCGTGCCAATTGTTTCTCTTGGCTTGCTCTATTTGGTGGTTACGTATGGCCTTTTGCACCTCGGTTGCATGCTGAGGAAGAACCGGAAAAGGAAATGTTGGTAATTCGTTAATGCGAGAGCCGGTTATCGCGGCAGGTCGCCAGTTTGGATCGGCGTCTCTTGGACAAATTCGCTCCCAATCTTCCCAATTCGGAATTACGATGGGGTTCAGTTTATCTTCAGGGGTATCTAGTAAGCTTCTTTGCATCGCTTCTTGTTCGGGCAAGCCCGATTGCCTGAGCTGTTCATAGGTTGCAATCTGTTGTTGAAGCTGATGAAATTCAGGTGAATCCAGAAACGCCTTGTTGTTTTCGATGTCACTCATAAACATACCTGCAGTCATGTATCGTGTAGTTATCGCAACACAGCTCAGCATAAAGCTGATGATGTGGAGCTACAGTTGAATGTCGACGAACGATGATTTGCGTCGTTTGCCGTTTTTCTCTCCGTTTTTTCCGGGCTTCACTCATTTATTCCATAGCTCAAACTGATGTTGAGATTGCCTAGTCAACAAGAACGTTCGTTGTCCAAACGGCATGATTTTAGGCGGAAGTATCAACGCTAAATGACGAACCCACGACGATATGTTAATCGTATTCTTAGTGTTTCAATTATCATTACCTGCCACATGATTGTCTTTGTACGCATGCCTTGTCTTGTAACGAAAAAAACGAATTTTTATAACTGGATAGGTCGCTAATAATCTGATATTTAAGGGTTAATTATAAATGGGCGCGAGCGGGGCTACGGTGACGTGAGCCACCTAGAAAGGCATTATTGGTGCGCCGAACTAGGAGAGATGAACCAATGGAGGTCTTAATATTGAAACATAGATAATAATACCCATAATCTCATTATTGGTATCATTACGATCACTTATGGTTTATGTTAAATTTGTGTTAACTAACTGGTTTAGGTGGTTTGGTTTTATGAACGAGTATTATTCAACACTAAGTGGGTGGCTCATTCCCATCACAAAGGCAATGAATGATGCCAACTTGCAAACAAGTGCCATATTAGACAAATTTGAGATAGACCCTACCTGCATCAACAACCCTGAAGCAAGGATTGGTATTGAACGACTTTCAGATTTGTTGATTCACTGTAACCAAGAAGCGCTCGGCGTTTACTTCCCAACACAAGTTGCCAAGAATTTCCATCCCAGTACTTTTCATGCTTTAGGTTATGCCATGATCTCTTCTGACAGTTTGCTGGATGCGTTTGAGCGAATTGCACAGTACAAGCGTGTTATTTCTAACTGTTGCAGTATGCAAATTCATACCCACGACAACAGAATGATCTCAGAGCTGATCGTACATAAATACCCAGACAGCGGTAGGTACGTTCTGTCCCGAATATCGACCGAAACGTTTATGGCAACGTTAGTTCAGTTTTCACGCGAAATCGCCAATTACGAGCCAGAGTTGAAATTGGTGACGTTTGCTTACGACCGCCCCGAAAACATTCAGTATTTGGAAGAATATTTTGGCTGCGAAGTGCGGTTTGGTTCGGAAAAAAACACGATCGTTTTCGATCTTGAAGAAGCAAAAAAACGCGCATTGGGCTGTAACCCTTTGATCAATCAAGTTCACAATAAAGTGCTTGATCAGTTCTTATCCCGCGTTGACAAAGAAAATCTCACCTACACCATTATCAACAGTATTACCGATCACCTCTCTTTAGGTGCACCGTCTCAATCCGATATTGCGAAACAACTCGGCATTAGCCTCCGAAACCTCCAACGCAAGTTGAATGAGCAAGGGACAAGCTACAAAGAAATATTGGAAAATACGCGAAAGCGAATTGCTATGGAGTACATCAAGCAGCCCCATTTAAGTTTGGGGGAGATTGGCTATCTCGTCGGATTTTCTGGTGTGGCAAACTTCAATCGAGCGTTTAAACGTTGGACGAATTGTACGCCAGGTGAATACCGTGTCCGTTACCTAAGTTCGAGTGATATAGAAAGCGATATAAGACAATCTCATGTTAGCCTCCAAGGTTAAGTGACTTTGCTCCTCTCTGAATCGCTCTCTGCGGATAGAGCGGTCTTTGCGGATAGAACGCTCTCTGCGGATAGAAAGAGGGGGAAGCGGATACGGGTAAGAAAGCAGGCATCCACCACAATATCAGTGGGGATTGTGGGGGATGCCTTATTTGATAATGATGCCATTCTCGCGGATTTGGGCGGTTAGACTCGACAAGGGCAGATTTATTGGCGAAGCTCTCTTCTCAGAATTTTGCCAACCGTAGACTTCGGCAGTTCTGGTAAGATTTGTATCATTTTAGGGATTTTGTAAGCGGTCAAATTCTCGCGGCAATGCGCGATGACATCATCAATGGTGATCGGGTTAGAGACGGTAATGTACGCGAGAACGGCCTCGCCGGTTTTCTCATCCTCTCCACCGACGACCGCTGCTTCTAAAATGAACGGGTGATCGCACAGTACTTGTTCAATTTCTGTCGGGTAAACGTTAAAGCCAGACACTAAAATCATGTCTTTGAGTCTATCAACAATTTTGATCGCCCCAGTAGGCATGATAAGGCCAAGATCCCCCGTTTTAAAAAAGCCGCTCTCGGTCATGACATCGTCGGTTTCTTGCGGTCGATTCCAATAACCTTCCATCACCTGTGGGCCGCTGACAACAATTTCACCGACGTCTCCCGGTTCCAGTGGCTGCTCATAAGGATCCCAGATTTCAACTTTGGTATCGTTAAGCGGCAAGCCAACCGTTCCATACTCTTCCTTTCCGGGTTCATTAAGTGCAATGACCGGTGAGGTTTCAGACATTCCATAGCCTTCGGATATGGTTTTCCCCGTGGTGTCTAACCACATTTTCCGAGCATTCTCCGTCAGGGCGGCTCCACCAGAAAGCGTCAGCTTGAGGCTATCAAAATTCAGAGACTGAAATGTTGGGTGGTGACACAAGGCAACGAAGAGTGTGTTGATTCCAGAGAACAGGGTGAATGGGTGGGGTGCGATGGCTTTGACCATTGAATCGATATCACGAGGGTTGGGTATGAGTACATTCCTCCCACCATAAGAGAAGATTAGGAGCATATTCACGGCAAAGGCATAAATGTGATAAAGCGGTAATGGGCAAATGGAAATCTCCCCTTCATCACTCAAATGCTTATGAAGTCGATGACTTAGCTGAAGCATATTCTGGATGAGCCCATGGTGTGTCAGGCACGCCCCTTTAGCCAGGCCAGTCGTGCCGCCGGTATACTGCAATACACAAATATCTGAACTGGATGGATCGTAAGGCATCAGCTCTCCTGAGGCCATGGCAATGGCGTGATCAATGGAGGTGATTTGTGCATTTTCGCTTACATCGGGGCGGGCTTGCAGAAAAAGGCTTACGTCAGTGTCAGACTGAATTTGCTCAATATCGAGTGTGCTAGCATCGAGAACAACCAATACTTTGGCCCCTGAATCCGCCAACTGATGACTTAACTCTCGGTAGGTATAGAGAGGGTTGGTATTGACCACCACCAACCCCGCACGCAAAGCCGCATAAGCCGCAATGGGATAATGCAGAACATTGGGCAATTGGATCGCAATACGGTCACCTGGCTCCAAATCTGGGTGTTGTTGAAACCAAATGGCGAGTTGCCTCGATTGATGTTCAATTTGATTGAAGGTGATTTCCTTTCCTTGGCATTCAAATGCGACTCTGTCGCCAAAACGAGCACACGTCAGCTCGATCATTTTCCCTAAATTCGCATTACTATTCATAGTATCTCACCTTATTTTTCGTGTTAGCGGACAAACAGCTTGTAAAAAAGTGCGTGCATTTTGTTGCCATAGGGTGGAAACAAATGAGCCATCGGATACAGATGACTGCCTCTTTTTAAAACCGCTTTTGCATTTGAAAAGGTAAGAAACCCTTCCCGTCCGTGGTATTGACCAAACCCCGATTTGCCTACGCCACCAAATGGAAGTTCTTCCACCGTGACATGGAAAGCCGCGTCATTGATGCAGACGCCACCGGAGTGAGTGTGGTTTAATATGTATTCTTGAAAATCTTTGTCGTCGCCGATGAGGTACAGTGCGAGAGGGCGATCACCATCGCAAATACTGAGTGCGACTTCTTCTTTTTGTTCGTACCCAACAATGGGCAGAATGGGACCAAATATTTCTTCTTGCATCACACGCATGTTGGGTTGGCACTCGGTAATCAGCGTGAGTGGGAAAAAGGTATTTTGGTCTTGAGTGGAAAGCGGTGAAATTGTATGAGCTTTAGCGCCTAATGCGACCGCGTCTGCCACCAATTCTGAGAGGCGTTCATAGTGACTCTGATTAATGATATGGGTGGAATCGACCACTTCGGTATTTTCTGTGTACATCGCTTTATATTGGTTCGAGACAGCCTCTACCAGTTGCTCAATTTTGTTTGTGGGGCAAAACACATAATCGGGCGCCACACACGTTTGACCAGCGTTGAATGTTTTGCCAAAAATGAATCGAGTTACGGCTTTCGGAATATCCACATGTTGGTCGATGATAACGGGCGACTTACCCCCTAATTCCAATGTGCATGGAACCAAATTTTCGGCGGCGGCACGCATGACTTCTCGACCTACTGCCGTTGAACCCGTGAAAAAAATATGATCAAATTTTAGCTTGGTGAATTCGATGGCGGCTTCGACGCCACCTTGGACGAAGGTAACTTGGTCCGCATCGAAGACTTCGGACAGTATGCGCTTTAATTGTTCGTTCGTTTTTGGCGTATGTTCAGACGCTTTTAACATGACCCGATTACCCGCCGCGATGGCGGCCGTCAAAGGGGTAAGTGCCAAGTTGATGGGGTAATTCCACGGTGCGATTATGCCCACCACACCAAGAGGCTGATACATCACACTGGAGCGAGCGGGTTGATGTTGTATACCGATTTTGAGGCGGCTGGGTTTCATCCAGCTTTTCAGGTGCTTTAATGTGTAGTTAATGGCGGAAACGGTGGTATAGATATCACCCACAATACTTTCATAGTCACTTCTGTAACCAAAGTCCTGACTTAACGCTTTTAGCAAGCAATCTTGATTACGTAAAATGGTGTGTTTGAGTGCTTTCAATTTCTCAATACGCGCTTCGTAGCGAGGGTACGGGTCGGTGTGGAACGCGCTCGATAACCGTAAATAGTGAACACTTAACTGCAAGTCGATTGGCTCATTTTTCATCTCATTACTCCTAATACATTAGCGAGAACAGCTTTACGTGAAGCCAATATAGAGGCCCACCTTATTGAATGTCCTGAATCCTTGGAGCGCGTAATGAACCGACAGAGGTACAAACTTAAAATGAAACGATTATCCAAGCGACCGTCATAAGACCTGCCGTTGATATAGGCGTATCAGTTTGGAAACCGAAATAAAAACAACGCGATAACAGGGTAAATTGGCGCTCTTTAATGACAAACAGTATCGCTTACTGCTGAATAGGGAGCGTTATGAATTCGTGCCAAAAGCTTATCTTTTTGGACCCAGTGGCTCAGAGATAAGCGTTGCGGCTGAGGAAGACTCCGTTGGGAAAAGTCTGGCGTTGGCAAAATGCTAGGATCGGCAAAATACTGGCGTTAGCAAGATAGTGGCGTTGGCAAAATAGCGACGTTGATACAATACTGACGTTGACAAAAAACTACGCTGAGAGAATGGTTACGCTTGGATGGCTTTGGCGGCAATCACCGCTTTGACTCGGCTATTCACACCAAGCAGTTTAAATATGGCGGTAACGTGTGCCTTAACCGTGCCTTCCGTACAGAATATCTCGCGCGCAATTTCTTTATTGGAGTACCCCTTTTCGATGAGATGCAGCACTTCTTGCTGCCTTTTAGTAAGACCTGAAGCGGAGCGTGTGGTGGATGATGACTGGCCAGTCAATCCATTGGTTCGAGATTGTGTCGCCTGAAGAAGTATGGAAGGGAGATAGACTTCTCCTTCCAAAATGAGCTGAATAGCACTTAACATGACCTGCGTTGAACTGGCTTTGGGAATATACCCATCAGCGCCAGCCTCTAACGCACCTCGGACAGATTGCTCGTCATCTCTTGCGGAAAGAATCGCGACGGGAACCGCAGGATAGGAAGATTTAATGGACTCCAGACCCGAAAATCCATCGGCATCTGGAAGACAAATGTCCAGTAAAACCAAATCCGCATCACCCGCAGATAGTTTCGTCATGACATCGGCAATACAGGTGCATTCTTCGCATTTTATCGAACTCTCATGCTCTGAAAGTGCCGCGATGACTCCCTTTCGAACTAACGCATGATCATCCGCGATCAATATGTTTAACATGCCACTTCCTTGAGTTAGGTATAGAGAAAGAATGCACAGAAGACTGGCGTTAAGCAATGACCAAGTTAGCAAAACGCAAGGCTTATAACGAAGTATATAGCGCTTCGCTATAACTAAAGTCGTAGTTTAACGAAGGGGGTACTGCTTGCGACATACTCAGTATGGTGTGGAAATGCGACTTCTGCACCGCGTCTGGTCAATATGGCTAAACGTTGTGCTTAGAGTGAGCCGTAAAAATTATGTCTTTCGGAGAATGGTGGAGTACGTATTTATCCTTCAACCTATACAGATAACGCTCGTTAGAGGTTGATATGTTCGATCGCAAAGTAAGAACGCCACTGCGGATAACTCGAGATAAATTATGCATGTACTGACTGCCGTCACCACGGCAAATAATGCCCATCAATGGGCATCCATTTTTATGGTTATCTTAAACCTATGCCACCAACATCGGATTCGCTTCACATATGTGACTTGGCTCTCTTATGAAAAAGCCGCCGACTTTCACTTGGAACTCGGCGACCAAGATGGTTTATTTCTGGTTGCGCTTCTGAGATCACAAGCTCAATCACGAGGTCTAGAATTTGATTGTGTTATTCAACACGAGAACTCGCGTCATAAAAAACTGCTGGTGGCAGATATGGAGGCCACGATCATCGTACAAGAAATGATGGACGAGCTGGCAGAGGCAAATGGAGTAGGGCTTCAGGTAAAAGCCCTCACCGAGAGCGCGATGAAGGGGGAGTTGGATTTTCAAGATTCATTTGTGAGGCGAGTGACATTGTTAGCAGGCTTGCCCGTAGAGACACTGTTTTCTCTTTGTAGCGATATCGAGCTCAGTCAGGGAGCCAACACTTTAGTCAAAACACTTGAAGCGAATGGGTGCAGAACGGTTTTGATCACCAGTGGTTTGGCTGTGTTTGCCCAGTATGTTGCTGAAATGTGTGGGTTCAGTGCGTACTTTGCAAATCATGTCAAAGTTCGCAATGGAAACGTGAGCGGGGAGGTAGAAGGAGACATTATTGATGGACAAAAAAAAGCCTCCATCGCAGCAAAATGTGCGTCGACATTCCAAATTCAGAGCGTGGACGTGTGTGCTGTTGGAGATGGAGCGAACGATAAGTATATGCTGAAAGGAAGTGGGCTCGGTGTTGGGCACTACCCTAAACCGACGTTAATCTCGGATTGCGATTTGGTGATACAGCATACGGATCTCACCACGATACTGTACGCCATGGGATTGAAAGAGACCCAATTTGTGACGACCTAAGCGATTACAAGTATTTTGCTTTGATCTTGTTGATCATACCGTTGCGTTTCATTTCCAAAAAGGTTTGATTAAACTGGTTTTTCAATGCTTCGGCGTCGCTGGTCTCCTTACTAAAAAGTACATGATACGCTTTGGATTCCTTGCCAGGAAAGGGGACGTGATCCAGTGCGGTTATGTCGATCTTTTTTTGTTTGGCTAAATAGTTGAGTACATCCACTTGCAGCAAAGCGAAATCAACACGTTCTGCGAGGAGTTTTTTCACTAAATACTCGCGCGATTTAGCCCCAACATCAATCGCTATTCCGGTGTGAACAAAGCTGTAATTGAACCCAGAAATACCGCCAATACGATAACGAGAGATATCTTCCTGAGACAAAAATTGAGGTGGTGAACGAAATCGCGTCGATTTGTAGAATAACGCAATATTGGTTTCGTAAATCGGGGAAGAGTAGTATGAAAACGTAGCGCGATAGGGTTGGAACGAGGCATTTGGAACCAAATCAACGCGCCCTTTTTGAATGGACAGTAGGCAGCGTTTCCATGGTCGAATGATATGCTTCAGTTCATAACCGTTTTCTTTTGTGACCGCTTCAACCACATCTACCATCAGGCCATAAGGTTTGTTTTTGCTACTGAACATTAGGTAAGGTGGCTTTTCTTCGTTTTCCCAGCATACTCTCAGCGTTCTTGCGGATTCTGCTTGGGCAGGCAAAGCGAAAGTAATGAAGAAAAAGAGCAGTACCTTAAGCATGGTGCAATTCCAAGTAGCATCAGTTTTAGTAAGCTTAGTTGGAATTGTGAACTTGTGTACTCGGTAAGGTGGATTGTGTGACGCCGGCTGAGTGAGGCTGATACCCTTGACCATGACGATGTTTTCTTAAACAGAAAAGCCCTCTCAAAGAGGGCTTGCTGTCTGAGATGTTTTTCCTAGACTGGCGGTTTAAAGGCGGATGTTACTGCAGTGAGTGTTGGTGTTCGCTGATCAACATGTCGATTTTCTCTTCCGCACGATTGTGCGCGTCAGCGTAGCTTTCTTCCGCACCAAATGGTTCAACAACTTCGTAGTAGCATTTTAATTTAGGCTCCGTACCAGAAGGGCGAACCACAACGCGAGACCCGTTGTTTAGGTGATAAATCAACACATCGCTGACTGGGAATTCTAAGGCTTTTTCACTGCCATCTTCGAAGGTTTGCTTCGACAATTTGAAGTCTTCAGTGCTCGCAATGGTTTGACCTGCGATTGTCTTGGGTGGGTTAGCACGAAGCGTATCACCTATTGGCGGGGCCGAAGGATCGAGAGCGATGCTGTGCTGCGCATTGATCACCATGCCGTGCTGTCGGTATATTTCTTCTAACTGATCCCAAACGGTTTTGCCTTGCGCTTTCAAGCGAGCAGCCAGTTGAGCGAAGGCGACCAAAGCGGTTAAACCGTCTTTGTCCCACACCAACGTGCCAACGGTATAGCCCAGTGCTTCTTCGTAAGCAAAAAGGAACTGCTTGTCTTCCGTTTGCTCTTGCATGGCGACGTTCGTCAGCCATTTAAACCCCGTCAGCGTTTTGTAGAACGTGCCGCCAGCGGCTTGGGCAACTTTTGCAAGAAGGCTGGAAGAAACAATCGTTGCGCCAACCAATTTTTGGTTATCTTCTGCTTGGCTAAGCAGGTAATGGCCAAACAACACCCCAACCTGATCGCCAGTGAGCATTTGGTATTCGCCATCGGGCTTTCTTGCTGCTACGGCAAAGCGGTCGGCATCTGGGTCGTTAGCGCAGGCCAGTTCCGCGTTGTGCTTTTTCGCTTCTGCAATCACTAAATCCATCGCCCCTTTTTCTTCTGGGTTTGGGAAATGAACGGTAGGGAAGCGGCCATCAGGTTCGCGCTGTGCAGCGACACTGTGTACTTGGGTAAATCCAGCATCAGCGAGGAGCGCTTCCGCCATGTTTGCGCCAACACCGTGCATTGCCGTATAAGCAAGGGACAGGTTTGCGGCTTGTGATGGATCGCTTTGCAGCAATGGGCTAGCGTTGGCTGTATCACGGTAGGTTTGGTAGTAATCGTCTTTTAACCAGACGAGTAAGCCTTGGCTTTCGGCTTCTTCAAGCGGCATGAGGTTCAGCGGTTTTTGAGCCGCGTCGTCGATTTCAGCCGCAATGCCTGAATCGTGTGGCGGGATAATTTGAGCGCCATTGTCCCAGTAGACTTTGAAGCCATTGTACTCGGGTGGGTTGTGGCTGGCGGTGACCACCACCGCGGCTGCGGTGCCAAGGTGAAGAACGCCAAACGCGACAATCGGTGTTGCAGCAACATCGTGAGTTAAGTAAACCTTGATGCCTTGCGCAGTCAGTACCGATGCCGTGTCGTGGGCAAATTGTTTTGAATCTGGGCGACCATCGTAACCAATCACCACGCCTTTTTCCGCCGCACCTTGTTGCGCGGTTAACAAGTACTGGCCAAGGCCCGTTGCCGTTTCTTGGATAACTAATCGGTTCATACGGTTAGGGCCCGCACCGACAACACCGCGTAAACCCGCGGTACCAAACTCTAAACGTCCTTTGAATCGGTCTGCAATCTCTTCTGAGCGGTTTTCTTTTTGAAGTGTATTCAGTTCTTCACGTGTACGAGGGTCTGGGTCTCTTCTCAGCCAGCTTTTCATCAATTCGTTCATCGTTTTTTCCTGCTTAAAGCCTACTTAAATAGTCTGCCTCTAAACTAATTGAATTCTATTAATGATCACACCATTTTCTGTGCTTTAGATCTCATGATGTGGTCGCAATCGATTAAATCACGATGAATTATTTTTGAAATTTTTTGCTCTCGATATTTTCACGGATCATAAGCAACACAGGGAGTATAAAGGAACAAATTGGGGATCCAAGTCTAATTCCAAAATGGAGATGATCGTTTAGTTCTTGAACAATTGTCGTGAAGAACCTAGTGTTATTAACAAAGCTATAACAAATAGTTAGCATTTTAGACATAATTTAAAGGTCGAATGGCATGTGTTCCATCACATTATTGTGTGGAAGTGCGAAGTGGGTCACCGTCTATAAAAACACAAATGGATTTGGATGGTGATCTGATGCTTATGCGGTAACCACGTTGCGCTACCAAACGTGTTGCGTCCGCAGGGGGAAACAGAGGAGAGATCTTTTGAAAAGATTAACGTCTTTGTGTTTATGGGGTGCGCTAGTCCCAGCGGTGGCATGGTCTGAAAGCCAATACAATATGACAAGGGGTGTAACTCGGATCAGTGAGCAGGTCTATGACCTCCACATGCTGATTTTTTATATCTGCGTTGCCATTGCGGTTGTCGTTTTTGGGGTCATGTTTTACGCCATTTTCAAACATCGTAAATCTCAGGGCGCTGTGGCGGCGAACTTTCATGAGAGTACGAAAGTGGAAGTCATATGGACTGTGATTCCGATTTTGATATTGGTTGCGATGGCGGTGCCTGCCACCACAACGCTTATCGATATGGAAGACACCAGTCAATCTGATATCACGGTTAAAATTACGGGCTCTCAATGGAAGTGGCATTACAGCTATTTCGGTGAGGGTGTCGAATTTTTCAGCTTGTTAAGCACTTCTTCCAAGCAGATTGAAGGGAATGAACTCAAAGGGGCTAACTACCTTCTTGAGGTCGATAATCCGCTTGTTCTTCCCATTAACCGGAAAGTCCGGTTCCTCCTAACGTCCGACGATGTCATCCACTCATGGTGGGTGCCGGATTTCGCCGTGAAGAAAGATACGGTGCCAGGGTTTATCAATGAAGCGTGGACCCAAATCGATGAACCGGGTGTTTATCGCGGTCAATGTGCCGAGTTGTGTGGACGAAACCACGGGTTCATGCCGATTGTGGTGTACGCCATGGAAGAGAAGGAATTCGATGAATGGCTAGTGACGCAAAAGCAGATTGCCAAGCAAGCAGCGGAAGAGGCGAAAGCCGCACTGTCTAAAGAGCTTTCTATGGACGAGTTAATGGCGATGGGCGAAAAAGTGTACAACGACCGATGCGCGGTGTGTCACCAAGCGAATGGGCTAGGGGTTCCGGGGGTTTTTCCTGCCATGAAAGACAGCTCTGTGACATTGGGTGATTTGAATAATCACATCGATGTTGTGCTTAACGGGGTCGCTGGAACGGCCATGCAAGCGTTTGGAAATCAGTTAACCGATGAGCAAATTGCTGCCGTAGTAACGTATGAGCGAAATGCTTGGGGTAATGACAAAGGCGATATGGCACAGGCGTCAGACGTGAATACCTTGCGCAGCGAGGAGGGACAATGAACAGTTCAACCGATGTAAATTCTCATGAAAATGACCATGACGATCATCACGCAGCGCCTTCAGGGCTGGCTCGCTGGATATATTCGACCAATCATAAAGACATAGGCACGCTGTATTTGTGGTTCAGTTTTGCCATGTTTTTAACCGGCGGGTTCATGGCGATGATCATTCGCGCCGAATTGTTCCAGCCCGGTTTGCAGTTAGTGGATCCGCATTTCTTTAACCAGATGACCACGGTGCATGGTTTAGTGATGGTCTTTGGTGCGGTGATGCCCGCCTTTACTGGGTTAGCCAACTGGATGATTCCGATGATGATTGGCGCGCCAGATATGGCTTTACCACGCATGAATAACTTGAGCTTCTGGATTTTACCTTTTGCGTTTCTCATTTTAATCAGTTCGCTCTTTATGGAAGGGGGCGGTCCGGATTTTGGCTGGACATTCTATGCCCCATTGTCGACGACGTATGGACCCGATAGCACCGCGTTATTTGTGTTTTCCGTCCACATTATGGGGATCAGTTCCATTATGGGGGCGATCAACGTGATCGTAACCATTGTGAATATGCGGGCTCCGGGCATGACATGGTTTAAGCTACCCATGTTTGTTTGGACATGGTTAATCACCGCCTTCTTGCTGATCGCCGTTATGCCAGTGCTGGCCGGCGCGGTTACCATGGTTCTGACCGATAAGTACTTTGGCACCAGTTTCTTTGATGCGGCGGGTGGGGGCGATCCCGTGATGTTCCAGCATATTTTCTGGTTCTTCGGGCACCCTGAAGTGTACATCATGATATTGCCATCCTTTGGGATCGTATCGGCCATCATTCCGGCGTTTAGTGGTAAGAAGCTGTTTGGTTACCACTCTATGGTGTATGCGACGTGCAGTATCGCGCTGCTGTCGTTCTTGGTTTGGGCGCACCATATGTTCACGACGGGGATGCCGGTGTTTGCCGAACTCTTCTTTATGTATTGCACCATGTTGATTGCGGTGCCGACAGGGGTGAAAGTCTTTAACTGGGTGGCGACGATGTGGCGAGGGGCGATGACCTTTGAAACACCGATGTTGTTTGCCATTGCGTTCATTGTGCTCTTTACGATTGGCGGGTTTTCGGGGTTAATGCTGGCGATTGTTCCGGCTGACTTCCAGTATCACGATACGTATTTTGTGGTGGCGCATTTCCATTACGTTTTGGTGTCGGGGGCGGTCTTTTCGATTATGGCTGCCGCCTATTATTGGCTGCCTAAATGGACAGGGCATATGTACGATAACCGGTTGAGCCTATGGCACTTCTGGTGCTCGGTTATTTCAGTGAATGTTCTGTTCTTCCCTATGCACTTCTTGGGGTTAGCGGGCATGCCTAGGCGGATTCCAGACTATGCGATTCAGTTTGCGGATGTGAACCAAATTGTATCGATTGGCGGATTTGCGTTTGGGTTGTCTCAGCTGATATTCCTCTGGTTGGTGATCAAATGCATCAGGGGAGGCGAGAAAGCGAAAGCGCGATCGTGGGAAAGAGCGGAAGGGTTGGAATGGACAGTTCCCAGCCCAGCACCTCATCATACATTCAGTCAGCCACCTAAAATTGACTGATCGGAGAGGCAGCGATGGATACGGAAAAAGCGTCCAATCGAAAACTGACCATCTGGCTGTTGCTGAGTGTTCTGGGCATGTTTGGCTTTGGTTTTGCGTTAGTGCCACTGTACGACATTATGTGCGAGCAGCTCGGCATTAACGGCAAACCGAACAGTGAAGCCGTGAGCAGCCCAGTAGGCATGCAAGTCGATACATCACGTACGATTCGTGTTGAGTTTATGGCGCATGTGAAACCCGATATGCCATGGACATTCACACCTGCGAAAAAGGTAATGAATGTCCATCCAGGTCAGGTGGTTCAAACGCGGTATATGGCTATGAACCTCAATGGTTTGCCATTGGTTGGTCAAGCTGTCCCTTCGATTGCTCCAGGAAATGGCGCGGCATACTTCAACAAAATTGAATGTTTTTGCTTTAATCGCCAGCCACTGGACGGGAATACAAGCGCTGAGTTACCCGTAATTTTTTATATAGAGCCAACGATTCCCGATTCTATCCATACGCTGACACTTTCCTACACCCTGTTCAATATCACAGAGCCAGAAGATAAGACAACCGTGGCTCTAATTTCACGCTCAGAAACGGATCAAGGAGCGGTGCAATGACAACACAACACCAAACTTATTATGTCCCCTCACACAGTATTTGGCCGATAGTCGGTGCGATTGCCCTGTTTTTTATTGCAGTTGGCGCTGGCGTAACGGTACAAAACTTAGACACTGGCAGTGTGTTTGGGAAGGTATTTTTGATCGGCGGATTCGTGGTCTTTCTGGTGATGTTCATCGGATGGATGCGAAACGTGATTGGTGAATCTTTGTCGGGTTTTTATTCCCAACAAATTGATGTGTCCTTCCGACAGGGCATGAGCTGGTTTATCTTTTCGGAAATCATGTTTTTCTGTGCTTTCTTTGGGGCGCTCTTTTATGCTCGAATGATTTCTGTCCCGTGGTTGGCGGGTGCCGACAACAATCAAATGACTCATGAAGTGCTTTGGCCCGCGTTTGAAGCGATGTGGCCGCTCACTTTAACCCCTTCTGGTCAAACAACAGAAGCCATGGGATGGCAAGGGTTACCTTTGCTCAACACCATCATTCTTCTGACGTCTTCCATCACGCTCCATATGGCGCACACCAGTTTAGAGAAAAACCACCGCATGGCCTTGGTTGTGTGGCTCGAAATTACCCTTGTTCTGGCGATTGCGTTCCTGTTTTTTCAAGCGGAAGAATACATTCACGCTTACCAAGAAATGGGGCTGACGCTTCAATCCGGTGTGTACGGCAATACCTTCTTTTTGTTAACCGGTTTCCACGGTATGCACGTGTTATTGGGCACCATTTTCTTGTCGGTGTTATTGGCAAGGATCGCGCACGACCACTTTACGCCTGAAAACCACTTCGCCTTTCAAGCGGGAAGTTGGTACTGGCACTTTGTGGATGTGGTTTGGCTATGTCTCTTTATCTTTGTGTACGTGCTTTAGATCTTGTGTACGTGATCTCGAACTTCGTGTACGTGATCCAAAGAACGTGTTCTAAATACCGACCGCGTTAGTAAGGTCTAGGGTTGGGTTCAATCCAACCCGCCTGAAGCGCAATGAGTAAAAATACGATAACCAAAGCGGAGAAAATCAAGCGGCGACCCAAGAAGTGACTGGCAGGCTTATCGCTTTTGCCTTTCACCATCACCACTAAAGCGCGACCAAGGTTGAAGATAATGAAACAAAGTGTCAAGACCAGAACGAGTTTAAACAGTGAGGCTGCCATGGTGTCTCCCTGGGTTGCGTTGACGTTGAAACCAACATTTTGGTTCGCCTTAGTGCTCACTTTGGTGGTATTTACGCTCTTGATCAAGTTGGGCTTTTGGCAAATGGGACGTGGTGAGCAAAAGTTAAGCTATGAAAAGGCATTGGCACAACGTGCAACGATGGTGCCGGAGCCTCTCGATGCTGTGCTCGATAGGGCGAGCGCATCGCTTGAGAGTCAACATTTTAGTGATGATCAACAAAACCTGACGGGAACCAAAGTGAAAATGGATGTCATGCCTGTTTCTCATCGCACTTTTTTGCTTGATAACCAAGTTTGGAATGGGCAGGTGGGGTATGTGCTCCTTCAGCCTGTGAAAGTGACGTCGGGTTATCAGGGGAATGGACGTTATGTATTGGTCGAACTCGGCTTTGTAAAGGCGGGTAATGATCGTCGAGTATTCCCAAGCTTTACAGAGCTCACCCAATCCGTTTCGCTGGAAGGGAGGGTGTATCAGCGACAAAGCAACCCCATTAGCGACGAGCTTCATGCTGAAAACGGGTGGCCCAAACGCATTCAAAACCTGAATATCGCGGCATTGGAGGGAGAGCTTGGTTTGCCTTTACTGCCTTTTGTTGTTCAACCCAGCAACTTAAACCTGGAATACCCTCAGCCATGGCGCCCGGTTCCAATGTCTTCTCAAAAACACTTTGGGTATGCATTGCAATGGTTTTCGATGGCCTTCGTTTTTGCGCTCATTATGGTGATGGTGTTGCTTAACGCACTCAATATTCGCTTGATACCCAAGGGAGAAAACAATGACAGTTCAAAACATGGATAGAGAGTCCGCACCCAATGTGAAGCGTGGGCGTCTCATTTTACTTGCGCTGGTGGGGTTGTTTGCGATGCCTGCCATCGTCGCTAAAGTCATTTTGGAAATGAATTGGTATCAACCGGGAGTGACCAATCAAGGGGTTTTGATCGAGCCAGAAAGTTACTTAACCGACTATTCCATGAGCTCAACATCAGAAAAGCAATGGCTACTGGGTTACGTACTTCCACAGGAATGCAATGCGTTATGCCGTCAGCAGTTGCATTTATTGCAGCAAAGTTATGTGTCGCTAGGGAAGTATCAAGAACGTGTGACGCCAACCGTTTACATTCAACCCAATAGTGATACGTCGGTCTTGCAGGATTACCGCTTTAATCGCGTGATATCCAGCGACAAATTTCTATCCGATTTTAACCAGAACGAATACATCATCGTGGACCCACGAGGTCAGTTGGTTATGCATTACCCAACACAAACCAATCACCCGACACAAACCAATCCCGATCAATTGGTGCAACAAAGTAAGGGGTTAATCGCCGACTTTAAGAAGCTATTGAAATTGTCTCGCGTGGGGTAAACAAGGATAGGGGGCGCGTATGAACATCATCAGACTGATTCAAGTAAGCCTGATTCTGACCTTTTTGGTTATCTTAATGGGCGCGTATACCCGGCTTGCGGACGCGGGGCTTGGTTGTCCAGACTGGCCAGGTTGTTACGGTCATCTTAGTGTGCCTTCTTCAGACAAAGCGCTATCTACCGCCAAACAGCTCTATCCAGACAACACCGTCGAGCCGTATAAAGCCTGGCTAGAGATGATTCATCGCTATTTGGCAGGAACGCTTGGGTTGGTTGTTTTCGCCATCAGCTATTTAACGCTTAAGTCTCGCTACGGTGGGCGCGTGATTCCGGTTTCACTGTCGCTATTAATTGTTTTTCAGGCGGCGTTAGGCATGTGGACGGTCACACTTAAGTTGATGCCAGCCATTGTCATGTTGCATTTAATGGGTGGGTTTGCCTTGTTCAGCTTGCTGTTTTTGCTCTACTGCCGTCTCAAACAAGAATTGGGCTTTGAACACAATGACGTGGTGCAGTTTACGGTAAGTAATGGATCCCCGTCTTCAGTAAGGTCTCCGTATGAGCCTATAGTCGTTAATACGCCGATACTGAAGTTTCTGGCTTCCTTTGCGCTGGTGGTGGTGGTTTTCCAGATTTTTCTTGGGGGATGGACGTCTTCCAATTACGCGGCGTTGATGTGCACGGAATTACCCATTTGTGAAGGGGATTGGGTTGGCTATTTGAACTTTTCTCAGGCCTTTGATTTTAGGCAAGAAGGGCACACGAATTATGAATTTGGGGTGTTGGATTATGGGGCAAGAATGACCATTCATGTGACCCATAGAATAGGCGCTGCTGTCACTTCTGTCGTGCTGATAGGATTGGCTTTTCAGTTGTTTCAGCAACCGCATATTCAGCTTCGTAAAGGTGCGTTTATGTTGATGGTGTTACTCATCGCCCAAGTTGGACTGGGTATGAGTAACGTTTTATTAAACCTCCCATTACCGGTAGCGGTGGCACATAACCTTGGTGCAGTACTTCTACTGTTGTGTACGATTTACATCAATTTCCATGTGTGGCGCAGTGTGTCACCACCTCTTATGGAACAAGAGCGAGGGCTTTGAGTATGGATAAATCTCTTTCTAGAGCAGGAATAGACGGCGCGTCGTGGCAGGATTATTACAAGCTCACGAAACCTAAAGTGGTTGCTTTGATGCTACTGACCGCCGTCGTCGGGATGATTTTGGCAACAAAAGAACAATTTCCCCTTGTTACGGCATTGGTCGCCTTAGCGGGCATTGGTTTAATGGCGTCGAGCGCGGCGGCGTTTAACCATCTGATTGATCGCCGAATTGATGCCATCATGGCCAGAACCTATCAACGCCCTTTACCTTCAGGGCACGTAAAAGCCGTTAATGCGTTTGTCTTTGCCATCGCGCTCGGTATAGCAGGGTTTGTGGCGCTGTATTGGTGGGTGAATGAATTGACGGCGTGGCTGACGATGGCGAGCTTGATTGGCTACGCGTTGGTGTACACCTTGTATTTAAAGCGAGCGACGCCCCAAAATATCGTGATAGCCGGAATTGCTGGTGCTATGCCTCCTTTGCTTGGGTGGACGGCGGTCACCAATGAATTGCATTCTCATGCTTGGCTGCTAGTGATGATCATCTTTATTTGGACCCCTCCCCATTTTTGGGCGTTAGCCATACACAGGAAAGACGATTATTCACGTGCGGATATTCCCATGTTGCCAGTGACCCATGGTGTGGAGTACACCAAAACCAGCATCCTGTTGTACACCATCCTCCTAGCCATTGCGTGCCTATTCCCAGTTTTGGTGGGAATGAGTGGTTTGCTGTACCTAGTGGTGTCGAGCTTTTTAAGTGCAGGATTTATCTACAAGGCGTGGAAGCTGAAATACCATCAGGAAGACGGCGATGCGATGAGTACGTTCATCTTCTCTATTTATCAATTGATGTTCTTATTTGTGGCGTTGTTGGTGGATCATTTCCTGTCTTAGCGAATGAAGCCTACTTTTGATGTTGCAAAAGTCAACGAATCCTTGCCTGAGGGTAACGCTAACGTCGCACATTCTAATTAATTGGCCAAATACTTCATGACCGTCTCTTTCAGTGTCTCTTTATACGGCGGAGAGATAAAACTGGCTTCAATCGCGTTTAACGTAAACTGAGCCAACTCCTGTCGTGTCGGATTGAGCGCGTCTGAAACGGCAAGGAAATTATCCGTCATATAGCCACCAAAGTAGGCTGGATCATCCGAATTGATGGTAACGCAAACGCCTTTTCTGAGGAGATCGACAATGTTGTGCTGACTCATGTGTTCGAATACGTTCAATTTCGTGTTTGAAAGCGGGCAGACGGTTAATGGTATTTGGTTGTCGACTAATCGTTGAACCAGTGCTTCGTCGTCCGCACAGCGAACCCCATGGTCGATTCTAGATGTCTGTAGCATATCCAAGGCATCAATGATGTTTTGTGCGGGTCCTTCTTCCCCAGCGTGTGCCACCGTTAAAAACCCTTCAGACCGTGCTTTTGCAAATACTCTCTCAAACTTTTCTGGTGGATGCCCGACTTCGGATGAGTCCAGACCGACCCCGATGATTTTTTCTTTGTAGGGTAACGCTTGTTCTAAGGTGTTAAAGGCCGCGTCTTCATCAAGGTGGCGTAAAAAGCACAGGATGATTTGGCTGCTGATTCCAAGCTCCGACTTTGCCTTATCCAGTGCTTTTGAGATTCCGTTGATCACGGTGTGAAATGGAATGCCTCTGTCGGTATGGGTTTGGGGGTCGAAAAAAATTTCCGTATGCACCACATTGTCCTGCTGACATCTCAGCAAATATGCCCAAGTGAGATCATAAAAATCTTCCTCATTAATCAGTACATTGGCGCCTTGGTAATAGATATCTAAGAACGATTGCAGATTATGGAAGTGATACGCGTCTTTCACTTCTTGGACAGAACGAAAAGGAATGGGCACGTTATTGCGTTTAGCCAGCTCGAACATTAATTCTGGCTCAAGCGTCCCTTCAATATGAAGATGGAGTTCTACTTTCGGGAGGTGCTGGATAAATGTTTTCATAGCAATGCCTTATGTTGTGCTTAAACTCGCCTTTAGGGGCTAAGGTTCTTTCCCATTTCATCATCAAAGAATGTGGGAAGGGTCCATCATTATTCCTCGGCGTTCTTCCCCTTGAACTGGAACAGAACATGAGGTTCTGAATGTGACCTCTTGAGATCCCTTGGGTATTGAGGGAGTAATCCTAGTTTAGTTCAGAATGGTCATGATGCGAAAGGATATTGATAATCTTAATATTAATGGGTGATCGCCTTTTGGATACACGAAAAAAACCAGCGATATTCGCTGGCTAAGGAAACAGAGATGACAAGGCTAGTCGGGAAAGGACCCTCGTATGCTTTGTAGTTCATCGAAGTTTTCAAGGAAAATTCCGGTGAGCTTAGGATCGAAGTGTTTTCCTGATTCTTGTTGGAATAATTCAAATATTTTTTCACTCGACCATGGGTCTTTATAGCAACGTTTGGACGCTAGGGCGTCAAAGACGTCCGCGATTGCGGTGATACGAGCCTCGATAGGAATCGACTCGCCTGAAGTGTGATTGGGGTAACCCGACCCATCCCATTTTTCGTGATGGTGACCCGCAATATTCGCCGCAATATTCAATATTTCCAAGTTAGAACTGCGTAGAATTTCTGCCCCCACACTGGCATGGGACATCATGGTAATCCACTCATCCGCATCGAGTTTGCCGGGTTTATTGAGTACCGCATCGGGAATGGCAATTTTGCCAATATCGTGCAACGGCGAGGCGAGTTTTATCTTTTCGCATTGCTCTGATGGTAAGCCATATTTTGAGGCGAGAAAGCGGGATATTTCCGCCACCCGTTTAACGTGGCTCCCAGATTCTTTCGAGCGTGTTTCCACCACTTCCCCAAGGCGATAGGCAATCTCTTTTTGAGTATCGCGAACTTCATTGAGTAAAATGACTTTTTCGTACGCGATAGTGATATTACGGATGAATATGTCCAGTATTTCAATGTTCTCATCAAGGCTGCTTTTAGGGCAGTGCACCACTAATAATCCAACGCTTTTATTCACTTTAACTGGGATCAGAAACTCTTCGTCTTTAACCTGAATAAAGCGATCTTTCGTTGTGGTTACATCGTCAACGGAGCATGAAATGAACTCGTCTAGTTCTTTACCAATCAGCCCTTCACCCCCTTTTGAAGAAGCGACGACCTTCCATTTCCCTTCAACTTCTTGTGCGGCAAAATTGAACGCATGCACTTCGCCCAGATGCAACAAAGCAGACAGTTGAGAAAGTACTCCGTCCAGCCAATGACCCCCATCCCCCTCAACTAAAATGGACGCCGAAGCATCGATAATGGTTTTGAGCCCTTTCTTCGTATTTTCGATCACCATGATGTCACGGTAAGAACGCAAAGCGCTACAAAGGGTAGTATTTAACTTCGTTGCCGTGAGTTCGGTTTTATTTTTATAATCATTAATTTCGTACTTTTTGATCACTTCGGATTCGGGCGCATCGCCAGGCTGACCTGTGCGTAAAATGATTCTGCTGGTTTTGTTCCCTTGCTCTACACGTAACCAGTCTACGAGATCAAGCCCAGCATGGTTTGACTCCATGACAACATCGAGAAATACCACCGCAATATCATCGTGTTCTAAAAAGACCTCTTTCGCTTCTGCTGCGGAGTAGGCATTTAAAAAGTTGAGTTTTTTTCCCAGATATTCGAAATCGTTAAGAACAAATTCGGTCACTTTATGAATGTCGGCATCGTCATCGACGATTAAGACCTTCCATGTCTCTCGTTCTTCTACTTCCGATTCTTCTTCATGATCTGAAAAGAGGAATTGATCATCATTTCCCATCATTGACCTCATAACACAATTTATCTTCATTTTACGTACACCCTCTGCATCCAAAGCGGAGAGAAAAAGGCGGCGCAAAACATCATTCGTCTGAGATAAGTGTAGACAAAGTTTGAATTTAAAGCACAAATTCTAATGGATAGCGAAGTAACAACATTGAATGCAGGTTTTCTCTGATTGCGCAGGACGTTTGCCTACGAGATCAAGACAATCTAATTTCACTGTCTATACTAGATAAAACACCAAGTGTCGAGACAGCTATATTCGATTGTTTGAACTTTAACTATGTTTAAGTTAATCAGCCAGATGCATTTGGTTTATTGGGTTAAATGAGGCCAGTCGATGAGTTCCGATGCTCCTAATCATAATTCAGATATTTCTCACCAGCGAAAGTCTGATGGGATCATTTCAACATTAAGGACAATGAACAGCCATAGCTTTGCTGTTCGTTTGCTTATTTATATTGTGTTATGTACATCGGTACTGGCAATTACGATTACGGTTATTCAACTTTACTGGGACTATAAAAAAGAAGTTCAACTTCTACAAACGTCCATCATTTCGGTGGAGCAAAGCTTAACGTCTTCTATCTCTAATAGCTTATGGAACTTGGACGAAGAGCAGATGGTTATGCAAGCCAATGGCATCTTAAACGTACCGAGCGTTCAGTACGTAGGTATCTATTCATTTCACAATGGTGTGCTTAACCCTGTGGTGGAAATTGGTGAAAAAAATCCACTCAGCGAAATAAGCCACCTCCACGATTTGGTCTACAAGGACGCAAAAGTGGGTGTGTTGAAAATCGAAGCTTCCTATCATTTGATTTACAGCAAGCTTTGGGAAAAATCGATTATTATTCTTCAAACGCAAATACTGAAAATTTTCCTCGTCGCCATGTGCGTTTTGTATGTGGTTTATCATGTTGTTATCAAGCACATCAATCGCATTTCCTCTTTCGTACAAGGACAAAAACTAGACAATCACGAACCTGGTGATTTGCTGAGTTTGGATAGAGAGACACACAAAGACGAGCTGGATACGTTAGTTGAGTCTATTAATGCTTTGTATCATCGCATTGATTCCGAGTTGAGCAAGCGCAAAAAGATAAACGATCAGCTTGAATATGAACGCGACTTTACTCGTGTGATTATACAATCCTCTCCTTCCTTAATTTGTTCGTTAAACGACGCATTTGAAATTCAATTGGTTAACTCTGAAGTGGAAATACTCCTTGGAATAGAAGAGCGAGAGCTCATCGGTAAAAGTTGGTTTGAGTATTTTGTGGATGATGACGTTGATAAGGAATGCGAGAACAATTTGATTCAAAACATTCCCGAATTTGAGCTGATTTTCACGATGAGAGACACACTCGGAACACAACGATTTTTACAGTGGCGTGTTGTTGAAAATAAAGAACAAAAACGAGTCATGTGTTTTGGTATAGACGTTACCGATTTAACGAATGCGGAAAACCAACTGATGGCGTTAAACCGAGAGTTAGAGCAAAAAGTCAAAGACAGAACACGCTCATTAGAGCAAGCGAATCATGAACTTTCCGATACGCTTAGTAAGCTCGAAGAGACGCAAGAATCGTTGATTGAAGCAGAGAAAATGGCATCGCTGGGTAGCTTGGTGGGAGGCGTGGCGCACGAGATTAATACGCCACTTGGGATCAGCGTTACAGCAACAAGCTTTATCGATGAAAAAATCAATGTACTGAAAACGGGCTTTGAAACGGGGAAATTGTCTAAGGCGCAGTTTTCAGGCGCGATAGAGTCGCTAAAAGAATCGGCTCACATCCTTACCTCAAACCTATCTCGGGCAGAGCAATTGGTTTCAAGTTTCAAACAGGTCGCCGTTGATCAGAGTAGCGAATCCGTCTATCCATTTTACGTAAAAGAAAACTTAGAGAAAGTGCTGCTCTCACTGTCTCATGAGCTTAAAGTGGCTCGGGTCAGCGTGGAAGTGGATTGCCCAGATAATATTCATATTGAAAGTTATCCGAGCTGTTACATTCAAATTTACACCAATCTTATTGCCAATAGTATTCGACACGGTTTTGATGAATGGAGTGGCGATAGAAACATCTTTATTCACGTGTCTACGGATGAAGACAACTTGATTATCCGCTACAAAGACACCGGACAGGGGGTTGATGACGCCATACTTAAGCGCATATTTGAACCGTTTATCACCACTAAGCGAGGAAAAGGCGGCAGTGGGTTAGGAGCCCATATCATCTACAACATTGTTAACCAGCTTTTGAAAGGAAAAATTGAATGCACTTCCGAGCGTGGTCACGGAGCTGAGTTTGTGATCTCCGTACCGCTGCAACTTGATCTTCAAGACAAGCAAGAGTCTGCATAATTGAATCTCCATTATGGCTAAACACAGAGTGAGTTAACGGCATGTTGCTCGATACGTAATCGAAAGGTCGTTCTCTGATTGTGTCCTGTCGCATTCCCAGTATTTGGTTACTCGCCCACATTGGGAAGCCTGTAAACTTAAGATCATATTAATCGTTTACATGCTAGTTTTTCGGCTAAATTTTGTGTCTTAAAGTGACTCAGAAAGACAGAGTACAAGTAACGTGCCGAAAGAAAGGGACGAGGGGAAAACATGCAAGTCTTAATCATTGATGACGATAACCAATTTGCTGGTGCACTGGCGGATTATTTAGAGTTAAAAGGTGTGGAGTGTGATTTTGCTTACAACGGACAAAGCGGTTTGTCGCTCGCTCTGCAAGGCGATACGGATGTCATTATATTGGATGTAAACATGCCCAAAATGGATGGGTATGAGGTATGCCGAATGCTGCGAGAAGCGTGTGTGCATACACCTGTTCTGATGATGACGGCTTACGACACGGTGGAAGATGAGCTGGAAGGGTTTCGGAGTGGCGTCGATGATTTTGTTGTGAAACCTTGCCCGATGCCCGTTGTTTGGGCGCGCTTACAGGCGTTGTCAAAGCGAACGAAGCCCAATCTGTCGAGTAATCTATCGATTGGCGACTTGGAACTGGATTTGAATGCACAAGAAGCGTATCGAGCAGGGAAAAGGTTGAAAATGACGCCCATTGGATGGCGTATTCTTCATTATTTGGTGATACAAAGTCCCAGAGTGGTACCACGACTCGAGTTGGAAAATGCTGTTTGGCCCGATGATCCCGTTGAACCGGGGAACCTGAATGTACAGCTGAGTAATTTGAGAAAGGTGCTCGACAAACCGTTTGGCTCTCCTCTGCTGCATACTCGCATTAATGCTGGTATACAGGTGAAGGTATTGGAATGAAAGCGTACTCCATATCCTTAAAAAAGGACCTGATGCAAAAGTTGGTTCTTTTTGGTTTGTTTCTTGTGATCGATATGATCATTATCGCCATGGTTCAGTATTCGCTGAGCCTTGAAAAGGTTTCTAACACGGCGGCTTGGATGGATGTTCGAGCCATGGTTCGCCACTTAGAGAAAGACCCAGATTCGAGCGTGACAACGCTCTCCTCGACCAAAGTGTATCGGAGCTGGGAAATCCTTCCCGATCATATCCAAGAAATCTTCGGATCAGCTGAGAACGTGCATGCGCAAGATGAAACCGCAATCGTGAAAGAGATAAACGGTGAGGAATACCATATTTCAATCATGTCCCACTTGCTCAGCAATGGAGAGCATGTCTATCTCCTTAGCCAGTACCCAGTGGAAGACATTGAATGGCTCATTGAAGAATTTGCTAACACGGTGATTGAGCAAAGCATTTGGTCCTTGATTTGTTTCTCTGCCATTTTGGTCCTTGTCGCACTTTGGTGGATGAGGAGTATTGGTGCGCCTTTTGTGCACCTTAATCGATGGGCATCGACATTGGGTACGTCCAAAGAAGAACCTCGACCAAAATATCGTTTTACGGAGCTAAACGAACTGGCTAAGCAATTGGAAGACGCGATTGATCGTGTTAGCCGATTCAACGAACGTGAAACCCAGTTTTTACGACACGCAAGCCACGAATTGCGTACACCACTGGCCATCATGCAAGCGTCTCTTGATACCATCGACGAGCAAATCCCCCCTTCAAGACCTTTAAGACGTGCTCGCTATGCCTTGGACAATATGCAGTCTTTAACGCAATCTTTGTTATGGCTAGCCAGAGAGTCTGGACAACCGCTAGAGAAAACGGATAAAAATTTACGGTTGTGCTGTGAACAGATGGTGGAAGACTTAGGTTACCTAAGACAGCAAAAAGCCCTCTCTGTGAATGTTCAGGGGGAGAGCCACTTATCTGCGAACTCTGATTTGCTGAATATCGTGCTGAGTAACCTCATTCGAAATGCGTTTCAATATGCTGAACAGGGAGAAGTCGAAATTAAGGTGGGAGATGGGGCTGTCAGTATCTCAAACTCAGCGAATTACCAAGGGCGTCAGTCCAGCGGCTTTGGCTTAGGATTGGAGTTGGTGAAAAGGATATGCCAAACACAGTTTTGGAATTTTGATTTTGTCGCCAAGGATGGAATGGTGCACGTGACGGTTCAGTTTGAAAAGGAAGATATTCTGCCAGCCTAGCGTGATCTGGCAGCTTAGCGCGATCTGTTCACTTAGCGCAGTCTTTTAGCTTGGCGAAATGACGATAGGCTAACGTGTACTAATACAGCTAACGTCGCTTTTCATTCAAATGAAGAAAAAGTCATTCAAATGAAGAAAAAGTCATTCAAATGAAGAAAAAGCGCGCTCAATTCGGCGCGCTTTTTGCCGTTATCTGATGTCTCATCACGTCCGCTTTCGTATCGCATCCGCTTTGTGTTACATCCACTTTTGTGTCACATCAAACCAAGCTATAGGATGAGGTCGAGCTCGGTTTAAAGTGGTGGCAATACGTTGGAAGGTTTGGCCACCTTTCGTTTGTTTGCCCCTTTGATGGCAAGGATAAACGCTTGCTCATCCAATGTCGTGGTCCCTTTACCGTACAAGCTTTGCCTGAAAGCGTTCGCTTGGCTGATAACGGATTCACTCAGTTCGACGGTTTCCGCCCACTCTTTATACACTCTGTCGAATGCAATGCCGTCTTTGTTCGTTATGGCGCTGATCAATTGAGCGGTGAAGTTATTCGGCTTTATGTTGTCAGGTTTAGGTGTTACATCTGCCGAACGGTGTTTTGTTTTCCATAAAAGAACCGACGTTGCCAGCCAAAGCACAGCGAAGAGGGCGGTAAGGTAAGGCCAGAATCCGCTATCGGTCACCGTAAGGGTTTGTTGGGGCAATGTTGGCTGAACTACAGAGTTCAAATTACTGACATCGCCTTTTTCAATCGTGACAGACATACTGCTTGCCGTTGATGTCTGTTCCCGACCTGTTTCGCTGTTCCACCATCGCACACTGACCGCGGGCAATTCGAATTGCCCCGTTTCTTTCGCAATCAGTACCTGCTTAACCGTCATGATGATGTCGCCATTACTGTCTTGAGAGAACTGAGGCGTTTCATCGTACACACGAATTGATTCAGGGTAAGTCACCTTTAAATTTGGCATTTGCTGTTGGCTCAGGTTCTTTGCTCGGATCACCAACGTACGTTGAACGGGAGAGCCAACTTGAGTCGTGAAGGTCTCAGAGGTGATGCGATTACCTTCGTCATCTTGCCAGAGCTGATCGACCGACAAGGATGGTGTCGGTAGCCATGCGCCTTGGTATGTTGAAGGTTTTTCTTTCACGGTTAGCGTGATTGCAGGCGCGCTTTTATCAATCTGAATGAGCCTTGTACCGCTGCTTCTCCCTGAGCTTTCTATGAGCGCTCCCTTAATACGAGGAGGAGACAAGGTGAATGTGCCTGCGCGTTCTGGGATGATATAGAAAGATTGATCGACCACGGTTGCCTCTACACCATCGACCACCGATTGGTATTGGTTGCTTTCACCAATGGGTTCGATGGATAACCCTTCACCAAAGGCAGATTCAATATTGGTATTCTGTAAGCGACGAAGGTCCGCTTTGATGATCAAACGCGTATGCAGTGTGGTGCGCTCGCCCGCGTACAAATCACTTTTCTCAATATTGGCGGTAAGTTGAATGACATCGTCTTGAGTGCGAGCGTTTCTGTCGTTAGTGACTTGAATGGCAATGGGGGCGGTTTTAACACCGTCTATATCGAAACTTGGAATTTTCAATATGCCGGTTTGCGTTGCCGCCAGAGCAACAGTCCACTCACTGCTGACGGTCGTTTTGCCATTGATAGAGTTGCTATAGGATCCAAAACTAGGTCGACCCATATAAAAGGCAGGCTGCAACACTGAAAAGTCGACTTTGCTATTCGATACTTGCTTATTGATTGAGACTTTGAGTTGAAATACTTCATCTTTCGCGACGTTGGTTCGGCTCACCGACGCCGTCGCAACGGCATTGTTTGCAAACGCTGCTGGCGATAACAGAGCCAATATAACAGCGAAGGAGAAGAACCATTGTACAGATGATGCGAACTTACGAATTACCATGATTGTTCAGACCTTTGAGAAGAGGGTTTTTGTCTTTCTTGCAAAATCATTTGCGCTTTAAGCAGACGGCTGGCATCCGCTTGTTGTTGGATTTGTTCCAATTGCCTAATTTTGGGGTCGACCTCTTCGGTGTTGCCTTGGGCTTGAGAGGTGGCGGAAACTTGATTTTGTTCGTTTTCCTCAGAGTCATTTGCCGGCTCAGATTGAGCAGGTTGAGTTGGTGCAGAGGCCTCTCCCTCCTCATTTTTATCTTCGGAACGCTCGGCGTTGTCTGTATTTTGGAACTCTTCCGTATTTTGGGCGTCGTCAGAGCCTTTTGCATTTTGAGATTCGCTGGCGTTGTCTGGTTGACCGGATTCATCCGACTTTTCTGACGATTCACTCGATTGCTGAGGCTGCGCTTGTTCGTCGTTTTGTCCTTGTTGATTTTGCGGGTTTTGTGAGTTCTGAGAGTCTTGCGAATCGGCATTATCTCGTTCAGATGAAGAATCTTGTTCACCCTGTTGTTCTTGGTTCGACCCGTTTTTAGAATCCTGCTGTTGCTGTTGCTGTTGCTGTTGCTGTTGCTGTTGCTGTTGCTGTTGCTTCAGCGCTTCCTCAACAATGCTTAAGTTTCGTTTGGCATCCTCGAAATTTGGATTCTTTTCCAAAATCGATTGATACAGATCGCGTGCTTTTTCTAGCTCGCCTTTTTGTGCCAACGCATTGGCCAAATTGTATTGAGCGCCTTCTGTTTGAAGACCTTCAAGGTTCTCAATGGCTTTATCGTATTGCTTGGCTTCATACCAAGCCGCACCTGCCCACTCTTTCGATGTAAATAGCTCGGCGGCTTTTTCGTAATCTTGGTTTTGATAAGCTTGAAATCCGGCTTGATCATCGGTTTGGAATGGCGAGGCAAAGGTGGGCTTTGGCAGTGGAAGAACAAGCAACACAACGGCAAAGACAAACCCTTTTCGGAATAAACCCAGTGCAGCGAACAAGAGTACGGGCAATAGCCAATAGCCTTGATTAATGCGGTCGCTGACTTCTTGGGTGTCACCATCTGAAGAGGTGGATGGCGTAATAGAAAGCTGTGCGATGGCGTCGACATCTTTGCCATCGCCACGTAGTGGTGAGAATACACCACCAGAGTGTCGAGCGACCGCGGTAAAGCCCTCAAATTGAGTTTTCGCGATAACGGTATTTCCGCTGGAAGACGTCAACAGTTCGCCGTCAGGAAGTGAAATGGGCGCACCTTGCTCGGTACCAATGGCAATGGCAGACATTCGCCATTTATTTCCAAGCAACTGTTTGATGCTTTCGACCTGTGAGAGCGGCAGTTCGTCGGCCAGCAGTATGATGTCGCCTTTTTGGTGACCGGCATCACTCATCAACTGGATGGCAAGTTCAACAGCGGCGACGACATTGCCGCCCTGATACGGCATGATCTCAGGTGTTAAGTTGGGGATCAGGCTGGCGAGCGTCTGGCTGTCGGTTGTTAAGGGGCTAATGGTATAAGCGCTGCCAGCAAAGGCGACCAAACCCGTGCTGCCTTCTTTCCATTCAGGCAGTAGATCGAGTGCTTTGTATTTAAGTTGCTGCAAGCGGTTGGGTTTGATGTCATTGGCATACAAAGAGCGAGACATATCCAAAACCAGTATTCGAGCATAGCTGATGTTAAACGCTGGGCGTGTCTGTTTGTCGAAACTCGGACCCGCCAAGGCAATGAAGCTGATGCACCAAAATACAAGCCAGAAATGGTGAATATAACGCTTGCGATGTTGCGAGATCCCCATGGCTTGAGCAAGGTGGCTCGCAATCAATCCTTTCGAAGAGGTGCCTTTTTTTATCCAAAAACTCAAAGCGATCGCGGGAATGATACCTAAAAGCCAGTAAGGATTCATAAATAGAAAATCAGCCATGATTCCTCCTCAGTAACGCCAGAATCCAAGACATCAATAAAACGAATGAAAGTGGTAGCCAGAACCACTCGGACTTAGGACGCCACGTTTGGCTGGCACTGGAGACGGGTTCGAGTGCGTTGATCGTGTCGTAAATGGTGGCCAGTTCGTCACTGTTTCGTGCCCGGAAGTATTGCCCACCTGTCATGTCAGCAATCTGAATGAGCGTTTTCTCATCCAGATCTTCTGCGGTATTCACCACGCGCTCAAAGAGAAAATCTTTTACCACTATTTCTCCAGCACCCACACCCACCGTGTATATGGTGGCACCGTATTCCTTGGCCATTTTTGTGGCTTCTATTGGGTCGATAATGCCAGAGGTGTTGCTGCCATCACTCAAAAGTATCATAACCCTTTGTGGAGCGTTACTGTCGATAAACGTTTTGGTCGCAAGACCAATGCCGTCACCAAGCGCGGTGCTGGTTCCGATCAGTTTGAGTACGGTTCGATCCAGTTGAGATTTGACGGCTTGTCTGTCAAGAGTCAGTGGGGTTTGCAAGTAAGCTTGGTCGGCGAATAGCACAAGCCCTAGCCGATCGCCTTTGCGTTTAGCAACAAAATCGCCGACAACATTTTTAACGGCCGATAGACGATCGATATAGTTCCCATTTTCCAACATGTCTTCTTTGCTCATGGAGTAAGAGAGATCCACGACAAGCATCATGTCTCGATGCTCAGGGTAAAATTCTACCGGTTCACCAAGCCAAACAGGGCGAGCCGCTGCCGTAAGCAGTAATAGCCAAATGCCGAGTAGAAGCCATTTCTGACCGTTTCGATTAGGTGTTTCTCCTAACTGGGTATCAGGAAGGCTAGGAAGCCGAATTGCTTGTGCTTCTTGCATTTTAGGTGCAAAAAAATACACAAGAATGGGAAGTGGAAGCAGCAGAAATGCCCAGAGCCATTCAAAGTTGATCATCTTTCCTCCTTGACGTTCGCTGCCGAACGGCGAGGTGGGAGGGCATGGGCAACCCAATATTCGATATCCGTCATGAGTTCAGTTTGTTGAGAAGCGTTATCCACATGCATACTGGGCTTGTACAGAAGTGCATCCCATGTGCTTGCGTTCGGCATAAAGCGAGGTGTTTTGAGTTGTTGATCTAAAAATGCATACCACTCTTTTCCTGAGAGAGAGGCGATGTGTTCTCTTGGAAAGTAGCTTAGCGCGACTTGACGCAATAATTGCATGCCTTCCTTTGTCGATTTAACGTGTTTGAGTTGTTCTCGTGCTAGTCGCTTTACTTGGCGTTTCGCTCGATAATGTTTAAAAAGTAACGCGACACCCAAAATAGCAACAAGGGTAAAAATGGCGACTGCCCACCAACCCCAAGCGAGGGGCCAGAATCCCGGTTCTTGAGGTAATTGAATCGGCGCTAAATTAAGAGATTGAGGACTGCTTTGCATTCTAACCTCGGTGTAATTGATTCATCAGGTTATCGCCGGCAGAAATCTGACTAAAATGGATACCTTGTTGAAGAAATCCGTTTTCTAATCTTTCTGTGCGAGTGCTGAAATCCTGACGAAAGCGGTGTTTGGTTTTGGAGGATGAAAAGTCCACCCATCGGCTTTGTTTCCCATCGCTGACCGCATTCTGCCCCTTATACCGGGTTTCCCCTTGTTCCAGTGGGTCATAGAACTGAATAGCCCGAACGCGATTGTGTTGAGCCACTTGGCTAAGCAAGGTGAAATCTGGTTCTCTAAACGATAAGAAATCGCTCAGCAGGATGATTTCACTGCCTTTCGGGCTAAGCCTATGGAGTTCTTTTAGCGATGTAGACCAGTCGATGGAGGCTGGCGATTGAGTCACGTTATCTAAGGCTTGATTGTGCGCTTTTATGATGGCTTCAATCACGCTCAATACGCCTTTTACACGCGCCATGGGTTTGATATCCACTATCTCGTTGCCCGTCGAGATTATGGTGCCAAGTCTATCGCCCGCTTGAACCGTTAGCCATCCGATTAGGCTTGCCATGTGAGCGGCTTGAACGGATTTAAGCAGTAAAGAGGAGCCAAATCGCATTTGGCTGCTTAAGTCGATAAGCAAAATGACTGGCTGTTCACGTTCTTCTTCAAACAGTTTGGTATGGACTTTTCCAGTACGAGCGGTGACCTGCCAATCGATAGATCGAATATCGTCCCCAGCTTGGTATTGGCGAACCTCAGAAAAGTTCATTCCGCGACCTTTGCTGCGGCTTTGATGGTTTCCACTCAGTTGAGACCATAAGCTTTTTGCTGGGGGTAACCATTTTGTGGTTTGGCTTTTGTAATAAAGCAGCTCTTCTATCGATAGAAATGCACCATTAGCGTAGGGTGGCATATTGGACATAATGGACTCTTACGCGCTTCCGACCAGTGAAAGAATGGTTTTGACGACATGATTGGCGGTAATGCCTTGTGCTTGAGCAGAATAACTCATCAATATTCTGTGTCTGAATACCGGATAAGCCATTGTTTGAACATCTTCAGGGGATACGAAGTCTCTACCACTTAGCCAAGCGTGAGCTCGAGCCGCTCTGTCCAGCGCGATGGTGGCACGCGGGCTTACGCCCATCTCCAACCATTGATCGAGCTCGTCGCTGTATTGATTAGGCTGGCGTGTCGCCATGACTAAGCGAATGATGTATTGCTCTATGGATTCTTCCATATGTAAGCTAAGGGCTTCTTTACGCGCAGCAAAGATATCGCGCTGGCTGATGGTGATTTGATCTGCTTTCTTGTCGTTTAATGCTTCACCACGGTTTAGTCGAAGAATAGCCAATTCGCTTTCTGCATCTGGGTAATCCACTTCAAGGTGCAGTAAGAAACGGTCCAGTTGAGCCTCAGGTAGCGGGTATGTTCCTTCTTGCTCAATTGGGTTTTGCGTCGCAATGACTAAAAAGAGTTCAGGCAACGAATAGGTTTGACTGCCAGCGGTCACTTGCCCTTCTGCCATGGCTTCAAGCATTGCGGCTTGTACTTTGGCTGGTGCTCGGTTGATTTCGTCGGCAAGAATCAGTGAATGGAATATGGGGCCTTTTTGAAAGGTAAACGACCCATTCTCTGGCCGATAGATATCGGTGCCAGTCAAATCCGCAGGCAACAAGTCAGGCGTGAACTGGACTCGATGAAAATCACCTTCAATGCAGTCGGCTAAACACTTTACTGCGCGTGTCTTGGCTAACCCCGGTGGTCCTTCTACCAAAACGTGACCGTCGGCCAGTAAAGCAACGAGAATTTGTTTTACCAGCTCACTTTGCCCGATAACTTGTGAGTTTAAATGCGTCTGCAATTGTTGAAATAGGTTCACTTGCATGCGTTGAAAAGCTCCAATTTGCGAATTAGTCGACATTTCCGACTCATTAAATCCAAAAAAGTTCAGCAACAAGATATTGGCTCGTTTTGAAAAATCAAGGCATTGAGTTAAGTTTCATAAAGTGCTTACAAGTAATTTACAATAAAATCAGCAGATATTTTAATGGGTTATCATGCTGTTAACGAAAAAGTGAGAAGACATTAATACGATGAATGAACGGTGTACGGTGCTGCACGAGAACTTGCAGAGGTGTGCGCTGCCAGCGCTTTAATTCCTCTGGCATCCACAGTGATGAATCGTTAGAATTTAGGAAATTATTTCTAAGGTAGTACGTGTATGAGTGATTTCGAGAAAGAGCTGGCTGCAATGGCTGAAGAGGGCGTCAGTGAACCCGAAGTAAAACTTCCTTCTTTGGAAGAGCAACGAGAAATTGTCGTTAAATTAAAAGAACTTGAAGCGGAAGGGAAACTGACTCCTGAGATCATGGAAGAGTACTTCGGCAAGTTTTCTGAAAAAGGCACGAAGCCAGTACATTAGAAATATCTCAAGTACGATTCATTTCATGGAGTAAGCGCCTATTCAGGCGCTTTTATTTTGCCTAAACGTCGTGAATTCCTATGCTGTGCGACCAATTTTTGATGGAGGCAATTCGGTCTTTAGAGCCAGTGGGTGTCGACCGTTAAAGTGACGCTTTGTTTAATATTTGATCAGCACTTACTGAAAATAGCCATTTGAGACTGTTTGATTTGTGGGATGAATATACAAATTTAACTCTTTGTGTCTTCGTCTATATAAATTTTCATAATTGATGATTTATTTGAACCAAGTTCACCAATATGAATTGAAATTTTGCAGCCATATTCAATTTTTCACTAGTGATATTGATATCAATACAGGATATAAAATGAATAATGTTATTTTGAATCGACAAGATACTACTCTAAATAATAAAATTTGATTCAGTATCTAAAATTAAATAAAGGCAAAGAATCAGTGGTTTTTGTCACTTTATTAATCAGTTCTCCGTTCCGTAAGATTATTTGAGAGGTATTCTCAATATAGAACAATAGTTATTTCTCATAAGTGATACTGTTTTAAAATCAATGGTTTAAAAGTTGTCTTCATAAGTGCCTTGTTGTATTTTAGTTATGACTCTTGACTTTGCTATGGATATTCATAACGTATACAGCTCAGCCCGGTTGGAAAATAAATAAAAGGAACGCGGTGGTGTTTACTCTAATAACAAATGACACAATGCAATCACAGCTTCTTCAGCGATCATTAGAGGAGAAGTTGCACATTTATGTGAATACTTTGCAGCTCATTTCAATATTAGAAAACAGAGAGTTTGACTTATCTCTAGGTATGGATAATTTTGTTGTTATTGATATGAGTGCTATTAATTCAGGGTTTTTACCAAAGTACTTGCAGTATAAAAATCGTTACTTTCCACAAAGCCAAGAAGTTTTGCTGAATTGCCGTAATGACATCGATTCAAGAGAGTTGTTGGATTGGGCGAATTTGGTGGGTGTGTTTTACTTGGATGATGATATAGAGACGCTATCAAAAGGAATGAGTGCTATTCAAAATGGCGAGATGTGGTTAAGCCGCAAGCTCGCTCAAGAATACATCATGTACTATCGCCAGAGCCAAAAAAGTACCACTAACGCACTGTTTTCAAAACTGACTCGCCGTGAACAACAGATCATTCGGCATTTGGCTAAAGGTTCAACGAATACCGAAATCGCAGACAAACTGTTCGTTAGTGAAAATACGGTCAAAACGCATTTGCATAATCTATTTAAGAAAATTCGCGCTAAAAATCGTCTACAAGCGTTGATTTGGGCAAAAGAAAACATTAGCCAAGAAGAATTGGTTTAGTGACTTTTCCCCACATATCAAAAGTTGGGCTATGATTATGCTATGGTTTTCTTAAGCGCTTTTATTTGAGCGGGTTGCCCCAGAACGGTGTCGTTCGATGGGGGTGCTGAGGAAGAGAGTGTTTTTTTAGGAGCACGGTATGGCTAATAAAGAGCATGAATCGAAAATGGACGATAAAGCTCTCGATGGCAGCAGTGATGTCAATTGGATGGATAAAATTGAATCGTTACTTATGCATCTTGAGCAATCTAACCAGACGCTCCATGAAGAAGTGTACAACCGTATAAAGTGGTCTGATCCTTCTAGTTAACGTTGATGAGGTCGCCAGCCTTAGCGGGGTAGCTTATCTCGCTTGGTTGTTCATCTCGCTTGGTTGTTCATCTCACTTGGTCATTAATATAGCGTTCACGCAATCGATCCAGACGCCATATTGAGATTACCCCCCTTTCTCTTTGTACAAGCGTTGGCATGCCATCCCATTTTTGTGGAATAGGTGACATCGATGAGTGGGGATGCCGATGGAAAAAGGTTGATCGGGCTCCGCCTCAATGGTATCGGGTGCTCTGTAAATGACTTGAACACCAGAATCATCAAGATTTAGGTAGACTTGCGTTTCGTTGCCCAGCTTTTCGACCGCTTGAACCGTTCCCTGCATAACGTGATCCGATGCTGAATGTTCAACAAGGTGCTCGGGTCTGATACCTAGGGTCATCTTTTCACCTGAGTGCACTGTGGCGCCATCTACTTGAACCCAAAAGACCGAACCGTCCTCTGTTTGAACCAACACCTGGTTTGATTCCGCTTTTTCTACTTTCACATCAATAAAATTCATTGTGGGTGAACCGATGAAGCCAGCGACAAACTGGTTGTTGGGATAATGATAAAGCTCCAGAGGCTTTCCGACTTGAGAAACACAGCCAGCATCCAAAACAACAATTTTATCGGCCATTGTCATGGCTTCGACTTGATCGTGGGTTACGTAGATCATCGTGCAACCCAGTTGACGCTGCAATTTCGTGATTTCACTTCGCATTTGAACTCGTAACGCAGCATCCAGATTAGAAAGTGGTTCATCTAATAGAAAAACGTCTGGCTGCGAAACCAGTGTGCGACCAATCGCGACGCGCTGGCGTTGACCGCCAGACAAATCTTTAGGCTGGCGATTGAGTAATGGTGTTAATTGCAACATCTCCGCCGTTTCGGTTACTCGTCTCTTTATTTCGTTTTTATTGGCTTTAGCCAATTTGAGACCGAATGACATGTTGTCGAACACATTGAGGTGTGGGTAGAGAGCGTAAGACTGAAAGACCATTCCTACCCCGCGCTTGGATGGTTCCACTTCGTTCATTCTGGTTTCGCCAATATAGAGGTCGCCAGAGGTAATGTCTTCAAGTCCAGCGATACATCGAAGTAGAGTCGATTTTCCGCAGCCGGATGGTCCGACGAATACAATGAACGCTCCCTGTTCGATTTCTAAGTCGATATTCTTAGAGATAAGTCTGTCGCCATAAGCTTTTGACACGTTTTTAAGCGTAACGCTCGCCATATCGCTTTCCTTAGATTAATCTTTTGAACTGTATATATTTTTGAATTATAAAGGTTTTTTAAAGTTATCAAACCGAATTTAACAATCGAGACCGGTTTGAACGCCGAGAATAGAGTGTTGGTTGACTCAGGCTATAGTACCCGACGAAGCATAAAATAGGTCATCCCACATCAGTGGGGTATAGGGGGAGTCCGTAGGGAGGAGACCCTTTGTATGACCACTGAGTACGCACGCGACCGTGGATTTATGAGCGAGATGAGAATCACAAAATGCTCGCTTTCTGTGAGCTGGAGTTATCGTTAAACGTAATGATGGTCACGAAATACCTCAATCTATCGGAAGGCGTAGCATTTAGGATGATGCTGTTTCCCTACTGTTCGAGCACTATTACTGACGTATCTCTACCTATGAAAAGGACAACAATATGAAAGCTCCAGTTCGTGCATTGACGCTTTGCACCCTTGCTTCTTTTGGCTCTTTTACAGCCAATGCGGCCATTGAAGAAGGGCAGTTAACCATTTGGATTAACGGCGATAAGGGTTACAACGGTTTGGCTGAAGTGGGTAAGCAGTTTGAAGAGGATACGGGCATCAAAGTGACGGTTGCGCACCCAGATTCTTTACAAGATAAATTTCCACAAACCGCATCGACTGGAGAGGGACCCGACATTGTCTTTTGGGCGCATGACCGTTTTGGTGGCTACGCGGAATCCGGTTTACTGGTTGATGTGAACCCGTCTAAGGAAATCAAAGAAGGTATTGTTGACTTTGCATGGGACGCGGTGACTTATAAGGGCAAAATTATTGGGTATCCTATTGCAGTCGAATCTTTGTCTCTCATCTATAACAAAGACTTGGTGCCTAACCCACCTCAACATTGGGAGGAGATGGAAGCACTCAATGCGAAGCTAAAGAAAGAGGGCAAGTCCGCCATTATGTGGAACTTAAAAGAACCCTATTTCACATGGCCACTTATGGCCGCGGATGGTGGTTATGCGTTTAAGCGCAAGGCTGGAGGCTATGATATAAAAGAGGTGGGCATTCACAAAGAAGGTGTCGTAGCCGCCATGCACTTCGTTAAATCACTTGTGGATAAAGGGGTAATTTCTCCAGACATGGATTATTCGGTGTCTGAATCGGAGTTCAATAAAGGCAACGTTGCGATGACGATTAATGGTCCTTGGGCTTGGGGGAATATCGAGCGTTCGGGTCTAAACTATGGGGTCACAACGTTACCTAAATTCAATGGTCAACCATCTAAACCCTTTGTGGGTGTGTTAACCGCAGGCATCAGTACCGCCTCTCCAAACAAGGATTTGGCCGTTGAGTTTATTGAAAGCTACCTACTGACAAACGATGGCTTGCGCACCATCAATAATGATAAGCCTTTGGGCGCGGTGGCTTTGAACTCATTCCAACAAGAAATAGCGAAGGACAGGCGTATCGCTGCGACGATGATCAATGCTCAACATGGAGAAATTATGCCTAATATTCCTCAAATGAGCGCGTTCTGGAGCTCCGCCAAAAATGCGGTTATTAACATTGTTGATGGTCGTCAGGGGGTAGAAGCCGCACTGAACGATGCCAAGAAACAAATGATCAAGTAACTCACTGGGTATTCTATGTTTATTGCGCCACTGCGTTCATCCGGTGGTGCGAATTGCTTTTCCTTTGCAGCATTACGAGTTTATATGCCGTCACTTTTTAATACTGAATCGTTGAGCGAAGCGGCAACGTCACCTTCTTTCCCCACTGGGCTTATCATCAAATGGCTAGTATTGGGGGGGCTTGCTTTGATCAACGGTTACGCAAGCATGCTCATGTACGCTCAAGGTGAATTTGCCTTTGCAATGCTCACCGTTGTTTTAACCGCACTTGCCGTAACCATTTTTGGTAGCAAGAAAACCTACGCGCACCGGTATATTTACCCCGGTATTGCTGGGGTGATTTTGTTTGTCGTATTTCCCATGGTTTATACCGTTGGTCTGGCATTGACGAATTACAGTGCAAAGAATCAACTTTCGTTTGAACGCGCCCAGTCTGTTCTGCTCGCCCAAACTGTTCAAAGTGGCGACAGCTACCCTTTTCAGCTGCATTCTTTCGAGAATGGTTATCAGATATTGGTTAATCAATCCGGTAAATGGGCAGCCTCACCCACTATCGATTTTGATGCCATTACCTCGACCGCACTCACTTCGACCGCACTCACTTCGACGGCAATCACGTCGACCGTAACGACCTCGACTGTCATTCAGATGCACCCTGTTGCTAAGCCAGTAGGGAGCGAAGCAAAAATAAAAACCGTTATAAAGCATCGTAAGGCACTGTCTTCTCTCACGCTTATGCTGCCAAATGGTGAAGAAGTGACAATGAACGGGTTGAGAACGTTGGGCTCGATACAGCCTAAATATCAGTTGCAGGCAGACCAAACCACATTGGCTAACCAAGAAACCCAACAAATATTAAAACCCAATGACGACATTGGATTTTATCAAGTGTTTTCAAACGGTGAGTTCAAGGGTGAGCCTATTCCGCCAGGGTATGTGGTGAGTATAGGAACCGATAACTTTGAACGTGTTTGGAAAGACGAGGGAATCAAAGAGCCGTTTATCCAAATCTTTATTTGGACGATCGTATTTTCCGTCTGTACGGTTGTGTTGACCTTGTTCATTGGCTTGATCTTGGCAAGCGTTGTCCAATGGGAAGCCCTAAGAGGTCGAGCCGTTTATAGAGTGATGTTGATCCTCCCTTATGCGGTTCCATCTTTTATTTCTATCCTTATTTTTAAAGGGTTATTCAACCAAAGTTTCGGTGAGGTAAATCGGGTGTTGAATGCGCTTTTTGGAATCAGCCCAGCGTGGTTCTCTGACCCCATTTTGGCCAAAACGATGGTGTTGGTTGTGAACACGTGGTTGGGTTTCCCTTATATGATGATTTTGTGCATGGGCTTACTAAAAGCCATTCCGAACGATTTGTATGAAGCATCAGCCATTGATGGCGCCGGTCCTATTAAAAATTTTGTTCACATAACGCTGCCATTGATGATGCGCCCGTTGACGCCGTTGCTGATTGCGACCTTTGCTTTCAATTTTAATAATTTCGTTATGATCATGTTGTTAACCGAAGGTGGCCCCAATCGTATCGGCACTTCAGAGCCAGCGGGTTATACCGACCTTTTGGTGAGCTATACCTATCGAATTGCGTTTGAAGGCTCTGGTGGTCAAGATTTTGGTCTTGCCAGTGCGATAGCAACGTTGATTTTCTTTTTGGTGGGCGGGTTGGCTCTTTTGAATCTTAAATTAACCAAACTGTCTGAGCGTTAGGAGCAAAATGATGCCAATGGTACAAGGACAATCGCTGAAATACCGAGTTTGGGCAACGCACATTGCGCTATGGTTTTTTCTCGTGCTGATTCTCTTTCCGTTGATTATGGTCATGGCCATTTCTTTGCGGGAAGGCAACTTCGCGACAGGCGAGATCATGCCATCCAATCTGTCGTTAGAGCATTGGAAGTTGGCCCTAGGGTTTAGAGTGATGCACGCCGATGGCTCGGCAACGGCGCCTCCATTCCCTGTCCTGTTGTGGTTATGGAATTCAGTCAAGGTAGCGGCAATCAGTTCAGTGCTGATTGTGGCGCTGTCTACGACGTCGGCTTATGCGTTTGCGAGGTTAAAATTTGGTGGAAAAACAACGTTATTGAAAGCCATGATGATCTTTCAGATGTTTCCGGCTGTACTGGCACTGGTGGCTTTGTATGCCTTATTTGATAGGTTAGGGCAGTACATCCCATTTGTGGGCCTAAATACACACGGTGGGCTGATATTTTCCTATTTAGGGGGGATTACCTTGCATGTTTGGACGATCAAAGGCTATTTCGAAACCATTGACTCGTCACTGGAAGAAGCCGCGGCTCTTGACGGTGCCACGCCATGGCAAACATTCAGGTTGGTTTTATTGCCTCTATCCGTTCCCATTCTCGCTGTTGTGTTTATTCTGGCCTTTATTGCAGCAATAACAGAAGTTCCAGTCGCGTCGTTGCTTCTTTCCGATGTAGAGACCTACACGTTAGCGGTAGGTATGCAACAGTACCTATATCCTCAGAATTATCTATGGGGAGATTTTGCGGCGGCGGCGGTTTTATCTGCTATTCCGATTACTGTCGTGTTCTTATTGGCGCAAAGGTGGCTTATTGGAGGATTGACAGCGGGAGGAGTTAAAGGATAATAGGAACCCGTGAATTATTCACGAATATAATAATCTGTGTACTATCAACGTATTGGTTTGGCCGCTGATCAGTTGGTGTAAGTGCGCTGCAAATTACTTGGTTACGCATAGCTGGCTGTTAGCTGAATTCCTTACTTATTTGTCTAACAGTTTTTGTAACGATAGCCCGAGCATTTAGCTTGGGCTTTTTATTGCATGTGAGAAATGCTTAAGCCTTGGCTTACAACACCATAAGTTATTTATAAAGTAGATTTTCATTTTATAACTCTGGGCAACGTTCTCACACTAAACATGCATAATGTGAGATTGATGCAATATAGCAGAAATTGTTTTCGGGCAAAGTCGATTTGGGAGTGAACACCTTACTCATCTGCGAAATTGCGGGGCAGTTCAACCTAATTAATAAGAAAGTTGTAATTTCAAAATAGATAGCGCACGTCAAAGTGCCCTGCCATAAAGGCATTCGCGATTAGACGGTGCCCAGCCAAGGTGTCGCATCAATACGTAAATACTTTCTTGATCAAGCGCTACTCGTCTAAACAAATCCGCAAAAACATCATCCCCACCAAAGCAAGTTCGAATGTAGTGATTGATCTCGTTAGGCTGATAACCGCCAGCATCAAGTGTACGAACCCATTGGTACTCAACGGATTTCAAATCTTTGATTGTTTGTTCACTTAATTTAATCATTGCTCAATTTACTGTACGTCAAACCGAATGAAGGTAGTGCGAGAGCATTAGAGCAAAGAAAGATGAAGCATTGATGACAGGTTGTCGATGTAACAAATGGCAGTGCAAGGCTCTTTCCTTGCTAAGTTCGCTGATGAAGAAATGAGGCAGAAGATAAAGCCCCAAGGGCGAGCTTACTCAGACCCCAACTTGAGCTTATTTGAATGGAATAAAATTGAGACTATATTCACAATAAAATAACCGAGTAAACGTTAGCGTCAGATGGTTGATTTTATGAGTGAGCTATATGTGTAAGTTTATTTGTCTTTAACATGAGCTTCCATCTCGGCGCCAATGTGTTTCCTCATATCCATTAGCCGAATAGCGGACTCTCTAAGCTCAATATCCTGTGCATCTGTTGGCACCCATTCTGGTACTTGGGTTGGCTGAGTATTTTCATCGACCGCCACCATAATGACGATACAGTGTGTGGTGAGTATTTTGGACGTTGATTTTGGGTCCCCTGCCTGCACGTCAAGGGCAATGTGCATAGAACTACGGCCTGTATAGATGACCTTAGCCGTCACTTCGACAAGATTCCCTACATGAATTGGCGCGACAAAACGTATGCCACCGGCGTAAGCTGTAATACAGTATTTTCCGCTCCATCCTGCTGCACATGCATACGCCGCTAAATCGATCCATTTCATGACGGCGCCACCATGAACTTTCCCGCCAAAATTGACGTCTGTGGGTTCTGCTAGGAAACGCAGAGTTATTTCTCGTTGTCTATTACTCATAATAACCAGTTGTTATGCTTAAAGCTTAAGTGTAGTTCATGGATCTCTTATTGGTCAGTGGCATCAACAGCCGTAAGGAAAATAAAATCCAAACAAATAAGCAATTATATTCATATGAAGTATATGAATGGATTTCACTGTATTTAGAATGTTAAAATTGAATATTAGTCTATTTAGGGAGTGCCGTACTGCCCCTTCATTATCTAAATTTCTAGTACTTTTAGAGTAGTGTTTTTTGAAGTGAACTAATGTACTAATACTAGACTTAGTAAGGTATTAAGTGATGTGGTCGAATAGCCTCGTTTTTCAAATACAACAAGATTCTTAGAGAGCACCTTTTGTCTCAGTATTAAGAAAGAAGATATAAAGCGATATATATGGGATGGATTTTTTTGCAAAGTCACTTGTCAATTGTATACTCTCGTGCTTCTGCTTACTGTATTAAGTCAGTTAACTAGATAAGAATGATGTTGGAGAACAATAAGTACGGAGATACTCCTACAAGAAAGGTATTAACATAGACTGATGGGAAACTGGTATTAGTATGGATAACACAAGTAATAAAGCTAATATAATATTCATTACCAACAAGAACATTCAAAGCAATTATTTCAAAAGCTATGTAGAATCGAATGTCCCATTATTGGTGACGGTAGTCGATTATGATGGCTTGGAAAGTGAATTGCTCACGGGAGAGGAGTATATCGCACTTGTGGATTTGAGTGTTAAGGACAATATTGATTGGGTCGCATCAGCGTTGGCTAAATCGGAAGGGCTTATGGCTGTCGTTTTGCTTAATGGTGAGCAAGAGATTGAATTTAAAGAATTAGTTAAGTGGAAGAAGCTTCACGGGTGCTTTGGAGCAAAGGATGATCTCGACAGTGTGTGTAATGGGTTGCTATCGATTTCCCGCGGTGAGAATTGGTTACCTCGAAAAGCGATCAATCAGTTGTTGAGCTTTTATCAAAAAAATGACTCAAGCTATATGGAAGATGAGGCAATTCAGGTAGATTTGACCCGTAGAGAAATAGAAATTCTCGAAACGTTAAAAACAGGGGAGTCTAATATAGAAATTGCAGATAAGCTATTCATTAGTGAGCATACTATCAAATCACACTTATATAATATTTTCAAAAAAATAGAAGTTAAAAATCGCCTTCAGGCAATGGCTTGGGCCAAAAAGCACTTATAATTATATTTGCACTATAGTCAGGTGATGTTATGGCACTGAGATTAGGATGAAATGAAGTACTACTTTTGGTGCCTGACAAAATCATTCTTTTAACCACTTAAATAATTTCAATTTTTCGATAAATTATCTACCCGAATTAATAATCATAATAACTAGTCGCGTAGCTCTTTTAGGCTTTTACGATTACGCTTACCAAGAAAAGCATAAGTATCTGTGTTGTGAACTTGGTTAAGTAGTATTTTGTATCGAAAAGGAGTACGCAAATTCTGTGTACTTTAAGATCAACACAACTAGCGGTCAGATATGGATATGGAAAAAAGGGGCCTAATCCGCTCTTATGAAACTGAATTTGCATTTTTATTTCGTTTAGCTGACATCGGAATCATTGGTGGGTCGCTTTTCGCCCTATCCCTTTTGTACGTTGGTGAATTTAATCGCGATTACAACCTTATCGGTGTCATCGCGATTATTTCCTACCTCTTAGGTGCCGAAAGTGCCAACCTATACCGCTCATGGCGAACCAACACGTTGCGCGAACAGTGTCAGCTCACGTTGCTACCATGGTTTATTGCCACCGTTATTCTTCTTGCTCTGGGCTATTTTACTAAAACAGGTGTCGACTTTTCACGTGTTGTTGTTGGTGCGTGGTTTGTTGTTGCCCCTGTTCTATTGATGTTCTGGCGTTGCGTTTACCGAATTGTATTGTTGAACTTACGTAAACAAGGGTTCAATACGCGTCGTGCTGTCATCATTGGTTTTACGGAGCATGGTCTTAAGCTTGCGCGCGAGATTGAACGCAATAAACAGCACGGCGTTGTGTTGGATGGGTTTTATGACGAGCGAAACGCAGAGCGCTTGCAGAAATCAACGTCATATAAAATTCTAGGTAATGTGGAGAAAGCGCTTGAACGCGCAAAAAATGGCGAGATAGAACATGTTTACATCGCCATGCCCTTGCATGCCAACAAGCGGATCTCGGATTTTCTTGCCCGATTCTCTGATACGACAGTCAATACTTATATCGTGCCCGATTTCTTTACGTATAACCTGTTGCATTCTCGATGGCACCATATTGGTGACGTCCACACGTTAAGTGTCTTTGATACCCCCTTTAATGGCTTTTCTTCGTGGATTAAACGCGTTGAAGATATTGTTTTGTCTTCCCTCATTCTCCTCATGATTTCACCTGTTTTAGCCGCAGTGGCATTGGGTGTGAAGCTGTCTTCTCCCGGGCCTGTGTTATTTAAGCAAGATCGATATGGATTGGATGGTCGAAAAATCAAAGTTTGGAAATTTCGATCCATGAAGGTGATGGATAACGGGGCGGTGGTGAAGCAAGCGACCAAAAATGATCCCCGAGTGACACGTTTTGGTGCGTTTCTTCGCCGAACATCCTTAGACGAGCTTCCTCAGTTTTTCAATGTCCTTCAAGGCTCCATGTCCATTGTTGGGCCTCGCCCACATGCGGTGAGCCATAACGAAGAATTTCGCCAAATTGTTGATAGATACATGCTACGCCATAAGGTTAAGCCGGGCATTACGGGCTGGGCACAAGTCAATGGGTACCGTGGCGAAACGGATACGATCGACAAAATGGAAAAACGCGTGGAGTTCGATTTGGCCTACATTCAAAACTGGTCATTTGGAATGGATCTAAAAATCGTACTCCTGACTATATTTAAAGGGTTCACTGGTAAAACTGCTTATTAAATCCGAGTACCGTATGATGATGAAATATTCCTTAGATAAGTTCTTCTTTTTGGTGTTTGGAGTGTTGGCGTTTACTCACAGTGCACTCCTTTCTGCCGAGCCTTTTGTGACAGAGTCAGGGATAGAGGTTGCCCCTGGAGTGAAAGCGCAATTTGGGCAAAACGATAACCTGCTGCTCGCCTCCGAGTCGAAAAATGCGGTGTCTTCTTCGTTTCTATTTCTAGACCCAAGTATTTCTTTGAGGTTCCAACCTCGCGAGCATGAATTTTTATTGTCATACAAACTGAGTAATGGTCGTTATTTCTCAAGCTCTAATGATGATTTCACCGATCATACTTTTGAAAGCAGGAATATAGTGAGGATCGGGTTCCGCCATGCTGTACGTGCTGATTTTCGGATAGCCAAATCTCATGAAGCTCGTGGTACTGGTTTAAGTGAAGGCGATGGAACCTCGACGGCTATCGATAGGCCACTGGATTTTCTCCAGCGTTCTGCTGTGACGACATACACCTATGGCGCGAGTGGGGCACAAGGTCAAATAGAGGCCAAGCTTGGGTACAGTGACGTGGAATACTTAAATTTCCGTAACCTTGGCGGAACCAATGACAATCGGAGCACGCGTTTTAAAGATTTTGACAATCGTTACGCTGGTTTGAGGTTCTCTTACCAATGGCTCGCGCATACTAAAGCCATTGTGGAGTATGAGTTTGCGAAGAAAACTTATGCCCTTACCGCTAACGGAGTGCCTTCTCTAGACAGCAATACGAACAGTTATTACGCAGGTTTAGAGTGGGATCCCACCGGGAAAATAAAAGGCTACGCAAAGATTGGCCTGCAAGATAAAGACTTTCTCGATTCAGATCGTGAGGACTTTACTGGGGTGAGTTGGTCAATTGGAATGGGTTGGAGCCCGTATTACCACTCGACTTGGAGCATTAATACAGAGCAAGTTGCACGAGACCCAGACCAAGATGGCGACTACGTCAAAGACAGCAATGTGAATATTGTTTGGAAGCATTATTGGCGTACACAGATATACACGAGAGCGGTTGTGGCAGCTAAATCTCAAGAGTATACCGGTGCTTTCCAAGATGGCGAGTTAAGAGACGATAAGTCTTTTGAATGGTCAGCGAATGTCGGATACGAATTTAATGAACGGATCGACTTCTCTGTTGGCGTCAGAAAAATAAATAAAACATCGAGCTGGGAAGGGTACGGCTATGATCAAATGATATGGTCAGTTTCCGGTTCCATTGCATATTAGTTGGAGTTATGAATAAAACATTTTTATCTTTGGTTGCATTATTGCTGCTGCTTCCGTTTAGGGTTTCTTCAGAATCTTTTGCAGCGACATACCAAATTGGACCAGGTGATCGTATTCAGATAAGTGTTTACGGAGAGCCTGATCTCTCTTTCAACGAATTATTAATTAATTCTAGCGGTACCTTTGATTACCCGTATTTGGGTGAAATAACCGCAAAAGGAAAAACAGCGCAACAGCTTAAGCTTGCGATTGAAAAAGGCTTGAAAGGGGATTACCTGATTACGCCTAAGGTGATGGTTAATTTCATTTCATTCCGAGAAATTTATGTGAACGGTGAGGTGAAAAAACCCGGAGGCTATGAGTACCAACCCGGGCTGACAGTGGATAAAGCGATAGCGCTTGCTGGCGGCTTTACAGACAGAGCGGCTCGCAAAAAAATCAACATTACCCCTAATGGCGGAGAAGAAACGCAAAAAGGCGTGTCGTTGAGCAAAGCCGTTAACCCAGGTGACATCATTGTCATTGAGCAAAGTTTTTTCTAATTCAACAAAAATCAGAATTCAAAATTTATGATAGTTAAAAGTGATGACTTAAAGCGCAATGACGAGTTCATTGACCTAAGTAAATACATTCAGTTAATAAAACAACATCTAGTATACGTAATTGCGTTTACCTTTTTTGTTGTGGTTTTGGTGACTCTTTATGTTCTTACCATAACGCCAGAATACAAAGCAACGTCCACTCTGCTTATTGAAAACCAGCAAAATAAAGTGATTTCAATAGAGCAAGTCGTTGGAGTTGACACCAGTAAGCAAGAGTATTATCAGACCCAATATGAAATCATTCGATCCAATCGGATTGCAGAAAAGGTCATCAGCGAGTTAGGTCTTGGTGTCATTGATGCGGACGTTACTGAAATTGAAGAGGCAGAGGCAACAGAGGGCAAATCGTTCATCCAAAGTGTAAAAAACGTATTTTATGAACTGCCGTTGTTGTCCCACTATATTCAAAAACCTCGCCCCCTTCTTGAAGAGCAGATTAGAGACAAACATCGTCAGGATTTGCTTCGTGAATTCAAGCGCAATCTTGCGGTTAGCCCAGTAAAAGATACCCAGCTAGTCAATATTACCTACTTTTCTGAGGATCCATTATTGGCCGCCAATATCGCAAATGCTGTTGGTGAAGCTTACATACAGAATCACATCGAATCGCAATTGGAAGCCAATCAACAAGCGTCGATTTGGATCAATTCTCGACTTGGAGAATTAGAGCAGCAGTTGGAACTTTCAGAACGTAAAATTGCTCGCTTTATGGAGCGTGAAGGTCTTGTGGACGCTGCGGGTATTGATAATTTAGCGACAACAGAGCTCACCAATCTGACAAACCAGCTTTCTGAAGCGCGCGATCGCCGATTGGCTGCTGAGTCTCTGTATTCCGTTCTCCAAACGAACAGTATTACCGACATCTCTAGTTTGTATTCCATAAAACAAGTCTCCAACCACCCTCAAATTCGCGATATTCGCTCTAACGAGGTGGAGGCCGAAAAGCGAGTTTTTGAGCTATCTAAACGTTATGGTCCTAAGCATGACAAGATGATTCGTGCCAAAGCGGAATTGGACTCACTGCAAAGTCGCTCAACTAAGATCCTGAAACAACTCGTTGTTGGGATTGAGAAAGAACTGTCGGCCGCGCTTGAACAAGAGCGAGGGTTAAAGAGAGAGTTAGAATCGAAGAAAAAGGAATTCCAGTCCGTTGCGCTAAAAAGAGCCGAATTTGAAACTCGCAAACGGGAAGTGGAAACCAACCGACAATTGTACGACTTGTTTTTGACACGCCAGAAAGAAACTTCCGCAACCAGTGATTACCAAAATGCCATTGCACGTTTTACCGACAAAGCAAGCGTACCTTTGGTGCCCGCTAAGCCTAAAAAGGTCTTGATTGTCGCGATCGCTGCGATCGGTGCTTTTGTGTTTGGGTTAGCGATGACCTTTATTCTTGAGGCGATGAGAAACACCTTCGAAAGACGTGTTGATGTTGAAAACAAAGTCGGGCTATCGGGCTTAGGTAGCGTTCCCAAAATCAAGGCGAAAAAATACCGCACAGAGAAGATTGGTGCAGAGCTGTTCTTAGACAAGGAACATAAAGAATTCGGGGAATCAATACGAAGTATACGGACTTCCCTCAAGTTAACCCTTATGCAGAATAAGCGTAAGTGTGTTGCGGTCACTTCTTCTGTTCCTGGTGAAGGAAAGACAACAATCTCTGTTAGCTTGGCTGAGTCATTTGCCGCAATGGAAAAAGTGCTGCTGATCGACTGCGATCTTCGTAAACCGTCCGTTGGCGAACGTTTTAATCTTAGCAACGCACAGCCGGGGATGACGAACTACTTACTTATGGACGCTGAACTAGACGATTGCATCTATCACCATGAGGAATCAGGGTTGGATGTGATGACATCAGGTTTGCTCATCCCTAATCCTCAGGAGTTGCTAGGCTCGGATCAATACAAAGATATGATTGAGTTGCTAAGCGAAAAATACGACCGAATCATCATCGATACGCCGCCAGTGAATGTGGTAACCGACCCAATGTTGGTTGCCAATGTGACGACTTCCTGCGTGATGATTGTGAAAGCCAACAGCACAAAAGTAAATCAGTTGAATTTCGCCATCTCTAGAATGCTCAAATATAAGAGTGTCATTGAAGGTGTCATTTTAAATCAGGATCAGAGTAAAACTCAGGACGCTTACCAGTACTACGGTACTTACAAGCAAAGCTAGGTCAAAATAATGGATATGCTAGATAAACCAACCGTTGATATTACGATCCTTTCTTGGGATCGAATTGACGACACGCTTGATGCCATAGACAGCGCGCTATCTCAGCAAGGCATAGAGCTGAAGATTATTGTTGTCGATCAAGGCTCACAACCTGATGGATTGGCAAGGCTACGTGAACATTGCTTAAAGGATACACGCATACAATTGGTGTGTAATCGCACCAATTTAGGTGTTCCCGGAGGGCGAAATCAAGCTTCAGATCAAGGAACTGGAGATTTCATCGTCGCGCTGGACAATGACGCTGAATTTGTGGATGAGCATCAGTTAGCGAAGGCATGTGACATTATGAAAGGTGAGCCAGAGCTCGGAGCATTAGCGTTTCGCATTCTTCGCTTTGGTAGCCAAGAAGACGACCTGACAAGTTGGTCTTATCACCAAAGTGCTGAAGAAGCATCGGAACAATCTTTTTATACCGATCGTTTTGTTGGCGCTGGTCATATGCTTAGGCGTGACGCCTTTGACGGGATTAATGGCTATGATGCTGACCTCTTTTTCTTACATGAAGAAGTGGATCTCTCTAAACGCTTGATGAATTCCCATTACAAAATTAAGTACACACCGGAAGTCGTCATTGGTCATAAAGTCTCTGCCGAGCATCGCGTTGCGTGGACTGGTGGACGCTGGACTTTTGATGTTCGCAACAAAACCTATCTTCACTTTAAGTTTAAAACCTTTTTGCCAACGGCGATTTTCCACACGGGTATTTTAGTTTGGCGAGGTGTTCGCTCTGGTCTGATTTGGTCGACATTTAAGGGGCTTTTCCAAGGGTTTTCGATGGTGCCCAAAGCGATAGCAGCGTGGAAACATCAGCCAAGTGTGAACTCTGACGCGCAAGCGAAAGCGTATATGGACTCTTGTTCTCCCACACAAGGAATGAGTGTTATGCAACGCGTCAAAATGCGCCTGAGTAGCGCAAAGCCTGTGCCAGTAAAGCCTAAAGGATAAAATTCGTGGAACAATCAGCCCCTATCATTGAATTCAACGAACAGATTCTAGATTCGTTGAAAAAAACTTTGGTTGAAAACTTTCGACCACACCTAGAGAACAAAGACGCAATCTTTATCGATTACCCGGTGCACCTTAATGTTGGTGATCTTTTGATTGCTGAGGGAACGGAAGCGCTTTTTAGAGTATTGGGCGTAAACATCACTGCACGTATATCTGAACGAAACCAAGAACGCTTGTTCAGTAAGAAGATTCCAAAAGAGACGGTTCTTGTGCTTCATGGCGGTGGTAATTTTGGTGATTTATACCCGCATCATCAGTCGTTACGCGAGCGTGTCATTGAGTCGTTTCCGGAAAACACCATTCTGATCATGCCGCAGTCTGTTCATTATCAGGATCCTTCTCAGTTAACTCAAAAGGTTCCGCTGTTTAAGTCTCATAACAATCTTTATATGTTTGTCCGAGATGAGCACTCATTCGAGGTAATGAGTGAAGCGTTTGATGGTGATCATCTCAAACTGTTACCTGATATGGCGTTCGCAATGTCTGATCGTTGGAAAGGAATTGCCCGCATGTCGGAAGGAACACTAAGTCTAAGAAGGCGCGATATAGAAGCTACAGATTCTGGCGAAGGTGGCGACAGATTTGATTGGGATGACCTTTTCAAAGCTTTTGATGAACGTTGCTACAATATAGCCAGAAGGCTGGCTAGGTATGAAAACAAACTTCATTTGAACTTGGGTCTTGATGCGTTCTGGAAGTGGTATAGCAACAACTTGATTCAACGGGGTGTAGAGAAATTTACATCTTATAGCGTTGTTGATACAGATCGCCTTCATGGAATGATTCTTTCTCTTTTAGTTGGAAACGATGTTGTTATGAGAGACAACAGCTACGGAAAACTAAAACGTTATGCGAGTTGCTGGCTCGGTTTAAAACTCGAAGGTGAAGAACCGCAAAACATTAAGAAAGCGGCAAATGAATAGCCGAATTGTAAAGCTGCTGTGGATCGCCGTAGAGAAGTTCGGCATGACAGTGGTCTCGATTGCGACCTTCGTCATATACGCAAGATTGTTAACGCCGACTGAGTTTGGTGTTGCGGTCTTAGCTTTGTCTATTGGTCAAGGGATCGCTCTTATATTCGGAAATCTTTTTGAAGATGCATTAGTTCGCCATAATAAGCCAGACTCGACTCACTTTGATACAGCTTTTTGGGGAGGAATAAGCATCAGCCTATTCCTTTGTGCGACAGTATTAACCATTTGTGGGCTGATGCAGCTCGACCCTGCTCTGTTTAACCTTATAGCATTTTCTCTTCTGCATATCATTTTGGTGAGTGTGTCTTCTCTTTATGTCGCCAAGCTTAGACGAGAAGGTCGGTTTGATACTTTGGCCAAACGTACCATGATTTCGAGATTGATTGGTGCGGTGTCCGGTGTGTCGATGGCATTCTATGGTTTCGGTAGTATTGCAGTTGTAGCGCAATCAATCATTATCGAAATGGTGGGGTTTGCTTATCTTTTGATTGTGTCTAAACACTCTATAGGGGGCGCATTTCATCAGAAAGTGTTTTTCGAATTGGGCTCTATTGGCTGGATGCTGTGCGTACGCCGCCTAAGTTGGGATGCTTCCATTCGAGGTATTCCAATTGTGTTAGGGATGACGGCTGGGGCGACAACAGTTGGGTTATTTGGCTTCGCTTGGCGCATGGTTGAAATGCCTCGAAGTGCCATTGCCAGTGGCTTACTTAGCTACGCACTGCCTGTTTTTTCTCGACGTCAGAGTAAAAAAGAAGAACTCTGTCAGCTATTTCAGTCTTCTACTAAGTTCACAGCAATGATAGTGACACCGCTCTTTATTGGCTTGGCACTTGTTACGCCCACTCTTGTGCCGTGGTTGTTTGGTGAGAAGTGGATAGACGCCATACTGCCAACCCAGATTTTTGCAATAGTGGCCGTGTTAAGTTTGGCCCGAATTTATGTGCCTGTTTCATTTACGGCAATTGCTAAGCCGAGTACTGCACTGATGTCCGATGTGGCTGGTACTGTCGTTGCGTTAAGTATTACTGCTGCCTTTGGTCCAACATACGGTGCACTGGCGGCGGCAGTTGCCATGTTAATGCGTGTGGTCGTCACAATGCCATTCAACATGGAAGGCTATAAAAAAATATTTGGATTGAGTTGGTTTCATCAAATCAAGCCTGTATTGCCTGCGTGGCTTGCGTCTATTGGCATGACGGCGTCCATCTTAGTGTTTGAGCGATTTATTGACTCTACTCTTGCTGTTGTGTTTTTCGCAACCTGTTTGATTGGAGCTGTCAGTTACGTCATCAGCATGAAACTGATTTATCCTTCTTGGCAACAAGAACTCCGTCAATTTCTGAATCGGTAAAGCGGGTAGATTTATGAAGAACGTGATTATTTTTTCAAACCATCTCCTCGCTTACTCTGAAACATTTATTCGGTCGCAAGGGGAAGCGTTAAAGCACTTCAAGGCTCAATATGTTGGCAGTGATAAAGTGGCTCAAGGGCTATCGCTTCCTAGCGAGCGGACTCATATTGTTAAATCGGGTGTTTTGGGCGCGCCAACGGACAAATTGTTTAAATTGGGTTTCGTGCTTCCTAACTTACTGAGCAGAATGAGAAAGCTTGAACCTGCGTTGATTCATGCTCATTTTGGCCCTAATGGCATGACGGCGTTGTCTCTTGCAGAAAAGTTAGGTGCACCACTGGTGGTGACTTTTCATGGCTTCGATGTCATTGAGTCCCCTTCAATTGAAAAACATGGTCGTTTGCATATCCGGTATATGGAAAACAGATTGAAGCTTGCCGATAACGCGACTCAGTTTATTGCGGTGTCGAACTGGGTAAAAGGCAGAATGGTTAAGCTTGGGTTTCCAGAAAGTAAGATCATTCGCCATTACATTGGTATTGATACGAAGTTCTTCACGCCTGATGAATCGGTACACCGCGAAAATATTGTTCTCTGTGTTGGCCGTATGACGGCATACAAGGGGCACCGATTCTTGATTGAAGCGATGTCTAAAGTGCAAAAACTTGCGCCGGACTACACACTGGTGCTGATCGGTGATGGAGAAGAGAAAGCCAGCCTTGAAGAACTGGCTAAGTCTAAAGGCATTCACATTGAATTCACGGGTCGGCAAACACCCGAGCAAGTAAAACACTGGATGCAAAGAGCAAGGGTATATGTTCAGCCTAGCATCAGGCTGCCGAACGGGCAGGAAGAGGCACTTGCTTTAACGATTGTTGAAGCGCAAGCCGTAGGGACGCCAGCGGTGGTGTTCAACACCGGAGGGATGCCTGAAGCCATCATTGATGGTGAAACGGGAACCGTTGTCAATGAAGAGAATATTGACGAGTTGGCAGACGCGATTGTTAACCTGTCTTATGACCACGCTCGTTGGGACAGATACAGCAACAATGCCATCGAGTTTGTTCGCCAGACTCATAATTTAGATAAACAGTGCACAGCACTTGAACGCATTTATCAGAATGTGCTGCAGCAGAATTAATGCATTTTATTAGGGATACGTCAGTGAAACTCTCCGTAATTATTCCATCCTACCAATCTCAAGATAACTTGGGTCGCAATCTATCGGCGTTAGCAAAACAGATGGATAAGGTTGACGCAGAAGTATTGGTAGTCGATTGTTCTCCAGGAAATGAAGTCGATCAAATTTGTGCCCAATACCCGTTTGTGCGTCTTCTTAAAGAAGAACAACGTTTTAACCCCGGTGGTGGGCGAAATATTGGTTCTCAATCTGCAAAGGGTGATTACCTCGTGTTTGCCGATGCTGATGTTGTCTTGGATGAGCAAGCGCTTCAAAACATTGCAAAGCATGCGACTGAGGGAGCAAAGATATTTGGTGGGGCGTTGGATCTCGATAAGAAAGGTCACGTAACGCTCACCTCCTACATTGAGCATTACTATTTCAACCATGAATCTCAATCTTCTCGCACGCCAACCCGCCGCGCGAATTTAAGCTCGGCGTTAATGATTATCGAGAAAGCGTTGTTTGATGACGTCGGTGGGTTTAGTGATATCCCACGTATGCAAGACACCGAATTAACGGAAAGGTTGGCGCGCATGGGGCATAGACTGCATTTCTTCCCAGATGTCATCGGCTATCAGATTCAAGATTCTCCGTTCAAGAAAGTGTTCAAAAAAATCTATATTACGGGTAATAACCTGTTTTTCCTTCGTTACCATTCGAAATGGGAAGGGTTGGCTAAGTGGTTTTTGGCGTTACTTTTGCCATTCATGATGTTGGTAAAGATCACTCGAATTAATTTACGTAACCTGAGATATGCTTTCAGCCCGTTGATGCTTTTTGTTCTTTGTCCAATTATGTATGTATGCGGAATTGCATGGATGGTCGGTTTCTATAAAGGTATTTTTGTAAGCGATGGAATAGCCAAAGGGCGATAGTCATGAGTATTGCGATCTTTTCGATTTCAGACCAATATCATAAGTTTCATCGTCGACCCTTTATCAATGCGATCAGTGATGCGTTAGCTCTTGAAAATGTACCATTACTGTATTTCAAGCGGCCAAAATGGATCTTGAAATCCGACAGGGGGTATTTAAAGGAAGAGCTGGTAGGGAATACCAGAGTCCTTCCTCTTGTCACGCTGCTTCCGATTAGCTGGACGCTAAACAGCAAAATTCTGCGCTATTTAACCGTTTCCTTACCCATCAAGTGGCAAGTTGCGAAAGCGGGCAAAAAGTGTGGAAGCAAAGTGTCTTGTTTATGGTTTTATAAACCGGATCAGTACCTTTATTTGAATGATCTGAATATTCCCTATGCTTACACACACTACGATAATTATGACGGTGACGCACAATACCTGTTTTCAAAACACAAAGATTATCAATACACGCTAAAGCAGTGCGTTGAGAACAGTGCGGTGTGTTTTGCGACAAGCCATCGCCTTGTAGAAAAGTTATCTGGGATGTCTGAGGACACGAAAGTTCACTATCTCCCGAATGCGGTGAGTGAAGCGATGATTTCGTCTTTTGGCGCTGCGAAGGAGCCTGAGAATGTGATCGGTTTTGTCGGTTCGATTGATAAATCAACCGATGAAAGCCTCATTGAAAAAGTCTGCATGGCTTATCCCAATATGACGGTTAGGCTGATTGGAACAGTGAACAACCCTGCTATTTCAGAGCTTGCAAAACGCGTGGATAATTTGGATCTTCCTGGGGTTGTACCTTATGAGCGACTTCCTGCTGTCTTGTCTTCCTTTAGGGTGGGCATTTGTCCTTATCGTTCTTCACCATTTAACCAATATCGCAATCCTCTCAAACTCTATGAGTACTGTGCAGCGGGTATTCCTTCCGTTTCAACCGCATGCGACTTTGATCATCTAGGCAAAAAACTTGTGAATGTTGTGGATTCTGATGAGGCATTTGTTGAATTGATCGGTAAAGCGATGGATTCAGACTCATTGATGCTCAAAGAGTCGAGGCAAGTATTTGCGAAAAAAAATACGTGGAGAATCAGAGCGGAAATGGCTCTGAATTTTATTAAGGAAACGAAATTATGATCAACGAATTTCGCCAATTCGTCTCTAAAATCACCGTATTTGAATCTCAGTCGGATGCCGTTTCGTATTGCCAAAAGGAGCTGAGTCTCGGAAAGCGACTCAACATTTCCTTTCTCAACGCTCACGCCTTTAACCTTGCTTGTCAGAATGAGCGCTTTGTCGATGCCATACTCGTTAGCGATGTAGTGTTTCGTGATGGCATAGGCGTCAAAATATTGTTCAAATTACTGGGTAAGTCGGCTGGCTGTAATTTGAATGGCACGTGTTTGATCCCCGTCTTGCTTAGAGAAGCGTTTCAGGGGAAGAGAGTTGCGCTTTTTGGTTCAACCGACGCCGAGCTGACGGTCGCCAAGCAAAAACTGCAGTCACAAGGTGTGGATGTTGTGACCATGCTGGACGGGTTTAGAGAGCCGGATGCTTATGTTGATCACCTACGGGATCACTCGGTAGACGTGGTGGTTATGGCGATGGGGATGCCAAAACAGGAAGGGGTATCTAAACTCATCTGTGAAGCCTATCCCGATGTGTCCACGATTAATGGTGGAGCAATCTTGGATTTTATTGCTGGTAAAGTCACAAGAGCACCTGAATGGGTACAAAAATTAAGCTTGGAATGGTTATACCGATTAATTCAAGAACCAAAGCGGTTGTTTCGTCGTTATGTGATTGGAAATGTGGTGTTTTTAACACGGGCGATGGTCGTGAAGGTGAGCAGGTAGTATGAAGCGTATTCTGAATCATTTTGTTGGCATAGTATTTTTTTTGCTAGGGTTTGTTTTGTCTTCTCAGACGGCTTTTGCTAAGAGCCCTAAAAAGGCAATGAATCCGGAAGAGTTTATCTCAACGAATGAAAAGGTGGCGCTCGTATACGAATGCAGTCCTGATCTTTGGAAAAAATCCTTATCAAATAGGGAGTTTGAATTTACGCTTAAGCCTAAAAAAGGCAGAAAACGGTGTGAGATAGCCGTACAAAAAGCCTTAAAACGAGAGCAACCATTTTCACTTAGCTTTCAATTCAAAGTTGAAGACGATTACGCCTATTCGAACAGTTGGCACAGTTATTTTCAGATCCATTCTTTTCCCGATAAGGGGGAAAACTGGCGTTGCCCAATTATGGCGTTAGAAACAAGTGCTGGGAAGTTGAGAATGTTTAACCGTTGGGATCTTCAACGAATATCTAGCACAGTGGATGGTACTTGTGCATCGCCCAACAACTCGATAAGAGCGCGAACCCTTTTTGAGGATGTGAGTTATTCTGCCAATAAATGGCACCAGTTTAAGATTGAGGGGACACTCTCTACAGAGACCTCTGCGTGTCTGAAAACCTACCTAGATGGCAAAAAATTAAGCGAGACGTGTGGTCCTAACACGTTTAACGATGCAAAGATGCCGTTTTTTAAGCTAGGCATATACAAGCCAACCCGCTGGGATATATATCCCGAAATAAGCATAAAAATTAAGGAATTGGAGCTTAAATAGCTTATGCTGATACGTAGAGAAACATTTAATCTATTTTGCTTAACCTCGCTTTTCTATTTGGTCCTGATTCGATCATCAAATATGGGGTTTGGTTACCCATCTGCCCAGTATCAACTTAGCCAGATTACGTTTATGCCTCAAAAAATCATGCAGATGGTCTTGTTTGCGATTTTGCTGGTTTTTCTGTTTTTTTCTGGACTATCGGTGCTGAGAAAATTCAAAACCAGTTTGCTGGCTAACCTCATTACACTGTGTGTTCTTCTCTCAATAGTGTTTTCTCCAAATATGTTTTTGGCCTTTCGTTACCTTACTTCGGTTGCCGTAGTCTCCATTCCTATCCTGCTCTATTACCAATATTATGGACCTGAAGCGCTATTCGACAATTTAGTGAAATTCCTTATTGTAGTTGTGCTCCTGAACCTGATTTATGTGATTGTTTTTCCACAATATGGAATCATGAGTGGGGTTCACTCTGGAGCGTGGAGAGGGTTGTTTGTACACAAAAATGGCGCCGGGTCATTTTTTGCTGTCGTCAGTGTTATTTTTTTCCAAAAATGGTGGTTTGAATCTAAACGCCGTGATGTTAAGCAATTGGGATTATTTCTCATTTGTTTATTCATGGTTGCAATGTCTAAGTCTGTTACTGCACTACTAACCATGGTGATTGTTATATCAACCTTTTTTGTTGTTCTCGTTGTTATATCTAAGCCTCTTATTAGACAAAAAATTGTGCTTTTACTGTTCTATTTTGTTGGTCTTATATTATCGGTTTCATTACTTAATGTGTTCCTATACGACATTTTTTATTTTCTAGGTAAAGATCCAACGCTCACGGGGCGCACTGGACTTTGGAATGTTCTCTTTGATTTGATTTTCGATAGACCTTTATTTGGATATGGAGTGGGTGTTTTTACTCGCCCGGAAATAATGTATCAGTACTCATCCGCATTTGGTTGGTCTGCAAAAACAACACACAGTTCTTATATGGATTTGATTTTAGGGATCGGTATTCCAGGCAGTATTTTAATGTTCCTATGGGTAGGGAAAAGTATATTTTTAGCATTGATGGCAAAAACCTTAACTTATAGGTATGAGCAACAACTGGCCATTGCCGTTAGTGTAATAACGGGCGGAATGACCGTTGCTTCAGCGTCAAGTGGTGTCCTTTTAAGTAACACATTTGCGTGGGTATTACTGCTAAGTATGATTTTATTCTGCCATTCTCGTGAAGTGCCAAACGAAAGTTTAGATGTATAGAATCTAATATTTAAGTTAAGAGCTGGAATATATAAGTCATTGTTCTGTAAAGAGTAGATCATTTTTTGATGTGTTTTTTAAAAAATAGGTATGGTCTATTATCTAATACTGGTTTGGTTTCTTAATGATTTCCTAGAATTATTTTTTCCTTTTTTAATGCCGTAATTTAGTTGTTCTCACCCTATTTGATTAATCAGAACTTATTAGGTTAGTAAGTTCTAATGCTGCAGTCCTATTTTGTCATTATTGTTTGTTAGAGTGGTGTCAAATTGATGTTAGGAGCAATATAATTTTCCATGAATTCAATAACGTGGCACCAACGATAATAGGCCTTATATTCGGGTGCTAATTCACTTGTGTTATATATAAATTGGAGACATGGACATGACTATAACAACATATGTAGGGACAACTAACACAGATGGCACAGGCTCAGCATCAAACCTTAATGCAGGAAATGCAACTCAATCTCTAGTTGGAATGGGTGCAGTATCCGCAGATGGTGTGGAGCTTCAGACTATAACGAGCTCTTTGAGTGCGACATTTATTTCATCCGATAGCTGGAATAAAGCAGGCTATAAAGAAGCGAAAGTCGATGGCAATGATAAAGTTGTTTATGTAAATAACTTTGTAGACGTCGATATCGATAACCAAAATAACCAAGGTGCATCGATTGTTGTTTCAAATGCAAAGCGTGGTGAAATAGACACAGGTAGAGGTAACGACAATATCGCGGTGTCCGTATTTTCAAACAATACACTGTGGAGTAATCTTTTTGAGATTAATTCAGGCGCTGGAAACGATACGATCACAATGACGCATGCTAAAAACTCGCAATTCACACGTTTTGATATCGATGCGGGGACAGGCAACGATGTCGTTGATGTCTCTGGCTTACTCGGTCCCGCTGAAGGTATAACGGGTCGCGATGTAAATGGTGGTTCGGGTTTTGATGTCTTGAAACTCAGCGGAACCGATACGGTGACGTTTGAAAACTTTGAAGTGGTAAAAGGCACCGGAAAAATCGCGCCAGCGGCACTCACCATTGACAGCACCTTGCTTGCTGCAAACGATGCAGAATCACAAGTTGGGTTTGGCTTGGTATTGTCAAACATTGACCTCACGTTGGACGAAAGCGTTACTGGGTATGACAGTAGTGCATTGACCGCCGCAGAAGAAACGTACTTACAGGCTCAGGGCCTGAATGCTGACGCATTTTTCTCTGTAACGGTTTACACCGCTGATGACACGTATCAGATTCTAACAACTGATACGGACTTTGCTCCAGTATAAGCCGACCTTACTGAGGGATCACATGCTTAGTGTGATCCCTCTTGGTACTTGGTTCATGCACAGGGGAGACTCACTCCCCGTATGCTCTCCGAGTATGTCTGTGAAGGTTAAGGCACTTTATATTCGTGTCGTTTTAGGTTCTTTTTCTTTTAAGAGCCTTAGAAGACAAGGAATATAATAAATATTAAATTGACTTACTGGCAGAATTGTTATGAAACGTTGGTCTATATTTACTTCTTATCGCAAGAAAAATTATTTCTATTTTCAAGTCTTTTCCGTATTTGCAAATCTTTTGGTGTTGGTACTCCCAATATACAGTTTGCAAGTGTTTGATCGTGTTCTCTCTTCTCGTAGTACGGATACCCTCCTTTTTCTTGCTTTGATTGCAGTGTTTCTCCTTGTTGTACAAGTTGCGATGGACTATACACGTCAACAAGTTCTCAACAACGTATCATCCATATATGATCAATCGTTTGGTGAGTTGCTGATTCAAAAGAGCCTAAATTTGTCCTCTAAGAATGCGGCGGCAGCGCACAAAGCGGTAAAAGATCACCAATTGGCTAAGCAATACTTATCTTCCCCTTTTCATCGAAGTTTATCGGATCTTCCTTGGTCGCTCATTTTCATTATTGTGCTTTTCCTTCTCCACCCCATGTTAGGTGCTTATGCACTTGCTGTAACGCTGGTATTAGCGACAGCAAGTGGTTTGCTGCTGTTACTGACGCACAAAAGCATGAATGAAGCGAAGAATATGGCGATCCAGCAATCGTCCTCGGTTCAAAAGTTGTTCTGTAAAGGCAAGTTATTGAAGTCATACCAAGCTTCTGGAAAAGTGCTGGAGCGCTGGAAGCAAAAACACAGCCGCACTCTTGAACAAGAGTTGCGTTCAAAGTGTTTTACCAATTATGGACAAACCATCATCAAGATGATTCGGATGACGGTTCAAGTGGGTGTTTTTGCGGTAGGGGCTTGGCTGGTCATCAATGAACAAATCATGGCTGGCTCGCTCTTGGCTGCTTCCATTCTGTTAGGAAGAATACTTGCGCCGATTGATCAAGGTGCAAACCAATATTTCAATTGGCTGGAATCAAAACAAGCGTTCGAAAGAATCGGTGCCGTTTTCTCTAGTCATCAGGACGACAGTAAAATGGATATCGCACTCGATACGATTGAATTGTCGGTTGACCAGGTGACTTACCGAGGGGGAGGCGATCGACTGTTGGTTCACAATATTGGCTTCAACTTAAAGCCGGGACACTGTTTGGCGATCAAAGGAGCATCTGGGGCAGGTAAGTCAACCTTGCTCAAGCTCTTGGCGAATTATTACGTGCCTACCAAAGGGCAGGTGCGAGTGAATGGGATTAATATCGATAAGCTGGATACCACACGTCTCGCTGAATCCATCGGTTATTTGCCTCAAGTTATCGACGTGTTTGACGCAACAGTTTCCGACAATATCAGCAGATTTGGAGACCATTTAGATATGCAGGTTTCTGAGAATGTAGTGAAAGCGAGTAAAGCAGCGCAATGTCATAGTTTCGTTGCCAAGCTTCCGCAAAGTTACGGAACCATGTTGGGGTCAGAAGGGGTGGAATTGTCTCGCAGTGAAATGCAGCGTTTGGCATTAGCACGTTGTTTTTATTACCAACCTAAGCTTCTTATTCTGGATGAGCCGACGGCATTTCTTGATAACGCCGCCGTCCTGCAATTGATGAAGCACCTTGAGGTTCTAAAAAGTAGTGGTGTTGGCATTATCTTCGTAAGCAGTTCTCCATTGATGATGACGTTGGCTGATTACGTCGTTGAGCTTAAAGATGGCGTCATTTCAGAAGCGTATGAAAACAAAGCGAAACAAGAGAAGAAAAGCATCAATATTGCCAGTCACTCAAACTACCAAGCGATAAAATACTAAAGGCTTAATGATGAATGACTCAACAAAATTAATGACGGATAACAACCGTCTTGTAAAGCACGCGACGATATTTCTGTTCTTGAGCTTAGGTTTATTTGTTGCTTGGACTTGGTTTGCGAAGTTGGATTCTGCCGCCATTGCTACAGGTATTGTCATCGTAGAGAGTAAGCGGAAAAGTATCGAACACTTAGAAGGGGGTATTATTGCTCATGTGTATGTACATGAAGGTCAGAAAGTAGAAAAAGGGGCTCCGTTAATAAAAATCTCGGACATCACGTTTCAGAGCCGACTCAAACAAACTCAGCTTATCTGGATTAGCCGTCAGATAGAGTATCAACGACTGCTGGCAGAGCGAGATGACTTGCCCCATTTTGATCCTGCCATCGATAAAACTCAATTTCCCCATCTTGTTTTGGAAATTGAAACGCTCATCGCCAATCAGCGGTCACTGTTTTTTAGCCGTATGGATATGCGGAGGAAGGAGCTGGATATCGTGGACTCACGATTGAAACAGACCCGCAATCGACGTTCCTTCTCGTCGCAGATGTTGGATCAGAGAAAACAAGCTTTGGAATTTCTCAACGACGAAATAGAGATGCACGCTCAGCTTTTAGCTGAAGGCTTCACTTCGCGCTTAAAAGTATTGGAGCTTAAGCGTTCGGAAGTCTTATTGGTATCCGATATTATCTCCGTTCAGTCTGAATTGGATGGACAGATATTGTCGGTATTGGAACTCGAACAGCAAAAAAGTGCCATCCAACAAAGAAACCGCTCTGAGGTTGAAACCCAAATCGCTGAAGTTCGCAATGCCCTTATCACCTTGGAGGCAGAATTAAACTTGGCGAGTGATGTTCAGGCTCGAACCGTGGTAACAAGCCCAGCGAGCGGTGTGGTCTTGGGGCTGAAAGTGAATGCAGCGGGTGAAGTGGTTGGGGCAGGTGAAAGCCTTATGGAGATTGTGCCAGACAACGACAGCTTGGTTGTAGAAGCGATCATTAACCCTAACGATATCGATGTGGTTAGAGTCGGTCAACAAGCGCTGATTCGCCTCTCGGCGTTTAACTTCCGAACCACGCCGCCAGTTCAGGGTGAGGTTGTTTATATTGATGCAGACAGGACGGATTCTGATGGTGAGGAGTTAAGTGGTTTCAAAGTGAAAGTGAAACTCAACAGCCAAGAACTCGCCAACAACCTAGACATAGAGTTGTATCCTGGGATGCCAGCAGAGGTTTACGTACTGCTCGAAGAAAAACGGCCATTAGATTACCTGTTAGAGCCACTGAAAGTCAGCTTGCTAAGAGCCTTCCGAGAAGGCTGATCCTGATGCCAATACCACTTTCACGTAATCCAGTGTCGAGTGGATAAAGGCCATAGAATGAGGCAAAGACGGTGAAATACCAATAACCGAAGCATTGTTGAGGTAAGCGCGATCTGACTGTGTATTACCCTACTAACTCGACGATCACCGACCCGAGGTGGCTGCGTCGAAGGCAGTATTGAAGCGACGAATGATGGTTGAAACAATGTTTGTTTCAGAGTTCGCGCTTCAAAACTTGCCAACAAGGTAGTAGGTAAGAAATAATTGAAAGGGTGAATACCCAGAGATTATGACGACGATGAAAGAACTCAATACCCAGACCCATCGCTCCAACTTAGGCCAACAGAGCCTAGTGATTGGTCTGTTTTTTAGCTGCATTTTATTGGTAGGCAGTCTTTCTGTTATGCAGAGCATTGGTTTACTGACAGGAGAATTGCGATACGCCATTCAGTACTACGATCTGGTCGTTCATTTTTCTTTGGCTGCTATTCTCGGTCTAACCGCATCGTTGGCGAGCAAAATAGCGGGAAAACCGTTTCTCAGTTTCTTGTTGGTATTAATGCTGATTGACGAATTCTCTCAGATCTGGATCCCCAGCCGACAATTTTCTTGGGTTGATCTCGCATCCAATATCTTTGGTTGTCTTAGTGGCGTTTTGCTACTCCAATTTTCATTCTTCATTTCAAAGGCTTTAAGTCATCAGCATTCGGGATAACTCAGCTCCTGGGATAAATCAGCTCTCGGGATAACTCAGCTTTCTACGTGAACACCGTCGATATGCGCAAACAACGTCTATAGACGCAAGTAACCTCTATACTCGGTAATCCTAATATTCTGGCAACCCCAATACTCTGGCAACCCCAATATTCCAGTAGCCTCTATACTCACAAACCCTTGCCTTGATCCCAATACCATTTCCTAGCATCCAGAGGGGACTTGGGTATAAACTGGCGGCATGATAAAAACGAAAAAACAGTGACATGCGGATCATTCACACCTCAGATTGGCACTTAGGTCAAAACTTCTATACCAAAAGCAGAAAAAGCGAGCACCAAGCCTTTTTAGATTGGCTTTTGCAGCAGATCACCGAACATCAAGTGAATGCGCTGATTATTGCGGGTGACATTTTTGATACGGGTTCGCCACCAAGCTACGCCCGAGAAATGTATAACCAATTCGTTGTCGCACTGCAAAAAACGCAGTGTGCTTTGGTGGTGTTGGGTGGTAACCACGATTCAGTTTCGGTACTGAATGAATCTAAGCAGATTCTCGCATACCTCAATACTCATGTAATCGCGAGTAGCCTTGAGGAAAATGAGCAACAGGTGATAGAGCTCAAAAACGATCAAGGCGAGATTGGGGCATTGTTGTGCGCCATTCCTTTTTTGCGCCCAAGGGATTTGGTGGTGAGTCAATCCGGTGCGTCCTCGACAGACAAAAAAGTGGCACTGGCAGAGGCGATTAAAACGCATTATGCGAGCGTGTATCACCATGCATTAGCTCGGCAAAACGAATTGCATAAAACCCATTCAGGTCGGTCGATTCCCATCATTGCGACTGGGCACCTAACGGCACTGGGGGTGAAGCAATCGGAGTCGGTTCGGGATATTTACATTGGTAGCCTAGAAGGGTTTGCCGCTGACGGGTTCCCACCCGCAGACTACATTGCGTTAGGGCATATTCATCGTCCGCAAATCGTCGCTAAAAAGGATCACATTCGCTATTGTGGTTCACCTATTCCTTTGAGCTTTGATGAATTGAAATCAGAAAAGCAGGTATTGTTGCTTGATTTCGCACAGAGCCTCACGCCCATCATTACACCTATTTTTATTCCTCGTTTTCAACCCATGGCGATCATTTCTGGTTCATTAGCGGACATTGAAACCCAGCTTAATGACTATCGATCAGGTGAGCAGACGTTAAAAGAATCACAGAATGAACAACAGCTTGGGGATGGCTCAACGTGGCTCAGTATTGAGGTAGAGATAGACGACTACCTCTCGGACCTTCAGCAGCGTATTCAACTCTTGGTTGAAGAGTTGCCTGTTGAGGTACTGCAACTCAAACGCAGCCAATCTTCACGAAGGCAAGCACTGACACAAGAAAGAAATGAGACGTTGGATGAGCTCAAACCTGCCGATGTGTTTGAAAAAAGGTTGGAACAAGAAGTGTTTGAATCCGATGAAGAGCTTGCACGAAAAGCGCGGTTACAAAATGCATTTCTGGAGATCGTGGCGGAAGTTGAGGAATCAATGAAATGAAGATCCTCTCGTTAAGATTCAAAAATCTCAACTCGCTTAAAGGGGAGTGGAAGATAGACTTCACCCAAGCGCCGTTTAATGACAATGGGCTTTTTGCCATTACTGGGTCAACGGGGGCAGGAAAAACCACGCTGCTCGATGCCATATGCTTAGCGATTTACCACAAGACTCCTCGCCTTGGGTTGCTTACCCCGTCAAACAATGAAGTCATGACAAGGGGCGAGGCGGAATGCAGTTCAGAAGTCGAGTTTGAGGTTAAGGGGAAAGCGTATCGCGCATTTTGGAGCATGCGACGTTCTCATGGTAAGTCAGATGGGAACTTGCAAGCAGCCGTTGTTGAACTTGCCGAAGTGGACAACAAGAAAATCATTGCGTCACAAGCCAAAAAGAAACTGGAAGTCATCGAACACGTCACTGGGCTAGACTTCGATCGGTTCACCAAATCCATGATGCTTTCTCAGGGGCAGTTTGCGGCGTTTCTTAACGCCAAAGAGTCTGAAAGAGCCGAGCTGCTTGAAGAGCTGACTGGGACCGAGATATATGGATTGATATCGGAACGTGTTCATCAGCATTGGTCGGAATCCAAACAGAAAATGGTTGCGCTGGAGTCTAAAGCGCAAGGTGTGCAATTGCTCAGTGATGAGTATTGCCGTGAATTAAAAGCCGAGCTTGATAGCCTGATTGCCCAGCAAGCCGACGCCAAATTGTCTAAACAGCAATTAGACATGAGCATCCGATGGAAGAATGAGAAAGCAAGTTTACAAAAAGAACATCAAAGCGCCGAAAAGGCACTCGAAGCCGCGCAGCAATCTCAATTAGACTCTCAATCCGATCTTGATAAACTCTTGCTTTCTGAACCGGCAGAACGTCTTCAACCCCTCTATGCCAAGTGCACTGAGCTGAACCAGTTACAAAAGCAACAGCATCATGAAGTGGGCAACTTAATTCAGGAAACAACGGAATTAGAAGAGGCATTCCAATCTTTTCATCAAAAGCTTGATGAGTCCCAGAAAACACTGCTTTGCGCAAAGCAAGAGCAGCAAGATCTTGAAGACCTACTGACGCAGACGGTTTTACCGTTGGATAATCAAATTGAGCAGCTAGCGAACAAGATACAAACAGAATCACAGTCTGCCGTGCAATGTGAAGCAAAGCTTAATGAGGTGCTAAATGAAATAGCGCGCCTTGAGTTATTACAGGCTACTCAGCAGAGTGCATTGCAAAGTACCGAGCAGTTTCTAGAGCAAAACAAATCGCTTTCGTACGTTGCCCCAAACATAGAAAAGTGGAAAGTCCAGTCATCCTTAATACAGAATCAGTGGCAAGAAAGCCAACACCTCGCGGAAAAGTTACAGCACGTCGAATCAGAATATAACGAGCATATTCGTAAGAGGCACCAGTTGGAGTCAGAAAAATCGCAGCTGACTTTAACTTACACACAGCTCAATGACGCTGAAACGAAAGTCGCTGCCGCATTTGAGGCACTGTGTCAAAATGGCACAATAGAAGAACTGGAAGCGGAGCTTGAGCGGCTTAATCAGGCGCTTATTTTGGCGTTACAGCTTCAACATGGGCAGGCACGTTGGAGCGAGTTAAACCAAGAGAAACGAAACCTCACTCAGGAGTGCGATAAGCAGAAATCTGAACTCGCGGCACTGCTTGCCCAGCGTAACAATATGCGAGCGCAATACCAGTCTCAACATCAATTGGTGCAATCTCTTCACCAATTGGTGTCTCAGGAAGAGCATTTAGCGGCTTACCGAGCCCAGCTATCTCCCGATGTACCGTGCCCGCTGTGTGGGGGGGTAGAGCACCCAATATTGGAACATGTCACGGAAGCATTACCTGAAACCGTATCAAGAAAGCAAGAGGCAGAGAAACGGCTTGAAGAGATAAAACAATCCGGCGAAGCCCTGACGGTTCAAGTGGGGGCGTTAGAACGCCACCAAAAAGACAACCAAGGGAAGGCCGATGCTCTTCAGGCTGAGTTAGAGAACATCGCCTCACAGTGGAATGAAAAAACACCCAACCTAGCAACGCCCATTGCCATAGAAAACGCAAACAGCGCATGGAATTTGGTGCAAAGCTTAGAACAAACCATCACGTTTACCAAAACACACCTCTCCCAGAATAAATCCGCATCCAAAGAGTTAGAGCAAGCCCAAAAAAGCAAAAGTGAACTGTCAGAAAAACTGCAACAAACGGAGGGGCAATTGCAGCTACTGGGCAAGGACTTGCATTTGTCTGAAGCCACGAAGCAAGAGCTGTTGGCTAGGTCGCAAAGCGTAACAAAAGAAACACAAATAGCAGAAAGTGAGTTTAAACAGCAGGTTGAGTCCTTAGGGCTTCGTTTTCCCTCTCAAAACACGCAACAATGGTTTGATGGGTTAGAAAGCCAAATTGCAGAGTATCAGCGGTCTAGTCAAAAGCGGGAAGAGCTCAAGCAGAGCGTGGCCGTAACTCACAGCCATTCAGATTCATTGGCGAAGCAGAAAACAGAATTATTAAATGCTCTGGACGTGCAGCAGCAACGTGTGAAAGACACTGAACGTGCTCTAAATGAGGTGAAATCGAAGCGTTTTGGAGCCTTCCAAGATAAAGTGGCTTTACATGAACGCGCTCAAATCCGTGAAAAAATTGCCGCTCTAGACGCTTTACACCACAAACTGGATGCGCAGTTGAAATCCTCTCAAGAGAAACTGGCGAATGCATTAGGCAAACAATCGACAGTGACTGCAAACTTAGAGACAACGAAAAAAGCGCTAAAAGAAGCGGAGAGTTCTTGGCAAACGGCTTTGGATGCCAGCCCGTTTGAGAATACAGCAGCCTACCAAGCCGCTCTTTTGTCGGAAGAAGAAAAAGGCAGAATAAAGGCACTCCAACAGAGCCTTAATCATGCCATCACACAGTCTCAAACGCTGCTTGAACGTTGTAGAAAGAAACTGAGTGAGATGAACGACCACGTTAACGCCCTTGATTGGGATAAAGACAGCTTAGAAGCACTCACTCTCCAACTTGAGGAAGTGCAGCAAGCATTGGATCGTCGAACCAAGCGAGAAGGGGAGATCAACCAAGAGTTAGCGTCGGATCAGAAAAGGCGGCAAGATCAGGCAGAGCTCTTGGAAGAAATTGAACGCTATCGCGTCGTCTATGATGATATCCAGTATCTGCATTCCATGATTGGTTCCCAAAAAGGCGATAAATTCAGAAAATTTGCGCAAGGTTTAACGCTTGATAATTTGATTTACTTGGCGAATAAGCAGCTCTCTCGTTTATATGGTCGATATCAATTGCAGCGCAAGCAAGGGGAAGGCTTAGAGCTCAGTGTGTTGGATTTGTGGCAGGGTGACAGCGAGCGAGATACCAAAACATTGTCTGGTGGGGAAAGCTTTTTGGTGAGCTTGGCATTGGCGCTGGCGCTGTCTGATCTGGTGAGCCACAAGACGAGTATCGATTCGCTCTTTTTGGACGAAGGGTTTGGCACATTAGACGCGCAAACTCTGGATATTGCGTTGGATGCATTGGACAGCCTCAATGCGTCTGGGAAAATGATTGGTGTTATTAGCCATATTGAGGCGATGAAAGAGCGCATTCCGGTTCAACTGAAAGTGTCCAAAAAAAGTGGGCTCGGCATCAGTGAGCTTGCACCCGAATATCGAGTTTAAAAAATGTCACACCCCTAAATCAGCACATCTTAGGGAAGCCAGAGAACAACATCATGACGAAGAAAAAGACAGACAGCGAAGAAGTACTCAAATTGGAGAATCAATTTTGTTTTCCACTCTATAGCGCAACGAATGCCGTTATACGTGCTTATCGCCCATTGCTAGACAAGCTGGATCTTACCTATTCACAGTATCTGGTTATGATGGTGCTTTGGTCACAAAATGGCATTAATGTTAAAGCGCTAGGGAATAAACTCTATTTGGATTCAGGTACACTTACCCCTCTGCTGAAGCGGCTCTCAGGTAAAGGGCTGGTGGAGAGACGACGTGCACAACATGATGAGCGGGTAAGAGAGCTGTATTTAACCGAGCAAGGACAAGCTCTAAAATTAGACGCTGAAAAAGTGCCAAGCGAGATGTTGTGTGCTTTGGATATGGATCTCGACGATTTGATTCAAATGAAGCAGTTATGTGAAAAGCTGCTAAAGAAGTTAGATCACCATTAGCTATTCACCGATTCTTTATATCTCAAGGGTTAGCGATTCACTCAAGGGTTAGCGATTTACTCAAGGACTAGCGATTAACTTAAGGATTAACAATGAACACCATTCAGGTTGAACAACGGACAGTGACACCTTCAAAAGTACTTTGTGTTGGTCGAAATTACGCTGAGCATATTGCTGAACTGAATAACAGTGTTCCAGACCAAATGGTGGTGTTCAATAAACCCAACAGTTCTATCAGTGCGACTCTTCACTCTTTCCTTGGAGAAACGCTCCACTATGAGGGGGAGATTTGCTTTGTGGTCATGGGGGGGAAGCTAAGCCATGTCGGGTTTGGGCTGGATTTAACCAAGCGAGCCCTTCAATCTGATTTGAAAGGCAAAGGGTTACCTTGGGAAAGAGCAAAAGCCTTTGATGGTAGCGTTGTGTTGAGTCGTTTTGTGCCGATTTTACCGCAAGATTTGCCCAATCTCACACTAGAATTGTTCATCAACTGCGTTCGCGTTCAGTCTGGCGGCACCAAAGATATGCTCTATCCACCGCTTCACATATTGGATGAACTGCAAAGTTACACCAGTCTAGAAGATGGAGACGTCATTATGACGGGGACACCAAAGGGGGTGGGCACCATTGAAAAAGGCGATCTTTTTTTAGCAAGAATCAAATGCCTAGATAAAACGTTGATTGAAACGGAATGGGTGGCGAAATAAGATGATACCCAAGTATCTAGAGGTTACTTGGGCATAGACAACCGCAATATTTAGATAGGAAGGGGGGTGGAGACATCGACCAGTACGCCGGCGGGGTCTTCCAGTAATAGCCTTTTTTGGCCATAAAACGTGGGTTCAGGCGTTTGAAGAACAACATAGTTTCTCTGCTCGGCCATTTTAAATACGGCATCGACATCTTCGACGACAAGCGTGACAAACAAACCACTGGCTGCTCCCTGATACCGTGGGGGAACCAATTCATGTCCCGCAGTAATAAGCCCTAATTCAACATTGCTTTTAGGATGCACCAACTGAATAAACCATTCACTTTCAAACCCAATATCAAAGCCAAATAACGTTTGATAAAATTGCTTAGAGGCAAGCAAGTTGTGCGTACAAAGTGTGGTCATCAATCGTTCAACAGACATCAGGTTTCCTTTTCAATTGTGTACTCGGGTTTCGTCAGATACCGAGATAAAGAGCGAGTTTACGTTTAGCTATCCGAAGAGTAGTAACATAGTTTTCTCATGACGTATGCTTCTTATTTAACAGACCATGTAGGATATTCTGCTCAATCATATGCAGTGATATAAATATAACTTGCTGAAATTAAAGAGGTAATTTGCTATCAAATGGGATGTTCTTATTTAAAAAGCGTGCATAACATCACAAATAGTCGGCATTATATATGCAAGTATGTTTTTCAACACATGAGTGAGTGATGAAAATTTAAAGGATGTTGACTAGAAATGCGGTAGCAATGGCTACACTATTGGTTCTTTTTGGGTGCGCTAATGTGCCGAAGAGTAATGTGGCGGATTTTAGCCAGTCAGCGACCAATATGCTTGACCATGTGTCTGGGGTCGTCAGCGAATATAATCAAGCGAAGTCTCACCGAGATCTCACCTATCTTGCAGCCAAATATAATGGCTCTTCTAAAGTGATGTTCAATTCCGACGAATTTGCGCCATTGGCAACTTACCAATTGCCGGAAAGCTCGCCCATTTTAGCGATTTCAAACGCGCTTCTTGCCTATTCTAAGGCGTTAAATGATTTGGCTTCTGCTAATAATGAAGCTGATGCAGAATTGGCCGCACTGAGTTTGTATCAAGCGGCTGAATCGTCGCCATGGGTCAATCTTTCGATATCAGAAGACAAAGTAGGGGTTGCGCAAAGTGCGTTGGTGGCGTTAGTGGGGAGCTACAGTGAAGAAAAAAAGCAGCGAGCACTCAAAAAAGTCATTACAAATTCCGATGCCATCGTTTCTCAGCTGAGCCTCAAATTGGTGGAGTTGATTAAAGCGCATCAGATAGGCACGGCAATTTATTTATCACGTTCCTATGTGTTGAGTGAAGAAGTTCAGGATTTCAATCGAAGAGCAAACCTTCGCCAAATGCCGCTAAAAACAAGTCGGGATGAAATAGAAAGGTTGTATGAACAATGGGAAGAAATGGCGGCCACCCCTCTTCTTATCGAGCAAACGGTTAAAGCAATTGACACCTTCCGAACGAGCCATAATAAGATGGCAAAAAGCCTCAATAACGGAATGTTTACGAAGGCCACTTTGGTGCAAGTGCAAGCTAGAATGAAAGAGGTCTCTTCTCGCTTCAGTACAACAAAAGGGTTATTGGAAAACTGTGAAGATGGCGTCGAAGTCGTCGATAGTAAACTCAGTTGCAAAGGGCAAGACAAATGACAGACACGGTGGTCAACGAGATACAAGTGAGCATGAAGGCGCTGAGTCGAGCCGCAGAAAGCGCAATTGATCATGAACAATTCGAGATCCGAGAGCAACAACGGCAGTTGTTTTTGAGATTGGATCGGTGGGTGGCGGCGAGAAAACCGGAGGGATCCTCGGAAGAGATCGCGATGGCGATTGAACTCTTAAAGCAACAGCAAAAAGTGGCCATAGAGGCAGAAGGCGCGTTAGATTCTCATGCAACCTTGTTGAAGATATCCAAAAAGGTGATTGCCGTGATTGATAAAATTCTGGACGCCGTTGCTTGATTAGGGGCTGTAGACTCTAGTCTGTACTTGTACTTGTACTTGTACTTGTACTTGCACTTGCACTTGTACTAGTGCTCGCCCATCCCCTATATTCGTTTTGTGCATTGGATTTCGGTTATACCCAACAAGCACCTTGAGGCTACTTGGGTATAAATCACGGATTCTCCGTTATACCCAGATTTCGAAATCAAACATGTCTGCCGCACCGTGTTAATGACGCCTAGCTCGGGTCTCTTATCCTCTTCTCTTTTATGTTCCGCTTCTAAAATTCGCATTGACTTTCATACTCACGATAGCCAATATCTCCTGCGAATAGAGCAAAGGAGCTTAAAATGGCAAAGAAATGCAAGAATAAGACGCTTATCCACGACAATGTGGTCGGGATGCAACACGAACACGGCAGAGGCGTGATTCAAGATAATGCGCTTAAGGCGATAGTCACCAGTGAGCTTTTTAGAACTCGGGTGGTAAAAGCGAAGAAAGGAAAAGGCAGTTTTAGCCGAGGGAACAAACATAAAGGGAAAGAGCCCTATTCAAAGCAAGCGGCGTAATCGCTTTTTTTGAATAGGGCTCTTTCGTTATACCTAAGTAACCTCAAGAAGCTTGGTTCAGCGAGAGTTAACTTGGTTCAGTGAGAGTTAACGGGTACTCAGCAAAGCTATAGGAACAGAATACCTACCCAAACAAGACCCGCCAGCAATAAGGCGACAAATACCGCGGCAGATCCAATGTCTTTGGCTCTCCCACTCAACTCATTCCATTCCGAACCAAAGCGATCCACAGCGGCTTCAATGGCAGAATTGAGCAGTTCAACAATGATCACCAAAAGCACGACACTGATCATAGCCACTTGTTCTAGTGGAGTAACGGGTAGGAAAAACGTTAATGTGCTGAGAAATACGAGTAATCCCACTTCTTGACGAAAAGCGGCTTCATTTTTCCATGCAGCTTGCAAACCTTTCATAGAGTAGCGTGTCGCATGCACAACACGAGTAAGTCCGGTAGCCCCAGGTTTCATTATTTTCCTACAGATTTCTCAATACAAAACACGCATTGTATACCTAAGTAACCTAAAGACGCTAGGTTCATCCACGTCTTTGTCTAGGCGATAGGCTTGGTTTCAGAGAATGTGTTTTGGGAGAATATTGTATTCTATTTTCATCGGTTTAATCTTGTTGACAGGAGTTTGACAACACTTACTCTGTATGTGTGTTCAGTGAATATAGCGTTTAGCAAGTTGAGCATAAGGATTGTGTTATAGAGTGAGAGATGGATGAATTACGATATTTTTAATGGTGATGCAGACGGCATTATCGCCCTTCTACAGCTTAGGCTGAATCAACCTAAAGATGCCGTTCTCGTGACTGGCGTGAAGCGTGACATTAATTTGATCAGTAAAATCGACGTCCAGCAAGGTGATGATCTGACCGTTCTCGATATTTCAATGGAAAAGAACAAAGCGGATTTGTTAAACGCTCTTGAGAGAAAGGCAAAGGTTTTTTATGCGGATCATCATAGACCGGGTGACATTCCTGAAGCGGAGAATCTACAAGCTCATATCAATACCGACCCAAACACCTGTACGGCTCTGATTATTGATGAACTCTTAGCTGGGAAGTACCGTTTGTGGGCGATCACAGCGGCATACGGTGACAACATGATTGCGCGAGCGGACGATCTTGCCGATCAACTTTCTTTATCCAAGGAACAAAAAGAGCAGTTGAAAGAGTTCGGTACATTGGTGAACTACAATGGTTACGGCGCAACTGTTGAAGATTTGCATTATCATCCAGCCGATTTGTTTAAGGCTTTGTTGCCGTACTCATCTCCGTTTGATGCCATTCAGCAAACTAACTCCCCTTATCATGTACTGAAGTCGGCGTATGAGAGCGACTTTTCTAACGCCTTAGCGGCGAAAGCGACTCATCAATCGGATTTGTTGACCGTTATACAATTGCCGAAAGAATCTTGGTCTGGAAGGATCAGTGGGGTTTTAGGGAACCATTTAGCCAATTCAACCCCAAATTCTGCTCATGCGGTGTTAACCAGTAACTTAGATGGGTCTTACATGGTTTCGCTGCGTGCCCCGCTCAATAACAAGCAAGGTGCTGGGCAAATTTGCAGTGAGTTTCCAACTGGGGGAGGGCGTGAAGCCGCCGCTGGGATCAATGCATTGCAGCCTGCCGATTTACCGCGGTTTATTGAACGTATTGAGTCCTACTACCGCTAGCCCCCTTTGCAAGTAGAATGAAAGAAACTCATGGATTTGTAGGTCTGTCTGTTTGAATTAATAAACGGACAGCACCCATGAATGACCACTTTTTCACCTTACTTGGGCTTAGTGCGGCAGCCCTATTCATGTCGACATCGATATCCGCTCAAACATGGACTCACCAAGGACAACCAGCACAACTCGTTGAGTTGTTTACGTCTGAAGGGTGTTCAAGTTGCCCACCAGCCGATCGATTCTTAAGCAAATTCCAATCTTCAGCAAAACTATGGGAAGAGATCATCCCTATCGCGTTTCATGTCGATTATTGGGATTATTTAGGGTGGAAAGATGACTTTGCCCATCCAGCGTATAGCCAGAGACAGCGTTTGTATCGCGCTTATGGAGCCATTAGCTCGGTGTATACGCCGGGGTTTGTAGTTGATGGAAAAGAGTGGCGTGGCTTTTTCTCGCGAAGCCCGTTACCAGCCAAGAACCGAAATGATCGTGGCGCACTCACACTCCATAAGAATCAAGATAGCTTTTCATTAACGTATGATCGTCAAGGTCAGTACACTGCGCACTTAGTTTTGCTGGCTATGGATGAAAAAACAAAAATCAAAGCCGGAGAAAACAGAGGGCGAGAATTGGAACATGACTTTGTGGTTTTGAATAAATACCAGATGAATGCAGAACAACACTGGGACTTCCAAAATATCATGGCATCTAATAATGCGGATGCTGTGGCGGTTTGGCTGACTCAGGGGAATCAGAGTCAGCCAGTTCAAACCGTTGCGGGTTATATTCACTAAGGTTTTTGCTCATTGTGGGTTTAGATAGAAACGATCACTTTGCAATGAGCTCTTATATTCCGCCCCGAACGTGGAGAACTTCCGAATGTTGATCTCCATGAACAAGGTAAAATACGACACAAGAATCCCAATATTCGATTAATGCTTGTTCATGTTGATTCAAAATCAAGCAACCAGTTGAGTTTCTAAGAAAAAAGTGACCTTTAGGGGTTCCAATTCTCAATGCTTGTGGCAATATAGAACCCGCTCAACGATGATGCGTGCATCGTATAATGGCTATTACCTCAGCCTTCCAAGCTGATGATGCGGGTTCGACTCCCGCTGCACGCTCCAATTCCTTCCTAAGATTTCAATCACTTATTTCCTTGTCTGCCTTATAGCCTTGCCATTATGCATATCACGATTGCATCCGGTCGTATGTCTTGCTCTATATTAGTGGTCGTTTTAATTTAAGTAAGCGCTAGCTTTTCCGTGTAAGTCTCGGTAGACGTACTGAACATCCACTCTCCATTTTCTAACTTGTATGACTCGATAAGCGTTATCTTCCCACCATCGTTTCGTCGGTACGCCACAGTATGTATTTCTTTCGTTTCGCCAGTGCAGGACTCCCGAATCGAGAGTGCAATCATGGGGGAGTTGTGACGCTGTATAAAATCTACTTGGGTGCGGGTTAGGTTTATCGTAAGTTGGCTCATGTACTCTATTTAGTCCAAAGGTGATGATTGTCGCCAATAACTTACTCAGTAGCTTACGCCTCATCTACGCGTTCTATGTTTCATAATGTTATGTTTATTTCGGTTTCCGTCTTGTCTGGTGGTATTTGTCTGAATTTATTCATATAAATATTTCTATTGATGTTACATTTAGCTTATGTAACTCATTCTTATGCATGAAACGAATTCTGTTTTAAGCTCATATTGTTGAGTTTAGAGATTCGATGGACTTAATGAGCGAATCGGTTCAGCCATTCTCAGTAGCGTTCTAAGATCTCCGGATACAAGACTGACGGTTATTCCATGCCGTTTTCAGTGCTGGGCTTGGCAGACAAATTGGTTTTTCCGAGTTTAATATTCAGCGTCAGGTCATCGTTTTTTCGTCAGCATTCGTTTGTAGCGACATTGAAAACAGCAGAAATGGAAGGGAGAACGTTGCCCTATTTGTTGCATGAAGGAATGAAGAAATGATTGGAGAGGGGCAGGTATTTTACGACGAATATGACACTATGGCATTACGTGCTATTAATAACAGTAAGAACAGTAAGAACAGTAAGCAGGCGGTATATTTACCGCCCCTCAAGATGATATAAGGGAGCACCTAGACAGGGCTCGCCTCTTTTTTAGTGTCTAACTCGCAGTCTTCTGCAATGAACCCGCCAGTTTGATGAGCCCAAAGTTGTGCATAAATACCACCAGAACGAATAAGCTCTTGGTGAGTACCCTGTTCAACAACGCTGCCTTTGTCCAGAACAATTAAGCGATCCATTGCAGCGATAGTTGAGAGACGGTGCGCAATGGCAATAACCGTTTTCCCTTCCATAAGCTCATTCAAGCTGTGTTGAATTGCTGCTTCTACTTCAGAATCGAGTGCCGACGTAGCTTCATCCATAATAAGTAGAGGTGCGTCTTTCAATAGTACTCGTGAAATTGCAATGCGCTGTCTTTGTCCACCGGACAATTTTACGCCTCTTTCACCGACTTGAGCATCGTAACCCACATTACCAAACGGGTCGGTTAATGTATCGATGAATTCATGCGCTTGTGCTTGCCTCGTTGCCTTGAGCATGTCTTCTTCTGATGCGTCGGGGTTGCCATACAAGATATTTTCTCGAATCGAGCGGTGAAGAAGCGAGGTGTCTTGCGTCACCATGCCTATTTTAGCTCGAAGTGAATCCTGAGTGACTTCCGATATGTTCTGACCATCGATCTTAATGCTGCCACCTTCAACGTCGTGGAAGCGAAGCAGCAGGTTAACCAGTGTTGATTTACCCGCTCCAGAGCGTCCCACCAATCCGACTTTCTCGCCAGGTTTTATGTCGAGGTTAAGGTTGTCGATCACCCCTTTGTTTTCGCCGTAATGGAAACTGACATTATCGAAGCGGATGCCTCCTTGTTCTACATTGAGATCTTGTGCGTCTTTTTTATCTTCAATGGCGATGGGTTTGGATAGCGTATTGGCACCATCGACTACCGTACCCATGTTTTCAAATAGAGCCGTCACTTCCCACATGATCCACATCGACATACCGTTGATGCGCAAAGCGAGTGCTATGGCAATGGCGATAGAGCCAACACTGATGGCGTTATCCATCCAGAGGAAGATGGACATACTGGCTACCGCGAATACCATGATGTAGTTAGATACTTGAACACACACGTTGAAGCCGGTGACTAACCGCATTTGGCGGTGCACGGTATCCAAAAAAACCTTCATGCCTTGCTCGGCATACTCAGTTTCGCGTTTACTGTGTGAGAACAGTTTCACCGTGGCGATGTTGGTATAGCTGTCTACAATTCTGCCCGTCATGGTCGAACGCGCATCCGCTTGCTCTGCCGCGACTTTCTTTAAGCGTGGAACAAAGTAGGTTTGAATGCCGACGTATGCTGTAAGCCAAGCCAGCATGGGAATCATTAAGCGCCAATCAGCTTGTGCAAGAATCACAACGATTGATGTGAAGTACACCGACACATAGATGAAAACATCGCATGTCTTCATTACGGTTTCTCTCACAGCAAGAGAGGTTTGCATGACTTTCGTCGCTACTCGACCAGCAAAGTCGTCTTGATAAAAAGAGAGGCTTTGTTTCAATAAGTATCGGTGAGCCAACCAACGAATGGACATTGGGTAGTTACCCAGCATGGTTTGGTGAATAAGCAATGAATACACCGAAACAAGAATAGGCATGACGACGAGGAGCAAAAAGCCGAACCAAAGTAGCGTGTCTTTGTTTTCTTGCCAAAAGGTTTCTGCGTTACTTTGGCTAATTAGATCAACAAGTTGCCCCATAAATCCGAATAGAGAGACTTCGATAACGGCAACTAAGGTGGCAAAAATGGCCATAATGACCAATGGGACTTCGTACCCTCTCGTATAATGACGACAAAAAGCGAAAATGCCTTTTGGTGGTTGTTCTGGCTCATCCTTGGGAAAGGCCTTCGTAAAGCTTTCGAACAGTTTGAACATACTTCCTTCCTAATAGAATACGTCCCGCTGCCAATAAGGGCAGTGGCTTATTAGCGCAACTGGTTATTTTGTTAAATTTAAGGTGATCGACTCAAAGAGGAGAGGAGCTCTTTCATTCGAAACTTAGCTATTTAAGAGATATCAAGGTAATGACTTGAGGTAGCTAAGGAAAATTCAGACGTTCTCTGTGCACAAAAGAACATCCTAACCATTTACTCTACACCAACCTCATGGAAATGTAATCAACTTAATGCATTTGTTAGTTTGTCGATCGTAACATTAACTTGTTATTAATCAATAGCATTTACTGAGCATGGATTCGGTATGGGAATCGCGAAATGCATTGGCTGGGTAAGTGATGCTGGTTAATATGTGATCGAAAAGTGCGTTCAGTTATATTTTTGGTGAAATTGATAAATGGCAGTGAATTGTTGGTTTCTGATTTCTTAATTTTAGGTAATTACAGTGAAATGATAGTTAACATTGTGTTTACAATTCAAGGGTGTTCCATCAACGTTGCCAGGGAAAATATGTTTCATTCTCCTAATCAAAATGTCGACTCTCTGTTATGCAGTGAGCAAGGTGTCCAGAACGCCAACTGTGTTGTGATGGTTCCACCGAAAGAATTTGCGTTTAATGCACAAACTGCCGTGGATAATGAATTTCAAAATGCAGTCGATGAATCAACAGAAGTGATTCGCGAAAAAGCAATGGCAGAATTCAAAGCGATGGCAAAAACATTGCGCCAGAATGGCATTCAAGTCGTGGAATTTGATTACCCTGAATCGGTGATTGAAACGCCAGATGCTGTTTTTCCGAACAATTGGTTCAGTACGACTCGAAATGGCGAGTTTTTTACATTTCCTATGGCGTGTGAAAACCGAAGACACGAAGTAAGAACGGAAGCCCTTGTACAGGCGCTTGAAAAAGCGGGCAGGAACGTTCGTTCAACTAACAACAGTCTTTTAAGTTACACAAATAAAGAAGCGTATTTGGAAAGTACGGGCGTGATGGTAAAAGATCATATAAACCGAACCCTTTATGCTGCGTTATCCCAGCGGTGTGACCGAGAAGTGCTCGAAGATTACGCGAAGCAAATTGGCTATGACCGAGTGATCAGTTTCCAAACCGCCTTACCCGAAACTGGCCACCCAATTTATCATACCAATGTGATGATGGCGGTCGGTGAGTCGTTCTGTGTGATTTGCGATGAAGTGATCCCCGAGTACGAAAGACGTTTTGTGTTGAAATCATTAGCCAGAGATCGCCAAGTCATCTCTATTAGCATTGAACAAATGAACCAGTTCTGTGGCAATATTTTGGAGTTGCAGTCGGTTAATGGTGATAAGTTAATCGCGATGTCGCTGTCTGCATACAACGCATTTAGTGAAGCACAAAGAAAGCAGCTCGCTCAACACGGCAAACTGCTTCCATTTGATGTCGGAACCATCGAGACGATTGGCGGTGGGAGTGTACGCTGCATGTTAGGAGAGGTCTTCCTTTCTCCTCGAGTCGCCATGCTTTAACGCTAAGCGGCTTTCATCACGACCTGATTTTTACCTGCTTCTTTTGCTCGGTTAAGTGCAAGATCCGCTCTTTCGATGGATGAGCGTTGATCTTGCCCAGCTTTCGTTAACCCGATACTGACCGTGATATTCAGTTCCTTGTCTTCGTACATGAAATCTGTATTTTCTATTTCATCTCTCAGATGCTCAATACGTTCAAAGGCTTCTTGCGCCGTCACCGCATCAAATAATATACAGAACTCTTCCCCTCCCAAACGGGCTACACTGACTCCAGATGGTGCTGGGAACAATGCGCTCATTGTTTTTGCTACCTCAATGATGATCCTATCTCCACAAAGATGCCCATTGTTATCATTGATGGATTTAAGGTCATCAATATCGATAAACGCGATGTAGCGATTGGAGTGCTCGACAGGTTGATTCAGGCGAGAATAGAAATACTGCTTATTGTCTAATAGAGTCATGCCATCTTTGTTTTTGAGCTGGTGGCTAAGAACAACGTTAGAGAGAGAAATTTGAGTGAAATCTCTGACAAGAAGTATCAACGTTCGATAAGTTGGAATCGCGCAAGACAGGTAAATCACACCTAACAATTTGTCTTTAACGATAAGGGGAATTGTATAGTGGCGTGAATGTATTTTTAACGTTTGAGCAAGTTCATCGCCATGTTTCCCCAATGTATAGCTAAGGCTTTTTTGGTTAGCTAATTTGTCGGCTAAGTGTCTATTCTGCAATACAACGTTGGTATTTCCATGATAGTCGATTGTTGAAAAGGTGTGTTGCTGGTGGTCATATAAACACAGCTGAAGACCGTTATGGTTAAAGAAGCGGCGAAATAGGGTTTTGAGTTGGTTTTTGAAACTCAAAAGATCCGGCGCCATATTCAGTTTTGATAGTTCTCGGTTTAACTGTAATGTAATGTAGTTCACCGCAGCCGTTAGAAACAACAAAGAACAAAACATGATAGCCGTCAGGCTAAATTGGTAAGAATTGGCGAGAATGTCCGCTTGCCCAGTGCCAGAAACAAATACCCACCCTAAATCGTTATCCGCATAAAATACCGAAATTTTATGGTCATTCTTGTAATAATATTCAACGCTTCCGAAGCGAATGCCATTGTTTATTTGTTCTTCAATACCTGCCCTATAGCTGATTGAACGTGTTCCAACGCGTTGTGGATCTGGGTGAAATATTAACCGTTTTTCTGTGGAGTCAACGACAAAGACGTAACCGTGGTCTAAGGTTTTGAGATCTTTAAAATGTTGTGTCGTATAAAAGAGATCGAATTCAATCCACACATTAAAGAGCAGCTTAGGGTTGGCATGTTTTACTGCAAAAACCCAATGACCAGGCTCCTTTTCGTAAATAGAAGAAACATAAAATTTCTCACCATAGCTGTGGAGTTTTTTCCAGCTGAGATTTTCAGTTGAGCTATTTGTTAAAGAAAAGCTGCGATGCGAACGGGCGTTATCTTTGGGTTCTGCATGAAGAATAATATCTGAGTATATGGGAGTTTCTAGCAAGATCTGCTGAACGACTTTTTGATAAGCCCCAAAGCCTTTTTCCAGCCACGTCTGTTCCAAAATGTAGAACTTGCTCACCGTTGATTCTAGGTGTGCTTGTATCAATGAGCTGGCTGTACGAATATTTGCCTGAGATTGTCGATATGCTTGGTTTTCTGTTTCCTTAAGTTCTTGATATGCCATATATAACATTACAATTATCAAGATGATGATAAATGGACGAATGAATTTTATTAGTATTTTTGGTAAAGCCATAGACGTTGTTTTTATTAAAATTTGGAAGTAGATCCCATTTTTGAGTTCGCCATCTTAGACTTAAATTAAGCGTGTATCAATGCATATCGACTGGATGTATATGGAGGGGGTGTAACTTGTCCAAAAAACAATGTGAGCCTATTTATAAAATAAGTGTTTTCTGCATGCCCAAGTCGTTTCACGGCGCAATATGCACTATGAGTGACTTGGGCATGAAATCGGCTTAGTTGTGAAGAATCATGAGTGTCATGGGGGGAACCCACTGCTCGCCATGCACTTTTTCATCAAGTTTTCGGCTTAAAGAGGTATCACAAATGACTTGCCAGTGTTGATCCTGAGAGGCTGGTAATGTGTATCTTGCTGGGACACTTGATTGGTTAATCAGATACAGAAGCTCCCGACCATCTGCACCGATTCCCATGTGAAGAGCGATAGCGCTGACAATGTTCCAATCATCATGGGACATCACTTCACTGTCGGTCCGGAGCCACGTGATTCGGTTGTCGTTTCGGGAATCGCCACTAAACGCGCGTACAAATGGAAGCATGTACTTATTTCTTGCTGCAACCAGCATCGCCAGCCAATCTTTGAAGTGTTTCTGACGTTCAGACAGCTCCCAGTTTAGCCAGCTGAGGTCATTATCTTGGCAGTAGGCATTATTGTTACCGCCTTGAGAGTGAGAAAGGAGATCAGCCGTTAGGATATGAGGAATGCCAAAACTAAACAGCAAGCTTGCCATGAAATTTCGCTTTTGTTTCTCTCTCATGGCGTTGATCAACATATTATTTGTGTCGCCTTCTACACCATAGTTTGAGCTGCGATTGTCTCCATGACCGTCTCGATTGCTTTCGCCATTTTTTAGATTATTTTTGTGTTGATAAGACACCAAATCTTGCAGTGTGAAGCCATCATGGTAGGTGACGTAATTGATCGTAAGCTTCTCCGGCCAACGGCTTGCAGAGTAAATGTCTCTTGAACCCATGAGACGTGTGGCAAACTCTTTAAGGTAGCCTTGATCACCACGCCAAAAGCTACGGCAAACATCACGAAATTTGTCGTTGCATTCATTCCAACCATCAGGAAAGCCGCCGACTTGATATCCATTTGGACCGATATCCCAAGGCTCGGCAATCAACTTGGTATCGCGAAGAGCAGGATCTTGTCCTACGGCTTGAAAGAATGAGGCCTTATGGTTGAAGTGGTCTCGATTTCTACCCAGTGTTGCCGCGAGGTCGAACCGGAATCCGTCTATGTGGTATTCCTGCACCCAGTACCTTAGCGTGTCCATAACTAAATTGAGGGTAGGTTGGTGTGTTAAGTCCAAGGTGTTTCCACACCCAGTGTAGTTTGAGAAATGACCATTATGGGCGAGGTAGTGTGAAGGGTCGAGTTTCTTAAGATTAAACACAGGTCCGTCAGCGCCACCTTCGGCTGTATGGTTGTATACCACATCCAAAATCACTTCGATGCCGTGGCGATGAAGCTCTCTAATGGCCGTTTTCAGCTCCTTAACGGCATCCTCCTCTGCGTATCTTGGGTCTGGAGCCATGAAGACAAATGGGTTATATCCCCAGTAATTTGTCATGCCTTTTTCAAGCAAGTTCGGCTCGTGCATGCAAGCAGCAATGGGCAGTAGCTGAATGGTGTTGATGCCTTGTTTTTGGTAAAACGCGAGCATATCTTTGCTTGCTAATGCGCGATAGGTTCCTCTTTGAGTTTGAGCGATTTCAGGGTGTAACTTGGTTAACCCTTTGACATGTGTCTCGAACAAAATCATCTCTTCATGGGGACGTCTTGGGGGCGTAATGCCTTGCCAGTCAAATTCAGAGGACGTGACGACGCTTTTCGCTAAACCCCAGCTTTTTTCTGCGGTATACGGTGGGACATAGTGCAGAGGTTGGCTTAATGCTTTTGCATAAGGGTCGGAAATCAATATCTCAGAATCGTCAAATGGCACAATAAAGCCATAGTGTTGTCCTAGCTCTACGCCTTCTAGGTAGATGGCTCTTATGCCTTGTCCAAGGTTTTGAAGTGGGTAACTGACAAATTCGTTGTTTTTATCGAACAAGGCAAGACGAATATCCGTCTCGTTGGGGGCGTGAACGGCAAAGTTGCAACCTGTCGAGTCTGGTGTCGCTCCGAGTGGAAATGGGCGTGCTCGTTTTTTATCCATGGTTAACTGTATTTCTATTCTTTAATTTCAAGATCAGAGCAATGCCATCACTCCGAAACACTTAGATTATTCAGATTCCAGTGCATTTCATTTCAATATGACGAGTCGATAAGAGTTCACGTACATATTGATATGCATGAATTTGAGTAGTGATTTAAGTATGATTTTTAATGACCATACGTCAACCTTACTGAGCATTCTTTTTTAGAGAAGAAATATTTCCCATTCACCCGATATACGAGGTGTAATCTTGAGCATGCTCTCGTTTGGTATGGATTGATTTGGTTATTTTTTGATGAAATTCTTTCGCGCAAAGTGTTGAAACAGTGTTCAATTGTTCAGCCTGCACTCAAAGATTTATAGAGTAACTGACTGATTTGTTTGAGCTACAAAGGTAAAATCGTCATTGCAACGCTTTTTGTAAAATTCCCCCTAAAAAAGCCCATTTAAAAACGGTACAATACAGCTTGTATTTATCACCAGCAGTTTCCTATGAATTTAATGACCATTGCCATCAGCGCTTCCGTGATCTGTCTCGTACTCGTCGGAATCGGCATGATGTCAATCAGTAGCCGAAAGCGTGCTGAAGAGCAGGGAAAAATCGCTCGAGAAGCAGCATACAGAAAGGCAATGGAAGCGTCTAAGGCAAAAGATCATCAAGAGCGTGTTTATAAAGCAGAAACGGGTCATGTCCCCACTCAGCTGTTCCTAGCGAAAGAAACGGAAATAGGGAATCCTAGAGAGGCTTTATATTGGTATGAGCGTGCAGCAAACGCCGACAATGAAATTGCCATGTACAGCGTGGTTCGCTTGTGCAATCGCTTTAGTGATAATCACATGATGAACCTTAAAGGAAAGTATTGGAGTAAGGTGATAGAAGCGAGGAACGGTGACAAGCAAGCTCAGTTTGAAGTGGGCTTGTGTTTGTTGAAAGGCCACGGTATCGATCAAGATTTGCAAAAAGGCATTGAGTTAATTCAAGAGGTGGCCGAAGAAGGCAATATTGACGCTCAGTTGTACATGAGTGATTGGTACGTTGCGGAGTCGAACCCAACGCCTAACGACACTTTAGCCGCAGAATGGAGTTACAGAGCGGCGAACCTCGGCTCAATAGAAGGAATGATTCGTTTAGGTCGTCATTATGCAGAAGGTAAGGGTGTTGAGCAAAATCGTACTCGCGCTACCTATTGGCTTGAATGCGCTGCCGAAATGGGGAATGGGCGAGCCCAATTTTATGCGGGTGAGCTTTGGGCTGATACGAATGATCAAGGTAATGCACTGGCTTATATTTGGTTTTTTCTTTCTGCTCATTCTGGTTTTTCAAAAGCCAAGAAGCGCCGTGATGAAATTGGCAATTTGATTGGAATCGATGCGATTGTCGGTCTTCAAGGGTTAACCAAACCCATTCTATCAAGGCTAGAGGAAGGAAAGATCAAAAGACATTCGATCATCAAAGCATTAAACAAAATGTATAAGCGTGAAGAATATTTTCCTGAGATTCACGGTGATGAATTTGTCGTGAGAACGTTAGAGAAAGAAACTGAAGAACCCAGTAAGCATAACGATTTCACCTAAGGAATAAGCCAAGATTAGGTGCTCTTTCTCTTTCCAGATAAACGATCCAATACACGTATTGATGACCATGCCCCGCAATTGCGGGGCATTTTTGTTTGTTATGACTGTCTATCTAAAGATTGGCATACTGCGGCGGTGAACACGACGTCGGTGGAACTGTTCAATGCGGTTTCAGCAGAGTCTTGAATGACACCAATGATAAACCCAACGGCCACGACTTGCATCGCAACATCATTTGGAATACCAAATAGCCCACAAGCTAATGGAATCAAAAGTAATGAGCCGCCAGCGACACCAGAGGCACCACATGCGGATACCGCTGCGACGATAGACAGAAGCAAAGCTGTCATTACATCAATTTGAATGCCCATAGTGTGTACAGCGGCAAGCGTGAGCACGGTGATGGTGATGGCAGCCCCCCCCATATTAATGGTGGCGCCTAAAGGAATAGAAACAGAATACGTATCTTCATGCAGCTTAAGCTTTGAACACAAATTCATATTGACTGGAATATTGGCAGCGCTGGAACGAGTGAAGAACGCTGTGACGCCACTCTCTCGTAAGCACGTTAGAACAAGGGGGTAAGGGTTTTGTTTCGTCTTAGCATAAACAATCGCTGGGTTAATGATCAGCGCCATAATGCACATTGACCCCAACAAAACGGCCAGTAGCTTTGCGTAGCCGAAAAGTGCGTCAAAGCCGGTGGTTGCAAACGTAGAGGCGACAAGACCGAATATACCAAGCGGCGCTAGCCTAATGATAAAGCGTACGATCTGTGAAACACCCTGACTTAAATCTTCAAAAACCGCCTTGGTGGTATCGGAAGCGTGATGCAGTGCGAGCCCCAACGCAATAGCCCAAGCTAAAATGCCGATGTAGTTAGCATTCATGAGTGCGCTGACTGGGTTGTCCACCAACTTAAACAAAAGCGTGTGTAGAACTTCCGCTATGCCCTGTGGAGGGGTTGCGCCTTCTGCTCCAGCAACCAACGTCAGAGTGGTTGGGAAAACAAAGCTCATTACAACAGCGGTTAACGCAGCAAGGAACGTCCCCAAAAGGTACAGCGCTATCACTGGCTTCATGTTTGTGTGTTGATTTTTCTTTTGATTGGCGATAGAAGCGGCGACAAGAATGAAGACTAAAATGGGGGCAACCGCTTTAAGAGCACCGACAAAAAGATCGCCAAGCATACTGGCTTGTATTGCGGTATCTGGTGAGGTGATTGCGAGTGCAACACCAAAAGAAATGCCGAAGAGTATCTGTAAGACAAGATTTCCGTTTGTTAACCGTGATAACACGGATGAGTTGTTCATAATCTTTCCTGTAATGCAATAAATTTTTGGCTCAAGCTAGTTTTAGGAATACGCCCGCTGCTTGAGTATTTAGCTATGAATGTCCGAATGCTTTGTTTCGGCGGGGCGATCTTATCGATTGAAGTTTTATTGTCTAGGTTAATCCGGTTATTTATGTTTAAAATTTGATAAAATACGATCTAACTAGGTATTTATTTTGTTAATTGGTTAAGTGATGTATACAGCTTGGTCACTTTCCATTGAACAATATCGGCGATATCGCTTTTGAAAGTCTTGTGTGGAGAAGAGCACTGCCATCAAGTGGTAATGAAAAAGAGGCTGGAACGTTTAGGTGTTGGCGTCAGCTTGACAGAAAATGGACGGGTTGCAGTATCGAAGTGTGTAGGAAGCTGAGGCTAAATGGATTGCTTTAGCCTAGCCAATATGTCAGCCGCTTGATCGAACTGAAAACTATCCAGCAGCTCCCTCATTTGATTGAGTGGGGATGCATCGCCAAGGTTGTATTTTTGCAATTCTTCAACAATCGTGAGCGCTTTTGTGTCTGCCTCTAGCAAGGCCGTGTTTAGCTGGTCCAGCAACTTGTGAAAATTGCTGTCGATAGTGATTTTGTCCTCTGGTTTTTCTTCCGCTTCATGAATTTGTGCATTGACCATTTCCACAAACGCCATCATTTTCTTTACATTATCAATCGATAAGGCTTGTCCGTTCTTTATCTCTTTTTCCATTCGAGAGGAATGTTGATAAAGGAAATCGACGGAAAGATTGGCTGATGCGCCTTTTATGGCATGCAGCTTGTCTTTGGCTTTTTCTAATTCTTGCTCGTTAGCCAAATGCAACAGCTCTTCCATATCGTTTGTTTGCGATTTAAAGAAACGTTTTAGCGTCGAGAAATAGATTTCAGCATTGCCGGATAACCGATGCAATCCTGCTTTCAGATCGATGCCTTCTATCTCTGGAAATGTATGCTCTGAACTCATTTTATTCTCCGGTTGATTTGCATGACCATTTAAAGTTCTTGGCGTCCGATGGTTTGCCTTAGGTTTATGGCTTTCCTCAGGTTTATAGCTTTCTTTAGCTTGATAGCTTTCCTTAGATATACAGCTTTCCTCAGATATATAGCTAGACTGGTTTTGGGTGAATTCGGAAATTTTTGCTAAAAGCCCAGGCACATCCACGGGTTTGGCTAAATGGGCATTCATTCCAACATTCAGACACGCTTCCACATCCTCACGCATGGCATTTGCTGTCATGGCCAGTATCGGTAGAGTGGTCTTATCGTAACGCTTTCGAATTTCTTTGGTAGCCGTTAGACCGTCCATTACAGGCATTTGCATGTCCATCAAAACCAGGTCGAATGTGTGCTTGTCTAATAAATCGAGCGCTTGTAAACCATGGTTTGCGATGCTGACTGTGGCCCCTTCTTTTTCGAGTATGGTTGATGCAATTTCTTGGTTTGTGATGTTGTCCTCCACTAACAATATCTTGGTTCCAGAAATATTAGGCACAGCTTGGTTTTCTGTGGGTTCTTTCAGGTCGTTTGGGGTTATGTAACTGCCCAACACGTCGACAATGGTGTCGAGCAAATTGGACGGGGAAATGGGCTTTAAGACGAGCCCATCAATAAGGTGACCATATTGGCTATTAATATCGAGTTGATTGCCATAAGCGGTGATCAGAATTATTTTTGCATTTGGGCAAAGTTGATGTTTGATAATGTGCTCAATGGCTTGTATTCCGTCAATTTGAGGCATTCTCCAATCCACTAAAAGTAGGTCATAGTGTTTTGTCTGTTGCTTAAGCATCTGGTATGCATCTTTTGCGTTCGATGCGACGTCGACGTCAAACATCATGTCGGTCAGCATGCTTGCCACGATAAGCCGAGCGGTATCATTGTCATCAATAACCAATGCACTTTTATGTTGTGTCATGAGATAGCGTTCTTGAGCTTCAGCTTTTTCATTGACTTCCAGTTCCAATTCAAACCAAAAATGGGAGCCTGCGCCATATTGGCTGCTCACCATAATTTCCCCTCCCATTAGCTGAATTAATTGCTGGGATATGGAAAGCCCTAGCCCTGTCCCGCCGTACTTACGGGTTGTGGATGTGTCCCCTTGATTAAAGGCTTGGAAAAGATTGTTGATCTGCTCTGGGGTCATCCCTATACCAGTATCTTCTACAGAGAAACGCAAAACAGCGAGGTTGTCGGTTCGCGCTTCCTCGGAAACGCTCACGATCACCTCACCCCGTTTCGTAAACTTCACGGCATTGCCGGCTAGGTTGATGAGTACTTGCCCTAGCCTTAATGGATCACCGGTCAGTCGGTTCGGGATATTGGGTGAGACATTAAAAATAAGCTCTACGCCTTTATCTTCAGATTTTCCTGACAATACGTTGGCTAGGTTATCCAGAACTTTATCGAGACAAAACTCAGTATTTTCAATTTGCAGTTTGCCTGCTTCGACTTTTGAAAAATCCAGAATGTCGTTGATGATGCCCAGAAGTTGTTTACTGGCATCATCAATTTTTTCAACGTAAACGCGCTGTTGTTTTTCCAAGCCGGAAGAAAGAACGAGGTGAGTCATCCCCATAATCGCATTCATTGGCGTTCGGATTTCATGGCTCATATTGGCTAAAAAGTCGCCCTTAATCTTGCTGAGCTTATCTGCTGAGTCTTTTGATTCAATTAAGGCGCGCTCTAGCTGTTTGGTCTTAGTCACATCCATAAAGGTACCGACAATACCCATGATCCCATTGTTCTGGTCGTAAAATGGCGCTTCGTAAACGATCAGATCTCGTTCTTCTCCATTACCATTGGTGAGCATCATTTCAAACTCAATGCGTTTTGTCCCTTGGAGCAGTTCTAACTCGTGGCGTTTAAGTAGGTGTACCGTGTCGTCGTTAAAGAGTGTCTCGATATGGTTTCCAAGCACATCATCTACTTTTAACCCCATGAATTCGCAAAACTGCTCGTTCACACCAAGGTATTCTCCTAATCGGTTACGATAATAGGTTGGGTTAGGAATGGAATCGATAATGTGCTGATTGAGTTCTAATTGCCTTTTGACTTCTTGTTCCGTTTCTCGTTGTTGTTCTATGTTCAAACTTAATTGAAATGCGATGCTGAAATTCTCGACCAATTCGTTGAGGATTCTCAGGTTGTTTCTATTCAGCTTTATGGTGGTCCCTATCTGTATTACCCCTAGTGATTTATTGTTGGCTCGTATGGGAAACGCGTGAAGTTCGAGTAACTCCATGGTCATTTCACCCATACCAATTTTCAAGGGTGCCTGCGAAGTGGCTTCAACCACTAGATGTGTACCGCTTTCTAAGCAGTAATATGGCAGTGTGTCGTTTTCGGGGGTTGGATCATAAATGTTTCCCAAACTGTTAATGGAGACTAAGTCACCGCGTTTGTTTTGATAAAAAGTGATGAGTGGAAATGAGAAATGCGTGTTTAAAAACTGTTTGGTAGCGGATATCACGTCGTCAAGCTGTTCTTTGCCACGGATCACGTCGTTATAATTTTGAACGGTTTGCCTTATTTTAAGCTCATATCGTAAATTAAAGAGTAACGAATTGATGGCACTGGAAAATGCACCTAGCTCTCCTCTCACTCTCTCGCTGAGTGTGAAGTCGTAGTCTTGGTCATTCACCTTCGAGATGACTTGATGTTGCATTCTTCCAAGTGGCGCGATGTAGACTAACCAAAGTAATGCAAAGGATAAAATTAAGAAAAACCCGAGGATCAGAACACCGATAAACAATATTCTGGAGTTGTGGTCGACTTCTTTTTCTGCTGACATTTGTTCATCGTTTAGCCTATCTATACTGGGGAGATAAGCCGATTCAATAGCCGACATTATTTTGGATTTTTCATCAAAATAGTTTTGTCCATAGAGAAGGGAAAGTGCGTTCTGTTTGCTTTGAGCGGTCGCCAGCTCGATTTGTTGGAAGGCCGCTTTTTCTAACTCAACGAGTTTCTCCGACTTAGACAGTGCGTTAGCAAGTGAATTGATTTCACTGTCAGACATGCCGGCTTTATGAATGCGTTGTAAGAATGTGTCACCGACCATTCCTTGGGTGAGGGGCGCATTTAAATGAGGATCCGTCGCGAGCACATCCCAATAGCTAAACTCGTGCCCTGTAGGAAGAGGAGCTCTTCCGTCTCTGACATCCAACACCCTTTCAAACAGCGTTTTCCACTTGATGTCACCTGTTACTGCGTAAGCGCGTGCGAATTTAGTTAGATTATCAGAGCTTTGCTTAAGCTCACTTCCCATTCTTATTAAGTTGACTTGATCTTGGAGAATTTGTTCTTCTTCCTTGAAAACATCTATTGTTCGATCGACGACAAAGATGATACTCATGTTTACGATAAACATGAGTAAAAACAATAGATTGAATAGAGCCTTCATTTTCATGGCATTACAACGCTACGACAGAAACACAACTCTAATTAGCATAGTTAACAATGTGTACTTTACCCAACAAGACAACTGCTTGATTTCAGAAATTTTAATTTGGCTTAATCACTCTCATTTTCCTCGACTATACTTGACTTAAAAAATGGGGTGTTACGTGATCTATGTATGAACTTTTGATTGTCGATGATGTGGCGGAAAACCTAAGGATGTTGCAGCTTATCATGCAGCAACCAGAGTATCGTATTCGTGCCGCAACCAGTGGGCACATTGCATTGAAGCTGGTGGAAAAACAAAAACCCGACTTGATAATTTCAGACATTAAAATGCCCCGGATGTCGGGAATTGATTTATGCAAAGTTTTAAAAGAGAGCACCGACACAAGTGACATCCCCGTTATATTTGTCAGCGCATTTACGGACGTCGAGAGCATTGTTGAAGCGTTAGACGCTGGCGGCGTAGATTACATTTCTAAACCGTATCGCCCTCAAGAAGTCTTGGCGAGAGTCAAGACGCAACTTACGCTTCGTGAAGCGCAGAAAAAACTCCTTAAGAAAGAGCTCACCTCCGCACTCAATAACTTGGTTGTTGGGGTAGCAAATGAAATTAATACGCCATTAGGGACGAGCATTCTAACGTCTACTCACATGAGAGAAACCATCTTGAATTTTGAGCAACAGTTTCGGGATCAAAAGGTCACCAGCTCGAAATTGAAAGACTTCATTATTTTCTGTCACGATAGTGTGGATCTTAATTTGAATAACCTCAATCGTGTTGCCGACATGATGGAAATGTTTAAATCGATTTCGGATACCGAAAATGAAGTGCTCATTGAAGAGGTTCATTTAATTAAAATCATCGAAAAAGTGATTGCACATTTCCATGCCAAATTGGCAGAGGCAGGCGTTATGGTTCGGTTGGATGGAGAGAAAGAAGTCCTCCATACGGATGGAAAACTGCTTGGCATAGTGTTCAACAATTTGATTGAAAACTCTCTAGTTCATGCCTATCCAAACGCAGAAGGGAAAAGGAATATTCATGTGTCATGGAAGAGATCGGGTCAACATCTTACGATCACTTACTGGGATAATGGGGTGGGCGTTGAAAACGAGATTTTGACGGATGTCGTTCGGCCGTTTTTTACCACAAAACGTGGGCGAGCAGGGCATGTTGGTTTGAGTGCAACCGTCGCGGCGAACATCATTAATGCATCACTGGCGGGTAATGTGAAGATAGAGTCGGATGATAGAGGCTTAGTTTGGCAAATGCAGCTTCCGCTTGAACTTTAAGTAACGATCACAGCCCAGAGTAAGGTTAATAGAAGTAATTGAATCAATGATCGACTCATCTACCGCTCGTTGCTCCTTCATTAAAGCGCAACCTAGAGATATTCCTAATATCAATGCCTTGATCTTTGATTCAAAAGCGTCTTGGGGGTACAGCTCGGAGCAAATCGAGCTATGGCGTACAGGGCTGACCATTACAGAAGCGTGTTTTATGCACCGTCATTTTTACAAAGGCGTGACGCCCGACGGTCTATTATGCTGTGTGTATTCCTTTAGCCACTCTGAAGGTAAAGTGTTCGAGTTAGAAGATTGCTTTGTTTCCCCTCTGTTTATTGGTTTGGGTTTTGGCAATCAAATAATGAGCGATGTGTTGACTCGAATAATGGCAGAATCGGCAGAAAAGCTGATCATTGTTTCCGATCCCAATGCCGTGGGTTTCTACCAAAAATACGGCGCCACACAAGTGGGTGTGTATCCATCGTTACCTGAAGGGCGTCAATTACCGATTTTAGAAATTGTACTGCCCCAAAAGACTTAGATTTCATACCGTGAATTCAAATGAGATGAGTAGCCAAAGAGGGCACTAAGCATTGTGACTTTACTTGGGAGAGAGGATATCTAAGAAAAGCTTGAACAGGTACGGGTTTAAATGATGCCCACGTAATCCAAGCTAATTGCATTATTAAGATAGCCCCTAACTTTTGTTTGATTTTTATTGGTGTTTTTTTAACAAGTTAGTTACCATTTGAAAGCTATGGAAATGAGCACGATGAACACTAAAAAATTTGGACAACAAGGAGGTAATATTGGACTATCAAACCATACTATTTGATTTGGACGGCACACTCATCGAACCCCGGCAAGGCTTCATACGGTCCATAAATTATTCGCTGCAAGCACACAACTTCCCCAGTTACCCAGAGCAGCACTTACTTAACTACATCGGCCCTCCTCTAGACCTCACATTTTACGATATTACCAAGCAAAACGACCCCAAACTCATCCAATCTCTTGTCGACAAATACCGCGAACGCTACTCTGAAATCGGATACAAAGAAAACACCCTTTACACCGGCATCGCTCAAACTCTTAAAGCTCTGCACCAATCCCAGCGATTTACACTCGGTCTTTGTACATCGAAACCGTCAAATTACGCCAGCCAAATCCTCGAAATGCATGGCCTTCGAGATCTCTTTGAGTTCGTTGATGGTGGTGATGTTGGCATTGAAAAGTGGCAACAGCTGGAATCGTTAAAAAAGAAAGGGGTCATTACATCCCGTTCTTTGATGATAGGGGACCGAGCCGTAGATTTAACCGCCGCGCATAAAAATGGATTAAGTAGCGCGGGTGTTCTTTGGGGGTACGGTTCGAAACGCGAACTCACGGCAGAAAATCCGAAGTATTTGTGGTGTAAGACGCAAGACATATTAACGCTGTTGGAGCATCACTGCTCTGGGTGTTATTGAGTCGTTCTAGAGCCATTTGGGGATAGATCCCTCAGCGCTTTAAAAAACCGTTATAATGTCGCGTCATTTCTAGTGAGATTCGTTAATGAGTGAAGAGATTGAAGTCGAGGCGTTAGGGGTTGAGGTGTCATCTCAGCCGATAGAGCTCTATAAGGTATTAAAAATCGCGAATGTGGTGAGCGGTGGCGGTGAAGCGAAATACGCCATTGCAGAAGGTTATGTAGCAGTGAATGGTGAGCTAGAAACTCGAAAGCGTCGCAAGCTTTACGATGGTGACTTGATTGAATTCAATCAGGAGTATTACGTTGTCATTTGCGATGCGCCAGTATCAGAGCCTGAACCAAAAGAAGCGAAACCCGTAAAACAAGAAAGCCGTAAGACGAGGTCTTCCAACAATAAAGAAACGGCTTCGGGTAATAAAAAATCGGGCTCTGCGAATAAAAAGAGTGCGAGCAATAAACAAAAAAATAAAGAACAACCCGCAGAAAAACCAGCCCAATCGCCTCGCGACCAACAGACAGGGCGTGGCTCGATAAAGTTTTGATGGAAAAGTGTTATATAAATAAAACAAGAAAGGTCTGACTATCCGTCAGACCTTTTTCGTTCTGGGTCGCTATTTATTATCAGAGCTACAGAGAGGGTATATCTCTCACAAAGCGAAGATTGGCATGAGGCAGCCAAGTCGAATTGACAATGTCAATGGAATAACCAAAATGAACGCCTCGATAGTCATTTGAGCTGGATTCGTAGCTTCTTGTCGAACTCAGGAAACTGAAGTGTTTTGCAATAATCTGCTCCATCTTTGTTCGCGGCTTGAAATCCGCCATGTGATTGTCTAACACTTCTTGCCATGTATCTGGAAAGTGTTCCTTATAATGGTCATACACTCGATCGTACTCTTCCTGAATTTCCACTTCGTGAATGGACGAAAGCGTTTGTTCTAGCTCTGCTGTTGTCACGTTAACGTAGTGGAAGTCGGTATAAATGCTGGGAGAGCAATTGGGTTGGTAAATGCTCAGTAACTCATTTGCGTTTGGGATCCGCCATAGGTTTGTGGTTTCACCGAGGCGAGTGTTTTCGCCATTAACAAGGCTGACCAACGAGGGTTTGTTTTGGTCTGCATCTCTTTCAGCCGCATTGAGTGCGCTGCCTTCACACTGACCCGTTGACGTATTAGATGCGTGTCCATACAGGCAGTATTGCCATTGTAAGCCTGTTGCATGGTCATTGACGACTCTTACCATACCAACATCTGTATTGATGGTTTCTTGAGTGAACCGACCTACAGGCGCTTCATGGGATGCCCCATTAACACAAGAGGGTATGAGCCTAGGATCCACTTGAGCATTGACAGAAAAGCCGATACCTACACCGATAAATAGAGTGATTATTGCATTAAGTTTCATCGTAAATCCCTTTTTATTGTGCTGATGTATTGGTATTGAAGCCATCACTCACCAACATGATGTAATGTGGTTCCCACATGTCATGGGCACTTCCTGACAGATGCAAGTCAGGTCGTAGTGTATGTGCCTTATCGGCTTCTATTTCTTGATCATTTAACCAGAAGGCATGATAAATCTGAGTGTAATTTTTTTGACCGACAGAGTTTGACCATTCAATGGTTGAAGAACCAAATCCAGAATAGAATGGGAAGTAGCGGCTATCCCAGTTGGCTCTGTTTTGTCCTTTGTAATCCATTAATGCATAAGTTTCGTCTGTTTCAGGAAGACGCCAGTTACTGAGCCCACAATGCTTCGCTTCGTTCATCCATTTGATCTGGTTTTGAACATTGCAAATGGCCGTTCCTGTTTCTAGTGCTCCCGTTTCTGGGTTATAGCAACTGCCGTTGAACGGGACACGATCCTCAGTAGGGAACGTCTTATAGGCGAATAAAGATCGGTCGTCGTTAAGTGTGAAGGCATCGGTGTCTTTGATCTGAGCTTTGGTTTCCCAGACAAGCCCTGTGTCTTGGTCCACTACACAGGAAAACTTAGATTGTTTGAACGACAGATCTTGTCTGGCTAAGGACTGCCCTTGTTCGTCAAGCTTAAGGTAGCGAGAGCTCGCCAATCCGTCTTGATCGCTATTGAACGCCTTGCCTGCCAGTGGGTTACAGTGTGAGTTGCTGTCACGCCCATGGTTTGCGTCGCTGCCTTCTGGTCCCATTAAAATATGGGTGTCGGCAACAAACTTTTGCCCTGGCATGTATTCCAAGAGGGCACTTGGCGTACCAGAGTTTGGAATGATCTGAATGTAGTATTTTTGCCACATTTCAAGGCCGTTCAGGGTTAGCGAGTCTGATTGAATATTTTCCGCTCTAAACTCCGCTTGTGCTTCATCCGTAAATGGGGTTTTCGACCAAACGACGGTGTAGTGGCTAGAAGCTTCTACTTCTTTCCAGTTAACGGTGACCCAAGGTTTGTTTTGCGCATCTAACCCTTTGCCTTTTAGACCAACTCGAACAACCTGATCCACCGCAACCGTATCCAAACACACAGGGCTGATAGGTGAGTTTTCATAAACAAGCACATCTGCGCCTGGTACTTGATTCTCAGTGTAGAAGCTTTTGTCTAATTCTGAATGTAAAAGCAGTTGAGTCGCCGCTTGGGTAATATGCGACACATTTTTATCTGGGTGAGCAAGCAATACTTCTCCCAAACCTTCATTGTCACCTAATCGCTCATACAGTTTGGTGTAGTCAGGAAGGATGTTGTTGTCCGACCACATGCCATATTCTGCCGCTAAATTTATATTGAGCAACGTTAGCAGTGAGCGGTGGAAATCGGCTTCATCCATTAAATCGATAGAGTAACCAAATAATACCCCTTCCGCCTGAACAGCGGCTAATCCCGCAAATACTTCCACCATATCGCGTGGCAATGCTGCGACCCCAGTCTTTATTTCCTCTAAGGTTTTGGGTACATAGTCATAAGTACCACCGTACGAATTGAGTGTCGCCTTTTGTAACAGTACCGTTTGGGCTGTTGCCACATAGCCTACATTTAACCGGTCGTACTCTGTTTCAGTTAATACGCCATCGGAGTTGGCATCGAGTGTCACCAGTTCACAGAAAGAGCCAAGCAGTGAACGCACTTCAGCGCCTGAGATTGGATCGTAGATGACCACCGTCAGGTTATCTTGCATGTTATCCCACGTGTAAGTTCCGCGTTGACCTGCACCGGGCTTACAAGCATTAAAGGTATCGGCATCATCTGGCAGAGTAACGGTTACGGAAAATCGGCTTTGGTTCACTTGGCTTATTTGAGTACGTCTGTTCCCGTGTGAATCCATCAGCGGTGTATCGATGATTCTTGGTGGGTGATACTTGCCATACTGCGTGTAGTAATACGAATCCGGTTCAGGCTTCGCTTTTGTGCCAAGTTTTATGGCGAGTTTCGCCTCTTTGAAAAGGGAAGGGTAACGTCCTTCGATAACCAATGACCTCTTGGGCTTCATGTCTAAGAACGCTGACATCAAAATGGACTCGTAGTTTGTGTCGGCTAACTCTTTTATGGCCTTTTCAAACCGAGCTTGAATATCAGCCTCTTCCTGAGAAGTCAGAGCGATGGAATGAGGTTGCAACATCGCTTTATAGGCATCGAAAAGTGCAAGATCGGGTTCTTTTTGAAGTACCTGAATAAGATCAGAAACAATGTCCGCCAGTGGTTGGTCGGGCGCAGGTATTGGTTGATTTCCTAAAACATCGTTTCCTTCTGTGTCTTTTTCAGGTTGTTTTGGGAACAACTCGGAAGCCACCGCAGCAAGTTCAAAAACCAAGTTCTGATCGTAAATCAATTCGCCTTTCAGTTTGGCTAAATCGGCTCTAGGGACACTGATGGTGACAACTTGGTCGTACTCGTGTTTTTCCGCCACTTGGAACATTTGGTAAATGCCAAGTTGAATGGTTCTGTCCACCTCTGGTGTGCTTTCGTTCGCGCTGATGCCAATCTCTTGCAGTTGTGCGATCGTCAAAACAATCGGAATGGACGCTGGGTATGCTTTTGGATCGCTCCAAGATTTACCAAGATCGGTGTTGTGTTCTTTCACCCTTGCTCTCACGGTGGATAATTGGTCTTGATTAAGATCCACAAAGCGAGTCGCTTCCGAAATCATTACAAGTAAATCATTGCGTTTGGCGTTGGCAGGGGTGACGTTTAGTGCGGACGGAATACGCGTTTCGAGTTCGGATAAAACGGTATCCATCGTCGACGAAATAGGGTTAACAATCAAAAGACCGTATTCATCAGAGGTGATTAACCCGTCTTCATTGAGATCTTCACGCGCCAACTCTGAAAGGCTCGCCAATTCTTGTTCAATCAGTATGCCCTGAGGCATGCCTTGTGGAGCGTAGCTTGCGGTTAACTTCAGAGGGAGATCGTCTGGCCATTGATCCGTTCTAAGTTTAAATTCATACCCTCCACTCTCTGAATCAGAAAGCTGAGAGTCACAAACCTTTCCTGCACAAATCTTCACGGAATACGTGTTACCAATGCCTTCAAATATATTTCCGGACAAGACAAACTCTTTCACTGCCTTTGTGCCTGTCCCACTGGCGATAGTGGTTTTGTTGTCGCCGGAATCACCTGATCCACCCCCACAGCCCGCGAGTGCAAGACTGACGGCAGCAGTGACCGTGTGTTTTTTAAATAGCATTTTCATTCCCTTTCGTTAATCAAAGAATTGGCGTAAAAATTGGACCTGCACAGTCTCATTATTGGGACTTATTTAGAGTCGAGAATAAACATAAATGAGTGATTGTGTGGTGTATGGTTCTGTACAGTTGTCCGTATGGTATATAAATGGCTACTAAAGAGCGTAAATACAAGATAATGATCGCAGATGCTATTGATAATTATTACTAATTGCAATATGATTTTCGAAATTATTAACAATTACTATTTAAATATAAAAGTGAGTGGATATGAATTACATTTTGGAAAAGGTATTAGTGGGATTTCGTTGCAAAAAAGGGGCGACGGCTATTGAGTATGGAATTCTAGCTGCGGGTTTAGCGGCAGGAATATTGGCTATTTTCGGGTCGGATGGCGTATTTATTACAGCCCTACAAGAAAAATTCATGGCCATCATTGACGGCTTAAATATGGGTGGAGAGTAATACATCAGGAAGGCATAGGCTGAGTGAGTTGTACACTGTTCGAGCTATACGCTGATTAAGCCGTGAACTGATTAAGCTATGAACTGAGTGAACTATGAACTGATTGAACTATGAACTGATTGAACTATGAACTGATTGTTATTTTATCTGAGTGTTATTGTAACTTAGCAAATGATGCGCAATTAGATTCATTAAAATAGAATACGAATCTCTTATAATTGGAACATTATTTCATAAAAAATATTCATTTCTAATTTAATCATATTAAACAAAGTGAAATAACCTATTTTAAATCATTTCATTATTTCCAATTTTGTTTCATTTCGGAGAGAAAATGAGAAGGACCATTTTGGTCGGCATTTCATTCTTAGTAATGTTGTTGCTGCTTACCTTAATTTGGATGTCGCAGAAACCCAAAGCGGTTGTCGTAAATGAAGACCCCACTGAATCACAACCCGTCGCAATGGCGTTAGTTGTCGTTCGAGATTCTAATCAAGGTGCGATTTTAGAAGATCGTAATCTTCGATGGAAAGCGTTAGATGAAAGCACCGATATTGAAATCGGTGACTTGTTTTTAAAAGGGTTGTTCGAAAAGAAAGAACTGGTTGGCGCGCTTCTTACGCGCCCGCTTCTCCGTGGTGAGCCGATCACTTGGGATAGCATATTAATGCCTCAAGACAGCCACTATATCAGTGCCTTGTTGTCACCGGGTGCACGAGCATTGACTCTTAAATTACCCGTAAGTGAGGTAGGCAGCGGGCTGATTCGTCCAGGTAACCGTGTGGATATTGCCCTGACGAGCTCGACGTCAAACCTTGGTTTAGACGAGCAATCCAATGACGATCCCAACAATGACGACCCGATCAATCTTGGTGAAGCGAGCAATGTCGCCACCGAAATTATTTTGCAAAATATTCGTCTGCTCGCCATTAACGACCAGAAGTTTAGCGATGTGGGGAGTAAAGAGTCTGAAGAAGCGCTGTACGACTTAACCTACAACTCGGATGAATATGTGTTAACGACATTCGAACTGAGCTTGGAACAAGCATCGAAGCTAACGCTTGCAAAGCAACTTGGAAAGATCAGCCTCATTCTTCGAAGCAGCCAAGTACTCGGCGAGGAGCATTCAGACACCACATGGGCTCATGAAGTGTCAACGAATCACAATGCATCATCAAAACCATTTCAAGCAGTGAAAATTTACAATGACTAATTTCTCAAGGTTATACAGTGTCACTTTTATGTCGATATTGGGCTTAGTGCTTTCTTTGAGTTCTGCCCATGCAAAGACTCAGCGCATTGAAGTGACAGAAAGTGAATCTGAACTTATTCAGCTTGATACAAGCTTCAGTGAAATCTACGTGTCAGACAAAAGTGTTTTGTCTGTGCGGGCACCATCCAATACTTCTGTTTTGGTGACGGCGAAAACATTTGGGCGTTCAGATGTTGTATTGACGAATTCGCAGGGCAAATCTGTTGCCCATTTTTCTGTCAACGTTAAACCGAATTTATCCATTCTTGAGCGTTCTATTTCGGTGCAACACCCAGATGCGAAAGTTCGCCTTCGTGCGTTAGATGAGGTCATCATTGTAGAAGGGGAAGCACAAAGCCCAATTCAAGCGCATGAAATACTGAACATTGTTCAAGGTTTTGCTCGCTCATTGGCGGATACAGACCGCGGCAATAATGAGGGGGGAGAACAAACCAAAGCGGTGGAAGGAACCGCGATTGGTGGTGGTGGGGCCGGATACTACGAAAACGTGGTGAATAAGCTAAAAGTAGCGGGTTCTGACCAAATCAATATCTCTGTGCGCATTGTCGAAATGGAACGTTCCACCAGTGAGCAATTAGGCCTACGCTGGAATGCCATCGGGGAATACCTCTCGTTAGGGGTTTCGCCGGGTAACAAATTCAACACCCCGACCGTCCTCGGTAACAACCAAGATACCAGCATCAATGGCATTATTGATGCCTTGGTTGAAAACAGTTTGGTGAGCGTATTAGCCGAACCGAATTTGACCGCAAAATCGGGGGAAGCCGCTACATTCATGTCTGGTGGAGAATACCCTGTTCCTGTCGACAACAGCGACGAAGGCGTATCGATTGAATTTAAGCGTTTTGGTATTTCGTTAGAGCTGACCCCAACACTACTCGATGGGAATCGAATCAGCCTGACCGTCTCACCAGAAATTTCCAACATCAGCCGTGAAAACAGCGTCACGCTGAATGGCGTAGAGGTGCCGGGGATCGATACTCGCAAGACCACCACCACCGTTGAACTGGCTGACGGGCAAAGTTTTGCATTGGCGGGGCTGATTAGAACGTATCGTGACCAACGTATTGAAGCCTTACCCATTTTAGGTGAACTGCCCATTATTGCGCCGTTTTTTAGCACCAACAGCTATGTCGAATCGGAAAGTGAGCTCGTGATTATCGCCACCGCTCGTTTAGTCGAACCGACGTCCGATCCTTTAGCGCTTTCGACGCCATTAGATCAATTCAAGCCGCCATCACGATTTGAGCGTTTATGGTTTGGTGAGTTTGAAAAGCAAGAAAGCACACAGCTATTCGGAGAGTACGGTTTTGATTACTAAAAAGAACACACAAACAGCGGTAATTGGCTTGGGGTTAGTGATGCTCCTTCAAGGCTGTGCGTCAAGCAGCCTTGAAGATCCAGTGATCACGCAAGAGCACCGTTATCAAGTCAATGTCAATGAGTTTGAACAATCGCTAAAGCAAGTCCTTAAGCCGTTTTATTACGACCGTGTGGAAACAGGCAAAATTGACGTGTTTGTTTCGAATTCACGCAAGCATTTTCCTCACTGGCCTGCCATCCAAAGCCACTTAGAAAACCATCTGAATATGGCGGTGGATCTCCATTTTGGTCGCGCATCATCGAACCCAATGAATGTGAATCTAGAGGTGACGCTGGTACCGGGGAGTTGCAAATACAAGAAGGACGGACACGCCTTAAATCTCGCTGAGTGCAACATGCTGAGAAATCAATATATTTTGGCTTCAAATAAAGCGTTTTGGTTTGAGGGCAGTGAATACAAAGACACCAGTTCTGCGCTTAAAACTGGCGCAGTACAAAGGTTGATGAAAGGTGCGATCAAAGTTGCTGAAAAACAGACAGTAACGGGAGAATAACGTGAGCAATTTGAATCAAACCATTCAAGCGTTCGTATTGGATAAAGAAACGCGTTTAGGTCTTGAAAACATCGCCTCTCAACTTGAAGCGGAAATGACGGTTCAGGCAGGAGGCATTGAAGATTCGGCCAACTGGATAGCTCTGCATGAGGCGCCCGACATTTTGATCGTGGATAGCGGTGAAGGGCTGAATTTAGAAGATTCACTTCGCAATTTAGCGCAGCACTGCCCACCACAAATAAAAGTGATCGTATTAGGCAAAAAAGCCGATCTGGCGTTGTACCGCAGTTTACTGTTTGCTGGCATCAGTGATTACCATACCAAACCGCTGGATCCGGATGGGTTACGAGCAAGCTTACTGAAGTTTCTAGGGCAAGAGAAAGAAACCGTATTACTGCAAGGCAGAAAAGTGTGCGTGGTGGGTACAGGAGGCGGCCAAGGAACGAGTACGCTTGCTTCCAATGTCAGTTGGCAGATGGCCGATGCGTTTAAACAACGTGTGGCTTTGGTCGATTTGGATACGTATCAGAGCCAGCATCCGATTTTGCTGGGTAAAGATTACGAACCTTCATTGGCTCAGTTAATGGCCAACGTTGACAAAATTGATGACACCTTGCTGGCGCACACCGCACACCAAGTCCATAAGAACCTGCATTTGTTCTATGCCGAAAAGATGAATGACAGTGACATCGATGCGCAAAAAGCCAAGCAGTGCGTGCAAGCCTTATCCCATCATTACGGGATGGTCGTCGTCGATATTCCGGATCTTCGTAGCCAAGCCGCGAGAGACTTAGTCGCCAGTGCCGATGTGGTGGTTTGGGTATCCGACTACAACTTAAATAGCAGCCGATTCTTATCGAAGGCGGTGCCACAAAAACGCAACCCTAATCAGCGTCAGATAGTCATAGGGAATCAGTCTCGCAGTGGCAAAAAACGCATACCTAAACGGCTGTTTGAGCAGTCACTCGATCTCAACGTCGCGATGGAATTGCCCTACGACGACAAACCTTTCCTAGCAGCAGAACGCGACGGCGTCCCCTTAGTCACGTTAAAAGGGAAGCTAACGCGCCAAATTAAGTCGCTTTCTTCCTTGATCTGCTTCGGTCATGGAGGCTAATCATGTTCGGCTCTCTTACTGAAAAAGTCAGCAGACGCAATGAGTTGTTTGATGTTTCCGAACAAGCTCGGGAAGCCTTCTACGAACTGATGGATCCCTCCGTCGCGGCCAATTTGTCGCGGGAGGAATTGTTACCCCGAGTGAGCAACGCGCTCAATGACATTGCTGGGCGAAAAATGCTGCCATACAACAGCACTGAAATTGCCCAGTTATGCCAGCAACTCGTTGACGAAATGATTGGTGTAGGGCCGATACAGATCCTCGTTGAAGATCCCTCGGTTTCCGACATTTTGGTGAACGGCCCGCATTCGGTGTTTGTAGAACGCTTTGGCAAGCTTGAAAAAACCGAGATTCGGTTCCGTGATGACCAGCACGTATTAAATGTTGCTCAACGCATCGTGAATGCCATCGGTCGTCGAATTGATGAAGCCAACCCAATGGTGGACGCCCGTTTAGCCGACGGAAGCCGTGTGAACGTCATTATTCCCCCATTGGCGCTGCATGGTACGTGCATTTCCATTCGTAAATTCCCTGCCAGTAAATTGATGCTCAACCACCTAGCAGAAAAGGGCAGCATGACCGATAACATGGTTGAATTTCTCAGCATTGCTGCGGAATGCCGTTTCAACGTTTTGGTCTCTGGTGGTACGGGATCGGGTAAAACGACATTGTTGAATGCATTAAGTCGGCACATTCGTAACGATGAACGCATTGTCACCATTGAAGATGCGGCGGAGTTATCGCTGGAACAGCCCCATTGGGTGCCGTTAGAAACCAGAAATGAGAGCAGTGAAGGCAAAGGTGAAGTCACCGTTCGTGCGTTAGTCAAGAATGCCCTGCGTATGCGCCCAGACAGAATTATTTTGGGTGAGGTTCGTGGATCTGAGGCATTTGATATGCTGCAAGCCATGAACACTGGCCACGATGGTTCATTGTGTACGCTCCACGCCAATTCTCCAGAGGATGCTCTGCTGCGACTAACCAACATGCTTCAAATGGGGTCGGAGAAGCTGTCGGAAAACATCATTCGTAACCAAATAGTCAGTGCCATTGATATTGTGGTTCAGCTTGAGCGAATGAGAGACGGAAAGCGGCGAGTGACGGCAATCAGTGAAATTGTTGGGATCGAGAATGACAATATTGTGGTTTCACCCATTTTTAAGTTTGAGTTTTCTGGCTCCACCAAAGGGGAGATCTCTGGCGTTCATAAACCCTATTCTGTCTCGGCCGAGTTGCTGGAAAAAGCCGCGCACTTTGGCCTAGAAGACGAACTCGCAGGTACATGCCAATGATGTACGTGGCGGTGGTTCTTATATGGTTCGGTTTGATGTCCCTATTTCTAAAGTCGCAAAAAGCGGAAGAAAATTGGAGCAAACAGCTTGAACGTTATGGCAAGGGAGAGAACGCAAACCTCAATAAGCCCACTCCTTCTTTTCTTGAAAAGTACGAATGGTACAAGCAGTGTGAAACGCTCATTGAGCCAGACACATTAAAGAAATGGAAGCGGGTTACCGCCGCTACGATGGTTGCGTTGCCTATTGTTCTTTTTTCCAATGGCATGCCCCTATGGTTCTCGCTGCTGCTTTCGGTGGCTGTGATCGTGAGTGGGTTATGGTTTGGCTACTATCAAGCCCAACAAAAAGCCATTGAAGCTTTTAGGTTGGAACTGCCCGATGTGATCGACGGGTTACTCAGGGCGATAAGAGTCGGTGCGCCGCTCGCGGACACCTTCTTAGTGATTTCTCAGCAACACTCAGGTGTGATCGCTCGTCTCTTTTTCCAAATCCACGCCGAACTGGGTGTTGGTCAAACCATGCAAGAAACCATGGCCAATGCCGCGAAGCGTATGCCGATACCTGAATTTCGTTTTTTAACCATAGTGATGAGCTTGCAGCAAGAAACGGGCGGGCGGTTGTCGGATGTGCTTTCACGTTTGCGAGACACGTTACGATCAAGGCGGGAGCTGTCTGCCAGCATCAAATCGATTACTTCGGAATCTCGCAATTCCGCAAAAGTATTGGCGGCACTGCCATGTATTGTTGCACTCGTTTTGTTTACGACGGGCAGGGAGCATTTCAATTTTCTGATGACGACCCATACCGGTCAGATGGTGGTTGCTTACGTGATCGCCAGTGTGCTGGTGGGGCTTTACCTAATCAGGCGTCTTACTCAGCTCAAAGGCTAAAAAAGCTCAAAGGTTAAAAAAGCTCAAAGGTTAAAAAATGGAATCAATTCAACTACCCGCCACCGAATTTTTGGTTGCGCTTCTGGTTTTATGGCTGATGGTGAGCGCCGTTCTCATTTGGTTTGACGGGTCTAAAGACACGCATTGGCAACGTCAATTGGAGAGATACAGCGAAAAGCCCAAGCATAAGAAAACGCAAGTCGCATCGGAATATCAGGGGTGGGCGCGTATTGGGTATCTGTACCCAGTTTCTGAAAAAGAATCCTCTCGACTTCAGCAATTGCTTGAGCGTGCTGGTTACTTTGAACTCAATGCCGTGAATAAAGTGAAAGCCGCCAAGTTCATGCTTGGTGTGGGCGTGGCATTAGGCGTGCTGCTTTGGCAACTGCAAAAGCCAGAGCCTGTCTCCATGTTCACCGTGATGTTTGTTTTGGTGAGTTATGTGATCGGCTCAAACATTCCCGAGTACTGGCTAAAGCGTTGTGCCGGCATAGCAAAAGCTCGCCAGCAAGAAGTGCTTCCCGATGCCATTGATTTGTTGGTGATCAGCGTTGAGGCTGGGCTGTCTTTAGAGCGCTCGCTCGGAAAAGTAGGGCACTACTTAGTGAATGTCGAGCCTGGGCTTTCCTCTCAGTTTTTACGAACACAAGCGGAAATGAAAGTCATTGGTGATCAATCGGAGTGCATGAAGAAGCTGGCTTGGCGAAGTGGATTAGAAGAGTTATCTCGGCTCGCGAATACGTTAGCAATGGCTCAGAAATACGGGTCGCCATTAGCCGATACGATGAGAACCATCAGTGAAGATGCGCGCCAAATGAGAAAAATGGATCTGGAAGAAAAAGCAGGCAGCTTACCGGGGAAAATCACCCTCATTCAAATGGCGTTGATCATGTTGCCACTGCTTGTCCTTATTGTCGCCCCCACACTCAACCTGCTTTTGGAAAGCTTACGTTAAGGAACATCTATGCGTTTACTGTTAGGAATAATGGTGGTGCTTCTTACTGCATGTACAAGTACTCGCGATCATGCCGAAGAGAAGAAAAGTCATAATTACCAAGCCATGGCGGAAGCCGCGTTTAACTACTCGCAGTACGACCGAGCCGAGCATTTTTACGTATTGCTTACGGAAGAACAGCCCGACGATGCGCATTATCAGGTGATGTTAGCAAGATCTCTGTACTTGCAGGACAAAAAGCAGGCTGCCATTGCGCGCCTTCAGAAAATGGCTTATGAACGCGCTTCTTCAGAGGCCGCACTCTACCTTGGGAAATACCATTTGAAGGGGGGGGATTACGTAGAAGGTGAAAAAGCCTATCGATCTGGCTTGTCCAATTTAGGTGAGCAATCAAAACCTTCTATTGAGGGCGCTTTACACAACGGTTTAGGGGCGGCATTGGTCAGCCAGCGGCAGTTTAAAGAGGGCGTGGGGCATTTTGAAAAAGCGACACAGATCGAGCCAGACAATGCAACGTATCGTTCTAATCTTTCACTGGCTTGGTTAACCAATGGAGAGACAGAAAAAGCACGTGAAGTTTTCACGCCATTACTGAGTTACAAGAACCTAAGCCCCAGAGTTGAAATGAACTTTGCCCTCATTTTGCTTGCCGAGAATCGAGAAGAAGAAGCTCGTAACATTCTTGCGAGACACATGACCAAGAATCAAGTCGATAAGGATATCGCCAAGTTAAAAAGGCGATCCATTCCATGAGCCTGAACTGGGCAAAGGAGCGTCGGCAAAAAGGCATTGCAAGCCTCGAATTTGTCGTGTTATTCCCATTATTTTTAACGCTTATTCTCATCTTCTTTGATATTGCCAAAATGCATTGGCAGTACTCCATGCTGGATTCGGCGATGAGGGGAACACTGCGAGCGCTCATTACGGAAAACTGGTTGGATCGCAACCTCACCTTGGGGGTTGTGACCCGAGAAATAAAAGAGAGAAGTGAAGGGCTTATCGAACTGTCAGAGGTGAGTTCACGCCGTTTCGATTCCTTACAAGATATGCTGAATGCCGAGACAGTGGAAGACGAAATAGAGGAAGAGTTTAGACGCCCAACGGCACCGGTATTTCGTATAGAAGCCACGATCAACGTGCGCTTCACCTTGTCGCCTTTAGCGTGGTTCATCGATGAAGAGTTTACTTACAGCAGTATTTTGATACTCAATCCGGAGTTGATACTAAATTGAGTGCGTATTTTAAAAAAAGTAAAGGGGTGCATAAAGGCAGTGTCAGTATTGAGTTTTTATGTATTTTACCGGCTTTACTGATCCTTATACTATCGACCGCCGATTTACTGAGAATCCTCCGTTTAGAGCAGAAAATAACGGACTTGAACTACAACATTTTACAGATGGTGAGCAGCAGTAAAACGTTGGATTCTCAGGCAGAGATTGAACAATTTCATCTCTACCAAAGGTTTGTCGATAACGAACTGGGCAAACGGGTTGCTGGAGAAGCCAGCGTCCAAATTGAAACGTTTGACCGAGCGAACAACAAAAGGGAAACGTTGTTCGGAACTGGGGTGTGCCGTGCTACGGCGAATTGGCCCAATTTAGCAACGGGCACACTGATCCGAGTGACACTTTGTTATGAAGTCCGCGACACCAACACGAACCTCATTTGGCGACTTTGGCCAGAGGAACGGTTTCAATCCCATTTTGTTCAGGAGGTGAGATAGTGGCTCAACAACAAAAGCAGCTTGGCGCCTTTTCCCCTCTGTTCGCATTAGTGCTTGTGGGGATGCTGACGTTTCTTGCGGTGGTGGTGGAAACCATACGTCTAAATACGGCATCCAGCCGGCTCTCTGCCATTGCCGATGCTGCCATACTTTCCGCCGCCGACTCCAGTACCCCTCAGGGTGACACCCAAGAGATCATGCGAGGAAACTTGGGAGACGATGATCGCAATGGCATTACGCAAGAGTCGTTTGGTTGGCTGCGTACCCAAAGCGTTAGTGCAATAAAAATAGAAGCGTCTCTGGACAATGCGATGCCTCTATTAGGATTTGACGAAGTATTACCCGAGCTATCGGTATCGACGGACGCAGAAGCTAGCACGAATGATCACTCTGTTGAAGTGGCCATTATGGTGGATGTGTCGGCTTCTATGGCTGGGCAAGCGATGGCCCAAACCAAAAAGGGTCTCTACGCATTCGCGAAGATTTTCTATTCAAGAGAGCGGAGAAATAACAACCGGATCGTCAGCGTTGTTCCGGCGACAGGGTTCGTTAACATTGGCCCTTATCCCGAATTTTTCCATTATTCAACAACCCGAATTCCGCGCTCGATGGTTAAGATTGCACGTGAACAAGGGTGGCGAGATTTACTAGAAGAAGCGCTGCCGGGTAGAAACCGAGATGCGTTTTGCGCACAACTTCCAGAACATGTCGACGGGATCAATGCGCCTTCAGATGTGTCGGGGCATTGGGTACGTTCATTGGAGCGCCCGCCAACGAGATTGAGTGATCAATTGAACCTGTATACCTCTCATTCTGAGCCTCTGGTTGATCAGTATTCCGATGGTACGCCCCTGACGAAATTTTATCCTCTTGGGAACCGAAACCCTTATCTTGATAAAGTACGCACCAACCTTGGCATTTTTGATGATGCAGATTGCGGTATGTCTCAATTGCACCCACTCATGAGAACATACAAAGAGTTCATTCAATCGGTGGATAATCTGCAATGGGAAATGAGCACCAATAATGCAGAGGGAATGCTTTGGGCGTGGCGGGTATTGTCGCCAAGGTGGCAAGGCTTATGGAACGATCGATTGCCGCGCATTCCTCGTGAATACAATGATGCAAGCAATAGAAAAGTGGTCGTCCTCTTTTCAGACGGTAACCATTTTATCGACCCAATGATTCGGGATAGAAAGCAAGTACTCATCTGCCGAGAGCTGAAGCGCAGGGGGGTAGAGATTTATTCCATTGACTTCGAAAACACCTCCGCTGCCGTTAAGGCATGCGCGACCCCTGGGAATTATTACAAAGCAAGCGCGAGAAGCATCGCCACGGTTCTACGGAAGATTGCCAATAATATCAATACGGTGACGCTCACCAAATAACGACACTCCCTCTTATTATTGTTGTATAACAAGAGGGAGTATTGGGTATAACAAGAGGGAGTATCGGGTATAGCAAGAAGGAAGTGTTGCCTTGATATATCAAGTGGTTAAGTACTTTTCCATTTCATCGCGTGGCACCATGCTTCCACCCGTCGCCCACACAAGGTGAGTGGCGTTGTCCAATTTGGCGTTATCGATACCAGACTTTTCTAAATAGTGAGGGTTTGTGCAAACATGAAATGGACCGACCATGCCCGCTAACGCCGAGGGTTCAAGCTGAATATCCTCGGCTAAAGAAAGCTCTCGAAGCAAGCGGTACATGTGTTCATCCGATAGCGTGTAATACCCATCGATCAAGCGTTCCATCGCTTTGCCAACAAAGCCAGAAGCTCTGCCTACCGCCAAACCATCGGCGGCGGTTATGTTGTCTATCCCCAAATCTTGTACGCATATGTGATCATGCAAGCCTGTGTGAACACCCAACATCATGCACGGTGAATGGGTTGGCTCTGCGAATAGGCAGTGCACGTGGTCGCCAAACGCCATTTTTAAACCAAATGCGACGCCTCCCGGTCCACCACCCACTCCACACGGTAAATACACAAATAACGGATGATCTTCATCGACGGTGATGTTGTGTTGTTCGAACTGCCGTTTTAACCTTTCCCCTGCGACGGCATAGCCTAAGAAAAGCGTTTGTGAATTTTCATCGTCGATAAAAAAGCACTGAGGATCTTTTTCCGCTTCCTTACGCCCTTGCTCGACAGCCACTCCGTAATCTTGTTGGTATTCCACAACGTTGACACCATGGCTTCGAAGCGTGTCTTTTTTCCACTGGCGCGCATCGGCTGACATATGCACCGACACGGAAAATCCAAGTTTGGCGCTCATGATGCCAATGGATAAGCCAAGGTTTCCTGTCGAGCCCACCGCGATTTTGTGCTGGCCGAAAAACGCCCTGAATGCGTCGGAGTTCAGTATTCGGTAATCGTCTGTTTCTAAAAGCATGCCCGCTTCTCTCGCTAACTTTTCAGCATGAGTGAGTACTTCATAGATACCACCACGCGCTTTGATGGAACCTGAAATGGGCAAGTGGCTGTCTTTTTTCAGCATCAATCGCCCCGCCATGGTTGTGTCGTATAGCTGCTCTATTTTTTTGTGCATGTTTGGAATGCCGACCAGCTCAGATTCAATGATGCCTTGGGTGATTGTCGTTTCAGGGAACACCTCGCTAATGTAAGGGGCAAACCTGTTTAATCGGCTGCTTGCTTGCTGAATATCGCTTAAGCCCAAGCCGACATAGGGTAAGCCCTCTTCTAGGCTGGTGACGTTAGGGTTGAACCAACACACTTCGTCAAGTGAGATGAGTTTTTTAAGCAAAGGGAACTGCTGAATGAGATCTGAGTGGTTAGGGAGGGTCATTCCGTTGATACTCCATACGTAGTGAACGAGACTGTCAGATGGATACTTTGTTGACTGCCCATTCTCTGTAACGAAAGTGCTGAGCAAAGTGCCTTAAGACCATTTGGGTATCAGGTTATTAAATCTTTATTTTGTATAAATAACAAATGATGAATAATCACGTATGTGTGAATGTTGTTCAAAACACGTTAGAACGTAATGCATTCGCATTGAGTATATTTACCTTCACAGTTCAAACTTTTACTGAGGACGACGAAATGAAAGATGCCAAAGGGTTTTGGGACAAGAGTGCGCCCAAATACGCCAAAAGACCAGTAAGAGACGAAGCGGTTTACCAGAAGAAGCTGGAGGTGACACAAGGCTATTTTGCACAAGATTGGAACATTCTTGAGTTTGGTTGCGGCACGGGCACAACGGCAATCAGACACTCCCCTTATGTCAATAGCATTATCGCCATCGATATTTCCTCGAACATGTTAGAGATTGCACAATCCAAAGCGGAACAAGAAGGGGTCAGCAATATAGAATTCAAAGAGGGGACGTTTGACCAACTTAACTTGGCTGAGCAAAGCTTCGATGCGGTGCTCGGATTGAATGTACTCCACTTAATGGATGACATCGATTCCGTGCTTTCTCAAGTCTTCGAACTGTTGAAACCCAATGGTATTTTTGTGCAAAGCACCGCGCTTATCGGGCAACTGAATATTGCATGGCGCTTGCTTATTCGTTTAATGCAAACACTCAATCTCGCCCCTTATGTGAACCAGCTGACGAAAGACAGCTTAACCGAAAAACTGCTTGAAGCGGGTTTTCAAATTGAATACGAATGGCAACCCGAAGGCGATTCAATGTTTATGATTGCTCGAAAGCCGGCAGGGGAAGATGCCGCCAATATTGCAGCGCAACCTTATACCGAAAAATTGGCAAAGGGTTTGTCAGGCGATGAGTGAGCTTTAATTCAAACACCATTTACACTCAGTCCAGTGGCACTTGCGACCGTTCTTCCATCCCGTAATCCCTGACCACGTGTGCCACTCTCAGGCGGTATTGAGCAAATAGTTCCGTTCTGCCTTTATCCTGCGCGACGCGATGCGTTGCCAGTGTGCGCCAACGTTTTACGGCGGCTTCATCCTGCCAAAACGAAAGCGACAAAAATTTATTGGGTGTCACTAGGCTTTGAAACCGCTCAACAGAAATAAACCCTTCTATCTGGTTCAGATCTTCTTTCAATTGCCCTGCGATATTGAAATACGCTTCCTTGCCCGACGCTTTGGGTTCTACTTCAAATATCACGGCAATCATACAAAGCGCTCCAAAGAGCGAGGGGCTTGTTTGTAGGTGGACGACACAACTTTAAGGAACGTTCTTTTTTCCTCAATAATAAAGCGTTGGTCTTTAGCAAAGGCGAAATTAGATTGCCCCGATTCCGACTCTTTTAACCTTTTTCTGTACACCTTATACTCGGTTAAAGAAGGGAAACTAATGAGCCCGTAGGCACAATAATTGGTGCCCTCATGTGGCACAAAATACCCCAATAAGTCTCCGCCACATTCTGGAATAATCTTGCTCCAATTTTCAGCATACTGTTCAAACAGGCCCACTTTGAATGGGTCGATTCGGTATTCAATAAAACAAGTGATGGTCATGGTTGTTGTCTCCTTACGAGTTTTGCTACAGTCTAAGAGACCACGAAAACGCATGCTTCGATGAGCATCGAACTAAAGGACTCATTTCATGGAACCGGACATTGCCCATGTGGCGGGACTAATCGCAGACCAAACTCGATCAAGAATGCTCATGGCATTAATGGGTGGAAAAGCCCTAACTGCAACCGAGCTTGCAATGGAAGCCGGCATCACCGCGCAAACGGCGAGCAGCCATTTACAGAAACTGGTGGAAGGCGACATGCTGATGGTTCGAAAGCAAGGGCGTCATAAATATTTTCAGCTTAAAAATCAAAATATTGCAGAGCTTTTAGAAAGCTTACTTAATATTACCGTTTCACTGTCTTCAAACAGCGTTAAAATGGGGCCTGAAAACGAAAGGCTCCGGAGATCGCGGGTGTGTTACGACCACCTAGCGGGAGAGTTAGGGGTTGAACTGTTTGATCATTTGGTGGCACAGGGTTGGGTTTGTGGCGATGTGGACGAAGCAACGCTTACCGACAAAGGCGCGGACTACTTCCAAACCATCGGATTTGATGTATCTGAACAAAAGAAAAGTAAACGCCCTCTGTGCAAAGCCTGTCTAGATTGGAGCGAAAGACGCAGCCACCTTGCAGGGCGGTTAGGGCAATGGATATTGGAAGATGCATTGTCAAAGCAATGGGCACTGCGCGATATGGATTCAAGAGCGATTGAATTTACCCAGCGAGGCTTGCGTCATTTTCATCAAAAATATCGAATTCAGCCAAAATGATCCTCACTAAACGTTCGGGATTTTACACTGTAAATCCTTCTATCCCTTTGTTTTAAGGCTTTTTCTTATATGCAATGTACACGTCCCATCGCGCTAATTCGTCATGGTGAAACAGAATGGAATCGATCGGGCATTTTGCAAGGGTGGCGCGACAGTCGCTTGACCCCAAAAGGCATTCAGCAAATTCGTCACTCAGCACGAAAAATCGTTAAATATCAGTCTAATAACCCTTTTCCTATCTACACCAGCGATTTAGGTCGTTCTCTATCATCCGCCAGAATACTAGCCAATGAATTGGGTGGATACCTTGTGGTGGACAAACGATTGCGAGAAAGGGAGTTTGGAGAATTAGAAGGCAAACCATTAGGGGCTGATTTCGTTCGGAAAAACAAAAAAATGCCAGAAACCATTGAGCGTTACCACTCAAGAATTCAAGCGTTTATCACCACTGTGACTCGACAACAATCCGATCAACCAGTGATTGTGGTTGGGCATGGAGAGTGGATCCGTACATGGCAACAAATGTATAACGGCGGTGCAGAGGTTCCGCTACCCAAAAATGGCGACATTATTGTCGGAAAGTTGGAATCAGGGAAAAAGGCTTCTTAATGGATTGGTGGCTAAACAGCGTATTTATGTCGGCTATAGCTGTATGTGGTGCACTGGTGTTGGATGCTTTGTTCGGAGAGCCAAAAAAATGGCATCCCTTAGTCGGTTTTGGCAACGTCGTTTATTGGCTTGAAGAAAAGATAAATACTCCAGCCTCAAGAGATACTTTAAAAAGCAAAATCAAAGGATTAGTGGCTTGGTTGTTGGCTGTCTTCCCCTTTGTCGGCGTTGTTTTTTGGATTGTTTCTTGGGTGAGTGGATCTTCTTCGTTATGGGGATTTTTCTTTCAGGTGGCGATTCTCTACCTTTGTATCGGCCAGAAGAGTTTGCTTGATCATGCAAGTTGGATTCATCAGCCTTTGAATGCGGGGGATCTTGCCGAAGCAAGAGAGAAAGTTGGTTGGATAGTCAGCCGAGAGACCAAGCAGATGTCCGAGTATCAAATCACATCCGCAGCCATAGAATCGGTACTAGAAAATGGCAACGATGCCGTTTTTGGTACGCTTTTCTGGTTTGTATTGCTTGGCGCACCAGGCGCCGTTTTATTTAGGTTAACCAATACTTTGGACGCAATGTGGGGTTATAGAAACCCCCGTTTTAACAGCTTTGGGTTCATTGCCGCCAAAGCGGACGACGTTATGGGGTATCTACCTGCAAAAGCTACCGCTGTCAGTTATGCGATCCTTGGTAACACTAAGCAGGCTATGGAATGTTGGAAGGCACAAGCTCCCGCTTGTTCTAGCCCTAATGGCGGTCCAGTCATGACGTCGGGTGCGGGTTCACTTAACATCAGAATCGGTGGTCCTGCGATGTATCATGGAAAAATGCATAATAAAATTCACATGGGATCCGGTGAGCTCGCAAAGCCAGAAGACATCCCAAGAGCTTGTCGACTGGTCGTACGAACCAGCTTATTGTGGTGTGGCGTGCTCATACTGCTCGGTCTTGTAATGCTGGATTGGAACACGCTGCTTTCAGGAGCCAACGTATGATTCATCATGGCGGCAAACTATTGGAATTTTCTGCTCGTTTTGGTATTCCTGTCGAAGATTGGCTGGACCTGTCCACTGGCGTGAGCCCATACACTTACCCAGTCAGCGATATACCAACAAACGTGTGGAATCGCCTACCAGAGGACGAAGATGGGTTGATCGAAGCCGCGCAGCAGTACTACCAATCACCTCACCTTTTACCGATTGCGGGCAGCCAAGCGGGGATTCAGTTATTACCCTCTCTGCTATGCGAGCACCGTGTGTTGACCGAAGTTCCAATTTTGCCGACGTTCAGCACTAAACCGCTTCGAGTCTTACTGCCCGCAGTGGGTTACAAGGAGCACCAGCACGCGTGGCAACAATGTGCGGCTAAAGGGTTGGCGGAATTGCATTTTTACGATGGCAAGCCAGACGAGCAATCCATTGCCAATTGTGATGTGTTACTGGTGATCAACCCAAACAATCCTCAAGGGGGGAAGATGGCACCAGACGTGATTCAATCGTGGCTGTCCATTCTGCCAGCGCACGGCGTTTTAGTGGTCGATGAAGCGTTTATGGATATGACGCCTAATGAGTCTGTTTTGCCACTCTACCCACAAGGTGTTCCAAGTAACCTTTTTGTTTTTCGCTCCGTTGGCAAGTTTTTTGGGTTGGCGGGAATACGGCTGGGCTTTTTGTTCGCGTCCACGAGTTGGCTAAAAAGGGTTCAGGTTCGATTAGGGCCATGGACGGTGTCTGGCCCCGCACGCTACGTCGCGAAGCAAGCCTTATCGGATCACCAATGGCAACAGCAGAACCGTGAAAAGTTGCTGAAAGACGGTGAAAAAATGCGAACGTTACTCCGCGCATTTTTCTGTGAGGTCGAAGGGCAAACCCTGTTCCACACTGTGGCATGCGAAGAGGCAGAAAAGCGGCATACACAGCTTGCCCAAAGAGGGATTTTAGTCAGATTGTGCGATGAAGGTGATGCCTTGCGGATTGGATTGCCTTATGGCGAAGCACAATGGTGCAGATTGGAAGAGGCGCTCAGAGCGATACTGAAGTAAACCAAGATGGACGATAACCCCTCGCTGGAGGAGGGGTTAGCTTTGTACAGCAAGGGATCCGGTGGTTCGTTAGCGCGGTGCTAGGAGTTCCACAGGTTGGCGTGTGATGCCAGAAACCTTATCCGCAATGAAATGGTTGTATGTGCCATTCATGTACTCCAAGCCTTGAATTCTTCCTTCTAAGCCGTAGTTGGTTTTATGGTCTACATCCGCCGCAATCACACGATAGTTGTACAGGTAAGAAGGCTTGTCAAAAACGGTGTGCCCGATAATGACCTCTTGTGCCCCAAATTCGGCAAGCCCCTGTTCTAGCTGAATTTGAGATAACGTTTCGCGTGGGACGGAGCGATCCCAGTAAAGCCGTGAAGGCAAGTAATACGCGTCTTTTATCAGTTTACCTTGATCGTCGTATCGGATGTAACCGGCCTCCATGTGTTCACGACCATAGTCATTGATGTCGCTCAGCAGTAAGGTTTTGTCTTTCAGTGCCGCCGTGAGATCGTTGTTAAACCCAGCATGCACAAACAGCGTGTCACCCGCCCTTTCCATGATGTTTTTCGAACGCAGCCATTGCCCGAGCACGGTGTTTTTAGCGTGAAGTTCTAGAAAGGTTTTGCCCATTAAACTGGCGTTTTCAAAATAACGTGGGTGTACGTAGCGGAAATCGCCATAAAAGTTCATTAAGTCGTGATTGCCTAAAATGAAATGCACATTGCCACCAGCACGTTGCGCTTGGTTTTCTAGGTGATAGAAAAGCCACAAGCTTTCCGTCACATACGCTCCTCGGTCGAACAGATCCCCTAAGTGGTACAAGTGACCAGAGCCATAGGTCCAGTTGTACTCCTTGTCCATGATGCCTGCCTGAACGAGCATGTAGACCAGTGCCTCGATATTGCCTTCGACATCGGAGGTCACAAAAAACGGATCGGGCTTAGCGTATTGATAGGGCGATGGTGTCTTGTTTTCTTTAAGTTGGACGTTAAAGCTGCCTAATTCACCAGGTAGATTGACGGTAATCCCTTCATCCGGCGCTTGGTTATAGGTGCGTTTCGTGACTCCCGATGCATTGACTGCTTCAACGCGAATGGATCCATTTGGAAGCTGAGTAACGTAAGGACCGTCTGGTTCGCCTTGGTAGTTCAGTTCTTTATTTAACGACGCATTGAATTGGACATCGTTCGTTGAATGGTTGACCTGATTGTAAACCGCGACAGCGATGACGTTCTCGCCTTTCAAGAAAGCGCTGGCTGGCAAAACAAAGGTGTTTTCTGCTTCTTCGGCGTATTTTGAGTAATTCATCGGAGACGTGGTATTGGTGAGCGCTTGATCGCGTTTCAAAAGGGGCGAGCGTGCTATTTCAATACCGTTCACCCAAACAACGGCGGCATCATCGACCCGCATTTTTAGGTACACATCTTTTAGGATAAGAAGGTTGTTTACGTTGATGGATTTCCGAAAGTAATAAGCGCTTGGCGTCGCCTCTGGGAAGCTCATGGTTTTGTAGTCTGTGAGGGCGGTATTGCCTTCCACTGGGTGCTCGTAGCCGTACGAAAATATGCCTTTGCCCTGTTTCCAATCGGCGTCGTCATAGCTTGGTTGGTTCCACTCTAATGAGGGTTCATACCCGCTATCCAAGTAGCGCCATTCTGAACCATAGTCGAAGAACATGTCTTCATTGTCTTTACACGCTGTCAAGGCAAGCACTGCGACAAGCATGAGCCAATATTTGATAGGCATCGTTTTGTTTCCTCTAGTAAAATTGTGTGCGTAGGGATGTGTGGGCACAGCATAGTGGTGAGTTACTGCACTGGTGTTAAGAACATATGAAAGCAAAGTGACAGAAGAACAAGACAACAATGAGGCTTTTGAGAATATGCACTCAGTTTTTTATGTATAATTCTTTGCAGTAACGAGCGAATTGGTAGCTTTATCTCGGAATTGATAGCTTTATCTCGGAATGGGCTGCGTTATCATTGGAATGGGTCGCGTTATCTCGGAACGAGAAGTTGCCTGATATCAAGATAAAAAAGAGGGGACTGAAGGTTCAGTCCCCTTTTAAAACACCTAATAGGGGGGTGGGTGTAAAAAGAAATGGCGCTGACTTGCTTTGATAGCGTGTTTTTTTAGATTTTTCCTTCGCTGCCGCACATGCGAATTTTATCGATGACGACTTGCTTCATTGCTGCTTTGCCCGGTGTAATGTATTTGCGAGGGTCATTTGCATTCGGGTTGTCGGCAAAATGTTGCTTAACCGCATCAGAGAAGGCGATCTTCAATTCGGTCGCCACGTTCACTTTGCATATACCCAAATCAATACAGCGCTTAACGACGTCATCTGGTATGCCGGAAGCACCATGAAGCACCAAGGGGATATCGACTTCCGCGCGAATTTTCTCTAGCCGGTCAAAGTCGAGTTTCGGTTCGGCTTTGTATAATCCATGAGCCGTACCAATGGCAACCGCCAGTGAATCAATCCCCGTTCTGTGAACAAATTCTGCCGCGAAAGCTGGATCGGTCATGAGGGCATCCGCACTGTCTACGATCAAGTCGTCTTCCTGACCACCAAGTCGCCCGAGTTCCGCTTCGACACTGGCATCATAGCGATTACATAGCTGCACGATAGACTGCACGATATCGATATTCTGTTCAAATGCGAAGTGAGAGCCGTCAATCATGACCGAACGAATGCCTTGCTCCACTTTATGGCGGATATCTTGTTGATCTTCGTGGTGATCTAAGTGCATGACTAACGGCATGGAGTGCTTGTGCGCGGCCTCTTTACAAATGCTAACAAGGTAATCGGTGCCTGCGTATTCGTAGGTGCCTGGAGTGCCGGCCAAAATAACGGGGGAGCCCATTTCAGAAGCGGTTTCCACAATCACTTGTACCGTTTCAAGATTATGAATATTGAATGCAGGTACCGCGTAGCCACCATGTTGCGCGCGTTTCAGCATTTCACGAGAAGAAATTAGATACATAAAGCCTCCTAATTGGGCGTCGAAACCGAATTGAATACGAGACGCCCGTTAACCCAAGTGTGAGTAATGGAACAATCTGAATTTAGAGCCACCATGGAAGCGCGTTTGCCGACGTCCAAAGTGCCGAGTTGATCTTGAATGCCAAGTGATTTGGCGGGAGTAAGTGATGCCATTAGCCACGCTTTTTCGAGCGGAAGTTTGAGCCACTGTTGAATGTTGTACACTGCCTTATTCAGGGTGAGAGTGCTGCCTGCCAAGCCGCCAGAGTCGGTTTTAACTACGCCGTCTTTCATTGTTACGGTGTATTCACCCAATGTGTACTCGCCGTCTGGCATGCCAGATGCGCACATGGCATCGGTGATCAAGGTTAAGCGAGACGAACAGCAACGGTGGGCGACATCGATAGCAGCAGGGTGAACATGATGGCCATCAGCGATCATTTCGACGTAGCAATCAGGATGGATAAGGCCCGCCCCAACAACGCCCGGATCGCGATGATGCAGCCCTCGCATGCCGTTATAGCAATGGACAATCCCGTTCGCCCCTGCATTAAGCGCGTGTTGCACTTGGTCAAAACTGGCATCAGTATGACCAAGCATGACCTTTATCCCTTGCGAACGCAGATACTGGATCGCTTCGATTGCCCCTTTCTTTTCTGGCGCTAACGCGAAGCTGATGAGTTGGTTATCGCTGTAAGAAATCCAATCGTCGATCTCCTCGTTGGAGAGCTCTCTAAACCATTGGGTTGGGTGCGCCCCTTTATGCTTCGAAGTGAAGTAAGGCCCTTCAAGATAAGCACCGAGGATTTCTGCGCCGTCTACCCCTTGTTTTTTACTTTGTGCGACTTGCGCTAATGCCGCCCGAATTTTAGCAACCGGTGCGGTTACCGTTGTTGCGACAAACGCGGTTACGCCTTGAGTGGCAAAGAACTCAGACATGGTATTGAGGCTGTTGTGGTTGGCATCCATCACGTCACACCCCTTCGCACCATGGACATGCGTATCAATCAGCCCCGGCAACAGGTTAACCTGACCAAGATCGACCACCGACGTGTGGCAGGAAGCGTCGAACGGCTCAATGGCACGGATTTCCCCATGCTCGTCTACGCTGATAATGGCGTCATCGAGCCACCGATGACCGTGTAAGATCCGTTTGGCACGATAGATGTTTTGAACATGACACGATGTTGAAGACGGATTCGTTGAATGCTGGCTCTTGGTATGCCGATTAGATCCCATCTTCGTCTACCGCTGTTGTTTGGTTGGCTTTTTGCGCCATTTCTGCGGCGAGGGACGTGATACCACGGTGAGCGCATTTCAATGCTTGGTCTCGAAATTCGGTGAGGTTTAGCTCGTCTCGTTCGAGCAGCATTTCAGCCACCATCTGCAAATTTGTGCCAGTCACCACTTCGATGTCACCGCGTTCTTGGCTAATCAGGGAAGCCGTGCGAAATGGGGTACCGCCAAGGAGGTCGGTAAGGAAAACGATGCCGTCACCCGAGTCAATATCGTCAATGGCTTTGCGCATCGCCTCTTCTAGCTGAGGTGTGGTGGCTTCTTCTGGAAAATCGATAGATTTAAATTGTGGTTGGTCACCAATAATTTGATGAATTGCTTGAGTAATACCGGAAGCGAACCCTCCGTGACCAGACAAAATGACAGCAATCATATGTTATTCCTTTTTTGGGGCTGACCATTCAGCCCCTCTTTTATTTCATGAAAAGCAGTGCTTCGTGAAAAACAATGTTCATTGAAAAAGCAGTGTTTCGTGAAAAACAGTGCTTCGTGAAAAACAGTGCTTCGTGAAAAATAATGTTCAGTGAAAAAGCGGTGCTTACAAGAAGCCCATAAAGCGACCCGTCACACCAAGCGTTACGGTGATGCCAATCAGTTTTAGAGGGCTCCAGCCTCGTTTTACCAAGGCATACATTGCTAATGTGTACAGCAGTGGCAAAAAGGCGGGCATGAGTTTGTCGATAACATCCGCTTGCAGTTTGACCACGGCATCACCCGCCGTAATTTCAGCTGTCGTCGATAAGCGAACGTATGTTGCGACCAATGCGCCGATAACGGTCATCCCAACCATGGAGGCGGCGTGCCCAACTTTTTTGGTGTTGGATTTAATGATAGGGATGGCAGCCACCCCCATGCGATACGCGTAGTGCGCTAGCCCAAATCGCAAGCCAAAGTGCACAACGTTGAACAAAACCATAAAGAACACGGCACCCATAATGGAGCCTTGCAGTGCCAAATCAGCACCGATGCCCCCACAAATGGGCAGCAATGTGAGCCAGAACATGGCATCACCAATCCCCCCCATCGGTGCACCAACGGCGATCTTGGTACTTTGGATACTGTTGATGTTCTGTTTAGAACGTTCCATAGCCAGCACAATGCCCATAACAAACGTTACTAAGAATGGGTGGGTGTTGAAAAAGCCCATGTGCCCTTGCATGGCTTTTGAAAGATCCGCTTTGTTGGTGTGAATCTTTTTCAGTGCTGGGATCAAGCCGTATAACCAACCCGATGCTTGCATACGTTCAAAGTTGAACGACGCTTGTAGCAGAAGGGAACGCCATGCCATTTTGTTGATGTCTGCTTTCGTCAGCTCAGCACCGATCTTTTTGTCTTCGTATTCGTCCTGTGCCACGCCTGATGCGGGTTGCACAGCGGTGTTTTGCGTGCGGAGGTCAAGTTCTTTGTTCACATTAGATTCCATCTTCAAGGTCCTCAGTGGGGGCAGTAACAGGGGTGGGTTCTGATTTGCGCATAAAGTCGATAATCGCCATCGCGGTTGCGGCGGCGGCTATTGCGAGGATAGGCAGCTCAAGCCAAGCCGCGGCCACAAAACCGAGAATGAAATACGGGATGTAAACGTTTTTCATCATGATTTTCATTAAGACAGCGAAGCCAATGGCGGGCATGATTCCACCGGCCACCCCAAGCCCATCAATCAGTTCTTTCGGAAGAGTGCTGACGACAGCACCAGCGTGTTCAGCACCCAGGTAAATGGGTAAGAAGGCACAAAGAAAATAGAAAGTTCCAAGTACACCGAGTGCAAAATAGTTCACGTTTTCAATGCCCTTCGTGTCGGCATTGCGGGCAAATCCGTCACACTTAGACATCACCGCAGACATCGCGGAAAAGAGTAAGGTAATCCCCATTTGAACCGCGACAGCAAATGGCACAGCAACCCCAACGGCCACATTGGGCTCAACGCTGGTGGAGATAGCAAAGGCAGTCCCCACGATGGTTCCGATGATGACGTTAGGCGGTTGAGCACCAGCGAGCGGAGCCAAACCCATCCAGATGAGTTCGAGTGTCCCGCCCACCAAAATGCCGGTTTGAACATCGCCAAGAATCAAACCAACGAGCGGACCAAGTACGACAGGCCGGTGAAAGTGAGTGAGACCATTGAACAAATCAAGTCCAGCAAAGAAGGCAAGGATGCCGAGCATCAATGCCTGTATGAGTCCTATTTCCATGAGTGTTTGTCCTTTTTTTGTGTAAAACTTATAGTTTGTCGAATACTTATTTATTGCTGAATAAGCGTAAAAAGATCCGTTGCGCTTTCAGTTGGAACACCTTGCACCGTGCATTTCACTCCAAGCGCGTTGAGTTTTTCAAATTCTTCGATGTCTTCGGCGTCGACCGACACCGTTTTCGCTATCTGCTTTTTTCCTTCTGCAAAGTGCATGTTGCCAACATTGATATTGGTAATCGGGACGCCGCCTTCCACCAATTGGCGAAAGTCTTTAGGGGTGCGGCAAACCAATAAAATACGTTGGCGGTCGGCGGCTTTATGGATGGTGTCGAGTGCCTTTTGCACCGTCCAGAATCGAATGGCGATACCATCGGCTAGCACCATCTCCATTAGGTTTTGTTGGATAGAATCTTCAGCAACTTCGTCATTGACCACGACGACAATATTGGCATCGGCAAAGCCGACCCATTGCACGCCTACTTGTCCATGAACGAGACGCTCATCAATTCGACTTAAAACGATATTTGGCATGATTAATTCCTTTTCATGACATGATTAAATGGGTGGATAGTGACACCTTGTACGACTCGGTTAACCTCACCTGTTGGGCATGGGTTGTCTGGCCCTAGCCCAAGTTGGAGTGATTTCTCAAACGCCAACATTTGGCAAAACACGATGTAAGGAAAGCAGAGCCATGCTTCATCCACATCCAATTGCCCAAGCTCGAATGCATTTGCGTTGTCTAACGTTTTTTCAGTTAGGGCAATGTGCTTCAAGGTTTGTTGGTCACGTTGGATTTCGTTGAACAAGTCAAGGTCGTATTGACGGGTGTAGTTGGCGCGGGAGAAAAGCTGAATAACCAACGCTTTATTGTTGATGGTGAACTTAGGACCGTGACGGAATCCGAGGGAAGAGTCGAACGCGGTCATGACGGCACCCGCACTGAGCTCCAGCGACTTTAATGATGCTTCACGTGCAAGTCCGGAAAACCCACCGCTACCAAGCACAATTAAGCGCTCATATGGCAGAGCAGCCAGTGATTTGATGGCGGATTGCCATTGGTCAACTTTGGCTTCGCATACGTTGGCAATCGTTTCGATGCTTCTGTTCAATTGAGGTGCCGTGCTGCGGCTCAGCAATGACAGTGTCGACATCAGCATGCAGCTGAAACTTGATGTCATAGCAAAGCTTTTATCGTTAGAGCCTTCAGGCATGATCATGCAATAGGCATTGGTCGCGGTATCTGCGTAGCGAGAAAGTGCACCGCTTTCATTGCACGTTAGAATCAGGTGAAAACATTCAGGAACGAGTTGATCAACCAGCTCGACCGCCGAGACACTTTCAGGGCTGTTACCAGACCGAGCGCAGGAAACCAGTAAAGTAGGGTGATCTGGGTTAATGTATTGCTCCGGATTTGAAACCAAATCCGTTGTTGGAATCGATTCAACCTGAAACCCCAGCCCTGCTTGAATGAAAGGCATTGCAGTGTCACCAATGAACGCCGAAGTACCAGCACCTGTGAGAATGATACGAATGTCGGTGCGCGATAACAGAGGCGATAAAAACGCGTTAATTGAATTCGATTGGCTTTCTAAATCGCTTGCTAACTGTCGCCATAAACGCGGTTGATGTTCTATTTCTTGAGCGGTGTGAATGCCATTGCGTTGGTCTAACCAAGTGGACTCGTAGCCTAAATAGGTCGTCATTAATTTGTCTCCTTACTCACCACGGAATTGGAATAACAAGCTGCGGAATAGATCTCAGTCACTTCCATGATCTTGTGTATAACAATGTCTGCGGGCCGGTTTTGAATTTGATTTTGAAGGATGGCTTTTGCCTGATTGGGTAAATACTGACTGAGCAAAGTCAGAGGTAATGGGTTTGCCAGTAGATTGCTAAATAATGCGTCTTGCGCCTTTCGAACGTTAGGGTGTGACCAGTAATAGCGAATTCGGTCGCTCAGGCTGTAGCTGCAATCCAGAAATTGTTGGTGTCCTTCGCTTAAGTAATGGGAACGCCAATAGCTCGGTTCTTCATGCATGACCTGTTCTACGGTATCGCGTAGATGAGAAGCGTGATGACTACCCAACCACTCTCGTTCAGCACGTTCTAGTCCGTAGAGTGCTTCACGCAAGGCAAAGGTTAACGCGGGTCCGACTTTGAGTATCGCGAAGTGGTCCACAACCAGCTCATGGTATGCCGTTGGTTTTTGGTAGTCGGTCGAGTGTGCTTCAAAAACGAGGTGGGGTTGATCTTCCACTACTTTGCTTAAAAGCTGAGCCGCACTGCTTTGGTAGTGATGAATCGAGTGGTGATCAAACTCCACCCCCGGCTGAACCACTAAGCCAATAATGCGTGACCACACATGCCCCAGCCCTAAATCATGAAATGCTTGGTGATGGGCGTCTAATGTGGCTAGTGCTTCTTCAGGTGTCGTAAGTTTGAGCTGTTCTGTTTCCAATGATTCAAGGGCACCGCCGGGGGTGGGGACTTCGGTACCAATAACGTACAGTGGCGGTTCTCCACCTGTGTTGCTCCAAGCATTTTCAGCCACAAGGCAGAGTTGTGCTGCCCGTTCTGCCATGATGGTTTCACACAGTGGGGTCTTGTCGTCGGCGCAGGGCATGGAGCAATCAAGGTGAATCTTCTTAAAACCCGCGCTCACGTAGTCGTGAATCATTTGCGCGGAATATTCCATGGCTTGACGTGCTGGTAAGTGCTGCCAGCAATTGGGGCCTAGGTGGTCGCCACCTAAAACGATGCGCTCGGCGGGGAAACGGTGTTTTTCGGCAAGCTGATAAACGTGTTCGGAAAAATCCTTCGGTGTCATACCGGTGTAACCACCAAATTGGTTCACTTGGTTGGAAGTCGCTTCAATTAAAACCAATTGGTTGTCTACAGCAGCCTGTTTGATAGCGGCTTCCAACACCAATGGATGGGCTGAGCACACGGAGTAAATGCCAGTTGTTTGCCCTTGTTTATGTTGTTTAATCAGTGATTGTAGCGTTTTCATTGTGGTTCCTAATTGATGGTTTGGTCTGCGAGAATGACGTCGACACCCATGTCGAGCAGCGCTTGGTGAGTGGCGTGAGGAATGTTGCTGTCGGTGACCAGTACATCGATTTGGTTGGCCGCTCGGATCATGCAAAAGCTTTTGCGTCCGAATTTGCTTGAATCGGTTACGGCGATAATTTGCCTTGCAACATCGCACATGGCACGGTTGATCTGAGCTTCGTGGTTGTCTGGCGTGGTGATACCCGCAGCAAGGTCGAAACCATCAACCCCTAAGAAAAGTTTATCGAACAGGTAGGAGCGAATTTGTTGTTCGCCATGATGCCCAGTTAATGAATACGACGCTCTGCGCAAGCTGCCACCGACGACGTGTAAATCGATTTTCTCGTTGTTGCTGAGTTGATATGCGGTATTGAGTGCATTAGTCAGAACAACGAGCTGCTGTTTGTTTGTCAGATATTGCGGCATTAGCCCAATGGTTGAGCCAGAATCGAGGATGATGGCTTCCCCATCTTGCACTAATGACGCTGCCGCGTGAGCGATTTTTTGCTTGGTACTGCGGTTGAGCTGATCTTTGCGATAAAGAGGCTGATCGAATGCAAAATTCGGATTCAAATTGGCGCCGCCATAACACCGAAAAACGCACCCTTCCTTCTCCAGCAGATTGAGATCATGGCGAATGGTGACCGCTGACACACCAAATTCATCGACGAACTCGTCCACTTTTCCAGAACCATGGGAACGAATGTGTTCCATGATTTTCTGTCGCCTTTCTTTACTGGTCATTACCGTTGCCCTTCTTTGTCTTTCATCAACAGCTGAAATGTAGCGTTGTCCGCTGTGTTGAATTAAATCAGGCATGATGAAACAAAAATGAAAGGTCGATCACAGGTCATTGCCTTTCGATTTTAGGGCTAAAACCCTTTCGTTTCACATTAAGTGAAAGGGTTGTCTTTCGTTTTTAATTTGATGATTCAGTCAGTAGGCACCATCACATCATTGTTCCGTGGTTTCAGAACTGAAAGCGAGAATGAAAGGGCCCCCAATAGTAGGATTTCGAAGAGCCGCATGCGTGAGATCACAATTTTAAAATTAAGGGAGGGGGAAGAAGGGAACAGTAAAGAGGTGAAGGATCGAGCTAGGTAGGCAAAAACAACCGCAATAAGATGGTTAAGTGCCCGTGACTATGTGCACATCAATGCCTTTGGCTTTAAGGGCTTCGGCGTAGCCAGCGGGAATACCACTGTCCGTAATCAGTATGTCGATCTGTTCTGGGCGTGCAATCGAGCAGAAGCTTTGGCGGTTGAACTTTGATGAGTCGGTAATAGCCACCACGGTTTGTGCAGACTCAAGCATCTTGCGATTGATGGTGGCTTCCCCTTGATGAGGCGTGCTGATTCCCGTTTCTTTGTCGAATCCGTCTACTCCAATAAACAAGATATTAAAGTGATGGTTCGCCAATAGATGCTCCCCAGCCGTGCCGTAAAGTGAGTACGAGTTTTTGCGGAGCGTCCCGCCAGTGACCATAACGTCTATTCCATCCTGATTGGCGAGGTGGTAGGCGATATTAATGGCATTGGTCATCACCGTTAAATTCTGTTTTCCCTTTAAGTGATGGGCAATGTGTTCTGTGGTGGAACCGGAATCCAGTAAAATGGTGTCACCATCTTTGATCAGGGTGGCGGCGTAAGCACCAAGTTCGGATTTGATGCGGTTGTTGATTTGCTGCTTTTCGTGCAAAGGCTGATCAAAGGCAAATTGACGGTTGAGTTTCGCCCCGCCATAGCACCGGCTGACACACCCTTGTTTTTCTAAGTAGTTTAAATCATGTCGAATGGTGACTTTAGAGACTTGGAATTGCTCCGCGAAGTCATTCACATCACCTTGTTGATGGATTTGGATGTGGTTTAAAATGGCATTACGACGCTGCGTAGTATCTGTCATAGATGGGGAGTCATATCGTTGTTATTAACCTCAGTCTAACTCACGCGCTGCCAGTATCAAATATCTTGCGCCGACCTAACATGTTACGCCGTGTCTGCGTTCATTGAGCACCTATTCAGACCGCTTTACTTGAATATCACAAAAGATCATTTAGAGGGGGCTTGCGCAACCCACAACCCCTAGCCCCCAACCCCTAGCCCCCAACCCCCGTTTTGCGAGTCTGAGCCCTCGGGTAGAAGGCTCAGTGATTGGGGTTCTGCTGTGGGGGAATGCGAGAGGCTATTGTTCAGACATCTCAACAAATGGATTTCGAAAACCGTTAGTTTTTCTCTTTCGGTTTGCGCTTATTCTTAGGCACATAATTCAGAATTGAAATGGGGACTTCTTTTTTTGGTGCGAAACCTTCCACTTCTTTACGCTCGATCAACTCACCCATTAGGCTTTCAATCATGCAAAGATTTTTGAAGTTGTCTTTGGATACAAAAGAGATCGCTTCACCGGATTTCCCCGCACGCCCTGTACGACCAATGCGGTGTACGTATTCGTCTGGCGGGAAAGGTAAATCGTAGTTCACCACTCGGCTGAGTTCGGTGATGTCTATCCCACGAGCAGCAACGCCTGTCGCCACTAAGTATTTCACTTTGCCGGATTTAAAATCGGCCAAGACTTGCCCACGAATGGCTTGGCTGCGGCCACTGTGGAACGCTTCCGCTTGAATGCCACGTTTCTCTAACTGAGAGACCAATTTTGCCGCCCCATGCTTGGTTTCAATAAAGATCAGCGCTTGATCCCAGTTATTCTCTTGAATCAAATGGCTCAATAAAGCGGATTTTTTGTCTTTATCTACTGTGATGAGCCATTGATCGATTTTTGGTTTTTCTGCGTTTTGCAGGTGCAGAGAGATTTCGACAGGGTTTGGGACGGCCGTTTTCGCCAAGTCGCGAACTTTACGAGAAAGCGTGGCGGAGAAGAGCAGATTTTGCACATCAACAGGCAAACGTTCGATGATTTTATTGATGTCGTCGATAAAGCCCATGTCGAGCATTTTATCGGCTTCGTCAAGCACCAGAATTTCCGCTTCTTCAAAATGCACGGCACGTTGTGTGTACAGATCCAGTAAACGCCCCGGTGTCGCCACCAAAATATCGATGCCTTCAATCAGCTTTTGCTTTTGAGGCTTATCATCTACACCGCCATACACCACAAGCGATTTTAGGTTTAGGTGCTTGGCATACACTTGGATGCTGTTATTAACCTGAACGGCGAGTTCACGAGTGGGGGTTAAGATTAAGGCTCTGAAGCGCTTTTTACGCTGAGTTTCTGATTGGCTCAGTTGTTCCAAAATCGGTAGCACGAAGCTGGCGGTTTTACCGCTTCCGGTTTGCGCGGCGGCAATGATGTTTTTCCCTTGCAGAGCAACCGGAATGGCTTGTTCCTGAATCGGCGTAGGGGAGTCGTAACCTTGCTCGGCAATAGCGGTAGTGATCGGACGGCTGAGTCCTAATTTGGAAAATGGCATGAGGAAATCCAATTGAATTATTAAGCGTGCACCGACAACTCGGTGTAAACAATGGCGCGGATTCTAGCATGGTTTGCTGGGTATTACTCTTACTACGTCCACCTAAGATTGGGGTAGAGCGAGTGCGCTCTACCCCAGTTGCATTACATGCAATTGTCACAATCAGTTTTAAAATATTCAACCATGGCTTGTTTAAGGTAACGAGACATATCGTCGCGATTGTATTTTCTCACGCTGTAACTCTGCTCAAGATGAACAAAGCGTTTCTGTGAGCTATTCGCATTGGTTTGGCAGGCATTGGATGAGTGATTGGTGAAGCGACCTTGTACGTTCCAAGTTCCGCCTAGACTGGTTGTGTCATTGCCATAAATACAAGCTTTAATGAGGTTTTCGCTTTCAACCTGACGGCGTAACGCGTGCATAAAGCTGGTGCTGCTGTCATTGGTTGGGTATCGCACGCCTTCGCTGACGTTAATCATCTTACTGCTGGTGGTATTACATTGATTTTGTAATTTCTTAAGTGTGGTGGAGCCAAATCCGTGGTATTGAATGAAAACTGTGTTCGGTGTGGCAAATTCATCAATGCTTTCATGCACAGATTGGAAGTAAGACGATGTTTGATGAGCCACATCACTTTCTTTGTAATTGCCGTTAGTACAAGAGCTGAGTGCCGTATTGCTGTTTCGGTGCGTCCCTGCCAGCATCAAATATTTGCTATCGGTGTAAAAAAAATCATCAATGGACTGAGTGGCGGTAAAGAGATCATGCATAGGATGCGGTGCCTGTAAAACTGCGCTGACGCCACTTGGGTTATAAACGTAGGTTCCACCACCGTTGGAGCGAGCGTCACTTAGTGGGTATATTTCCTGCAATACGTAAAACAGCTTCCCCGTTACCGTATCGTGGTATTCGAACATGCCGTAGCCAAGTGGAGAAAGTAAATCAGCGGCAGCGGAAGTGTTGTTATCCAGTAATGCTTGAAATGCCGATTTGAAGGTGGCGAGATCTTGAACCGATGGTTGTTTCCAAGCGTTGGCTTCTTTCTCGCCGTATTCGATTCCTTTTAAATGTGCTCTTAAATCCCCCAATACTATTTGTGTTTCATAACCTATGCCGATGTCCATGTCTATGGCATTGAGGTTGTTGGGCAGAGAGGGGAGTTCGCTAGCTGCTGCTGGGAAAACAGCTAAAGCGGAAGCGATGGCAATACCAACACACTCGGATTTGCATTTGGCTGAGAACTGACGGGTTGTTTCTATCAACATGGAGACTCCTTTCTAATATCGACCATTTCGTGGTTTATGAATCTAATGGTTATGGGATATGTAGAGTATAACCATGCAACATGCTGATTTTTAATTAACCTAGCGTTTTTCCATTATGTAGACACATGTTTCATGTTTGTGAAGAATTGTATTTGCTTTTGGAAAATGGTCAGCTCAAATTGAGGCAAAAAGCGCTTCTCAGCGTTTATGCCCAATTAATTCTCCCTGAATCAAACCTCTAGAGGTTACTTGGGTATATTGCCTGTAAAATGGCGATGGGAGCCATCATGCTCTTCAGCATGTCTAGAGCGACCACTCTTTTCGTTCCATTGGGCGAAGCGCTTTGTCATCTACTATCAATTCAACGTTGGGATGCAGTTTCAACAAGCTAGCAGGCAGTGACGTGGAAATGTCGCTCTCCAGCAATCGAGCGAGAATTTGTTGTTTGTGTTCCCCCGTTGCCACTAAGACAACTTTTTCACACTCCATAATGTCGCCAATTCCAATGGTGATGCCGAGCGATACCTCGTATTGATTTTTGACCATAGGGTGGTTTTTCGACATCGCATGCAAGGACACAACACTAGAGCGATAAGGCAAAGAGGGGGAGGGCTCAAGGAACCCAATATGCCCGTTCAGCCCTATGCCCAACACGCAAAGGTGCGCGGGCTGGCATGCCGCTAGCAGGCCGCTAACGCGCTCGGCTTCATTTAAAATATCATGTGCAGCGCCATCAAAAGAGAGGTAGTGATGGGGCTCGATCCTCCACGGTTTGATCACTTCATTCATCAACTGGTATTCACAACTGCTGCTGCTGGCTTCGGGTAACCCCACCCATTCATCCAACTTGATGATGGTAACGCGAGAGGTATCGACCCCCAAAAGTTGCTCCCCTGCCATCTCGTACGCTAACGATGGCGTACCGCCGGAAGCGAGTATGATCCGAGATTCCGGTGTCACTTGAATTTGATGAGTGAGCATTCGGGCTAGGTAGGCAGAGGCTTCTTGATGATTTTTTAATTGAGTGACGTTCATAACTTATCCTTTAATCGCACCAGCGGTTAGCCCCGATACAATCTTCCTTTGGAAAACCAAAACCAGTACCACGAGTGGTACGGTCACAATAACAGAAGCCGCCATAATGGCACCAAATGGCAATTCGTAACGGCTAGCACCGGAAATGAGCGCGATGGCAACAGGAACGGTGCGCATTTCATCATTGAGCACAAACGTGAGGGCAAATAGGAATTCGTTCCATGCGGCAATGAATGCCAGTAGCCCTGTGCTAACCAAAGCTGGTCCTAATATGGGGAAGAACACGTGAGTAATGATACGAAACGTGGAACAGCCGTCCATTCTTGCGGCGTCTTCCAGCTCTTGGGGCAGCTCCTTCATAAAAGTGGTGATGACCCAAACAGTAAAAGGCAAAGTAAAAATCATATAGGCAAGGATCAATGCCCAAAGCGTGTTGTACAGATCAAGCAAGTTGATCATGCCCAGCAGCCCAGACAAGATCACCACTTGAGGGAACATAGACACGCTCAAGATCGCCATCAATATGGTGGTTCTGCCTTTAAAGTTGACACGCCCAAGGGCGTAGGACGCGGTGACAGAGAGAAATAGGGACACAACGACAACGGCGGTTGCGACAATAACCGAGTTAAGAATATTGCGTAAAAATGTACCGTTGCTGAGTACGCTTATGTAGTTGTCCCATTGGATGCTTGGGAAAAATTCAACTTTGAATAAATCGGCACCTTGTTTAAACGAGGAGACGATAGACCAATAAAAAGGAAAGAGGGTATACAACGCGATAATCGCGACCAATATGTAAAACACCCCTCTACTGAGGCGAGTTCGGGTGGAGTTCTTCATTTCGACTCCTTAGACATTAAACCGTGGCGAGACAAATACAAATACCCAATGGTTACTAGCGCGACAATGAAGAACAGCAGGGTAGAGGCTGCTGCGCCGTAGCCCAAGTCTTGAAAATCAACCAATTGTTTCCGAGCAAAAATCGACATGGTTACCGTGGATTCACTGCTGCCTGTTAACACATACGCTAAGTCAAACATACGCAAGGCATCCAGCAGCCGGAACACCACCGCCACCAAAATGGCCGGTTTGATCAGGGGCAGGGTGATGTGCCAAAACACACGCCAAGCGGGGACGTTATCCACTTTCGCGACTTCGTAGATGTCTTTCGGGAGCATTTGCAAGCCAGCCAAAATTAACAGCGTCATGAATGGCGTGGTTTTCCATACATCGACAAAAATGATCGCCGCCATCGACCATTCTGGATCGGCGGTCCATGCGATTTTTTCACTGAGTATGCCAATCGACATGCCGATTTGATTGATTACGCCGTACTGATCGTGAAACATCCACTCCCACATTCTGGCAGAGACGATGGTGGGGATAGCCCAAGGCACTAATACGACAGCACGCATTATTCCTTTGGTTGGTAGGTTGGCATTCAAAATCAGCGCAATACCAAGCCCAATGAAGGTTTCCAATGCCACAGACACCACCGCGAAGTAGAGCGTGTTCCAAACGGCATTCCACCACGATGAATCGGTGATCAAGTAGGTGTAGTTTTCTAGCCCAACCCAATTGGCGAGTTCGGGCTCCATTAAGGAGGCATCGGTAAATGAGAAATAGAAGTTTTTAAGCAGTGGGTAAAGGGCGACCACCGCCAGTACTAGCGCCATAGGAAGAATATACATCCACGCTTCATACACTTTTTGTTGGTTTAACCTAAACCCGATCACCGATTGGTTTTTTCTATTCATACATGCTCAACCTTCTCACAAGTTATTTAGCGGCTGAGTTGCTGAGTGTCGATCTCTTTGGCTGGCAATGTTGATGCCATGCGTATCGAAACAATGGATTTGATCCCAGTTAACAGCTAAATGTACCTCTTCATTGGCATTAAAATGCTGTTGTCCATCAAGCGTCACCACAAGTTTGATACGTGAACCAAGGTTACAATATACGTAACTTTCATCACCCAATATTTCTGTATGGGTTACCTGAGCTTTCAAGTCGGCGTGTTTGGGGTGACTGGCGAGTGAGATGTCCTTTGGGCGAATACCAAGAGTCATTTTTTTATCCATCATCTTGGATTCCACCATATCGAGGCGGTAACCATGAAAATGAAAGCCGTCAGCCTTCATCTCTCCTTCAATAAAGTTCATTTTTGGTGAACCAATAAATCCAGCAACAAACTGATTTATGGGGTGGTTGTATAACTCCAGCGGCGATCCAAATTGCTCTATTTCGCCATTATTCAGCACCACAATTTTGTCGGCCAATGTCATGGCTTCAACTTGATCGTGTGTGACGTAAATGGTGGTGGCATTGAGTTTTTTATGCAGTGTGGCGATTTCGACTCGCATGTCCACACGAAGTTCTGCATCTAAATTGCTTAACGGTTCATCAAACAAGAAGATTTTAGGCTCCCGAACAATGGCTCTGCCAATGGCAACCCGTTGTCTTTGCCCGCCGGATAGTTGAGCGGGCTTTCTATCAAGCAGCGAACCTAGCTTTAAAATGTCGGCGGCTTTCGCGACTCGCTCTGAAATGTCGTGTTTAGGTAGCCGAGCCGTTTTCAAGGCAAACGCCATGTTGTCCCAAACATTCATGTGCGGGTACAACGCGTAGGACTGAAACACCATGGCTAGCCCACGCTGCCCAGGGGCGACGTCATTGACGTTTGTGCCGTCTATTCGAACGTCACCAGAGGTTTGCAGGTCAAGCCCAGCGATAAGGCGAAGGAGAGTGGATTTTCCACAGCCAGATTGGCCAACGAATACAATGAATTCGCCTTGATGAATCGACAAGTTAATGTCTCGCAAAACAGGGGTTTTGCTGTATGTTTTGTTTACCTGATGTAAAGACAAAACTTCCATGGGTTGTCTTCCTTTTTTAACTAGAACGTTAAACTCACGTATGACTGCGAACGTTAGTCCTTAACTTTTCGTCATTTTTGATGCGGCAAGCGCAGCACCAATCGTGCCGGCTTTGTTCGAAAATTGCGCTTTAAGGACGGGAATGTTTTTGCAGTCTTCGGCCCAAATTCGGTCTCGAAGCGTGGTTTCAATATAGCGATGGTAAAGGCCATCGGCGCAGCCAAGACCGCCCCCCAGAATAATGGCTTCTGGATCCAACATATTCACCATTTGCGCCAGCAGGCTGCCCAGCACCTCTCCAGCGAGTTTAATGTATTGGCGCTCTTTACTTGACCCCATTTCGGCTCGGAACAGAAGTTCAGGTAAATTGTGGTAGCGTTGCATGGGGTGCCTCATGTTCCAGCAATCAAGTAACCCCGCACCGGAAACCAACGCCTCAGGCAAATAACTCAGAGGCTGCATGTCGGGTGTACACCCAGTGAGTGTGCTGCTAGCAAAATGAATGGCGTAACCGTTTTTTCCACGCCAAGGTACGCCATTGTTAAATAAGGTATAAGACAACCCTGTTCCTAGAGAGACGTAGACGAACGACTGATAGGGCTTGCCTGCCCCCAGCATCGCTTCCGCTAGACCCGCCACCCGAACATCACTCTCAAACAAGACATTGTTGAGTGGGAAATCCGAGTTGCACAAAGAACGAAGATCGAAATTCCAATCACTGACGATGTTTCCCGAGTTGTTCACTAATTCAGGAAAGGCAATACCACACCCGTTTACCGGAATATTGTTGAGGCTTGCAAATTCAAGGTGGTAAGACAGCTGTTTGTGAATGTCAGTAATGATGTCTTTTGTTGGGCGTTGCTTTTGCGTGGCGACCTGCGTTTCGCAAAGGAGGTGCCCCGTGTCAGTATCGACTAATGCCGACGCCATTTTTGTGCCACCGATGTCAATACCGACAAAGGCATTGGCGGTTTGACAGCTGTACGTATTGGGTGCGTTTTGGGTCATGACACTCCCATCCCAAGCTGCTTGATGTAGGCGAGGCTGCTGCGGGCGTGCGTGAATGCCATATTGTGGATATCGGGGTAGATATCTTGTTCTATTACGGCATAGCCACAAAAGTTTTGCCTATCCAATTCGGCTTTAACGGCAGCAAAGTTTACGTTGCCTTCACCAAGAGGCACCATTACCCCGAGTTCAAAAGCCTCATCGTCGCTCAGGTTCTTCAGTTTCACTTTATCGCGAATAGCGGAACTCATGTCTTTTAAGTGGTAATAGCGAATGCGTGAACCGTATTCTTTAATGAAATCTTCTGGTATTCCGCCTGTGTACAAATGATGCCCTGTATCGAAACAAAGGTTGACGTAATCGGGATCGGTATCGTTTAGCAAACGAATAATTTGGTGTTCGTTTTCGATGCAGGTTGAGATATGAGGGTGAAACACATAGTCCAACCCATATTCTTCTCGGACAATCTTTGCCGATTCAGAAATCACCTTAATGACGTGTTTCCAGTCGTTGAGGTTGAGGTTGCGATCGCTTGGGTGTTGATACAAACTGTCGCCATCCATAAACACAAAGTATCGAGCTTCTAACGCTTCAAGCGTTGGGCAAATGTGACTGATGTCTGTCCGAAGGTTATTTAAGGCATTGGGCACAATCAAATCCGACATGTGAGCGGTGCTGCATACCTTCAAGTTATGGGCTTCCAGCTCGTACTTCAGTTCACTGATATCCGTGGGTAAATAGCCATAAGGACCCAGCTCAATCGTGCGGTATCCGCTGAGGTTGGCTTCATCCAGAAATTTCCGCCAACTGGGCTGCTGATGATCCTTGGGGTACCAAACTCCCCATGAGCAAGGGCAGGTGGCGAGCGTGATTTGGCTGGTCATTCGTGTTCTCCCATCCCATTCGTTGCATTATCACTGGCGATGTCCTCGATGCCGAGGTGGTATGCGATGGATTCAATGGCTTGCATGACCAGCTTGAGATCCTTCTGAGATTCTTTAAGTCCTGTTAAAACAGGGGCGCCCTTGACTAGGGTTTGATGCCAATGCAGAAGCTCCAAATCAAATTGATCTTGATGGAATGGACCATGAGTCTCGCTAGGGTGGTGCCCTTCACCGCTTTGAAATTCAAGGGTGGTGGGTAGGTTTCGGATATAAGGTGTTGGGTAGTGGATTTTGAGCCTTTTGGTTTCTGAGGTCAGTTCAATACTGGCATCCACTCGAGGAATGTTGTCGATCAAAATTTCATAGGTCGCAAAGAACGACCCATAATCCAGCGTCATTGCGATGTGTTCACCGCTGGAATGGGCAAATGCGCTCACCACTTTTTTAGGAGAATCAATCAAATGGCGTAGAGCCGCAAGATTATGAATGGCAGCCCCAGTGAGTACACGATAGGCTTTCCACAGTAAATTGGAGTGCGCTTTACTTCCGAGTAATTCTTGTCTTTGTTTTTGTTCTGCTTTTTTAGCGTGATCGATTTGCGCTTTATCGTGGTCGTCTGGGTAGTACAATTCCGACACTTGTGGAAGGTAATGATCGCCTTCGCGCTGTAGATCTCTCACTCGCACGCTTTTTATTTCGCCTAGCTCTTCCAATTTGTGTTGAGCCAATGAAAAGGCTTTAGCATAGACACGCATGTAGCCAACGGTGACCGAAACCTGATGTTGTTCTTCTAGTTTGATGAGCTCGTCCACATGACGAGGCAAAAGACAGCTGGGCTTTTCCAAAAGAACGTGCTTATTGTGCTCGATGGCGAGTTTTGTGTGCTCAAAGTGAAGAGGGTCGGGCGACATGACGATGAGGGCATCAACGTTATCGTCCGCTACGATTTCTTCGACCTTGTGATAGCCGTTTTCCACTTGGTAGCGTTGGCAAACTTCGCTGACCAACGTGGGGCTGATATCGAATACCGCGGTGACGCAAAATTTGTCGGGATGGTGAAACAAAGTCGGTAAATGCAGGCTTTGAGCGGCTTCACCTAGCCCAATCAGCCCAAGTCTTATAGGTGAGTTCAACATAACAGCTTGTCGTCCTTATCTATGTTCGATATCTATGTTCAATGTCCGATATCTATGTTCAATGTTCGATATCTATGTTCAATGTGCGATACGAAATTATTTTTTGATCCAGTAAAAGTATGGCAGGCAGCAATGCCATTCGCTTTACTGCCTGCCAAAGCATGGTTTACCACTTACCGCGTTTTTTCAGCTTTTTCAGCTCCGATTCCATTTGTTCAAGTGCTTTCTCGGCACTGATGTCTCCAGACAGTGCTTTGTGAACTTGTTGCCAAATGGCATTACTGACACGGCTGTACTGATCGCCAGTTACCTGTGAAGGACGGGCAACCACATTGGCGAACGATGTTTGCATGTCGGCTAAAAACGGGTTGGCTTTTAGGACATCCGCATCCTTATACAGTGCTGGCAGAGTTGGGCTGTAACTGGCTTCAATTGCGCGACGTTTTTGCTCGCTCATGCCCGTTAGGTAGTTCACTAAGCTCACTGCGGTTTCAGGAGAACGAGAGTATTTGGATACCCCAAGCAGCGCGGTGCCGTAACAGCCAGCGTTGATGCCATCAGGCGCGCCTTTCGGTAATGCCACCACACCCACTTTGCCTTTAATGACGGAGTCGTCTGAATTGGCAAGGCTCCATACATAAGACCAGTTACGGTGGAAAAGAGCGTTCCCATTTTGGAAGACACCACGAGACGACTCTTCGTCGTAGTTCAGTGTGCCCGGTGGGCTAATGGTATTAATCCAACCTGACGCTGTTTTGAGCATCTCGCGATTGGCAGCGGTATTGACCGTAATATCGCCTTTTTCATTAATAATGGTGCCCCCATCGGTAGAACCAAACCACTCAATGGCGTTACAGGTTAACCCTTCATATGAGCGCCCTTGCCACGCGTAGCCCCAAAAATCCGGATTTCCCGATTCTCGTTCTTTCGCTTGGACGTCTTGCGCAATTTTTGTGAGTTCTTGATAGGTACTGGGTGGGGTGTAGCCATATTTTTCCAGTAAGTCTTTCCGGTAAAACAGCATGCCGGTGTCCATGTACCAAGGAATGGAAAGGACTTTGCCGTTAACCGTTGTGCCTTCTACCGCCGCGCTGAAGTGCTGAGAAATACTCTCTGGCTTGGCGTACTCGTTCATATCGAGTAAATGAGATTTCAAGGCACCGGGCCAAATCGTATCTAAGATCAGTACATCAATATCTTTAGACTTGGCGGTCAGCAATTGTTGATAGAGAGGCAAAACATCATCCCAACTGGCTGGCAGGGTCACCACCTTTACTTGGTTGCCAGTCTCCTTTGCCCACGCGTCAGTTCCCTCTTGGCAGAGCTGTAACTCTACGCCAGATGAACTGCAAAACACTGTGACTTCTTCAGCTTGGGCATTAAGCGTATAACCGCTCGACAACATGCTCAGCGTCAATAGTGGTAAGAACTTATTCATATCACCTCCATGTGCTAGTTAACCTGATTGTGTAGATACGTTTGATTCACACTTTCTCGGGTTAAGTAAATAAATCCATTAAATGGAATTAAATGATAAAAAGGTCATTGTTGTATATTTTTTGATCACTTAATTGTGATCTCAATTGGAATTTATTTCCCATGCTCAACCAATTCAATAAGTTAGGCTCAGGATGGGGGATTGAGCGATGTTGCCCATTCGGACAATGAAACCGAACGGTTTTCCGGTAGTGGGATATGGGTAACTTGCTTCTCGTACAATGAGAGGTAACCTAGATAGGATTCGGCGGCATAGAGCTTTCGAAAATCAGCGTAAGACAAGGAAGTAAAATTGAAAGGCAAGAACCACGAACATACCAAGCGTTCAAACCTGAGTGTGGTTTTCGAAATCATTCGGCAGCACCCTCGGATCAGTCGTGTGAGTGTGGCGCAACAATCTGGATTGCGAAATCAGACCATTACAAACTTAGTGCGAGAGTTGATTCAAACGGGCTATGTTCTTGAAGTGGGTAAGGTACAAGGTAAACGAGGACAGCCTCAGACCTTGTTGGAAGTGAACCCAGCTTCGTGCTTGTCGATTGGGTTGCAGATTGATCAAGGGTTTGTGAGTGCCAGCTTGGTGGATTTAAATCTCAGTTTATTGGCGGATCTCCAAGCAGAGCTGGTGAGTTTGGAACCGGACTACGTGATTAATCAGCTTGATAGGGTAGTGAACAGCTTACTGGATAAGGTGCCAAATTCTCGCCAGCATTTGATCGGGGTAGGGGCTGCGGTAGCAACCTTGCTGAAAGATGATACAGAGCATCACCCTGTTGCGAATGCTTGGCAAGCTTGGGGGAAACTGGACTTAACGCATCAACTGAGTGAGAAATTAGGATGCCCTGTCTATTTAGAGAACGACGCGACGTCTGCTGCGATCAGCCACAGTTTCGGTTGCCGTGGAGACAGGCTAAACAACTTTATCTACCTCTATATTGGTAACGGATTAGGTGCAGGCATTATTACCAACAATCAGCCTTACAAAGGGGCATGGAGTAACGCTGGGGAAATTGGTCGAATTCATTGGCACAATTCCGGCTCGACAGATTACATTGAAACTCATTTGTCACTGCAAGCTCTAAAAACCATGTTGAGTTATTCGGGTTCGGATCTCCAACTCCCCGCGTTTATTGACGAACATTGGGAACACGATAAAGTGGTTCAGAATTGGATTGATGAATCGGGTCAACGATTAAGATTTGCCATTAACATACTCGAAAACTTGTTTGAGCCGGAAAGCATTGTGTTAGGGAGCCAACTGTCCGAACGGGTTATGGAAAGGCTGGTGGACGCAACATTGCCTCTTTTTCCTTCTATTTGTGAGCGCCACGAGCGAACCCGCAAACGTATTACGCTTGCCAAAGACAGCCTTCATACGGTTTCAATTGGTGCAGCATCACTCCCTTTGTTTGGCTTATGCCACCCCGATATGCACGATTTATTTGAATGTTCCCACCAACTCCCGCCGACGTTTAAAGCCGTAAATCTAGACATATAGGTCATAGTGAAGCGTAAGATAGTAATAATGAAGCGTAAGACAGCAATAGTGAAGCATACGATAGTAATGACTGGAAAAGCACTCTCACTCCTCTTTCTGAGGGTGAGCACCCCCAAGCGTATCCGATTTTTAAAACGTATATGAAGCCGATCATTGACCAGGCTTTAGGGTGGGATGAGGAATATCAATACAATGGATTCACCAACCGATTAAAACCAGAATGGTGCTATTGGTTGGTGTGTGAAGGAGAAAAAGCAGGGTTGGTTATTTATAAATCCACACCCGAGAGCGTGCATGTTCATTTACTGGTTGTCTTTAAGCAAGTACAGCGGAGCGGGCTTGCACAAAAGGCAATGAAGTGGATTGAACAAGACGCGAGAGACAAATCGCTGCCAGTGACACTGAGCTGTTTTAAGAACAATACGCCAGCGTTGAAGTTGTATCGAAGGTTAGGTTTTGACGTGACTTCAGAAGACGATCTCTTTTTCGACATGAAAAAGCGGGTGGACTCATCGCAAGGTAAACGGCTTGAGTGCCGCTAAAATGCATTAGTACCGCTAAAATACATTAGTATCGACAAGTGTGTTAGTACCGACAAATGTGTTAGTGCCAAAGAAGTATGTTAGTGCCGAAGAAGTGTATTGGTACAAATAATTAGTGTATTGGTACAAATAAAGGCCGACAACGTCAGCCTTTATCGATTTTCATCCCTTCAATTAAAGCAGAGCAAGAATCGCTTCGGCTTTACTGCCTTCAAAGGTTTGCGGTGGTTCGACGTTCAGCGTGGTCACCACGCCATCTTCAACGATCATCGCGTAGCGTTCAGAGCGCGTACCGCCAAATGAACCGGTTTCTTTTACTAACCCCAAAGCCTTGGTGAAGCTTGCATCACCGTCTGCTAGCATCAGGATTTCGTTGGCATTCTGTGCTTTGCCCCAAGCTTGCATAACGAAGGCATCGTTAACAGAAACGCAGGCAATAAAGTCTACCCCTTTTTCTTTAAACTGGTCAGCCAGTACGACATAGCCAGGTAAATGCGCCTCTGAACACGTGGGTGTGAATGCCCCAGGTACAGCAAACAGTACCGCTTTTTTTCCTGCAAATAGCTCGGTCACCTTATGGGTCGTCATGCCATCGGCTGTCAGCTCGCTTAGTGAACCTTCTGGGAGTTGTTGTCCTTGCTCAATCATTGCTGAAATCCTTCCTGTTATTGAATGATGTGCAATGAGTGTACGCCTATTTGAGTGATAGAAAAACACAAAACCTATGCGGCTATTTTAAAAAGGAGAATTCTGAGGATGGATAAAGGCGCCCAAGTATATAGTGATTCGCCATATAATTGTTATTCGCCATAATTATTGGGCAACTTATTATTATTTTTGTGAAAAATGTTGTTGGTCGTCTTATATTTAAGAGTGCGATCATGTTCGATGTACGATAAATAAATAAGTTTTTAAAGTGTGACTTTCAGCCACAGTGCATGCACAAATATCATATTTTTTTTTATAAATCGCCAGACTGAATTAATAATACTCTCATCTAAATAAGGGTGATTGCTATGAGTAAAATTATACTGTACTTCGTTTTAATTTCAGGTATGGCTACTGTGGTCATTCTCGATGAAAAAGAGCCTCTGCAAGACATCCAGAAAGTAAAACAAGGGACTGAAAATAATACTGGTACTCACTCGTCTCATCAATTTGACATGGGTCGCGACAGCGAAGACTTACCTGATGGCAGCACAGAACAAACGGTTACCCACATAGACGATAAAAGTCATTCAGATGAGACGTTGATTTCAGATATTCATTTGGAAGTGGATGAGCCATGGTTTGAAGTGACTGATACTTTGTCAATCGACAAAATTAAACCGTTAAGCGTCAGTGAAGAAAATATATCCGCAATTGAATTTCGTAATATTATTGAATTTTCGAATTTATCCTCGGGGGATAGCGTACAATTGCTGCTTCCTAATGGTGAGAATATTTCAATTTCAGTCACAAAATCTCAACAACAATTAAACAATACAAAAACTTGGTCTGGCATTTTTAAGTCGAATGGCTCGGATTATCCCGTTGCATTTACATTTGGTGAAAAGAATACTTTTGGCGTTATAGAGCACCCTGATGTGGAATATAAAATCACGGGGTTAAAAAGCACCGCATGGTTATATGAAGTACCTCAAAAGCTCTCCTATGAATCCTCTCCTTGATCATCTTCTTCACAAACACTTATCTTAAACTCATCGTATAAAAGGCTTGCTACGAAAAAAGTCGGTGTTGCGGCAGATTGACCGTAGGATTCTTTACGCCTGTCATTGACGCCTGTCATTTACGTACAGGCAGAGTAAATTCAGACAGAAGAGGTTATCGAAGGGGCGACCACTGAAATTGACTTGCTTGGTGTGCACACCTCGGGGTTAAAAGCGCATTACAGCGATTAACGTAAGCATCTTTTCCTATCCTTCCTGTTCCTTTCTTTAGGCATTTTAACTTTCAGAAAAATCAATGTTACGCCTCGACATGTTTATTTCTCGCTCATCAATCTATGCTTAAAGCGCTCTTTGTTAACATCATTGAGCTCTAATAAAAAGGCAACCCCAGCATTTGTTGCTGGGAGGTGACGCCAACGAACACACTGGAAACAATAAGGAAGACCTGATGAGCAAACCTGTAGTAGCTGATAACAAGCCCATTAAAGTTGATCTCAAAAAAGGAGACGACTACTACTTCTGCGCGTGTGGACGATCCAAAAGCCAGCCGTTTTGTGATGGATCCCATGCTGGAACAGAGATTAAACCGAAGCGATTTACCGCAGAAACTGACGGAGGGTGTTATTTGTGCCAATGTAAACACTCAGTGAATTCGCCTTTTTGTGATGGCAGCCATGCGCAGTTTACCGCTGAGCAAGTGGGTCATGAAGGACCGGGCGTATAAATCCAATACGCGAATGGGCGGTTAAGGGGGCGCATCCGAAATGTTCCGTCACATTCGTGTTCCAACCGTTATCACTGGTGGGTTACGAGTGCCATAACGCAATGGTGCAACGTTCAGTCGTTCGGTATTTAGGCCATGAGTGAGTTATGAACTTAATCCGTGCCCGCAACTGGCTTGCGGGCACGGTTTGTGTTGAAAACGATTCATTGGCTTTTCGGAATCTTATTTTTTTCGAAATCTTATTATCTTTTCGGAATTTCATTGATTTTTCGGAATTCGTCCAAAAGTGCGCTACTGCCGTATTCACTAAGATGATCATCGTCGAAGTATGCAGGGCGACCAGCAATGTCACCATAGCAATATTGGTCATCACAGAAGTACTGAGAGGTTTTCAGAACCTGCACATTACACTGATCTTGCAGTGAATTTAACATCTCGAATACGGCTTGGTTTCTTTCGTCGTATTCGCTTCTTGAAATGGAGACTCTAAAATCTGCTTTTCCCCATAACAGCTCTTTTGCCATGGTTTTTGGCACGTTGCGTTTTAGCTCTGGGATGGGTTCTAAAATATACACTGGGTTCGATTCCGAAATGGTGCAGATGGTGTCAAACATTTTCCCAAGTGCCTGCTTAGAATAAGCATCCCCGCGTTGTTCAATGATCTCTTCTCCTATGAAGAACTCTTCTACCTTATCTTTGCGGTGAGCCAGTTCTGGTTCATTTGGTCCTTGAAGTAACGAGGCGTATCGATTCAGAACCACGACGGGAACGTTAGGGTATTCAGTCAGTTTGGCGAGCTTGTCTTCGATAAACTGGCCACAAGAATTATCGGGGATACCGTGGTTTCGTGTGTTGTAGATACCCTTGATGGTTCGGCATCCCATCATCGTCCAATCCGCTACGCTTTTTCCGTCCAGAACCTTTTCAACGCTTCGTACAATGCTGGCAGCGTGGCTGTCGCCTAACACGATAGCCCCTACCTCTCCTTCACCATATTGACAAAACTCGGCTCGATTGCTTCGAACTAAGCATTCGTCTCTTCTTGGATTTTTGTTATTGGCTTCGTTGCTGGCAGCCAGCACGTTGGGCGCATAATGAAACTCGGCGCCTTTGGTGATAAAAATGCCAGTGCCTATTATCCCTACAACCGCCACCAACCAAAACGGTTGATACGTCAGTAATGGGCGAATATTGAATGCCGGTATAGTGCGACGTCGCGACTCAACCAGCGCATGGCTGAGCCACCCTAAAAGAACGGAAGTGGGAATGCCAATCCAAACCCAATAAGGCAATTCAAAATACACCCCAGCGACCACTAACGGCCAATGCCACAAGTAGATGGAGTAGGACCAAAGCCCGATTTTTTGCATGAATGCATTGTGTGTTAAGGCACTGTTATCCCGTTGTGCAGTGATAACTAAGTACGCGCCAAGGACAGGAAACAACGCCAAATACCCAGGCCACAATGATTGTTTAGACATCAAAAAATAGGAAGCCAGTATGAGCGCGAGCCCTGTGTATTCTGTTATCGCCTTGTGTTTCGAACTCAAAGAGAATGGATACAAAAAAGCGACCCCGCCGAGCAGCATTTCCCACGCTCGGGTTTGCAACATGTAGTAAGAAGCGTCTGGCCAGCGGGACGTCATGACCACACTGCCTAAAAAGCCGATCACGGTTGTGGTGAGTACGACTTTCTTTAAGGTTTCGAGTGAGAAGGCTTTTTTGAGCACCACCAAAACGATGGGGTAGAGAATATAAAACTGCCACTCAACCGACAGCGACCAAGTGTGAAGCAACCATTTCTCATAGGAGGCGGCGTCGAAGTAACCGGATTCTTTCCAATACACCAAGTTTGAGAAGAACCCGATGCTGCCTATGGTGTGTTTACTGAGAGCTTTGTAGTCGATAGGCGTTAAATAAAACCACCCAAAGACCAGCAAGAAAACACACATTACTGCCAGCGCAGGAATAATGCGGTTCGCACGGGCAAAGTAAAATCGAAGTATGGAGAAGTCGCCCGAATCTAAGCCTTTAAAGATAATGCTGGTCATCAAGAAACCGGAAATGACGAAAAACACATCCACCCCAGCAAACCCGCCGGGCACCCATGCTGGGCTGAAGTGAAACAATACCACTGCGATGACAGCGAGAGCCCTAAGCCCGTTTATGTCTTTTCTGAATGTCATATATGTTGTCTGAATCTCATGTTGTCGGTTCCACTTAATCTCTATTTTTATTACTGAGCTCTATATTATTAGAGAAATAAGTGAAGTTTTGATGTTGAATTAGGATTAGTCCTTATTTCAAACGTTTGTGTTAGAAATGGGTTAGCTTTAAGTCATCATTTCATTATGAAAGGCTCACTGCCTTCTTTGCAGTATTCATAAGGTAAAGGTAGTAAAGGATCTGGGATTAATTCGATACGTGAGAAAAAATACGCAGAAATAATGGCGAACAATGTTATTGGATTTTCGTCTCGATTGGTCTTGCCAAATGCATTGTGGTCCAAACTTTAAACAATTAATGCACGCCTTTCACAAAAACAGAGAGTCGCCGTTACATGCTTTGCCGTAATAACTAGTATAAAAAGCGCTAAATCAAGGATGGATAATATGGACTCGATGCTTAAAAACTTTCCTGTTGTGACTGAAATTCAGGTTGCTTGGGGGGAAATGGATGCACTTCAGCATGTGAATAACGTGGTATATTTCCGCTATTTTGAAACCGCTCGGCTCGATTACTTTAATAAAATCGGGCTATTGGTCGATATGTCGCAAACGCACATAGGGCCAGTACTTAGAGATACGCACTGTCACTATAAATTACCGATAACCTACCCAGACACGCTTTTTATCGGCAGTCGAGTGAGTGATCTTCAAGAAGATCGCATAACAATGGAGTACCACGCGTTCAGTAAAAAGTGGGGCAAAGTCGCGACGCTGGGCACCGCGACAGGCGTCATGTTTGATTTCAAAAACAAGGTGAAAGCCACCATTCCAGAGAATGTGCGAGCTTCTATTTTGGCATTGGAAGAACAGGCTGGAAACACACTGAAATAGGTTCAGTGAACATTGGATGCATCGGAAAACGTGAGCAAAAAAGCCAAACGTGGCTAACCGCGTTTGGCTTTTTGTCCGTTACTTTTTGTGATCGTTACTTTTTGCGATCGTGAGCTTTTATTTTCGTTGCCGTTTTCAATGATTCGCGTTTGCTACGTTTAGCGACGAAAGTGTCGGTTTTTCGAGGCGCGCTCTTTGTGAGCAGAGGCAGCCTTAGCTTGCGATTTCAAAATGGAATCCACTGTGAGTACCATAGGATCTTTCGGTTCAAGACCATGCGGAAACGTACGTGCACGTGGTGGTAAGTCATATTCTTCGGCGGATGCACGTGGCATGCGTTTGAAGCGGTACAAATAGAAGTTTTCGATTTTCTCTCTTGCCCAATCCGTTTTCTTCAGATATTTAACACTGCTTGCTATTGTGGGCTTGGTATGAAAGCAGTTAAAGCGCATTGCCGTGTCTAGAATGTCCCAGCCGTAAAAATCCACCAATTCTTGCAGTAAGGTTTCTAGTTTAAGTCCGTGCAACGGATTATTTTGTTGCAGTTCAATTCTTTCTTCATCTGTCATCATAGCAAGTTCCTAAATTCTTACGCTTACCGAAGCAGGTGGGTCCATATCAGAAAGGTAGAACTCTAACAGAAATGCCTCTGTTGCCCCACCGCTATTCTATCGGAGTGACTCAAATCTATCGGAGTTGATCAAATTTAGGTCAAATACGGATCCCAGTGATGACTTTTTCGCTTTCGAACCTCCTGCCTAACGACCGACCAATCTATTGTTCACTCTCTTTATCGGACAGATTTCAAAGCGATGGCGTTCGTGTATCCCCTTAGGTTAAGCAGGCATTGGTAGTGGTTAACTAAAATTGTTGTCCGAGTTGTTTCCATTGAGTTTCATTTAAAAGAGCAGTCTACTATTGAGAGGAGAGGAGAGGAGAGGAGAGGAGAAGAGAAGAGAAGAGAGGAGAAGAGAAGAGAGGAGAAGAGAGAAGAGAAGAGGAGCTGGACGTTCGTGCCAAAAGATATTGAGAGGTCTTTGTTTAAAACGATGACACAAAAACCTCTCGTTACGATTACAGCCCTTTTATCTCGAACCAAATGAACCAAGACAGGTCAGTAAACCTTACGGTACAGTGATATTTCATTTACTGTTACAAGCCTGCGTGTAGGACTCTACGCTTGAAAAACCGAGCTTTGAGAGTATGGTCAAGATCTCGTCGTCGCTAAATAAATAAAGTGCCTCACCATTTTCGTTCGGTAGTATGTATTGAATTGTGCTCAGACAAGTCTTTTTATTCGATGGATCCTTCACAAAACCTTCCACTGTCTTATTGACTGTCCAGCGTCCTGTAATGCAACCCCCAACACTTTCATGTCCCTGACAAACTGCAAGTTCGCTGGCTTGTGTATATTGGGAGCTTGGAATCGTGATATCCAGTTTGTCTTCGATGTATCTGAAGTAGTCTCGTGCACCGTAGATGTAATCACCGTGGCTAAGCCAGCGGTCAACCGTTGGAAAGTACAGCATCGAGTGACCAGTAAAAAATGGAGATTCAGTGGGTGGTAAGTAGCCGCGAGCCAATATAATGGATGAAGGGATATTCAACGTCTTTGCTAATGAGTGAACAATTCGAGTCGCGCTGTGACAGCCACTCATTGCCTTAGGTGGTGTTTTCGATCGAAGATAGGAAAACGGAACGGGCAGACCTTTCGGTATATCTAATCCACCCTCCACTCCGAGTTTAACCGGTTCCCCCAAATGGTTGTTGTAAGAGATGGTAAAGGTGGACCCATGTTCAAAGTTCTGGGTGACTAGAAACAACTCACGAAGCGCGTCTTCCTGAGAGCCTAAAGCTGAAATCTCTGTCCCAAAGCTCTCTTTCAACCATTGGTAGTTTTGATAAGGAGAAGAATTATAAATCGAGGAAAACTTAGGTAAGAAAAAAGCTTCAATGTCCCTTACCGTCACAGTGTCGAGAGAAGGGTGTAGGCTTGAGAAGCTTTGTGGGAGGGTATCCAACATAGAATATGATGAGTATGCCATCAGAACATTTTTCTCTTTCCACAATGAGTTAAGTTCTTCGGAGGTGTTGTTAGTGAGAGACCACGGAACATGATCGTTAACATCCATCCAAAGCGCTAATGCAATATGGCTTGCGATGATAGATGTTGTTTTATAAAAAGGTGTCGAATGTTCTTCCCAATTTGCGCAATCTGTCTTGATGATATCGATTTTGCAGGCAGTGTTGACTTTAACTCTTTCGGTATGAAACAGGGGTAGTTGTTCACTGCATGTTCTTCGTGAAGCATCGGCACATTGCTCAATATTAGGTTCTGGTCTGAAGTCAATGAGAGAGCCTTGTCCAGACTCCAAAAGCTCCAAAGCATCCCCAATTTTTTGAGTTAAAAGCGCATTCCTTTTATCTATCCAATTTTCGACCACTGGTTGAATTTGCTTTAATTCCCGCGCTCTTGATAGATAATATTCTGAATCAATGGCTGTAGTCATGGCATCAACAATGTGCTGATTGGTTGGCTGAGACAAGAAATCTTTGTATTTTTGGGGCATGGAACCCCAATTATATTGTTGAAAACTCTTTAAATCTTGTGCGTGTATCATGGAGGTTGATAGCAGGGAAACAGAAATAAATAACGTGGAAAAAGGGGATAAACTGATGTTCACAAAATGCCTTTCTATGTGATTGATGAAGCAAAGATTTTAGATTTGTCGATGTCTCCTTACCATTTAGCGATATTCCTTTTATGACGTCCATTCAGTAAGAAAATGAGAGTTGTAAGATATCTCATTTGTGAGCTTTAAATGAAAATAAAAAGTTGTTGCGTTGTTTTTGTTTGATAGGTTTTTAGTGAATATATTTTTAATGTTTTTTTGTTTTTATGGAGAACATAACAAGCACTTTTTAAAATCAAACTTGAGCTTTATTTATAATTGTTATGCAAGGGTAAGAAAATCGAACTCTCCAATTTTTTACCTGCGGGATAGGAATGAATCGGATTGTTTTATTAAAAATATTGAACCATCACAAGCAATGGCCGGCTTGTGATGGTTCGTTCATGCCCTAATCGAATGTCTTCTACAATCGATGCTTATGCGTTGTCGAATAAATGTGTGAAGACGGCTTTAATTTCGTTGTCCATTCTATTTTCTATTTTCTATTTTCTGTTTCAGCTTTCGCTCCCCTTACCCAACACTTTTAGTTCTTGAAAATTATTCCACCCTTGTAAATGCGTATTCACCGGATCGTTGTTTCCGTTGCAGGTAAGACGAATGAAATTCACCCCAGACTTCTGAATGGCGATAGGGATAAAGTCCGTCGTATTTCCAGGGGTGACAGCACTACCTAACACCTCAAAATCGACGCCGTTATTACTCACCTCAATATCCATGAAATATTGGCGAACATTTCCTTTTGCCTGAGCAATGAGCAGCTGAGTCACGTAGCTTGTACTGGAGAGCTCAATAAGGAAATGAATGCCTGTACCTTGTGCTGTCCATTTTGTGGTGATATCGCCATCGATCGCCATTTGTGGGGTGTGATCGACTCGGGTTGTTGAGGCACTCACGCTTTTTATTAACAATTCACTTTCTAGAGAGGCCGCTCGGTAATCTCCTAAAAAGCCTAAATATCGACTGTCAAATGGGTTCGTATTTTGCGGGTGGAGTGAAGGGAATATCACATCAACCCCTTCCTCACTTAACCCCATCCATCGACACAGAGTTGCCCCCATCTGTTCAGACGACTGAGTGGGAATGAACTTATTGCCATAGGCATCTGCTCCATCGCGCACAAACTCAGGAAAGGTTCCGTAATTCACACCACCATTAATGGCGCTGCCCACCACAATTTGATTGCTGCCCCAACCATGGTCGGTGCCTTTGTTGCTGTTATTTTGAATCGTACGACCGAAGTCCGACATCGAGAAAGTGACGACGTGATCCGATAAATTGAGGTCGTCTAAACTCATGTGAAAGGCACTTACGGCTTGGTCGATGGCATTGAGCAAGCCATCATGCTTATTTCGCTGATTGCTGTGATTATCAAACCCGCCCATATGAACAAAGAAGACTTGCCTACTGTGACCTAACGAACTGGCCGCTTGCATCATCCGGCGGACCATTTGAAGCTGTGTACCTAAATAGGAACTGGGAATTCGAGTATCGGCTGGATAAGTATTGAGTATGGTTTCAAATTCTACTTGGAAATCGAGAATGCCTTTTAATCGGTTTACGTATTCTTGTTGGAAAGGTGAATCGAACGCTGTCGCCGTTAGTTTTTTAAACTGGTTGTTTATGCTGTTCGAGTGGCTAATAGGGTACATCGCCCTTACGCCACCAGAAGAGACTTGAACGTCGTTCGAACGGCTGCCGGTGAGCAGCGAATTTCCCGTAAAAGAAATGGAGTCCGATATGATTGCGGCTTCATTACTCAAAATATCCATCATCATGCCTGCCCAGCCATATGGATGATACTCGCCATTCCCCCAGCTGGTTTGCCACGCATATTGTTGTTTATTGTGAGCCCCCAAATTGTTGGGCTTTCTCACGTTGTCCCAATTGGTTTTGTCTGTTGGTTCTATTAAGGTGCCAATGTTGACTAGTGTGGTCGCTGTTCCTTCGTTCATCATGGCCGCAAGGTTAGGCATGGCTGCATTAAGTGCGAGAGGTTGATTGGATTCGGTGTTAGGGATGGGTAACGACGCTTCTGGTAAGACGTGAATATCGGGTCTGGCTGCCACGTAATCGGAGTACGTCGTACCGCCACTGGGTATGAGCATGTTAAACGAATCATTGCCGCCATGCAGGAATAGGCAGACAAGCGCTTTGTAATCGTTGTGTTCATTCGCCAATGCCGTTGAGGTGGGTAATGTTAAGGACAAAGGAACCATGCCTGAAAGGGCGGTTGCAGATGAACCTTTTAAAAAATCTCGGCGTGTAATCGACATAAGGTTACTCCTGTACCATGAATTCTGGGGAAATCAGCGCGATAAACAGCATTTTTGGCACCGCGTAATACTTGTTGCTGTGACCATCGTAAATCGAGGTAATCCGGTCGAGCACATTAGGGGATCCGTTACCATTCAGAAAACGCACATTGATGGCTTCGATTAATTCATCTCGTTGCCCTGCGTTCGCCATGTTCTCTAGATCGATGGGGGCAATATAGAGTTCGGTTGGCGTATTGGAGTTGCTGCGGTTTCGGCCAAAATCTTGCAGCAAGCGGTAAACGATGTTGGATAAATCAATCAACGATTGCCAATCGATGATCGAAAGCTCTGGAGCGGTGAGGTTTTGATTCTTCAACTCACCTGATGGCATGTCATTGGGTTGGAAAAAATTAAAAACAGACGGCGCACCAAGTGGGTATTGTCGAAAGGTGTTTTTGTAGTCCATTGGGTTATAGACAATATCGCCATTCTTACCCGGGTAGGCACCCATTGCACGATATAGGTAGGTCATCGCCAATATCGGTTCACGCACCTTAGCGATCTGTCGAGCAGAAGGATCCAGACCGCCCGAAGGTTCCAGAATAGTAGGGTAGGTTAATATCGCTCGAATAACATAAGACAAGTCGCCATCCGATACGGTAAAGGCATTTGCAACGTGAGCGATGTAATCTTGAGTGGGGTTAGACGTTACTAAACGCTTAATCAAAAGGGTGCAGATAAAAGGGGCGGTATTTGGGTGTCGGCTAACTTGAAGGAGAAATTGTTCCAAATCTTGTGAAGCGCTTTGTCCCGCTGGGTAATGCTCGCCAAGAATGTGCTTCTCATTCATATCATGAAATTCGTTATTCTCACGCATCGGCTGCATAAGGTTGCCACCTTCAATTTCCCACCCTGTGAATAGGCGAGAAAGGGCTTCGACATCTTGGTCGGTATACGCTTCGAGCTGAGTACCGGTGCCATCGGATACCACGGTGCCATCATGATTGAGAGTGTAGAGACCAATAGAGAATAACTGCATTACCTCCCGAGCGTAGTTTTGATCCGGCAGTTGCCCTGTAACGCTTTGAGGTTTGTTGCCAGCCATGGTGAGAAACAGCCCCATAACGGGGGAAAGTGTGACGTTTCTGAGTAAATCGACGTACCGACCAAAAGCGCCATCGAGCAATAGATCATAGTAATTGGCAAGTGCTTCTGGCTGTTGGGTGAGATTGGCATCGCGATCGCTCACAACAAAGATTTGGCTGAGTGCAAATGCGACACGCTGCCTAAGCTGTGCTTTATCCCACAAGGCGGAATCGAACCACGCACCCACTCGGCAGTCTTGGGTGGGTTCGAGCAAGTTGCGTTGCGTTTGTTGATAGCGAGTACGTTCTAATTGGTTAAAATGAGGTAATTCGATTTGTTGGTTTAGCCAAGCATTTCGATCATTCAACGTTTGAAAAGTCGTGAGTTCGTCTTGTCTAACGCCCATGGTCGCCATGTCCAGAAAGCGCGATGCTTGCTGACGGGTTAAGTTTTCCATATTGTTCTCCTAACGATACTGACATTGTTTTACTCATTGGCTCATGCGTTATTTTGTGCTTCGAGCGCAATTAATAATAAGTATGAAATCAATTGCATTTTCTGTATTTATTTTGAACATAGAATGAAAAAGAATTTGATGGGTAGCTCGTTCGGAGTGAAATTAACTATGATGACCGAGTAAGGTTTTTGACCCTTGCAATGTTTCAAATCAAGAGTCGGGGGGAGGCTAATAATATACTGCTTACTTCTCTTATAAATATTAATGTTTCTCAACTGTCTAAGAAGGTTTTCAATTTATTTGCTTAACAAATGAGAATCTTTAAAAATATATCAATTATGAATCAGATCTCCATTCCAAATTACCCATACTTTGCCTAAGACTATGAGATGCTTTTGTCTTTTCTGGTGGGGAATTCAGATGTATCTGAAGAATAATAAAGTCGCTCATTTAGAGGCGTCGGTGAGAAGAAAATTGATTAATCTCATTCTCGTGTTAGGCAGTGTTTACAGCATTATTGGATTCTTTGCTCTCGCGATACGAACATGGAACTACGGTTTCAGCTTCACGTTGATGGTTAATTTTGTTTTAGTCTGCTGCCTATTGCTGGTTACCATTCGGCGCAAAAAAATCAGAACGCACAAAAAAGCCCTCTATATTGTAGGGATATTGTTTATTAATTTTTCTATTGGGTTTATATCGATAGGGCCAATGGCTGGCAGCATCTTACTTTTCCCTTTGTCGGTTTTTGTTGTTTCCATGTGTTTTAGCCAAGCGTGGACCTATTGCTATATCGCATCGGTGTCTTTTTTTTCGATGTTGGTGGGCACGGCATTTATATTTGATTATCTGACGCCAAAAATATTGATGGAGGATCTCATTCACAGTCCTTCACATTGGGCGGGCTATATTATTTGTATGGTGATGTTTTTCAGTATCACCAGTTATTCGTTATACAAATATCGAGATGCAACACGGCGTTTAATGCATGAGTTGCAGGTTCAAAGAGACTATATCCAATGGCAGGCTAATCACGACGACCTCACTCAACTACCGACCTTTAAACTCATGCGAGAATTGTATTATCAAGCCCTCAAGCGTAACCAATACACACAGTATCAGGTCGGGCTCTTATTTTTAGATTTGAATAAGTTTAAAGAGGTGAACGACACTTATGGTCACGATGCAGGTGATCATTGTTTGAAAGTGACGGCGGAAAGGCTGAAAACCGCAGTGAAGCATAAAGGTTTTGCGAGCCGAGTTGGTGGTGATGAGTTTATTGTGGTGCTGGAGCAAGTTCGAGGAAAAGAGGACATACAGGCAATAACCCAGAAAATTCAAACCTTGGTGACTGAGCCCATCGCATACGATGGTCACCATTATACCGTGGGTACCAGTATCGGTGCGGCCATTGCACCTGAACATGGTCAGGATTTAGAACAAGTGAAAAAGGCTGCCGATGGCGCGATGTATCAAGCGAAGGTAGCCGATCAGCAGCAATGCGTATTCGCTTCGGGCACCGAGTAATTTAAAGGTGAAATCCGAGGCGACGTGAGTCTTTAGTCTTTAATACGTTTATCTTTTTACTTTGCGTGCCAGCCTTTTTGTTTTGTGAGCTTATCTTTTTGACCCCAAAATTCGGCAAACTCTTTTAATGTCATACCGGCTTTATTTCGTATATCAGGGTCGCAATCATAGTCATACAGCGTAGTGGCGATGGAAAACTCCCCTTTAATTAAAGCGCCCATGATGGCCGTATTACCTCGTTTATCTTGTATGCAAGTATCGGCACCGTAACGGAGTAACGTCTCTACAATCTCAGATTGCCCATGATAGGCAGCCACCATCAGTGCGGTGTAACTTTGAGGGTTAATTTGGTTAATAGGAAACCCAGCGTCGAGAAAGGTGTTTATCACCTCTTTTTCTCCTGTTCGCGCAGCGGCAAAGAAATACTGAATTAACGATTGTTGCTGTTTTTCAAGGGCATCGTTGTTCAGGTCCGATTGGGTTGCAAAGCTGAAAAATGGCACCCAGATGGAAACAACAAGTAGTATCTGGATTAGCCTACATTTCATAGAAACCTCCTATTCTTATCTTAGCCACACCCCAAGCTGAGGTTGCCCGTACATCACCACTCTAATTGGCAGAAAAGAGCTGGGGGAAGTGATGCACGGGGCTTATGTTTATGTTGTCTATGTCATTTTTAGACTGGTTTACATACTGGCGATCTTTTTCACTTTATTGATGTCACCATCAACGGCATTGGTGATTGCCATACCAAAGTTTTCATCCGCTCGGTAAAAGTGGCTGAGCATGATGTGTTTGGTGTTGTCATCGCTCACTCGGCCAAGATCGCCCGCCAAATTCGTTACCAAGTCTTCTTGTTCTTGAGGGGTTAGGCTTCGGTAGAACACCCCTGCTTGGAAGAAGTTACGCGGGTTGCTGATGCTCTTTTGTTGAACTGTTCCTTGTAACTCTGTTTGTACAGCTCGGAACTGAGCATCTTCCGCCAGCGCTAACTGCCGACTTGGCTGATAGTTAATATCGGATTTCGTGTTACCGTAATTGGATGCGCCTTCCTGATTGTGATTAAGCACATCAACTCGTGCACGATTCACAGGTAATTGCGAATGATTCGCCCCAAGGCGATAAAGTTGAGTGTCGGCGTACGAGAAAACGCGACCTTGCAACAGACGATCTTCTGACGGTTCAATCCCCGGAATCAGATTAGACGGCGCAAAAGCCGATTGTTCTGTTTCTTGGAAGAAATTATCGGGGACGCGATTTAGCGTCATGGTGCCGACTTTCTTATCCGCCACATCGAGCCACATTTTGGTGGCATCCAAACCGTTGTAATCCAGCTTCATTAAGGCTTCAGGAGTAAGAACTTTCACGTACAAATCCCATTTAGGGTAATTGCCCTGCTTAATTTCACTGTAAAGATCATTCGTTAAATGATTGAAATCTTTCCCTTGCATTTCAACCACTTCTTTCGGGCGTAACCCCTGTGTGCCTTGTTGGCTTTTCCACTGGAATTTCACATAGTTGACTTCGCCTTCGGCATTGATCCATTTAAACGCGTGAACCCCAAAACCGTCCATTTTCCGATAACTGGCTGGTACGCCCATGTTGGAATAGACCCAAGACAGCATATGGGTGGATCCCGGCTCATGACTGAAAAAGTCAAAAAAGCGATTCGGATCTTGAACATTCGTGATCGGTGACGGTTTTAAAGAATGCACCATATCTGGAAATTTGATGGCATCGCGGATAAAAAAGACAGGGAGGTTATTTCCTACCAGATCCCAATTACCTTGGTCTGTGTAAAACTTCGTCGCGAAACCCCGTGGATCCCTTAATGTTTCAGGAGAGCCTTTTGAGTGAATAACGGTAGAGAAACGCACAAATACGGGCGTTTTCTTGCCTTTTTTTGCAAACGGCGCAGCGATAGTAAGATCAGAATAGTCCCCATCCGAGACAAATTCTCCGTAAGCGCCAGTTCCTCTGGCGTGCACAACACGCTCTGGAATTCGCTCACGGGCAAACCGTTGAAGTTTCTGAATTAAATGCGCATCTTGCAACAATACGCTGCCCATAGAACCCGCTGTAATCGAGTTTTGGTTATCTCCAACTGGCGCGCCGTTGTCACGTGTCATTGTTGTACTGTGTGCACTAAACGTAACGCCCATTGATAAGATAAGTAAGCTTTTGACGACCTGCATATTTGCTTCCTTTATATACAAGATTCAAAGCCCTTTTCTGCCAACACGAAGTATATGGCTTTTATATTTATGATTGGAAATAGGTTTCTTCTATAAAATCAATCGGTGATTTCTATTAATCCGATTTCTGTGCAACTGGATGTGATATTGGTTCGAAAGGAGGGAAGGAATACTATAACGTGAACTCAAATCAATTGACAAGTTACTCAAAAGAGTATCTATAAACGCCTTAGAAATCCGTAATGTAGGGCAGGTTGAGTTGACAGCCCCATTTTAATAAACGTCATTTGGGCAGTTAGGTGCATCGATTGGATACGTTTTTCTTGATCCGGATAGAAGCTTTCCTCCATTCCTATAACGATACAGCTTAGCGATCACCAGCTAAATACGCTGGAGCGTGAACATAACCCATGGTTGTTACTACAAGGAAAGAGCTATGTCGGACGCAATTCTAAATGCACTATCAGAAAGTTTGGGCAATGGTGGAGTTAAGGTCATCGACCTTACCCAAACATTGAATGAAGCATTCCCAGCCCTTCAACTCCCAGAAGAATTTGGTCAGGTTTGGGGGTTTAAAAAAGAAACGATTTCCCAATACGATGAAAATGGTCCAGCTTGGTACTGGAATAACTTTCGTTGTGGAGAGCATACGGGTACACACTTTGATGCTCCAGTCCACTGGATAAGTGGAAAAGATCACCCCCAAAACTCTGTCGATACCATTCCCGTTCATAACTTTGTTGCCCCTGCCGTTGTTGTGGATGCCAGCCAAGAAGTCGCCGACGATCCCGATTGGCTGCTCACGGTGGATTTTCTTGAATTGTGGGAGAGCCAACATGGCATTATTCCGGCCGGCGCATGGGTATTGTTCCGCACGGATTGGTCGAAACGAGTGAGCGACCCTGCCGCCTTTTTAAACACGAAAGAGGACGGGACTCACACACCGGGCCCGACTCAAGCGGCTGTGGAATGGATGATCCATCAAAGAGACGTACTGGGTTTTGGTGTCGAAACCATTAATACCGACGCAGGTCAATCTTTCACATGGTCGATGCCGTTGCCATGCCACACCTTAATGCACGGAGCCAATAAGTACGGTTTGCAGTGCCTTAAAAACTTGGATTTACTCCCGACCACGGGGGCGTTGATTGTGGCTGCGCCACTGAAAATCGAAGGCGGTTCAGGTAGCCCTCTCCGTGTTCTGGCTTTGGTCGGCGGTTAAGCAAGGATTGACTGGATTAGCTGATCTTTGAATAAAGGGTTAAGCAGGGAGGCAGTAGCATGAAAAAAAGCAGTATTGATGCCGATGTGATTTTTATTGGTAGCGGCATAAACACCTTGGTATGTGCCGCGATCCTCGCAATGAACGGCAAATCCGTTTTGATATTGGAACGCAATGCGATTTCTGGTGGGTGCATTCGTACGGAAGAGCTCTTTCCTGATTTTCATCACGACATCATGTCGATGTGGTACCCCTTATTTGTGGGGGGAGCAGGGTATGGCGAGCTCAAAGAGGCTCTCGATGGCAAAGGGGTCGAGTTTGTTCAAAATGATTACTCGACGGGCATTGTTTTTCCCGATGGTTCAGGGATAGCGCTCAAGAGTGATATAGAAGACACGGTGAAAAGGCTAGAAGCGTGCTGTCCTGGGGATGGCAGTGCCTTCGGAACCAGTGCGGAAACACTTTTCGGGACAGACGCGTCGCTCACCTTTGGTTTGCTCAATAACCAACCGTTCAGTTTGAACCTCGTGCGTTTGATGTTTCGCGAATGGCGAAAGCGAGGGACGAATGGCATGCTGGCTTTTATGTCTGATTCCCTTGAAAGTTGCCGACGCTGGTCGTTAAGAACGTTTAAGCATGATAAAACCCGAGCGTTGATCGCACCTTGGGTACTTCATACGGGGTTAGGGCCGGACGAAGCCAGTTCGGCGCTGATTGGAAAACTCACGTTTGCCGCGGTTGTTGCCGGTGGCATGCCCGTGGTGAAGGGGGGCAGCAACAAGCTTGTTCATGCGCTAACGCAAGTCATTGAAGATCACGATGGCATCATTATTCACAACGCAAACGTGGATGAAATCGTTACTCAATCGAAGAAACGCCTCTTTTCAGCTCAAGGCAGCACTGAAGTGGCTCAAGGCGTGGTCGCAAACCAAACCTTTTATTCCGCGAAGGAGCATGTGGTGTGTAATGTGGCTCCCGACCAGCTGTACGGGCGTTTCTTGAACGCCAAAAAGCACGCCTCATTAGAGGTGAGAAAGCGAGCAAAAGGTTACCAATTTGGCCGCGGAGGCATGCAAGTGCATTTTGCCCTGAGTGCCCCCCCGCCTTGGACAGAGCCAGAACTGGTGAACGTGCCTCTTGTGCATTTAACCGAAAGCATGGAGCAAGTGTGTTTGTCGGTCACCGAAGCCAATAACGGTCTCATACCCGCGAAACCGACACTGGGCATTGGGCAACCGACGGCTGTTGATCCTAGCCGAGCACCGGAAGGCTGTTGGATCTTGTGGGTTCAAATGCAAGAATTGCCTTCTAAGTTGAAGGGGGATGCATTGAATCAAATCCCAATACCGGAAGACGGGCAATGGACGGAGGCGGTTCGCGAAGCGGTTGCACAGCGTGTGCAAGAACGGTTAGAAAGCGTGATGCCGGGATTATCGTCATTGATTGTTGGGCGCAAATCCTACAGCCCAGCCGATTTGGAATCGTTAAACTGCAACTTAGTGGGAGGGGATCCCTATTCCGGTGTATGCAGCCCTGATCAGTTTTTCTGGTTGCGACCCTTTGCGCCTACTGGGTCGGCTAAGTGTCATCAAACCCCGGTTAAAAATGTGCTGCATATTGGTGCCAGTACCCACCCCGGCCCTGGCTTAGGGGCAACGTCGGGCTATTTGGTGGCGCGGCAACTGTTAAAGTAACACTTTTCCCCTCGTTTTAAGCCGTCATTTAAATCACGTCTCTATCGGATCGTTAGAGCGTGATTTTGTCTTTTATGACGCGATCGTATCGACGCTTCCAAACGGAATTTCTTCTTATACACGAAGATGTTATCCAGTCTCTGCACCCTCTATCCACTCCTCGCGAGAAAGCGATTTTCCCCCTCTCTTATTGATTGATGTTGAGCCTCAGGTGCTTTGTACTAATAAGACACAGCAACTCAGACACAGCAACGAGCGCTGTCGCAAACCGGACTGTCGCAAACATGTCTGCTGCAAACAAGGCTGCGGGAAATATGGCTGCTGGAAGCATCGCAGTAACGTCTGCTGAAACTAGGCAGTCAACAAGGAAGTGAGAGGAACACATGGCTGAACGATCTTTTGTAAACGAAATGAGCAAACTTCGTTTAGGTGAAGGAGAAGTGTTTAGCGGCGAAGGCATACTCGCCGTGACAAAGGCGCTTTTGGAATCGGGCGTGAATTACGTCGCGGGTTATCAAGGTTCGCCAATATCGCACCTATTGGATGTGTTAGCCGATGCGCAAGAAGTGCTGTCGGAATACGGTGTTCGATTTGAAAACAGCGCAAGTGAAGCCACCGCTGCGGCCACGCTATCGGCGTCTGTGAACTACCCCCTACGGGGAGCCATTACGTTTAAATCGACGGTGGGCACCAACGTTGCCAGTGATGCATTGGCGAACTTGGCATCTGGTGGCGTGAAAGGGGGGGCGCTGATCATTGTGGGAGAAGATTACGGAGAAGGGTCTTCCATCATGCAGGAGCGAAGCCACGCGTTTGCAATGAAATCGCAAATCTGGTTGTTGGATCCGCGGCCCAATATTCCGGCGATTGTGCAAGCGGTGAAAACAGGGTTCGAGCTTTCCGAAGCCAGCAATACCCCCGTTATGTTGCAAATTGGGATTCGCTCTTGCCATTTACATGGGCAGTTTGAAACATCCGATAATATCCGTGCGAAATACACACCTAAAGACGCCATAGACAACCCGTATCGGGATATCGACCGCATTGTCTTACCCCCTGCGAGCTTTTTGCATGAGGAAGAAAAGATCTCAAAGCGCTGGCCCGCAGCCATCGAATTCATACAGCAAAACCAGCTCAACGAATTTCTTTCCGGCAAAGAGAATAACCTTGGCATTATTCTTCAAGGTGGTTGCTACAACAACGTGATCCGCGCACTCGAAAAGCTGGGCATGAGCGACATTTATGGCGAGTCTGATATTCCGTTATATGTGTTGAACGTGACCTATCCACTGGTGGACGACGAGCTCGATTCTTTTTGCAAAAGTAAAGACGCGGTTCTGGTTATCGAACAGGGGCAACCCAATTTTATTGAACAGAACATCGCCAGCATTTTTAAACAAAGAGGGATCACCACCGAATTGCACGGCAAAGATGTGTTGCCGTTAGCCGGTGAATACCACGCCAAAACGCTGATGAAAGGCATTTCCCAGTTTTTGAGTCAGTACGACATCTCACACGATACCGCCTGCACCAACATAGACTCGCGCATTTCGGTGGTTGAAATCAGTGAACCCAGCCCAGTAAAGCAAGCCGAGCCGGAGCCGCTCGACTCGCTGATTAATCCCCGCCCCCCAGGTTTTTGTACGGGCTGCCCAGAACGGCCGGTATTTACCGCGCTCAAAATGCTGGAAAAAGAGGTCGGCACGCATCACATCAGCGCCGATATTGGCTGCCATTTGTTTTCTATTTTACCGCCTTTCAATCTTGGTAATACCACCATGGGTTATGGATTAGGCAGTGCTGGTGTCTCGGCTTTTCATACCGAATCGCAAAAGCGTGCCATCGCTGTGATGGGGGACGGCGGCTTTTGGCACAACGGTTTAACCAGTGGTATCGCCAACGCTGTTTTTAACAAAAGCGATCACGTGACATTGGTGATCGATAATCGCTATACCGCCGCGACAGGTGGGCAAGATATCTTATCGTCGGTTGCCCAAAACGAGACTCGCAGTACAGGGCATGATATTGAAAAAGCCGCAAAAGGCGTAGGCGTGAAATGGATAAAAACCGTTGAGCGAACGTATGACCTGAAAAACATGATGAACACGCTCCGCGAAGCGCTAACGACGAAAGAAGGCGGCCCCAAAGTTGTTGTTGCTCAAAGTGAATGCATGCTCAATAAGCAGAGAAGAGTGAAACGACAAGTTCGCAAAGACCTGGCCAACGGCGTAAGAAACGCCCGCGAGCGCTTCGGCATCGATCCGGATACCTGCACGGGCGATCACTCGTGTATTCGCCTTTCTGGCTGCCCATCGCTTTCCATAAAAAGCAACCCCGATCCGTTAAGGCACGATCCCGTCGCCACGGTATTAGATAGCTGCGTTGGGTGCGGTTTATGCGGCGAGGTGTCCCACGCTGCGGTGCTTTGCCCGTCATTTTATCGTGCACGAATCATTACTCACCCTAAAAAGCTAGAGGCATGGTGGCAGCGCATTCAAAACAAAATCATTCACTGGCTTCAAGCGATCTACGAGCGCCAAACCAGCCGCGCAGAAGGGTAAGGAGGACGCATGAATCTGAACAAACCCATCAAAATAGCCATTCTTGCCATGGGCGGCGAGGGGGGAGGCGTATTAGCAGACTGGATCGTCAATTTGGCAGAGGCGAATGGGTTTTATGCCCAAACGACTTCCGTGCCGGGTGTGGCTCAAAGAACGGGTTCAACCATCTATTATGTGGAGCTCTTTTCCAGAGCCATCGCAGAAAAACATAATGCGGTGCCTGTGTTGGCTTTAATGCCCATACCTGAAGACGTCGATATCGTGCTCACATCGGAATTGATGGAGGCTGGACGAGCCATTCAACGTGGTTTGGTGACACCGTCGCAAACGGTGTTGATCTCTTCGACACACCGCGTGTATTCCTATCAAGAGCGTTCCAACATGGGCGACGGGCGGGTAGACAGCCACTCCTTGATTGCGCACGCGGAAAAATCGTCCAAACGCTTGATCCAATTCGACATGGCGAAAGTGGCGGTGGAAAACAAAAGCGTGATCAGCTCTGTGCTGTTTGGAGCACTGAGCGAATCGGGGGTGTTGCCTTTTTCCAGAAAAGCGTTTGAGCAAACCATCGAACAAGGCGGGATTGGCGTAAAAGAAAGCTTGAATGCGTTTAACGCCGCCTGTCTTTTGACATCAAGGGAGTCGATAGACCAGCCTGACCCCCAGCCATCATCCCAACGTATTTCGCTCCACCCTTTAAGCCACCCCTTTCCAAAAGCGTGTCAGGCGACGATCAGCCACGGCATTGAGCGGTTACTGGACTATCAAGATCTGAGCTACGCACAAGAGTACGTCGATTTGCTGAACGGCATGTCACTGACGGAACACCCGCCATTACTTGAGGTTGTGGCGAGACACTTGGCACTTTGGCTCAGCTACGAAGACGTGATGAGAGTAGCGGATTTAAAAGTGCGAGCATCGCGTTTTCAACGAGTAAAAGAAGAAGTGGGCGCAGCGCAAACCCAACTGCTGCAAATTGAAGAGTTTATGCACCCTGGTTTGGATGAAATATGCGACTCGCTACCCGCGGCGGTAGGACGTTGGATAAAGGGTTCCACGAAACTCTCAAACCTAATCAACAAGCTGACTCAAGACGGTCGCGTGGTGAGAACGAGTTCTCTATCGGGATTCTTATTGCTGCTTTCACTGGCGTATTGGAAGAAATGCCGCCGAATCACTTTGCGTTACAAAAACGAAAGAGCCGCCATTTGGGACTGGATTGCGCGGATACAACACACCGCGCTCACCAACCCCGCAATAGCCAAAGAAATCGCGCTCTGCCAGCGGTTGGTGAAAGGCTATGGGGAGACGCACAAACGTGGAATGAATCACTACCAGCAGCTTATGTCGATTGCTGATCAGTACCCGCAGCAACTGACCCCCCACCTTTTGAGAGAGCTTAGAGAAGCGGCACTGGCCGACGAACATGGCGCCAAACTGACTGCCCTTAAAGCCCAATACTCATTAGATTAATTAGGAGGAACAATGGAACGTTCGTTTTCTTTACCTTATAAAATACGATTTTCGGACTGCGATCCGGCAGGCATCGTGTTCTATCCACAGTACTTTGTTATGTTCAATGACCTTTTAGAAGCTTGGATAGATTCCATACTCGAAGGCGGTTTTGCCGGTTACATTGGGCGCGCCAAGTTCGGCATGCCCATTGTCCACTTAGAGGCTGATTTCACGGCAGTGAGCCAGATGGGAGATGACGTTTACCTAGAGCTGGATGTTGTGCGCCTTGGCACGAAATCGTTCACTCTTGAATATCGCTGTGTCGGGCAAAAAGGCGACCCGAGAATGAAGGTTCAGCAAACCTTGGTGACCACGTCTTTGGAAACGCACGGTTCCATTCCTATCCCTGAAAAATTGAATGCGGCGATTCGTGGCTTTTTACCGTCGTCTGCCGAAAAACCCCCTTCACAAACGCCCGCTTCAGAAGCGCATTCTTCTTCTCAAGCGCCTTCTTCTTCAGAAGCACATTCTTCATCTCAACCACATTCTTCTTACAGAAGCAGCACAAAAAAATAAAGGAGCACCCTATGAATATTGTTTGCATTGGCGGGGGACCCGCTGGGCTGTATTTCGGCTTATTAATGAAGCTTGAAAATCCAGAAAATCGAATTGTGGTGATTGAACGAAACCGGCCGTATGACACCTTTGGCTGGGGCGTAGTGTTTTCCGACGCCACATTAGAGAACTTGCAGAAAGCCGATTTGGTGTCTGCAAAAACCATTGAATCCGAATTCAGCAAATGGGGTGACATTGACATCCATTTTAAAGATGAAGCGATTCGCAGTTCAGGTCATGGATTTATTGGTATTGGCCGAAAGAGATTGCTCAATATTTTACAAGCACGTTGCGAAGAGCTGGGGGTCGAGCTTGTTTTTGAAACCCATGTTGAGAACGAAAAAGAGGTGGCTCGTGAATACGATGCCGATTTGATTATCGCTTCTGATGGCATTAATAGCGCCATCAGAACCAAATACGAATCGGACTTTAAGCCAAACATCGACGTGCGAAAGTGCCGTTTTGTTTGGCTTGGAACGGAAAAGATCTTCGATGCCTTTGCCTTTTTATTTATGCCTACCGAGTACGGCTGGTTTCAGGTTCATGCGTATCAGTTTGAAGAAGGGCGCTCGACGTTCATTGTGGAAACGACAGACGAAACGTTCCACAAAGCCGGTATTGATAAGATGAGCCAAGAAGAGGGCATCGAATTTTGTGAGCAGTTGTTTTCACCATGGTTAGACGGCCATAAGCTGATATCCAACGCTTCCCATTTACGCGGTTCGGCCATTTGGATCCAATTCCCGAGGGTGATTTGCGAGAACTGGGTGCACTGGATACAACCGGACGAACACTCACAGAAAACCGTACCACTGGTGCTTATGGGCGATGCTGCGCACACCGCGCATTTCTCGATTGGCTCTGGCACCAAGTTAGCGTTAGAAGACGCCATAGAACTGACTCACTGTTTAAGGCAGTCAAAATCGAACATTCAATCGGGTTTGGAATACTACAAAAAAATCCGCAATGTGGAAGTCATGAAGATTCAAAACGCCGCCAGAAACTCGACGGAATGGTTCGAAAACGTGGCACGTTATGAACACATGGAGCCTCAGCAATTTGCGTATTCTTTATTGACTCGTTCACAGCGGATCTCCCATGAAAACCTCCGTTTGCGCGATCCTGTTTGGATTAACCACTACGAAAAATGGTTGCAACAGTCTCAGTGTGATGTGTCTAGCAATGGCAGTTCGGTGCCTTTGTTTTCCCCATATAAGGCTCGGGGAGTCACCTTGGCTAACCGAGTGGTTGTGTCGCCAACGCTTTTATACAGCGCCAATAATGGCATGCCATCAGACCTGCATTTGGTGCACCTAGGCGCTCGCGCTCTAGGCGGTGCAGGGCTAGTGATGACCGAGATGGTGTCGGTGTCGAAAAATGGACGTGTCACTGAAGGGTGTGCTGGGATTTGGAATGAAGAACAACAGCGAAAATGGGCAGGCATCACCACCTACGTTCATGAAAACAGTGCGGCGTGCATTGGGATTCAATTAGGGCATGCGGGGCGGCGCGGTTCTACTCAGCTCGGTTGGGAAAAGCCGGATCACCCTCTTAAGGAGGGCAACTGGATGACGGTGTCGGCTTCCCCCATTCCTTATCTACCGGACGTCAGCCCTGTGCCGAGAGAAATGACGGGCGAAGACATGGTCAACATGATTCAAGATTTTGTGGATGCCGCCAAACGAGCTGATGAGGCTGGATTTGATTGGCTAGAACTTCAAGCAGGGCAGGGCTATCTGTTATCGAGCTTTATTTCGCCTATCAGCAATACGCGCTCGGATCGCTATGGGGGATCGTTAGCGAACCGAGTCCGCTTCCCTATTGAAGTGTTTACTGCCGTTCGCAAGGCTTGGCCGGAAGACAAGCCGATTTCCGTTCGCATCTCGGCAACCGATTGGGTGGAAAACGGTACAACGGTGGATGAAGCAATAGAAATATCCCGCCTCTTTAAACACGCTGGTGCCGACATGATCGTCGTGTCGACTGGTGAAGTGACACCGGAACAACAACCGATCTACGGACGCATGTATCAAACCCCAATGTCGGATCGGATCCGCAATGAAGGCGGTGTGCCGACGGTTGCGGTGGGCAATATTACCGACGCTGACCAAGTCAACAGCATTATTGCAGCAGGGCGGGCAGATTTGTGCGCGTTAGCGCGTCCTTTCATGCTGAATCCTAACTGGTTGATTGAAGAGTGCAATCGAATGGATTGGCCAGTGCCTCTGCCTCGCCCTTATCTCGCGGCTTTGCCTAAAGATCGCAGAGCCTTGGAGTGAGCTTTTTCCAACGCAAGAACGTTGCCTAACAATACGTTACCCAACAATGCATTACCTAACAACATGTTACCCAACAACAACACGTTATCCAATTAAAGGAGATACACCATGTCTACCGAAAATTACGATGATTATATTGAAGATGTGATCGGCAGGGCCAATGTAGCCGATACCCCAGAGTTGGTTTCTTATTACAACGATCTCAAAGGGCTCAATACTGGTGCACTTTGGACGGTGGCGAACAAAATAGAGCCGTGGGAACCCAAATCGGAATCTGAGCCGGTGCTGTGGCGTTACGAAGACCTTCGCAGCAAAGTGCTTAGGTCAGCGGAATTGGTTACCCCAGAACAAGCGGGCAGACGCGTTGTTTACCTGAATAATCCTGGTCGTCAAGAGGTGGCGGCTGCGGTGGGGTGGTTGTATTCAGGGCTGCAAGTGATGTTCCCCGGAGAGGCGGCCAGTGCTCATGCGCATTCTTCTTCCGCTCTCAGGTTCATTATGGAAGGCCGTGGTGCTTACACCATTGTCGATGGGCAAAAAATGCCGCTAGGCGCTAACGACTTTGTATTAACGCCAAACGGAACGTGGCACGAACATGGGGTTGAAGAGGGGGGGACGCCGTGTATTTGGCAAGATGGGCTTGATATTCCTTTGGTTAACGCGTTCGAGGCGGGTTTCTATGAGGTGCACCCAGACCTAAATCAGGCAATGACTCAGCCCGTCGATAACTCCATTGGTCTTTGGGGAGGGCGAGCTCTGCGTCCACAAAATGTGCATTGGGACAAACCGTATTCCCCTCTATTCAAATATCAATGGGAGCCAACCTACGAGGCTTTAACACGAATGGCTGCCGTGTCCGATGGCAATCCTTACGACGATATTTTGATGTATTACACCAACCCCGTGACGGGTGGGCATGTTATGAAAACCATGGGCGCAAGCATGCAGATGTTACGTCCTGGGTTTAAAGGCAAGGCACACCGCCACACAGGCAGCTTCATCTACCACGTTGCGAAAGGGAAAGGTCACTCCATTATTAATGGCAAACGTTTCGATTGGAAGGAGAGAGACATTTTCTGCGTACCTTCATGGGCATTTCATGAACACGTGAATGCCTCAGATACGGAAGAGGCGTGCCTGTTTTGCTTTAGCGATCTGTCAACCATTGAAGCTCTGGGTTTATACCGAGAGGAAGCGCTAGCAGAGAACAATGGGCATCAGCCTGTTTCTAACCGCTAGCGTTAATAGACCACCAAAAGAATGTTTATACGAAAAAGAATGTTCACACGAAAAAGGAATTTATTATGCGTCTTGTTACTTTCCGCCCGCACCTACAATCGGAATCGCGTTTAGGGGCGTTGGTCGATGACCAAGTTATTGATCTCGCCAAACTCGCAAGCCACCACAGTGTCGATTTGCCAAGTTGTATGCAGTCTTTTATCGAACTGGGCCCGAATGCGGTTCGCGTTGCTACTGAGCTGCTTGAAAGTCATGGTAAAAGTTGGCCAACAGACAGCTGTACGCCGCTTGCCAATGCGTTGCTGCTGGCTCCGATCCCTCGCCCCAAGAAGAACATCTTTGGCATCGGTTTGAACTATGTTGAGCATGTTGCCGAATCGAGCCGTACGTTGGATACCGACAAAGCTCTGCCAAAGGAGCCCGTTATATTCTCTAAACCCCCAACGACGGTGATCGGCCCGAATGATGTGATTGAGCACAATGCGGAGATCACCCAACAATTGGATTGGGAAGTTGAGCTGGCGGTTGTTATGGGCACCAAAGCCAAAGGGGTGTCGAAAGAATCGGCGCTGGATTATGTGTTTGGCTACAGCTTGCTTATTGATATGAGTGCCAGAGATTGCCGCCGTGCAGGGCAATGGATTTACTCCAAGGGGCAAGACACGTTCGCACCATTTGGACCTTGTATTGTAACGGCAGATGAAATCCCTGATCCGCAAAATTTGGATTTAAGCTTAAAGGTGAACGGTGTGACAAAGCAGGATTCCAATACGCGCCATATGCTGTTTAAAGTGAACGAACTCATCCACGATATAAGCAAAGGGATCACACTCGAACCTGGCGATATTATTGCAACGGGAACGCCCGAAGGTGTCGGGGCTGGCCGTGAACCTCAAGAGTGGGTTTGGCCTGGTGATGTGATTGAAGCCGAACTTGAGCACATAGGGCACCTTAGACATTCCGTTGTTGCGGCGAAGTAGGGGGCGTTATGCCAGCATTAGAACTGAACGTTTTTAAAGCCGCCGCCATTCAAGCTGCGCCTGTTTTCCTCGATACAGACGCGACGGTTGATAAGGCGTGCGATCTTATTGAGGAAGCGGCGTTAGAAGGTGCCACTCTGATCGCGTTTCCCGAGGTCTTCATTCCCGGTTACCCGTATTGGAACTGGATTATGACGCCTCCACAAGGCAGCCCTTGGTATGAAAAGCTGTGCAAGTGCGCGATTGAGATCCCTGGTCCTGAAATCGAAAAAATTGCCCAGCAAGCGGGGCGCTACAAAGCGAATGTGGTGATTGGTGTGAACGAGCGAAGTGCGGTGGGCGTTGGGACACTCTATAACACCATTGTGATCATCAGCGACGAAGGCAAGATCGTGGGTAAGCACCGCAAGCTGGTGCCGACGTGGGCTGAAAAGCTGACTTGGGCACCAGGGGACGGTTCACAATTGAAGGTGCATAAAACGTCGATTGGCCCACTTGGCGCATTAGCTTGTGGCGAAAATACCAATACATTGGCACGCTTCGCTTTGCTTGCTCAGGGGGAGCTGATGCATGTAGCTAACTACATTTCACTGCCTGTCGCCCCACCGGATTACAACATGGCAGAAGCCATCAAACTTCGATCTTCTGCCCACTCGTTTGAAGGAAAGGTGTTTACGGCGGTGTCTTGCTCGACCATCTCGCAGCAAATCATCGACACGTTTAAAGAAACGCACCCAGAATCTGAAGCGTTGTTAACGCGGAAAAGCAGTGCGTTCAGTGGGTTTATTGGCCCCGATGGGCGTGTCATTGGGGAGCCCCTCATTGATGAAGAGGGCATTGTTTATGCGGATATTGATTTAAATAAGTGCATTCAGCCAAGGCAGATGCACGATATTACAGGGCATTATAATCGATTCGATGTGTTTCAACTTCATGTGAATCGCAACCCAATCAAGTCCGCCTATTTTCATGAGGATGAAGCACAAGTCTCGGACAATTTCCCAGAGACGAGCGCAGATAAAACACATTCAGCAAAGGAGAGCGACTTATGACGGCATCGTTACGTTTTCGTCTTGGTCAAATTGTTCCGTCGTCCAACATTACAATGGAAACGGAAGTGCCAGCGATTTTCCGAGCGCGGGAAACGGTTCACCCCGAGCGATTTACGTTTCACTCTTCTCGTATGCGAATGAAGAATGTAACGAAGTCTGAACTGGAAAAAATGGACAGCGACAGTTTGCGATGTGCGTTGGAATTATCCGATGCTCATGTCGATGTGATGGGATACGCCTGCTTGGTCGCAATAATGAGCATGGGGAAGGGGTACCACCGCGAATCGGAGAAGCGTTTAAGTGAGGTGGCGACACAGAACGGATCCCCTTGCCCTATAGTGACGAGTGCAGGGGCCTTGGTTGAAGGGCTTCATGCTTTGGGTGCGAAACGAATCTCGTTGTTGGCACCTTATATGAAACCCCTTACCGCCCTTGTTATTGATTATATTGAAAGTGAAGGGATTGAAGTGGTTGATAGCCTTTCATTGGAAATATCGAATAATTTAGAGGTAGGCTCCCAAAACCCGAACGCACCGATTGAGATAACCAAAAAGCTGCAAACGTCTGGGGTGGATGTGCTGGTGGCTTCTGCGTGTGTACAGATGCCTTCTTTACCCTCTATTCAACCTATTGAAGATCGTATTGGTTTACCGGTTATTTCGTCTTCTGTTGCAACCGCCTACAAAATGATGAAGGTGCTGGGTATTGATACTTGTGTTCCTGGTTTTGGGTCGCTTCTTTCAGGCAACTATTAGACGCTGTATATCTGGGTGCTAGGAAATCGAGCTTAGGTGATGGCCTTGCCCTATAACCGAGCGCTACCTTTCTGCCTGTCTCTCCTCAGGCAGGCAGCTTTTTTACACTTTATGACTCCCCATTTTAATGACCTGATCACCCACTAAGGTTTACTGTATACATAACCAACGAGATACTTTTTTGTACAATTGTGTTTTAGCTCGACATTTTCCAGATTTCTAAACCCGACGAAAGTAATTTCGTGGCATAATCGTATGATTTTTAAAAAATAAAGATTTAGGTTTTAACACGTTAGATGGATACGGGCTTTTAAGATAGACGTAAAGTATCGGTCTAATAAGCTGTTATAGCGCTTTGATAATTCAAGGGTTGTCAGGTTCTCGAAAGTTGCTGGCTTCAGTGTTTTCGAGTTCGATTCCTCAACCATATCTAAGGTGGGAAATTCTCTACAAGCCAAGTTGCTGTGGGATTTCATGCCAATTAGAAATTCCGGATTTTGAAGTTTGGTTTTCGGATCGTACTTGTAAATTTTTCGACTGGTTCGGTGTTTTGGGTATCGTGGTCTGGTTGCAGAAGCTCACTTTGGCTAAGATGTCGTTCATTGGATGCAATCTAAGTGCTTCATTGCCAAGCGAGTTTTTTGTTTGTATCGCTCTAACAAAAGCTTCAAACCGACAAACAACGCGTGGCATTTTTGGTTTGCAGTGAATTTAGCGTTTATGGTGCAATGCAGCGGCTTGTTTTGTGCGTTGTCTGCGGTTTAAGCTGGCGTTAGGAGTTTGCGAGGCAATATGGGACGCAGAAGGGAGTTAGGTAGTATTGCGAGTGGTATCATTGGTTCATTCTGTAGTAGGAACAATGATGTTGATGGCTACTGGGGAATTGGTAAGTTATATAAGCATGTGGACTTGCTCGAATCTAAAGTAGTATCAATTGATCTCTTATCTCAAACAATTGAACCATATGACCCGTCTTTTGAACTGATGGTCAAGCAGTACTCCGAAATACTCCACAAATTAGTTGCTAAAAGGGAACTTCGGCGGAATTGGCTTCAGGCAGTTTGCGTTGAGATTGAGTTTGAAGTGGCCTATGAGCATCGCCATCACTATTGGCGAAGTGCATTAGGTAACCCATGTAACATGAAATGTATTATCGAGGACGACCTTGGTAAGAGGTATACGGCTTTTTCATATACCAATTGTTATCCGCATGACCCAAACAAAGAAGCTAGAAGCACTCGTTCAGCCCACTCCTAACAAACGCTTCAAGCCGACCGCCAACGCGCGGCATTTTTGGTTTGCAGTAAGAATTGTGTTTAAGGCGCAATGCGGTAGCCGTTGTATTGCGTTGGCAGCGGCTTAAGCGGGCGTTATAGCGCTTTGATCATTCAAGGGTTATAAGGTAGTCGAAAATTGCAGGCTTCAGTGCTTTTGAGCTCGTTTCCTCAGCCATATCCAAGGTGGAAAATTCTCGCAAGCCAAGTCGTTGTAGGTTTCAAATCTATTCAGCTTCATCAGGTTTTGAAGTTTGGTTTCCGGCTAGCTTTCCTAAATTCTCGACTGAATCGCTGTTTTGGGTTCTGTGGACTGGTTGCAGAAGATTTTGTTAGCTAAGATGCCTTTCATTGAATGCAAGCTAAGTGCTTCATTGCCAAGCGAGTTTTTTGTTTGTATCGCTCTAACAAAAGCTTCAAACCGA
>NZ_JAAUWT010000002.1 GCF_014694455.1 Vibrio sp. S9_S30 | reverse complement strand
CTCCCTAATCACAGGTATGGATTGTCGTTTGGTAACGTGTTGCCGATTCTTGCTCTTCTGTGCGTGTTCGATCGATTCTGTGCTTACTCTCACTCTTTGGCTATGTCTTTGCCGTGTACTCTTGCTTCTCTGTACTCTCTGCCTCACTCTCTTTCTTTTTCTCTGGATCTGTCTTATGCTACGGCTCACACTCTGACTCTGGCTCTGGCTCTGGCTCTGGCTCTGGCTCTGGCTCTGGCTCTGGCTCTGGCTCTGGCTCTTTAGATGGTAAGTCCAGTTCACCACTGTCAACACCATCATTAGAGATTGTTTCGGTTTCTTCGCTTAAATCCGGATTTAAATCAGAATCTAGTTCTGACTCAATACCTTCCATTGCCGCTTCGGAAACACTCTCCTCAGACGGACTTTCATTGAGGGGAAGTTCACCAATATCAGGTAAATCTGGTGCATCTTCTTCGGTGCTGACTTCACCTGAGAACGCTTCTTCTTGCCAGTCTTCAACGGGTTCACTGTCTTCTGATATTGAATCGATATCCGATTTCACCGCACTTTCATCTAACTCACCAATATTTGCGTCGGTGAACTCAGGTTCTTCACGTGTTTCACCCATCAATACATCGAGGGGTTCATCATCATGACCTTTTAGCGAAAACGCTGTTTCTGCGTTTTGTATCGGTTGCGCTGGAAAGTCTTCAGCAATGGATTCTTCAGGCGCTGAGTTTTGCTCTGGCTCTGCATTTAGCTCTGGCTCTACATTTAGCTCAATTTCTGCCTCAAGGTCTTCATTGCTATTTGGGGAAGACTCAGCTTCTTCAGGTGAAACGGGGGGTTCGTCAGCAGTTTCTACTTCTGTTGTATCGGGTTCCGGCTGTTCGGTCTCTTGTAAATCAGCCTCTTCAGATTCTTGTCCCGCAGACTCTTGCTCTTGATTGTCATTTTCTGGCTCATTTTTTTGGTCGAGCGCCTCTTGCGAATCGTCCTCTTCTGACACATCAGCAACGGTATCCATGTCCGGTTGCACGTCAGAGTCGGGTTGTACATCAGAATCTGATATTTCTGTCAATTCATCAGTATCGACTGATTCATTATCTTGAGTGATCGCCTGTTCTAATGGTTCTTGCTCAGACTTGAGCTCTTCCGAGGTTGATGTTTCCGGCTCCCCAAGTTCATTCTGTTCTGCATCATCATCTAAATGGCTTTCGGATTCGAACTCAAAATCAAAGTCGCTATTCTCACTTTCAGACGTAGCCATTACGTCATCTGGCGCCTCTGAACCTAGATCGAAATCATCCGAATCAAATTCGCTTTCAACTGAAGTATCATCTTCTACTAATTCATCGAGTAGATCCGTACTTTCTGAGTCAACGCTTGCCTTAGACTCCTCTAAGATATCGTCTAGCAAATCCGTGCTGTCTTCATCCAGCGACTCTGGAATCCCTAGATCAAACTCTTCTTCATTTGATTCCTCTAGTACACTATCAAGCAGATCTGTGCTATCCGCATCAACGGAGGCTTTAGAGTCGTCATCGATGAAATCATCTAATAGGTCGGTGCTATTTTCATCTAAAGATTCAGGTGTGTCATTTGAATCTGCCTCATCCAGTAAGCTGTCTAATAAGTCTGTAGATTCCGGATCCAGTGTTTCTGTTTCTTCTGATGGACCATCGAGTACCTCATCAAGCAAATCTGTACTGTCTTCGCTTAAGTCAAACTCATTAAGAATATCATCAGCAGCATCATTGTTTATGTCATCTTGCTCTAACGCTTCATCAAGAAGTGCATCGGGCTCTACGTTCAGACCTGAATCATCTGCCTCTAAAACATCGTCAAGTAAGTCGGTACTGTTTGAATCTAAGTCGGTGTCTGCTTCCAACATTTCGTCGAGAAGGACAGAGTCTCCATCATCGATGTCGGGGGTACTTTCACTTAACAATTCGTTAAAGGCATCTTCACCTAATTCAGAGTCAAGATCGATTCCATCGGCAGTGGCATCATCAGAGTCTTCGCTGCTTTCGTCATTGGACAACAAAGTCCCAAAATCCAAGTCTTCGTCGGTTTCGGTATCATCTATGCCTGCAAATAAGTCGTCCAACATCGATTGATCAAGCTCATTCGCACCGAGATCTTCTTCTGGTTCGTCGGAGCTAAACAGCACATCGATATCGTCATTGGATAGCTCGTCATCACCCGCTAGGTCGAACTCTCCCATCTCGTTCTCTGAGATATCTACTTCGATTTCTGGTTCGATCTCGTCTAGCGCTCGCTCCATTTCCTCAAGACCAAGTGCTTGTTCGCCAGCCTCTACACTAATTCCCGTTGCGCTGGATTCAATATCCGTTAAGTCGGTGTCTAACTCACCATCATCCCCGATACTCGCAAATGGATCGTCGCCTTCATCACTGAGATTAAAATCAAGGTCGTCATCATTCAGATCGCCAAATACGTCATCGGATTCTTTCGGTTGTCCGCCTTCTTCTGCCATATCGTCGGAGAACGCTACATCGGACTCGTCGCCAAACAACTCATCGCCTTCAATACCGCCGATGAGGTCATCATCTAAATTGATCTCGTCAATTTCTTCATCTTCATTATTGGCAGGCGCTGGCGGTACTTCTGCCAGAGTTTGCTCTTGTGCTTCTTCCTCAGCTTCCGGCTCTTTGCGTCGGCTTAGCAGCATAACGACCAACAAGCCGATTAATAGACCAGGAATTAACGCTAATGCGCCTAACAGTAGCGGGTTACCGACTATCCGTTCCATCAATGTAGGCGCATTTTGCTGACTTTCTAGCTGTTTTATTTTCTCAGCATCAAGCAGCTTTTGAACTTCATCGCGAATGCGATTCTCATCACCCAGTTCATCTTTGAGTGTTTTAACTTCGTTTTGGACTTCAGATAACATCAAGCGAAGCTGGTGGTTTTTCTCTTCGAGCGACGAAAGTTCACTTTCCGACATATCGAGCTGTTCTTTCAGCGGATTAACCTGCTCACCCTCTTTCACTGCTGGTTTTGGATCTGCCGCTGGTTTTGAAACCGCTACGGGATCCGATTTTGGTTCTTCCTGAACCACTTCTGGTTTAGGTTTTGTCAATACGGTTGATGTCGGGGCTTCTATTTTCGGCTCAGCAGGTTTGGGTTGCACTACGTTAGGTCGAGGTCTTTCAGCAGGTTGTGCCGTTTGATTACGATTCTGACCATCTAGGCGAGCTTGGTGAGCCGACATAATTCTTACGGCATTGGCCGTACTTTCAGATTGGACTTGTGGTAATGATGGTATACGAAGCGTGCTGCCTGGGATCAAGCTATGTATATTTTGACCTTCAAATGCTTGGGGGTTAAGGCGATATATCGCAAGCAACGTTTGTTGAACCGTTAGGCTATTGGATGGTCTTAAAGCCGTAGCAATACCCCACAGAGTTTCATTTCCCCGTGTCGGACCATAAAACAAAGAGGGTTGCCCCTGAGCGGCAGGTTGTCGAATCTGCTCAGCGAAGCGTGGGGAGTCTGAAACCTCTCCGTTGGAACCAATTACTCTGATGGTATCAGCGGTAGCCACTGGAATTTGAGTCGAGACCATCAGAAGCAAGGGCGTTAACAAACGCTTGAAAAAATGATGCATATAAGGCTCAGCTTTCTTGCTTTCTTATCTTGAATAATAATGTGATCTGCTAAATATATCGGATAAATGTCGTAAAACTATAGCGTCCGCACGAAAAAATGTGTGTCCGAGTTGATATTCGTACCATTCTTACTCAATTTTGCATGATTTGAACAAAATAGAAGCAAGAAAAAAGCCTCACAATATGAGGCTTTTAAAATAGTTATACTTAGAAATAATCCCGAATTAGCACTTCGGCGATTTGAACAGCGTTTGTGGCTGCACCTTTTCGTACATTGTCTGCCACAATCCAAAGGTTTATGCCACTGTGATGACTGATATCATTGCGGATACGACCAACCATAACATGGTCTTTACCACCAGCATCGCGAACTTGCGTTGGAAACTCTTCACCATGGAATACTTCGATGCCATCGGTTTGCTCTAGAAGCTGCGCAACTTGATCGGCATCAATAGGCGTTCTCGTTTCGATATGAACGGCTTCTGCATGACCGTAAAATACCGGCACGCGAACGCAAGTAGGATTCACTGTGATAGTCTCATCGTTGAAGATTTTTTGGGTTTCCCAAACCATCTTCATCTCTTCTTTGGTGTAACCATTGTCCATAAACTTATCGATTTGTGGAATGCAGTTAAAAGCAATTTGTTGGTTGAATGCTTTTTGTTCCGTTGGCATCCCGTTCAACAAATGCGCGGTTTGACCTGCCAATTCGTCGATACCCGCTTTGCCAGCGCCTGATACAGACTGGTAAGTACACACGTTAATACGCTCGATACCCACTTGATCATGAATTGGTTTGAGTGCAACAAGCATCTGGATCGTTGAACAATTCGGATTTGCAATGATGTTACGGTTACGAAACTCCGCAATGGCTTCTGGATTGACTTCTGGAACCACCAAAGGGACATCATAGTCGTAGCGGAACTGTGACGTGTTATCGATAACAACAACGCCTTCATCTGCGGCAATTGGAGCCCATTTCTCTGACAGATCGCCGCCAGCAGAAAATAGCGCTATGTGTACTTGTGACCAATCAAAATCGTCCACATTTTGCACACGAACGGTTTTCCCATTGAAGCGATACGTTTTGCCTTCACTGCGCTCGCTCGCTAATAAGTGGAGTTCTCCAACTGGAAATTCACGCTCTTTTAGCACTTCAAGAATGGTTTCACCCACGGCACCTGTTGCGCCTAATATCGCAACATTAAATTCTTGGCTCATTTGTTACCTCGATTTGAAAACCTAGCTTAGCGAGTGGTTCAAGATTGCACTCTTGATTCCCCACTAAAGTGACGGCACTGTACTCTCTTCTATCCCAATAATTTTTGCGCATTTCATCAAATGCACCTGATCGGGCAATATTACGACGGAATATGGCGTCATCGTGACGGACATCATAAATCAATTGGGTAAGATTGTGCAGTGTTGCGTTGTCCCACGCTCTATCCAGTTGAACACGCGGAACAGGGGCGATAGGTAATAACTCAGAAGCGTAGGCTCGGTTATCCTTACCTAAGTACTCACAGAAAGAGTTAAAAATCATGGTCGTACCACGCGCTTTACCCTCCAAACCATAACCGGCCACATGGGGGGTAGCGAAGGCAAGTAGAGGCAACAATTCCATGTCAACTTCTGGTTCAAACTCAAAGACATCCAACGCAACCGTAAAGCCATCATTGCGCTGTAAACGCTTTTTCAACGCTGAGTTATCAACCACAGGACCGCGCGCTGCATTAATCAGGATTTGATCCGACCTCAGCGCCTCTAAACGCGTTTCGTTTAGAATATGGTGAGTTGGGTACTCTCCATCACGCGTGATTGGGGTGTGTAACGTGATAATATCAGATTGTTCGAGCAGTGTTTCAAGTGTGGTAAAAGTGCGTCCATCCCCTTCGGCTTGTTTAATGGGATCATTCAATAGAACGTTAATGCCCATGCCTTGAAGACATTGAGCAAGATAAGAACCTACTTGCCCCGCACCAATAATACCAACGGTTTTATCGAATACAGAGAAGCCTTGTTGCTGCCCTAGAATCATCATCACGCTGAACGCATACTCAGCGACACCCACTTTGTTACAACCCGGTGCAGCCGTAAAGAAAATGCCTTTTTCTTTGAGCAGTGTTTGGTCAACATGATCCATTCCTGCCGTTGCGGTGCCAACAAACTTCAATTTATTGGCTTTGGAAATCAATTCTTTATTTACTTTGGTCACAGAGCGAATCATCAAGCCATCCACATCGACTAAATCTTCGGCAGTCAAAGTACGTCCTGGTTTCAAAACCACTTCACCCAGCTGGCTAAAGAGTTTTTCAGCGTAAGGCATATTTTCATCAATAAGGATTTTCATAGAATAGTCAGTTCAAGAAGTTATGTTGGGATTGTGCAAGATTTGACTCTGCATTGGAAATAAAAAAACCGGTCTCAGATGAGACCGGTAAAATCCAGAACAAAAGGACTGAACCCCGCTCTCCTTGGGGAACTTTCCGCGTCTGTGTGATCAGCTAGGCTGATCAGCTCTGGAAACTGTCAATAATTTGGGTACCGATTAACCTTGGTATTTTTTGATTACCAAAGTGGCGTTTGTTCCACCGAAGCCAAAGCTGTTTGACATCACTGTTGTCAGCTCTTGCTCACGCATTTCAGTGACAATATCCAAACCTTCTGCCGCTTCATCTAAGTTTTCAACGTTGATGCTTGGCGCGACAAAGTTGTGGTGAAGCATTAGAGTAGAGTAGATGGCTTCGTGTACACCAGCAGCACCCAATGCGTGCCCTGTCATCGCCTTGGTTGCCGAAATCGCTGGGCTGTTGCCACCAAAGACTTCTTGGATTGCTCCTAGCTCTTTTACATCACCTACAGGAGTTGACGTACCGTGAGTGTTGATGTAATCAACGCCATCAACATCTTGCATCGCCATCTTCATACAACGGATTGCGCCTTCACCGGACGGGGCAACCATATCGTAGCCATCTGACGTCGCGCCGTAACCAACCACTTCACCGTAGATTGTTGCCCCGCGAGCAAGCGCATGTTCTAGCTCTTCAATCACCAACATACCGCCACCACCGGAGATGATGAAACCATCACGATCGGCATCGTAAGTACGTGATGCTTTTTCAGGTGTGTCATTGTATTTCGTTGAAAGTGCGCCCATCGCATCAAACATCATGGTAAGCGTCCAATCGAGCTCTTCACCACCGCCTGCGAATACGACGTCTTGTTTCCCAAGTTGGATCAACTCAACAGCGTGCCCAATACAGTGTGCAGACGTTGCACAAGCTGAGCTCATTGAGTAATTCACACCGCGAATCTTGAATGGCGTAGCCAAACAAGCGGACACAGTTGAAGACATAGTACGAGGTACCATGTAAGGGCCAATACGCTTCACGCCTTTTTCACGTAGCGTATCCACTGCCACAGCTTGGTTCAGAGAGGAAGCCCCACCTGAACCCGCAACGATACCTGTGCGATCGTTAGAAACCTGCTCTTCAGTTAAACCTGCATCAGCAATAGCCTGCTCCATCGAAAGGTATGCGTAAGCAGCAGCATCACCCATAAAACGCATTTTTTTGCGATCGATGTGCTCAGCAGGGTTAATTTTCAGATCACCCCACACCTGTGAACGCAGACCTTTTTCTTTGAACTGCTCAGATGCGTTGATGCCTGATTTACCCGCTTTCAATGACGCTAATACTTCTTCGACGTTGTTACCGATACTGGAAACAATACCCATACCGGTGATTACGGCTCGTTTCATGAGACATTCCTATAATTCAAAAATCCGTAGAATAATAACCAAGTTGCCACACAAAAGTGGTCAGCTTTCCCAGAAATACGTACAATCCGCGATAGACTCACACATTTACCCAAGATCATACCACTATGACGACCATTAAGAACGCAGTTCTAGGCTGGAATGAAGCCGGGACCCCTGTGTCTGATCAATTCGATGATGTTTATTTTTCCAATGTCAATGGACTGGAAGAAACCCGTTATGTCTTCTTAACACAAAATCGATTGCCTGAGCGCTGGAACGAGTGGACAGATAGGCGATTTGTTGTCTCGGAAACAGGCTTTGGAACGGGCTTAAACTTTTTAGCGCTGTGGCAATGGTTTGATGCCTTCAGAAAAACCAACCCAGATGCACCGCTTAAAGAGTTGCACTTTATCAGCTTCGAAAAGTTTCCGGTGACTCTAAATGACCTCCAAAAAGCACATCAATCTTGGCCAGAACTGGCAGAATACGCAGAACAACTTCATAGATACTACCCAATAGCCGTACCAGACTGCCATAGAATCGTGCTTGCAGATGGTGCCGTAACACTGGATTTGTGGTTCGGCGACATTAAAGACTGCATGCCCAGCGTACCCACACCCAAGACAGGCCTAGTCGACGCTTGGTTTCTTGATGGTTTTGCCCCGAGTAAAAACCCAGAGATGTGGAATCAAGCGCTGTTTAACAGCATGGCCAAGCTAGCAAAACAAAATTGTACCTGCGCCACCTTCACCGCCGCTGGGTTTGTGCGCCGTGGGCTAATCGAAGCCGGATTTTCTATGAAAAAGGTCAAAGGCTTTGGAACCAAGCGCGATATGATTGTGGGCGCTATTGAACAAAAAGCGCCAGCAACCAACATCAAACCATGGTTTCATCGTTCGGGAACTCGCAATGTTCAAGACATCGCAATCATTGGCGGCGGTATTGCCAGTGCCACTCTAGCGAAAAGCTTGGCGCGACGTGGAATCAAAACGACGCTGTATTGCAAAGATTCATCCCCAGCCCAGCAAGCGTCTGGCAATCAACAAGGCGCCGTCTATCCCTTGCTCAATGACACACACACGGGCGTTTCTCGTGTTTTCGCCCCTGCCTTTTTATACGCTAGGCAATTTGTGGAGCAAATGAATACAACACTTGAGTTTGATCATGAATGGTGTGGCGTCACCCAGCTGGCATGGAATGAAAAAGCAGAAGCCAAACTCAGAAAAATGCTGCAAGGTGATTTTGCCCATCAACTGGTTCATCAATTAGATAAAAACCAAACGTGCGAAAAAACAGGGCTTACGTTTGACATGGAAAGTGTTCATTATCCGTTGGGAGGTTGGTTGTGCCCTCAACAATTCACGACAGAACTCCTTCGAGAGCTGGAAGAAAGTGGTCACTTAACCTGTTTGTATGACACCGAGATTCAAAGTCTCGAGGAAATAGAGGGCGGTTGGACTCTGCATTCAAAAAAAGGGACCTTTACTCATCAAGTCGCCATTATTGCGAACGGTCATCTGTTCAGTCAGTTTGCGCAATCAGAGGCGATCCCAGCCTCCCCTGTCAAAGGACAAGTGAGTCACATTCCAACGACAGAAAACCTTCAGAAACTCCAGACTGTTTTGTGTTACGACGGGTATCTGACACCACATAACCCAAACAATATGAAGCACTGCATTGGCGCAAGTTATGATCGCGTCAACATAAACAAAGAGTTTGACCAAATCGCCCAGAATGAAAATGCCAAAAAGCTGCGTAACTGTGTACCGGATCAAACTTGGACTCGAGATGTCGATGTCTCATCAGGCGAATCTCGACAAGGCATTCGCTGTGTTTCACGAGATCACTTACCCTTTGTCGGCTCCGTTGGTCGCTACGATAGAATCGTAACCGAATACGCGAACCTGCGCGATCAAAACGAAAATGATGTGATTGAACTCCCAGTATATCCCGACCTATATTGTATGGTTGGATTAGGCTCTAGAGGGTTAAGTTCTGCCCCACTACTGGGTGAGCTATTGGCTTCTCAGATTTGCCAAGATCCTATGCCTTTTTCTGTGGATACATTGAATGAACTGCATCCCTCACGAATGTGGGTCAGAAGGTTACGTAAGGGCAAGAACATCAACAGTTTATAAGCTTCTTCACCCCGCACCCTTCCAACCATAAAAATAAGGCGATTTTAGCGCCTTATTTTCTTATCTATCAACGTCACACATAAGTTAACATTACTTTTACAATTAACCACCTAGCCTCTATATTAAGCATCCAATAGGCGAAATTTTGGAGTTTATCCATGCTAAGTCAGCAACAAATTTTGCAGTATCATGAACAGGGCTACTTGGTTCTTGACCAAATGATTCCCCTAGAAACGTTGAACGAATTGAAGCAGCGGGCCGCTAAGATTGTTGAAAAATGGAAGCCCGATAGGACCACCACATCGATTTTCACTACGAATGACAATGATCGAACTGGGGACAACTATTTTCTCGACTCAGCGGAAAAAATTCGCTGTTTTTTTGAAGAAGAAGCGTTCGATAAAAGCGGTCAATTGATTGAGCAGAAAGCGTTGTGCATCAATAAAATTGGTCATGCTTTGCATGAACTCGACCCTATATTTCGTGAATTCAGCCACCTGCCCGTTCTTGGAGATATCGCTAACGATATCGGTATAGGCGAACCTCAAATCCGTCAGTCCATGTACATTTTCAAACAACCCAAAATTGGGGGGGTGGTGAATTGGCACCAAGATGCTACGTTTTTCTTCACAACACCACAAAGCGTCACCACCTACTGGTTTGCTATAGAAGATGCCACATTGGAAAACGGCTGCCTGTGGGTGGAGCCAAAAGGTCACACGGGACCGCTTCGAGAGCGGTTTAATCGAGATGGGGATAGCGTGAGCATGGTTAAGCTTGATAATACACCATGGCCCACCGAACAAAGCGGTGTTCCCGTAGAGGTCAAAGCGGGCAGCTTAATTATTTTTCAAGGGCTACTGCCTCATTACAGTGCTCCCAATCGCTCTGCAAAATCGAGGCAAGCTTTTACTTTGCATGTGACAGACGGGCATGCCCACTACGCCAAAGAAAACTGGCTGCAGACCATTTTGCTTCCGCTTCGCGGATTCGACTAAACTTTTTGAGCTCAATTTTATTGAAGGAGAAACCGATGCTTATCCTACGAGAAGCTAGGCTAGAGGATTTGGATGCCATCCTCTCTCTTTCTGTTCATTTAAAATACGAAGAATCCAGCAAAAGCGACGCCTATTCACGCTTAAAGGCGCTCTTAGACAGTAACGAACCTTAGACAGTAACGAACATTGGGTTTTTGTGGCAGAAAAAGAAAACTCAAAACGACAAAAGCGCATTGCCGGTTGGCTTCATTGCTTCCAAGCACTGCGATTGGCTTCCGAGAGCTATTACGAAATAGGAGGCATTGTTGTTTGCCCATCAGCAAGGCAACTAGGCATAGGAAAGTCTCTTATTGAGCATGCCATACTGGGAAGTGGCGAGTGAGATGCAATGAAACAAGAAAGGAAACGCACCAGTTTTATCAAAATGTAGGGTTTATGCCCTGTAAGACTCAATGCGTTTTTGAAAATAGCCTGTACGAAGCTAGGTTCAGTTCAGCAATAATTTATGTAGCTGTTGCCAAAGCTCACTGACAATAATGCGATCAGCAGGAGTGAGTTCCGATCTCGCCCCTTCTAGGCTTTCTTCGATACGTACGGTGAGATCCGTAATTTCCGTTTCACCCGCCGCTTCACATGCCGCCGCCGATAATGAAATATGACCTCTTAAGTAACCCCCAGCAAATAGTTCATCGTCAGATGCCGTTTCTACTTTGGAATCAATCAATTCCAGCATTTTTTCTTCGTACTCTAGGATCATTCTGGTCTCTTATTTCACTGTTACTTCACTTGAAACTGGTCAGGGTGAAGAGAATCGGTTTTATAGAAATGGCGCAATGCATCAGATAGGCTTTTCATTCGTGGCGATAATCCACGTTCGAGAATCGCTAGCACTTCTTTATGTACTGAGTTCATAAAGCCCAGTCTATCTGGCTCAAAATCGCCGTGTAGATTGTCACAACTGACCGTAAAAGGAAAGCCTGCACTCTGTGACAAAATCCACTCATACGCTTGCGGACGCCGCTCTACTCGTTCAAACTCCGCTTGCACCGCTTCGGTTCGGCCATCTGGCTCATACCAATAACCAAAATCCTCTTTAAGACGACGTTCCGGTCCCGCCACCATCCAATGAGCAATCTCATGCATCGCCGAAGCGTAAAAACCACGCGCAAATACAATCCGGTGGTAGTCTTTTTCCTGATCGGCAGGCAAGTAAATCGGCTCGTCACCGCCCAGTTCCAACTTCGTATTAAAGTCGGCATAGAAGGTGCGATTAAATATATTGATAAGATCGGTATATTGATGAGACATAAGGCTTTGCAGTTATCACTTTCTAGCGCACATTTTCCTTGGAATTTCTCTTTTGTAAACCTAATTTACACCTCACTCACCATTCATCTGACCTCAAAGAACCATCCTACTGCCTAACGTGTTCTAATAGGACGGCTAGGCAATAAAAAAGCGCTCTAACAAAGAGCGCTGAATTCGTTTCAATATCGGATTAAATCTTAGGCGTTTCTGTTGTCACTCCGTGGTTTTGCCCACGATGGCGAAGTAAATGATCCAACAAAACGATGGCTAGCATGGCTTCTGCAATGGGTACGGCACGGATACCGACACAAGGGTCATGGCGCCCCTTCGTAATCAACTGGGTCGGCTCACCTTTTCGAGTAATGGTTTCCCCTGGAACGGTAATGCTTGACGTCGGCTTAAGCGCAATGTTGGCAACCACATCTTGACCCGTTGAGATCCCGCCTAAAATGCCACCAGAATGGTTACTGGAAAACCCTTGCGGTGTGAGTGGATCGCGATGCTCGCTGCCTTTTTGGTTTACAACCTCAAACCCATCGCCAATTTCGACACCTTTCACCGCATTAATGCTCATCAACGCGTGCGCAATATCGGCATCCAAGCGATCGAAAATCGGCTCGCCGAGACCGACTGGAACTTGCGTGGCCACGACTTGAATTTTAGCGCCAATAGAATCGCCCTCTTTCTTGAGGTATCGGATCAATTGATCAAACGCTTCAATCTTATCGACATCAGGGCAGAAGAATGGATTGTTTTCAATTTCGTTCCAATCGACTTTATCAATCTTCACGTCACCCATTTGAGATAGGTAGGCACGAACCTCCACACCAAATTCTTTCTTAAGGTATTTTTTCGCCACCGCTCCCGCTGCAACGCGCATTGCCGTTTCACGAGCAGACGATCGCCCTCCTCCTCGGTAATCGCGAACACCGTATTTTTGATGATACGTATAATCCGCATGACCTGGGCGAAACTTGTCTTTGATTTCTGAGTAATCTTTTGAACGTTGATCGGTATTTTCGATCAATAGACCAATAGACGTGCCCGTTGTCTGACCTTCAAAAACACCTGACAGTATTTTCACTTCATCGGGTTCACGTCGTTGAGTGGTATAACGAGACGTACCCGGACGGCGGCGATCTAAATCCACTTGCAGGTCGGCTTCACTGAGCTCTAAACCCGGAGGGCATCCGTCGATGATACAACCCAACGCCAAACCGTGGCTTTCACCGAATGTCGTTACACGAAAATGTTGTCCAATGCTGTTTCCTGCCATTTACTTCCTCTGTTTTGAAAGACATTTCACCTCTTTTTAAAGGCTTCATCCCTGTCTTTCACTCAAACCTGTCATTTTTCGTGATTTCATAGTCGCTTTATAGGCAAGCGTTGTAAACCCCTTGTTAGAAAAAATAAAAAAAACGCCAGTGTTGTACTGGCGTTTCTCATGTTGAGTCAAAGTATTAACCGTCGCGGTTAATCTTTATAAATAGCAAATTCTTCTGCGTACTCAAGCATTTGCGCTCTTGTGAGCATAAATACGCCATGACCGCCATTTTCAAAATCAATCCATGTGAATGGCATATCTGGATACTGATTGATCAGGTGAATCATGGAGTTACCAACTTCGCAAATCAGAATGCCATCGTCGGTTAAGTAATCCGGTGCATTCGCTAGAATGCGTCGGACCAATTTCAAACCATCCGTCCCTGCTGCCAAGCCGAGTTCCGGCTCGTGGGTGAACTCTTCTGGCAAGCTGTTCATGTCTTCTTGATCCACATAAGGAGGATTAGAAACAATCAGGTTGTATTTGTCCTTTGGAAGATCACGGAATAAGTCAGATCGAATGGGGAAAACTTGTTGCTCCATGCCATGATCTTGGACATTTTGTTCTGCGACTTCTAAAGCACCGGAAGAAATATCGATGGCATCCACTTCTGCGTCTGGGAAAGCATGAGCACACGCAATCGCAATGCAGCCGCTACCTGTGCACAAATCCATAATACGTGTTGGTTCTTCCACCAACCATGGTTGGAACTGAGCTTCAATCAATTCACCAATAGGGGAGCGAGGCACCAGCACACGCTCATCGACAAAGAACTCCAATCCGCAGAACCAAGCTTTATTGGTTAAATAGGCGGTGGGGGTTCGATCATTAATGCGTTTTACCACTCGCTCAACAATACGATATCGTTCACTGCTGGTTAAACGGGAATTCAGTACATGAGAAGGCACATCGATGGGCAAGTAGAGTGTCGGTAATATGAGTTGAACCGCTTCATCCCAAGCGTTATCTGTGCCATGACCATAAAAAAGACTGGCGGCATTAAAGCGACTGACTGTCCAACGAATCATATCTTGAAGCGAATGAAGTTCAGAAACCGCTTCATCTACAAAAATCTTATCCAAATTTGCCTCCGAAAAGCGCTACAATACTGCATATTCCAAATTTTTTAAGAGTCTCATGAGCCAGAACGACAACGATAAGGATGACGGCTTTGACCTGTTTCGAGACGCAGTAAAGGGCGTAAAAAAGTTGCAACAGGATACCATAGTCCAGCAGCCAAACAGAAACTCAAAACAGAAAGAAGCGGTAAGAATAAAGCGAGAAGCATCCGATAATGAATTTTTCTTCTCGGATGAGTTTGTCCCTCACCTAGACGAAGAGGGACCGACTCGTTATGCGCGTTCTGATGTATCGAAATTCGAAGTAAAGAGATTGCGTCGTGGCGTATACGTACCTGATGTGTATTTGGATATGCATGGTATGACACAACAAGAAGCCAAACGCGAACTGGGCGCAATGATCTCTCATTGCATAAAGGAAAACGTGCACTGTGCTTGTGTGATGCACGGTATCGGCAAGCATATATTGAAGCAAAAAGTGCCAATCTGGCTGGCACAACACCCAGATGTGATGGCCTACCACCAAGCTCCATTAGAATTTGGTGGCGATGGCGCACTGTTAGTCTTACTCAGTATTCCAGATAAATAGTTCCGACCAAACAGCAGAAGATCTTAAGGGTGAATATGCCAAAGCATTTCACCCTTTCTCTTCTCTAGGTCAAAATCTATGCACACCAAGCCCGACGTAGGAAACATAGGGGGTGCCATATCCGACACAAACTCCGACGTCAGATAACCGACGAGCGGCAAGTGTGAAACCAATAAGACTGACTCAAGATCCTGCACCTGAGCGGCAGCGCAAATGTATTCGAACACATCATCGGACTTGCCGTAAGGCGTAATGTCGTCACAGGTTTCTTGATCGGTGGCGGTTAAGTATTGTTTGATGGCGTTCCACGTTTGCTGAGCACGCAAATAGGGGCTCACTAATACTTTATTAAACTCTGCTTCACCTTGTTCGGCACAGGCCTTGGCGACCAAAACAGATTGATTGACTCCACGAGAAGTCAGGGCTCTTTCAGCATCACTGTTGGCGAAGGTTTCCGCCTCTCCGTGACGCATAATAAATATTTTCATTCGGTTGTACCCGTTTGTATGCCGAACCACTTTTATCGGCTTCTTTGTTTTTGTTTCGATTTATTACGGGGCGGCACGCTTCAATAAATTGAAGTGAACAACTCTTTAATTATATCAAGTCAATGCCCAAAGACTCTGACTTCGTTAACAATCTATTAAAAAATGACAGCTTTTGGTTTGCAGCTCGCACTTACCCAGTCATAATTAACTCAATAGCTATAACGGAGACACACTTGTGTACCTGAGCCCCAACGACAACAACCAATATCGTTATACTCAATTAAACAACGGCTTAAGAGTTCTCATCGTTCGTGATGAACATGCCCAAAAATCGGCAGCCGCATTGGCTGTTAATGTCGGGCATTTCGACGATCCTTCAGACAGAGAAGGGTTGGCTCATTATCTTGAACATATGCTGTTTTTGGGCACAGAAAAATACCCGAAGACAGGCGAATTTCAAGCTTTTATTAGCCAACATGGTGGGAATAATAACGCGTGGACGGGCACAGAACACACATGTTACTTTTTTGATGTGTCACCGAATGCATTCGAGCGCAGTTTAAAACGCTTTAGCCAATTCTTCATTGCCCCTCTGTTTAATCCAGATTCTTTGGAAAAAGAACGTCAGGCAGTGGAGTCTGAATATCGTTTGAAATTGAAAGACGATATGCGGCGGCTCTTTCAAGTACATAAAGAGGTGGTCAACCCCGAGCATCCTTTTTCCAAATTTTCGGTGGGCAATGCAGACACCTTATCCGATAGGGAAGGAAGCTCAATTCGTGACGAAATCATCAACTTCTATGACGCACACTACTCTGCCGATCTCATGACACTTGCGATCGTCGGCCCGCAAGAATTGGATGAATTAGAGAGTTGGGTAGAGGCGTTGTTTTCCCCAATCCCAAACCACCACTTGTTTGGCAAAACGGTGACCGTCCCGCTTACGAATCCAGACTTACCTTCGTGCTACGTCCAAGTCGAACCTGAAAAGGATACTCGTAAGTTGGTACTCGCTTTCACCTTGCCATCAATGGATCAACATTACGCATCGAAGCCTCTTTCCTACTTTGCTCACTTGTTGGGTTATGAAGGGGAAGGCAGTTTAATGCTCTACCTCAAAGAGCTTGGCTGGGTCAATGGATTGGCCGCTGGTGGCGGCATGAGCGGCAGTAATTTCCGCGAATTTTCAGTCAGTTGCACTTTAACGCAAGAAGGTTTGAACCACGTAGATGACATTGTTGAAGCCACATTTGCGTACATAAAGTTAATTATTGATTCTGGTTTTGATGAATGGCGCTATAAAGAAAAACAAGCCGTACTAGAGTCGGCATTCCAGTTTCAAGAAGCCGCTAGACCCCTCGATTTGGTTAGCCATCTGGTCATGAACCTTCACCACTACCCTGAAGAAGATGTGGTGTATGGTGATTACAAGATGGCACATTTTGATACCGCTTTGCTTGGCAAGGTTGCCAAATATTTCACGGTCGACAATATGCGATTGACGTTGATCGCCAAAGGTGTGGAATGCAACAAAGTCGCAAAATGGTATGACACACCCTATTCTGTGAAACGCTTTACAGATGAGCAAACCAGCCGCTGGAAAGAGGTTGCTCTTAACCCTGAACTAACACTGCCTGAAGTCAACCCATACATATGCTATGACCTGACACCACAAGCGTTGGAAGGTAATGAAACCAAACCCAAATTGATACAAGATCTCCCCGGTTTTCGTTTGTGGCACCTTCAAGAGAAAGATTTTAGAGTCCCTAAAGGGGTACTCTATCTTGCCATTGATAGCCCTCATGCCGTATCTACACCACGAAAGATTGTTCAAACGCGGTTATGCGTTGAGCTGTTCCTCGACGCTTTAGTAAAAGAAACATACCAAGCTGAAATAGCAGGTATGGGCTATAACATGTACGCGCATCAGGGTGGTGTAACGTTAACGCTCAGTGGTTTTAGCCAGAAGCAGCCTCAGTTACTCAGTGTTATTTTAACCCGTTTCGCAAACCGAGATTTCCGTTCTAGCCGTTTCGATACCATCAAACAACAAATGCTGCGCAATTGGAAAAACGCCGCAAAAGATCGCCCAGTTTCTCAGTTATTTAATGCGATGACCGGACTTCTGCAACCCAATAACCCCCCTTATCCGGAGCTAATTGAGGCGTTAGAATCCATTGAAATGGAGGAATTGCCAGCATTTGTCGACACCATTTTGAACGAACTGCATGTTGAATTGTTTGTCTATGGCGACTGGAATCAATCTCAGTCGATTGAACTTGCCGAGACCATCAAAAATGCACTGCGTGTAAAAGACCAACGCTACGAAGAGTCATTGCGACCTCTTGTCATGCTAGGAAGTAATGGCACATTTCAGCGTGAGGTTCAGTGCAACCAAGCGGATTCTGCGATTGTTATTTACTACCAATCGCCAGAAATTGACCCGAGAAGTATTGCACTGTATTCCTTAGCCAATCATTTGATGTCGGCGACTTTCTTCCACGAAATTCGGACGAAGCAGCAGCTTGGTTACATGGTAGGAACGGGGAATTTACCTCTAAACCGCCATCCCGGTTTAGTGCTGTACGTACAATCGCCCAATGCCGCACCGATTGATTTGCTTTCTGCAATAGATGAATTCTTAAATGCGTTTTACATGGTGCTGCTTGAGCTTAACGAATACCAATGGCAAAGCAGTAAGAAAGGGCTCTGGAGCCAAATCGCAACACCTGATAACAATTTAAGAGGTCGAGCTCAGCGTTTATGGGTAGCGATTGGTAACAAAGATCACCAATTCAATCAAAGAGACAGAGTACTCGAAGAGCTAAAAACACTGACTCGCAGTGAAATGATTCGCTTCGTCGTCAGCGTATTGAAACCTCGCACCGCGAACCGCTTGATTATGCACAGCAAAGGCAATGAACACCAAGATGATCCTTGTTTGAATGAAGGGTTAGAAATTGGCTCTGTGGAAGAATTCCAGTTGAGACCAAGAGACGTGGAGCTTGGTTAGCTCACTTAAAAAATTTAGTTCGCAAAATATTTAGTTCGCAAAACAAAAAGGGGACCGCGCCCTTGCGGTCCCAAAATCGTCTAATTACCAAAATTCACCTACCAAGCATGTAAATCAGACGAGTACTCTTGTTGGCTTTACTGCGCATGACGGAATTTTGCATCGGCCCAATCCGCCCAATCGTAGCCAATGCCATCACCTCCCGAACCGGAAACTAAACGGATGACACTGTTTTCAGGGCTAATCGGGATGTCGACGTTCTCAGGCGCGCTTCCGCCAGTAAGAAGTGCACTTTGATAGCGCAATTCATCATCGACAAACACTTGGAAAATAACAGAGCCTCCCGTGCCAGTCCCATCATCCACGCCTACGACCGCACTGAATCTATCAAAGTTTGCCCCCGTCAGACTGTAAACCACTTCAGATTCTGCATGTAAGCCAAGCCCTTTTGGATATTGCTTTCCACCGACGGATATTGGCTGACCGTCTCCTTGCGCTTGTTGACCTACATTCATGTCTTTTTCTATTGGTCCCCATCCATTTGTGGAAGAAACTTCCACTAAATCGCTCGCGTAGCTGTAAGTTCGGTCACTAAGAACAAACTTGGCATTACCCCAATCCGCCCAGTCGTAGCCATTTCCATCGCCACCATCTTCCACTATAAGCTCTATATTTGTATCTTGGTCGCCAATTGGAACAAATACCTCAAGGCTTTCGTCACTTCCTCTCACGAGTCCACTATCAAACCTAACATTCCCATCAACAAGCACCTTAAACACAACAGATCCAGCATTACCCGTTCCATCATCAACACCGACCGTTGCGGAAAATGCGCTAAAAGGCTGGCTGGTAAGATCGTAGACTATTCGGGAGTTTGCGTGTGCCCCCAACCCTTTGGCAAAGTACTCACCGTCGATGTACATAGGCTGACCATCACCTAGCGCTTGCTGGCCAACATTCATGTCCTTTTCTACAGGTCCCCAACCGTTTGTTGATTCCGCCGCTTGAAGATCACTGGCATAAACATGCCTTACCTGTCGAACTCGAAACTTAGCGTCGGCCCAGTTCGCGTGGTCATATCCGTTACCATCACCAGCATCCGTTGCTTCAAGACGCACTTCATTATGCGAACTACTTAGAGGAATACTGATTTGGATACTCTCATCGCTCCCTCTAACTACGCCGCTTTCGTAGCTCAATACACCATCGACGTACACCTTGTAGATGACGCTGCCTCGATTACCGGCCTTATCATCGATACCAATAACAGCGCTGAACTCTTCAAAGTCGTAGTCTGAAATGTCATACACAATCGATGAATTCGCATGAGCTCCTAGCCCTCTTGCATAGCGTGTTCCACCGACAGACAAAACATCTCCGTCTCCGAGTTCCGTCCAACCGACACTCATGTCTTTCTCTAGTGGACCCCACCCATTTGTGGCACTTTGCTCATTTAAGTCGCTTGCGAAAACATAAGAAGGAGAATTCAATCGCAGTTTTACATCCGCCCAATTCGCGTGATCATACCCGATGCCATCACCGGCATCCGTTGCAATCAGCTTAATTTCTTCGGCTGTGACAGAAAGGGGAATAACAACAAACTCAATAGGATCCCCACCTCTTAGAACATGACTTCTGTATTTGAGCACACCGTCGACCCACACTTCGAATACCACCGAACCTGCCGAGCCCGCACCGCCATCGATTCCAATAAAGCTACTGAATTGGTCGTAAGGCTTACCGGAGATATCTAAGACAATTTCCGAGTTAGCATGCGCACCAAATCCTTTATCAAATGTGACACCGCCAACGCTAAGTTTTCCTCCATCATTACTTGCCTGACCTCCGACACTTTGATCAATTTCAACCGGTCCCCACCCGTTACTTGAGGATGTAATAGGTAGATCACTGGCGTAGTCAAAATCGTTATCAATGGAAGGAACAACGGTTAAGCCTTCATACTCTATCTGCTTCAAGTAAGAGACTAGGTGAGCACGCTCTGTTTTGTTACCGATATAGTGCACGCCGGTGCTCTGAAGTACGTCATCTAGACTTTCCGCTTTACCGTTATGGAAGTACGGCGCTGAATCTACAAGCCCAAGAAGTGTTGGCGTATCAAACCCAACCCCTGCGAGTGGCGACCCAATTCCCGTTCCAGACGATGTGTCGATGGTGCCCACATCATGGCGTTTATTGTCTGTAAAGTTGCTCCCAGAATGACAGGTACCACAGCTTTTGCTTACGAAGAGAGATCGCCCAGTCTGTGCACTTGCAGTAAGAGTTCCATCGGCATTTCGATAGGGGCTTTTATTAAATGTCGTTAAGCTTGAAACATAAATCGCTAAGTTATCTAAGTCGGTACTGATACCAGATTTGGCGAGACCTAGAGGGTTCTTAACATCCTCAAATAACGCATCAGGAATAAACCCACGCCCTTCAAATGCAAAACGAATGTCGTTCTCAAAGTCCTGAATTTCATCAAAATTAGCAGTCCAATGAACATTGCCATGGTTCATCCCTGCCCGTCCTGTCAACGGAATAGTATTACGAACACCTTCCCCTCGATCAGTAAAGTCCCAATTTCGACCATCTGAACCACCATCCGCATGACAACTTGCACATGACAAGTACCCATCCTTATTCATTCGTGGGTTCGCTGCATCGTGGAACAATTGTTTCCCTGCTAAGATCCTCGGCGATAATTTCTCCGTCGCAACCACATCAACCTCCGCGATATGTCGCGCATCACCTTGAACGGTCTCTAACGCATTAACATCCCAAACAGAAACCGAACGAGATAAGAAATTATGAACAAAAAGATAATTGCCTACTCTCACCAAACCATTCGGTGCGAGACCATGACCACCCAGTTGAGATACAACGTCTCCCGTGTATGCATCCAACACTTCTACGTTGCTTCGCCCTTCCATTGCAACATAAGAATAATCACCCAGCGGGCTGAAAACAGCTGCCTTTGGTTGTGCGTTATTGTCGATATCAAGTTGTCTAGCTGGCACCTCATTCAGCGTCGCCATGTCAATTTGGGAAACGATTGCCCGTACTGTGGTTTCGAACGTTAACCCTTTATTTGGGTCGGACTCCTTAAATGTCCCTCTGTCTACGTTCGCCTTGTTAGATGGAAGCCAAGCGTATTTCTCGTCTGGTGAGATTGTTACGCTGTTAAGATAGTTGGCAATTCCGCGGCTACGGTCGGGTCCATCAATCGTAGAGGTATCTTTGTTTAACGAGATGTTCTGAACCAAAGTCATCGAATTGACATCAATTTCGGCAACGTCAGCCTTCTCTTGAAGAGATATAAATCGAGTAACCAGAGCCTTATTTGAATCAGATGTTATCGCAATGCCACGAGCCGAGTGACCGATATCAATTCGACCAATAACATTTTGAGTATTAGGATCAATTTTAATGAGCTCCCCTAAGCCATAGAGAGAAACTAACGCACTCGTCCCATCCGGCGTAAACGCTATTCCATTAGGGCGAGCACCGCGGGTCAGCCGTATGATGTCTAAGACGGAGCCATTAGCAGCCGACAAAATATGAACCGTATCGCTCTTTTCACTCACAACCCATATATTGCCATTTGGCGCAGTAGCGAGCGATTTTGGCCCTTGCATTACCGCTCTTTCCCAGAGTTTTTGAAAAGGCGCAACAGCCGAAACCGCGGATACAGTGTCGTTATCAGGATTTACTACGAAAACACGATTTGCAGAACCCACAATGGTCGATGAATGACTCGGGGGATTTGCCGATATGGGGTAATGAACCGTTAAACTTTCACTTTCGCTCGAAGTAAAACCACTTTCCCGTACAGTGACAATTGGAGACCAATGCCCGGCTTTATCATACTGATGAGAAATTGTGTTGCTTGAACTGAATGGCGTTGGAGGGGTTCCGTCGCCCAAATTCCACGAATATTCTAAGGTGCCTCCAAAAATCGGACTGGCATTGGCAGCCGCATTTACGTAACCACCTACTTCGACAGTATTAGGAAAAGAAACAGTCACATCGTGCGATGCCACATTACCTGTGGAGAAGCTATAGCGAACTTCAGGCATAGCATTACCGGTAAAGTCTTTAATGCCATTTACAACGACTTGATAGATTTGATTCCCTCCCAGCGGCGCGCTTGGCGAAAAATGCACAAAACCCAAATTGACGCTGTACGTGCCATCAATAGGTGCCACTGAGCCTGCCGGAATAACTTGAAAGGTTAAATCAGTCACAGAGTCCATCAAAACGCTGTCTGAAAGCGCTAGCCCAATACGGGTGGTGGGAGATACATTGGTGTCGTCGTGTGCTGGTAACGTTCTAATTATTTGAGGCGGCGTTAAATCCCTTCCCTCGTTGTGAGCCAAAAATCCGCTTCCGCTCCCGTGATCATTCCCTACCCACACCATGTTACCAAAAGGGAAAACTTGGCCATGATCCGTGTCACTTCCGCTCGCATTTAAACTGCCTTTACCTAAATCGACAAAATTCTGTTTGTCTGAAACATCAATGACAGCAACATCTTCTTGGTTCCCAAGAAACAATTTATTGTCTTGCCCATTACAATACAGATTGACGTATTCTCCTTCATGCTCATTAACCAAAGTCATTGGCGTGGTCGTGGTATCGTACGTCACTAAATTGTTCGCGGAAGATCGTGGCCCAAAATTCGCGTATTTCCCATCCCAACAACTGATGTAGAAGTTATAAGGAAGATTGTTTACGACCTTCGTTAGTTCCGGGTTAAGTGGATCATCAATATTAAGAATCGAAAAACCGCCTCGGTCTTCACGGCTCGCCAAATGCAGTTCATTACCTAACGCCAGTACAGAGCCGACAACAAAGCCGCCTAATTCAGAACGCGGGATCGTTTTTACCAAAATAGGGTTATCAACGTCCGTTGTATCAACAATGGAGATACCCGAAGTTCCTCGAGCGACATAAAGGTAAGGCGCTTGCCAGAAAACATTCCAAGGTATATTGCTGTATCCGCCCAATATGATATCTGGGAATGTTAACTTCGAGCGCCGCACAGGATTATTTACATCTGACCAATCCCAGATTTCAATACTGCGGGAATTGTGAGTGACGATAAGGTTGCCTTCAGACAAACCTAAAGAATGAGCTTCTGTAAAATCTTGGGTTCGAATGGCGTCGCCTGTGCGATGAATATTTGTACCATCAGGCTCGTAAACTTGTTTAACCTTAACGGGATTTATTGGGTCAGAAACATCAAGGGCAATCCACCCTCCCGGATCTTGACCATGATCTGGCGCAAACACGCCAACCGCATACCCATTGACCATCGTTAACATATTGAGCCCATAATGAGCCCGACCAGGATAATCAGGTGGGATAAACCCCGTCGTATCATCAATTAACGGCGATACATGTGTATAGACATCATTAGATGAAAAATTTGGATTGCCTAAACCCGGTCCATTTGCCTGAACCGGGTTTAAGATAAAAAAGGATGACAAAGCTGCGACTGCACCTTTTTGAACGTGCTTTGTAGCTATAAGTAAACGCTTTAAATGTCCCTGTGTTTTCATGACTGCGTCCTTGTGTCTAAAACTAAAATACACATATATTTAATTGAACACTCCAACCAAGTGTTTCGAATCTATGTGCGACATTTACCCAGCCAAGACGTCTTAAATTTGGTGAATTGAAACTTTCAGGGACAAGTGTTCTTACAATAGCTTTTTACTATTTTCGTAAATACAACCAGTTAAAGTGCCCCTTCGAAATTTCAACTCAATGCATTCAATTGTGACAACATGGTATTTGCATCTTCCTTATCAATATTCAACGATCCTGCCTTCGCATTTTGCTCGGCATGCCCAACCGATCGCGCGCCACACAACACAAAATCAATTCCCGATACCTGACTAGTAGCAGCGACAATAAGCTGTGCCATGGTGCAACTGTACTTATCTAGCAACGGCTTCCATGCTTCCATTTGCTGTAACACTTGAGCACGTTTTTCTTTAACGAACCAAGGGTTCCAAGCATCCACATTGCGAATATCATTGGCATCAAATTGGGTGTCCATCGTTACTTTCCCAGAAAGTAGCCCTTGCTCCATCGCTTGGTACGCCATGGTAGACATCCCCAAACTCTGGTTTTGGTTTACGGTGGCTCTTGCGTCTTTCTCCCAGAGCATGCTGTAGCGAATCTGATTGGTATCAATTTGATTGCCTTTGCAATACGCTAATGTTTCTTCTTCAGATAAATTACTCACACCAATAGCTCTTATCTTTCCTTCTTGCTTGAGTCCCACCAAGCATTCGAGCGTTTCTTCGATTGGTGTCTGATAAGGCGCATTCGACGGCCAATGTACTTGATAAAGATCCAGATAATCTGTGTTCAAACGCTTCAAGCTTTCTTCTACTTCACGGCGGATACTCTCTGGCGACAAGTTTCGCCTTAGCGTCTTTCCATCAGTAGAAAAGTGCTCGGTTCCTTCCCAATCCCATACCAATCCACATTTTGTTGCCACGACAATTTCATCTCGACGCTTTCTAATGGCTTTTCCAATAATCCTTTCTGACTCACCAAAGCCATAACCTGGAGCCGTGTCAATAAAGTTGATCCCTGAAGACAACGCAGCATGAATCGTATTAATCAGCTCCTTTTCATCCGCTTCTTTCCCCCATATAGAACCGCCACCAATCCCCCAGGTACCAAGGACAACCGCGGAAGCAGAGATATCTGAACGACCAATTTTTCTGTACTGCATCACGGGCTCCTTATTTTTTAGATTGAATGACGTGGTCAATCGCAATCGCTGATAATAAAATCAATCCTCTAATCAGCTCCTGCCAGTACACGGGGACGTTGAGCAAAATAAGAGACGAAGACACAATAGAAAGAAGCGCGATACCCAAAATAGCGCCAAAAATCGTTCCTGCACCGCCGTTTAAACTCGCCCCGCCAATTACAGCGGCAGCGATAACATTGAGTTCAAGCCCAACACCGAACGTTGGTGTCGCTCCGCCAAACTTAGACATAAAAATGATGCCCGCAAGACCTGCCATTGAGGAGCACAATACGGTCGTCCAAAACTTGATGCGGTCAGTTCGAATACCGGAATATAACGCGGCTTTTTCGTTACTCCCCGTATAGTAGACCCTTCTAAACATCAACATATTTCTGAGCATATAGTCGGACAGGAAAATAACCGCTATGAATATGATCACTGAAAATGGCAAACCAAACACATCTCCTTGACCAATAAACTTAAACTCGGGCGGCAAGCTATACAGCGATAATGGAGATCCTTCGGTTATAACAAAGCACAGCCCTCGCGCTATCCCCAAAAAGGCAAGTGTTGTCATAAAATGGCTTAAGCCAACCTTGGTCACACAAACACCCATAATGCTCCCGATGCCAGCACAGGCTGCAATCGCAACCAAACTCGCCACCCATGGGTCCATGCCTAAGAGGAAAAGCTTACCGGCTATCACCATAGATAAGCACATCACGGCACCGACAGATAGGTCGAACCCGCCAACGATAAGCAGTATGGTCATTCCGACAACGACCAAGCCTTCCGTTGAAAAAGAAAGAAGCATGGCACGCATGTTCGCCCATGTGAGGAAGTAAGGAGAAGCAAAACTCATCACCACGAACAGAATAACGATAATGGCAACCAGTGCTGCTTCACGCGCCCCAGCAAACCTTGAGATCAGTGGAAGTAATCCTTTATGTTCTACTTTCTCAGTCATTCCTGAGTTATTTATAAATTCCGTTTTCATATTTTTATCCTGATTCAATCCTTGCGGTTAAAGCCGTCAAATTTTAATACCATCATCCGACTTTCACCTCACTTTCAATATTTAATCCAGATGCCAACCGAATGATATTTTCTTCTGTAACGTCGTCACTATTTAATTCACCCGATATACAATTCTCATACATAACTATGACTCGGTCACTCACTCCAATTATTTCTGGTAATTCAGAAGAAATAATAATAATACCGACACCTTGATTGGCTAGTTTTCGAAGTAATGCGTGAATTTCATGTTTTGCTCCAACATCAATTCCTCTTGTTGGCTCATCCATAATAATTATTTTCGGTTCTATTGCTAACATTCGAGCAATGGCAATTTTTTGCTGGTTGCCACCGCTGAGTTCTCTTGTCAGCTGCTCAATATCTCTATATTTTACGGTAAGTACTTTTGATAGTGATTCAGCTTGTTTTATTTCTTTTTGTTTATCTATTCTACCGAAACTCTTTCTTAAATTATTGAGCCCCAAAACAGAGATATTTTCTCGAATAGACATATCGAGATACACACCTTCTTGCTTACGGTCTTCAGACAAATAAACTACTTTGTTATTCAAGCTGTCATCATAAGATTTAAACTGAATCTTTTTCCCTTCCAATGTTATATTCGCTGACTGTTTAGGGCGCAAGCCACATAAGGTTTGTATAAGCTCACTTCGCCCCGAACCAATCAGCCCTGCCACTCCTAATATTTCACCTTCATAAAGCTGAAAGCTAACATTGTTGAACCGTTCTTTATCACAAAGGTTTTCTACCGACAGAATGGGTGTTTCATTTGATTTGACTTCATTACTTTTAGGTGGGTAGAGATCATTTATTTTTCTTCCTACCATATTATTTACGACATCTTCTGGTGAGGTGTTTTTTATTTCCTTAGTACAGATGTATTCTCCATCTCTTAATACGGTCACTCGATCGCAAAAATCGAACACTTCAGCCATTCTATGACTAATATAGATAATACTTACACCACGACTTTTTAAATCCAGAATAATATTAGATAGTGCTTCCGATTCTTTTTCAGTCAGTGCTGCGGTAGGCTCATCTAAAATTAAAACATCACACTCTTCTGTGAGTGCTTTAGCGATTTCAATGATTTGTTGTGTCGATATACCCAGATCTTTTACTTTAATGTCGGGTTGAATGGGCATCAATTGTGATAAGATATCGAGCGTTTTTTTATTTATTTCTGAATAATTAATTCGCCACTTTTCACCTTTTTCAGCACCACACATGAATACATTCTCAGCCACCGTGACGTCAGGGCAAAGTGCAATTTCTTGATGAACGAAATTCACGCCTAACGCTTTGGCTTTACGTGGGCTATCAATATGAACGCTTTTGTTTTTTACTAGAATGGTCCCACTATCAGGTTGATAGATACCATTGATCACTTTCATTAACGTGGACTTGCCAGCGCCATTCTCACCGCACAACGCATGAACTTCGCCCTTAGCTAACGAAAAGTTAACGTTTGATAAAGCTACGGTTGGTCCGAATCTCTTGGTGATATTCTTCAATTCTAGGACTTCATTTCCATCCACAACAACTCTCCTACAGCAAACAGATAGATCTTCGTCTTTATTATTGTCGTAAGCCAAAGGTTGGAATAAGGGAGCACGCCGCTCCGCCCCCTTTCCTCTTAAGCTGACGCGAGCTAGTCTCTTACACCCTTGGACTCTCTTCGCTTCATGTACGTATCCCAATAAAAATGTTCTGCATTTTCTTTTGTTACAATAGAGAATCCATTGTCGACATAAGGCACTTGCATTGGGTTGATGCCTTTGGCTACATGGTCATTCATCGGATCGATGAGCTCAGAGTGTTTCGCTAAGAAGAGCAATGTCATTCCCATAAACCCTTGAACCCCCTGGTTCGGGTTAAGAGCACCGAAGATTTCTTCGTTTTTGATCATGTCTAAAACTTTTGCGTTGATATCGCAATTAAAGACTCGAATGCCTTTTCCTAGCTCTTTTGCTGCTTGCGCAGCCCCCATTGCCGAATTCGCTTCTGGCATAAATACAGCACCAAGATTTGGGTGCGCTTGAGACATCGTTAGCAAGGCGTTGTAAGCTTTGGTTGGATCTTGATTACTTGCGGCGCGCGTAACAAGTTTCATGTCGGGCCACTTTTCTTCCATTCGACCAATAAATGCCGCTACACGTTTATCGTGATTATCTTGCCCAGGATTTTCTAGAACGGCATATTCACCTTTTCCTCCCATATCTTCGGCAATCGCATCCGCTGCATAGATCCCTTCACGTTCATTATCTGAAGTAACATAAGCAGTACGTTCGCTATTTGGAGAGTCGGCACCAAAAGTAACGACCGGAATGCCCATTTCTCTGGCTCGTTTAATCGGCTCCACAAAAGGGTCAGGGTTAATCGGTGCCAGCAGGATACCCGCAGGTTTGCGCGCAAGGATTTGTTCGAAAGACGCGAGCTGCTTGTTTACGTCATATTCTGGTGTACCTGTGTAAACAGTTTTAACACCCAGCTTTTTCCCTGCCTGCTTCATCATTTCATACACAGGGAACCAATATTCAACGCCCGATACAAAAACATTCATGTAGTAAGTTTCTTCGGGATCACCTACAAAACCGTTGGCTTCTTTCTCTGCTGCAACCGTCGAAAATGCGATACAAGCTGTAAGAACAGAGACTGCCGCTCTCTTTACCCCTCGCTTGAATAGACTTTCTTTTTCTCTTGTAAAACTCATTTCAGTTCTCCTTGAACATCGTCTTCCTTGATTTAGCTATATGGAAGTGCACTAACTAAACACCAAACCACACAACCCAACATCTAAACACCACAATAATTAGCATAATGTCGTTTTACAAGTTCAAATCGCACAAGAAGTGAAAAAAGAATTACAAATCCAACATATCGATAACAAATGGAATATATGACCACAATTAATACAAATTAATAGATTATAAAACTAGTAATAAATGATAAAACAGGCATAACTTACCATGCAATGCATTAACAATCGTCACTAGACTAGTATTAAAAACTCAATAAAGCCAAAAGAACTTGAACACAAAACTACATAATGCTAAAAAATAAAACAGGAACTCTAGATGAGTTAGAGGTGTGGGTATACAACCCTCATATATGGACATAAATGAAGTGGAGTAAAAAAGTATGGAGAAGACAATTGAAGAGGTTCTAAATGCTTTAGAAACGAATCAAATCGAAAAGATTGATTATGACGTTCTAAACACCAAGGATTTGGACCCTGAAGAACATTGGCCTAGGTACTTTAAAGAAAAAAAACAAAATTCAAACATTTTGATTTTCAAGCCAGATAATTCAAATGATGTTTCTACTATTCTTAAACTCGCCAACAAACTTAATATCCAAGTTTCAGTATTAGGGGGACACTCTAACGTCGTGGGTAGTTTTGAAGGCGGTCCTAACGTTTACCTATCAACGGAAAACCTAAATTCCATTCAACCTGTAGAGCGTTTAACCAACCAAATCACGGTCGGTGCTGGTGTTTATGGTGGTGATCTTCTCAAAACGATGGAACAGTGGGGCTTTGAACTTGGTCAATACCCTCAATCACTTTTTATATCTACAGTGGGTGGTTGGATTAATACTCGAGCAACAGGCTCATCGTCTACCTACTATGGTGGTATTGAGCATGCAGTTATTGGATTGGAAGCCGTCCTTGCAACCGGCGAAGTCATAACGGCGACTCCCAGTGCAAGACCCCCCGGAGGGCTTGATTTAATTAAGCTTCTTATCGGATCAGAAGGCAGTTTTGCAGTCATTACATCCGTCACTCTAGAAGTTCACAGAAAACTGCCAACCTCATTTACATCAGTCGCGTTTGACAACTACGAAAACGCTATTGAAGCACAGCGTCAATTGGTTCAAGGCGGGTTCCCTATCGGATTGCTTCGCGCATACAATATCGCTGAAACCAACCATATTACCGAGTCTATTTCTAAAGGAGTTCCAAAAGACGATTTTGCTTTGTTAACTTTCTCTGTCATCGCGCCAGAAGAATCTCTCTCAGCGCTTACCATCGAAGCAAGAAAGAAAGTGACCAATATCGGAGGGACAATACTGTCTGACGATGTTTCAGACACTTGGTTTATCAATCGTTACCAGTGTGAAACCATGATGAGAGATCGCAATGTTATCGATGGGAAGATGTTCGATACCGTAGAAGTAACCTTGCCTTGGAATCAAGCTTCAGATTGTGCTTTAGCCTTAGAAGATGCCTTTAATGATAGAGTAGAGCAGTTCTATACTCACTTCTCTCACGCCTATCAAACAGGTGCCTGTATGTATGCACTTTTCTTTATAGAGGAAAGCTGCGATTCCGAAGCCATGAGTATTTGGCGTCATTGCCAAGATAAAATGGCAACCATTGTAAAAGCACATAAAGGTACGTTAGCTCATCACCACGGAGTTGGCTCTGAACGTTCAAGTCATTACATGGAAACGGATGTAGGCTTTATCCATAAGCAAATCAAAGAAAAACTTGATCCTAACAATGTTCTATTCTGTCGAATGCTTCTTGGTTAATCGAATTTAACCACTAAACACATTGAATCCACCCTTACGTAGAGGTGGATTTTTTTAGGTTCAAAAAAGGCGCCTAGAAGACGCCAAAACCTCTTAACTGAGGAAGCAAAGTACCCTACAAATTATATTCTTTAGCAGCATCCGCTGCCGCTTTGCCCTGACATATCACGTCGGTAATCGCCCGTATCGCATCGGCTGGACGTTCATGCAAATAGAGGTTTCGTCCTACAGCCACCCCTGAACATCCTGCCGTCATCGCACTTTCCAAACTCACAAGAAAGTCTAAGAAACTGCTTCGCGTTGCCCCGCCCATCATCACCGTAGGAACCGGTGTTGAGTCGACGACGGTCTTAAATGACTCGGGATCCCCTGTATATTCGACTTTAACAATATCCGCCCCCGCTTCGGCAGCCATGCGAGCCGCCAGAGCAACAAACTCCGGTTTATTTTGTTCACCGTCAGCAACATTTGTACCTCGAGCTAAAGGCTCACATAATACGGGAAGTCCAAGACGCTCAGACTCCCGGACTAGCGTACCTAGGCGTTTCATTTCAGCGACATCATCAGCGGGGTTACTCGATCCAAGAAAGACATAATCGTGCACCGCATCAGCGCCGTAAGCAGCGGCTTGCTCAGCATTAGCGATAAAGTCATGCTGTCCCTTGAACCCATCATGCCCCAACAGTTCGGCATTCCGCCATTTGTCCGTCCACCCCACCGACATGATTACTGCCGGAGAATGTCTGTGCCCCAATAGACTAGAGTATTGTTTTATGTACCCTGGTGAGAGCATTGCCCCTGTTAAGCCATTCTTCGATAGTTCAAGTAGAATTCTCCTGAACTCACTATCTGATGTAATACCTGGCTGTGGTCCCAGGTACATACTGTTAACTAACGCTGCAAAGACCGCTTTCTTGTTCTCAAACATTCTGTTGAGACGAATAGTTTTCCCTTCCATAACACTTCCTTATGTTTTCTTTCATCTGTCACATAAAGCACTATGTAGCTTTATGTAGTATAATGTCAACAATAATGCTACACAAAAGTTAAAAAAGAAATAAATATGGTGCACGAGCACATAAGCAAAGTGTGAAGCTTGAGAACAGCACGATGTTATGATATTTCACAACTTACAGCTCACTAAACTCAAAGGAACATTTATGAGTAGAGGAGACGTTTCAGAAGAAACCATGCTGCCTGAACAACGTCAAAGTCGGATTTTGCAAATAATTCGAAAAAATGGAGTCGCAAAAAACGCGCAATTGGCTAAACAATTTGGAGTCAACATTGCAACGATTCGCCGTGACTTCACTACGTTTGAAAAGCAAGGGTTAGTCACTGTCGTTTATGGGGGAGCCAAACTGAAAAGCGAGTATATCGCCCCTTCTCCCTATGAAAATGAAATTGCGTTAGAAGAAAAACAAAATATTCATTTAACGACAAAACAAACCATCGCTCAAAAAGCAGCGTCACTCATTAAATCTAACGAAAGCATAGGTCTAAATGCAGGTAGTACTGTTCCTATGATTCTAGATTACTTATCCGATGACGTTCAGCACCTATCCGTAACGACATTGGCTCTAAACATTGCGGAAAAAGCCGTCCGCCTACCTATTGTAGACTTGTTCGTTCCAGGTGGGCACTACAGAAACACATCTCACGCATTGTCTGGCACTGTAACGGAGCAAGCATTAGCTTCTATCAATTTGGACCGAGGCTTTTTTGGTGCTTCTGCCATTGACCTTAATGCGGGTTGGACACATCCAGCGCACGCAGAAGTCCCGTCAAACCAAATGATGCTTCGCCAAGCAAGAAAGAAGTACCTTGTATGCGATTCCTCGAAGCTAGGTAGAATTAACTTCAGCAAAGTGTCCGATTTAGCAGTATTCGACGCCTTTATTGTTGATGATGAATTCCCTCTGGAATACAGACAGTGGGCAGAGGATAATGGTATTGAGGTGATTTAGCCTTTCAACTAGCTTCCCCCACAACATCCATATTGTAGAGCCGAATCATTACCGATTCGGCTTTTTTATGCCTTAAAAACACAAAAAACAACAACAAACTTTACACAAAAACACCACAATGCTATAAAAAACTACATGTCGTTATATTAATTCGTCATTTTCCAAGGAGCGGAAATGGAAATACATAGCAATGATGCACCTAAAGCATATGATTTTGTGATAATTGGTGGGGGCATATCAGGGGTATCTCTCGCCCGAGAAGCGGTTTTGAGGGGATACTCAGTCGCACTGATAGAGAAAAATGACTTTTCTTCAGGAACAAGCAGCCGATCAGGGAAACTCATACATGGGGGAGTACGCTATTTGGAAACGCTTGACCTCAAGGTTGTTCGTGAATCTTGCAGGGAAAGAGAGACTCAGCTAAACATAGCGCCGCACTTAGCCAAAACCCAACCTATTCTGTTTGTATCAAACTCACAAGGTAAATACAGCCCTTGGCAGCTCAAGATAGCGCTCTCTTTTTATGACTTTGTATCAGGTAACCCAAAAAACAGAAAAAGCCGAATATTCAATAAAAAGACCCTAAGAGACAAAGAACCTAATTTGAATTCAAATGGGCTTAAAGGAGCTGGGTTGTTTCATGATTTAGCGACTAACGATGCCAGATTAACAATAGATACCCTGAAAAGCGCGATATCTCTCGGGGCTGACGCCATGAACTACACTCAAGTAACAGATTTACTGTATAAAAAAGGCAGGGTCTGTGGGGTAAAAGCGACCAATCATCTCTCGAACGAATGCTTTGAATTATCGGCGTCCTATGTGATCAACGCCTGCGGTCCAGGTGTCGATTCCATTCGCTTAATCGATGATCCCACCGCACAACGTTTAATGTCTCCCTCCAAGGGTGTTCACCTTGCGTTTAGCAACAAGAGACTCAAAGTTAACCATGGTGTGTTCATGCACGTAGAAAGCGACAATGGTCGCATGAATTGGGTATTACCTAAAGATGATGAAGGGTATGTCTTTGCGGGTGCAACCGATTCCTACTACGAGGGTGATATTGATAACCCGACGGTAACTGATTCTGATGTTACGCATGTACTGAACGCAACCAATGAAATGTTTCCAAACGCGAAATTAACACAGCAGGACATCCTCTCTGCGTGGTCAGGATTAAGACCCTTAGTGAAAACAGAGTCAATATCAAATGCCAGTAACGTCTCTCGACGCCACTTGATCACTCAAAGCTCTTCGGGTTTATACACCTTGGCTGGTGGTAAATTGAGTACATGTCGACTCATGGCAGAAGAAACCGTTGATTTTATAGAAAACCAAGAGAAGCTTTGCAAAACAAAGAGCTTAAGCCACGTAACACCGATTTCGGGCGGAGAAAATTTCTCTCACTTAACACTTCCCAATGTCGACGTTTTATCAGACCAAGATATTGCTAGAATACAAGGTAATTTTGGTAGCAACGCACCTCAAGTGCTTAAGCTGGCTTCATTTGACGAAGACCGAAAAGACATATTCGGCTCTAACTTTCCTCTGACTCCAGCAGAAATTCGCTACATCGCGCGAAACGAGCATGTCGCTCACCTGACCGACATTTTAATAAGACGAACAAATGTCTTCTTTCAATTGAAAGACGCAGGACTGTCTCAACTTGAAGCAATAGGGAAACTCGCCGCTAGCGAGCTCAATTGGTCTCCAGAAAGACTTCGAAAAGAAATTAATATGTACCAAGAAGAAGTGGCCATCAATCGAGAGTTTGGTTCCTCTAAGCCTCAATGCCTCTCAATGAATCAAACCAAATCGAAACTAGGTGGTAGTTATGACTAAGAAACTGATATTGACCATTGATTTGGGCTCTAGTGGAATGCTTTTGTCTGTTTTTAATAGTAAAGGGGAGCTATTAAGGGAACAAAAACAAACATACACACCAGACACGGACACCACTGGCAAAGCCGCTTACAACATAAACGCGATGTATGATTCCATGTTGTTGTCTATCAATCAGCTCTTTGATACCGATGACTCTTTTTCTGCCCAAGAGGTCGGCGTAATTGGCGTATCGGGCATGATGGGGGGAGTATTAGGTGTAGATAAATATGGCTCCCCAACCTTTCCTTACACCACATCGTTAGACACGCGTTTTCTCACTCACTACGAAAGCATAACGAATGAATACGGTTCCGAGATACGAGAAGTGACAGGCACTTGGTACCCAATACTTGCACCAAAAATGAAATGGATGGAAAGCCAGTCAAAAGAGAGCTTTGCAAAAACGATTAAAATCGTGCCCATTACAAGCTATATCGTCGGGCATCTTTCAGAACTTCCACCAGAAAAGTGGGCGATAGATAAGTCTCTACTCTGGATGACGGGTCTTTCAAACAAACATAGCCAACAGTGGGATCAAAACATCGCTTCCAAGCTCGGTATTGATCTGAAGCTTTTGCCTTATATTGCGGAGTCGACCGATATTGTTGGGCATACGACCAGTAAACTGTCTACGCTCACCTCTATACCGAGTGGCACACCGATACTGGCAGGGCTTGGCGATACTCCTGCGAGCATTGTTGGCGCGGGTGGTTTTTCTAAGAACGTGGCTGTAGATATCGCTGGTACTTATCCTATCCTATCTATGTCGACCCCTGTAACTTCTTATGAACGCATTGGAAAAGTGGGGGAAATCTTCGGCTCACCTTTACCTAACATTTGCCACCCGTCGGTGTTCATTAATGGTGGTGGGCTTACTCAAAAATGGCTTGTTGATATCATGTTCGGTGACGATTGCGACCAAATTAGCCACTATGAAGACCTATCAAAAGACGCCGAACTCATCCCACCTGGCTCTGATGGTTTGCTCTGTAACCCTCACTTCGGAGGTCGCGCCTGCCCACCCGATGCCGATGTAAACGCTGGCGCATTCGTCGGATTAAAGTGGGGGCATAAAAGAGCACATCTGTATCGTTCCTTCTTGGAGGCTTTAGCTTATGACTTGTCCCTTACATTCAACCAACTTTCAAATGATCTTGGTGAACAAGTTACCGAGATCAGAGGCGTGAGCGGAATGGCCAACAATTCGCTTTGGAATCAAATGAAAGCCGACATTCTAAACCTACCTTATGTGGAGATGGATAATAAGGAAGCAACGGCACTCGGCACAGCAATAACCGCTGGCGTTTCGATTGGACTATTTGAAAACTTTGAACAGGCTACTTCTGATATTTGTACACCCAAAAAAGTATACAAACCTAGACGTGAGTTACATGAGACCTATAAACCTTATATAACAGCCTACAAAAAACTCATTGAAGGCACACCTTAACCAGATACAAAAAATGTGGTCAATCGTTTAAGGTAACAATGCATTTTTCAGCGAGGTGCGCCGAACACTGCATTGTTACCTTTGCCAGTGGAAATCAGTTAACGCTAGAAACTACCCGACCCGTTTACACATAATCGATAACTGAATCAATTAAGTCACTGGCACTGGTATCGGTTACGATCAAGTAATCCCCACTCTCCGTATAAAACTCAGCAATAGTGTATTGTGCAGTGTAATCCACGCCAAAATCACTCAGTCGTTGAGTCATCGCGTCGGTCAAATCCTCTGCTGAGTACGTTGAAAAATAGCTCGCATATTCAACCAACCCAACATCTATCGTGAGATTGACGTCGGTAAAAACCATTACATTGGCGCTGCCATCTGGGTTGTCTTCCCAAGTGCCCGCTAGGTTGTTATCCAGAAGTTCTTGCGTAATGTGTAAGTCAGAAGCACCATCACCAATGACGACTTCAAAACCCGTAAATTCCAACGTGTTGTTACCACTGAGATAAAGCGCATCAATGCCTTCCCCTCCATGCGCGCTGCGATGAGTATTCCAATCGGCTTCGAGCAACCCTGCAACGTTAACCACATCATTCCCTTTCCCAGCAGAGATATCAAACTCTGTGTGGTCTCCACCTGCAATGTCAAAAAAGCTGATCGTATCGTTGCCGTCACCCGTATCGATATCGAAATGGTTATTCCAAGCCGCCCCATTTGACTTCACATGAACGTTTACCTCATCGTTCCCCTCACCCGTAGAGACCTCTCCACGCTTTGCTCCGTATACGTTCACCGTCGTTCCCGTGTCAGACAAAGCGTTGACCTTCACATCCACGAAGTTTCTCACATTGATGAAGTCCGCATCGGCCTCAACTGACGCTTCTTTTAGACCGTCCGTATTCCATTTGAACACCGAGACATCAGTAACAAATTTACTTTCACCGTTTACCCATTTTTGTTGAAAACTGAGTGTCAGCCCCCCCTCCTTTAATACCCCCTCCCCTTGAAGAGTTTTTAACGATGGATGTTGATCGACTCCATACTGATCCAAATACTGCGCAAATTTCGTTGTTGCAAGCGCTTGCGCGTCAATAGCCATTTCATTGACAAGCGTTTCAACTACGCTGCCGACATAAATGTCGGATTTTATTGTGTTACCTAGCATAGCCACTCCTGATATTTACTTTTCAGACTAAGAGTCTACTCTCTCTGCGACAGCGAGAGTATTCTCGTATCATTAGTTAGTGCTATTTTGGGGATCCGTACTTTAAATTGTCATACTTTTGTCACGCGTACTAAGTAATCAAAATACTACCTGTGCCAAATAAAAAATAAGCCGGTTCGAAACCAGCTTATTGATACGGTTATTACTAAAGTTTATTTTATGACCTAATACTAAGAAGCAATATGGAAGGTTGATCCGTTACCCGCACGAGTAAGCAAGCCATCGCATGGCGCAAAACGATCGCCGTATTTTTGTGCGAATTCGTTCATGATGGTGACCAGTTCTTTCAAACCTATTTGCTCCATGTAGCGGAAAGGACCGCCTAAGAAAGGTGGGAAACCGATTCCAAAAATCGCACCAATATCTCCGTCACGAGCATTGCGAATAATGCCTTCGTCTAAACACCGTACTGCTTCATTTAGCATCGGTAGTACACAACGAAGTGCAATGTCTTTTTCGGGCAATTTGGCTTCTGGTGTGAGCTTGAGTAGCTTATAAACGCTTTTGTCGACCTCTTTCTTCTTACCTTTATAGGTATAAAAGCCTTTACCACTCTTACGCCCTTTACGACCGTCGTTAAGCAATGTATCGAACACATCTGGTGCTTTGAATCGTGCTCCCAGTTCTTCAATTAAGATAGGTATTATCTTAGCGCCCACATCCACACCCACTTCATCCAGAAGCGTAATGGGACCGACAGGGAACCCAAAGTTGAGTAAGGCATCGTCCAGCGTTTCAATCGGCTCACCACTCAATAGAATATGGGCAGCTTCATTCATATAAGGGGCAAGGATGCGGTTAACAAAAAAGCCCGCTTTATCGGCGACTACAATGGGCGTTTTTCCTTGCTTGCGCGCAAAATTGACGGCGGTAGAAATCACTTCATCGGATGTGCCTTCATGAGGGATGACCTCAACAAGGGGCATTTTTTCAGCGGGGCTAAAGTAATGTAAACCCACCACATTTTCTGGGCGCTCACACTCTGCGGCTATTTGGTGAATCGGCAGTGACGACGTATTAGTGGCAAATATGGTGGTGTCTTTCGCGTGTTGCTCGATCTCTTTCACCATGGTTTGTTTGAGTGCCAAGTCTTCAAATACCGCTTCAATAACAATATCGACGTTGCGATAACCAACGTAATCCGTCCCACCAGTCAACTGCGACATATGATACTGCACACCCGCCTTGGTCAGGATCCGCCGTTTTTTCTGCTTAGTGAACAATGTATGGTTGTAGTTGATCGCCTTCAAAACACCATCGTGAGAGACGTCTTTAACACGAACAGGCACCTTAGCTTTCGCCACCGACACGTGGCTTATCCCGGCTCCCATTAGCCCGCCACCTAACACGCCCACTTTCGAAATGTTTCTTGGTTTGGCTTCACTACCATTATCTTTTTTCATTTCGGTGGTGGCGAAAAAGATTGACCGAAGCGCCTTAGATTCGCTAGTCATACACAACTCACCAAACTTTTTGGCTTCTGTTGCTAGACCGGCTTGTATCCCTTTTTCGAAGCCTTCTCTGATGACGTCCAGAATCGCCTCAGCGGCAGGGTAATTGCCACGCGTTTTCGCCAAAGTCTTCTTCGTCGCTTGATCAAAAATGAATTTACGACCAAGGTGATTGCCAGAGAGCAGCTTTTCTTTGGTATCCACCAAGCGTTTCGCTTTCGTTTTACTTGCAAATGTTTTAGCAACATCCAGCAAAATCGATTGAGGGACACTGGCATCAACCACACCTAACGTCTTGGCTTTTTTGGCACGAAGCTGCTTACCGGTCAAAATCAAATCCAAAGCGCCCAACAACCCTATTAACCGAGGGAGTCTCTGAGTTCCACCTGAACCTGGCAACAAGCCTAGCTGCACTTCGGGCAACCCTAACCGTGTTTTATCTGAATCGGTACACACTCGATAATCACAGGCTAATGCTAATTCCAATCCACCACCTAAACATGGGCCGTGGATGGCCGCGACTGAAGGAAAAGGTAAGGCTTCCAAACGCGCGAACATCTGTTGCCCTTGTTTGGCTAGCCCTTCCGCTTCTTCCGCTGTGGTACACGCGTCCAGCATTCTTACATCAGCCCCTGCAACAAAATTATCGGGCTTAAGCGAATGAATCACCAAACCCGTCAGTTCGTTCTTTTTGGCTTCAAGTTCAAGCAAGATCGCCTGCATTTCATCCGCAAACTCCGCTTGAAGCGTATTCATTTTCTCGCCAGGAACATCTATGGCTAGCCACGCGAGGTTGTGATCGTCTATTGATAAAGTAAATGCACTTTGACCCGCCATTATTCCACCTCCAAAATCATCGCTGCACCTAAACCACCCGCCGCACACGCTGTATTCAATGCCAGCCCCCCTCCACGGCGTTTAAGTTCACGTAGAGTTTGAGTGATCATCCGAGCACCTGTTGCAGCAAATGGGTGGCCATAGGCGATAGAGCCACCAAGCACATTGAATTTGTCCATATCGATGTCGCCAATGGCTTTATCTCTACCTAGCACTTCTTTAGCGAACTTGTCGCTGGCGAACATTTTCACGTTTGCCAACGTTTGTGCTGCGAAAGCTTCATGCATATCAATGAGTGTGAGATCAGCTAAGCTAATGCCTGCACGATCAAGCGCTATGGGTGTCGCATGGGAAGGCCCCATCAGCATATCTTCTTTTACATCTATCGCCGAAAAGGCGTAGGAGCGAATGAACCCCATGATGTCCATTCCTAACTCTTTTGCGCGACCTTCACGCATAATGAGCAACGACGCTGCCCCGTCGGTAAGCGGTGTCGCATTCGCTGCTGTCACACTGCCATACTGGCGATCAAACGCAGGACGTAATTTTGCGTACCCTTCCATCGTCGAATCATGACGAATATTGTTATCGGTATCGATCCATTGTTTGTAAGGCTCGGGAAAAGCGGTCATCACTTCATCTCGAATCTTACCTTCTTTCCACGCTTGTGCTGCTAAGGTATGGGAGCGATGTGCTAATTCGTCTTGAGCTTGACGCGTGATCCCGTGCGTTTTTGCCATTTGCTCAGCCGTTTGCCCCATCGATAACCCTGTCGAATATTCCGCCACGGCAGGAGGCACCGGCATCAGATCTTTGAAGGAGAGCTTGCGCATAATGGCAAGCTTCTGCCCCATTTTTTTTGCCTTACTCAGAGCAAGTAAAGCGGCAGCCAACTTTTTGGAGACACCAATAGGCAATACTGACGAAGAATCCGCCCCACCCGCGACACCGATATCGATGACACCAGCCATGATACTTTCTGCTACGTTCACCGCAGACTGAAAACTCGTCGCACAAGCTCGCGTCACACTATAGGCATCGGTGTGAATATTCATACCTGTCCCTAATACAATTTCGCGTGCAATGTTTGGTGCCTCTGGCATTTGCACAACTTGCCCAAATACCACTTGATCAATTAGGGCGGGATCAATATCGGCGCGGGTCAGCATTTCACTGACGACCATCTTACCCAAGTCAACAGCGGGGACCTGAGAAAACTCGGTGCTTTGTCTTGCAAAAGGCGTTCTTAGCCCCGCAACAACCGCAATCCTTTCTCCGGAACGCGTCCTTACATCCTGAATGCCCATTCTATCTCCTTAAAGAGGTCAGACCTGTAATGTAATGAAAATGTTATCAGATTAAAACACATGTTTGAATCGCTTTTTATTTTATTGCGTGATCTAGGACTAGAATGTAGAGAGATGCACGTAAGAAATCGTAAGTGTAGTGCAGAAAAGACAGGGCAATCACTGTGATAAATAATTAGATTGCGTTACATTAAAACTGTGACTCTGGAATATTGGATAAAAAAAACCACACATAACGTGTGGTAGGAATTGATATAGCGTATCGCCAAAATTAAAAAATCAGTTTCCTGATTAGGAGAAAGTAAAGTCAGCCTTCAAAAGGAAGTGTCATCTTGCTCAACATGCTAACCACAAGTGGTTAACCAGATGACAAGACGTACTATAACCAGATTCCAAATATGGGTATTGAATTAGATCAATTTATTTGTTGTTTATGCAATGCTGCCAAGTGGATAACGGCTTAAGGAAAGAATTGGAATGAAATTTCTAAGCTCGGTCATTAACGCCAAACTATCCTCTTAATTATAAGTTCAATTACTTTCAGTAGGTTAGAACTCTCAGGTGTTGACCTTCCATAGACACAGCGAGAGCAAACGGAGGCTCAAGTGTCGATTATCGATTTTTTTGGAAAGAAAAAAGAGAAGCGTCCGGTCAATTCTGATATGGACAAGCAAAAAAGATACGAAGCGCTCGTGCGCGCTTACCACACCGACCTATATCGCTATGCGTATTGGTTGTGTAAAGACAGTCATGTTGCGGAAGACTTGGTACAAGAAACCTGTTTACGTGCTTGGCGGGCAATTGATAGCCTGCTAGACGAAAAAGCAGCAAAGTCTTGGTTAATTACCATTCTACGCCGTGAAAACGCACGCCGTTTTGAAAGAAAACAGTTAGAATTGGTGGATATTGATGACCATAGCAACGATGCAAAAGTTTCTGACGACCCGCATCATCAGCAGCAGTGGCTTCAACATCAAATTATGAAATTAGAGGTCGAATATCGAGAACCATTGTTCCTACAGGTTGTTGGTGGGTTCAGTGGCGAAGAAATTGGACAAATTCTGGAATTAAATAAAAACACGGTGATGACACGTTTGTTCAGAGCCAGAAACCAACTCAAAGAGATGCTTGAAAATTCTCAATCGGATATGGGGGTACATAATGGATGATTTAGAATTTCGCCGTCGCATTATGTCAGATCCAAGGGACAGAGATGACGAAATCGAATTGGCGATTTCTCAAAACAGTGCGAACGCTAAATTTGTCGATGACATTTTGAGCCTAGATGCACGGCTAGAAAAAGCAATGAAAGTCGATGCGCCAGATGGGTTGGCAGACCGAATTCTGTTTAATCAAAGTGCTGAAACGGAACAACCTAAGTTTGCTCGGAAGGCGCTCGCGATAGCAGCATCGATAGCATTTGCTTTTGGGATTTTGATGGGGCAAGTCAATTGGGATGGGCTTGTGGTCACTCCAGCTTACGCAACCTTGGCAAATACTGCACTGGCGCATGTGACGGCTGAGAAACCATTTATTAACCCAATAGATGAAAATGTTTCTTCTAGCCAGATCAACGTGAAAATGAAGCCATTTGCGTATTACTTCTCGCAAAACTTTCCTTACCACGTTTATTACCTAAACCACTGTAGTTTCGGGAAGTCAAATGCGATGCATATGGTCTTTGAAGGAAAGCATGGACGGGTGACACTTTTTGTTACTAATATCCCTGCACCTGAATCTCAAACGTTTGTCAAAGACGGAATGTCTGGCATTGTCATGCCATTGATGAACGCCAGCATGGTGATTGTAGGAAGCATGGATGAAGATGTAGCGAAAATCGCTGAAACCTTGAAACCCCTCATACACCCAGCAAGCTAAGCACCAGTCTAAGCTCAGCGTTTAACGACATAGGTCTGCTTTTCTTCTTAAGCAGACCTTTTTATTTGCACACGTCAGTCCACATACTAGTCAGTCCACATACTATACGCGGCATTCTTTTCCATATTTTTATTCGTTGGCATCTGTTTTTTAAAACAATGGTCGGATTTCATTTAATGAATCACAGAATTACCATCTCAGTCATTGAGTAATTACTCAATGACTGAGATAGTTACATCAATCGATAAAGCAGGGTTATCTACCTAATAGGTAGATACACATATCACCCAACAAATAATGTCTGGGAATACAATAATAAGGTTAATCCTATGAACACTTCGCGTCTGTTTAAAAAAACGGTCATCGCAACAACTATCGCTCTCGCATCTCAGCAAGCTATCGCGGCTGGCTTCCAACTCAACGCACAATCAGCGACAGGTCTTGGCCGTGCATTCGCGGGTGACGCGGTTATTGCGGACAACGCATCTGTAATGGCTCGTAACGCCGCCGCAATGGCATTGTTTGAAGAGACGTCGATGTCATTGGGTGTCACAACAATTACATCAAAGATCGAAATTAAAGATGCTAAGTACACTTATGCCAATGCACTTACTGGTCTATCTACTTCTGAATCCAATTACAGCAACGCGGGTGATACTTCCATAGTACCTAACCTACACATTATTGTTCCATTGAATGAAAAGATTGCTGTAGGCGCGAATGTTTACTCTAACTTTGGTACAAAAACTCAATTTGATAGCACATTTGTTGGTGCTGAGTATGGCGGTCTAACTGATGTTAAGAGCATGAATATTGGTCTTTCTGGATCATACCGTATCAATGAGCAACTAAGTGTTGGTGCTGGCTTAGATATGATTTATGGTTCAGGAAAGATGCAACGTAATCTAAGCGGTAAACTAACACAGGTCCCTGTGAGCATTTCACCCATTCTTATCCTCGATTTATCTGGGCTAAAGGTACTTGACGTAGACGCTTCAGGTTGGGCGTTAGGGTTTAACCTAGGTACAGTATATGAGATTGATAAAAACAATCGTTTTGGACTCTCTTATCGTAGTAGCCCTACTCTAAAAGCCAAAGGTGACGTAACAACAAGTGAAGGGGTAACCAAAGGTGACACGCTTTTAATACCTTTACCTGACATGGCCGAGTTTTCTGGTTACCACCGTATAGATGGCACTGAGTTTGCGCTTCACTACAGCGTACAATGGATTGGCTGGTCTACATTTGAAAAGCTAGAGGCAGAGAAAACTGGTATTCTAAACGAATACAAGTGGCAGAACGGTATACACTACTCTCTTGGTGGTACGTATTTCTTAAGCCCAAACTGGACGGTACGTGCAGGTTATATGCATGACACAAGTGCACAAGACAAGCTAACCTCAATTTCTGTGCCTGATTCGAACCGTAACTGGTTATCCGCTGGCTTTACTTACAATATAGACGACCAATCGAATGTAGATGTCGGCGCCACTTATCTTCTAGGTCAAGATGTAAATGTATCTGAAGATAACTTGCCATTAAGCAAAATTGAAGGCACTACACGAGCGGATGCAATTCTACTGGGTGTGCAGTACAGCCGTACATTCTAATCAAACGGATCCGATTATCTGAAAAATATAAGAGTTGGCACGGTGCCAACTCTTTTTGGTTTACGCTTACCAAGTTTGATTAAGTTTCTTTAAGCTGACTCTGCCACATTTGGGCATACTGCCCTTTTAAATCGAGTAATGCCTGATGGGTTCCTTGCTCCAAGACTTTTCCTTGTGAAAGAACAACAATGCTATCGGCATCCACGATGGTAGAGAGACGATGCGCGATGGTAATCACCGTTCTTCCTTTCGACATCAACTTCAAGCTTTCCTGTATTTCTCTTTCTGTTTCGGTGTCCAAAGCCGAAGTGGCTTCATCCAGTAATAAAATAGGTGGATTCTTGAGCAATGTTCGGGCAATACCTACGCGCTGCTTTTCACCACCAGACAGCTTTAACCCCCGCTCACCCACTTGAGTTTGATAGCCGTCTGGCAGCTGTTCAATGAAATGATGAATTTTAGCCGCTTTAGCCGCTTCAATAATGTCATTTTGCGAAGCATTGGATCTGCCGTAGGCAATATTGTAGTGAATGGTATCGTTGAAAAGCACGGTATCTTGTGGAACAACACCAATTGCACGATGCAAACTGTCCTGCGTTACGTCTCGTATGTCCTGACCATCAATTAGGATTGCCCCCTTAGTCACGTCATAGAAGCGAAACAGAAGCCTTCCTAGGGTCGATTTGCCTGAACCAGAAGAACCCACGATGGCGACTGTCTTTCCAGCACCGACCGTGATGTTCACATCATTTAAAATTTGCCTCTGCGACTCATAAAAGAAATCGATGTTCTTAAAACTTAACTCTCCAGCTGAAACCGCGAGTTCGGATGCATTTTCTTTGTCTTTCACATCGGGTTCTTGGCGAAGTAATTCAAACATCTCCCCCATATCTATCAACGACTGACGAATCTCCCGATACACAAACCCAAGGAAATTCAACGGCATCATAACTTGCATCATGTAAGCATTGACCATAACAAAGCCACCTACCGTCAATACTCCAGCATTCACATCTCTAACGGCAAGCAACAGTGCAAGCACCATCCCCCCATTTAACAAAAGCGCTTGACCGAGATTAAGTAATGCCAGTGAATTCACTGTTTTGATCGAGGCGGCTTCATAGCCTTCCATTGATTGGTCGTAACGCCTCGCTTCCCGCTGCTCTGCACCAAAGTACTTCACCGTTTCAAAGTTCAGTAAGCTGTCTATCGCTTTTTGGTTCGCATCCTTATCCTTGTCGTTCATTTCCTTACGAATACGCACCCGCCATTCAGTCACTTTTGCAGTAAACACGATGTAAATAACAACGGTTACGCTCACCACCAGCAAATACCAGAAATCAAAAGCGAACAACAAGATGAGAGAAATAAGCAATAGCTCAAGCATGAGTGGTCCAATGCTAAAAAGCATAAATCGAAGCAAAAACTCGATGCCTTTCACTCCTCGCTCCATGACTCGGCTTAAGCCGCCTGTTTTACGCGTAAGATGGTAGCGAAGAGAAAGGCGGTGGATATGCGATATGGTTTCTAGCGCGACAGAACGGAGCGCGTGCTGCCCTACCTTAGCAAAAACAACGTTACGTATTTCTTCAAAACCGATTTTAAAAACTTGGTTCATTCCATAGGCGGCAACCAGCCCTACCGCCCCCAAAGCAAGCAACCACTCTGGTGAATCATTTTCTGTCGCTAGAATATCAACGACCGCTTTGTACAAAAACGGAGTAAACACGGCAACCAACTTGGAGAGACCAAGGGCAATCATGGCAATGATCACCCTTCGTTTTACCCATGGTTTACTCTTTGGCCACAAATAAGGCGAAATTTTCTGAATTGTATTCCAGGCACTTTCACGTGCTAAGTTTTCTAGTTCTCGGTTATCTTGAATAGCTTGATTTGGTTTTCCAACATCGCTCGTTTCTGACATGCGTTTCCTGTTTAAATGTTATCTAGCGGTGGGGTTGCGATAGGTCTATACCGGAATGAGGTCTATGCCCGAAATTGATTCTACTTTTAACGTCAGTATAGATAGATTATTGACCTGATAATGAGATCCCTAACGAACCTTAGCTTTGGCTATGAAATAACATCACTCAAAGCATGCAATAGGGGCTAAGGTCGACACCCTTTCTAACCACAGCTGAAGTGAGCTATATGAGGGTTCAACACGAAAGTTCAACACGAAAAAAGCCTGACGATAAATCGCCAGGCTTTCACTTTTTTGAAGTCGGTCCTTTTGATCGACTTATCGTCGAATCAAATCCTCTACCTAATAAAACTCTTCATCTAAGTAATCGTCTAAGAAGTCTTCTTCGTCTTCTTCTACTGTGTCCGTCATACCTGCTTTAAAATCCCGCCTCTGTAGGTATACGTCACGAGACAATGCATAAGGATCCGGAGACGATTTCAGCGTGCCTTCTTGTGGAATCAGCAAGTAACGCTTTTCCAAACCTTCTAATGCCCACTTTCCTAAACCAGCCCAAAAGTTCAAGTAAGACAGTGGGACATACATACCATCGACAGTATCTGTTGCTTTCCGTAACGTTATTGGTCCGTACCCAGGCACCATAAAGTATGGTCCATGACCCACACCGTAATAACCCAACACATCGCTGAATGCACGATCATCCTGATGAATAATGCCTGCGGCAGACGCCACGTCAATGAATCCCAGTAGACCCAATGTCGAATTAATCCAAAAACGATTGAAGTTTGTTAGCGCTTGCTCACCCTCCCCCATTAAAAGGTTGTTGACCATACTGGCGGGTTCATCAAGATTCGCAAGAAAATTACCAATGCCACCACGAACGGGTTTGGGCACAGTTTCGACATACGCGACGGACACTGGGCGAACAATGTAAGGATCAAGATAATCATGGTTGATATCAAACATTGCTCGGTTAAAGCTTTCAAACGGGTCATTCGGATGAGAAAGATCGTCATATTCTCCCTCTGGCACAGAGGAACATCCGACTAATAAAGAGGCTACTAACACTAATAGCCAAGAACTCACTCTATTTAACAACATATTACTTTACCAAAAACAAAGACCGGCTTATGCCGGTCTTATTATCGATTCTTAATGTACTCAAGTCATTCAGTCTATTCTAATGATTTCATAAGATTCATCAACTTGAATGGATATCGACACTTAGCACGAGACGGTACCATTAATACCGTTTATCAATGGTTAAAGCAACCTTATCACCTAATTTAGCGATATCACTTTGACCATACCAATCGCCATCTCGGCTCGCAACATTACCATCCGCATCAATTCTGGCTTTCACCATAAGCTCATCTAAACTAGATAGCTTCACGCCTTCTATCATACTATTTCCATCGTCAAGCACGACCGTTCTTGGAAAAGCCCCCAAAGGATAGCGTGCAGCAGCAACTGGCATTGGGCTGCCATCCGCTCTGTGCACTGATACAATCAATACAGCATTAGGATCGGGGCTGACGTCATCGGCTAACGCAATACTTACCTGAATTGATTTATCGCTCACCACCGCGGTTTCGCCCATTTTCAGCTTCGCATTTTGAATGCTGCTACTCAGCATCTCGTATCGGCTATCTTGTGGACCAATCTTTTCTTGCATGGTTCCCCAATAACGAATTGCCGCAGCGTAATCGCTACGCTCAAACGCATCAAATGCCAGCAAAGAAAATACTCTCAGATCGACCTGCTCTTGCTGAGCTAATCGAAGCAGCAAGGAGCGAGCCTGACCTTGGTCTACTTCATCAGATGACAGTGTCAGAGCTTGAGCATACCCTAACTGAATGTCTGAATCTTGGGGCTCAAGACGATATGCGTTTTTCATCGCACCAACTGCCGTAGTCACATCTCTGTTTGCTAACGCTATACGACCTAAAAGCATCCAGCCAGTTGATTCGTTTGGTTGATTATACAATCGCGTACGCAGCGCGAGTGTCAAATCCTGCATCTCTTCTTCGGTGAGAGTTTGACCTTCTGGCGACATCAGCTTTTTGGTGAGCGTTGGAAGATTGCTTGCTGCTCGATTCCAGTCCAGTACTTTCTGTGCTCCACCAAAATGGTAATACATTCCGTAGGATAACGCCGCAACAAACAATACCGATGGAATCGCTACAGCCATTGTAGAAATCTGAGTAGTCGCTTCGTTTTTCTTTGCTTTAGGAACGTCGTCTAACAACGTTTGTTTAAGGTCAGCAATTAAATCTTCCTGATTCTCAACTAATCCTTCTTTCGTCTCTTCTTCTAGCTCACCTAAGCGATCTTTGTAGAACGCTTTATTAAGCTCATCACGCCGCGCTTCATCATCGACAGCACGTCGCTGAACCAAAGGAAAAGCAATAAACACGCTAGAGATAGTAATGATGACTGCCGTGGCTATCCAAAAAAAAGTCATTTTCGCACCTCTCCCGTTTCGGATTCTTCTTTAAGCAAGGCTTGTAGCTGTGCTTCTTTTTCTGCATCCCAGTCGACAGATTTCACGGAATCTTGACGGGAGGGTTTACGACGGCTTCTCAAAACGATAAACCCAAACCCAATGACCAAGACGCCGATAGGTCCGATCCACAGTATGGATGTTGCAACAGTAATCGGCGGGTTATAGGTGACAAAATTTCCGTAGCGGGCGATCATGTAATCGATGATTTCCTGCTCCGTTTTCCCTTCTTTCAACATCTCATACACTTTCAGTCGGAGATCTTGAGCTAGGATGGCGTTAGAATCGCCAATAGAGTTATTTTGACACTTAGGGCAACGCAATGTATGCCCCAGCTCTTTGAATAACTGTTCCTGCTCAACAGAATCAAATTCGTATACTTCTATGCGAGCCAGAGCAGGTAAAGCAAACAGAGCAATAGCAAGGAGTACGCCACGTAAATTCTTCATCATTTCGCAGCCTCCTCCACTAAACGCTGATAAATGGGTTGTAACGTTTCTTTCCAATTCCTGGCGTTTACATCGCCAACGTGCCGGTACTGAATAATGCCATTCGCATCAACGATATACGTTTCTGGTGCCCCATAAACACCGAGGTCTAACCCAAGCATACCGCTCCCATCAAATAAACTGATCATGTAAGGGTTGCCCAATTCATTTAACCACTGCACGGCTTTTTCACGGTTATCCTTGTAGTTAAGACCAATAATCTTCACTCCATTAGCCGCTAACTCATTTAAGTAGGTATGCTCGGCATAACACGTCGGGCACCACGTCGCCCATACGTTGATGAGCAATGGCTCACCTACAAATATGTCTTGTTCATACAGCCGGCCAGGTTCTGCTAAGTCTTCAAGTTTAAATTTGGGTACAGGCTTTCCAATCAATACCGATTCTAGCTTTGTTGGATCATCCCCATCGGCATTGCGGCTGAGCTGAGTAGCAAACACGGCGACCAGTATCAAAAAGAAAGCCAGTGGGGCAAAAAGTACATTTCGATTCATTTAGGCTTCCTTCTCTTTCAGCTCGATTGCCATTTTAGAAGGCTTTCGGAATCGATATCGCTTATCGCTGATTGCCACAATGCCACCAAAGGCCATGAACAAGCTACCAAGCCAAATCCATCGAACGAAGGGTTTGTAATAGATACGTACCGCCCATGCATCACCATCGTCCAGTCGTTCACCCATTGCGATATACAAATCACGGGTGATGCCACGATCAATCGCAGCTTCTGTCATCATGGATTTAGCCGTAGTATAAAAACGCTTTTCTGCATGCAAGATGTTCACAAAATTGCCGTCTTTTGTTATCTCAAAGTCCGCGATATAGCCATCATAGTTCGGCCCGTCATTATCTCGTACGCCTTGGAAATATAATTTATAATCTTGGATTTGAAAGCTTTCTCCGGGTGCTAAACGAACATCGCGCTCTATGCTGTAATTCTGTACCATGGTGATACCAATCACGGTAATCGCCATACCAATATGACCAAGCATCATCGCCCAATGGCTTCGCTGGAGCTTTCTAATACCAACACTAAAAGTATGTCTGTGAGTCGCTCTTTGATACAGCTCGAAGCCATGCATAGAGATAATCCACATCGCCATAACCCATCCTAGGTATGCAAGCCCATTAAATGAATCAGCTAACAGGAAGACGAAAGCCGCTCCAAGTAACAAAGAAATCACCCCAGACACTGCCATCGGCTTTTTGAGACTACTCAGATCGTCACGCTTCCATTTTATCAATGGACCTATGCCCAGCAAGAAAGCGAAAGGCATCATTAGCCACATAAACAACATGTTGAAGAAAGGTGCACCGATAGAAACTGAACCCAACCCTAACTGCTTATGAACCAAGGGTAGCAATGTACCAACGAGTACAACCATCAAAGCAGCTACGAGAATAACGTTATTGGAAAGCAGGACATTCTCGCGCGACAACAGTGCAAAACTGCCGCGCACACGCACAGATGACCCTTTCAGCGCAAACAGCAATAACGAACCGCCAATAACAACCACTAAGAGCCCCAAGATGAACATACCGCGAGCGGGATCAGAGGCAAACGCATGCACTGACACCAATATACCGGAGCGTACAAGAAATGTACCCAGCAAGCTGAGCGAGAATGCCGAAATCGCTAGCAGCACAGTCCAAGCTTTAAATGTTCCGCGTTTCTCCGTTACTGCAAGCGAATGCATCAACGCTGTACCCGCTAACCAAGGCATGAAAGACGCGTTTTCGACAGGATCCCAGAACCACCAGCCACCCCAACCAAGTTCGTAATACGCCCACCAAGAGCCCAACGCAATGCCTAAGGTTAAAAATAACCAAGCGGCCGTTGTCCATGGTCTCGACCAACGCGCCCAAGCAGTATCTAAGCGTCCTGTCATCAAGGAAGCAATCGCAAACGCAAACGCGACGGAAAAACCCACATATCCCATATAAAGCATTGGCGGATGAATGATTAGGCCAGGATCTTGGAGCAGAGGGTTTAAATCACGTCCATCAACAGGAAAGAATGGTAACGTTCGAAGAAACGGGTTTGAAGTAACAATGATAAACAGCAGGAACCCAACCGTTATCATCCCCATTACGGCTAAAACACGAGCAACGGCTTCTTGCGGCATTCCTCGGCTAAATGTCGCAACCGCAACCGTCCAAGCCGCCTGAATCAACACCCACAGGAGCAGTGAACCCTCGTGAGCTCCCCAAACTGCCGTTAAGCGATAGAACCAAGGAAGCAAACTGTTAGAGTTAGACGCCACATACTTGAGAGTAAAATCATTAGTATAAAATGCCCAAAGAAGCACAAAGAATGAGAGGAGAATCAACAAGAACATTCCCCAAGACAGCGGTCTTGCCGTGTTCATCAGTGTGATATTGTTTTTTGTTGCCCCAACTAAAGGCAATAGGCTGAGCAATATAGCAAAGCCAAGAGACACTATCAGAGCGAAATGCCCAAGTTCAGCGATCATTGCGTGCTCTCCGATTTTTGTGCATCTGTATATTCCAAAGGTTCATGCACTTTCTGCATTGCTTCTGCGATTTCAGATGGCATGTACTCTTCGTCGTGTTTTGCTAAGACTTCAAATGCTTCGATGGTCGTTGCATCTTTTAAAACACCTTGTGCAACAATACCCTGCCCTTCACGGAATAGATCGGGAAGAATACCGTCATAAAAAACCGTGACTTTTGGACCAACATCAGCCAGATCAAACTGCACTCTTAGCGACTGGGAATCACGAGAAACCGAACCTTTTACGACCATTCCACCGATTCTCAAGCGTTGACCGACTTCGGGTTTTGATCCATCGGGCTTACCGTTAACAAGCTCAGTTGGTGTGTAAAATAAATCCATATTCTGATTCAAGGCATACAGCATCAGACCAATGGTGGCACTTAAGCCAAGTACTAAGGCCAGAACAAGACCGAGCCTCTTTTTACGTCTTGGATTCATAGGGTGTTCTCCAAATTCTTAGCAGCATCAATTCGCGCTTGACGATCGATCTTGACATTCACCTCATCCATGAGATTCCTTCCTCGTTTGATACTGCTAAACAGCAAGATCAACATCGAGAGAAATGTAATACCAAATGCACCCCATACGTAGGATGCATACCCCCCCATGGCGAGAAAATCACTGATAGATTCAAAATACATTCTCTACTCCTTACTACTGGCTGGAGACGACGCCAAAGCTTGTACCCAAGGACGATGGCTTTCTTTGCTGATAATTTCGTTTTTGAATCGGATCACAGTGACAGCACCGAAGAAAAAAGCGAACCCCAAAATATTCAACAGCAACGGCCAAAGCATATCATCAGATATTGACGGTTTAGCGAATTTTGTAATTGTTGCTCCTTGATGCAAGGTATTCCACCATTCAACAGAAAAGTGAATGATTGGCAGGTTAATCACACCCACAATGGCTAGGATACTGGCAGCTTTAGCCCCTGTTTTTTGATCATCAAATGCATGATAAAGCGCGATTACACCGAAATATAAAAATAGAAGGATCAATTCGGAAGTTAAACGGGCATCCCATACCCACCACGTGCCCCACATTGGCTTCCCCCATACTGCACCAGTAACAAGTGCAATAAAGGTATAAACGGCTCCAATAGGCGCCATTGCCGCTGCTGCCATATCCGACAAACGAAGTTGCCAAACAAGACCAATAAAGGCTGCGATTGCCATCGACATATACACTCCCATCGACCAAATAGCCGAAGGGACATGAATATAGATGATCCGGAAACTGTCTCCTTGTTGGTAATCAGAAGGCGCATACGCTAACCCCCAGATGGTACCAGAGACTAAAAAGACGACAGCCAAAACGGAAAACCAAGGCAAAAGCTTATCGCTTAGCTGGTAGGCTTTCTCGGGCTTGGCATAGGGATGTAGCCATTTCCACATGGTTAAGATCTCACTCTTACTTCTAGGGCTTCCTTGTTAAGACTGTTTATATCTTGGGAAGTTGTAATATTAATTATTAATAGGTGTTACTTAAAATCTGTAGCACATTCCCAACACTTTAACGGAATGTTAACTAAAAAAACTTGTTCAATATCAATTGACGCTTATGCGTAATGATGCGCTTATCGCAAAAGGGGTTAACGTCGCCGCTCCAGCCAGCATCGCCCCCAGTATGGCAATTTGACCGTTATACGAGACTCCCAGACCCGCGGCATCAATGGCTGACGTAGCAAAAATCAGTATAGGAATATACAAAGGCAACACGAGTAAACTCAAAAGAACACCACCTTTTTGCAATCCAACGGTAAGGGCGGCACCAATTGCTCCAATGAAACTCAATGTTGGCGTTCCCACCAAGAGAGTGCAAACCACTGCACTCCACGTATTAAAGTCTAGGGATAATAAGATGGCCAGCAGAGGACTAATGAGTATCAGAGGTACTCCGGTTAACATCCAATGTGCCATGACTTTTGCCATCACGGCCATCGGTAAAGGTACAGGCATTAGCATCATCTGTTCCAACGCACCATCTTGAAAGTCATCTCGAAAGAGCCGTTCTAATGACAATAGCGCAGACAACAACGCTGCAACCCAAACCACGCCAGATGACATTCTTGCAAGTAAATTAGGCTCTGGACCAATACTCAAAGGAAATAATGTAACGACAATAATGAAAAACCAAAGCGGGTTCAGAATGTCAGCTTGTCGACGAAAGGCTACAAGTAATTCACGCCTTATAATTGATATCATTGCTCCAATCATGACTACTCACCCAATTTAATTTTTCTAAGAAGAGGGTTATCCGTGAACATATCTTGGTGAGTGGTTAAGAGCACCATCCCTCCTTTTTGCGCATGAGAAACAAACAGCGTTTCCAAGACCTTAACACCTTGCTTATCAATTGCCGTTAGAGGTTCATCCAATATCCATAGAGGATGCTCACTTAGCCACAATCTCGCTAATGCCACTCGCCTTTGCTGCCCAGCGGACAATTTACCAACGGGTATGTCCTCTCTTCCTGCAAGACCGACTTGAGCTAGCGCTTTCCATAATGCTTGTTGATCCTTTAACCCTTGATGAACATTCATATAGAATTCGAGATTTTCTTGCGCACTGAGCTCTTTTTTTACTCCCGTCTGATGCCCTAAAAAAAGCAAATCAGAGTGATACTCTTCTCTTGAAGAAAATATGCTTTCGCCTTTCCAGTAAATTGACCCTTCTTCAGGGTCCCCAAGACCTGCAATGATACGCAGCAGTGTTGTTTTTCCGGTTCCGTTTCGCCCTTCAACTTGGATTAAATCGCCAGAGTTGACCTGAAAAGAAAGCGCCTCGAACAGCACTCTTTCATCACGAACAGCAGTAAGATTGGATACGTCTAACATGGTAAATGTCTTGATTTTATTAAGGGCATATCTTAGCACAATGCGAAATACACTAAACAGGATGCTCCATCAAGATTCACGAAAGAGAGTAAAAAAACGTTAACAAAACATCATATTTTTATGAATATGCTTACTAGATCATGTAATGATTGACACTGAGAAAGCGTCAACCCTCGGGGGTGAGCGGCTTTCACGGTATTGAGAAAAATAAAAAAAGGAGCCAGCGGCTCCTTTTAAATGGGTAGAAGTATCTTTTGGATCATTTTACGTTCTTTTGTGGACGTCTTTGATCTTGTCTTCGGCGAGGAGCTGTTCGACCGCTAAGAGGTGGAACTTTTTCTTTGCCTGCTATCTTATTTTGTAAAGACATCATTAGCTCAGCTTCAGCTTTAGGTAATTCGCACTCTTCAATAAGTTCGTTGATACCCGCGCCCAATTGAACCATCTTACTCGCTCGGGTGTACAATCGACCATCACTGTCTGTGTGTTCAATCTCAGTAATACGCTCGTTTAGATGCTGAATGATATCCTGTTGCTCTGCTACTTTCTGCCCGAGCCCGACCATTACCGATCTCACTTCAAGCACTTGTTTGTTCGTCTTTTGAAGCTCTTTCTCCAAAGCTCGAATCTGTTGGCGCTGCTGATCTATTTTTTGACGACCATTTTTTCGGATTCTGAGGAAGAACAATACCAATAGCAAGGCAACTAAAACTGAGCCGCTCACTACAAAAGGTAAAACAGAATACAACTCGTCGGTCATTATAGGTGAGCCATATCTTCCCATTCTTCATCAGAAAGAAGCTTATTCAAATCAACCAAGATCAAAAGCTTGCCATCACGGTTGCTCACACCTTGGATAAATTTAGCGCTTTCATCAGTACCAACACTTGGAGTCGTGTCGATTTCAGAAGAACGTAGGTAAACAACTTCAGCCACGCTATCAACAAGAATACCGATAACCTGACGCTCAGATTCGATAACAATAATACGAGTATTGTCTGTAATTTCACCTTGCATCAAACCAAAACGAGAGCGAGTATCGATAACGGTTACAACATTACCGCGCAAATTGATAATGCCTAGAACGTAATCTGGCGCACCTGGAACAGGCGCAATTTCCGTGTAGCGTAACACCTCACGAACCTGCATTACGTTGATACCGTAAGTCTCATCTTCTAGCTGAAACGTTACCCACTGCAGAACCTCGTCGTTAACTTGGTCTTTTCTTACTTCTACTTCATTAGCTTGAGACATGTTTTATCCTCATCTGTGTCGCTACCGACAATTCTACTACTAACTGTCTAATGCTTTGACATCCAGCCCGGCATTGAGCATGGAAACTAACTCTTCTACATGAATTAAAGCACACATTTTCTCTTTAACCATGCCAGCCAACCAAGGTCGCTTACCTGCGCTTTCACGCCAACGAACCTTTTCCGGCTCCAACCACTCGGTGCCCATCAATTGATTAGCAGCGAGCCCCCAATGACTTTCGCCCAGCATTACAATATATTCATAATTCTCACGGTGAGAATTATCAACTAGCTTTTCCGACATTACCCACCTAGCTGTATCGACTACATCAAACTGGTCATTACGGCTTGTTTGTAGCCCCAAATACCAGTCTGGTCGACCAATCAAGTGATTCAATTCTTCGTTCTTACGATGAATCCCGCCGAGTTCATCGAGAGGCACAGCAAACGTTACACTATTAACGCCAAAGTAAAGCACCTGAAACGCTTCATGTCTTGCGACCGTATGCCAAGTATCTTCTGAATCGCTACCCGTTACGGTTTGAGCTTCAACTTTCGTTTCGGCTTTAATTTCTGGCTCTTCAACCGTTTCTTCAGCAATAGGCTTTTGTACTTCAGGCTCTGAAATAACAATATCTGGTTCGGCGAGCGCTACCTCTGGTTCATCAACTTCCCACTCTTGAATTTCGTCTGGCTCAAACTGAGTGACAACCGCATCCACTGTGTTCTTTTCAACCACGGTAATTTTAGGCTCTTCAGCACTAAGTGCCGCAATCTCAACTGTGTTTTGACCGATTAACTCATCAATTTCCGGTTCATCCGCAATATTGGTTGATTCAAGCTGGCTCAACAAACGTTGAACATCTTCCAAATCCGGAGCTTCAAATTCGTTGTATGCGGTTTCAGTATAGGACGGAATAGACTCAGGTTGTACTTCAGGCTGAGGGTCGAGACAGAAACTCTCTTCCTCCAACTCCAATTCTTTGGGCAACTGCACCATTGAAGCTGATTCTACAGAATACTCTGGAGGCGATATCACTTCCTCGGGCGCTATATCATTAGTAAGATCAATTTCAGGCTTTTCTACATCGACAGATTCTGCAAGTACTTCTTCTGTCATCCCCTTTTTAACATCAAGTGCTTCAGATTCCGCAGACAACAACAACCCCTCTTCATCAAGAAGTGAGGTAAAATATTCATCTAAAGCCTGTTCGCTAGAAAGCACTGAATCTTTAATCATCGAAAGCTAACCTCTCGAGGTAAAGTAATAGCTGCTTATAAGCAAAAACGCCACGACTACCTGATGCAAAATGTGAGGCAGGAAGATGTTTTATGCTCGCATCTCTAAATTTTGTATCAATAGGGATAGCTGAAGGCCATACCTGGTTTGGGTAACCTTTCTTTAACTGTGTTAATGTCTGCAATGAAGCATTAGTTCGTTTATCGTACATCGTGGGGACTATTGTGGTCTTGAAGGGGTCTGGGCGCGACTTCTGCATAATAGCCAATGTGCGAACCATTCTCTCTAGTCCTTTCATAGCAAGGAATTCGGTTTGAACAGGAATTAATATCCTATCGCTGGCAGCCAGCGCATTGACCATCATGACACCAAGAATAGGTGGACAGTCGATAAGCACATAGTCATATTCACCTTGAACGGACACCAATGCTTTCTTCAGAATCAACCCCATTCCGCTCCGGTTACCCATGACACGATCTAGTGTCGCTAACGACATATGCGCTGGAATGATATCGATATTTTCAATATCTGTACCCAAGATCAAGGATTGAACTGTCGATTTTTCAACTTGTCTTAACTGAAAAAGATCAAACAAACTCGAAGGGACTTCATCGGAATCGTAACCTAAATAAGTTGTTAATGAACCATGTGGATCGGTGTCAACCAGTAGTACTCGATGACCCTGTTTGCTTAACAGCCCAGCAAGAGTAACTGTTGTTGTGGTTTTCCCCACTCCACCCTTTTGGTTAGCAACGCTCCAAACTACCACATTGGCTCCTTAGGATAGTCCAACTTCGATCAGAATACGCTCTGCAATTCGATCCAGAGGCAAATCTTCTGTCGATAAGCCCGCTTTAGCCACAGCCTGTGGCATTCCATATACTACACAGCTCTCTTCATCTTGTGCCCAAATAGTCGCACCCGCTGCTTCAAGCATCCGCGCGCCTTCACGCCCATCGGCTCCCATACCAGTCAGTACCATGGACAGAACCTTATCTTGGTAGATTTTCGCAGCAGAGCCGAATGTTACGTCCACGCAAGGCTTATAGTTCATCCGCTCACCACCATCGATAATTCGCAGTTTTGCCGCTCCAGGACGACCATCGATCATCATTTGCTTACCGCCTGGCGCAAGATACGCGTGACCCGCTCTTAAGATGTCTCCATCCTCTGCTTCTTTCACCTGAATACTACATAATGAATTTAAACGAGCGGCAAATGCTGCGGTAAACGTAGCAGGCATATGCTGGATAAGCACAATAGGATGTGGATAGTGAGCAGGCAATTTGGTCAGAATCTTCTGTAATGCGACTGGTCCTCCAGTAGAAGTACCAATCGCTGTAAGTTGATATTTCTTACCTGTTGCTCGAAACTTGGCGTTCACTGACCGACTGCGTTCTTGTACCGGAGCCGACCGTTGTAATGCTGAAGCCCCCACTGGACGTGCAGCAGTACGTGTCGCTGTATTTGTAGGCACACTACTATCGGATGCTGACGTTCCCCCTATTGGACGGCGCATAAACACACGCTTACGTGAAATTTCTAATACCCGCTGCTGCAATAAAGTGACTGCTTCATCGCGATTTCGTGCGATGTCTTCGAACTTCTTAGGAAGAAAATCCAAAGCACCAGCATCAAGCGCATCTAGAGTAGCCTTAGCACCATCATGAGTAAGCGAAGAAAACATCAAGATTGGCGTAGGTTGCGCCTTCATGATTTCACGAACAGCTGTGATGCCGTCCATGACGGGCATCTCAATGTCCATTGTGATGACATCTGGCTTTACTTTGATGGCTTTTTCAACGGCTTCTTTGCCGTTGACAGCCATATCCACTACTTCTAGGCGCGGATCTGAGTTGATAATTTCACTTACGCGTCTGCGAAAAAAGCTTGAATCATCAACTACTAATACTCTTACCGCCATATTATCCCTTCAATTAAATATGCGAGCGAGTGGCATATTTCTTCAATAAGTTTGGTACGTCTAAAATCAATGCAATATGACCGTCACTGGTAATGGTTGCGCCAGCCATACCTGGCGTTCCTTGCAATAATTCATCGAGTGGTTTGATAACCACTTCTTCTTGACCAATTAAAGTGTCAACCACAAATCCAACACGCTGACTGCCCAATTGAACAATAACGACATGCCCATGATTTGATTTTTTCTGACCATCAGAGCTACTTGGGACAAGCCAATGCTGAAGGTAGAACAGTGGAATCGATTTATCTCGTACAATGATCGTAAGTTGGCCATCAACGGTGTTGGTTTTGCTTAAATCTAGATGGAATATCTCATTCACACTTGCCAGTGGCAATGCGAATGGTTGTCCAGACACGCCCACCATAAGTGTCGGTAGGATGGCGAGCGTCAACGGAACTTTGATGGTGATCTTAGTTCCTTTACCCATTTCTGAGTCAATATCGATAGACCCATTTAAGGTATTGATCGCAGTTTTTACCACATCCATACCAACACCACGTCCTGAAATGTCTGAGATTTCAGTTTTGGTAGAAAATCCTGGCATGAATATGAGGTTATAACACTCTTTCGGAGACAGTCGACCTGCCGCATCCGCATCCATCAATCCGCGATCAACCGCAATGCTTCTGAGTTTGTCGGCATTCATACCGCCACCATCATCGACAATGCTGAGTTCAATATGATCACCTTCTTGCGATGCAGAAAGTATCACTTTACCTGTGCGTGGCTTACCATTCTCGACACGTACATCTGGCATTTCTATGCCATGGTCAACGGAGTTACGCACCAAGTGAATCAATGGATCTGCAAGTGCTTCAACCAAGTTTTTGTCTAGGTCGGTTTCTTCACCGCGCATTTCAAGAACAATGTCTTTCTTCAAGGTACGTGCGATATCACGTACAACTCGAGGGAAACGCCCGAATACTTTCTTGATAGGCTGCATTCGGGTTTTCATTACCGCACCTTGGAGGTCTGCAGTAACAACATCTAAGTTAGCAACAGCTTTCGACATGTCTTCGTCGTTGCTATTCAAGCCAAGGCTGACTAATCGATTACGAACTAATACAAGCTCACCAACCATATTCATGATGTCATCCAAGGTTGATGTATCAACACGAACTGTTGCATCTGCCTGAGGCTTCTTCGATTCTTTTGCTTTTGCTGGCGTGGCTGGCGTAGCGGCTACAGGCTTCTCAACGGGTTTAGGCTCGGCTTTTGGGGCTGGGACTGGAGCAGGAGCTGGCTTCGGTGCATCAGCAGCTGGAACAACTGGTTTCGTTGCTGCTTCAAGTTCTTCTGGAGATGGACCTTTACCTGTACCATGAAGTTGATCAAGCAGATTCTCAAATTCATCATCTGTCATTAAGTCTCCGCCGATATCAGCGGAAAGTGCTGCTGGAGCAGGAGCAGCTGCAGGAGCTGGAACAACCGAGTCAGAGGCACCACCTGTAGGGCTACCACCTGAGCCATGCAGCTCATCAAGAAGCTTTTCAAACTCTTCATCGGTAATATCATCACCACCAGAGGCTATGTCAGCAACTGGTGTTGGAGCTGGCGCACTACTTGATGCGGACGGTGAACCTTTACCATGCAACTCGTCGAGCAGAGCTTCAAACTCATCTTGAGTTATTTCATCTATTGAGCCAGCATCGGAAGGTGCATGGGCGACTGGTGCAGCCGGCGTTTCCACTACAGGCTCAGGCTCAGGAGCCGCGGCAGACGCAGCTTCTTCAGCGCTTTCAGGTTTACATAAACGATGAAGCTCTTCGATTAACACAGGATCTGCTGGTGTGAGAGGCTGTCTTTCTTGAACGGCTTCAAACATGATATTCACAGCATCAAGCGCTTGCAGAATCGTATCCATTAGATCAGCACTTACAGTTCGCTGGCCATTACGTAAAATGTCGAAGATATTCTCCGCACCGTGACAAACGTCAACCAGCTCGGTAAGAGCCAAAAATCCAGCACCGCCTTTTACGGTGTGGAAACCACGGAATATTGCATTCAAAAGATCTCTATCATCTGGATTATTTTCCAGCTGTATTAACTGCTCTGAAAGCAGTTCCAGGATTTCACCAGCCTCGACCAAAAAATCCTGTAGAATATCTTCGTCTAATTCGTAACTCATATATAACCCCTAGAAGCCAAGACTCGACAGCAAGTCATCAACATCGTCTTGTGAAGCGACAGCGTCTTCACGCTCGTGAGCGTTAATAATTGGGCCTTCTGCTTCAGCACCATTCTTCTTCGCTTTGCCCTCTTCATGTTCGCCTGTTTGCTGCGCAACACCAAAGGCCGTCAAAATTTCGACAAGTCGGTCTTCTACCTCACGAACTAAGGTAATAACACGTCTTATGATTTGTCCAGTAAGATCTTGAAAGTCCTGAGCCATAAGAATTTCTGTTAATTGGCTTCGTAACTCAGAACTATCTCCTTCTACCTGGGTCATCAGCTCATCGATTCGATGGCAAAGAGATTTAAACTCATCCAACTCAATTCGCCCGTTCATAAGTCGGTTCCATTGAGGACGAACCAGCATTAAATGTTCATGCAGATTGTCAGCCATTGGAAGAGAACGTTCGACCGCGTCCATAGTTTTGTTTGCTGCGGTTTCCGTTTTTTCTATCACATACTCTAGACGATCTCTCGCATCAGGGATTTCATCTGTAGCAATTTCATTCATTCGTTGATCGACTTTGAATTGCGTTAAGGAGTCATGCAACTCACGAGTTAATGTTCCAATTTCATGGATCACTGGATTCTCGATAGTCTTTGAAATGGATTTAACGAGTTCGTTAGCTTCTTCTTGCTTGTCGCTTTCCAACAAGCTGACCAACTCTTTCGCTTGCTCTAAAGAAATCATTCTACTTTTGCCCTTCCAACGCGTCTGTATGTGTGTTTGTTATAAGCGTAATAATGGCTTTACAAACGCTCGAAGATTTTATCTAGTTTTTCTTTCAGCGTTGCAGCAGTAAAAGGTTTGACGATGTAACCGTTAACCCCTGCCTGTGCTGCTTCGATAATTTGCTCGCGCTTGGCTTCTGCAGTAATCATCAAAACAGGAAGGTGCTTGAGCTCGTCATCTGCTCGGATATTCTTGAGTAGATCAATACCTTGCATACCGGGCATATTCCAATCTGTTACGACGAAGTCAAACTCGCCTTTTTTGAGCATCGGTAAAGCGGTAAGACCATCATCAGCTTCCTGAGTGTTATTAAAACCCAGGTCACGAAGTAGGTTCTTAACAATACGGCGCATTGTTGAAAAGTCGTCAACAATGAGGATCTTCATGTTTTTATTCAAAATTGCCTCCACTGAGGTCGAAGTCAGTGTTATTTATTACTCGTTAAGTGTCCACGCACTAAGCTTAGCTCGTAAACGTTGCATAGATTGGCTATGTATTTGACTGACGCGAGATTCGCTGACATCCAATACTTCCCCAATTTCTTTTAAATTTAGCTCTTCATCGTAATAAAGCGAGAGAACTAGGGCTTCCCTTTCAGGAAGTGTCTTAATTGCTTCAATAAGGGCATGTCGGAAAGATTCGTCCGCTACCCCTTTGAATGGTAGATTATCTTCGGATGCTTCATGTGGAGATATGGCATCTTCTGACACACCAAGGTCTTCAATTCCTACCAGTCGTGAACAGTTTATATCAGTTAGCGCATTATGGTACTTTTCTAGTGACATATTTAAGTGTTTGGCCACTTCTGCATCAGTTGGATCACGGTTTAATTGTGATTCTAGCTCATTTATTGCCTGACTGATGCTCCGATTGTTCTTATGCACCGATCTTGGCACCCAGTCACCACGCCGCATTTCGTCCAACATAGCGCCGCGAATCCTAATGCCAGCATAGGTTTCAAAGCTTGCCCCCTTATTTCCATCGTAGTTTTGCTGAGCTTCAATTAACCCTATCATCCCGGCTTGAATCAAATCATCCACCAAAACACTCGGTGGTAATCGACCAATGAGATGATGGGCTATTCGCTTTACAAGATCGGAATAACGCTCAAGAAAAGCCGATTGGCTTCCTGGATTACAAAATTGATCGTATGTCAGCGCCTTAGTCACCAAAAGGCTCTCCTGCTACTTCTATGTTATTAAGTAAGCGTTCAACAAAAAACTCTAAATGTCCACTCGGAGTTTTAGGAATTGGCCAGGTTAATGCTTTGTTTGCTAATGAGCTGATAGCCAATGCTGCTGGAGAACGCGGAAATGCATCCACCACAATCTTCTGCTTTTTCACCGCTTGACGTACTTTATCATCAAGAGGGATGCAGGCAACGAGCTCTAGACTAACATTGAGAAATCGTTCTGTCACCAAAGTCAGTTTTGCAAACAATTCTCGTCCCTCACGATAACTTCTGACCATATTGGCTACAATTTTAAAGCGTTGAACTTGATGTTCACGACTTAACAGCTTAATTAATGCATAGGCATCTGTAATGGATGTAGGCTCATCACATACTACAATCAGCACATCTTGAGCTGCACGTGAAAAACTTACGACCATATCTGAAATACCGGCTGCGGTATCGATCAAAAGCACATCCATATCTTCTTCAAGTGACCCAAAGGCACGAATTAAACCAGCATGTTGGGCTGGTGACAACTCGGTCATGCTTTGAGTCCCGGAAGTGGCTGGAATAATTTTAACACCAAATGGCCCTTCAACCATGGCATCTTTTAGCTCGCATTCTCCAGCCAATACATGACCTAGGTTTCTTTTGGGTCTAATACCGAGCATGACATCAACGTTGGCTAAACCGAGATCGGCATCCAACACGACGACTTTTTTGCCTTGACGTGCCATTGAAAGCGCTAAACCAAGTGTGACATTTGTTTTACCAACACCGCCTTTACCGCCAGTAACCGAAATTACTTTAGTAAGAGTTGGTTGCGTTAAGCGACGGAGGCCGCTGGCTTGATCTTGTATCATATTTTTATTCATAGTAGTCCGCCGCTTAAAGTCCTTCCGATTCACTATTCCAATAGTGAGGTTCATCTTCCGCTGACTTCTCTAGCAACTCATTTGCTTTTGCAAGCATATACTTAGGTTGAGCTATCACTATATCCTCTGGCACCCGTTGTCCATTGGCAATGTAAGCCACAGGGATGGCATTTTGAATAACCACGCTGATAACCTCTCCTAAGCTCAGAGATTCATCTAACTTAGTCAAAATGCAACCAGAAAGAGGAATCCGTTTAAAATGGTCTATCGTTTCTTGCAGCACTTGTCGCTGTGCTGTAGTTGGTAAGACGAGGTAGCTGTTAATGACTTCACCGCTTTCCTGCATTAGTGTGTCTAGCTGTTCGGAAAGTCGTACGTCTCTCTGACCCATTCCAGCTGTATCAATTAAGATAAGTCTTCGATTTCTAAGCTGATATATGACTTCGGCAAGTTGTTCAGAATCTTTAGCAACTCTTACCGGACAGCCCATAATTCGACCATAAATTGACAGTTGTTCGTGTGCGCCGATACGATAGGTATCCGTTGTCACTAATGCGACGTTATCCGCGCCGTACTCCATAGCCGCTCGAGCTGCCAGTTTTGCTACCGTTGTTGTTTTCCCCACACCAGTGGGACCCAGTAATGCAACGACACCACCACGCTTTAGAATGTCTTCGCGGGGTATGGCTACTTGATCTGAAATGAGACCTAACAATGCTTTCCAAGCATGTACTGGGGGGGTCTCTTCTGGGATGTAGCATGCCATTTGGTCTGCCAGTTCTTGAGAAACCCCCATTCGTTCCAATCGCTTAATTAACATCGCTCTAAGAGGCTCACGACGTTCAACTTCTTGCCACATTAAACCCGATACTTGATGCTCAAGAAGACGACGAATAGAGGTCATTTCTTCACGCATGTTTTCCAGTTCTTCTTGGTTTCCATTATCTCGCGTATCTCGTTCGCCTTTGTCGTAGCGAGTCGGATCTAACTTTGGTCCACGCCTCTCTGCGAAAGAGTCTTCCTTGAGTATTCGAGACAACCCTGACTCTTCAGCAAGTGAGCGACCAGACGTACCTTGAACGGAAGAACGACGGCGATCGTAACCAGAATCTCGGTTTGAAGATTGGCGCTTTAGCAGCGCTTCCAATGAATCGGCTTCTGTACTTGTCTCTGAGTCCGCTTCTTGGCTGTATTGCTTTAGCATATTGGCGAAGCGGCGAGTCATGGATCCTCTGCCTTCACCTAGGCTAACTCGATCTTCTTTTAGCTCTCGTCTCGTTGACGTCATCTGAGAATAATCGCTTGGGGTACGAGAAACGCTAGAACTTCTGTTTCCATTTTTTGCCGCACTGTCACTGTCGATCGCCGCAACAATTTCGACACCGCCAGTCACTCGCTTGTTCGACATGATCACGGCATCAGATCCAAGCTCTTCTTTCACTTGAAGCAGCGCACCGCGCATATCTTTGGCAAAAAATCGTTTAATTTTCAAAATCGCTTTCCAAATCTAACAATGTTTAGTTTCCGACAGCCTGAACAATTCTAATTTGCTTTTCATCCGGTATTTCCTGGTAGGAAAGCACTCTTAAGTTCGGGATGGTGTTCTTCACAAATTTGGCGAGTGTTGTTCTTAATACACCTGAAGTCAGTAATACTGCTGGCTCACCTTTGAGCTCTTGGTCATGTGTGGCTTGGCTTAATGAGGATTGCAGCCTTTCGGCTAACCCCGGCTCAATCCCTGCAGACTCTCCACCTGACGCCTGCATAGTTTGATGCAATATTTGTTCCAACTCAGGTATTAATGTAATCACAGGCAATTCAGGCTCTATCCCATTGATTTCTTGTACGATTAATCGTTTTAACGAAATTCGAACTGCTGCTGTGAGTATGTCGGGTTCTTGACTCTTTGATGAATACTCGGACAGAGTTTGAACAATGGTACGAATATCTCGAATAGGGATCGCTTCATTGAGCAAGTTCTGCAAAACTTTAACAACCACACCCAGTTGAAGCTGATCCGGTACAAAGTTCTCAACCAATTTCGGTGCATTTCTTCCCAGCATTTCCAATAGGTTTTGAACTTCTTCATGCCCAATAAGCTGCGACGCATTGTTTGTGAGTAATTGGCTTAAGTGCGTTGCAAGCACTGTCGAAGAATCAACGACGGTGTAACCCAGAGCCTGAGCAGTTTCTTTCTGATCGTCTTTGACCCACACGGCTTCCAAACCAAATGCTGGGTCCATGGTCGCTTCCCCTTCTACCACGCCATAAACTTGACCGGGGTTGATCGCCAATTCTTGATCAGCACGAATTTCAGCTTCCCCAACCGCAACACCCATTAACGTAATGCGGTAGCTGTTCGGTGAAAGTTCGAGATTATCGCGAATATGAACAGCAGGTATGAGGAAACCAAAATCTTGTGAAAGCTTTTTCCGGACACCTTTCACACGCTCAAGCAGTTCCCCACCTTGATCTCTATCAACCAGTGGAATCAAGCGATAGCCGACTTCTAAACCAATCACGTCCACAGGCTGAACATCGTCCCACGACAGTTCTTTCTGAGAAGCAGATTCAACCTCTTGTTTAACTGGCATTTTCGGTTGATCCGTTTCTTCTTTTTGTTTTTTCCTAATGTAGTAAGCACCACCGCCTGCAATGATCGCCAATAATAGAAAAGCAAAATGCGGCATTCCAGGCACAATGCCCATCACCCCTAAAATACCCGCAGTAATCATGAGTGCTTTAGGGTTATCGAACATCTGGAACACCATTTGTTGCCCCATATCTTCGTCAGTATTTTGGCGAGTCACCATGATCGCCGCGCCAATCGAAAGCAAGAGTGACGGGAGCTGAGCAACCAAGCCATCACCGATGGTTAGCAGGGTGTATATTTGAACCGCATCGCCAAAATTCACGTCATGTTGGACCATACCGATGGATAGCCCACCGATTATGTTAATAAACAGGATTAAAATACCCGCAATGGCATCCCCTTTTACAAATTTTGATGCACCGTCCATCGAACCATAAAAGTCCGCTTCTTTAGTGACTTCAAAGCGTCGGGTTCTGGCTTGTTCCTGATCGATAAGACCCGCATTCAAATCGGCATCAATCGCCATCTGCTTACCGGGTAACGCATCGAGAGTGAATCGCGCACTGACTTCAGAAATTCGCCCTGCACCCTTGGTGACAACCATGAAGTTGATGATCATCAAGATAAGGAAGACAACCAAGCCTACGGCGTAGTTACCACCGATAACAACGTTACCAAAGGCTTCAATGACGCTACCCGCCGCACCCGGTCCTTCATGACCATAAAGCAAGACAACACGTGTGGACGCCACATTGAGCGCGAGCCTCATTAAAGTGGCGACCAGCAATACCGTTGGAAACGCTGCAAAATCAAGCGGACGACGCGTGTATACCGTAACTAACAAAACAACCATTGCCAGAGCAATATTGAACGTGAACATTAGATCCAGCAGAAACGGAGGCATGGGCAATACGATCATTGCAAGTGTCGCAAGGACCAATACCGGCGCCCCTATTGCGGGCATTGCCCGATTAGGCATTTTGGGCAGTTTTTCTGCAAATGGCAGGTTCAATTTCATAAGAAGCTAAATAGACGATCTATAAGTTAAAACGCAAGGTGAAGGCTACTATGCAAATTTCAGTCCATTTGAATAGTCAAAAAATTGTCTGGTAAATGGGTAATAAGAGTTTTGGATTATCAATGCCTTAAGTCTGGTGGTATCGGCATATTCCTTTCTTGCAGCGTCGGGCGCTCTCCACCTCGTTTTCGGAACTGCTTCAACTGGAAGACATACGCCAGTACTTGAGCCACCGCAGTAAATAAACCGTCAGGAATTTGTTGTTCTAGCTCGGTGGAATGATAAAGGGCACGAGCAAGGGGGGGGGCGGGTACCACGTAAATATCGTGCTCCAGAGCGATTTCCCGAATTTTCAACGCAATATGATCGGTACCTTTTGCTACCACAACGGGCGCTTTGTCGGTTTTTTGATTGTAGCGAAGCGCGACAGAGAAGTGCTCTGGGTTGGTAATAATCACGTCAGCCTGTGGAACATCTGCCATCATCCGTCGCTGTGCCATTTCGCGCTGAAGCATTCTAATGCGGCCTTTCACCTCAGGCTTACCCTCTGTCTCTTTGAATTCGTCTTTCAATTCCTGTTTGGTCATTTTTAACTGATTGGCATGCTGCCAAATCTGGAAAGGAATATCGATAGCAACAACGACCAGCAGAGAACAACTGATAAGTAAGGTGAAATTAAGCAGGATATCCAAAGCATGAAAAATATTCGCTGGATATAAATCTAAACTGAGTTGAAACAAATCCTGACGAGACGCCTGTATCAGATAAAACGCTACGCCAGCGACCAGTAACACCTTCAAGATTGATTTAATCAACTCAACCCAACTCTGCATACCCACCATTCGTTTTAGACCGCTAAGTGGGTTCATTTTTGAGGCTTTTGGCATTGCAGCTTCGACAGAGAAACTGATCCCACCTACGCCAGCGGCTCCCGCTAATGCAGCAACGAAAATAGTGATCAAAATCAGCAGAAGCGGAAGTATCAGATAGACCAAGGCACCGAAAATTATCTCAATAAGCTTACCAAAGTCGTAGATTTCTTCCCTGCTCAGGGAAAACAAACGTGACATTACCGTGAACAGCCCTCTTGAGAGGGATTCACCAAACCACATTAATGCCACGGACCCAATCACTAAAACCGACACGGAAGCCAATTCCTTAGAGCGGGCTACTTGGCCCTTATCTCTTGCCTGTTTTAGCCGCTTGGGCGTGGCGTCTTCTGTGCGTTCCTGACCGTCTGATTCTGCCAAATCAACCTCCTAACAATTCATGTCAATAAGGCGGCATATTTGCCCTCGCCCTTCGAGCCAAATCAGATCATAGTGGGTATACAGCCCAGCGATGATGTACCAACAAATCAGTAAACCCACCAACAAAGCAAACGCAAATCCGAGTGAGAAAATGTTCAACTGGGGTGCGGCTCTTGTCATTACCCCGAACGACAGATTAATGGTAAGCAAAGCGATGATGCCAGACAGCGACATACTGAGTGCCATTTTAAACATAGTACCAAACCACAAGGCGAGCTCCCGATAGTCAACCGAATTCAGCGCACCTTGCCCGATAGGTAAAGCCGTAAAGCTCATGACAACCAATTGGATCATTTGTAAGTGACCATCGGTCGATAAGAAGAACATGGTCGCTAGAAACATAAATAGCTGACCAAGCAAAGGGGTGTTTTGTCCATTCGCTGGATCCACCATAGATGCAAAACCCAAGCTGGATTGCATGCCTAGGATTTGACCCAACACGACAAACGCTTGCAGCATAAACTGGGTGACGGTCCCCATCGCAATACCAATCACCAGTTGCTCAAACGTTGTTAGAAAGCCTTGAAACGACAATAGCTCAATGTCTTCAGGCACCGCCGGTATAGCAGGCATGACTGCAAACGTAATGGCTAAACCTAAATACAGTCGAATACGGGTAGAGACAAACCTTGCTCCTGTAACCGTCATCACCATTAACATGGCAGAAATCCGGCTATAAGGCCAGAAGTAGTTTGCTATCCAGTCCAGAATGATGTCTGCAGAAAACTCCATACCAACCTCTAATGCAGAACAGTTGGCATGCGTTCAATCAACCCGAAAAAAAACTCCATCAGCATACGGGTCATCCAATGCCCAAATAACATCAAAGCCAAAAGCGTGACGACCAACCTTGGAAGAAAACTCAATGTTTGTTCGTTGATGGATGTCGCTGCCTGGAAAATGGCAACAACCAAACCAATGATAAGGCTGGGAATAATTATCGCGCACACCAATATCAAAACCAACCAAAGTGATTCTCGAAAAAGGTCAACGAACATTTCAGGAGTCATGCTTTCCCTTCCCTATATCGCAAAGCTGCCAGCTAAGGTAGACAATATGAGGTTCCAACCATCAACCAGTACAAACAACATAAGTTTAAAGGGCAAAGAAACGATCATAGGAGAAAGCATCATCATACCCATGGCCATTAATACCGAGGCAACCACTAAGTCGATAACCAAAAATGGCAAAAAGAGCATAAAACCAATCTGAAACGCGGTCTTCAACTCCGACGTAATAAATGCAGGAATCAAGATGCTCATTGGCACATCTTCTGGGTTATTGACCTGAGCACCTGAAATATTCACGAACGTTTCCAAATCTTTAACGCGTGTTTGCTTGAGCATAAAGTCCTTCATAGGTATTTGCGCCAAGGTAAACGCATCACGAGCGGTTATTTGTTCATTGATGTATGGCTGAATGGCCTCTTGATTGACTCGATCTATGACAGGGGACATGATGAAGAAGGTTAAGAAAATGGCTATACCAATGATCACCTGATTAGACGGCGTTTGTTGCAAACCCATCGCTTGACGCAATATCGACATCACCACGACAATACGGGTAAATGATGTCATCAAAATCACCATTGCGGGCAAAAAGCCCAACAATGTCATTAAGGCCAAAACTTGTAAGTTGATTGAGTAATCTTCAGTGCCATCAGGATTCGTGGTAACCGTTATTGCTGGAATACCACTTCCAGGTGCCCCACCAGAGATAAACGCACTTGAAGACCCTGTCGCACTTTGTGATTCTGCTACTGTTAGACTTTGCGCACCCACCGCATTAGTGGGAATCGAGCTTGCTAATTCTTCTTGCGCTACAACCGAGGTTGAAAGACTTAAAAGCAGAAACGCTGCCAGTAAGGCAGCGATAAAATTATTTTTTTTCATCTTTTTTCAATAACTGACTAAGTTGTTGGGCGAAGGGTGCCGACACGGGTTGTGCGTCTTCGACAGGCTTGTCCAGTTTAGAAACCAAATTAATCGAGTGGGCGGTGATGCCCACTAAAAACTGCTCTTCTCCAGCCTGCACAATCACAAGCCGTTCTTTGGTCCCAACAGGTAGCTGACGAACGATTCTTAGCCCGTCGTGTCCCATCATACTAGGCAACCGCATTCGCTTTAGCGCCCATGCCAATATAAAAATAATGGCAATAACAAACAGCAAAGAACCGAGTGTCGCTGCCATATCTAACTGCCCAGCACTGGAGGTGGAAGCCAATGCAGGGGCAGGCAGGAACAACCACCAACCAAAGAATTTTTTCATGGCTACCGGAGTTTCTTAATGCGTTCAGTTTGGCTAATAACGTCGGTGAGACGAATACCAAACTTATCGTTGACTACAACGACCTCACCGTGTGCGATTAATGTTCCATTAACCAACACATCCAGTGACTCACCAGCCACTCGGTCTAGCTCAACAACCGACCCTTGGTTAAGTTGCAATAAATTACGAATGCTGATTTGTGAGCGCCCAACTTCCATCGAAATTGTGACAGGAATATCCATGATGGTGTCGAGTTTACGACGCTCATCTTCAGAAATCGGAGCTGGCTCATTGGACAGTTCTTCAAGGGGAGCCGCTTCAACATCATCACCGCCACCAGATGCTAACGGGTCTTCACCTAATGCAGCGGCCCATTCATCTGCCAGTTTTTGATCTTCGTTTGGATCCATACTCAATCACCTACTCATTTATTTCTGGCGAGATTTCTTCAACCTCATCGCCACTATCTAGTTCCGATTCCATGTCATTGCCAAGGAATACCAAATCGGATTTGACCACATCTGGACGCTTAATTTTCTCAGATACCTGAACAGCCAGCTTATCGCCTGAACGCCCCATTTTAACTCGGTATGTTGGCAGTTCTTCCACAAACATCGTTGCATTTTTAGGCATTTCAATAGGGATAATGTCACCCGGTCTAAGTTCCATCAAATCACGAAGGGAAATATCTCTTTCCAACAAATTCACTCGGAAATTGACCGGGACGTCCATAATTTCTTCTTTTAGCGCCGAGCTCCAACGTACGTCAGTTTCCATCTTGTCGGACTGAACACCAGCATCTAGAAGCTCACGGATCGGCTCAACCATGGAATAAGGCATAACCACATGGAAATCACCGCCGCCACCATCCACTTCAATATGGAAGCTGCTTACGACGATCACTTCGGTTGGGCTCACGATATTCGCCATACTTGGGTTGACTTCTGAATCCAAATACTCAAATTCAACGCCCATAACCGGTGACCATGCTTCTTGATAATCCGCAAATACAATTTTAAGAAGCAGCTGAATAATGCGTCGTTCAGTGGGCGTAAACTCACGTCCTTCAATCCGGGCATGGAAGCGACCATCACCACCAAAGAAGTTTTCAACCAAAATAAAGACTAATCGCGCTTCCATAGTGATGAGCGCCGTGCCTTTGAGTGGTCTAAAACGCACCATGTTCAAGCTAGTCGGTACATAAAGGGTGTTTTGGTATTCACCAAACTTCACCATTTGCACACCGTTGATCGATACCTCTGCAGTTTTCCGCAGCATGTTAAACAAACTTATTCGCAGGTGCCGAGCAAAGCGCTCATTGATGAGCTCCAAAGTCGGCATTCGACCACGAACAATTCTGTCTTGAGACGAGAAATCGTAGTCGGCAGTGTTATCGCGCGCCCCACCACCGGCATCAAGATCATCATCTCCGTCATCTACATCGTCAACACCATGCAGTAACGCATCAATCTCATCTTGGCTTAATAAGTCTGTCACAGGATACCTATTGCATTACAAAATCGGTAAACAGCACTTTCTCAATCACAGGCTGTCCCACTAGCTGACTCAAGGCCGCTTTAATGTCATCCGTTGCCTGTTCACGCAACTGCCCACGACCTAGCGGTGTACGAAGTTGCTCGGCGGTTGCGACACCAAACGTTGAAAGAAGGGTGCTTTCAATCAGAGGAATGTGGTGCTTCGCCATTCCCTCGTTTTCGCTTCCTCTCACCATAATTTGGACCTTGATTTGCACCAATCTGTCTTTCTTATCTCCAGTAACGTTAAAAACAAACGGTTCTGGAATATTGACATAGGAAGCGGGTTCATTTAACGGTACCGCTGCCTCTTCGGCTACGGGTTCTTTTTCCTCAGGATCAGAACCCATTAAGAAAAATGCTGCACCACCACCGCCCGCCAGTAAAACGACCACTGCAATGATGATGATCAGGAGTTTGCTTTTTCCTTTGGGTGCTTCCGCATCTTGTTGTTCTTCTGCCATAAGCGTCTCGGTTAAATAGAAGGTTTAGTTATAATGTTAAGCGTAAAAACTGATTCCATCACGGTTTGGTTTCACATCAAGGTTAACTTCGAGTGATTCGTCACCCTCTGAGTCGAATTCGCTATTAAAGCCATCGCCATCTTTACCTTTTCTGGAACCTTGATCAGCAACATACTGACTTTGCTGCTGTTGTCCTGCATTTTGCTGCTGAACAGACGTATCTGCAAGCTGTAAACCTTGTTGAGACAGCATTTCTCTCAATCTGGGCATGGCTTGTTCAACGATGTCTCGAGTTTGCTGGTTCGCAACCGTAAACTGAACCGATGCGATATCGTTATTCATTGTCATCCGAATCTGCATTCGCCCTAATTCGGGCGGATCCAATCGAATGTCGATATTTTTGAGGTTTTTCGACAGCATCATTTGTACACGTTCAGCGAGCTGGTCGCCAGCTGCCACACCATCTCGAGAAAGTTGCAGCGGCGATTGCTGAATGGCAGCGGCGATTTGCCCCTCCACCTTAGCCTGTGCGTTGGACAATCCTTGTTGCGATGTGACACCAGTGAGTTGTTGGGAGAAATCCGCTTTTTCACCGTGATTATTTTCATTGCCTTTAGCCAGTTTAGTTGCACCTAAAGCTGCCGCACTACCAACCACAGCAGCAACCGCATTACTGGTTTGAGTTGCTGCTCCCGCCGTCATACTTTGCGTTGTCATTTGCTGATTTATCACAGCGGGACTGATTTCTTGTGGCATAACTTGTGTCGCTGAAGCGACGGCTGTTCTATCGAACGGTAACGGGGTCGACGTTGGGTTAACTAACTGGGCAGCAAGCGCTGCATTGGTTGCCATTTTGGTGCTGTTAGCCGTTTCTATCGCCCCCTTCGCCGCTTGCAGTTCTGCTTTGGTCATCTCTGCTGATGTCGCGGTCCACATAGGCTCTGTGTACTGACCTTGAAGTTGTTCAGAAGCAACCGGAGGTTGTCCATCAAACGATGTCTCTAGCGGTATTTGATTGGCGATCACGCCTGCTTCCATAACACTCACTTGTGCCCCTTTCAGATCCACCTTTGGGGTATCCGAAAACGTTGTCGCACGCACAGTATCGACATCAATAGGTGTCTGAGTCACCGTATTATTTGCCCAGTTAATTTGCGCATCTTTCGGGGTTTGAGTAGAAGACTTCACACCGTTTTGACTAACCGAATCATCAGCAACAACTGTTCTTGTTTTGGTCTCCGTCATCAGAGCATTTTCGGCAGTCAGTTCAGCGATGTCTTGGTCCACTGCAACTTGCCTACTCTGTTGCAGTGACTCTGCACCAACTTGTACTCCAACAGAGTCGTTTGAAGCCTCTTCAGCTGGTGTTGGAGCGATTTGACCTTGGTTTGCAACAATCGCACCTCCAGAAACAGCGACCATCCCTTTAACAAAATCACGGCTTATTTCATCGGTCATTGGATCAGATAAAAGCTGACCCGGCTCTGTTGATGCCGCGCCAAGAGTGGCTGCGTCTACTCCGTTAGAAGCGTCAATATTAGGCTGTTGTAAGTATTTGGATTTCGCATCGGCTATAGCCCGTTCAGAAACAGCCTTATCTTTTGATGTTGATTCTGCTACCCCCGCCACACTCGCTGATCCTTGTGGCAACTTGTTGCCATTGGCGTCAATCTGCTCATTTTGATCAGTACCGTCTGACCGGTCTTTTGTCTTTAAGACTTTATTCGAATCGTCTAACCGACCAAGCAAATCATTACCCTCGGTCATTGCTTGATCAACGTTTTGTCTTTTAGCGTGTGTTACTTCTTCTAGTACGTCCGTGCTTTTGTTGGAATTGGCGAGGATCTCATCGATAAACTCGTCACCACCCGCTTCGTCTGTCAACGCTGCCGCAGTGGCAATCTTTGGTAATTCAGAGTCCTCACCTTCCGCAGCGTCAGCAACCTTTTTTAGGCTAGGCTCTTCGGTGCCATCGACTTTAACCTTGTTGCTTGACTCTGTAGGTTCGGATTCAGAATAAAAGACAGATTTTAGCGCAGCCAGAAACCCACCCGACTCATTTTCTGCAGCAGAATCAGTAGATTGACTGGATTTTCCGAGCAAATAAGACTTGCTTCCGGATTCGTTCACTGACAGAGGATTTTGGCTCATAAACACACTCTCAAAGCGTTGGTACGTTCTAGGATCTGTTGACCTATCTCGGTTAACAGTCGACTTTCGGCGATTCTATTCAGTCTATATAGTCGGAAAGATTGCAAAAAGTGAGCCAATTTGAATATATATCGAACTAAAAAGAACTTTTCCTACGAGAAAACTGCAAAGTGGAAAACTCATCCATTTGTCTTTGCTCAACTTTTTCTTGCTGAATGCGCTTTTCCTTTGCTTTTTTCTCAAGCATCCACTCATAAGAACGACGAGTTTTGCGAGTTTCCAGCCAATATTCTTCACAGTTGCTGACCTGTGAAATGAAGTGCTCTTCAGCAGATTTTTGTTTAGCTAAAGTTTCATCCAACTGCGTTAAGAATCGATTTAGGTGGCCATATTCACTGGCAGTGAGCCCACTTTTCCCACGCTCCACCAATTGATTGCAGTAATCCAATCGATACTTTTCTATTTGCTCAACTTGACGATAGTAATCTTCAAGCTCAGATCTCGACTTATTGAGAACTAATACGGCTTGAGATTCTTTATTTTTCGCCTGTTCTAACAAAAACTCTAGCGCATTATTCACTTATCCCTCTCTTAAGATGGCTGCAATATACTACGAAGCATATTGACGCACATTTCATATGGTACCGCCTCTCCCATACCTTGCTGTGCGTACTCATCCAATTTGGGTTTGAGAGTAAACGCGGTATCAATTGCTGGGTCTGTCCCTGGCTTGTATGCACCAATAGAAACAAGATCTTGGTTTTTACGGCAAACTGAAAGCACTTGACGTACTGCTTTCGCCATCATCATGTGCTCATCAGTTGTAATTTGAGGCATAACGCGGCTAACAGATCTCTCGACATCAATTGCAGGATAATGACCAGCATCCGCTAATTCACGAGACAGTACGATGTGGCCATCTAAAATGGCCCGCGAGGCATCCGCAATAGGGTCTTGCAAGTCATCCCCTTCCGTTAATACGGTAAAGAAGGCGGTAATCGACCCCTGATTGTCATCACCATTCCCCGCACGCTCGACCAGTGCAGGCAATTTAGCAAACACCGATGGTGGGTAACCTTTAGTTGCTGGTGGCTCTCCTACCGAAAGGGCAATTTCACGTTGCGCTTGAGCAAAGCGAGTTAAGGAATCCATTAGCAGGAGGACATCTAATCCTTGATCACGAAAATACTCCGCAATGGTCAGCGCTGTCTGACAACCTTTTAAACGCATCAAAGGCGAGGAATCAGCAGGCGCAGCAACAACGACTGAGCGTTGGCGACCTTCTTTCCCTAAAATTTCCTCGATGAACTCTTTCACTTCTCGCCCACGCTCACCAATCAGCCCGACAACCACGACTTGAGCCGTTGTCCCCCGAGTCATCATACCGAGCGTGACCGATTTACCCACACCGGAACCTGCAAAGAGACCAATACGCTGACCTTTTCCCACCGTCAACAATCCGTTTACCGCTTTCAATCCCACATCAAGCGGCTCGGAAATGGGCTTACGCGCCAACGGGTTAATGGGCTGACCATTGAATGAGGCTTTTTTCTCGGTGTAAATATCACCAAGACCATCCAGCGGATTTCCAACCCCATCAATGACTCGACCTAGTAACTCCATTCCAACCGACAAACCACTGTCCGTTGTGATGGGGGTGACTTTAGCTCCTGGGAGAACCCCTGTTATCTGTTCGCTCGGCATTAAATAAAGGCTTTCGCCAGAGAAACCGACCACTTCAGCTTCCATTTCTCCGCTGAGTGTTTCCACTTTACAAAGGCTGCCTATAGGAGCTTTACATCCTGTGGCCTCAAGCGTTAAGCCAACCACACGGACTAACTTACCAGACGCAATCGCCTTCGTGGTTAAGCCTTGGATTTTATAATTGGACAGTCTCTCTTCAAGAGCCAGCATCACACTTGCTCCTGGTGCCGATTTGAACCACAGAAGGATTGAATGACTGAACGGATTCGCTCTTCCATTTTGAAACTCACACTCGACTCACCGGCTGCGATATGCACATCGCCTCGATTCAAAGACGGCTCACTCGACAATGTCCAACTGCGATTATTGAGTTCTTCTTCGCCGTAAGACGACAAGACAATGGCTAAATCATCGGGATTGAGCTTGATGGTAATGGCATGACCTGCTATGGGCAGAGCCTCCACACTTTGACGGACGGTATCTAATATCACTTGTGGGTTCATCTGCACTTCTACGTGCACCACTTCTTTAACCAAGGTGAGAACCATGTCTACCAATTGCTTTTCGACTTGGGCATTCATCAATTCCAACGGTTGAGCAAACTGATTAGCCAACGTCATAAAGTGGTTTACTTGCTCTTCAATGTAAGCTTGACCCGCTTCAAGACCTTCTTGCTTGCCTTGCTCTGTGCCCTCTTGATGACCAGCGGTAAACCCTTCTTCTTTACCTTTTTCAAACCCGTCCTGATACCCTTGCTCTTGACCCGATGCTAAGCCTTCTTGATAAGCCGCTTGCTTGATTTCTTCTATTTGTTCGTCGGTCAGTGCAACAGGTTCTTCAGCTTCAGGTATGTCGAATTTTGGTACCCAAGAAGGGTCGTAGTTAAAGGCAGTATCTTTGGCGTGAGTATTCGCATCACCTGTATAGTCAGGCAATCCCCATGCCTCAGCCTTGTCAGCCATGTCATCTTCATCCGGTCTTAAAAAGCCACGTTTACGTTCTAATGACATCACATTACCTATTTTGAAATGATCAGGCAGCGCTCAACAATAGAGCGCATGGGATTATAGGAATTCGTCTGCACCACCACCCAACACAAGCTCGCCATTGTCGGCAAGACGTCGAGCAATCGCCAGAATTTCTTTTTGAGCGGCTTCCACATCGGACACTTTTACTGGAGCCATTGCTTCCATGTCGTCTCGCATCATCTCTGCGGCACGCTTCGACATGTTCTTGAAGACTTTTTCGCGAAGACCATCGTCGGCTCCTTTGAGCGCTCGTTGCAAAACATCCTGTGGAATATCACGCAGCAATTTTTGAATACCAGCGTCGTCCACTTCCATCAGGTTTTCGAATACGAACATCAGATCTTGAATCTGAGTGGCCATATCTTCATCCTGCTCACGGATTTGATCCATCAAGATGCCTTCCATGCTGTTATCCATAAAGTTCATGATTTCAGCAGCCGCCTTAGTACCACCGATCTTCGCAGCTTGCGCACCCGCTTGACCTGCGAACTGTTTCTCCATAATTTCATTGAGCTCAGCCAATGCAGACGGCTGAACTTCTTCTAAGTTGGCGATACGCATAACCAAGTCGAGACGATCACGTTCTGCAAATTGTGACAAGATTTCAGCCGATTGATCGGCTTCCAGATAAGAAAGAACGATAGTTTGAATTTGCGGGTGCTCGTTCACAATAATGCTGGCAACTTGGCGAGGGTCCATCCATTTCAGAGAATCCAAGCCTTTCGAACCCGTACCTAATAGGATTTGGTCAACTAAGTTATTCGCCTTGTCCTCACCCAAAGCGGCGACCAAGGCATTCCGCATAAAGTCTTCACTGCCCATACCGATGTTGGTGTATTTCTGGATGTCTTCCAAAAACGCTCGGTGTACCACACTGACTTTATCGGAGTTGAGGTCAGCTGCCCTCGCCATGGCGCTACCCACCCTTTGAACCTGCTTAGGCTCTAGATGACGAATTATGCCTGCGGCATCCGATTCATTTAGACTCAAAAGCAATATCGCAGCACGTTCCTCTCCAGGAATCGATTCGATATCGATGCTTGGTCCTTTTTCACCGCCATCTTCTTTTGTTGCAACGTCGTTAGCCATCTGCTGATACCCAATTCTTCACTACTTGTGCCGCGAGTTCTGGTTCGTTTGCAACCAGTGCTCGTACCGCTTTCAATACATCTTCGTCTTTATGCAGGTTAGGCAAATCAATACCTGAACCAAACTCGAAGGAATCACCCGCATCAATATCGCTACCAATTAAGCTCGTATCGCCATCCGCTGAAAGTGGAAGACCATCGGCACCAAATTCTGAATCCTCGTCCTCTTCGGAATGAGGGTTGATGAGCTTCTTCATCGCTGGGCGGACCAAAATCAAAATGATGGCGATGATAACCAGCGCACTCGCTAACCAACGAATCCAATCGTTAAAGTTCGGGTGATCCCAAATTGGTACATCCACCATGATTTCGGTTTCGGGTTCTGCAAATTTGACGCTTAGAACATTCAACAAGTCACCACGTGTTTCGTTGAATCCCACAGCACCAATAAGAACACTTCGAATCGCATCAATCTCTGCTTGCGCCAACGGCTGGTAAGTGACGTCTCCCGTTTCCGCATTCACGATGGGTTTATGCCGAATAGCCACCGACACCGTTTGACGATTCACGACGCCCGTTTGTCGACGCTCATGGCTAATGGTGGTATCCAACTCAAAATTTCGAGTCGCTTCTTTACGAACAGAGCCCTGACCTAGTAGTGAGCCGTCTTTCATCTGCTTGACGTCTTGGGGAATAGACGCATCGGCGGGTGGTTGATTTGAAAGCGCGCCAGGTACGCCCGCAACCACATTTCCGTTGTTGTAGTCTTCTACCGTATATTCACTGCGCGTCGAAGGGGTATTTGGATCAAAACGCTTACGAGTTTGCTCCACTGCACTGAAATCGAGCTGAATGTCTACCTGAGCGGTATAATTGCCGAGCCCCAGAATTGGAATGAGAACAGAATCGATCTTTTCACGCAGCGCTTGTTCTTGCTTGCGTTCTAGTTCCTGTTCTTTCCGGCGAGCCGTGGCCATTGGGTCTTGCGACCCTGAACTGAGTAATCGACCATGTTGATCTGTCACGGTTACTCGTGTCGGCTTCATACCCGGTACAGCACTGGACACCATATCGACAATAGAGTCCACTTCTTCTTGCTTCAACGAATTCGTGGAGCCAAGCGTCAAAAATACGGTAGCTGACGCCTCTTGATTTTGACGAACAAAAACGCTTTGCTTAGGTAGCGCAAGCAAGACTTGTGCTTTACGCACTTGTCGCATCTGTTCAATAGCTTTGCCTAACTGTCTTTCTCGGCTGAGTTTTAAGCGCTCTTGTTCAAGGCGTTGAGACACGCCAAAGCCCATATCTTGTAAAAGAATATCATCGCCCGCGGGGTCCGGTTGATTCAAACCAGCACGAGTCATGTTTAATTTGATATCGCTGTATTCGCTCACCGAAACTCGAATGGTATTGCCGTCAAGCTTATAGTCAATTTTCTGTTGATCTAGGTAGTCAAGAACGGGGATCAGCTCTCCTGTCTCATAGGTTCCTAGCGGGCGTAGCTCAGGTTCACGCACCCAAAAGAAAACCATGACGATAAGCGCCACACATATTGAAATAGCAACAACCAAAACCACTTGACGCAATAAGTCTAAATCACCCATAGACATATCAAACTTTGAGGAGCTTTGCTCATCTAAGTCTAGGTTTTGACTCTCGTGATCCAGGTCACTTCCTACGGCTACTGCTCCGCCATCGGATACCGCGAGATCTGTTGATTTGTCTTCAGCCACTTGTCACTACCTGTTTTAGACTGGCATGTTCATCAGCTCTTTATAAGCTTCTACCAGTTTATTTCTTACTTGAATCGTCGCGTCAAAAGCCACACTAGATTTGTTTCGAGCAATCATCACATCAGACAAAGATACGTTCGGGTCACCTTGGTCAAAGCGCGTTGCTAACTCACCCGATTGCTTCTGTAATGCATTAACGTTGTTTATGGCATTGTTTAATAGCGCACCAAAATCAGAGGAAACCTGCTGTCCTGTCGCGGGTTTAGTGGAGTTTGTCGCTTCAAGCATCATCGCTTGCATTTCCTGATTTATCCCACCAATTTTCATCGCTCACCTCTGTCGTCAATATTCTGACTTTTTACTGCATTCTACTCTTTGACCTTGCAATTAATATGCCACTGTATAGGAACGCTAGTATGACGCCTATTAATTAGGGATATCAATACCCGAATCACGCATTTTTGCTAACTTGTAGCGCAGTGTTCTTGGGCTAATACCTAGCTTTTCCGCCATTTCTTTTCTGCGCCCATTACATTCCGCCAACGTATCCAAAATAATAGCGTATTCCTGTTCTCTTAGCTCAGAACCTAGACCATCGGTAGACGATCCCATTATTTTTGTAATCTCATTATCGGGCTCTGCGATAGGCTTAACGGAAGGTATAGCCACATCACCCGATTCAACAACCGCCTGCAAACTATTGGCATCTTGCCAATCGACACCTTCAAGCAGGATGTGGTCGGAATCAATGTCGCCTTGCTCACTTAAAATTAAAGCACGCTGGATAACGTTATCAAGTTCACGCACGTTACCTGGCCAAGGGTAGGACACCAATTTGTGCAATGCCGTTGCTGATATGTTAGGAACGGGCATGCCTAACTTCTTACAATGACGTTCCACCAAGTGTTTGGCGAGTGGCTCAATGTCGCCCTGACGCTGACACAATGGTGGCCAAGCAATTGGGAATACGTTCAAGCGGTAATACAAATCTTCCCGGAAATGACCTTGTGCTACGTACTGTTTCAAATCACGGTTACTGGTGGCTAACACACGCACATCCAGTTTGACACTCTTACGACTGCCTAAACGTTCGACTTCTCGCTCTTGTAATACGCGGAGTAGTTTTGCTTGTAGATTCAAGTCCATTTCACTGATCTCATCGAGTAAAATGGTGCCGCCTTGAGCTTGTTCGAACTTACCTGGACATGCCTGAACGGCACCAGTAAACGCCCCTTTCTCGTACCCAAACAGTGTGGCTTCCAGCATATTATCGGGAATGGCAGCGCAGTTGATGGCGACAAAAGGCCCTTCACTTCGCAGGGATGCATTGTGTATGTAACGAGACATGACTTCCTTGCCCGAGCCACTGGGTCCAAGCACGATAACATTGGCGTCCGTTCTCGCGACTTTGTCTGCGAGAGCTAACAACTTAAGGCTTTTCTCGTCCGCGACGACTGCATCACCTTCATCGTCACTTTTTACGGGCGCGTAACGGCTAACCATGTTGAGCAACACTTCTGGTGCAAATGGTTTCGCCATATAGTCAATCGCCCCTTCTTTCATGGCGGCAACCGCATCTTCGATATTGGCGTAGGCAGTCATTAACAATACAGGTAGGTTTGGCCAATGCTGTTTAATATTTCGGAGCAGCGCTAATCCGCCCATACCAGCCATTTGCACATCGGATATAACAATATCCACTTCTTCTGATTTTAGAATAATCAGAGCTTGTTCCGCACAATCCGCCTCGACCCACTCATATCCTGCTAAAGCAAGGGTGTCTACAAGAGCCTCACGTAGACCTTCGTCATCTTCCACTATCAGTACTTTGCTTTGAGCCATCATTCTTCTCCAGAGTTTGTTGTTGCAAGGGGCAGACAGACAGTGAAACAAGCACCATCTCCCGGCTCTGAAATCAGTTCTAACCTTCCATCATGGGCTCGACATACCATTTGAACAACGGCGAGCCCTAATCCCGTCCCTTGAGAGCGAGTAGTAAAGAAAGGTTCCATAATTTTTTGCTGTAATTCAGGAGGGACACCTGGACCGCTGTCCTGAATCGAAATTTTGAGTTCGTTATTTACGACTCGAAAGTAGACATCAATTTGCGCTTCTTTCCCTGAAATCTGTATGGCATTGATAACAAGATTGCTCAACGCTGACGCCACCGCATTGGCGTTCCCCATTAATATCGCATCCGGGTTTTCTAATTCGAGATGGTAATCAATTGAGCTGGTTTTGATTGCGGTTTCTACCATAGGTTGAAATTCAGAGCGCAGATCGTCGACCGTAAACGGCTTGACGACTTTGTTATCTCCACCTTTTGCAAATAACAGCATGTCGTTAACTTGTTTTTCGAGATCGTGTAATCGGTCTACCAGTTTGGTTTGAAAACGTTCACGTGTGGGAGCCGGTAGGTTTGGCGCACCTAAGTTGGAAGCGTAAAGCATTGCGCTAGAAAGTGGCGTGCGTACTTGGTGCGCTAAAGATGCCACCATTCGCCCTAAAGAGGACAACCGCTGCAAATCGCCAACACGAGCTTGCAATAATCGTGTTTCAGTTAAGTCGGTAATCAAAATTAGCTGACCAGTTTGAGAGGCAGAAATGGCAAGGCGTACTTTACGACCATTACGAAGTGAAATTTCGTGCCCATCATCTTCTCGTGGAGCAAACGCAGCTTGGATGACTTCAAACCACTTCTGTCCGACTAGCGGAACTTCCAGCAATTTTTCTGCTTCAGGGTTCGCTTCGTAAACACTGCCTTGGGTATCAAGTAAGATAACCCCAGCTGGCATCACATCCAAAACTTGTTTGTAACGCGCAACTTGATCTTCTAAGGTTCCTAACGTCGAGCTGCTTTCTTGAATTTCTGATGGTGCCATGACAGGTTTCCGACTAAAAACAACAATAGCCTAGGATGCATAATGCATGCCAGGCTATTTTTGCTTAAATATCAGATAATTAAACCAAAAAAGACAGTGTCAATTGATTGACAAAAACGTGCTTACCGATTGAGATTATACTTACGCATCTTCTCTACTAGGGTGGTACGGCGCATTCCTAACATGTCTGCCGCTCGAGCAACGACACCACCTTGAGCCTCTAACGCTTGACTGATCATGTTCACTTCAACGTCAGCCAAGAGCTCTTTCAAATTAACACCTTCTGGAGGTAACTCTTGAGGGCTATTGGCATTGTCGGCCATATCGAGCACACTTCCTTCAAAATTGAAGTCTTCAGAAAAAATGTCAGAAAGTGCGTCACGCTCTTGCTCTTCAATGGTTCGACTTGAGCCAATATTTTCTGGCTGAAACTCTGGAATATCACTATAGCGATATTTGGTGGGTAGATGATTCACATCCACTAAGCTGTTTGGAAACAGAATCACCATGCGCTCAACCAGATTGGCGAGCTCACGCACATTACCTGGCCAATCATGTTCCATCATGGAATTGATGGCCCGAGGTGTGAAGCATATCGGCATCCCACCTTCAGCTTCCATTCGGGTCAGCAATTCTTTGAGCAAAAGTGGAATGTCTTCTTTACGATCTTTAAGAGCTGGCATATCGATAGGAAAAACATTCAATCGATAGAATAAGTCTTCACGGAATTTTTCTTCTTCGATCATTTTCTCGAGGTTGCGGTGCGTCGCTGCAATCACTCGAACATCGGCTTTGATTGTATTGTTGCCACCGACACGCTCGAAGCTACGCTCTTGAAGCACTCGAAGCAATTTCACCTGCATTGACATTGGCATGTCGCCAATTTCATCAAGAAAAAGTGTGCCACCTTCAGCCAACTCGAACCGCCCTTTACGTGCGGTGATTGCACCTGTAAACGCGCCTTTCTCATGACCAAACAATTCGCTCTCTAACAACTCGGGAGGAATGGCGCCACAGTTAATTGGAACAAATGGGCCATTTCTACGCGGGGAGTGATAGTGGATATTTCTCGCCACGACCTCTTTACCTGTCCCAGACTCGCCAAGAATAAGAACATTCGCTTCGGTTGCAGATACTTGTTCGATCAAGTGACGCACATCTTGTATGCCTTGACTTTGCCCAACCAAACTTCTGAACAGTGTGTTTTTACGGCTCGCCGACGGCAATGGCCCCCCTTTTCGACCAAGAAACTCTTGGCAATGTCGCAAAGCATCACTGAGCTGGGGGTAATTCAAAGGCTGTTCAAGCTCACCAACATAATGTGGAAAGTCATCCACAGAAATGGTGTTACTGCTTAACGTAAGAAGTGGAATATGGTTGGATTGTTTCAGTGTTTTAGTAAGAGGCGCTTTATGGTTTACAGATCCTAAGATACATCCCGCCCATGTTGCTGACCAATCAATGCTGTCGATTTCATCGGTACTGATGACTTCACAGTGTTCACCGATAAACTCAAGAATTATGCTTAAATTATGTTTAACCTGCTGATCATCTTCAATAATCAACAATTGTGCCAAGCCTTGCATATAAATAAGTGTTTGCCTTTAGATTTTAATCATTATCGTACAGACCTAAGCCCTGCAACTTTGTTTCATTTACGAATGAAGTATGCAATATCACGAGCGTTAAGAGAGCAGCAAAAACAAAAAAGTCATTAAAAGAGTAGGCTCTAATAATGACTCTATTCTATGCGATAAAAAAAATAAGGCAACCAAGCACTTTGCGGATGTGAGTTTTGTTCTAAAACATCTTAAATCCGTGTTACTGACCTATTTCCGCAGAGGTCAAATTATGAAACTCAGCTGGAATCTGATCCCATGCTGATTTGATCTCTCGAATGATATCGACCACATCATCAATTGGTTTGGGTTCGTTACTCTGATTCGCAACCGTAATTTGCGCAATCATGAATTCGTATAACTGATCTAGATTTTTAGCAATATCACCACCGTCGTCCATAGATAAGCAAGATCGAAGGGCGATTACAATGTCTAACGCTTTACCTAAACGCTCACCTTTTGTTGCTATGTTTCCCTGCTGCATTGCAGCCTTACCTTGAATCAGGCGCTCAATTGCACCAGCCATCAGCATTTGAATGATCTTATGCGGAGAGGCCGCAGACAATTGACTGTCTACTGAAACCTTTTTGTAAGCCTGTAAAGAACCTCGCATGGTAATCCTCTCTTATAGAAACTTCTTGTATTGCTGAACCGACTTGTTTCCGTGTCGATACTTTTTCAAGTGTTCAGCAATTTTATTGGTATTCGCCTGCATCAATAAAACCATTTTCTGTGTTCTAACCACAGCGTCTTTCCACTCTTCTTTATTGATGAGCTCAGGCGATTTTTCAAACTCTTGCAAAACACTTTGCAACAACTGTTCTCTTTTATCGACCACAGCAACAATTTCTTCAGCCATTATTTCATCTTTTTCTAAAAAAGATACAAGCTGCCGATCGAGATCGCTTAGGTCGGTCAATATATTGGACATACATTAACCAAATGCATTCATCATGCCAGAAAGCTGTGCCTGCATCTTACTGGTCGCTTCCTTCATCGCAGAAAACTTATCCTGCGTTCTTTGTGCGAGGGTGTCCATTCGACGATCTAAGTTGACTTGCTGATCGTTCAAACGGTAATTCTGCTCATACAGGCTCTTTTCTCGTGTACTGATAGAACCTGTCACACCGGTCATCGAATGTATGGCGTCTTCTACCTTTTTCGCAAAGCCATCACTTCCACCAAAAAACTCACCAAGCTTGGTGAAATTTTTATTTAGTTGCCGATCGAGCATGTCATAATTAACTTCCAGCGTCCCCTGACGCGTCGTCGTTATGCCAAATTCCGTCAGGGTTTTAATATCTTCTGGTGCATCCTTTATCGCGGTAGTAAAAACCGTCTTTAAACGCGATTCAGCGCCACGAACGATACTGTCTCCAGAAAGAGGACCCGCGGCCCCAGAAGCAGGATCTGCCGCTGAAAGTTCTTTGCTGAGCCTAAAGAACTGGTTGTACGAATCCACAAACGTTAGGATATCGTTCCTGACACGTTCTCTATCGTAGTCTATCCCGATTTCCGTTTGTTTCTTCGGGTCTGATACGCCTTTTAGCGTCAAGTCTACGCCATCAATCGCGTTCTCAATAACATTATTGTCGCTGCTGACCTGTGCAATGCCATCCAAGACCACCAAAGAATCTTGACCTTGTTGTAATTCATTCATACCACTATAGCCATCAAACGCTTTTTGGGCGACTTCGATTCTTGACATGGCATTTTTGATGTCTTGATCGTACTGAGCTTTAGCATTCGTCATCAGCATGGCATCACGTTCTTTCACCGTGACGTAGGAATCGGTTAGTGTGCCTGACGCCGTTGGCGACCAACCAGGTATATCGGACGACTTCTCGCGTGCTTCGTCATCCAACCCGTCGGTTCTTGGCTTGTAAGAGCTCAGTAATGTGCCTGATGCCGCTTCAGAGAAGCCTGGAATGGTGTCTTCTGGCTTAGGCGGCTTTTGTTGTTCTACACCATCAATAATAACGGGCTCTTCGATACCCGGTAAGTTAACGACATAGACGGGCAGCGCACCATCAGGATTGATCGGCTTGCCTTCTAGAGCTTCTTCAATTTCTTTTGGTGAATATTTATTCGACAGAACGGCAACATCTTGCCCATCTGCTGTTAAAACTGGCGAAGTTTGCAGTTTTAGGAGTGCCGCTTGCGCTTCTTCCAGGTCTTTCATCCTGTCTTCTAGCGTTTTATATTCAAGCGCTTCCAAGGGATTGTTTGGATCAGCGGAATTGGCTGAAACATAGATTTGATTTTCTGCACCCGTTTTTTCTGAGGCTAAAATAATGCGCTGGCCATCAACATCATTAATGATGGCAGCGCGAACACCAGGATTGCCGGGAGCTGCATTGATGCTTTTTACAACATCAATGAGCTTGGCATTTTGTTTTACTTCAACAGTAAAATCCCTTTTTCCTAAACGGATCTGCAGCTCACCAGCCCCAAAGCGAGTTTTCTCACCCACAATGTTAGAACCCAACTTATGGTTCTGAGCAAGCTGCACCACATCGACAGCATATTTGCCAGCAATTGCGTCCGTTGTGGCAGTAGCCGAAACTACTTCTTCATCAGATGACTCCACCGAACGTACGGCGAAAGCCTTATCCTGACGAAACTGAGCCATCAGTGCTTTCATAGAATCCAGTGATTCCCTGAGTCGACCATAGGCGCTGATATTGGTCTCAACTTTGATGCGCTCATTATCGATCCGTTGCTGCTTTGGAAGCCGCTCCGAATCCACAATTTTGCTCACCATAGAGTTGATGTCCAGACCAGACATTCCGCCCATTGGGTTTACACTCATTCATTCACCTTCATACCTAATTACACCTTTTCCACGATCAACCCGGAGGAATTGGCGGCTAGGCGCCTTAATATTTCGAGCATTTCTTCGCTCGGTATCTGTTTGATGATATCGCCAGTATCCGCATCGAATACAGTGACGACTCGTCTCCCAGATTCGTCATCGAATTTAAAAGATAATCCCTTATTGAGTGACGAAATAAAATCATTTACTTCATCAATCCGTTTCTCCAGTTCGGCTGCGTTAATCTTAGTACGCTCTTTCGAAAAAGACTGCGCAGATTCGTTCTGGATAGCGTCTTTTGGGGTTACCTCTTCTTTTTCTGCTCGTTTTTGCGCATTAGCACTGGATACACCCTCAGCTGTAGAAGCAATTTTTGTGCCACTACCATAAGAAGGCTGGGAAATCGATGTGTAGGATGATATGTCCATAACGATCTCACCTCCACCTTGACAGCTTACAAAAGGTTGCCCTTATGCTCGCTTCTTACACAGAAGTATACCAGATTTAACCCAACAAACTCAGTGCCGCGGATGGTGACTGTTTTGCTTGAGCGAGGATAGATGTACTCGCCTGCTCAAGGATCTGAGACTTCGTCAATTGAGTGGTCTCTTTAGCAAAATCAGTGTCGCGTATGCGACTCATCGATGCGTTCACGTTTTCGTTAATGCTATCCAAATTACTGATAGCGTGGTCAAATCGGCTTTGGAATGCACCAAGCTCTGCGCGCTTACTGTCGACACTTGTTAATGCACCGTCAATGACGGCTATGGCTTGTTGAGAGCCTGCAACGGTTGTTACGTCAATATCATTGACCGCAACACCTTCTGCCTCTCCCATGCTCAGTTCTCCAGCTAACCCACCGCTGAACGTCACACCGCCATCTATTTTTTGGTTATGGGCAAATACACCCAACTCACCATTGTCGCCTACGTAAGCTTTTAGGTAATCCTGCTGACCATTAATGTAAGTCGCAACTTCTTCAATATCGTCGCCGGCCAAAGCGTTGATAGTGATACTTTGCTCATTACCCTCTGTGTCTGTAAACTCAAAGGTTATGTCAGTAGCTTCGCTGTCCACTACCCAGTTGCCATCTTTCGCATTCGCCGCTGTGTAGTTTTTTCCTGCCATACTTTCATGGTCGGAACGAACATTACCCATTTTCAACAATACAGCTTCACCGGAACTGGCACCTATCTGAAAAGATTGTGTGCCATAGGTACCGTTCAGCAACTTATTGCCACCAAAAGAAGTCGTTTCTGCAATACGATTTAATTCATCGTTTAGAGCACCCACTTCTTGCTGAATCGCAATCCGCTCTGAGCGGCTGTTGGAACCGTTAGACGATTGAAGTGCAAGGTCTCTCATGCGTTGAAGAATGTTAGTACTTTCCTTCATCGCTCCTTCCGCCGTTTGAGCTATTGATATCCCATCGTTTGCATTTCGCACTGCCACGTCTAAACCGCGACTTTGTGAATCCAAACGATTCGATATTTGTAACCCAGCGGCATCATCTTTCGCGCTATTTACACGGTATCCCGATGATAAACGCTCCATTGATCTGTTCATGTCGGCCACAGAGTTATTCAGGTTACGCTGGGCCGTCATAGCAGACACATTAGTGTTTACTGATATTGTCATATAGATCTCCTTTGACATTAAGGATGATGGCATCGCGTCTCTCACCTCGCTAAACCATCTCATTTCTCGCATTCCTTTTAACGGCTGAATCATCCAGTTCTTTAGAGAAAAACGTATTTTTTTTATTCTTTGTTAAGGGGGTAAAAGAAGGGATTCAATAACCGCATGACGATCAGTAGGTTAGAGTCAAGATCTATTTTATATGAAGCTCACCCATTCAAAAAAAGAATGTCATAACGGAAGATAATATGGCGACTGATAGCATTCTTTTCATTTACTCTACAGCTCCTACAATGCACGTCAGAGCAAGCTAGCCACGTTAAAGAACAGTGAGTTAAGAAGCCCGCTTTGCGTTGCGAGCAGGCATCAGGGACGCATAGACCGACCCATTTCAGGTACAAGTTTCTGATCTTTTTTGGCGGGTATTATTTGAATGGGGAGATAGAGCACCTGGAAGGGATGCAGAACACGCTCTCCAGCATAGCGTCAGAGGGTATATCAATAAACAATGACGCGACTAATGCCTCTCGATATTAATTCAGCAAGCTTGTCGCCGCCGAGGGCATTTGATTGGCTTGCGCGATGATCGCGTTTGAGGCTTGTTGCAAAATTTTTGATTTTGTAAAGCTTGTCGCTTCTTTTGCGAAATCGGCATCTCTAAGTTGCCCCTTGGAGCCACTCACATTAATGTTCATGTTTTCAAGGTTAGAGATACCACTTTCGAATCGGTTGTGAATTGCTCCCAGCTGGCCACGCTGGCTATCGACATAGGTCAATGACGCATCGAGCACCGCGATTGCTTGCTGTGCGCCGCCTACCGTACTGATGTTGAGAGAATCGACGGTAAGTTGCCCCTGTTTCGATAGTGCAAGTTCTGAGGCAAGACTGCCACTAAACGTAAGATCAGATTTTACATCATGATTTGGAGCAAACAGTTGCAATTGTCCATTTTCATTAACTGAAGCACTGATCTCGTTCGTTTGTCCGTTAATGTATGTCGCTAACTCTTCGATGTTGTCACCGGGAATAGCCACAATTTGCAAATTAACGGGTTGGTTTGCGACATCCTGGAACTGGATATTTAATGCGTTGCTTGAATCCGTAACTACCCAGTTACTGTCCTTTCCATTTTGTGCTTCGTAGCTGTCTCCTCCCATACGCTCACTATCTGTGCGCATGTCTGTCAGTGATACCATAATGGCGTCAGTGTTAGGTCCTATATGAAACGATTTGGTTCCATACGTTCCGTTAATCAGTTTCTCACCACCAAAGCTGGTCGTTTCAGCAATTCGATTGAGTTCGTCATTGAGAGAGGACACTTCATCTTGCAGTGCCTGACGATCGTTATCGCTGTTGTTTCCGTTGGCAGATTGAATGGATAAATCTCGCATTCTCAACATGATATTGGTTGCTTCGTTTAACGAACCTTCGGCCGTTTCAACAATGGACAACCCATCATTTGCATTTCGAATTGCTACATCTATCCCGCGAGTTTGTACATGGAGTCTATTTGAGATTTGCAGACCAGCTGCGTCATCTTTCGCTGTGTTGATTCTCATCCCCGAAGATAAGCGTTCCAGTGATGTATTTACATTGCTCATAACACCTTTCAATTGGTGTCTGGTTGCCATTGCAGATACGTTGGTGTTAACCGTTAATGCCACTGCAAGCTCCTGAAAATCTTTAAGTTCGTAGAATGTCCACTTTAAGCAATGCTCTTGCTTGGGCACAGGATTGACGATTTAAGTCAGTAACGGTAAACCGTCTGTATCCCTGTGGAATGCTAGGTGGCTGCAACACAATCAACCACCCAGACCGCCCTTAGTCTTCGAGTACTAGCCCAGCAGCATTAACGCCGAATTGGGAGATTGCTTTGCCTGAGCAAGTACCGAAGTCGATGCTTGTTGTAGAATCTGAGACTTAGTCATCGCCGTGGTTTCTTTCGCGAAGTCCGTATCTTTAATTCGGCTCTTAGACGCATTCACGTTCTCGTTAATGTTGTCTAAGTTATTAATTGCATGATCGAACCGGTTTTGGAATGCGCCCAGCTCAGCTCGATGGCTATCAACATACTGGAGCGCTGCATCGACAACCGCTACCGATTGTTGCGCACCCGATACCGTTCTGACATCGATATCGTTAACGGTTGTTGCCTGAGCAGCTCCCATAGACAACTCGCCACCCAGAGCGCCACCAAATGTCACCGCACCGTCAATTTTGTTGTTGTCAGCAAAAACTTGTAACACCCCATTGTCGCCGACTGACGCCTTAATTTGATCCGTTTGACCATTGATGTAGGTTGCCACCTCTTCGATGTCGTCTCCCGCCTTGGCATTAATAGTCAAGCTTTGATCAACACCATCTTTATCGGTGAATGAAATGGTCAAATCCGACGCCGCACCATCAACCGTCCAATTTGCATCTTTCGCATTGGCGGCTTGGTAACTTTGCCCCCCCATTGCGCTTTCATCAGAACGCATACTCTTAAGACCCAGCATGACGGCTTCACCGCTGTCCGAACCGATCTGGAATGATGCATTGCCGAAGGTACCGTTTAGAAGCTTGTTACCACCAAATGATGTGGTTTCAGCAATACGATTGAGTTCGTCATTTAACGCGGTAATTTCTTCCTGAATTGCAACACGCTCAGATTTACTGTTTGAACCGTTGGCAGACTGAAGCGATAGATCACGCATACGTTGAAGAATGTTTGTCGTTTCTTTCATTGCCCCTTCTGCTGTTTGTGCAATCGAAATACCGTCGTTGGCATTTCGAACTGCCACATCCAAACCGCGGCTCTGAACGTTTAAGCGGTTAGAGATTTGCATCCCTGCTGCATCATCTTTGGCGCTATTGATTTTATAGCCCGATGATAGACGTTCCATCGATGTATTAATGTCACTTGCTGCGTTGTTTAAGTGACGCTGTGCTGTCATCGCTGATACGTTAGTGTTTACTGTCATACTCATGGTGTTTCTCCCATTGATTTTCCGTTAAGGGCGGTTTCCGACGTCTCGGAAAACCAATTAGTTCTCTCAAAGTCATATTTTGTATCGACTTACTATTTATTTTCTTTAGGTATTTTTAAGAAAAAAACATTAAAAAATAACGAATAAACCAATAAGTGTATGAAATTGCTATTTAAATTATTTGAACTTAAATTATTATTAAAATACAAACAGTTATAGTTTTATAAATTACATTATTTTTGTTGTTTTTCCGATGTGAGGAATTCCTACCAGAGCGGCAGTATGTAGATATAGAAATGCATAAGTATTACGTAATACCTATCCAGAAAAGTAACGTTTTAGATACGCCTAAACATACAGAAATCAGAAGAACTAACACCAGGAATAGATGTAGGGATTCAGAGAATACACCGATGCTCTTGCGTCCAGTTAGTCACTGGCGAGGCACCCGTACTCTACAATTCTGAATCTCCATCCAACCTTTGGATAGATCACTTCCAATGAAACGAAACCGATATGGGCGAGTGTTGTGCAAATGCATGAACTATCAGATTTCTTCAGTGCATTTCACTCTGCCTATATATAACCTCGTTACCTGGTTATTGCGTGTTAGGTTGATAGGTCGCACTTTAATTATCCTGCTATTGTGACTGTACCGTTCTAGATCCGCTTATTGCGTCCAGATAGATCCATCCCACTTCCTGCTAAAATTAAAAAGCGAATCAGCCTGAGCATTGTTTAGCTAATCGTATCTATCTCCTTACAATCTGGTTAATCTCTTCAAGCATCTTGTTGACTTGCATGAACTTTCGGCACGATACCCATTAAAACCTCGATATCGTTTAAACCTTTTTGCTGTTGTGACTGTTTAATCAAAACAGCAAACTGGTCTACATTACTTTGCGATCTGAATGGGTCTTAGATTTCGACCATTTTTGATCTGGCTGGGTATAAAACCTCGATTTAATCTAAACCGATTTCGTTACCCCTACACCCATCTGCACTCTCCGCGGTGTTCTCCCCTCTCTTAGAAAAGAGAGGCGGGAAGGAACGTCATGGGCAGGCGCCCCTTCCCGCAAGAGAGTCGATTAACCCAGCAAGCTCATCGCAGCGTTCGGCGCTTGTTTCGCCTGCGCCAATATCGATGTCGATGCTTGTTGTAAGATCTGGGCTTTTGTCATTGAGGTCGTTTCTGACGCGAAGTCGGTATCTTTGATACGGCTCTTCGACGCATTCACGTTCTCGTTGATGTTGTCTAGGTTACTGATGGCGTGTTCAAATCTATTTTGAAAAGCGCCCAGCTCTGCTCGGTGACTGTCCACGTATTTCAAGGCGGTGTCGATAATTGCTACTGACTCCTGAGCACCGGCAACAGACGTCACATCGATGGTGTCAACCGTAACATCCTGACCAGCTGAAAATGCCAGCTCTCCCGCTAACGCGCCTGCAAAGGTGACATCCCCTATCACTTTGTTATTTCCTGCGAAGACTTGCAGTTTCCCACCATCACCCACCGATGCTTTCACTAAATCGGTTTGACCATTGATGTAGGTTGCCAGCTCTTCGATGTCATCGCCCGCCTTCGCATTGATGCTCAAGGTTTGCGCCTCTCCGAAACTGTCGGTCAATGAAATCGTTAAGTCTGTCGCGGCATCTGGCACCGTCCAGTCTTTGTCTTTGCCATTCGCTGCTTGGTAGCTCTTGCCGCCCATCATGGCGTTGTCGCTTCGCATATCTCGCATGGTGAGCATCACGGCTTCACCGTTATCCGCACCGATTTGGAATGCAGCGGTGCCGTACGTTCCGTTGAGTAGGCGGTTACCACCGAACGAGGTGGTTTCTGCGATACGGTTCAGCTCATCGTTCAATGCGGTGACTTCTTCTTGAATCGCGATGCGCTCCGCTTTGGAATTCGAGCCATTCGCTGATTGCAGCGACAAGTCACGCATACGTTGAAGGATGTTGGTGGTTTCGTTCATCGCACCTTCGGCTGTTTGAGCAATGGAAATTCCATCATTGGCATTTCGCACGGCGACTTCTAAGCCTCGGCTCTGTACGTTTAGACGGTTTGAGATCTGAAGACCTGCTGCGTCGTCTTTGGCACTGTTGATTTTGAAACCTGAAGACAAGCGCTCCATGGATAGATTTAAGTCACTTGCTGCGTTGTTTAAGTGACGCTGCGCTGTCATTGCTGATACGTTGGTGTTTACAGTCATGCCCATGATGTATTCTCCAAATTGGTTGATGGTTTGTAATTAAAGAGCTTTGCACATTTGCTTACACTCTTTCCTCTCTCTGTACTTTATATAACGGCTCAAAATGAAAATTCTTTAGCTAAAAATAAGCAAAAAAATCAAAAAATGAACCACTAAAACACAAATCAAACCTTAATCACAAAAACAAACAACAAAATAAGAAAAATACTCAAGATTACCGGAAGAAAACCAAGCAATACCGTCTTGTTTATCATGAATACTTAATTTGATAGTAAATGGCGGAAATCGCCTTCATTTACAGATTCGCTTTGCTGTTTCGACTAAGAAATCAGAACAGCAAAGCGATCTATTTATTTGCTTTGACTCATGTTCAGCGTGACCTTTTGTACCCATTTCTTATGCATATCTCTCTTGCATGTCATGCTTTCCTCGCTTCCTCAATTGAGAAAGAGAGGCGGGAAGGAACGTCATGGGCAGGCGCCCCTTCCCGCAAGAGAGTCGATTAACCCAGCAAGCTCATCGCAGCGTTCGGCGCTTGTTTTGCCTGCGCCAATATCGATGTCGATGCTTGTTGTAAGATCTGGGCTTTTGTCATTGAGGTCGTTTCTGACGCGAAGTCGGTATCTTTGATACGGCTCTTCGACGCATTCACGTTCTCATTGATATTGTCTAAGTTGCTGATCGCATGACCGAATCGGTTCTGAAAGGCACCCAGTTCGGCTCGATGGCTGTCTACGTATTTCAGTGCCGCATCCACTATCGCGACCGATTCTTGTGCACCCGCTACCGTCGTCACATCGATGGTGTCGACCGTTACGCCGTTTGCAGTACCCATCGCTAGCTCTCCTGCAAGAGCGCCGCCGAAGGTCACATCGCCAACCACTTTATTGTTCCCTGCAAAAACTTGCAGTTTCCCGCCTTCGCCAACCGACGCTTTCACTAAATCGGTTTGACCATTGATGTAGGTTGCCAGCTCTTCGATGTCGTCGCCCGCTTTCGCATTGATGTTCAACACTTGAGCCTCGCCGAAACTGTCGGTCAATGAAATCGTTAAGTCTGTCGCGGCATCTGGCACCGTCCAGTCTTTGTCTTTGCCATTCGCTGCTTGGTAGCTGTTCCCACCCATGAGGGCGTTGTCGCTTCGCATGTCTTTCAGAGTAAGCATGACTGCTTCACCGTTATCGGCACCTATCTGGAATGCAGCGGTGCCGAACGTTCCGTTAAGTAGGCGGTTACCACCGAACGAGGTGGTTTCTGCGATACGGTTCAACTCATCGTTCAATGCGGTGACTTCCTCTTGAATCGCGATGCGCTCCGCTTTGGAGTTCGAGCCATTCGCTGATTGCAGGGACAAGTCACGCATACGTTGAAGGATGTTGGTGGTTTCGTTCATCGCACCTTCGGCTGTTTGAGCAATGGAAATCCCATCATTGGCATTTCGCACGGCTACGTCTAAGCCTCGGCTTTGTACGTTTAGACGGTTTGAGATCTGAAGACCTGCTGCGTCGTCTTTGGCACTGTTGATTTTGAAACCTGAAGACAAGCGCTCCATGGATAGGGTTAAGTCACTTGCTGCGTTGTTTAAGTGACGCTGCGCTGTCATTGCTGATACGTTGGTGTTTACAGTCATGCCCATGATGTATTCTCCAAATTAGGGTGTGTATTTATGGGTTCCCTCTCTAATGGAGCCCATTCCTCTCTCTGTACTTTATTTAACGGCAACGAATTCGATTACTTTAGTTATTTTCATCACTTTATTTAAAATAACTATTAAAGCAGCCAAAAAACAAACTTAACAATGAATAAAAAACAGCTTTACTCATCGTTTACTTAATGTTTCATTGAAAAGCTCAAAAATAAAAAGGAGCCTTGGCGGCTCCTTTCATAATCGGGTATTTAGATTTAATTTTAACTAGCCCAGCAAGCTTAGCGCCGCGTTCGGCGCTTGTTTCGCCTGCGCCAATATCGATGTCGATGCTTGTTGTAAGATCTGGGCTTTTGTCATTGAGGTCGTTTCTGACGCGAAGTCGGTATCTTTGATACGGCTCTTCGACGCATTCACGTTCTCGTTGATGTTGTCTAGGTTACTGATGGCATGTTCAAATCTATTTTGAAAAGCGCCCAGCTCTGCTCGGTGACTGTCCACGTATTTCAAGGCGGTGTCGATAATTGCTACTGACTCCTGAGCACCGGCAACAGACGTCACATCGATGGTGTCAACCGTAACATCCTGACCAGCTGAAAATGCCAGCTCTCCCGCTAACGCGCCTGCAAAGGTGACATCCCCTATCACTTTGTTATTTCCTGCGAAGACTTGCAGTTTCCCACCATCACCCACCGATGCTTTCACTAAATCGGTTTGACCATTGATGTAGGTTGCCAGCTCTTCGATGTCATCGCCCGCCTTCGCATTGATGCTCAAGGTTTGCGCCTCTCCGAAACTGTCGGTCAATGAAATCGTTAAGTCTGTCGCGGCATCTGGCACCGTCCAGTCTTTGTCTTTGCCATTCGCTGCTTGGTAGCTCTTGCCGCCCATCATGGCGTTGTCGCTTCGCATATCTCGCATGGTGAGCATCACGGCTTCACCGTTATCCGCACCGATTTGGAATGCAGCGGTGCCGTACGTTCCGTTGAGTAGGCGGTTACCACCGAACGAGGTGGTTTCTGCGATACGGTTCAGCTCATCGTTCAATGCGGTGACTTCTTCTTGAATCGCGATGCGCTCCGCTTTGGAATTCGAGCCATTCGCTGATTGCAGCGACAAGTCACGCATACGTTGAAGGATGTTGGTGGTTTCGTTCATCGCACCTTCGGCTGTTTGAGCAATGGAAATTCCATCATTGGCATTTCGCACGGCGACTTCTAAGCCTCGGCTCTGTACGTTTAGACGGTTTGAGATCTGAAGACCTGCTGCGTCGTCTTTGGCACTGTTGATTTTGAAACCTGAAGACAAGCGCTCCATGGATAGATTTAAGTCACTTGCTGCGTTGTTTAAGTGACGCTGCGCTGTCATTGCTGATACGTTGGTGTTTACAGTCATGCCCATGATGTATTCTCCAATTGATTTTCCGATATTACGGTCTCCGCCGTCGCGGAAAACCAAGCGTATTTTTCTCTCGTGCTTTTTATAACGGCTCAGCTAAAAAGATCTTTAATAAAAAATAACCACTGGGTGAGGGATTTTGAAAATTCACCTAAAATCAGACTATTACGCTTTGATAAATACGTGGGAACATTCTAGAGTCGAGAAAATAGAGCAAAAATCGTCCTAACTGCATGGGAGGCTCTAAGGGGAAGAGTGAGTAAGCAGCTCACTTTCAATTAACAAATGTCTTCAACCTTTACTTTCCTCAAAGGGGATAAGAGCCCATCGTTTACTATGATGCGCATTCTTGAAGGTAAGAGAAAAAAAGATCAGAGCGCGCTCTGATCTTTTTTGCCTTCTTTTAGCTCATTCGTTCAATTAACTTATTCGTTCATTTAACCTAAGAGGCTCATCGCTGCGTTAGGTGCCTGCTTAGCTTGCGCAAGGATAGACGTTGAAGCCTGCTGTAGGATTTGTGATTTCGTCATCTTGGTTGTTTCTGATGCAAAGTCTGTGTCTTTTATGCGGCTCTTTGATGCGTTCACGTTCTCATTGATGTTATCTAGGTTACTGATGGCGTGATCAAAACGGTTCTGGAATGCGCCTAATTCTGCACGGTGGCTATCCACATATTTGAGCGCAGCATCAATGATCGCAACAGACTCTTGCGACCCCGCAACAGTGGTCACATCAATGCTATCGACCGTAACATCTTGCTTTGCCCCCATGGCGAGTTCACCAGCAAGACCACCACCAAACGTAAGGTCACTGGATACTTTGTTATTGCCAGCAAAAATTTGCAGTTTACCTTCTTCACCAACTGATGCTTTCACTAAATCGGTTTGACCATTAATGTATGTCGCCAATTCTTCGATATCATCGCCATCTTTGGCATTAATAGTCAGAGTCTGCGCTTGGCCAAAGCTGTCTGTTAGATTAATCGTTAAATCGGATTTGGCAGCAGATACGGTCCAATCTTTGTCTTTACCGCCAGTCGCTTGGTAGCTCTGCCCACCCATCAGAGAATTGTCGCTGCGCATGTCTTTTAGCGTCAACATAACCGCTTCACCGTTGTCGGCACCAATTTGGAATGCTTTCGTACCGTACGTACCATTTAGCAGCTTGTTCCCGCCAAAAGACGTCGTCTCCGCTATTCGATTCAGCTCATCATTTAATGCGGTCACTTCTTCCTGAATAGCGACACGTTCAGACTTAGAGTTAGAACCGTTTGCCGATTGCAATGACAGATCACGCATACGTTGCAGAATGTTCGTGGTTTCATTCATTGCCCCTTCAGCGGTTTGAGCAATAGAAATACCATCATTGGCGTTTCGAACAGCCACATCCAAACCACGGCTTTGAACGTTCAAACGGTTGGAGATTTGCAGGCCCGCAGCGTCGTCTTTTGCACTGTTGATTTTGAAGCCGGATGATAGGCGCTCCATTGAAGTCGCTAGATCGCTGGCCGCATTGTTAAGGTGACGTTGTGCTGTCATCGCCGATACGTTGGTGTTTACTGTCATGCTCATGGGTACTGCTCCAAATGATTTTCCGAATTACGCTTTCCGAGCCAATGCGTCGGAAAACCAAGTTGATTGCCACCGAAGTAACCTCAAGATAAAAATCAAAAGTCACTCGGGGTATTTTCAAGATGAAACAGTTAACGACACCCTATTGTTTTCCTTGAGGAATTTTTTAAGAAAAAATGGATTTTCCAGCTTAAGTGGTTACAAATAAATCAAACGCGATATATTTTGTTATTTCCCTCTAAAGTTCGCATTTTCCTTGCCGATACATCTTTCTTTTTTCTCGAGCCCAATCCAAAGCTCTGCACCCGCGATGTCAAAATCTTATTCACTTTTTCAAATGCGAGCTTACTTTGGCTAACCTGATTTTGGGCTAACCAGATCAAAGATTAAAAGGGCACGTTTTTGCAGGCAATCACGCCGAAGTAATCACGTCGAGTTAATCACGACAAGGTATCGGGTTTTGAGCCATGACGTTGAACCACGCTCTGAGGCGTGATCCTCAGAGATCAGATAAGTGGGCTGCCAACGATATTTGGCGAAGAATGCGTAAAAAGATCACGCGTTACTGCATTTTCTTGAGATGAAGTTTGCTCTATTGCAGCGCTATGCACATCGACAGTGGGGTAACCAATCTCTCGTTTAGCGCTTAACCTACCCCAATAGTGTCAATGCAATATTAGGTGCTTGTTTTGCTTGAGCAAGGATGGTGGTACTGACTTGTTGCAACATTTGTTGCTTTATCATTTCGACCGATTCTTTGGCGAAGTCGGTATCCTTAATGCGGCTATTGGAGGCGGCGAGGTTTTCATTAATGTTATCGAGATTGCTGATGGCATGATCGAATCGGTTTTGGAACGCACCCAATTGTGCACGATGGCTGTCCACGTATTCCAACGCAGTATCAATCACCGAAACGGCCCGTTGCGCGCCCCCCACATTGGTAATATCAAGGTCGTCAACCGTTTCAAGAACAGGGCCCGACATGGCTAACTGAGAGGCTAAACTGCCACTGAAGGTAATTGGGCTTGCGACGACGTCTGCCGACGCAAAAATTTGCAGCTGCCCATCTTCGTTTACAGACGCCGAAACGTGATCCGTTTGCCCATTAATGTACGTCGCCAGCTCTTCAATGTCATCGCCCACTTTTGCCTGAACATTGATGTTAACGAGATCCCCAACTTTGTCAGTAAAGCTAAGGTTAAACTCATTTTGACCTGCGCTGACCGTCCAGCTTGAATCCGCTTTTCCCGCCGCTATGTAACTGGCTCCCCCCATCGCAAGGGTATCGGAACGCATATTGTTTAGCGACACATTCACCGCTTCTCCGGCACTGGCTCCAATTTGGAAAGCAGAGCTTCCATACGTGCCATTGAGAAGCTTTTTACCACCAAAAGAGGTGGTTTCGGCAATGCGGTTGAGCTCATCGTTGAGAGCGCTCATTTCTTCTTGAAGGGCTATTCGCTCCGCTCGGCTGTTTGAACCGTTTGAGGACTGTAACGACAAATCCCGCATGCGTTGCAGAATATTGGTGGTTTCTTTCATCGCCCCTTCGGCCGTTTGTATGATTGAAATACCGTCGTTAGCGTTGCGCACCGCCACATCCAAACCACGCATTTGCGTTTCCAATCGGTTGGAAATTTGTAGACCCGCTGCGTCGTCTTTTGCACTGTTAATACGGTTCCCTGAAGCCAGTCGCTCCAAAGATTGGTTCAACGCCTGAGTCGCCACCCCGAGATTTCTCTGGGCGACCATCGCTGAAACATTAGTATTAACCGTAACGGCCATAAAACTGCACGCTCAAAATAAGGGTATTCAGCCCTATAACGGCAGGGGAAAAGAAATCTTTAGTCGAAATTTGAATGTTTTTTCTTCGGTGGGGAAATGTTAGTAGGATCGGGTCGCTAAGCACGACCCGATCACAAGCCTAAGTAAGCGCTAAATGTAAGCATTAGCGAGTATTACCTGAGTGTCTTTGATGAAGACACGTCTAAAGACGAAAGCATGGCTTGCGAAGGCGCGAAGAAATACGCCCCTGTCACTGCCGTTGTAAAACGTAGGAGTTGGTCGGTTTTTCCATCCGTTTCACCGTACATACTTTCAAGCATGGCTTTGAAGTTATGGAGCGTATGACAGTAGGCAATAAACAACAAACCGTGATCACCTGAAACACTGCCGTAAGGCAAACTATGGCGAACAATTTTAAGCCCTTTCCCTTCTTCTTTTATATCGACACGCCCAACATGGGAAGCGGCTGGAACATCATCTAGCTCAATAGAGTCTGGTTTGGTTCGTCCTACCACCTTCTCTTGTGCGGATACATTCAGCCGGTTCCAAGCGGGCAAGTTATGGACGAAGCGTTGAAGCATCACATAGCTTCCGCCAGAAAATTCACCCTCAGGAATGATGGCAACCTCACTGCGTTGCTCACCTTCTGGGTTTTCGGTTCCATCAACAAAGTCGGTCATATCGCGGGAATCAAGGTAGCGATAACCATAGGTTTCATCGACCAATTCTACGTATTCAGCAATAGGCATTAAGAACTTACGTAATGCAAAAAAATGGAGATGGTGACGATCAGAGTGACAGTGAATCAGAACATCGACATCCGTTGACGGTGCAATCACGTTATCTTTACCCAGCTCACGGAAAGGCTCTAACTCACTAGGCATGGGCTGATTCAATTTCGACCAAAACTGATGCGTGAAAGACACGCTCAGCTTGATATTGGCGTTTTGCTGCTGATTGATCTCTTCCACCAAGGCTGGTAGCGCTTGAAGCGAAGACAATACCGTTTGAGGTTCGCTCGTGATTTTAAATAAAGAGTAAAGCGCGAAAGGGCTTCCTTCCGGTACAATCGCAGTTTGCGGATTCGACATATTGATTCTCACCTGTAGTTTGCATCATTGTTCCGCTTCTTTCTGAACGGATGTATATACTCAAAATACGAGTATAAATATAGTGCCATAAACGTCAGTCACAAAAGTGCATGCCGTATCAAAGAAGTGTGACCTTTACTTCATTACTTTCAAACATTCTTTCAATCGGCGACTTTTCCAAACAAACAAAAAGAACCAAATGAGCAACACCGCCGTTATAGAATTCGACCAACTAAACGCCCCATTATCGAGTTTGATTTGATAGATAACCAAACCAAAGTGACCACCAATTAATAGCAAAGTAAGCCCTCTCCCCCAGCTAATGAAGCGATTTAACCAAGCCCTGTCTGGGTTTCGAAAACCAATCAACCACATCAATAAAATGGAAGGAAGACCAATGGCTAAACCAAGATACAGTGTGTCTTTTACTGGGTAGATCATTTCAAGAAGCTTGCTACCTGATTCTCGGCTGACCCCTGCTACAACAAATACGACCCAAGCTTTCGCTAAAAATATCCAACCGAGCCAAAGCCAGATTGGCGCTTTTAAGTAACCATGTTTGTCGTAATCTTCAATTGGATAGCGCACTATCACCTCTGCATTTCATAATGGTAGACTAGGGACTTCACCCTACAAACCAAACATATCAACCCCCGGTTAGCAATGAAACATAAAAAAAGTACTCCATCTCCAGAAACACAATCTGATGCCCAAAAAATTGCCAAAGCAACGCAAAAGCCAGGTCAAACAAAAGAACAGACCAAGCTCATCGTTCAAGGTATCGAGAAAGGCATTACGCTGTATAAAAAGCAACAAAAAGAAAGACAACGCGATGCCGACAAAGCGAAGAAACAGGCGCAAAGAAGCAAACAGCGGACAGATTTGGTCGAAGACAATCAATCAACCGTGCCAACGACAACGGAAAGATCATCCAATCTATTGCCTTGGATGCTTCTGGTTGCAAGTTGGGTTGGCTTTATTGTTTATGTATTAGGAATTGCATAATGTTTACGTGATGAACCCCCAGCAATAGCAATGTAAAGAGGTTGTTGGGATGGAATCCGTTGGGTTTCTCGATGGGAAAGGGCTTTCTGTATTGCGAAGACCGTTTGAAATAAAGTCAGCCGATGGCGTTATGTTTGTCAGTCGAGCCGTGTTCTACACAGACTCTGATGGTGAAGAAATTGAGCTTGTTGAGAGCATGTAAATTATAGGCTCTCTGCTTGTATGAGCACTACTTAAATCACTCATACAAATTCAATCACTTATACAAAAAACCAGCCTACAATGTTGCAGACTGGTTGCGTTTCCAACAATCAAGCTCTGTGTTCCTTTGAGTCTACCGACCCTAGTAGCCTAACGTCGATGCAATGTCTTTTTGTCTGTCTAAAACCCATTGGCTATCAAATGGTCCCCAATCCGACAACTGATAATACCCATCATTATGGCGACGTCCATCCTGCACAAACATGAGCTCTATGCCCAACCCTGGTAAGGCTTTCAATACATCTTGAATGGTTCGTCTAGGCCAACCTGTTATTTCAATCAGCTTAGGAACATTCGGTCTATCTAGGCTTTCAACCAACAAAGCCAAATATAATCGTCTTGCAAATACAGGATTCAAATCCATTGATGCCTCCTACCACTGTATTTTTGCTAGAGCTAGACGCCCTAGTGACCTACTCCTGAGGTCTCGGATAAATCCCCACACCAACTGGGTCTATTCACATTATTGGTTTTCTGGCACGCAGAATGTTGCGCTTGATCAAATTTGATGAGATTGGAGGTGATTAAGTTCTCGTTTATCGTGCGTGAAACGATTTGTTTCTATTTGGGAAGAGCAGAGTGCAACCACACACACCAATTACTTACCAAGGACTCAATATAGAACATCAATTTTACTCCCACACGCGGTTTCCTCTTGCTCCACTTTGTCAACCTGATAGGATTTGGGCTTCGGAAGAAAAAAGGATAAGAAAACGCTATGGCAAACACTATGTATGGCATTCCTAACTGCGACACAATTAAGAAAGCAAAAAAGTGGTTGGAAGCTGAAAACATCGCATACGACTTTCACGACTACCGTAAGCAAGGTATCGATAAAACCATGGTGGAAACGTTCTGCGAAAAATTGGGATGGGAGCACGTCTTAAACAAGCGTGGAACCACATTTCGCCAGCTATCTCAAGAGCAAAAAGATTCACTCAATGAACAAACGGCGATTGCATTACTGGTGGAACACCCAGCCATGATCAAACGCCCTATTTTAGTGGTGGAAAATACCTACCACCTTGGCTTCAAAGCCGATCAGTACCACACTATTTTTAAGTAAGTAAGGATTTTCAAGGATGACAGACAGCCCTGTATTGGCGCTTGCCAAAGATCTCATTAGCCGCCCATCGGTCACTCCGTTGGATGAAGGCTGCCAAGAACTCATGATCAATCGTTTAAAAGCGCTAGGGTTTGACATTGAAATCATGGTGTTTGAAGACACCACCAACTTTTGGGCTCGACGTGGCACACAAGCACCTCTGTTTGCCTTTGCTGGGCATACGGATGTGGTACCAGCGGGTCCTTTAGAACAGTGGCACACGCCACCTTTTGAGCCAACGGTTATTGACGGGCACTTGCATGGTCGCGGCGCCGCCGACATGAAAGGCTCGCTGGCCTGTATGGTGGTTGCGGTTGAACGTTTCATTGCTGCAAACCCTGACCACAAGGGCTCCATCGCATTTTTGATCACATCGGATGAAGAAGGACCTTTCATCAACGGTACTACTCGCGTAGTGGATACCCTTGTCGAAAGAAATGAAATCATCGACATGTGTATCGTTGGAGAGCCTTCAAGCACTTTGCACGTTGGTGATGTGGTTAAAAATGGTCGCCGCGGTTCTATCACAGGCGATCTTGTTGTGAAAGGCACACAAGGTCATGTCGCTTACCCTCACCTAGCGAATAACCCAGTGCACCATGCACTGCCCGCATTAGCGGAATTGGCTTCCACAAAATGGGATGACGGCAACGAGTACTTCCCACCAACCAGTTTCCAAATCCCAAATTTGCATTCTGGTACTGGCGCGTCGAACGTCATTCCTGGTGAATTCAATGTTCAATTCAATTTTCGCTTCAGCACAGAATTGACCGATGAAGAAATCAAACGCCGCGTGCATTCCACACTCGACTCTTATGGATTGGACTACGATCTTAACTGGACGTTGAGTGGTCACCCATTCTTAACCGATACGGGTGAACTTAAAGACGCAATTGTGAAAGCCGTTGAAAGAGTCAATCACAAGAAACCTGAATTGCTGACGACGGGTGGCACTTCAGATGGTCGTTTTATTGCGACCATGGGTGCGCAAGTAATTGAACTAGGGCCAGTTAACGCCACCATTCATAAGGTTAACGAGTGCGTGAGCATAGCAGATTTAGAGCTACTGACGGATATGTATGAAGCCACATTAGAAGAGCTATTGGCAAACAAATGACGCCAGCCCAACTGACCGGACAAACCCAATCCCACCTTTTAGAGTACTTCATTGGTACTCAAAAGGTACTGGCTCATCCCGACGCAGGAAAAGCATTAACCGCCCTGCATCAGGCAGCCAAAAACAAAGGGTTTGAACTGGCAGTTGCCAGTGGATTTCGCAGCTATGAACGTCAGAAGTCCATTTGGAACGCCAAGTATTCTGGTCAGAGGGCTATTTTAGATAACCATTCTAACCCTATCGATGTCACAAAGCTGTCGGACGAAGACAAAGTGATCGCCATTTTACGTTGGTCGGCATTGCCGGGAGCAAGTCGCCATCACTGGGGCACAGATTTCGATGTCTACGCTAAGAACGGTTTGCCTAAAAACACACCGTTACTATTGGAACCTTGGGAATACCAAACTGGTCATCAACAAGATTTTGCAGAATGGGTGCAGGAAGCCATGCAAAATTTAGGCTTTTTTCTGCCTTATGATGAAGATTTGGGCGGCGTCGCAATCGAGCCATGGCACATAAGCTACCGTAGTGTGGCAAGTAAAAATCTTGCTTCATTAACGACCGACATCATTCGTGAGGCATTACATCTCTCCCCTGTTGAAGGGCAAACAGTGGTGCTGCCTTTACTCGATGCCCTATACAATCGCTTTATTATCAATGTGAGGGACTAAGATGGAATTTCTAACCAACCCTTGGGTCATTATCACCGTCGTCTTGGCCGTCGTTATCGGTAACATTGCGGCGTTAAAATACACCGCGAAAATGAAGTTTACACCGCCCGAGAAAGGGAAAAACGATATAGATAGGCTTAACGAATTGGATAAAGAGAATCAAAGCAAAAAAGACAACGAAAGCCAGCATTAAGCGGTTTGCATGGACAGATCATTAATGTAGACGTGGTGATTAAGGGGGTCGCTTGGGTTAGCCGAAACCGTCGCTAGCTGCCAAAAGTTGGGGGCTTACGAGCTTCCACTTACGTTTGCGTATACCCTGTTCTTATCGTTTCCGCGGTAATTGAGCCCAATCCTCTAAACTGCCGTACGGATCAGAAAGGCAAAGAGGCATGGTCTGGGTGTCGTAACCTTTCGGGCCACTGGATATAACAAAGCCCACTTCACAAAGTGGGCTCTATCGATTTAAGCTCTGCTTACTTTAATGAATTTTCCGCAACTTTCGCTAATATCGGCACTAAGTCCGTAAGCAATGGTTCACTAATAGGTTTATCAGATCCATCGGTTACGTTGATGGATGTTCTGTTATCTAAATCCCCCATCAAGAAAGTAAATGATCTACCATTCAAATCCAACGGTTTCACGCCAATATCTTGCCAGAACTTGTCGTCTGGTTTGGCGTACTTCACTTTAATTATGCCTTGAGACTGGTTACGCTCTTCAATATTAAACCCCATTTTCGGCAAAATCGTTGGCATGTGTTGCCATAACGTCGCGTACGGAGTACGAGCGATGATGACAGGTAACCCACTTCGGTCTTTACCAAGGCTGATCGGAATTCGCTTCACCAACTCCTGAGCCTTCAATGCCGCTTCGGCACGCAGGTTTTGATCGTAAGTCGAGGTCACTAGATTTGTCATCAGGATGTTGTAGCGCTCTTTGTCTGTCGCTTTAACAGGCTTAACTTGCTTACCTTCACGCCAGTCGATGAGTGAAATCTTAAAGCCGTAGCGGCGGTTCGATTCCAGCTTTTCTAGCGCATAACGGCTGCCAAGCTCAGAGTCTTCATCTTCCGATTTCCAAGTTACCCAATCCGTCTCGATCCGAGTATTGGTGTTTTCTTTTACGCCAATACCTTGGTTTGAAAGCATCTGTAAAGCAGTTCGCCACACTTTATCTTGTTCGGTTTCTCGCACTAACCATAGAGTCACTTCACCCTCTTTCACTTCCGTACGTGCACCGGGGATGAGTTCTAAAATCTGTTGTGGTGGACGAATGTCAACGTTCTTGCCAATTCCGCCTGCGTAGTCGCCGGCTGGAATATCGTAATCAGGGTAGAACTGTGGTGTGGCACCTTGTGGAAGTAACCACTCTTTCAACGGTGTTGAATCAAGGTACGTAAAATCATCTTTCGCCTGACGGCGAGATGACGGATCACTTGAACAAGCAGCGAGAACAAAAACAGCCAGCGAACTGATCACTAGCTGACGTGAAAGCTTCATTAAAACTCCTAAATACAACCCGAAGCGCTTGGCTTCGGGGTTAATTTTGTGGGTTCGTTGGTTTGATCCTAGCTGATCCCAGCTTCTGCTAGAGACTGTTCAATAACAGGCTGAGCATCGATAGAAAGCTCCGTCATCGGCAGCCTTAAACTGCCATTCGCAATCAAACCCAGTTTGTGCGCGGCCCACTTCACAGGAATTGGGCTCGCTTCAATAAATAGGTTTTTGTGCAGTGTCATCAAGCGTGCATTGATGGATTCAGCTTCTTCATACTCACCAGCTCGAGCTAAGCGCATGATTTTAGCCATATCTGCTGCCGCAATATTGTTTGTTACAGAGATGACGCCATGACCACCTAGCTTACAAAATTCAAGCCCTGTCGAGTCATCACCACTTAGTAAGATAAAATCTTCGCCACAAAGTTCACGGTGAATTGCAACTCTTTCTAAATCGCCCGTTGCATCTTTCAATGCAACGATGTTCTCAATTTTGGCGAGACGAGCGACTGTCTCTGGTTGAAGGTCAACCGCTGTGCGACCGGGTACGTTATAGAGAATAATCGGTACATCACTGGCTTCAGAGATGGCTTTGTAGTGCTGGTATAAGCCTTCTTGAGTCGGTTTGTTATAGTAAGGAGTGACACTTAAGACCCCCACAATACCCGAGCCTTGAAGCAAGCGGCTGAACGTCACTGATTCGTGAGTAGCGTTTGCCCCCGTTCCCGCAACCACAGGAATACGACCATTAGCGTACTCTACTGCTTTGTTCACCACCTTGACATGCTCTTCGATTGTTAGAGTGGCCGACTCACCCGTAGTGCCCACCGCGACAATTCCATCGGTGCCCGCTTCTACGTGGTATTCAACAAGTTGCTTCAGGCTTTCGAAATCCACTTCACCTTCACTATTAAACGGTGTCAAAAGCGCAACCCAGCTTCCAGAAAACATGTCCATCTCCTTAATAAATTCTCATACCAAATGGCGTCACTTCAACGACCTCCAGAAGGTCTATCTCAGCTCAAATGGGCTTCTAGCATGGTACTGTAACATCCTTGAATAAAACAAGGGTTCAGAGCGCCTTAGATGACAATCTCACGTTAATAATTGGAGGTGGAGCATAGATTGGTCGAAAAATTATCGAATTGGATGTACTTTCAGGTTTTCCCATTGAAATTCTTCGTCGGTATCCGAACGAATAGCCGGAACTGTGCTAACATGCAAATTAACAGTTATTGAAAAATTGCCCCTCATGTTACAACATTTAGTGATTACCGCTGTTGGTACAGATCGCCCAGGTATCAGTAATCAAATTACGCATTTGGTTACCGAATCGGGATGCAATATTATCGACAGCCGCATTGCACTCTTTGGCAGCGAGTTTACGTTGATTATGCTGTTGTCTGGGAACAACCACAGTCTCGCTCGAGCTGAGACTCGGCTCCCTCTTTTAGGTAAAGAACATGATCTGATTACGATCATGAAGCGTACCTCTCCTCATCAGCGCCCTGACCACGTTTATCGGATAGAAGTGTTTGTCGAATCGGAAGATAAAATGGGTCTGACTGGAAAATTCACGCAGTTTTTTGCCGACCGACATATTGGCATATCTTCGCTGAGTGCACAGACCATTGATAAATCTAAGGTCGAAAAAGAACAACATCAATTTCATATTGCGTTGACTGCCTACGTCGATGGCGAATGTAACTTGATGCAACTGGAAGAAGACTTCCAATTACTGTGTTCACAGCTATCGGTTCAGGGTTCACTGAATTTCATAAAAAACAGCCAGTAAAAATAAACGAGTGCTCAATGGCAGCGTTGGCTGATGACGCGCCATCACCCGCAGGCGTATCTACGCAGATAACATTAATTTAAAAAGTAAGGATTAGACCAATGGCAATCGAAGCCGGACAAACTGCACCAGATTTTACCCTCAATGACCAAGACAACAACCCAGTAACACTGTCTGAGCTTAAAGGAAAGAAGGTACTGCTTTACTTCTACCCACGCGCTTCCACACCTGGCTGTACGGTTCAGGCTCAAGGGCTACGTGACACGAAAGCTGAATTGGATGCTCACAATGTTGTTGTTCTTGGTGTCAGCCCAGACAAACCGCAAAAACTGACTAACTTTATCAACAAGCAAGAGCTGAACTTCACTCTACTTGCTGATGAAGAGCACGAAGTATGCGAAAAATACGGTGTTTGGCAACTCAAGAAGTTCATGGGCCGAGAAAACATGGGTGTAGTAAGAACAAGCTTCTTGATTGACGAATCAGGTAACCTTGAGCATGTATTCAACAAGTTCAAAACCAAAGACCATCATGAGGTCGTTTTAGACTATCTCAACAGCAAATAACTTTCTCAACAGCAAGTAACTATCTCAACAGCAAGTAATTTTCTCAACAGAAAGTAACGTCCCTCGGCTAATATCTCGCCGCTTTACATTCGAGATTGACTCAGGGTGCACTCAAACGGATCAACTTTCGCCAAGATCTTTATCCTCTAACCATAACGTAAGTTGACGAGCTGCTGTTTTTTCAATAACCAACAGTTCACGTGCAAGAGTAAACTATGGTACAGAGCGTACCCTGAAGTGAGGTGAGGCAAGCCATTCAGTACCACGAAAGCAGAATGGCTTGCCTAGCTGGGCAGTGTTTTTAAGTGATTAGAATTTCAATTGGTAGTTTAAAGTGAAAGTACGACCGCGACCTTTGTATTGGTATAGCGCATCGCTGCCCGTGTACCAGTGTTGAGCTCGCTGGCTCCAAGTCGTGTAATAGTTTTCGTTAAACAGGTTCTTTATACCGAAGCCTAGGCTACCGACAGGGAGCAGGTAGTGACCTGCGAAATTAACCACGGTAAAGCCGTTGAGCTCGCGCTGGTCAGCGTCTTCGTAATCAAACATAGTCAGACTTTGAAGCTTCAGGCTGTAGTCATTGTCGTACCAACCAACCCATGCCCCCGCTTTAGAAGTACTGGCTTCCATCGCTTTGTGATCTTCCCAGCCTTTGTCTGTTTCAGTTTCGGTCACGACATAGTGACCGAGCAGACCAAGCTGTAGCCTGTCTGTTGCCCAGTAGCTAATTTGAGCTTCGGCACCATAGACACGTTTAGGGTCTGCAAGTCCAGAGATAGACAAATCATCTTCATACTGAACTGTTGCGCTTGAGTGCGAGTAATAGAGCGCAGATTGTAGCGAGATATTGTCTAGCTCGTTACGATAACCGATCTCGTAGCTGTCTGTTTTGATTCCATCAAGCTTAGAAGCCGCAACATCTTGAGTCGCACTCTTACCGTAGTAACGATAGAGCTGAGGAATATCAAACCCTTGTGAGAAGTTAGCCCAAACCTGAGACGTCGGGTTTAGGTGATAGATAGTACCAAGGTTAAACAAGCCTTCGGCGTAGTCTGTCGAGCCACCAGGAATAAAGTGGGAGCGAGAAGTCGCTTGAAAGTCAGAAATATCTACGTCCATTTTCTGGTAGCGATAACCAGCCTGTAGCGACCAGTCTTCAGTGATGCCGTATTCCGCTTGGATGAAGCCGGCGATAGATTGGGTGTCAATACCTGGGTAGCGACCCTGTATTTCCTTGATAACGTGGACTAACCCCCCCGTCGCTTCAGTCGTTGCCGGATCGTAGATAGCTTTATCGCTGTCAAATTTATCAATGTAACCGTCAATACCGTAAGTCAGGTTCCAAGATTTAAATGATGTATTCAACGCTGCTTTCATTGCCAAAATGTCCGTAGATTGGCGAGAAGAGTTGGTTGACAGAGACGTCCTCCCATCGACTGTGTATGGCATGAAGGTGTGATCTTCAGTACGGTAAGATAGCTCTGCGATTAGTTGATGGCTTAAGAAGTTATTGTTGCTGTAAGCCGCACTCAGCATCATACGCTCTGTGCCTTGTTCACGATCCGCAGAGTAGCCTTCTCTAACATCCACAAACTGGAAAGTACCGCTGCCATTTTTTTCAAAATAAAGACCGTAAGGCGTATCTTGTTGGCTATCGTAGTATTGCGCTAACACGTTTAGCTGCTGACCTTCAGCGATGTGAATTTGTAGGTTACCTAGTAGGTCAATGGTTTCGTTAAACTGGGTCGAACCCTGAGTAATATCCGGCGTTATTATCTCGCCGTCAGCATCGAAATAGCCTTGTGTTTTAGTGTAAGCGACCGATGCGCGACCTTGAACTTTCTCGTTACCACCAGCAATAGACTGAGCCAGTTTGTAGTCAACATCTTCGCTTGATGAGAAGCCCGAAGTTCCACTAACAAACGATTCAAATTCCACGTCTTCGCCAGGCGCTTTCTTAGTGATGATATTGATAACACCACCCGAAGATCCTGCACCATAAATCGAAGTCGCCCCTGAAAGTACCTCGATGCGATCGATATTGAACGGGTCAATGGCGTCTAACTGACGACTCAGGGAGCGCACAGACTGAAGAGATACCCCATCAATCATAACCATCAGGCTGCGACCACGTAGGTTTTGACCAGAATGGGTGCGACCGCCACTGCTTACATCCAGTGAAGGGATAGTCGCAGCCAGAATCTCATCAAGGCTTTTACCACCACGGTACGCTTGCTCGATAGTTTCCGAGTCAATGTACCAAACGGTTCCCGGAATATCACTGATCGCTTTTGGCATGTGGCTTGACACAACCACCATCTTCTCTTCACCGGTGTACTCTTCGGCTTGTACGGGGAATGCCGTGGCAGCAGCGACGGCTAATGCGATGGCAGATAGCGAAAAACTTCCTTTTTTAACGTTCATTTTCTTCCCTATGTTTATTGTTTGTAGGCTCCAAAGGAGTTCATTTTTTTGTGTAGTGACCTTAGTTTTTTCTTTGGTAATTAAGCCTTTGTCTAGGGGGTCTCCGAGACAAAGGCTTAAACTGGCAATAAGTAAAATCGGCTCAAATGGTGGTTTTTGCGCTGTTCAAACTTGGGCTCAGCCAGTCGATCATTCCGCGACCTGAATCGGTATCAAATAACGTTTTACCTACAAGACGATTAATGATTTTTGCACTTCGCCACGCCATCAGGCTTAATTGCGGCTCGGCGATACCATGACTGTGCATGCCAGCATTCACTGCAAAGATCTTGTTGGTTTGCTGACCTTCCCACTTAAGTTCGAAGTCAGAATTCATCTGATAGCGATTGTGTTCGTCCATATCTAACAGAGGCAGCAGGTTGCTCAAACAAGCTGGCGAAGGTGCTTTAAAACCGGTCGCCAGAATAACAATGTCCGCTTGGTGAGCTTCCAAGTTTTGCCCTAGAGCATTACTGGCTGTTAGCTTGAAGCCTTGAGAATCTTGGCTCATGTGAGTGAGGGTGCGGTGAGGCAACAATTTGACCCACTTATCCTCTTTGAGAACATCAAAGCGGTGGTAGAGCTCCTGATAAATGGTCAGCAGGGCTTTCTGGGTAATACCGTCAGAGGTGAGCTTCTGATTGGTGACTTCCGTATTTTTCACTGTCGGAGACAAGTTAATAAACGCATCGACATAATCAGGTGTGAAGAACTCGTTCGTAAACGATGCTTCATCGAGTGGCTGATAGTTAGAACGACGTGACAACCAGTCTAACGACTTTGGCTTGCCCCACTTATTTTGCAGTGCATTGATAAAGATATCTGCGCCACTCTGACCACCACCGATGATCATCACACGCTTGTCTGTGAAGTCTCTTTGACGAAGACCAACTTCAGCAGCGTGGAAAACACGTTCACCAATATGAGCTTTCGCACACTCAGGGATAGACGGAACTTTACCAGTGCCAATACATAAGTTGTTAGCCTGATAAGTCCCTTGGTTTGTATGCAGGTTGAATGCTTTACCTGTGTATTCGACCTGTTCTACGCGAGTGGAGAACTGAACATTGTCCATCTGATGCGCAGCCCACGCCAAATAGTCTGAGAACTCATGGCGGCTGATGCACTGAAGTTCAGCCGACAGAAAGCGATAGAACTTTTTGTTTTTGACCAGGTAAGAGAGGAACGAATAACGGTTCTCTGGGCTGATCGCAGTCACTAAGTCCTTTAGGAACATGGTCTGCATGTTGGTGTTATCCAGCAGTAATCCTGGATGCCATGCAAAGCGTTCTCTGCCTTCAAAAAAGCACGACTTAATTTGTGGTTTTTCATTTAGCAGAGCAGCAACGCTAAGGTTAAATGGACCTGCCCCGATACCGGCTAAATCGAGTTTGACGTTGTGAGTGTGTTCCATGAGTACAATCCTTTTCTTGGGTTATTTATGCGGCTTAACTTGCCGTTATTATTGTTTTGCTTAAGCGTTTTGCTCTGCTTGCCGTGCTGTCACGAGCGGGTTATCGAGCATGTCATCCATACTGGGTAACATTCTTGATGCGCTGGCATCGGTGCTGTGCTGGAATTTGGCTAAATTAAGCCCTATGCGCAAAATGCGCGGTTTGAATAGATCGAACTTGGCAAATCGGTGTTGATAGTCAGGCTGCTGCGCCATGTAGGCTTGGATTCGCTGACCCAATAGCGCGTAAAACTGCGACTCTGAGAAGCCGAGTTTGGCGACCAAAGGCGAAATAAAACGAAGCGTGGTAACGAAGTGACCCGTTTGTAAATCGTGGATGATCAGCGCTTCTTCGAGACGCACAGTCACTGCTTTTACGCTTGGTTCAAGCGTGGCCTGTTCTGGGTAATCGCTATCAACTAAACGCATGTCGCCTTGGAAATCTTTAAGTAGAATTCGTTTGGGAAGATCGTTCTCTAATACCAGAGTTACGTTCTGACCGTGAGCAATCAGGGAGACGCCGTACTTACACAGCAAGTGGTAGTAAGGTATGACGACCGCATCGAACATCTTGCTCAGCCACGTCTCAACAGAGACGCCTGAACGTTCAACGTATTCAGCGATAAGCGGATTGCCCTGATTGTCGCATTCCATCAATGCGGCCATCAGAATGGCCTGCTCACCCTGCCTGAGTTTTGAAGCCGCCGATTCACGCCAGATAACGCCAAGCAGTTCGTGATAGCGATACGGTGCCTGCTCCAGTAACTGATAATCGGCCTGAGCGGCAAAGGCGGCGGCGGGTTCCTGAAGTACTTCAGCTTGCTTTTCAACCAGCAGTTCATCTGAGCTAAACACGGATTCGATCCAATCCGATGCGATAGGTCCTGCAAGAATATAGCGACCAGGAATACCTCGGTAACATGAGGTGTTCATAATCGTCAGCGGCAACTTAATATCGTAGCTGTCAGGTCGGGTCACGTTACTTAACGTGCGTAAAGAGAGTTGTGGCAGAAACTCATCGCCAAACTCACCAAGGTAGATCAGTTTCTTCTCTGCCATCTCGCGGACAAACAACAGTGATAGCTTGTTACTCCACTGCCAAGGGTGAACAGGAACATAGCTATAGTCTGCAATATCAACCCCATAGGAAGCGGCAATGCTATCCATGGTTTTACGTTCTGATTCCTTCATTGACGCGTTGAGTAGTTCTTGCCAGCTGACGCTTCCGTTAGTGGCGAGTTGCAAAATGGAATGCTCCACGGCAACCCAGCCCAGTTGAAAAGCGCGTTCTGATTCTGGCGCATAGCGCTTCAGGTCGTCACTGCCCCAACCGCGTCGTCCCTTGTTAAAGGCAAATTTCGGGTGACCATCGAAGTAGGTCTGTTGCTGCTCGCAAGGGAGCAGCGCTAAGTCTCGTGCAGTTAGCGACTCTTTTCTCTGCATCAACTTACAGTCACCCAATAGAGTCGCATTAAGATCCTCTAAGTGCTCAGCGAACGCGTCATCCGTCATGTTGAGCAGAGACTGTAAATCACGCATTAACAGGGCAGCTGAAATGGTCTGATGTGGCTGGCGTGCAATAGAACTTGGCTCAATCAGAACCTGGCCCCAAATGTTTTCACTGCCCTGAAATTGATAGCTCACTTCATTGGCTAGCTGAAGAACATACCTCTGGGCATCGTGCTCGAAATGAAATGCCTGTTCATACGCAAACTCGCTGATGATCTTGGCGACCATTTTCTGGTTGGCCAACGACCAATACTTATGTAGCGCTATTTGTTCCATTACCACTGCTCCGAGAAGAAACGGTCACGTGTCATCATGAGCAAAGCTGAACGTTTATGGGGGAAGTTAAACTCAAAGCACTTTTCGTAGCCGAAAGGTAGAATGCGATTAAACAAACGTTGATTATCCGATCTCGGTTCAAGAACGATGCGCTGAGTACGTGCGTCATCGATGAATAGGTAATGGCTGATCCCTTTCATCCACGCATTAAAGAACTTAGGACCACGGAACTGCTGTTCACCAACCAATAGATGAATACCGCGGTCAAAATCTTGCACATCGAAGTAAGGGCTGAGTCTGTCTTCTGCCACCCAGTAAGCTTCTACATAACCAAAAGGTTGACCGTTAAACTCACCAATCAGCGGAATAATATGAGGGTCTGCCATACGATGTTGAAGGAATTCTGCCAGTTTGTCCTCACTCCATGCCTGTTCCCAGAAATGGGCGACGCGCGGGTCGTTCATCCAGCGAGTAAACTGAGCGAGATCCTGATTGATATCGACTGTACGGAAGCTGACGTCCAACTCCGCATCCACGTCATATCTCTGATAAACGCACCCTTCGGGCTTTGACGGTCTTAAAGGGTGATGTCGGTATTGGTCGTTCGACTGAACTAAACGCTTTGGGAAACGGGTTGATGTTTTGTGACGATGCCAAAACAGCGGTAACTGATAAAAACAGTCGCGATGAAGCTTGCCGTTGATGGTAGGAAACTCTTGAGCGAGTCGTTCTTCAACCTGTTGGTCATCACTGGCTAGGGTAACGAACTCGAGCTGTTTGTTGTGACTAAATAGCTGATCCAGTTCGTTAACCACGGTCTCGAATAACCCAGAATGCTCCAGATCACTGTGTTGGACGATAACGCGCACACTGGGATCTTGGTCATCTTGATAGATAAAAGTTTTAAAATCAGGCATCTGCGACCTCCTTGACGCAAGCGAGAGGATTAGGCAGATCAAAGTAAATCACTGCCGGATCGGGAATGGAGTTCTCGTTAAAGTTCTGCAGATAGCAGAAGAAGTTACCTTTGCAACACAGTGACTTACTGTTAAGCACGTAGCTCAGACAGCGATCATCATTCACACCGGTTTGCAGTAAGGCGTCGAGTTTATCGTGGAGGATTTCAATTAACTGCGACTCTTCTACGTCGAGATGGGCACAGATAGCTGAGATAACGTTAAAGGTAGAGTTGATGATGAGGTAGTAAGCGAAGTAGCGCTCGACCTTCTCTTGATCCCAGTAGTTTTCTAGCGTCTCTTTCTCATCGCCGAGTAAGCGGCCAAAGCGTTGTAGTGCAAGATCTGTGTATCCCGTCCCCTGACAGTCTCGGTAGTACATGCCGACAGGGAAACCCTGTTCAAGTTGCATCACAATGTTCTGCTGGTGGGCTAGGAAAACAATGCCGAAATTAGACTGTAAGTGGAAGAGAGAAACGACACAGTGGGTACAGTAAGCATCAAACCACTGCTTTGCGGCTTGTTGATAGGACAGACTGCCTTGTTCCGCGTAGTGACGAATTCGCTCGGCAACCAAGCTGGAACCACCATAAGGGTTTTGCTGAGTTAATGTCGCGAGAACAACCGCTTCTTGGTCGGGCTTGTCTTCCAGAGGGTTGTCTCTAAATGCCACCAGACTTTCGTCAATAATATTGCCATCGCTATCTTTCAGGCCGATATACGCAGGCTCCTGCATCAACTGGAAACCAATGCCTTTACCAAGCTGCTTATCCAGAATCTCTTGTTGGAACAGATCATTCAGACGTGTGCCACGAATCACTTCTTTCAGTGACAGGTTACGAATTGAGTTGGTCAGCTTTACGCTTAGAGAGAACTTAAGCATATAAGGCAGTGATGGTGCGTATAGCGAACGGGTTGAAGAGGTTGGATACCAGTTCACACCAATTTGACCAAGGTTAATCAGTTGACCCGTTTTAAGGTATGCCTCAATCGATGGGTTGCTTGCCATCACGCTCCATTGCCAAGGGTGAACGGGCAGCAGGCTCTTGCCTTGTGCAATGGCTTCGGTTAAAGCTTGCTGAAGCTTTGGCTCATGAGAGACCAGATCTAGCATACGCTGTTGGCAAGGAATGCCAGCAGAGCTGCCTTGGGAAATCAGTTCGTTATCAACCTGTAGCCAGTAGAGTTGGAACTGACCACCGAGTTCTGGTGAGTAAACTTTGGCATCCTCAAGACTAAACTGTTCGCGGCTTTTGGGGGCTGGGTGAAATGAGTGACCGATTAACAAACCCTGTTCTGCGGTTTTGAAATCTAGCTTGTCGGTAAAGAGTCGGGTTTGATAAGGAGAATGCTGGATACCTTGACCAGTGTTGAACTGACTCTCCAGCACACGAGTCACAAAGATCTGTTTTTGCTCTTCACTGATGAATCCGACAACCGCAGGTTCCGACACCATCAGTTCGATAAGCTGATTGACCGATAACGCTGTTACAGAATCGCCATTAAGCAGTAAGGCGGGAAGTCGATATTCGTGGCTCCCCAACGGTGAAAAGTAGCAGAGTGGAATATGGATGGTTCGTCCACCAGATAGCGACACCTGATAAGTATAACCTTCTGCATGTGATTCGATTTGAACGGTATGACTTTCTCGGGCGAGAGAATTGAGAAAACAAGCTAGAGCTGGGTCATTGTTGGTGACCAACTGGTTTGAGTTTTCAGGGTTGAGCTGATCGTTTTTACGATTCATTTTCTTTCTCAAATTATTATTAATTAAACTTTTGATGCGAATGCTAATTATTATCATTCGTATAATAGACTAATTTGTTAATAATTTGTCAGAATTAGCAACAAGGAAGAAAACGGCTGATTTTATCCATGATTTTGTGACATAGCTTCACAATGGAAGTTCGTAGAGAGCTCTCTGTATACAAGCGATTTGCCAACTCAATGACTGTTTTCGCAGCTCACCGGTGCTATTTCCTCATCAAATAGAGGAAGTACCCTCCCCCAATCAGCGAGGCTAATAGTCCCGCAGGGAACTGCCATGGGAACCACAACGTCCTACCAATCCAGTCGGCAGCCACCATAATAATCGCTCCTAGCAGAGCCGCTGTGAGCATTTGTGGAATCGCACGATATTGATGGAGCGAGCGAGCCATATGCGGCGCTAACAACCCAATAAAGCTTAAGGGACCAATGACTATGGTGCAGAGCGTAGTTAACGCAGCAACGATAAGTAACAGCACTAATCTAACCACAGTGGCGTTGAGACCAAGGCTGATGGCACTCACTTCACCGAGATTGATCAACGTCACCCAGCGATGGAGTGAGAGAGCCAGAGCTCCCACAACGCAGACACCACCAGCCAATAGCCACATGTCATTAAGACTGACTAAATAGGTAGAGCCTGACAGCCAAGTCAGCAGTGTTGCAGCGTTATCGTGACCTGAGCTCATGGCAATTCTAAGCAGAGCATCGAGTCCAGCGCTGAGTGCTATACCAGTCAGTAAGGTTTGAGTTGGGGCGAAATGGTGTCGTCTCCCCATGAACCAGACGAAACCGGTTACCGAAGCAGCCCCAAGGGTACCGAGTAACATTTGCTGTTCTCGCTCAATCGCCACGCCTGTAAGAGTGCCAAGAACCAAAGCCAAAGCTGCACCGGAGCTGATACCAAGCACTTCTGGGCTAGCCATTGGGTTATTGGATAGGCGTTGAATAACCGTACCAGCAAAGGCCAATCCAATGCCTGCCAGTAACGCGACCATGACGCGGGGTACCCTCAGGTCAAACAGGGACGGAGTTAGCTTGGTGCTCCAGCCTAATGGGGTTTGACCGACCACTAAAGCAATGATAACGATGGTCAACAGAACGCCAACCAGTATGACCGTAATTTTAGTCGCACTGATGATTTTATACTGACCAACCGATTCGCTTCGGGCTTTGAGGTCTGACTGCAGTTTGGTTCGTTGCAACAGCCAGAGTAAAAATGGGGCGCCAATCAGGGCGGTCATCGCTCCAGTGGGTAGCAGCTCTCCGCCGACCCCAGAGAAAGGCTGAATGACAAGGTCGACAATCAGCAGCAGTAGGCTGCCAACTAAGCCACTGACCATGATCTGTTTCGCCAATGTCCGTGCACCCAACATTCTCGCGATCGCAGGGGCGACGATACCGACAAAACCAATTAAACCGACCTCGCTGACCACTGCCGCCGTCATAAAAATAGCCAACGACAGACACAGCAATTTAATCTGTTTGATGTTGACCCCTAACGAGGTGGCAACGTTGTCACCGAATTGCAGCACAGACAGAGGTCTTTGTAGCATCAACAATAGGGCTGTCGGTAGGGTAACAAGCGGCAGAAGTATTTGAACACTCGACCAATCATTCTGGTTAAGTACGCCCGCACCCCAAACAAAAACGGTCGTTAAGCGCTGCTCATGCAATAACAACAGCATGGTATTAACCGAACCGAGGAATAAGCTGACGACCAGACCCGCCAAAACCATATGTAACGGTGAAAAGCCCCTACTAGAACCAAGGATAAAAACCAGCCCTGTAGCGAGGCAGCCACCGATAAAAGCGGTAACAAAATTAGGGACCAAGCTAGCGGCAGGAAGCAGCAATAGACCAAGTACCATGCCGAATTCAGCGCCCGCTGCAACACCTAGCGTGGTTGGGGAAGCGATTGGGTTTCGTAAGACAAATTGCATCACGCAGCCTGCAACCGCCAGTGCGAAACCGCAAATCAGCGCCACAGCCAGCTTGGGCAGGTATGTGTAATAGGTAATGATATGCTGGTAATTCGCTGAATCGAAGTGAAACAATGACTGCCAAATCAACCCAACACCCTGTGAATAGGGAGCGGTAACTTGCAGTAACCCACTCACCAACACCATAACGGCGAAGATTAGTAGCCATGATGGGGTGTTGAGGTTACTGCGCTGCGGGATGTCGCATGCGTCCATTAAGGTTTCACTAACTGCTGAGTGATATGGTCACTGAATCGTTGCGCTGCGATAAGGCCACCGAAAGTCCAGATTGCCGGAAGTTCATAGACTGAGTCACTGCGAGTAAATTCCATGGCTTGCCAAAGTGGCGACTGGCTAAGTTGCTTGCGCTCTTTCTCTTCAAGTGGACCGAAAAGTATGACGTTGGCACCTTGATGTTCGGCAAGCTTTTCCGTTCCAGTGGTGGTGAATCCCCACATGTTTGTGGTTTCATTCCAAGCATTACGCATGCCCATCACATCAATCGTATCTTGAACTAAAGAGCCTTTGCTGTGGACTCGCAGCGTCTTGTCGTTGATGAAGCGAGCAAAGATAACGGGTTTTTGGGTCGAACCTGCAGCTTGGATTTTACGGCCGTTTTCAGCCAATCGCTGATGCGTCTGGTTAATCACTTGTTCCGCTTGCTGTTGCTTATTGAACAGTTGACCTAGCGATCGCGTAATGGACTCTGCTGATTTCAGAGGTTGTTTATCTTCACTGTAAATAGTGAACACGAGAACTGGCGCAATCTGACTCAGCGGCTGGTAAGCGGCAGCCATGTGTTTGCTGATCAGTATTACATCCGGCTTGAGTTCACTCAGTAGTTCAAGGTTAGGTTCTCTGCGCGAGCCTACGTCGGTTACCTTTGGGCTTAGCTTAGGTTCCGTCACCCATTGTTGATACCCCTGAGGGTCGGCTACGCCTTCCAGTTCAACACCTAAGCTCAATACGGTTTCAGTTAATGCCCAGTCTAACGCAACCACTTTTTTTGGTAACAGCTCAAAAGCGCTCACACCCATCTCATGGGTAATCTCTATAGCGTAACTTTGAGCAGAAGCTAACGCTGCACACAACATCACGATAAACTTTTTCACAATGAACTCCTTTTTGGTTTAAGGGATATAACTTATTGGCTGACCGGTAGTCGGATGAGAAAACAGGGCTAGCTCCATGCCGTAGATCTTCATCAGAGTCTCTGGTGTCATCAGCGCTTCCGGAGTGCCTGAGGCAATCACTTTACCCGAGTGAAGAGCGATCAATCGGTCACTGAATTTGGCGGCCATGTTGACGTCATGCAATACCATGATCACGGTCAGACCTAGTGTCTGATTCAGTTTGCGGATTAACGCGAGCAGCTCATGCTGATGGGCGACATCGAGTGCAGAAGTGGGTTCATCGAGTAAGATGCACTGGCTTTGCTGAGCAAGCAGCATCGCGACCCAAGCACGTTGCCGTTCACCACCGGATAAGGTAGCCACATACCTTTCGGCTAAGTTACTCAGACCTACTTTTTCAATCGCGGATTCGACGATTGCATAATCTTGTTGGCTATAGCGACCAAAAACCCCTTTCCACGGATAGCGACCAAAACAAACCAGCTCGCGCACTGTGACGCCATCTGTAACGGGAGGATGCTGTGGCAGATAAGCAACTTGATGAGCAAACTCTAAATGACTGTAGGAAGAGACTGGCGCGTTTTGAAACAATATCTCGCCCTGACTTGGCGCGTGTTGCCGGCTTAACAGTTTAATCAGAGTCGACTTACCGCAACCGTTATGTCCGAGCAGAGTGGTTACCTCTCCTTGGGCAAAAGTCAGGTTAGTAGGGAAAAGTGTAGTCTTGCCATCGATTTCAAACGACGCATCGACAAGTTGGTACATGGCAAATTATCAAATTATGTTATTGATTACGAGTCGGCGATGTTAACATATGTAAATAGAAATGATAATTACTTTCATAATCACTTTGCGGCATGTGTTGCTCTAGCCGCATTGCACTTTCGCTTATAGTGTGTTCAATATGATGTCAGTTACACAAAGCAAAACCGCCCAGTTGGGCGTCGTTGGTCTCGCGGCTGCGTTAATGGGGATTGGGCAAAATGGACTCTTGGTATCCCTACCATTTTTGGTCGAGCAGTCCGCGTTTAGTTTGTCGACTTGGTCAATCCTTATCGCTGTCGGCAGCTTATTGTTTCTTCCTACAGCACCCTACTGGGGGCGCTACAGCGACCGCCATGGACCGAAAGGAGTTGTGGTGAGAGCGCTTGCTGGAATGGCGCTGAGTTTTTCGTTATTGAGTTTGTTTGCTTTTCTTAGTCAGAGCGATGAAGCACTCGTCGGTTTGAGTTTGATTGGGTTACTGCTTGCGCGAGTGATCTATGGTTGTACGGTCTCAGGCATGGTGCCAGCCAGTCAGCATTGGGCCATTCTTCTGTGTGGTGAAGACAACCGATTACAAGCGATCACTTCAGTCAGCATCGGTTTGAGTGCCGGACGTTTGATTGGCCCACTGATCTCAATCTTAGTGTTAAAGCTGTCTCCCTATGCACCATTAATGGTGATGGTGGCTCTGCCCTGCTTGGCGCTTATTGCTGCTTTGTCGCTTCCTTCGCCAATCGTTGAAGCAAAAGCTAATGCCAAGCAAAAATCTCTGCCTTGGTTACCGCAAAGAAAACTGATGCCTTATTTGATCAGTGGATTGCTATTATGCGCCGCAATTGCCTTGCTGCAATACAGTTTCTCGCCATTGATTGAAGCAGTCACGCAATGGACGACTGCACAAATCAGTGATGCCATTGGTGTGTTACTGACCATTAGTGCCGCCTGTACCTTTGTTACTCAACTATTGGTGATTAAAAAGAAAAAGCTCACGCCGTTATCGATGTATCGAATAGGCTCTGTCTGCTTATTGATAGGATTTGCCCTGTTTCTTACCGCTAACATCTGGGCGTATGGCGTTGCGATGACGTTTGCCGCCTGCGGCGCAGCATTACTTGCTCCTGCTTATACCAGCTCAGCGACAGAGCAGCAGCCCGACTTTCCAGGCGCAGTGGCCGGTTACATCTCGATGTTCCACACCATAGGTTACGGTTTGGCGTCATTAATGGCGGTTACTGCAACGATCTCCGCTCATTATCCAATCTACCTATGCATTGCCTTTTCCTTGATGATTGTGTTCATTGCTTATCTCGCGGTTGATAAACAACAGCCGAAGGAGATAAAGGTCTCTTAGCGTTTATTATCCGGATGCCTTGCACAGTCTTTGCATAATTTACGTCCTTGGCATTTATAAACTAAACAGCAGCTGGTTCTAACCAGTTTTAAGCGGTTGGAGTGAGGATTGTAGCTAAGGGTATTCAGCAGTTTTTCTGGCAGTTCGCAGGCTTGTAACCACAGTCGAGCCTGCTGCATTAGGTACTCTTCGCCCAGACTAGGAGCAAACTGGTGCAGTTTTACCAAGCACCCAAGTACACCATCGGCAAACAGGTGACGAGTAAAACCGGGACGGATACGCGTCCACAGGCTCATCTCTGCTCGGAAGTAATCAAACAGCTCGATTAGCTGTTTGCCTGCCTGTTCGATTAGCTCTGATTCTGTCCCTTGTGAATAGTCTGATGATTCAAACTGAAAGCCGCTAATAAACCTTGGCTGAATCTTTTGCGCCATCGCTGCCAGATTGGGCAAACCTCGACAAGCGTAAATGGAGATAAATGCGACATAAATCGGTTGCCAGCAGAGTAGAGTCCATGTGCGGGTCAACCAGTAAGGGGATCCAGCTTCTGGGTGCGCTTTCTCTAGGCTCAAATAGAGTTCGCGAATGGATTGCGAGCTAGGATGACCGATATGAATTAACGATGGATCGCTAGTTGCCAAAGGGGCTAACTGCCCATCTAGGTATGGGGTGACCTGCTTGGAATGTTCAAACAGATGTTCAAAGAACGAATGATCACTCATTGGATAGTGCTTATCTGTGCTAACTAGGTAGCGCACAGGATAAGTAATTGCCCAAATTACTGCAATCGATTCTCATTTCGATTTATATTGAAAGCAATAGCGCATCATGACGTAGTATTGGATTATTTAAACCAGTCTGCTAAAAATTTGCCGCAAAAACACAAAAGACCTCTGGAGTCAGAGGTCTTTTTATATACTTATTTCTACGCGGTTAATCAGAGCTAGCAATCGCGGGTTTGGATTCCGTATTGGGCAATGCATTAATGACGGCTTTCACCAGCGTCGCTAAAGGAATGGCAAAGAACACCCCCCAAAATCCCCACAACCCACCAAATACGAGTACCGAGACAATAATCGCAACCGGGTGCAAGTTCACCGCTTCTGAAAACAGTACAGGCACCAACACATTACCATCGAGCGCTTGAATGATGCCATACGCGACCAAAAGCCAGTAAAACTGAGGTGTTAAACCCCATTGAAATAACCCGACAATGGCAACAGGGACGGTCACTGCCGCCGCACCAATGTAAGGAATCAGCACCGACAAACCGACCGCAACCGCTAGCAGGACGGAATATCTCAAATCGAGAATGGCAAACGTCACGTAGCTGACCCCACCAACAATCAAGATTTCCATCACCTTTCCACGAATATAATTCGAAATTTGCTGGTTCATCTCGCGCCAAACTTTGGTGGCTAAACGTCGGTTTTCAGGCAGAAACCCACTGAGCATCGACAGCATTTCTGCCTTGTCTTTCAATAAGAAGAAAACCAAAAGAGGCACCAAGATAAGGTAAACCGCCAGTGTCGCGATACTGACCAGTGAAGCCAATGATCCTTTCACCACACTTTCGCCTAAGCCAAGGACTTTGTTCTTCGTATTTGAAACGATGGATTCAACAATTTGAAGGTTAGCTAACTCTGGGTACTTTTCAGGAATAGAATCGATAAAGACTTGAAGCCCGTTATACATATTCGGGATATCGTTGATCAAGTTGCCCACTTGGCTCCATATGGTTGGCACTAACCCAAAAACCGCCATCAGCATAAGACCTAGGAAAACCAAAACCACAATAGGTACGGCTACATTACGAGGCAACCCCACACGAATCATTTGTGTTACCGGCCATTCAAGCAAGTAAGCAATCACTATTGCAACCAAAAGCGGTGCAATTAAGTGTCCGACAAAATAAATGGTGGCAAAGCCAAACAGAAGAATGGCAACCAAGCTTACTGCATGAGGGTCGGAAAAACGTTGCTTATACCAGCGGCTGACCATATCGAACATTAGGAATCGCTCTCTCTTACTACGGTTAAGGTGGACATATACTCATTCTCTTCCAAATGGATCGAAAAGAGGGATGAAGAAAAATATCGTATCATATCTTGTATTGAGCTTTTATCATGTACTTGAATAACTAAGGTTTCTTTCCTTTTTAAACTTGCTGCGCGACGCTTCGCGATCAGCAATGCCATTGGGCAGCGTTCTTCACATAAATCAAGCGTGTAGCTGTTCATTCTTAACACCAATACTTACTATTGTGCCTGTATTGTAATAGCATTTGTGGCTCTGGTCTCCCACTTCATTCGCAGAAGTGGAGATGGTCATGCTGAAATGTGTGAGCTAATTCTGTTTTACACTGCGCCCGTCAATGAAATAAATAGCGTTCAAAAATTGATAGGCGAACCATATCTGTGTTCAACAGTCCAAATGCACGATACGAAATAAAAATGACAATGTAATGGAGCAGAATGTTTAAATTTACGCGTTCAACCCTATACCTCAGCATGGCGGCTCTCCTTAGTCAGCCAACTCTGGCGCAGAATCCGGGGTATGAGTTGCCTGATATCGGCACTGCTGCTGCCTCTACACTGACGATTGATCAAGAGTCGTTGTATGGCGATGCTTACATGCGCATGTTGCGAAAAAGCCAGCCTATCGTAAACGACCCAGTATTAAACGAATACATAAGTACTCTTGGACATCAACTTGTCGCGAGTGCCAATGATGTCAAAACCCCGTTTAACTTCTTCCTTATTCAAGATAGAGACATTAACGCCTTTGCGTTTTTTGGCGGATACGTTGCGCTCCATTCCGGGTTATTTCTACATGCACAGACAGAAAGCGAATTAGCTTCTGTGCTTTCTCACGAAATCGCCCATATCACTCAGCGCCACCTAGCCCGAGCGATGGAAGATCAAGCCCGTCGTTCTCCTGCGACCATCGCTGCGATAGTCGGCTCTTTGTTGCTTGCCATTGCCGCTCCTCAAGCTGGCATCGCGGCCATTACAGCCACTCAAGCAGGAATGATTCAAAGCCAAATTAACTACACACGCTCTAATGAAAAAGAAGCCGACCGCTTTGGTATTGTGACCATGTCCAAAGCCGGTTTCGACCCTCAAGCCATGCCGCAATTTTTTGGTCGGCTGGCCGATGAATTTCGTTATGTGAGTAAACCGCCGCCGATGCTACTGACTCACCCATTACCCGAAGACCGAATTACGGATTCACGTGCAAGGGCACAGAGCATGCCACCAAAACGGTTAGGTCCATCAATTGAATTTAACTTAGCCCGTGCGCGCGTCATTGCGCGACACGCAGGGCTCGACAGTGAAGCAGCCATCGACTGGATGGACAGAAAGCTCAAAAAAGCACATCAAGATACCGTACCGACACTAAAATACGGTAAAGCCCTCGCATTGCTCGACATGAGAAAATTGGATGAGGCAGAAACACTGCTCGTGCAGTTAGACAAACAAGACCCAAACAACAATTTTTACTTAGACGCGCTTTCAGATTTGTATTTATACAAAAAAGAATACGACAAAGGGCTCACCATGCTGAAAAAGGCATTAGATAAAAAGCCAAACAACCCTGTACTTGAAATTAATTACGCTAACTTATTGGTAGAAAGCGGAAAATACGATCAAGCAACTCGGCTGTTACAACGTTACACGCACACTCACCCTGAAGACGTAAACGGCTGGGCACTGCTTGCCAACTCGGCTGGCAAACAAGGAATACGAGACGAAGAAGCGGCAGCACGAGGCGAGATATTTGCTCTTAAAGCCGATTGGAAACAAGCCATCAGTTTCTATGCAGAAGCCAGTAAACTGGTTGAACTTGGAAGCCTCAAACAGGCTCGATATGACGCAAGAATCGACCAACTTGGGCTTCAACGTGATCGCTTTTACGCCCTTCAAAATTAAAAACGACCGCTTATGAACCCAAAGCGTCTGTTACTCTAAACAATCGGCAAACCTAAAGAAGGAATAAGGAGCCTCCATGTCAGTATCGATTTACCATAACCCTCGCTGTTCAAAGAGCCGAGAAACGCTTGCTTTACTTGAAGAAAAAGGCATAACACCCGAAGTCATCAACTATCTGGAAACACCGTTAACTGTTGGTCAACTGCAAACCGTTTACACACAACTTGGGCTGAGTTCAGTGCGAGATATGATGCGAACCAAAGAGTCCATATACAAGGAACTAAGCTTAGGTGACGAGTCTGTTACCAACGAGCAGCTTTTTGAAGCCATGGTCGCCAACCCTATATTGATTGAGCGCCCTATTGTCATTAAAGGTGACGCGGCTCGCCTAGGTCGACCACCAGAACAGGTTCTGGACATTTTATGATTATAAAGGTCGTTGTCCTTTATTATAGCCGCCACGGAAGCACCAAAAAGCTGGCTCGCCAGATTGCCCGTGGCATCGCTTCTGTCGAACAGTGTGAAGCCCTGATCCGAACGGTAAGCGAAATCTCAGACCATTCCCCTCAACCTGAAGACCCAATTCTGACGCTTGAAGAATTAAAAACATGCGATGGTCTAGCCATGGGCAGCCCCGTTTGGTTTGGAAATATGGCGGCACCACTAAAACACTTCTGGGACACCTCTACCCCTCTGTGGGTAGGTGGCGACCTCATCGATAAACCGGCTTGCGTGTTTACGTCTTCCTCTTCCATGCACGGCGGTCAAGAAACCACCCTTCAAAGCATGATGCTTCCTTTATTTCATCATGGCATGATGCTACTTGGTATCCCTTATTCTGAACCCGCTTTGCACACCACATCACAAGGTGGCACCCCTTATGGTGCATCCACTCTTGGTGGTCAGATACAATCTAACCAGTCAGATGAAGGGCGATTAGCTTTTGCTCTTGGGAAACGTCTGGCAGAGTGTGCCAAGAAACTGAAAAGCTAGGGTTCGTCGCCCTAAGGACTCTGTATGACGGAACTTCAATCCATTAAGTATCGATACTTAGCGTTAGCAGGAAACATTGGTCTTTTAGGCTGGGTTGCTTTATGGCAAATCAGCTTATCACCTCACCCTCATATCAATAGCCTAACATTAACGCTCGCGTGGTCTGTGCCGCTGCTGCTGCCCTTACCGGGAATTTTGGCTGGCAAACCCTATACGCATGCATGGGCTAACTTTGTATTGATGCTGTATTTTCTGCATGCACTGACCATTTTGTATGTCAATGAAGGCGAACGGTGGCTAGCGGCAGTGGAGCTTTTATTAACCACGATTGCCTTTGTAGGAAACACCCTTTATGCGCGACAGCGAGGAAAAGAATTAGGTCTCAAACTCACCAAACTTTCTGAAGTAGAGAAGCAAGAAAGAGCGCGTTTTGAGCAATAGACAGTTGAGCAGTTGAGCAGTTGATCAATCGACACTTTGACAATCGAAAAAAAGAAGAGCTACCCACTGGCAGCTCTTCTTTTATGTATGGCGTATGTTCCTACATGGGTATGGGCTTATGGATACCAAAACCCACTAACCAAGCCACTCATAGATAAGATCTGCTTTTTCCTCAGGAACGGCTTCAACCACTTTTGTTTTGATGCTTGGCGTATCACCAACCGTTGCCGATGCTTCCATGGCGGTATCGCCACTGGTTACAGGGGCGTCTGAAGTTAGAGGAGTGCTTGCAGTGCCACCGTCAGACGAAGGCTCATGATCTGCCGTGTCAGCCATCGTTTCAAAGACAGACACTTCTGTTTCCAGCGCATTCTCGGCAGCCATTTCAGCTGCGCCTATCTTAGACTCGGCTGTTTGAGGATCATTCGACGCCACCGGTATGCCTTCAACCACCTGTTCTTCAGCATCGACAAATGCATCCAAAACGAATGCTCTCACTTGCTTAAAGTTATTTAACTCACGCTGAAAATCCACAACAGGGGCAAGTAAATTGACTTTAAAAGTCACATCATTACCTTTAATTTTTAGGATCCCTGTCGATGCAACAGAATTCAAATCTTTAAACATAGATTCTAAACGGAAGAAATTACGTGAACCTTTCACGCCTAGAAATTGAACCGTCACGCTTTCGGTCGACACGTCCGAAACCTGAACCGCACTTTTACTCGCAAAGTAATTGCTGACACTATCGACCACCGCTTGAAGGGTAGAATCAAACTCGCCCTGCTCTTGCCCCGACATAGGTGACTGCTGAGAGCCAAGCATTTGCTCTGGAGATTGGTCGAAAAGCGTCCAACGTACAGACGCCCTACCCGAACTTAGGTGCTGTACTCTGAGAACCAATACTGCATCGGCCTGATAACGGGCACTGGCCTTACTGATTGGATTAACAAAGCCTCCCCAAACTTCTGGTGCAGAGATGCCTGTCACATCATCAAAATCACCAACCGGAACAGTAATGGGTAAGCCCCGCGCGTCGGAATACTGACTCAACAGTTTGGTGACGATAGAGCCGCTTTGCTCCCACACAATTTGACGCTCGTAGCGATCTTCTTCGACAACCCACGTTAAAATGGAAGCGCGATTCTCAGACCAATATGGCAAACCCGCCTGAGTCAGCAAACCCTGAATTTGTCTTGGACTAAAAACAACTTTTAGCGTTTCTTGTCCGCCTAATTGTCCGTAACCAATTTGAGAAAGGTAAGGTCCCGTACTCTTTTTCGCTTTTTCGATAACCGGATTACTGGCAACGTCCTTTTGCCCAGAAGCCTTAATAAGAACCTGCTCTAATCCTTGAGCTTTCGCAAGATCCTCTGCATTTTCCTCTTCAGTCAATACAATTTCAGATTGGAATACGTCCACTTTGGTTAGCGCAAAGCCGGGAAAAGCCAGCAAACTCAATAACAAACAAGCTATCCGATTCATAAATTCTCTGTCACAACGTGAATGAACCTGAAATGATAAGCAACTCTCAATGTTGGGGCAAGAAAACATCGCAATACAGTGACATTCCCCCTTGACTGGAATAAATCCACCTGCTTAACCGCTCGGTGCCCAGTCACCTAAAGAGGCTTGATATATGGGTATTTATTGATCTGTTTATCGCTGTAATCGATTTCTTAGTGATAAAATCCCGCAAACTTTCAAAATGGTAGTGAATCATGACTCAAATACTTCAAGGTACTCAAATGCTCTTTGTCGCATTTGGCGCACTCGTCCTCGTTCCCTTACTCACTGGGCTCGACCCGAGTGTGGCCTTGTTTGGTGCTGGCGTAGGCACCCTTTTATTTCAATTTATCACTCGCCGCACCGTTCCCATTTTCCTTGCGTCTTCTTTCGCATTTATTGCCCCTATCATGTATGGCGTACAAACATGGGGGGTAGCGTCCACAATGGGTGGGCTTATGTGTGCAGGTTTGGTGTACGTGGTATTAGGGGCGGTGATCAAATGGCGGGGTGTGGGAATAGTCCATCACCTGCTCCCCCCTGTTGTTGTTGGTCCGGTTATTATGGTGATTGGTTTAGGGCTGGCACCTGTCGCCGTCAACATGGCGTTAGGTAAAACGGGAGATGGTGCGGTTCAACTTGTCGATGGTAATACCGCCCTTATTGTCGCTTCTGCATCGCTAGCAACCACCATTGCAATAAGCGTGTTTGCCAAAGGCTTCTTAAAGTTACTGCCTATTTTTGGTGGTATCGCTGTTGGGTATTCACTCAGCTTATTCTACGGAATCGTCGACTTTACCTCAGTAGCCCAAGCGAGCTGGCTGTCCCTCCCTAACTTCACCACACCGGAGTTCAACATCAACGCGATTCTCTTTATGATCCCTGTTGCCATTGCTCCAGCCGTTGAACACGTAGGTGACATGCTGGCCATTTCCAATGTAACTGGAAAAGATTACCTCAAAAAACCTGGGCTTCACCGCACGATTGCAGGGGACGGAGTTGCCACGATGGCTGCTTCTATGGTTGGCGCGCCACCGAACACAACCTACAGCGAAGTCACTGGCGCAGTGATGCTGACCAAAGCTTACAACCCTGTCATTATGACTTGGGCGGCGGTAACCGCCATTGTGCTTGCGCTGGTAGGGAAACTTGGCTCGCTGCTCCAAACCATCCCTGCCCCTGTCATGGGTGGCATTATGATTTTACTGTTCGGCTCCATTGCCACAGTAGGGTTGAATACACTGATTAAAAATCATGTCGACCTCCACAAATCCCGTAATCTCGTGATTGTCGCGGTGACGTTAGTCTTTGGTATTGGCGGCATGGCGTTTGGGGTTGGCGAGTTCAGCCTACAAGGCGTGAGCTTATGTGGCATCGTAGCCATAGCACTCAATCTCATCTTACCCAAAGACATGGGTGAATCCCATGTTGTGGATAATGCTCAGATGGAAGAAAGTTTGGAAGAGCCCAACAAATAGCCAAAGCCATCCGACTGAACAAGAAAAGGAGGCGCACGCCTCCTTTTCTTTCAGTGATTCACTGTAAATAACCTCTGCTGAGGTTAATCGAGCTCATGTGCTTTTATTTGGTTCCGAAAATCTTATCACCTGCATCACCAAGCCCAGGGACGATGTAGCCCTTATCGTTTAATTTCTCATCAATAGCAGCCGTATACAGCTCCACATCTGGATGCGATTTCTTCAATGCTTCAATACCTTCTGGGGCGGCAACCAGCACCAGAACCTTAATGGCTTTACAGCCTTTCTCTTTTAAAAGATCAATGGTGGCAATCATCGAGCCGCCGGTTGCTAGCATTGGGTCTACTACCAAAGCAATACGCTCATCGATATTTGAAGTCAATTTGTTGAAGTACGGTACGGGTTCGAGTGTTTCTTCATCGCGGTAGATGCCAACAACACTAATGCGTGCGCTTGGCATGTGTTCAAGCACACCATCCATCATACCTAGACCAGCACGAAGGATTGGCACAACCGTGACTTTTTTACCTTTGATTTGATCCACTTCAACTGGACCGTTCCAACCTTCAATCGTCACCCGTTCCATTTCGAAATCCGACGTCGCTTCGTAAGTAAGCAGACTACCTACCTCAGTCGCAAGCTCACGAAAACGTTTAGTGCTGATGTCACCTTCTCGCATTAAGCCCAGTTTGTGTTTAACTAATGGGTGCTTCACTTCAACAACTTTCATTCCCAACTCCAGAAATTTTTAAATAAACCTCGGGATTATACCGAACTGGTCGGAATAGTTACAGAGCTGCAGGTTTTTACTTGCGCCGCTAACTGACTGCAAAAACAATAACTACCCAGCCTTTACAGGGCTTGATTTGAGAGACAAAAACGCGAAGAAAAAAAACTGCGCAAACGTTTTCCTTTTCCTTTCAACCCCTGTTAGAATAGCGCCGTTTTTCACATCCAACCTATGACGAGGACATCCCCGTGAGTGGTAACAACTCTTCTCTAAGTTATAAAGACGCTGGTGTAGATATTGATGCTGGTAATGCTCTGGTAGACCGAATTAAAGGTGTGGTAAAGCGCACCCGTCGCCCTGAAGTCATGGGCGGTATTGGTGGCTTTGGCGCACTATGCGAATTACCAACTAAATACAATGAACCACTGCTAGTGTCTGGAACAGACGGCGTAGGCACGAAACTTCGCCTAGCATTGGATATGAAAAAACACGACACCATTGGCATCGACTTGGTTGCTATGTGTGTGAACGATCTTATCGTTCAAGGTGCTGAACCTCTTTTCTTCCTTGATTACTACGCAACAGGCAAACTGGATGTTGATACCGCAGCAAATGTCGTCGCGGGTATCGGTGAAGGGTGTATTCAAGCAGGTTGTGCGCTCATCGGTGGTGAAACGGCTGAAATGCCGGGCATGTACGAAGGTGAAGACTACGACGTGGCTGGCTTCTGTGTCGGTGTGGTCGAAAAATCGGAAGTGATCGACGGTACCAAAGTCGCGGCTGGCGATGCGCTTATTGCGGTCGGTTCTAGCGGTCCTCACTCAAACGGTTACTCCCTGATTCGTAAGATTCTAGAAGTGGCTGAAGCCGATTTAAGCGAAGAGCTAAACGGGCGTACGATTGGCGAGCAACTGCTTGAACCAACGAAAATTTACATTAAATCCGCACTGAAGATGATTGCCGAGCACGACATTCACGCGATCTCGCACATTACGGGTGGTGGTTTCTGGGAAAACATCCCACGCGTTCTTCCTGAAGGAACCAAAGCCGTTATCGATGGCAATAGCTGGGAATGGCCAGCCATCTTCTCTTGGCTACAAGAGAAAGGTAACGTGGAAACGCATGAAATGTACCGTACCTTCAACTGTGGCGTTGGTTTGATTGTCGCGCTACCGAAAGAGCAAGCTTCAGCAGCCGTTGAACTGCTGAAGGCAGAAGGCGAGAATGCTTGGATCATCGGTGAAATCGCATCAGCAGAAGCTGGTGAAGAGCAAGTAGAGATCCGCTAAACCATGAAAAATATCGTTGTCTTAATTTCCGGAAATGGCAGTAACCTACAGGCTGTGATTGATGCCTGTGAAAATGGAAGCATTGAAGGAAAAGTCAGCGCCGTTTTTTCGAACAAAGCTGACGCTTATGGACTGGAGCGGGCAAAATGCAGCGGGATTGATGCCCGCGCAGTCAGCCACAAAGATTTTGAGTCGCGTGAAGCTTTCGATTTAGCGCTCATGGGCGAAATCGACCAATACCAACCCGACTTAATTATTCTTGCGGGCTACATGCGTATTCTGAGTGAAGAATTTGTTCGTCACTATATGGGTAAGATGATCAACATCCACCCATCTCTTTTGCCGAAGTATCCTGGTTTGCACACTCATCAGCGTGCGATTGATGCTGGCGATGAGGAACACGGCACAAGCGTTCACTTTGTAACGGAAGAGCTCGATGGTGGTCCGGTTATTTTGCAAGCGAAAGTCCCTGTGTTTGAAAATGACACGGCAGATGCTTTGGCAGAGCGCGTTCAAACTCAAGAACACCGAATTTATCCGCTGGTTGCACAGTGGTTTGTCACAAACAGGCTCACCATGCAAGACGGCAAAGCGGTTTTGGATGGGCATATCTTAGGCGAGAATGGCTACGCGGAAGAATAATCAGCGTACCTGTTCGATAAGAAAGTGTGTGATACCAGCCATGCTGGATATAAAAAAGGTGACCACTCGGTCACCTTTTTTTATTTTAACAATGCATCATTCTAGGGGTTCCGTCGGAGCTTGGCATTTGGGTTTCGCTTCGGCGTATGCGACGTGCTCAAGCTCAGCATGATTTCCATCTATGCTTTCACCAAAATGGAAAATATTGAATTCTCCCGGTTTCATACGATGCCATGCCTCATTGTCGGTTAAAGGCTGAGTCGCAATAACGGATACAATATCGTTTGGTGTGGTTTCTTTCTGAAAATCGATGGTCACATCTTCATCGATAAGGCTTGCTTTACCAAACGGTGCACGTCTTGTTATCCAATACAGATGATTGGTGCAATAGGTCATCACATACTCGCCGTCACTGAGTAACATGTTAAACACACCGAGTTTTCTCAGTTCATCGCAACACTCGGCAACAAACCTAAACATGCCAACCATATCCTGCGGTGGTTCAGGATAGCGTTCTTGCAATCGATTAAGTAACCAACAAAATGATAATTCACTGTCTGTTTGACCGACGGGTCGAATGAACCCGGTTTTTAATTTGTCGTATCCACTCAACTGACCATTGTGTGCAAAGGTCCAGTAACGCCCCCATAACTCTCGAGTAAAAGGGTGAGTATTTTCTAAATTCACCCCACCTCGATTGGCTTGACGAATATGACTAATGACGGCTTTACTTTTGATCGGATAATTCTGCACCAGCTCCGCAATTTTAGACTGGCAGCTCGGGTTTGGATCTTTAAACGTCCTAAACCCTTTTCCTTCATAAAACGTGATTCCCCACCCATCTCGGTGTGGTCCCGTGTTTCCGCCTCTTTGCATCAGCCCTGTAAAACTGAAGCAAATGTCCGTTGGCACATTGGCGCTCATTCCGAGCAATTCGCACATAAATACTGGTACTCCTTTATTCCATTTCTTTTTCGATTAGCTGAATCACGATATGGATAATTTTGATATGAATTTCTTGGATTCGATCTGCGTAACCAAAGTGAGGAACTCTGATTTCAATGTCTGCTAAACCCGCCATCTTTCCTCCATCTTTACCTGTTAAGGCGATGGTTTTCATTCCTTTGGCTTTCGCAGCATCTATAGCCTTCAAAATATTGCCCGAATTACCAGACGTCGAAAGACCAAATAACACATCACCTTTTGCACCAACGGCTTCTACATAGCGCGAAAACACCGACTCATAACCGAAATCGTTACTCACACAAGAAAGATGGCTTGGATCTGAAATCGCAATACCTGGGTAACCTGGCCGATTCTCACGGTATCTTCCCGTTAATTCTTCAGCAAAATGCATGGCATCACAATGCGAGCCCCCATTTCCACACGACAATACTTTGCCTCCTTGCTTGAAAGAGTCGGCGATCAATTTGGCTGCATTTTCTATCTGTTTGATGTTTGCGTCATCACTTAAAAATGCGCTCAGTACGTCGGCAGCTTCTTGCAGTTCACTTTTTATTAGGTCTTGGTACATGGTTTTCTCTGAATAGTTGTTTGCTTTCAGGCTTCCAATGTGGAGAGCCAACCTTTTTTATACCCAAACAATCTGAGCAATGGGCGTTCCGATTACCTTTGCCCTCAGGCGTGTAGCCCTAAATTTTACCCATTATTAAATTCGTGTCGATAGTCGAGAGCAGAATCCGCTCAATTGACGTGAGAAATTGTCAGTTGAAATCAAACGAGCGGCTCACACACCGGATCACGTTCAAACCTTGAACGAATAAGAGTTTTACAACCCAGTAACATTTAAGATACAATCAAAATTAACTGGTATGACCTCTTACCTGAGTGCAACGGGCAGCGGTCAATAAAAAGGACAATCATTATGGATATCTTGCTCTCTACAATTGCGTTGGTACTGGCCGTCGGGCTAGTACTCTACCATCGAACTTCACTCGCGGTTTCGTTACTGACCCTCGGTGCCACCCTTATTGGAACCACGGTGCTCGGATGGACGGGCGGAACAACTTGGATCGTATTCATTGTATTGAGTGCCATCGTTACGATTCCAGCAGTAAGACAGTCTCTGTTCAGCGCCAAAGCCCTTAAGTTCTTCAAAAAAGTGCTTCCGACCATGTCTCAAACCGAGAAAGAAGCCTTGGATGCGGGTACCGTTTGGTGGGAAGCCGAGCTGTTTAAAGGCAAACCGGATTGGCGCCAACTTCAATCCATCGAAAAACCTGTGCTAACAAAAGAAGAACAAGCATTCTTAGATGGGCCGGTGAATGAAGTGTGTGCGATGACCAACGATCATCAGGTTACCCATGAGCTGGCGGATCTCCCCCAAGAAGTATGGCAATACCTCAAAGAGCACAAATTCTTCGCCATGATCATTAAAAAGCAATATGGCGGATTAGAATTTTCAGCCTATGCCCAATCTTTGGTGCTGCAAAAACTCACCGGTGTCTCGGGTGTACTTTCCTCCACTGTCGGTGTGCCCAACTCTTTAGGGCCCGGTGAGTTGCTTCAGCACTATGGAACCGAAGAACAAAAAAATCACTACCTACCTAGGTTAGCCTTGGGTAAAGAGATCCCTTGTTTTGCTTTGACTAGCCCAGAAGCAGGTTCGGATGCAGGATCCATCCCTGATTATGGTGTGGTTTGCAAAGGAGAGTGGGAAGGAAAAGAGGTGCTGGGCATGCGCCTAACGTGGAACAAACGCTATATTACCTTAGCACCTGTTGCGACCGTTTTGGGCTTAGCATTCAAGTTACAGGACCCTGATGGGCTATTAGGCGAAGAGCCAGATCTTGGTATAACGTGCGCTTTGATCCCTACAGATATTGATGGCGTAGAAATCGGTCGCAGGCATTTTCCATTGAATGTTCCTTTCCAAAACGGTCCAACCAAAGGCAATGATGTGTTTGTGCCGCTCGATTTCATTATCGGAGGACCTAAAATGGCGGGGCAAGGCTGGCGTATGCTGGTTGAGTGCTTAAGTGTTGGACGCGGTATCACTTTGCCTTCCAATTCAACAGGCGGCATCAAAACCGCAGCCTTGGCGACAGGGGCCTACGCTCGAATTCGCCGCCAATTTAAGCAACCTATTGGTCACATGGAAGGGATCGAAGAGCCTTTAGCTCGCCTTGCTGGTAATGCTTACGTTATGGATGCGGCAAGTAGCTTAACGGTAGCCGGTATCGATATAGGTCAAAAGCCATCCGTTATATCAGCAATTGTTAAGTACCACTGTACCCACCGCGGTCAAAAAAGCATTATCGACGCCATGGATATTGTCGGTGGCAAAGGCATCTGCTTAGGTCCGTCGAATTTTTTAGCTCGCGGATATCAAGGTTCGCCTATCGCTGTGACGGTGGAAGGTGCAAACATTTTGACACGTTCGATGATCATTTACGGTCAGGGGGCAATTCGTTGTCATCCTTATGTATTAAAAGAAATGAGTGCTGCTCATTCAGATCAGCCAGACGCATTAGCTAAGTTTGATAAAGCGATCATGGGACACATTCATTTTACTATGAGCAATTTTGTTCGCAGCTTTTGGTTGGGTTTAACCGATGGCAGGGGCTCGGATAGCCCAACCAGTGATGTTACGCGTCGCTATTATCAGCAACTTAACCGCTACAGTGCAAACATGGCATTGTTATCCGATATTTCCATGGCGGTTCTAGGCGGGTCATTAAAACGAAAAGAACGCCTAAGCGCACGGTTAGGCGATATTCTAAGCCAACTGTATTTAGCAAGCGCGACCTTAAAGCGCTTTGAAAACGATGGAAAGAAAATGGAAGATTTACCATTGCTGGAATGGGGAATGCGAGACTGCTTACTTCAAGCAGAAACGGCAATTGATGAGTTTCTAGCAAACTTCCCAAGTCCTTGGATAGGAGGGATAATTCGAGTCATCATCCTGCCATTTGGCCGAATCCGAAAAGCGCCTTCCGACAGTTTGGATCATAAAGTGGCAGCGATTCTTCAAACACCGAGTGAAACGCGTTCTAGAATCGGGCGCAATCAATATTTATTGCCCACAAAAAATAACCCTGCTGGTAAATTAGAGTATGCGTTGGAAATAATTTTGAAATCAGAACCTTTATTTAATAAAGTTTGTGGAGCTATTGGGAAGAGGAAACCATTTACGCAACTGGATAAAATAGCCAATATCGGTATTGAAAATAATATTCTTTCTCACGAAGAAGCTAACTTATTAATACTGGCAGAGCAGCTAAGGCTAGAAACCATTAACGTAGATGATTTTGACTTCAATGCACTTGCTGCTACCCCACAAATGTCGTCCAAAATAGGCGAGATTGCTTAGTTCAGTACCCCATCCTATTTAAGTAAGTATTAGGGGGAATAAAATCGACCTAATACTTACCCAATACCCTTCTAATCAATTACTTAGCTCCCTTCAAAAAATCTCAAACTTAAGATAACCGCCTCTGTCTCAAAAATAGTACAGACAAGGAATGGAGATCTTCCTCCAAATAATGAACAATACGCTTGACGAATCGAAAGTCTCATCACAGTGCGAATTCTAAACCATTCGATTTGGTCACCAATGTACTGAGATGAATAAAAGTACTGAGATGAATAATTAAAGTACTTAGATGAATAAAAAGTAGTTTATAGGGAATTATATTCACTATCTTCTTCGTTAAAGGAAAGCGAGTTGTAGATTTTAGTGTTTCTTAATTTCATCAAGAATAAATATCTAAATAAGTAAAACCTTAATTTAAATCTAATTAAAAACGTACGTTGTTTATTTATTTCATTAGCTCTCAGAGGGAAGAGAATAATGCTAAGAACTCCATTAATGCTGTCCACCGTAATATTAGGTGTGAGCATCCAGACACCCGTAAACGCAACAACAAACGCAACGACAAGCGCAACTGAAGCGGCGAAAGCGTGTATTGTTAGCCGTGAAACCGGAGCAAAATACTGTTTAGAAGCTGGTCAACGCTCTGGCTACTCTTTGCCATCTTACATCCGTGGTCATGATGTTGATGTCATTGCACCTGAAGGTTTAGGTGTAATGCTCAGCGACTGGGATAACCTTTCCTACAACCGATTAGCGGTATTTGAACGCCATACTCACAACGAAGCGATGGAAAACGTTTTAGCTCGTAATGGGCAGTACCTCGACTTTTCTAACCCTCGCTCAATGCGAGTAATCAGTACTGAAAGACCAGACGAAGCATGTATCGTTAGTCGTCAAACTGGCGCAGAATATTGCTTGAAGGCCGGCCAACGCTCTGGCTACTCTCTGCCTTACTACATTCGTGGACATGAAGTGGATGTCATTGCACCCGAAGGCTTAGCCGTCATGCTGAGTGACTGGGACAACTTGTCTTACAACCGTTTAGCGGTATTCACTAAAGATACGAATAACGAAGATTTAGAGAATGTTCTTGCGTATAACCGTCAAATCCTTGACTTCTCGCGCCCTCGTTCAATGCGTGTGTTGTCTCATGCTACCGTCCCAACGAATAAGCAATTGATTCAAGATTTTGACGATTTTGCTGATCAATATGACAAAGTCTCTTGGGGACTGGTTGAATTTGATAATAATGGTCAGCCTGTTACTGAAGATGACAAAAGCACTTTTGTAGAAGGTCGTGAAATTTTATTCCAAGTAAAATGGACAGAACGCACTCTGCGCAGCCTACTGAGCAATGCAAGCTTCGAAACGCTAAAAGCCAGTATTGGTGTTGACAGAATTCGCGAGCTTGTTGATGAGTACTGCCCTGCCAGACTTGAAGTGGGTACACACGCCACATATCGCCATGTTACTGCCGGAAATACGTCCGAACTTGACTCAGCCAACTACCACTGTCCGCGTGGCACCTCGATTTATGTTGACGGAACAAGATATCCGTTATACTTCGCTCGTAGCCAGGCTTCAACCGTTATCATTGAAAGCTTCTTGCCTACCATTCCTGGTGCAACCTACGAGTTGAATGTGGTTTACCAAAAGCGCAATTACAGCCCTAGAGTAAATCCTGATCAAGCATTCCGTGAGCTCGTTGCAAAAATAGCTGGTAATATCCAAAGTGTGTCTGTATCTGGTCTTGCTGACATTGAACATGATAGCCACACATCGTACCTACCAGTTATACCAATGGTTAATGGTTTAGATGGTGCCTATACACTGACTCAAGTGTTTAACCATTCTGATACCGGTATTGGGCAAGATGGCAGTGCTGTGGGTTACACCTTCACCTTGCCATCGGATTCTTTTTCAATATCGGTTCAAGACGACGATAATCTACTTGAGGACAATAACGGCTCCAATAATGTTGAAGGCTCACAGTCTTTGGATAGAACTGAACAAGGTTTAGCCGTTGAATTTGGGGCGTTCAATAAAGGGGCATACGTTCACTCTCGTGGATACCAAAACGTCGTTAACCTAACAACAGGTCAACAAGGTCGTGTCTACCAGATTCGCATCGCAAACAACTATGACCCTGCAACAGGACGAGTAGCTTGGGGAACAACTCACTGGGCATTCACCAATGATATGATCGTCAAAAAAGGGGATACCATTGAGCTTACTGGTTCATTTACCGCTGGCGGAAATGTAACTTTCGATAAGCTTTACGCTTCAAGCGAAGCTATTGGTGACGGATTCAAGTCTGCCAAGATCACATTCAAAGCCGACCGCTTCTTCACACCTATTAGCCTAGAAGATACAGGTCACCCAGACTCTTGGGGTATCTTGGTAACAAAAGTCGAGTCTAATGAAATTCAGGCAAACCCTTATGAAATGGCATGCCAAATGTTCTACCCGAATGATCCTGAACGTCAGAAAGCGTGTTTGACGTCTACGGGTGAACCTACTGTTCCGGTTGATTCATGTAATTTAAGTATTGATGAAAACTTAGGAAACTTTGTGGTCAACAAGCAGGGTTACCGTGCACAAAATGAACCGTTCCGTTACGTTCCGCAAAATATCTTCGACAGCAGAAATTACTATTCTGTGGGTAAAGGCGGTATCGCAACACTGAACCTTGCATCCAATGGTGTTTCCTCTGGTTGTGATATTCAGGGCAAGACGTTATCTCTTGATGAGTTCACAGGGAATAACTGGAACTATCAACGCTTCGCAGAGCAAGGTTTGACGAAAGTCCTTCTTGCATGTGAGCAGGGCAACGAAACTGTGCTTAACTGGGAAACATTGGAAACAGCGTACCCTGATAACTTATTGATCACTAACCATAAGATCAGTAAAACATTTAACGATGACAAGTATGCTGGCTGTAAACTTCGTGCTATCCGTTTTGTAGACAGAACGCATAAGATCCCATCTTACCAACAAGGTTACAGTGCTATCAGCGATGGCTTCGATATCCGTAACCTAAAACTGGACTAAATAAAACAGTTCAATGAGAAACGGGCTCAATCGAGCCCGTTTTTTTTATTCTAATCTCTCACTAACCTTTAGGTGGCATGGAAAGCTGCATCTCTGGCACTTGCTCTTTCTTCATCCTAATTTTTCGGACGACGAACCAAACAACAATCCCTAAGATAATGGCAATGAGGTTTCCAATCATAATGATCATCATACCTTTAAATCGCTCATCTTCTCTCTCTTGCGCACGAATGGCTTGTTCTTCTAACATACGCTTCTCTTCTTGAGCTTGCTTAAATGCTTGCACAGACGCTTCTACATCCACTTTTTCGACCACACTGAAAGACTGTTCCGCAAAGTAGAAAGTTAACTCTCTACCGGTGGCGGCTTCTGTCGTATAAGCCATGCCTGACCAAGTATGTTTACCTGGCATCGCTGCATTAGGTAAGCCAAAGTACACTTTCAAGCCATCCTCTTCCGCTTGACCTTGCGTAATCATTTCTTTGCCTTCTGGCGTGGTTTGATTAATGCTAACAGCAATAGAGCCTGGTTTAATGGTCCCCTCTTCTCCCTTTATCGTAATGGAATGGCTCATTGATTCGCTTCGCGCTTGCACAAATTCAGCGGACAATGGGGTCGGGTACACCAAAATAGTCTGTTCAATAGAGCGAAGGAAGATGCCATTCCCAGACGTAATACGCGCTCGATATTTTCCTGGCTCAATCTGAATAGGCAGCTCTACTGTAAAAACACCATCCCCGGGATATTCATCCAGCCTTTGCCCATCATCCTCGAACTCCCCCATCACTTGAGGGGTAGGTCGGGCGTCCGAGCTGAGTGATTCTTCATTGGCAACATACTTGGTAAAGGTCACTTTAAGGTTTACCCTGTCCAAAAAATCCCTTAGTACCAATGGCTTATTATTGTATTTGAGTTGAGCCGTAAATTTTATGCTTTCGCCCATGTAAAGGCGCTGAGGGAAACGATCCACATCAAGCTTGAGATTTGAAAGAATTTTGATGTTATTGCTAGGGTGCACTTGACCGACAGCTTGCCATGGTCCGGGCATTGGGTTATCAATTGAAATGATGTCCATTCCTGACTCTTCATACCAACGCACATTTTCAGGATGGTTCCAAGCGTAGTACTTCTGACCGTCCGGTCTTACAAGCACCACTGACTGGCTATTTAGCTTGCGATAAACGATAAAAGAGACTTGCGAAATAGACGGATCGACCCTAAAACGGTTATCTAAGAGTCGAATTGAAGATTCTGATTCTTCGCTGCTTACACCAGCTGTAAACACCAACAACAAGGGAACCAAAATCCGCCACATACACTCTCCTATTGACGCCAGAGGCAAGCGCCAGTTTTTTCTACAATATCAAGACGCGCACCGTGCGCTTCTACTTCATCGGCTGATGCGCGAATAACTTTAAGTGACTTTCTGCCCGTTGCCACACGCTTAATCGCTTCACCAGTGCCATCGCTGTTCTGGTCTCCACTATTAAACTTAAGCGTCGTTTGACCACCAGTCATTAACAGATAGACATCTGCTAGGATTTCGGCATCAAGTAATGCGCCGTGGAGCGTACGATGAGAGTTATCGATACCGTATCGCTCACAGAGCACATCAAGGTTATTCCGTTTACCCGGGAAGATCTTCTTCGCCATGGCAAGGGTATCGGTGACTTTACAGTATTGTTCCGTTTTTCCGATAGATGGGTCGAGCATCTTGAATTCATGATCCATGAAGCCAACATCGAAGGGGGCATTATGGGCCACCAGCTCGGCGCCATTAATAAATTCTAGAAATTCTTTATGGACGTCTCGATATTCCGGTTTATCAACCAAAAACTCATCCGTAATACCATGAACCAATATAGCATCCGGCTGGATTAACATGTCTGGTTTCAAGTAAACATGAAAATGTCGACCAGTGAGCTTACGATTCATGATCTCTACCGCACCGATTTCAATGATGCGATGCCCCATGTAATGAGGTCCGGTTTCTCGGTTCATACCGGTTGTTTCGGTATCGAGCACCACGATTCTCTGGTGCGCAGAATTGTTGCTGGTATTCATAAGGATATATGTCAGACTATGTTCAATAAATTCATTTCGCAATAATAACTAATAGTATCAAATCATGGCGAAACAAGTTGAAGTTTTCACGGATGGCTCGTGCTTAGGCAATCCAGGTCCTGGTGGTTACGGCATTGTGCTCAGATACAAACAAACGGAAAAAAATCTTTCTAAAGGCTACCGCCTCACCACAAATAACCGCATGGAAATGATGGCAGCGGTGGTTGCATTGAAGTCACTAAAAGAACCCTGTCGCGTTATTTTGACGACAGACAGCCAATATGTCAGACAAGGTATCACACAGTGGATCCACAACTGGAAAAAGAGAGGTTGGAAAACGGCCGACAAAAAACCGGTGAAAAACGCCGATTTGTGGCAAGAACTCGATAAAGAAACCGCTCGTCATGATGTCGATTGGCGCTGGGTGAAAGGTCACGCAGGTCATAGAGAAAATGAAATATGCGACGAATTGGCTCGCACTGCCGCAGAAGCACCAACGGAAGAAGATACGGGTTACCAACCTAGCTAAACCTTGGCTAATTAATACCCAAGAACCTATCTCAAGAATCCGGTTATATCGATTTAACCGACCTCGAGAGACCAAGCTTCAACATGAGGTGAATTCATCGCTCAAGAAGACTTGGTCTCCCGAGAAGACACGCCATAATTTACTCCTATTGGCGATAAATTACGCTTGAATCGCCAATGAGGTCTGATGGGTTTAAGTGGGTAAGTGCGTTTTCGAGCGACAATAAAATACAGGCTCCCAAATGGGTTCACCAAATTGCCCAAGGCGTTCTCTGTCCAAGTCCATAAAGGTTGATAACGCTCAAACGGCAATAGTGCGTAACTGTCCAAATGAACTACCTGATAGTTCAATAGCCCTAGCCAGTCTCGGATTCGATTTGGAGTGAACATTCTTCCGCTCCATGGCAGGTTGTTCTTTCTCCACGGCATCAAACTCGATAACCCTGTGGCACTGATAGGATTAAACCCTGTTAAGAGCAGATACCCGTCATCAATCATGACTCTGTCTATTTCACGCAGCAGCCGGTGAGGATCATTGCAGTAATCCAGTTGATGCGCCATTAATACCGCGTCAAAACTCTTCTCGATAAAAGGCAAGTCATACGCATCAGCGATAACGTTATGAAGCGGGTTTTCAATATCCAGTAAAACTTGGTGTTGTATGTTGCAGTTAGAGCTACTTAACTCACAGCTTAGCCCACCGAGCTTCAACATATGGTAACCAAACAGCTTTGGACACCATTCATCTAACCTCATTTGGATCGTTTCTGACACCCACTGACCATTTTTGAGCTGTTCCCAAGAATGTGGCTGTTCTAATTTGCGTGATGTGCGAGCTGGCTTCATAATAATCCGTATAAATATCTGGGGACTGGAGTTCCAAATATGTTAACCATCAAAAGCATACCTGCATTTAGCGACAATTACATCTGGCTCATCCAAAATAACGATCAGCGTTGTGCGGTTGTCGACCCAGGTGATGCATCTCCCGTATTGGAGCATTTACATGCTCATGGGCTTGAACTAGAAGCGATTCTCATTACGCACCACCACGGCGATCACATTGGGGGAGTGTCAGACCTCATAAGAGCGTTTCCAAACTGCAAGGTCGTCGGACCCGCACATGAACCCATCCCTACCCTAACAACACCAGTTGAAGAGGGGGATCAAATCGATCTATTTGGGGAAGCGTTTCTCGTTTTAAGCTTACCTGGTCACACTTTAGGGCATATTGGCTACGTCGGCGATGGTAAATTGTTCTGTGGTGACGTTTTGTTCGCGGCGGGATGTGGTCGAGTCTTTGAAGGCACCTTTGCTCAAATGTTTGAATCACTTAATAAACTGTCTGATCTGGCTCAAGAAACCGAAGTGTACTGTGCCCATGAATATACTTCTGCCAACGTTTCTTTTGCACTCGCCATCGAACCTGATAGCCCTGAACTCCATATCTATCGCGATGAAGTCAATCGCCTAAGAGCGCAAAACTTGCCAACTGTCCCTACCACAATAAGCCAAGAAAAGCGTACAAATCCGTTTCTTCGCTATCACGAAGAAAGTGTGATCAAGGCAGTGTCTCATCGCACTCAAGATGCGTCACCGCTTGCAGTTTTTTCGGCACTTCGTGAGTGGAAGAACGAATTTTAACGATTTGATGCTTGTCACCTAGATAGAGAGGCAAGTATTATCAGCAGCCAATTAATAAAAAGGCTGCATCAATGAGAGTACAGTACAGTTGGGTGTTGGCGTTATTTTTGACGGGCTGTCAGCTAACGTCGTCTGAAACACCCAATCAAACGCCATCGGAAAGTAACCCAAAAAAGGCGAAGGTTACCTCTACCTCTACACCGTCGGTAAACAAACCATCAAGCACCATCACAGTACAAGAAACTCCGGCAGTCACTCCTCAAAATCAGCTGGATGTTTGGCAAAGAATCGCCATGCAGCTTAAAATGCCAATACCCGATCATAAGACCATAGACTACTACCGAACATGGTATCTGAAGCACCCTAGGCATTTGCAAACTGTCGCCAAAAGAGCAGAGCCATTTTTATTCCTCATAACAGAAAAAATCGAAGAACGCGGCTTGCCTTTGGAGCTCGCTCTCTTACCTGTAGTAGAAAGCTCATTCGACCCATTCGCCTACTCTCATGGCAGCGCAGCAGGTCTATGGCAGTTTGTTCCTAATACAGGAAAAATGTACGGGCTAGAACAAAACTATTGGTACGATGGCAGACGTGACGTTATCGCTGCTACCGATGCTGCGTTAGACTACTTAGAAAACTTGAATCGACGCTTTGAAGGTAACTGGAACCATGCCATTGCCGCATACAACAGTGGCGGCGGCAGGGTATCGAGAGCCATTCGGCAAAACAAAAAAGCCAACAAACCTATCGACTTCTTTTCGTTATCTCTGCCTAAGGAAACCAGTAGTTACGTCCCTAAACTGCTCGCCCTAGCAGACATCGTCGCGAACCAAGAAAAATACGGTATCAATATTCCAGCTATTGCTAATCAGCCAGTCTTGGCTCAGGTAGACCCTAAAGAACAGTTGGATCTTGCTATTGCAGCCAAATACGCTGGATTGACGGTCGAAGAGCTTCAAAGCTATAACCCAGCTTACAATCAGTGGGCTACGGCTCCATCAGGACCATACCATTTATTGATTCCTATAGAAAAAGTGGGGCAGTTCAACCAACAAATAGCGCAAAATCGCGGTCAAGGTATGAAGTTGGTTCGCCACCAAGTGAAGGCAGGTGACACGTTAAGCGTGCTTGCCAAAAAGTACAGTACGACGACAAAAGTGATTCAAACGGCGAACGAGCTCTCAAGTAGCAGCATTTGGGTTGGTCAAAACCTGATGATTCCTACGTCGACAAAAGACGACACCATTTACACACTTAGTGCTGACAACCGATTAGCAAAAACGCAATCTAAAGCTCGTGGAAAATACAAATTCACCCATACAGTCGTGTCAGGCGATAATCTCTGGTCGATAGCCAAAAAGCACAAAGTTTCCCATCAATCCCTCGCAAAATGGAATGGTATGGGACCGCGTGATACGTTACGTATTGGTCAAAATCTGGTGGTTTGGAAAAACGCCAATGACGGCGCAATCATCCGCCCAGTTTTCTATAAGGTACGCTCTGGTGACACCATCAGTGGTATTGCTTCTAAGTTCAAAGTAAAGATGGGCGATATCATGAAATGGAATGATTTAAATAAATCCAAATACTTGCAACCGGGTCAAAAGTTAAAGTTGTATGTTGACGTAACGAAGGTAAGTGTATGACACCCTCTAAAAATTCATTGGTTATGTTGGTCGATATTTTCCGTTCACCAACGCAGTGCTTTGCTGCTCTTTACCAAAAAGGGATCTGGGGATGGCAACCTTTCATCGTTCTGCTGATTACGCCCTTCCTGTTTTGGGGAGCTTACTTTGATATCGTCGACTTTGAATGGTTGAAGTCAGAGCTCATCGCCACCATGACCATCCCGCAGGATCAGCACGTCTTACTAAACAGTAATACACTTTTAGCGGGTGAGGTGTTATTAGACATCACTGGCCGAGTATTTGCAGTCTTGCTGTTAGGTTTTTGGTTTACCTTGGCAACAAATCAGAGCCAGTACAAAATGGGGTATTGGAAGTGGGTTGCCGCAAGCTGTGTGATGCTTTTCCCTGCAGTTTTAGGGGATCTCGCAAGCTACGTCAGCCTTTTAGTCAATCACGGACACATAGTGAGTTACGCCGCAGACCTTAACAGTTTAAATGGTTTGATCAAGTTGTCGCCTGATCATAACTGGTATTTCTTTACCAGCACCTTTCCGTTATTGCTGCCTTGGTACATTGTGCTCGGGTATGCCGCTCTAGGCGCTTGGACCGAGTTCGATAGAGGACAGGCACTTGTTATAGCCATTCTTCCATGGCTATTGTTCTTTACCATGCTCATCGGCATTGCTGCCTTTAATTAACCTAAACGTAACCTGCATTGGGTTGTGATCTGAGGCGTCTGAAATAGGCGTCTCTGCTGTTTCGAGTACCAATCCTCGATAATACACATGATCTAACGGCCAACCTGTAATGAACTCAAACCGACTATCTGGTGAAAACTTCGCTTCAACCATTTCCAACGCGGTCATTCTTTCGTTCAATTTCAGTGTACGTTCTTCGCTCCAAGTGTTGAAATCGCCAGCAATGATCATGGGGCCTGCATGCGACTCCACCACCGCTTTTAAAGCGTCGATCTGCGCTTCAAACTCCGTTGTGCCTATTGTGAAATTAACCGCATGAATATTCACGACCGCAAGTGTTTGACCGTTAGACAAAGGATAAGTAGAGTACAAAGCTGATTTCGGCAATCTTAGCCAAGGCTCCATTTGAGTATAAGCACACGCTTTTAAGGGAAAATCAGGGGTCAGGGTCATCACACCAGCACTGCTATCGAAATACTTAAATGCACTCACGTGGCTACTTGCCCAACGATACTTCGACAACCACTTAAGAAGCCCTGTGTTCAGGTTAGCTTCTTGCAATAGTACTAAGTCCGTATTGGCTGAGAAGTTATTGAGCGCCTCAGACCAGCCTTCTCGACCCTGTTTGTATATGTTCCACACCAGTAGACGAATTCTCTCATCGGAATCAAGCGATGCCGCCGCCATATTGGTAGAGCAAGATGAGTCGGTACGTTGGTTTGTCGCATCAAGAGAAATCAGTACTGGTTTTTCCGGTATAGTGAACAAAACAACATAGATGCCCACGAGGCAAAAGCATCCCACGACCACACTGAGTAACCACTTTCTCATATCTTCTCCTAAAGCCCATAGCGACGGAATCGAGTCCCTAAAAAATTATTTGGACGATATACCTAGGAAAATCTTTGATATCACGCCTCACTGATCCCCGCAACAAAAATGGAGCCTAAGCTCCATTTCTTTAATTCTGGTTTTGTTTTTGGTTTAGATTGCGTCTTCGTCTTCTTCACCAGTACGAATACGTACAACGCGCTCAACATCCGTGATGAAAATTTTACCGTCACCGATTTTTCCAGTATGCGCAGTCTCAATGATGGTATCAACACACTGATCCGCGACATCTTCAGAAACCACTATCTCAAGCTTCACTTTAGGCAGAAAATCAACCATATACTCCGCGCCACGGTACAACTCGGTGTGGCCTTTTTGACGACCAAATCCCTTTACCTCTGACACCGTCATGCCTGTGATGCCAACTTCAGCAAGAGCTTCACGAACGTCATCCAATTTGAATGGCTTAATGATTGCTTCTATTTTTTTCATTGTCTTCCCTTCACGTATTCGTTTGCAGATCATTATACCCAAGTGAATTCAAGATGCTACGTTCTGCCGCCAGCGCTAATGGTCAGTTATTCAGAATGTGGTCCTAAGCCGCATCCATCTTCTGCATCAACCCCCAAGCAGCAAATAGGAATAAGCCTATGTTTGCAAGCATGAGAATAAAGTCTTGGAATAGTAATCCACTGCCATCAAATGACAGCACACCAGAAAACAAAGTTAGCGAAGGAATAAAAAAGAGAACCGGTAAGTAGCCCCAAGTTCTTTGACGCCAAAGCCCTGCAACGGCAAGCAATCCACTAATATAGGTTAATGCCATTATGGTCGCCGGAATAAGCTTGAGTACAGTTTGAGAAAGAGCTTGAGTTAGAATAGGTGAATGAAAAGCTAAATAACCAATAAGAATCAGCGCTACGATGCGTTCTGTCGAAATGCGCTTTTTCCCTGACGAATTCACGTTCATGGCAACACTCCTTGTTGTCCGTTATTGTCTTTTGATAGTAACCTTCACGTCCATATAGTTTGATACCATCTCATTTTAGTCTAGTTCGAAATGAGCTCGTTACAATAGAAAGAATGAATATAACGACTTTCCATTGCCTTAATTTATTTATACCTTGTCTTCTATTAATAAAAATAAAATACCCAGTATTGAAGTCAGTACTGGGTATAAGATCACACTATTGTGCTCAAATTTCATTTTAGGCTCGAATAGTAAGCAGCCAAATTATCAATATCCTCATCACTGAGTGCCATAGCTTGTGCCGACATAACCGCTGCCAAGCCGCCGGTGCGCTGATTCGCCTTGTACGCTTTAAGTGCACTGACTAAATATTTCTCATTTTGACCTTTCAAATTCGGATAACCATCAATCGCGGCAATACCACCCGCACCATGACAAGCAGCACACACTGCCGCTTTGGCTTTCCCAGCATTCGCATCGCCTGCAACACTGACTCCACTGAACACCATCATAAGGACCATTGCACATCCTATTGTTACATTTCTCATTGCTTCACCTATATTTATTAGGGTTATAGTTCCCATTAATTGTGGCATATTTTTGGATTAACGGCTCCAAACAAGCTCACAATCCAAAGCTTTATACTCTTGTGTAACAAATAGATTGGCTATCGCAGCAACTTTATCATCGTACATGACTATTGGCATTTGCCTGCGCTTCCAACTTGGCACACCATATTCCTGAAATAACTTTTTGAGTTTTCGGCTGCCTTTTCTGCCTGCGGGTTTGGCGCTGAGCCCTTGGGGACAGAAATGTACCATCACTTTTTCTGATGGGAGCGGTTGGCGCAATAATAGCGGGGATCCTGAAGCGGTTTTACCCAGCGAGGTATTTTGACCGCCAATATTCAGTGTTAATTCACCAAGGTCATAGGGAAGGTGCAATGTTTTCCCTACGCTCAGTTCTTCACGCCAATCTGAAAGATCGTGCTCGGAAGGTGCTAGATAAAGGCGATTATCATATCGACGTATCTCTCCTGATGGTAAAGAGAAACTTGGATTGGCATCTTGTTGGCTGCACGCCACATCTTGCCAGATGACTTGTAACTGCTTTCTAGAAGGCATTTTACTCCCAGACGACGCAAGCCACATTCGGATCAGTTGCGCTCTGGCTAATTCACTGTGCTCCTCAAGCATAGAAATGCTTAAGCTACCATCGTTAAACAAAGCATCAGATAGGCTCTGACTAAGTAGCTCTTCTAGGAGATGTTGTTGTTCAGCACACAATTGGGCACTTCGCTGAACAGATTTTTCAAATCCTGGCCAACGCCTAGACAGTTCAGGGACAACTTGATGGCGCAGAAAGTTGCGATCAAACTGAGTATCATCGTTACTTTCGTCATGATTCCAATTCAGCTTATGGTTAAGAGCATATTGTTCAATATCATGTCGAGAAACGTCCAGCAGAGGACGCAAAATTTCTCCCTCTCCAAATGAAGCAATAGTGGGCATGCCGGATAACCCTTTGGGACCACTTCCTCGTTTTAATGCCAGTAAAAATGTTTCTGTTTGATCGCTCATATGCTGACCAGTTAACAGCACATCGTTATTGCCAATATGTTGACCAAGAACGTTATATCTTGCTTCGCGAGCGAGCTCTTCAAGGCTCCTACCCGTTCCAATGTCTAACACGACTTTTTCAGAGAAAAAAGGAACGTCGGCTTGTTCACACCAAGTCTGACAGTTTTTTTGCCAAATATCGGCATTGCGACTCAAGCCATGATGAATATGAACGGCTTTGGTTTTGATAGGGTGAGACTTAGCCATCTGGCTAAGTAAGTGCAGCAATACGCGTGAATCCACCCCACCACTAAAGGCAAGAACAATCGTCGTCTCAGGAGAAATATGTTTCAGTATTTTCTGATTAAATGTATTTTGCAACACGTTTGTTCCAATAAAAAAGCGAGCCTGATGCTCGCTTTATTCTACCTTAATCTGCTTACTAGCAGTAACCTTAGCTTATTAGCAGTAACCATAACTCATCAAACGTTGGAAACGACGCTCAAGCAAGGTTTCTTCATCAAGGTGATCAAGCTCTTCAAGTTGCTTAACAAGCATCGCCTTCATGTTTTCAGCCATTTGCAACTTGTCACGATGCGCACCGCCTAAAGGCTCTTCAATGATCTCATCAATCAATTTCAGCTCTTTAAGTCGAGGAGCAACCAGCCCCATTGCTTCCGCTGCTTGAGGGGCTTTATCTGAGTCGCGCCACAAGATGGATGCACAACCTTCTGGAGAGATAACGGAATACGTCGAATATTGAAGCATATTAACGTAGTCACCAACACCAATTGCCAGTGCACCACCAGAACCACCTTCACCAACTACATTACAAATAATGGGTACTTTAAGACCAGACATCACTTTTAGGTTTTTCGCGATCGCTTCAGATTGCCCACGCTCTTCTGCACCGACACCTGGGTAAGCGCCAGCGGTATCAATGAACGTGATGATTGGCATTTTGAAGCGCTCAGCTGTTTCCATCAGGCGAAGCGCCTTACGATAACCTTCAGGCTTTGGCATACCGAAGTTACGGATCACTTTTTCTTTTGTCTCACGCCCTTTCTGATGACCAATGATCATCACTGGACGCCCCTCTAAACGAGCGATACCCCCAACGATGGCTTTATCGTCTGCGTAAGTGCGGTCACCCGCAAGCTCATCGAATTCTGTAAATACGTTCTCCACATAATCTAATGTGTAAGGGCGCTGAGGGTGACGAGCTAGCTGAGCTACCTGCCACGCACCTAGATCGCTGAAGATTTTCTTTTTCAGTTCTAAACTTTTGTCTTCTAGTTGTTTGATTTCTTTATCTAGATCAACCGATGCATCCCCGCCATGACGAGATACGTCACGTAATGCTTCAATTTTTGCTTCCAGTTCAGCGATAGGCTTTTCAAATTCAAGAAAGTTTAGGCTCATCTATGAATCCTTATTGGTCAACTGCGCACCATTTCGCAGCTGAATTAGTTAAATTCGAGTTCTACCTGGTTTTGACCAAGCAGCTCCTTTAAATCGTCTAGTAATGTATCGGTTGGCGTTACTCGCCACTCCACGCCCAGTGCTAAACGTGCTCGCGCATCGCTGCGCTGATAATATACATTAACTGGCACTGTTCCCGCTCGGTGCGGCTCCAATATTAGGTTGAAGCGTTCAAAGAAATGTTCATCAATTTGTTGCTCTTGTATAGAAACGGACAAACTACGAGCGTATTTTTCACGCGCATTCCCGAGATCCATAACCTCGCGCGCGGACATTTTAAGCCCACCGTTAAAGTCATCAAAGCTGACCTGTCCGGAAACGACCAAAATTTTATCTTTTTCAAGCAGTTCTGCATATCTTTCGAGCGTATCTGAGAACAACATCACTTCCATGCGCCCGGAACGATCATCCAGTGTCATAAGACCGATGCGCGTACCACGTTTGGTTGTCATCACTCTCGCTGCAATCACCAACCCTGAAATGGTCACCGATTGATCGCGACGAGTCGGCTGTGCATCTTTTAGTCGACAACTGGTGTACTTACCGAGTTCCTTCAAATAGGCGTTAATTGGGTGTCCGGTCAAATAAAGCCCTAAGGTTTCACGCTCCCCCTCTAACCATACTTTTTCTGGCCATGGTGGGACTTGAGTGTATTTTGTTTCAACATCTTCCGGTGCATCCGTTAGAACACCAAACATATCCACCTGACCAAACGATTCCGCTTGATGATGCTGACTTGCGGCTTTCACAGCATCATCAAGTGATGCCATCATGGCCGCTCTATGAGGACCGAGTCTATCTAATGCCCCTGCATATATTAGCTTTTCAATAACACGTTTATTGACTTTTTTAAGGTCGATTCGAGCACAAAAATCGAAAAGATCTTTGAAGTACCCCCCTTTTTCACGCGCTTCAATGATATTTTCAATCGGGCCTTCACCCACACCTTTGATGGCACCAATACCATAAACAATGGCACCCGTTTCATCGACATTGAACCGATAGAGACCCGAATTGATATCCGGCGGTAATAGCGTCAGCTTCATCCTTAAACATTCATCGACCAAACCGACCACTTTTTCCGTGTTATCCATATCGGCAGTCATTACTGCGGCCATGAATTCCGCAGGATAGTGTTTTTTCAACCAAAGCGTCTGGTAAGAAACCAATGCATAAGCAGCCGAGTGCGATTTGTTGAAGCCGTAGCCTGCGAATTTCTCTACCAAATCAAAGATCTTCATGGCCAGTTCGCCATCGACGCCATTTTTTATGGCGCCTTCTTCGAAAATAGCACGCTGTTTTGCCATTTCTTCTGGTTTTTTCTTACCCATTGCTCGACGAAGCATGTCGGCACCACCCAGCGTGTAACCCGCTAAAATCTGGGCAATCTGCATGACCTGCTCTTGATACAGAATGATGCCGTAAGTCGGTTCCAGCGTCTCTTTCAACGTTTCGTGCTGCCAGGTTTCATCAGGGTAAGAGATGGCTTCACGCCCATGTTTACGATCGATGAAGTTATCAACCATGCCCGATTGAAGTGGCCCTGGGCGGAACAAAGCAACTAGTGCGATAATGTCTTCAAAGCAGTCTGGCTGGAGTCGCTTGATCAAATCTTTCATACCACGAGATTCAAGCTGGAAAACCGCGGTCGTTTCAGAGTTTTGAAGCAGTTTGAATGAAGGTTGATCATCCAACGGTATCGATTCTATCCGAACTTTCTCTTTGCCTTCACGTTCCAACCTTGGATTGATTAAGCCCAGCGCCCAATCAATGATGGTGAGCGTTCTCAGCCCCAAGAAGTCAAATTTAACCAGACCGGCTGTTTCTACGTCGTTCTTGTCAAACTGAGTGACTGGGAAGTTGCCCTCTGCATCACAGTAGATAGGCGCAAAATCGGTAATGGTCGTCGGTGAAATCACCACACCACCAGCATGCTTACCCGCATTTCGAGTACAACCTTCTAAAATACGGCACATGTCGATGAGTTCTTTGACTTCTTCATCGGCTTCATAAATTTCGGGAAGTTGGGGCTCTGCAACAAACGCTTTCTCTAACGTCATCCCAGGATCGGGCGGAACCAGTTTTGATATACGGTCAACAAACCCATATGGATGACCAAGCACACGCCCCACATCTCGAATCACCGCTTTCGCTGCCATGGTACCAAACGTAATGATCTGTGATACTGCATCACGACCGTACATTTCCGCAACATGATCAATGACTTGGTCTCGCTTATCCATGCAGAAATCAATATCGAAATCGGGCATGGATACACGTTCTGGGTTAAGGAAACGCTCGAATAGCAAATCGTATTCCAATGGATCAAGATCGGTAATATCGAGGGCGTAAGCAACTAACGAGCCTGCACCAGAGCCTCGTCCTGGTCCAACGGGGACATCATTGTCTTTCGACCATTGGATGAACTCCATAACGATAAGGAAATACCCTGGGAAGCCCATTTTGTTAATAACGTCGAGTTCAACCTCCAAGCGTTCGTCGTATTCTGGTCGACGTTTTAAGCGCTCCTCTTCATTGGGGAAGAGAAAGGCCAGTCTCCGCTCTAAGCCTTCTTGCGATTTTTTAACGAGAAAATCTTCGATCGCCATGCCTTCAGTAGGGAAATTGGGCAAAAAGTATTCCCCTAGACGCACGGTAACATTACAACGTTTGGCTATTTCAACACTGTTTTCTAACGCTTCAGGTATGTCTGAAAACAACTCGCACATTTCCGCTTCACTACGAAGGTACTGCTGTGGGCTGTAGTTTTTGGGTCTTCGAGGATCTTCAAGCGTAAAACCATCGTGAATAGCGACGCGAATTTCGTGCGCATCGAACTGCTCTTCAGCAATGAATACCACCTCGTTGGTCGCAACAACAGGCAGATCCGCTTGCTCAGCAAGTTCTAAAGCAAAATGCAGATAGCTTTCTTCGTCAGGTCGACCTGTACGGGTGAGTTCGAGATAGAAACGATCCGGAAAATGAGTTTGATAAAACTCAACACATTCAGATGCAAGAGCCGCGTTGCCTTTCAGTAAAGCTCGACCAATTTCACCAACGCGCCCCCCCGATAATACAATAAGACCTTCACTGTATTTGGCCAGCCATTCTTTGGCGATAACAGGTTGATGCTGAATGTGACCACGTTGGTAGGCATCGGAAATCAACAAAGTTAGATTTTTATACCCAACGTTATCTGTTGCCAATACCGTCATCTTTGTGAGTTCATCACCAAACTCATCCGACTGCATTGTAAAATCTGCCCCGATGATAGGCTTTATGCCATGACTATGTGCCGCATTATAAAACTTCACTAAACCGCAAAGGTTAGTAAAATCTGTCAGCGCCATCGCTGGCATCCCGTATTCAGCCACTTTTTTGACAATGTGTGGCACTTTTGAAAGACCATCGACCATGGAGAAGTCGCTGTGAATACGTAGGTGTATAAATTTCGGGTCAGACATCAAATTGATCCTGAAAGTGTGGTTAGTTCTTATAGGGTCTCTCGACCTAATGACGTTCTATGATACTTGAAACCAAAGACAAGAGAAGCTATTCGATCCCAAGTGCGCGTTTTACAGGCTTAAAGCTCTTTCTGTGCTCCGCTATCACACCGTGTTTTTCGATGGCTTCAAAGTGCGCTTTTGTTGGATACCCTTTGTGATTCGCAAAACCAAATTCTGGATGCAGTTTGTCTAACGCCTCCATTTCAGCATCGCGGACTACCTTCGCAATAATAGAAGCGGCACTGATTTCCGCCACTCTTAAATCCCCTTTTACGACAGCTAAAGCATCCATCGACAGTTCAGGGAGACGATTTCCATCAATAAGAACGAAGTCAGGTTGCAGTTCAAGCCCAACAATAGCACGCTGCATCGCAACCATGGTGGCTTGCAAAATATTAAGCTCATCGATTTCTTCTGGTGAGCATCGACCTACCGCCCAAGCCAAAGCCTTTTCTTTGATTTCAGGGAAAAGCGCTAGGCGTTTTTTTTCAGACAACTTTTTCGAATCCGTCAGCCCTTCAATAGGGTTGTTTGGGTCTAAAATAACGGCAGCGGTCACAACATCTCCAACCAATGGACCTCGACCAACTTCGTCTACGCCCGCAAAAATCCGATAACCTGAAGGGTATTCAAATGGAGGAAAATCTGAAGTGGCTTTCTTAGGCATGATTATTTCCCAATTAAATTAAGAACAGCAGTAGCGGCTTGTTGATCGGCACCTTTTTTAATCCATTGGTGCATCTCGGTAAATTCGTCGATTAACGCCTGGTTGTTTCCAAATAATATTTGTTCAACTTCAGGGTATAAAAAGTCTGGGTGACACTCATCAAGAATGAACTCTTTCACCAGTTCTTTACCCGCCAAAATATTCGGTAGAGAAATAAATTCCGTGATGGCCAGTTTCTTGACTATCCAACCCGTCAATCGATTCACTTTATAACCCACAACCATCGGGCGTTTCAGTAACATGCATTCCAAACTTACCGTACCCGAAGCGAGCAACACCGCATCGGAAGCAGTAATCACATTCCGAGCTGTATCTTTTACGATAACAAAATTGAGATCAGGAGCAGTTGCTTTCCATATCTGCTCAAATTGCTCTTTTCGCTTCGAATTTACAGCAGCGACAACAAACCCCACATTGGGATGCTTTTGGTTAAGGCGTTTACACGTTTCGATAAACGGCTGCGCGATCAACCCTACTTCCCCGCTGCGGCTACCAGGCAGTACCGCTAACCACGTTTTACCCTGTTCGAGATTAAGATACTCCCTAGCCTCTTTTTTGTCAGGCTGAAGGGGGATCGAGTCAGCAAGCGTATGCCCTACAAATTCGCAGGCGACGTTGTATTTGTCGTAAAACGCTTTCTCGAACGGCAGAAAAGCCAAAACCAAATCCGTTGCGGCATCAATTTTAAAAATGCGCTTTGGACGCCAAGCCCATACGGATGGGCTAACATAGTGGACGGTTTTAATGCCCACTTTCTTAAGGCTTAACTCTAACCTCAAGTTAAAGTCGGGGGCATCTATACCAATAAACACATCAGGTGGGGTTTGCGTAAAATACTTCACGAGTTCCGCTTTTACTTTCAAAAGTCGAGGTAGCCGCCCTAAAACCTCTACAAGCCCCATCACTGCTAACTCTTCCATTTCAAACAGAGAATCACAGCCCAACGCCTTCATTTTTGGCCCACCTATCCCAACAAACTCGGCATCAGGATATTTCCTTTTCACCGCTTCAATAAGACCAGCGCCTAATGTATCACCAGATAATTCACCAGCAACGATGCCAATTCTTAGCGGACCAGTATCTGAAGTCATATTTCACCCAAAGCCAAAATTACATAACCTGAACTCGGGAGAAGAGATGAGCGGATCCATAAAAAGACATGCAGATTCTCAATTGAAGCATTCCAATATGCCGAGTTCAGGTTACATACGTAAAAAATACAAAAAGATCGCCGAAAACAGCGATCCTTTCAAAGGTTAACTCAACCAACGCCAATCAGTGCAACCCTATCGGATAATCCCGCGTTGCGATTTTCCTAAGAAATCCAAAAATTGCTGTACCGACTCAAACTCACTCGCTTCTTTTGCAATCTCTGTTTTCGCTTCTTCAAGTGTCAAACCATTACGATACAAGGACTTGTATGCCCTTCGAATGGCATGGATTTCTTTTTTCTCAAACCCTCGGCGTTTAAGACCTTCGATGTTGATACCAAAAGGTTTACAGTGGTTACCTTGCGCCATCACAAAGGGCGGTACGTCTTGCACCACAATGGATCCACCACCAACAAAGCAGTGCGCGCCCAAGGTGCAGAATTGATGGACCGGAGAAAGTGCCGTTAAGATCACGTAGTCTTCAACCGTTACGTGCCCCGCTAATGTCGCATTATTACCAAGAATAACGTTATCACCGACAATGCAATCGTGAGCAATATGGGCGTTGACACAGAATAGGTTATCGCTACCCACCCGAGTTTCTCCCTTATCTTGCACCGTACCACGGTGCATTTGTACGCTTTCACGAATGACGTTGCGATCCCCAACAATCAGGCGAGTATCTTCACCGCTGTATTTCTTGTCCTGACATTCTTCCCCCAGTATTGCATAAGGAAAAATCCGGTTTTCATGACCAATGATTGTTGGCCCTTTGATGACAACGTGAGACATGATTTCGTTGTTGTCGCCAATGTCGATATCACCTGAAATATAGGTGAATGGTCCTACCGTTGTACCAGCGCCAATGCGAACATTGCCTTCAATAACTGCACTAGGATGAATAGAGGCAGAGTCATGAATCATATTAAAACTCTCTACGAGCACATTTCAGCTCAGCAGAACACACCACCTTGCCATCCACCGTTGCTTTACCGTTGAACGCCGCAATTCCACGACGCTCTTTTAAAAATTCAACTTCGATCAACATTTGATCGCCCGGTATCACAGGGGCGCGAAATTTAGCACCATCAACACTCGCAAAGTAATACAGCTCGTTTTCTGCCGGAGCACCAAATGTTTTAAATGCAAGAAGCCCGGTTGCCTGGGCCATTGCCTCAAGAATTAATACACCTGGAAATACCGGTAATTGTGGGAAATGACCGGTGAACTGAGGTTCGTTCACTGACACATTTTTCAAACCTACTAGGTATTTACCTTCTTCGTAGTCAGTAACACGATCAATCATCAGGAAAGGGTAGCGATGTGGAAGAAGTGTTTGAATCTCCGTGATGTCCATCGTTTTCTTTTCAGTAGTCAAAGTCATATTCCTATCAATTTTTAAATTCAATTCATCGTTAGATAAACGAATGAAAGCCCGCAGTGCGCAGGCTTTAAGTTAAACGTTTCGTGTCAGGATTTTAGCTCTTTCTCGACAGATTTCAGTCTTCTGTCTAATTCTGCAATCTTGTGTACACGTGGCACCATTTTACGCCATTCCTTATTGGGTTGCACAGGGACCCCTGACGAGTACACACCTTTTTCTTTGATGTCTCTCATTACCATGGCCATACCTGTGACAAAAACTTGGTCAGCAATAGTGATATGACCGTTGATCACCGAACCGCCACCAATCTGGCAATATTTACCAATGTGCGTGCTGCCTGCGACAACGGTTGCACCAGCTATCGCTGTGCCGTAGCCAATATAGACGTTATGTGCAATTTGGATCTGATTATCCAAAACAACATTGCCTTCTATTACCGTATCGTCCAGTGTACCACGGTCAATGGTGGTACATGCTCCGATCTCTACACGATCGCCGATACGAACACCACCAACTTGAGGTATCTTTATCCATTCGCCTTTGTAGTTAGCGTTGCCAAATCCATCGGATCCAATAACCGTATTCGCTTGAATCAAACAATCGGATCCGATAGTCACACCGTGATACACACTAACATTAGACCAAAGTTTGGTGTTTGAGCCAATCGAGGAGTTTTTACCAACGAAACATCCTGCTCCAATCACTGCGTTGTCTCCTAGAGACACGCCAGATTCAATCACCGCATAGGCTCCAACAGAGACGTTTTCACCTAACGAAGCCGATTCGTCAATAACCGCTGTTTTATGAATATTAGAGGCCGGTGAAGGTGTGGTATCGAGCACTTGGGCAATGCGAGCGTAGGCTACATATGGATCGTCTACAACGATCGAATTACCCGAGTAATACTCCAAATCAATCTCTCGAAGTAAAATGGCATCCGCTTTACATTCACTGAGTGATTTTCGATACTTGGAACTAGAAAGGAAAGAAAGCTGACCTTGACCAGCTTTGTCCACGGCAGCAAACTCGGAAACGACAATGGTGCCGTCTCCGCGTAACTCACCACCTGCAATTTTCGCGATTTCTGCAAGGGTTAATGTTGTCATATATTCTTATTTAAGTTGTTCAATTACTTTTTTTGATAGATTCAATTCAGGTTTTGCATACTGAAGTGCTGTTGCGTCAATCACCACATCAAACCCTTCTTTTTCTGCCACTTTAGCAATGGTATCTTGAATCAGTTTCAGTAGTTTTTGTCTTTCTTCCGCTTCACGCTTTTGACCACTTTGCTCAAGTGATTGCGCTTTAATTTTATACTCTGCCTGCAATTGACTGATTTCAATCTGCAGTTTGCGGAGACCATCTTCACCTAACAGCTCCCCATCACGGCGACCTTGCTCAATTTTCGTTTTTAGCTTTGCTTCAAGTGATTGTAGCTCCGCATTTTGGTCTTTAAATTCTGCCTGAAGCATTTGTAACACGGATTCACGCTGAGGGAGAGCCTGGAAAATCTGTGCGGTATTCACGTAACCTACTTTTTGAGCCGCTTCCGCTGCATGAGCAAAAAAGGAAGTCCCTAGTACGGCTAGGCTAAGTGCAGCTGCTTTTAACGTTGTTTTCAAAATTCTCTCCTAAATATTAGAATGTATGACCGATGGTAAAGGTAAAGACTTCATCTTTATCCCCTTCGTACATTTTGACTGGCTTCGCAAGTGAGAAGACCAATGGTCCCATAGGTGACATCCATTGTAAGGCGACACCTGCAGACATACGATAATTTGTCGGGTCGGAGTAATCATAGTAATAAGAACCACCCGCACTGACACCTGTGTCTGGATCAAGGTAGTCAAATTCTGTATCCCACACACTTGCCACATCAATAAATGCACTGGTGCGTATTTGACTACGTGCTTCATCTGATGCAAATGGAGTTGGGAAGATCAGTTCCATACTCGCAAGTGCAATCGCATTCCCCCCGACAGCGTCGTCGGTCACTGTATACTGAGAATTATTACCACCCGTTTGGTTTTCATTGTACACAGCCTTAGGACCTGCGCTGTTAGAACGGAATCCACGTAACGAGCTAAAGCCGCCAGCGTAGAAGTTTTCATAAAATGGGAACAAGTTATCATTGTCATCATTCTTACCGTAACCATTTCCATAACCTAACCGACCACGCAATAACAGAGTAAACTCATGCTTCTTTGTCAGCGGGAAGTACTGCCTCACATCGTATTGGAGTTTAAAGTACTGAACATCTGACCCTGGTACCGTCATTTTGAAAAATGCGCGTTGGTGGTTACCTGCTGTCGGGAAGAAACCTCTGTTCAGGTTGTTTCGCGTCCAAGACAAAGAAAAATCAAAGTCGTCCACGTTTAGGCTTCGATCATTTTCATCCAAATTGTCTTTTTGCGCTTGTAAAAACTTTTCAATTTGTACGTATTCATCTAGGTTGGAAATTCGGTTGTGCGTGTAACCGGCACCAATCTCAAAAAAGTTCAGTTCGTCAAATGGGAAACCCCAAGTTAAACGTGTTCCGTAACTTTCGTTGGTGTAGTCAACAATCCCCGCCTCCGATGCTTCGAACTGATTGTAGAAAATCTTACCGCCCAAACTTACCCCATCAAGGTTCCAGTATGGATCACGGTATTCAAGACTCACGTTCTTACGAAATTTGTTCGTCGAAGCGTTAATACCCACTCGGTTTCCACTACCAATAAAGTTATCTTGCTGCAAACCAAGCTGGAAACTGATTCCCGATTCTGTACCGTAGCCAACCCCGAAGTTAATGCTCCCTGAGTTTGCCTCTTTCACGTTGTAGACTAAATCAACTTGATCTTCTGTGCCTGGTACTCGGACCGTTTGAACATCGACCGCTTCAAAAAAGCCCAAACGATTCAAACGACTTTTACCCGTATCAATGGCTTTTGAGTTTAACCAACTGCCTTCCATTTGACGCATTTCACGGCGCAGTACTTCATCACGTGTTGCGTTGTTACCTGTAAATCGGATATCGCGAACATAAATTCGTTTGCCAGCCTCCACATTCACAACAAGGGAAACTCGCTTATTTTCATCGTCAAACTCAGGAATGGTTCTGACTTGAGGATAGGCATAGCCTGACTCACCCAAAATACGTTTGACGTTTTCTTCAAGTGATGTCACCGCGCTACCGTCATAAATATCACCAACAGCAAAGGGAACCATTTCATTGAATTCGGTTTCCCTGTCGATGAGATCACCTCGAAACGTCAGAGACTCAACGGCATAAGGCTCACCTTCATCCAGTGTCAGGGTGATATAAACGCCTTTCTTATCGGGTGAAATTGAAACCTGCGTATCAGAGACTTGGAACTTCAAGTAGCCTTGATTGAGATAAAACGTACGAAGCGCCTCTAAGTCCCCAGCCAGTACCTGCTTTTGGTATTTCTCATCCGCTAAGAAATTCCACCAAGGCACGTCCACTCTTAGATTAAAGCGAGAACGCAGATCTTCATCATTAAATACCGAGTTACCGATGAAGTTAATTTGCTGAATTTTCGCTGAAACACCCTCAGTGAACACAAACTTTAAGTCGGAACGATTCCGCGGCAACGGTGTGACAACGGCTTTTACTTCCGCGTTGTATTTACCCACGCTGTAGTAAAAATCTTCTAACCCTTTTTCTATATTGCTTAGCGTGGTTCGATCCAGTGCTTCACCAATACGAATCCCGGAAGCATCAAGGTTTTCTTTGAGTTGCTCCTCTTTAATGGCTTTGTTACCAGAGAACGAGATATTCGCAATGGTTGGCCGCTCTTTGACCTCGATAACCAGTACATTTTTGTCTTTAAGCACTCGGACATTTTCATAATTCCCAGAGCCGTATAAGGATTTGATGATCTTCGCCACATCTTGCTGATCAACCGTATCACCAATACGAATAGGCATTTTGAGGAGTGCAGCCCCCAACGCTACGCGCTGTAGACCTTCAATTTTGATGTCTTCTACGACAAATTTTTCTGCACCATTCACCACTGCGCTCGATAGCAACAGAGAGGTGAGCAATAAATGCTTGATCGCCATATCTATTCTGATTATTCCTTGCAACTTCTTATTCTTTGCCATCTTCTACCAATCAGGTGATATCAAAGGCGAGTAAAATCATTAAACAATGCAACTACCATAAGAGAGAATATGATCGCGCCTCCCAAACGATAACCGACTTCTTGAATCTTTTCTGGCACAGGACGACGGATAATCGCTTCTACCGCAAAAAATAGCAAATGACCACCATCTAAAATAGGTAATGGCATTAAGTTAATAATACCTAGATTGATACTGATTAACGCAAGAAAACCTAGGAAATACACCAAACCATAATCAGCGGTTGTACCTGCGCCTTTAGCAATGGATATCGGACCACTAAGGTTTTCTATTCCAACGTCTCCAACCACCAATTTCTTCAATAAACTGAAGGTCAAAGAAATCACTTGTCCGGTTTTCTCTACAGCTTTACCTACGGATTCAACAACACCATATTGTAGGTCAAAGCGATAATCTGCTGGCCATTCACCTATTTCTGGTGCAATGCCTGCAAACCCTTTGGTTGTTCCATTTTTGGCGTCCCTAGACTCAGGTACCAGCTCTAACTGAACATCAATACCGTTACGATCCACCAACACTTTAATGGGCTGATTTGGGTTTGCCTGAATGGCATCGACCATTTGTTGCCATGCCGATACGACCTGACCATTGATCTCTAAAAGCTGATCGCCCACTTCAAATCCAGCTTTATCTGCAGCTCCACCATCGCCCACATGTGCAATTTTAGTTGTCGTATCTGGACGAAATGGCGTGAAGCCCAATGTTCTCATTGGCGATTCGGTTTCGGGGTTAAAACGCCACTCGCGTAAATCAAGCGTATACGTTTGTTCCAATCCCACACCACCTTCAGGTGCCACCGTCATCGTCATTTGATCATCACCAATATGGGCGATAAGCTGCATGTTAACGGATTCCCAATCTGCGGTTTTGATTCCTCCGACAGACTTTAGTTCCATGCCACTTTTAATTCCAGCTTGCGCAATGATGGAATTGGGGGCTATTTCTCCCATTACAGGCTTAATTGCAGGGACACCGATAATAAAAACAACCCAATAGGCAAACAGGGCAAAAATAAAGTTAAATGCCGGACCCGCCCCTACTATTGCACTCCTTTGCCACAGCGATTTGCTATCAAAGGCTTGTTCTTTTTCTTCTTCCTTGAGCGAATCAACTCGTCCGTCAAGCATTTTGACATAACCGCCAAGTGGGATAATTGATAGGCTGTACTCTGTTCCATCCTGACCAATTTTGCTCCAGATAGACTTACCAAACCCTATCGAAAACTTATGAACCTTTACTCCACAGCGTCGCGCTACCCAGAAGTGCCCATATTCATGTACAGCAACCAACACCCCAAGGGCGACGATAAACGATACTAAATTCCACAAAATACCCGTCATATTGTTCGCTTACCTACATATTCATACGCAAAAGTACGCGCCATTCTATCCAGCTCTAATAAGCTTTCCAAGCAATCTACTTCAAGGTTTTGCTGCAGACCACATAGCTTAGATAAAACCTGGTCGTTGACAGCAGCTATATCCGTAAATTTAATTCTGCTTTTCAAAAACGCATCCACCGCTATTTCATTTGCCGCATTTAAACCAGTTGTGGCATGTTGCCCCGTATAACAAGCTTCTATGGCTAATTTAAGGCAGGGGTAACGCTCAAAATCGGGCTCTAGAAACGTCAGTTCACCCACTTTAGTAAAATCGAGAGGCTGCACACCTGCGCAAATCCGTTCAGGGTAAGACATGGAGTAAGCAATGGGCGTCGCCATATCGGGTTCGCCCATCTGGGCCAATACAGAACCATCACAATACTGCACCATAGAATGAATAACCGACTGAGGATGTATCACCACTTTAAGCTGTTCGCGCGCGGTGTTGAATAACCACCTAGCTTCAATGTATTCGAGACCTTTGTTCATCATGGTAGCCGAATCAACCGAAATTTTTGGTCCCATAGACCAATTTGGATGCGCAATAGCTTCTTTGGGGGTGACGTTAGCGAGCGTCGCGATATCGGAATAACGGAAAGGACCACCAGAACCAGTAAGCAAAATAGATGAAATGCCCGACTCCGCAAGATTGCATTTTCCTAGTCGAACTTGAACCTCTTTAGGGAGGCACTGAAATATTGCATTATGCTCGCTGTCTACGGGCAACAACTGCGCACCGTACTTCTCCACAGCATCAACAAAAAGCTGACCAGACATGACCAGCGCCTCTTTGTTGGCGAGTAATACCTTCTTACCCGCTTGAATCGCTGACATCGTAGGAATTAATCCAGCCGCTCCAACGATTGCCGCCATGACCATATCCACTTCATTCATTGAAGAAACAGCACAGAGACCTTCATTTCCACTTAGCACTGTCACTTTTTCATTAGAAGCGGACAGTTTCTCTCGGAGCATTTTCGCTGCGTTTTCATTCGCCATAACCGCGTACGAGGGACGCCAAAGAGTGCATAGTTCATGCATTTTTGAAACGTTGCTACCCGCTGCCAAAGCGAATACGTTGAACTTCTCGGAGTTTTGGGCGATGACCTTTAAGGTACTTTCGCCAATTGAACCTGTTGCTCCAAGAATGGTTATATTTTGCATTATAGAAAACCGTTATACAGAACATGAAAAGGCAAGTTTCCTTGCCTTTTAACTACGCTAAAGCGTGAAATAGAGTAAGGCAAAAACAGGAAAAGCGGCCGTCAAACTGTCAATCCTATCTAGCACACCACCATGCCCCGGAATAATATTGCCACTATCTTTAATGCCTGAAACCCGCTTAAACATGCTTTCTACGAGGTCACCTAACACTGAAATAACAACTGTAGTAAAAGTGATGAATATCATTGTGGCATGACTTGGGAAGGTGAGTTCAAACCAGTTTGCCGCACCCCACCCAATGATCAATGCGGTAATAATACCGCCAACTAAACCTTCAATGGTTTTATTTGGGCTTACATTCGGAGCCATCTTACGTTTTCCAAACGTTTTACCTGCAAAATAGGCTCCACTATCAGCAGCCCAAACTAAAAAGCAAACAAACAGTACAAGCTTGGCTCCATAGTAAGGATCGGAATCATAGCCAACACTTCGCAAAAGGATAATGGATGTTAAAAATGGAATCAGTGTCAGTAGACCAAATACATGCCTCAGAGCCTTAGAACCTTGCCACATCGCTGATGATTTCGGGAACGTCATTGCCATCCCACTGGAGGTCAACCACCATATTCCTGCGGCGATCAGAATCAGGGTATGACCACCCGGCACCGTCTGCAAAGCAGTTGTTTCAAACGGCAAAAAATAAAATAAACTCGCAAGCACAGAGAGAGAAGGAATCAATGCTTTAAGGCGGTTTGGTGTTTCAATAAATTGAGTCCACTCCCAAAAGCCAATTACTACAATTGCTGCAATCGCTGCAATAAATAGCGGTATAGAGAGCTCAAAAATCCCTAATACAACTAATGGAGCCAGAATCAGCGCGGTTATAATTCTTTGTTTCAAGCTGATGATCCTTTGTTAGCTATTCATAATTTCTTGAATCTGCTCGCCTGTGCAACCAAAACGGCGCTCACGATTAACAAACCAAGCCACAGCATCTGCTAAGCTTTGTTCATTAAAATCTGGCCAGTGCTGATCAATAAAATACATTTCAGCGTATGCCATCTGCCATAAAACAAAATTACTGATCCGGCATTCACCACTGGTGCGGATGAGTAAGTCAACTTCAGGCAGGTCAGACATTGTCAAATGAGAGGTTACCAAATCTTCATTGATTTCAGCTGGGTCTAGAACACCCTCTTTGGCTTCAGTCGCGATTTTTTGAATAGCTTGGGTGATATCCCATTTCCCACCATAATTGGCCGCCACATTAACAACCATACCTTCGTTGTCTTTTGTCAGGCTTTCTGCTTCTGCAATTTTTTTTTGCAATCGTTGATTAAATCGGCTGATATCACCTATCACTCTTAATCTAAGATTATTCTTGTGCAGGCGCTTTACCTCTTTGGACAAAACCGTAATAAACAGCTCCATCAACAAACTAACCTCCTCTGCCGGACGACGCCAGTTTTCACTACTGAAGGCAAATAGAGTGACAGCTTTGATTCCTAATCGAGAAGCGGCTGAAATGGTTTTTCTCACTGAATCTACCCCTGCTTTATGACCAAAAACGCGAGGCTTACCTTGCTTTTTTGCCCATCGGCCATTGCCGTCCATAATGATCGCGATATGTTTAGGGAATGCGTCTGGATAGACTTGAGTGTTCAGCATAGGAAGTTCATTGAATCTAATGGGGTTGAGATAATAGCATAAAAAAAGCGCTGTGCTGTGAGCACAGCGCTTCGAAAAAGAAAAGTGTAAGTGATATTACACTTCCATCAACTCTTTTTCTTTTGCGGCAAGAACATCATCAACATTCTTAACGGCAGCATCAGTTAGCTTTTGAATTTCATCTTGTGCTTTATGATCTTCATCTTCTGAGATTTCTTTCTCTTTCAGAAGGGCTTTAAGTTCACTGTTTGCATCACGACGGATGTTACGAATAGCAACGCGACCACCTTCCGCTTCAGCACGAACGATTTTTACCAAGTCTTTACGGCGTTCTTCCGTTAGTGGTGGAAGAGGAACACGGATTACGGAACCGGCAGACATTGGGTTCAGACCAAGATCCGATTGCATGATCGCTTTTTCTACTTTTTGTGTTAGCTCTTTATCAAAAACGGTAATAGCAAGCGTACGAGAATCCTCAGCAATCACGTTTGCAATCTGGTTGAGAGGTGTTGGCGCACCGTAGTATTCTACGCTGATGTTAGACAGCAAGCTTGGGTGAGCGCGACCTGTACGTACTTTCGATAGGTTGTTCTTTAGCGCTTCAACGCTTTTATCCATGCGCTCTTGTGCATCTTTTTTGATTTCGTTAATCACAATTTCACCTTAATATTTCTTAATAAGAGTGTTTTTGGCTGCCAATGATTAGATTTCGCTGATTAGCGTACCTTCGGCTTCACCCATTACCACGCGACGTAGAGCGCCTGGCTTGTTCATATTGAATACACGGATCGGCATTTTGTGGTCACGTGCCAGTGTAAATGCCGCTAAGTCCATTACTTTCAGTTCTTTTTCAAGAACTTCACTAAACGATAGGTCATCATACAGCTCTGCTTCAGGGTTTGCCACTGGATCCGCAGTAAATACGCCATCAACTTTAGTCGCTTTAAGAACAACATCCGCTTCAATTTCAATACCGCGCAAACAGGCAGCAGAATCGGTAGTAAAAAATGGGTTACCCGTTCCCGCCGAAAATATCACGACGCGACCTTGGCGTAGTTCACGAATAGCATCTGCCCAATTGTAATCGTCGCATACACCTTTCAAAGGAATCGCCGACATTACGCGCGCATTGACGTACGCACGGTGAAGAGCATCACGCAGCGCAAGACCATTCATTACTGTCGCTAGCATTCCCATATGGTCACCAACAACGCGGTTCATACCAGCTTCAGCTAATCCTGCACCACGGAACAAGTTACCACCACCGATGACCACACCCACTTGAACACCCAGTTCAACCAGTTCTTTTACTTCTTGAGCCATACGGTCTAGTACCGCAGGGTCAATACCAAAACCTTCTTCACCTTGAAGAGCTTCACCACTCAGTTTTAACAGAATACGTTGATACGCTGGCTTAGGGTTAGTTGTCATGGAGTCTACCTTCCAAATGAGAGTTGTTGATTAACAGTCATGAATACAAATTGCATTTACGTTGATTCCAACGTGCATTCATGACGATTCTTCACTCACTGAGTTCGTTTATAACTTAGTATTTTGTTCGTAAAAAGACCGCAGCCTTGGCCACGGTCTTTTTTTATACAATACGCTAAGGATTAACCTTTTTGTACCGCAGCTACTTCGTCAGCGAAGCTCATTTCTTCCGCTTTCTCGATACCTTCACCCACTTCTAAACGTACGAAGTTAGTTACTGTAGCGCCTTTCTCTTTAAGAACTTCGCCTACCGATTTCTTAGGTTCCATAACGAAAGCCTGACCAGTCAAAGAGATGTCGCCAGTGAATTTCTTCATGCGACCAACAACCATCTTCTCAGCGATTTCCGCAGGCTTGCCTTCGTTCATTGCGATTTCAACTTGAACGGCTTTCTCTTTCTCAACTACGTCTGCAGGTACGTCTTCTGGGTTAACGTACTCTGGGCGAGAAGCCGCTACGTGCATTGCAACGTGCTTAAGAGTTTCAGCATCGCCTTCACCTGCAACAACAACACCAATTTTCTCACCGTGACGGTAAGAAGCCAGTGCAACGCCTTCAACGTATTGAACACGACGGATGTTGATGTTTTCGCCGATTTTAGCGACTAGAGCAACACGAGTTTCCTCGAATTGAGCTTGTAGTTCTTCTGCAGTAGCTTTAGAAGCAAGAGCTGCCTCAGCAACGTCGTTTGCAAACGATGTGAAGTTAGCATCTTTAGCAACGAAGTCAGTCTGACAGTTCACTTCAAGAAGAACAGCAAAGCCGTCAGTTTCTTTGATAATGATTGCGCCTTCAGCCGCTACGTTACCTGCTTTCTTAGCAGCTTTAGCAGCACCTGATTTACGCATATTTTCGATTGCTAGTTCGATATCGCCGTCAGTTTCAACAAGCGCTTTCTTGCATTCCATCATACCTGCGCCAGTACGGTCGCGCAGTTCTTTTACTAGAGCAGCAGTAACAGCCATTCTCTATTCCTCAGTTGATTCTGGATATGGTAAAAATCAGGGGCTCGATAACGGCCCCCGATTGTAACTATAACTTAGCTTATATTTAACTTTTTTTGCCTATTACAGCTCGTTAATCTATAGGGCTAAGTGTGACTCAGAGCCGTTATTATTCCGCTTCTTCTACGAAACCGTCTTTTTCAGCAACTGCAGCAGCTACGTCTTGGTTACGACCTTCGGTTACAGCAGAAGCTGCAGCGTTTAGGTAAAGTTGAACTGCACGGATTGCGTCATCGTTACCTGGGATAATGAAGTCAACACCGTCTGGGTCAGAGTTAGTATCAACAACTGCGTATACAGGGATACCTAGGTTGTTTGCTTCGCGAACGGCGATGTGCTCGTGATCAGCGTCGATAACGAATAGTGCGTCAGGTAGACCGCCCATGTCTTTGATACCACCAAGCGATTTCTCTAGCTTCTCCATTTCACGAGTACGCATTAGAGCTTCTTTCTTAGTTAGTTTGTCGAAAGTACCGTCTTGAGCTTGTGCTTCAAGTTCTTTCAGACGCTTGATTGACTGACGAACAGTTTTGTAGTTCGTTAGCATGCCACCCAACCAACGGTTGTTTACGTAGTATTGGTTGCTAGCGATAGCCGCTTCTTTTACCGCTTCAGATGCAGCGCGCTTAGTACCTACAAAAAGAACTTTACCTTTCTTCTCGCCAACTTTGCCTAGCTCAGCTAGTGCATCGTTGAACATTGGTACCGTTTTTTCTAGGTTGATGATATGAACTCTGTTACGAGCACCGAAGATGAATGGCTTCATCTTTGGGTTCCAGTAACGAGTTTGGTGACCAAAGTGAACACCAGCTTTAAGCATATCGCGCATTGATACAGTTGCCATTTTAAATTCCTCTATGGGGTTAGGCCTCCACATACCCCATGCGTCCGACTCAACTTCTTCAATAAAAGTAAGTGAGCACCCCGGATCATGTGTCGGTATGTGTGTGATTTAAAGAAAATATAATTGGACCCAAAAACCGCTTCGCCAAATGGAGATAACTGTTCTTAATTCCGGCGCGCTTTATACCATAAAAAACACTATTTTGGCTAGCAGAAATTTGATTGCCTATCCTTTTGAAAGTAACCATGAGGTCTATGCCCACCAACCTTTGAGCCAAAATTAAACGTTGAATGAAGTGCAATGAACATCACTTCCCCTGCTGTAAACCCAGCGCAACGACCTTTGCGTGTCGGACAACCCACTGATAGAATGCAGCGATTGCATTAATAAGTTCGAGAAAGACGATGTCTATTAAAATTAAAACCGCAGAAGAAATCGAGAAAATGCGCGCTGCCTGCAAATTGGCTTCGAGTGTTTTGGAAATGATAGAGCCACACGTCAAACCCGGTATCACAACCGAAGAAATTGACCGTATTTGTCACGATTACATTCTGGAAAACAATGCGTATCCAGCGCCACTGGATTACCACGGTTTCCCAAAATCTATCTGTACTTCAATTAATCACATTGTCTGCCACGGGATCCCTGCATCAAAAGATGAAATCGGCTCTACGGGTAAGAGCAAGCCAGCCATTTTGAAGGACGGTGATGTCATTAACATCGATGTCACAGTTATTATCCCAGAAGATAAAGATGCCGACTTAAGCGTGAGACCTAAAGGATACCACGGCGATACCTCAAGAATGTTCTATGTGGGCGAAGTTTCAGCCGCCGACAAGCGTTTATGTACTGTGACTCAAGAAGCCCTTTATGTTGCTATGCGCAAAGTAAAACCCGGTACAACGGTTGGTGAACTTGGTACGGCGATCGATAAGTTTATAAAAGACAACAACAAGAAAAATCCTCGTATGAAATACTCCATTGTGAAGGATTTCTGCGGGCACGGTATTGGCAGCGAGTTCCATGAAGAGCCTCAGGTGGTTCACTATAAGAACACCGACAACCGCAAACTGAAAGAAGGCATGTGCTTTACCATTGAACCTATGATTAATGCAGGTAAATTTGGATGCAGTGTTGACTCGGAGGATGACTGGACGGTTTACACTGGCGACGGCAAAAACTCCGCACAATGGGAACACACCATTCTAGTAACAAAGGACGGTTGTGAAGTTCTTACCCTACGAAGTGATGAGAGCATTCCTCGACACATGGTGAACAAATAACTCAAATCCCAGCATCGCTGGGATTTTTCTTTTGCAGAATTCGAAAACTTAAGTATCAATTGTTAAAGTTAAACCATAACAGTTAGCACGGAACGCTTGGATGACATTTCAATCCCCTTTATCGCTTAAAGATTCTGCCATGAATCTTGACAATCTACGCCATGAGCTGGAGCGTTTTTCCAGAGACCAAAAAGAAGAGTTTCTATCGCACCACCCTGTCACTGACCTGGTTCTCGGTCGCAGCGAATATATGGACATGCTGCTTACTCGCCTTTGGGAGTACTATGGTTTCGATCACATAGAGAAACTCAGCCTCGTCGCCGTTGGCGGATATGGTCGTGGCGAATTACACCCGCTTTCCGATATCGATATTCTGATTTTGAACGGCTCTCCACTTCAGGATGAAGTAAAAACGAAAGTCAGTGAATTCATTACACTGCTTTGGGATTTACGATTGGAAGTCGGTCACAGCGTAAGAACCGTAGCCGAATGTGAAGAAGTAGGGAAAGGCGACTTAACTGTTGCCACAAACCTGCAAGAGGCAAGGCTAATTTGCGGCTGTGAAGACGCATTCCACCGCTTAAAGATGCTTATTCATTCCGAAACCTTTTGGCCTAGCGAAGTCTTCTATCAAGCGAAAATTCAAGAGCAGAAACAACGGCACGCACGCTTTCACGATACCACCTATAACCTAGAGCCCGATATCAAATCGAGCCCCGGCGGGCTTCGTGACATCCATACGCTAAGCTGGGTGGCTAGGCGTCACTTTGGTGCGACTTCGTTATTCGAAATGAGCCGCTACGGATTTCTCACCGACGCTGAATATCGTGAACTATTAGAGTGTCAAGATTACCTATGGCGAGTGCGTTTTGCATTGCACATAGAGCTGAAACGCTACGATAACCGTTTAACGTTTGCTCACCAACTCCAAGTTGCTGAACATCTAGGATTTACGGGGGAAGGCAATAAACCCATCGAAATGATGATGAAAGAGTTCTACCGCACATTAAGGCGCGTAGCGGAGCTCAACAAAATGCTGCTCAAGCTTTTTGACCAAGCGATCATCAACAAAGGCGAGCAGCTTCCCGCAGACATTCTGGATGCCGATTTTCAACGCCGAGGTCCCCTCATCGAAGCCCGAAAACCCGCATTATTTCAAGCTCGCCCTGAAACTATTCTGGATATGTTTTTGCACATTGCGAATGATTCCTCCATTGAAGGCGTCGCCCCCGCAACCATGCGCCAGCTTCGAACCGCTCGCCGCCGATTGAACAAGTTTTTGCATACTATTCCCGAAGCGCGTGAAAAGTTCATGGACTTAGTCCGCCATCCGAATGCTTTACATAAAGCGTTCAGTTTAATGCATCGGTTAGGCGTGATGTCAGCTTATTTGCCACAGTGGAGCCAAATTGTTGGGCAAATGCAGTTCGATTTGTTCCACGTCTATACGGTAGACGAGCACAGTATGCGGTTACTCAAGCATATCCACACCTTTAGTTTTGCCAAAAACCACGCGAAACACCCTATTTGCTGCGAAGTGTATCCGCGAATACAGAAAAAGGAATTGCTGATCATTGCGGCTATTTTTCACGACATAGGGAAAGGGCGTGGAGGCGATCACTCTGAAATTGGTGCAGTAGAAGCGTACGATTTTTGCATTGAACACGGATTGTCGAAACCGGAATCCAAGCTGGTTTCTTGGCTGGTCAAGCACCATCTATTGATGTCTGTCACTGCTCAAAGACGCGATATCTATGACCCTGAAGTGGTCACAGGATTTGCAAAAAAAGTTCGCGACGAAGAGTACCTAGAGTTTTTGGTATGTCTAACGGTTGCAGACATTTGTGCAACCAACCCCGAACTTTGGAACAGTTGGAAGCGGACACTGCTTGCTGAATTGTTCTACTCTTCCCAGCGAGCGCTTCGTCGCGGTTTAGAAAACCCTGTCGATGTCCGAGACCGAATCCGTCATAACCAACATTTAGCGTCTGCTATGTTAAGAAAAGAAGGCTTCACCGCCCGAGAAATTGAGGTGTTATGGCAACGTTTCAAGGCAGACTACTTCCTTCGCCACACCCATAAACAAATCGCTTGGCACGGAGAGCATCTTCTGAGGTTAGAATCTAAAGAACAACCGTTGGTATTACTGAGTAAAGAAGCCACTCGTGGCGGTACAGAAGTGTTCATTTATTCAAAAGATCTCCCTAACCTTTTTGCCAACGTCGTTGGCGAGCTCGACAGACGTAACTTTAGTGTTCATGACGCGCAAATTATGACAAGCAAAGATGGTTACGCTCTAGACACATTTATTGTATTAGACCACCATGGTGAGTTAATAGATGAAAATCGGCACGCCAATATGGTTCGTCATTTAGAAAATATCCTCAGCGAAAACGACGTGGCGAACTCAAAAGCTCGCCGGACGCCAAAGCAACTGATGCATTTTAATGTCAAAACCCGTGTCGATTTTATTCCCACCAAAACACGAAAGCGCACATTGATGGAATTTGTCGCCTTAGACACACCGGGTTTATTGGCGAACGTTGGTGCCACCTTTGCTGAATTGGGAATAAACCTTCACGCGGCTAAAATCATCACCATAGGTGAGCGAGCAGAAGACTTATTTATTCTCACCTCACCCAATGGCGGTCCTTTAAGTGAAGAAGAGCAAAACGAGTTAAAAACCAAGTTGATAGAAAGCGTGAGTGAGCTTCAGCATCACTAACTAAAGCGATAAAAGGGCGAGATTTGGTTTATCGCGATCTCGCCCACACTCTCTACCCAAACGTCTGTCTGACCTATCAATAGCTGCTAAGGTTGAACAGGACTCAATCAGTTTATTCATTCTCTAGCTTGATGAATATTGAACTGATTTACTATTCATTGGCTATCACGAGGTGCTCTATGTATCCAAACCTCACTGGATTAGGTATTCAAGATCCAAAACAGATCGAACGTTACTCTCTTCGACAAGAATCGCAAAAAGATATACTTAAGATCTATTTTAAAAAGCAAAAGGGCGAGCTTTTTGCTAAAAGCGTTAAGTTCAAATACCCAAGACAGCGTAAAAATGTGTTGATCGACAGTGGGAGTCATCAATACAAAGAAGTAACCGAAATAAATCGCAACTTAACGCTCGTGATTGATGAGTTGAATACCATCACTAAGCCTGAAAAATTGGTTGAAGTGGATGTGAAAGAGAAAATCTTATCCGATCTTCGTCACTTAGAGAAAGTGGTCTCAAGCAAAATCGCTGAAATCGAAGCCGATCTCGATAAGCTAAAGTAAACGACAAATGCATGTCAAATAAATGCATGTCAAATAATAGTCAACAAAAGATAAGAGGGATTGCTGCCCTCTTATCTTTTTATGCACTGCTTGTAGAGTGCAGAACGGCTGTACAAACAAATCAAACGAACAGCTCAGTCCAACCAAACTCCGCTAATAACCTTTCCCAAACATCATCAAACTTTGCCTTTAACACCAGTTTTTCCTTGGTATAGGGATGAACAAACGACAACTCGGACGCATGAAGAAGCAGGCGATGCGCATCATAATGATCTCGAAATAGGCGGTTATGTTTGCCGTCGCCGTGGGATGTATCGCCCACGATCGGATGTCTTAAGTGCGCCATATGACGGCGCAGCTGATGCTTCCGACCTGTTTTAGGTTTCATTTCTACTAGCCCATAACGAGTGGTTGGAAAACGCCCAGTCGAAAGCGGAATGGCTACTTTGCCAAGTGGTCGATAAACCGTGATCGCCTCTTTGGCTTCTTTGTTTTTATCTGCAAATTTATCCGCAATTTTGTCCAGTTCTTCTTTCAGAGGGTAATCCAGCGTGTCGCCCTGCTCTATCCATCCTCGGACTATGGCGTGATAGGTTTTTTGCATTTCATGATTTGCAAACATCGGCATCATTTCAGACGCCACATCACTAGACAGCGCAAACACCAACACACCAGAAGTCGGTCTATCGAGTCGATGCAATGGAAACACATGCTGTCCAATTTGATCTCGTAGTGTTTGCATCACAAATTGGGTTTCGTGTTTATCTAACCAAGAGCGGTGAACCAACATTCCTGCTGGTTTATTGACAGCAACCAAATATTCATCTTGAAATAAAATCTCTAGCACGATGCAAATGCCTCATCAATGTCAGAAATAACCGTTAACACTTTTATTTTTGATGCGTCTTCTTTCCAAACCTCCTCGAAATACGGTAAAAGCTGTACCGTAGAAGGTAAAGGTTGATTAGAGGCAATCATAGCCTCGAACCGAGTAACGAATACCCACTGCAACCACTGCTGTGGCTCCAATGTGTCGTAGGCGAAAGGTTGCTGGCTGGCGAGCGTCTCAGTCGAAGGAGGCATCGAATCCCAAAGGTTTTCTTGTTGCAGAGCGGATTTAAGATTCTCGATAAGGATCGATATTCGAGCAGTATTCATCTATTTCGTTTCAAATGGCCTTGAAAATTGCCCATAGAGTACCATCTATTGGCTAAAGACATACAGGATAACAAGTCAGTCCATGGACACCATTCATACCCTTACCCAGCTTCTCAACAACAGTCATTGTGAGTACCAAGTTTTCGATTTAGGTCGCCGCATTACTAAAATCGAGCCCAGCACATTTGCGAAAGCGGAATTGGGACAGCAAGCCTACCCTTTCCCAATGCAGCGCAAGGCCCATATTGCGATAGCCTACTGGAATGAATCGAAACAGCCTTGGATTTGGTTTTTGAAGTTTGAATTGGATGAACGAGGGCTACTCAAACAGGCTGATGTAGGTCATTTCATTAAATACGTTATTGAAGCCATGGGAACACGGTTGGGAGGGGATCTGAGTGAAGAGCAACAGGAAAAGCTTTCTAACAATCCCTACACCTTCAAGCCTTCAGAAGACAAAATGGCGGTTTTTCACAGCCAAGTCCGAGCCAAACTGTCAATGCCAACAAGCCAATACTATGAACATGCGCAGCACTACTTCTCGGGTGGATTAGGCTGGAATAACTGGCAAACAATTGGATTACAAGGCATCGCAGACATCTGCGCTCGGCTTGGGACGGGTCAAAATGGGGTGATGCTTAAAAAAGCGCTTCACCAGTTACCTAGCGAACCCCTTTATGCCTTGTTGGGTGTACTTGAGCACTGCGAGCTTCCTGATAACCTTGGAAAAGCTTTACAGGAAAAAGCGCAGTCTGAATGCCAGTCGGACACGCCAGACTTATTTCTAATATCGGCCCTCGTGAGATCGCTGGCTGGGTCTTCAGACTCACTTGGCTTAGTTGTCGACTGTATTTTGCAAAGCCCTAGGTTAAGCCATCAAGAGGTGTTGGTGGGGATTGCGGGAAGAAGTTGGTCTTCATTAGCGAATACAGAAAGAGCCAGTCTTTTTTTGCTAAGGCTAGCACAAACCGGAAATCAAAATCTGTTCAATCAACTATTTGCTGATCTCGTCATGTTGCCTGAACTTCGAATGGTCTTGCTGCCTTTACTTCACAATGCACCCTCTCAAGAATTGGCAACCGCATTACTGAAGCTTCAGCAAAGCACACGTTCTCAATAAGCAGAGCTAAAGGATGAAATAATGATAGGGAATCTGTTCGCAATCATATTGGTGACTCTTTTTTGCTTGTTGTTCTGGCAACAACGCAGACAGTCTGAACTGGCAAAACAGATGGTTGCCCATCGCTGTAAGCAACTAGAGATACAAATGCTGTCTGTTTCTTTCAAAGGGCACAAGTTTCGCCATAAAACAGGCAAATTTGGCTGGCACACCATTTACCAGTTTGAATTCTCGGCACTGGGGGACGACTGCTACATTGGAGAACTCACTATGGTGGGCTTTCATGCAAGCCATTTTGAGATCCCGCCCTATAGGATGTAACGCCGCAGTATACCCATTCTCACCAAGACTCGAACTTTACCTTGAAACAAAGAAAAGCCCCGATACTCGCGTATCGGGGCTGTAGTCTTACTCGCAGCAATCCGGCTACTAATAGTGCTCCATGCATCAAATCCTTGATAGTATGCTGTGTTCCTTCAGCTTAGTCCTTTCATCGCCATCCTAGCGGTGTCCATGATCTTATCCTGATCTGCTAATCTTCCTGATTAGCGCACTCACTTGTTCCCTGAGCGGTGTCCCTTACATCATCCTGATGTTCGTTCCCTGCCTCTTCCTCGAGGTGTCCATTGTCTTTCCTTTGTCGTCATCTTCCTGATAACGATTGCGTCCATTCAATGTCCTTTCGCTCCATGCTGATCATTCATCCTGAATAATCAAATCTTCTTCCTGAAGATAACCGAGTCCTTGGTTGTGTCCTGTTCCGTGTCAGAATCCTTCCGACAGAGAACAGATTACGACTATCTCTTTTTAGAACAACTTAGCTATCTCACATTTCTTTATGAGAAGAAATATCATTAAATTAATTATCAATTCATAACAATATGTTAACAAAAAATAAGGATAATACTCTATTATAAATAGTAAGCATTTCCTACACCTCTTGTAAGAGATCTCTTACAAACTAACAAGCAAATCACTCAACCACCTTCATTACACTTGCGGTAAATAACCAGTGCTGGCGCACACTTCTTGGAACCGATACTATAAGCGCATAATCATTCAGGTCTGTTGACCTATATGCCCAGTGCAATTTAAGGATCTCAAAATGAAAACTCAGGACATTACAGCGGAATTGGAAGCCGCTATTCAGTCTCTGGCAGACCAAGGCAAAGACCCTACTGTCGCTTTAGTGAAAGCGAGAATGAAAACACCAGTTCCTATGCCTGCTATTATTGCTGCGATGAAAAGCTGGAAATCTTCATCTCACGTTCCAAAAGTTGAAGTTGGGATCAGTGAACCGTCTAGCGATGATCGCGTTGCTATATTAGAGGCGCAGATCGTTACGTTTTCTAAGCAAATTGACGATCTGACGATACGAATTGAAAAATTAGAGAGCCAATCATCATGAAAATCTGGGTAGACGCCGATGCCTGTCCCAAGGTCATCCGAGACACACTCATACGCGCCGCAGAAAGAACAGGCATCACCACGACTTTCGTTGCTAACCACACGATACCTTTACCAAAGCGAAACAATATTCATGCCCTACAAGTGCCTAGCGGCTTTGACATAGCTGACGATGAAATTGTAAAAAGAGTGGAAGCGCAGGATCTCGTTATCACGTCTGATATCCCTCTCGCCGATGAAGTCATCAGCAAACATGCCGTGGCTTTAAGCCCAAGAGGAGAGCTGTTTACGAAAGACACCATAAAAGCCAGGCTGAATATTCGCGATTTTATGGACACAATGCGCTCTAGCGGAGTACAAACTGGCGGTCCAGCAGCACTCTCGCAGACAGAGAGAAGAGAATTCGCTAACCACTTGGACCGATTTCTAGCCAAACACCGCTAATGTTATTGATTGAGACCACTCCATAGCCATGGCTAGGTTATTTAAGGCTTCACTCCATATGATACTGTCCATATGGCACTAAGAGTATTGAACCACCCAAACCTTGCGACGTTCCTCTGCATAGGCGATACCAACTGCGCTAAAGTGCAAACAAATAAAAACGCCACGCAACTGCGTGGCGGGTTCTTAAACCAATTTATCGATTAATCTTTAAAGTCCCAAGAAAGATTACTGACTAACAAGCAATCATCACACTTAAAATCGAATACACCATGAACGGGCTCATCCAACTTCCAATCGCCTTCACATTTAGGGCACTTTCTGGACAGCTCTTCTTCTTTACTTTTGCCACCCACACGATAGATATATAGGTAGGTAGGGATCCCGCTTACCACGTTAATTCGGCGGCATAAATCCCATCCTCGGCGAAACAGTAAACTTTTACTCGATGAAATTTCGTAAAGAGACGGGTGTTCGACGACAGAACCATTCATTTGCAGCTGGTCGCACGCACTCCAATCTTCCTGCCATTTGATGATTTGCTTTTGATCGCCATTCGCGACAGCAGGCAATCGGTACAAAGGAACGGGTTGGAAATGTTCACCACACCGAATGGGCGAACACGTATGCAGATAACTGGTATAAAGAATTTGCCATTCACGCTCACCGCACCCGTCACTAGGATCAGAGTTCATGTCCTCACCTATCACTTTCACCTTTGGCTGAAGTAGCCCCGACTCTGCCAACATACTCATGGCATGCTTGACTTGAGGGCTGAAAAAATCCGGGTGCAAACTATTGGGTTCGGGGCAAACGACGCGGGCGGTAAAAATCGCACCATCCATGGAAACGGGGAGTTCTCGACCTAATACTTGCCCGTTGTATCGTAGACAATCGAGCACATAATTCACCGCTCTCTCTACTTCCCCCATGGATGTATCGCGATACACTTCAAATGACAGTTCAGTAATGTACATCTATGTCACCTTAACTGCACATCAGGCGTCAATTGCACCAAAAATTCTTCGACAGATGAAGCCAACACGTCTCTCTTATCCGTTCCTAAACGCTCAAAAATGACTTCGCCCGTTAGATTGCAGATTGAAATAACATCCATTTCCGCATCGGTAGAGCCAATGAATACCGTTGGCTTGAGCTTTAACCTGCGTTGCGTCACCAAATGACCAAGAATATTCTCTTGCAACCTCAGGAAATCCTCTTCACTCCACACTTGAAGCAAAGTTAAAGGTTTATCATCCCAAAATGCTTCCATGTCACCACAGAACTGACAGCTATAGAAGGCTTTTATGTCGTCATGAATCGTCAGCTCAATACCACTTTCAACATTGCTAAAATCTGCCCACTCTTCTCGGTAAACAGGTTGCCACTCAACAATCTCGTCGCTTTGCTTTTCAATACAAGGAGAAGGAATGCCCGTCAGTTCTTTACTTTTTGGAAAACTGGCGTGCGTCTCTTGCCAAGAAGATACGAAGGATTCGCTGAACGACTTTAAAGCACGTGCAACATTTTGAGACATTGATTGCTCCTAGATACTCACTGTCTCAGTCATAGACTGATGACAGAATTAAAGGGATTAAGTAAACTCCGAGGTATTCTAATCGATCTTTTAGAGCAAGTATGAGCAAATATTCGAACGCCGAAGAACTGGCTGGTTTAACTCTTGGACAAAAAACAGAATACAGCAGCCAATATGACCCTTCTCTATTACAAGGCGTTCCTCGTAGCCTAAACCGTAATGATATCCAATTAACAGATGACCTGCCTTTTACTGGGGTTGATATCTGGACATTATACGAGCTCTCTTGGCTCAACGAAAATGGGCTTCCACAAGTTGCAATAGGTGAGGTGGTACTTCCTGCCACCAGCCCAAACCTGATTGAATCCAAATCGTTCAAGCTGTATTTGAACAGCTTTAACCAAACTCGATTCAGTCATTGGGACGATGTCAAGAAAGCCCTACTGAAAGATTTGTCTGAGTGTGCAGGTGAACCCGTGGACGTCATCATCAACCCTGTCACGTTTTATGATGACCAACCTATCGTTAGTTTCCGTGGCGAATGCATCGACGGTCAAGACATTAAGATTGAACATTATGAGTTTGACCCCACATTACTTCAGGGCTCGGTCTCTGACGAACATGTATCTGAAACCTTAGTCAGCAACCTGCTCAAATCAAACTGCTTAATCACCAATCAACCCGATTGGGGCAGTGTATCCATTCAGTACACAGGGAATAAAATTAACCGTGAATCTCTGTTACGCTACCTTATCTCTTTCCGTGAACACAATGAGTTTCACGAGCAATGCGTTGAACGCATTTTTACAGACATTCAAAAATACTGCACCCCAACCTCATTAACGGTGTTTGCCAGATACACAAGACGCGGCGGATTAGATATCAACCCTTATCGTTCGACAGAACAATCGAGACCGAACAACAACCTGCGCCTAGCAAGACAATAGAAGCGATTTAAGCCTGGAGTACAAAGGAATGAAATTTTTTGGTTGGTCGGGGCTGCTTTTTGCCATATTGCTGCAAAGCCAGACCGCATTGGCAAAGCTCTACACATCGCCGGTTCTCAATGAAGCCGCCAATTTGGTTGAAGTCGACCCGAAAAAATCCAAGAAAATCGCCACCAAGTTTCTCAGCCAACGCAAGTTGACTGACGCCTCCCCTAAGGGACCGTCAGCCATCCCCAGAGAAGAGACCGACAACTCTTTACGTACGCCCAGCAGCAGTATTGATGCTCTACAAATTCTCGCGAAAGTGGAAATTTCACTAGGCGATCCTCGCAACGCATTTTTACACTTGGAAAATGCGGAAAGGCTCGCCAACAACTATGATCTACCACTGATAGCTCTTGAAACTCTGCTTTTAAGAGCGGAGCTTCTCTGGCTGCAAACTGGAGACATAAAAAAAGCATTGCCTATCATCCAGAAAGTCGAGCAAGAACTTCTCCAGCCACATACCACCTCAAGCCTTATTACCGACCTCCAATTTAGATTGGCGATGCTCAAAGGTGAAATCGCTTCCCTTGAAGGGGACCGTGTTGATGCCGAGTTGGAATATAAAACCGCATTCGAAATCCTAACCAAAATGACGCGGATCGACACGGTCATTAATTACCATATCGAGTTAGGTAAACACTATTTACGTTACAAATCGTACGATTTAGCGTTAACAGAATTACTTACCGGATACTGGATGGCAATAGAAAAAGATAGAAGCCGAGAATTAGCAAAAGCAAACTATCAACTTGCCCAGTTATTTAAGCAGCGTCAAGTTCTTGACAAAGCTCTAGAACACCTAGCTCGCTCTGCAGATTTCTACCGAAATTATGAACAATCGAAGATTTTAGGCGATGTAATTAAACAAATGGCGGATATATATTTCTTGCAAGGAAAGTATAATCTCGCATTAGTACGTTATTTTAACGTACTCGATAATGAATACTTAGCACGAGACATTCACGATGCGATTGAATTAAGATTAAGCATCGCTGACACTTATTTACAGTTATTTAACTTTACGTTATCAGAACGATATTTAGACCAAGCAAAAAACTTAGTCAATTACACTCAAATAAAACCACTTAAAGCGCGTTCTTTATTACTCACTGCCAGTTTGGCACTGCAACAAGAACAAACTTCAACAGCGTTAAATAATGCAAGAGACGCACTCTCAATTGGTCAAGATTTATCCGACGATCTTATTTTATTGCAATCCTATCGAGTGCTATCGGCTGCATATGAACAAAACGGCGATTTCATAGAAGCATTAAATGCACTCAAGAAGTCTTCTATTCTTAACGCCAACCAGCAAAGAAGGTTGAATGAAATCAATGAAGATGTGTTAAAGCAGCAAAAGGACATCATTGAGCAATCTTTACATTACAAAGGGCTGGAAGAAGAGCTCAAAATAGCGCAACAAGAATTTAGAAAATTCCAAAATACAGCGTTTGGTTTATTTGTCATCACCGTGCTATTGGTACTATTTGTTTTAAGACGTGGTTATGTAATAGACAAATTAAAAGGCGAAGTGAAAGCACTTAGACTCGATTTGTATACTCACGCTCGTTCTGGGCTTCAAAATTTGAGACTACTCAATAAAAAACTACAGAATTCATTGGCTCGCAGTAGCGCGACTTTCGAACAATGGCAGTTAGGTGAGCTAATCAGTGAACCTTTCAGTGACCGACTACGCTTCGTGATGTTTGACTTATCCTTTTTGCGTAGCACATACCTTGAGCTAGGCTACCAAGCAGGACTAGAGCTTGAGAGATCTTTCGGAGACTTTATAAAATCAAAAGTCAGCAGACCAGCCCGTCTTTATCATTTTTCAGATGCCATGTTTCTTTATGTTGAGCCTAATACTAAGACTGCAACCGAACCGCAACAAATGTTCGATAAGATTTGCAGCTGGATCTCAGAATTTGAGCCGGAGAGAAAAATATCGCGCAAAGTTCACGTAGGTATGGCAGATTATCCCTTCTTACCTAGAGCATATACAGCGATTAACGATCAGGAGTTAATAGATATATTACTGCTGTCAACAAACCTTGCTCGTGGAATAGAAAAAAATAGCGACGAAAGCCAATGGGTCTATTTACGAGCGATTGAAAATGCTCCAGCGGCAAGTTTTGCGACCGATAATATTCGACTTGCATGTAAGCAAGCATTAAACCAAGGGTTAATAAAAGTCCAATCATCATGCCAAAATGAGGATGACATCAAAAAATTGACACTATCCGAGTGATAAGTGAGCACTTAACTCCTGATTAAAGTGACCTTATTTCGTTTTTTGTTATTATCATTAAACTGTTTTCGCCATCGCGGTTTATTGGCATCTGCATTTTATGAATGATTTGGATACTCTTGAGCAAGAGTTGAAAGAAGAATTACATGATTTAAAGTGTAAATTAGATCATGCACGTCTTTCACATCGAGATTCTCTTTTTAAATTTAAAAGAGAACAAAACGTTCTTAAGCGCATAGTTGCTAATCTTAGTGATGCATGCAAAGGTAATAACCAAGATCTTGATAAAAGTTTGTCGCTATTAAAACAGGATCTAGAACATCAACAAGATGTCACAAAGTTAATACCTAAGCTGGTCGTCATAGAGAGAATGCTGAAGCAAAACACGGTGACCATGGAAAAAAAGACAATTCACTTAGACGAGCGAATTAAACATAGCGGGGAAACGTTGCAGCGTATTCCTGGTCTACCTGCTCAATTAAAACGCGATCTCCGAAACTTACTTCATTTCCCTAGCCGAAAATTGACGCAAGAAATTGATCAAGCGATTCGCCTTTTGGGTATATACGAGCGCGCCACAAAAATCATGGCGTCAAATTCTCGTAATAACCTCAATTTAGAAAAAGTCGTCGATCAGGAAATTTTTGACCGCCTCTCAGAAGAACTGCAAAACCTGATCACTGAGCTCGATTTTGATGGCGAATCCGGTGAATTATTAACCGACATCAGAGCTAAGCTTCTCATTGGTGTGCCACCGAATGAATTGTTTGAATTAATACTTCAGATTTTAAAGCTGGTCATTCAAGGCACTCATTTTGAGCGTAAAACCTCTGAGCAGTTTTTAGATCAAGTTAATAGCTCTCTGAATACGGTAATCAAGAACACATCGCAAAACATCGAACAAAGCCTCTCTTACTCTGAACATAGAAAGATGATGCATTTCGAAATCAACGATTTGGTCTCACAGGGCAAAAGTAATTTGGAATCCGATTTAGATGCCAAGGCACTCAAACTCGCCATTGCCCCTCTTTTGGATAAGATAGGTTCGCTCACTGAGCGCCTACAGCATATTGAAAAGCGTGAACAAGCTCTAACAGAAAGGCTCAGCTATAGTCATAATCAACTGGAAGCACTTCAAGAAGTGACTCAAGACTATCGACGCCGATTACAAGATCAAGCACAAAGGCTTCTCCTTGACCCTCTCACTAAAGTGTACAACAGAGCAGCACTCACGGATAAACTCGAGCTGGAGTATCGACGCTGGATTCGCGCACAACACTCTTTCCGAATTTTACTGCTTGATATCGATAACTTTAAAACGCTGAATGAGAGTTTTGGGTACAGTGCTGGCGACAAAGCGTTAAAAATCATCGCTCGTACCATTAAAAAAGCGGTGAGAGACACCGACATCGTGGCACGATTCTCTGGTGAAGAGTTCCTCATTCTACTTCCAGATCAAGTTGACTCAGAAACTCACACAGTGACACAAAAGATTCAAGCGCATATATCCAAGTTGCCGTTTAAGTTTAGAGACCAAAGTATCACCATTACCGCCTCTGCAGTTTGTGCAGCCTTCAGTGACACTGATACCCCAGAAGAAGTGCTTGAAAGGCTGCAGATCGGGCTCAAAAATGCCAAGAGAACAGGTCCGAATCAACTCATTTGGCTATAACCTCCTTTCCCTTCACCTTTTCATTAGAAAACATGTCCCTACAGACAAGTCCGTCCCCATAAATTGACCGACGGTTTCATTTTATCATCGCCAGTGTGATTACGGCTTGGGCTCAGACATATGAGCCTAAGTGAATGACTTGCTGCTTTACTGACGACTTCGAAATAACGACAGTACCCGCTGGTTTTGTTCGGGCAGATGCCTCAATTTGTTGATTTATCCCTTAAAAGTAAGTGGCGAAACCCTAAATTCCTGTGTAAGGTGAAATGATAGGGTAGAGAAATGAACAAAAACAATGACTTTCTACCCCAAGGAGGAGCCTATGATTACTCATATCAGCCCTGCAGGCAGCATGGACTTGCTGTCTCAGATTGAAGTAGAACGTCTAAAAAAAACTGCCTCTAGTGAGCTTTATCAGCTCTATAGAAATTGTAGCCTTGCGGTTCTCAACTCCGGCAGTCATACCGATAACTCTGAAGAACTACTTAACCGATACAAATCCTTCGACGTCAACGTTATGCGTCGCGAACGTGGCATTAAGCTTGAACTCAACAATCCGCCTGACCATGCATTCGTAGACGGCACCATCATTACCGGCATTCAAGAACATCTTTTTTCCGTGTTGAGAGACATTGTTTATGTCAACATGCATTTAGCCGACAGCCAAAGACTCAACCTAACCAATGCCACCCACATTACTAATCTCGTATTCGGCATTTTGCGTAACGCTGGTGCGCTTCATCCGGGAATCGATCCAAACCTTGTTGTTTGTTGGGGAGGCCATTCAATTAACCCCATTGAATACCAATACACTCGAGAAGTCGGGCACGAGCTTGGTCTACGGGAACTGAATATTTGTACGGGGTGTGGTCCGGGGGCAATGGAAGGTCCGATGAAAGGGGCTGCTATCGGACATGCAAAGCAGCGCTACAACGAACAACGCTACATAGGCTTAACGGAGCCATCCATTATTGCGGCAGAACCACCCAACCCAATCGTGAATGAGCTCATTATCATGCCTGATATCGAAAAACGTTTAGAAGCGTTTGTGCGAATGGCACATGGTATTGTTATTTTCCCTGGGGGCGCTGGCACCGCAGAGGAACTCTTGTACATTCTCGGCATTATGCTTCACCCTGACAATGTTGATCAGCCGATGCCGATTGTATTAACTGGACCTAAAGAAAGTGAAGCTTACTTCCGATCCATTGATAAATTCATAGGAGATACGCTGGGAGAAGAAGCACAAAGCCGCTACAACATTGTTATTGGCGATCCTGAAAAAGCGGCGAAAATCATCAAAGAATCCATGCTAACAGTACGGGAACATCGCAAGGTAACAGGGGATTCTTACAGTTATAATTGGTCTTTAAAAATCGAGCCTGAATTCCAACTCCCATTTGAACCAACACACGAAAACATGGCGAATCTCGATCTGCACCTAAATCAAAAACCTGAAATATTAGCCGCTAAGTTACGTCAAGCGTTTTCTGGAATTGTTGCAGGTAATGTTAAAGCGGAAGGCATTCGGGAAATCAAACGTAAAGGTCCTTTCGTTATCAATGGCGACCCCACGCTCATGAAAAAAATGGATCGCCTACTCAGCGATTTTGTTGAGCAACAGCGAATGAAATTACCGGGGTCCGAATACATTCCTTGCTACAAAATTGCGCTGTAGGATCAGTAGGCACGCCTCCGATTCCAGTCATCACGTTGTGATTCACATACACGTTTTGATTCACATACACTTTTTATTTACATACACTAAGGGGCATTACGCCCCTTTTTCTTTAGAATTCAAAAATGTCGATTCATCTAGTCATCATTGATGCTCTGAACCTCATTCGTCGCGTACATTCGGCGCAGCCTGATCCAACAGACATCTCGCGGACCATAGAAACTACCGGTCGGACACTGAATCGAATCTTATCGGAATCTACCCCTACGCATATTATTGCGGTCTTCGATCACCATGAACAAGACAGGGGCTGGCGAGCTGAAGTGCTTCCCTCTTATAAAGAAAACCGAAAGCCCATGCCTGACCCTTTATTGAAAGGATTAGATGCTATTCAAGAGGCTTGGTGGAAGCTCGGCATCGATTCATTATTGTCCGATGGAGATGAAGCTGATGATTTAGTTGCAACACTAGCCTGTAAAGTCGCGAGCCATGGTGAAAAAGTCACCATAGTATCGACAGACAAAGGCTACTGCCAGCTACTCTCACCCACCCTACAAATTCGAGATTATTTTCAGCACCGCTGGCTTGATGCCCCATTCATCGAAAAAGAATTCGGTGTAAAACCGGAGCAACTCGCTGACTATTGGGGGTTGGTGGGCGTCAGTTCTAGCCAAATTCCAGGGATCCCAGGTGTGGGACCAAAAGCGGCGAAAGACATCCTTACCACTTATCCTGACATCGAAACCGCCTATGCATCTGACGATCTTCCCGCTAAATATCGAAAAAAGTTTAACGAACACATCGACTCGGCGAGAGCTTGTAAAAAAATTTCGGCATTAAAAATCGACATGGAACTTGGTTTTAACTTACAAGATATTCGATACTCCGGTTCTAACCAACCGTCATAAAATGGAATAAAAAAACGCTCCAATTGGAGCGTCTTCTGGAAAGTAGGACTTGTACTGCAAGCCCATTCATTGAGCTTAATGAGGGGATATATTCGACAAGCACTGAATGTGAACGGTGATCTCTTCTCTGTCATGGTACAGATGCTTAGCTTGCAGTTTGAACTTCACTTTATTGTCAATCAGGAAAGCTTTTAGGTTCTCGATATCTTGAAGTACTTCGTCGTATCGACCTTTCATCGGCAGCTTCAAGTTAAAGATGGTTTCTTTTGCCCAACCTTTAATGAGCCACTCCCCCATAAGTTGTGCAACGCGCGATGGTTTTTCAATCATGTCACACACCAACCAAGTTACGTTTTTACGCGGCGGTTCGAACTTAAATCCATCTTCCGTATGATGTTTAACCTGCCCTGTATCCATCAAGCTTTGTGCCATCATGCCATTATCAATCGCATGCACAAACATAGAGCGTTTCACAAGTTGATAAGTCCACCCCCCCGGACAAGCACCTAAATCGGTCGCCCACATACCAGAAGCCAAACGTGTGTCCCATTCCTCTTTAGGAATGAAAACATGAAATGCTTCTTCCAATTTCAATGTGGAACGGCTTGGCGCGTCAGATGGAAATTTAAGACGAGGGATCCCCATAAAGAATGTTGAGTTGTTGTCGGATAACGAATAACCAACATAGCAGTGACCCGGTGCGACAAAACACGCATGCAAAACCGGTTTTCTAGGGCTGTCTTTATGGTAAAGAATTCCTTTACCACGTAGGGCTTGCCTTAATGGTACGGTAAACTTGCGGCAAAACTTCAGAAGCTCTTTTGCTTCATTCGTATCGGGTGTTTCCACACGAAGATCGCCGCAACGAGGAAATGCTTCAATCTCCGATAGCCCATCAAGAATGGGGGAGATTCGATCATCCTGTGGCAACGCTTTACATTCTGTGGCAACCGCGAAGATCTGACGTGCAAAGATCAGTGAGTTAAAGTCCAGCTCCTGAGCCAGTTTCGCACCCTCGCCTTCCTGGTAGCACTCAAACAACACATACCCTGTATTCTTTTGCACTCTCGGGAAACCGTACACTTCTAGTTGAGCAGCACGATCCTGAATCTCACCTGCACACTCTTTTTCGAAACCTTGGCGGCAGTAGAGCATTAAGTGTTTCACGACTTCACCTCTTTCATTCTAAATGCAGCCATAGTGAAGCAAACCCAGCCCACAATAAACAGTAAGCCACCAAATGGCGTAATAGGTCCAAACCATTTGATTCCGGTTAATGCAAGCGCATAAAGGCTGCCACTAAAGCAAAAGATGCCGATAATAAAGCAAATCGCCGCGTTTCGCAGTCCTTTTTCTGTTTTCTCGCCGACTTTTATCTGCATCAAAATACCAATCAAGACTAACGCCAAGGTATGTACAAATTGGTATTGCACACCCGTCTCAAACACGCCAATCAGGTAATCAGACAACATCGCCTTTAAACCATGTGCTGCAAATGCACCTAACATCACGGCCGTCGCGCCAAAGACACCAGCAACCATTAAAACATGCTTACTTTTCACAGCTCCCCCCTAACTTCACAACAGCCCCTTATAAAGGTCACCAAATGTTCAACGGCTAAATCGATATTGCCCTCTTGAGTGTAACCAGAGCGTTTTCTGGGCTTGAAACTGTGGTCACCATCGGGGATAAATTGGAGTTCGACAGCATCTGAAAAATGAAACTCGGCGCACTCTTCTTTTTTCCCAAACGTGTCTCTTTCTCCTTGAAGGATAAGGCATGGTTTATTGATTTGTGCGAGATGATCTCCTTTATATTTCTCAGGCTTTCCTGGCGGATGAAAAGGGAAACCAAGGCAAGCGATGCCCTGAATGTGAGGCGATTCTGATAACAAGCTCGCCATCCTTCCTCCCATTGATTTTCCACCGATGACAAGGCTCTCACCAGCGTATTGCTCAATCATGTCTTTAAAGGCTTCAAGCAATTTCGGTGCACTATCGGGGGGACGCTTTTTTCCATCCTCCGAACGCTTTAGCATATAAGGAAAATTAAAACGAACGACACGAATGCCATGCTCTGCAATCCCTTTGGCGACTCGAACCATAAATTCGTGATCCATTCCTGCGCCAGCACCATGGGCAAAAAGAAACGTCTGATCGCCTTCACCATTAACTATTACTTGGCTCATTAAATGAAATCCTCCTGCTCTTTCGCCGCCGTTGCCAGCATCCAGTCTCTGAATGTTGCTATTCGACCCGTATCTGCCTGTTGTTCATGACAGACCACATAGAAAGCATTTTTACTGATCAATACCTCATCAAATGGGCAGACCAATCGACCTGCATCAATTTCGGGTTGCGCCAGTACATTGTTTCCCAATGCGACGCCCTGCCCATGCACAGCCGCTTGCAGCACCATTGTTGAATGACTAAAGATCGGACCGTGATTAACGTTCACACCTTCAATACCGTGAATGCGAGTAAATTGTTTCCAATCTTTTCTAGATGTATCATGCAATAACGTATGCCGTGTTAAATCCACAAGAGATTCTAATGGTTTTGTCCCCAACAACAGCTGAGGTGAGCATACCGGAACCAAATATTCTTGATACAGCTTATCCGCCCGAAGACCAGACCAATTGCCTCGTCCATAATAGATGGCCACATCCACATCGTCGGTGAGAGAACCTTCATCCATATCCACTGCCTTAATGCGTACATCGATGTCTGGCTCTTGTGCATTAAAGTCGGCAAGCCTTGGCACGAGCCATTGAATCGCAAAACTTGGTGGCAGACTGATGGTTAACGCCCCTTTTTCACTGCGCTCAAGCACTTTGTCGGTTGCTTCAGAAAGCGACGTAAAGATATCTTTGATGTCCAAAAAGTAGCTTTGCCCTTCTTCGGTGAAAAGCAAAGAACGGTTACGGCGACGGAATAATTTCAACCCAAGATAATCTTCTAGGGTTTTGATCTGATGGCTGACGGCTGCTTGCGTAACAAACAATTCTTCAGCAGCTCGTGTAAAACTTAAGTGTCTGGCTGCAGCTTCAAACACACGTAGAGAATTCAAGGGGGGAAGGCGTCTGGACATAATTCACCAAATCATACTTAGCATTAGTTTTTTTTATCCGAAACATTATAAATTGTTGATTGCCGATGAGCCAGAGAAAATCTATATTTCGTCTCGTAACGCTAAGCCTGAACGGCTTGATTATCCTTGATAATCAATTGGTTTGGTTGTTACGATGTTGTGTTTGCATAAACTCGAAATTCGAGTTGGTAGAGTTATCTACCATAATGTCTTAGCGCTCAGCGCATAGATCATACTTCCTGTATTATTTTGACCTGTCTGTCAATTTTTCAACACCGCCTAAATAGCGGTGTTTTTTTATGCCTTCTGCTTATTTATCAAAGAGGTCATTATACCAACATCAAAGTACAAGCTCACGAATACGATGCTTGACGTACCACTTCACAAATCAAAATCTTCAAGACCTAAAAAGCCCCCAATGGCACAGGACACAACCACCACCAACCCCTTTTGCCCATATCATGCAAACGGCGAACCGACAAAGCAAACCGGAGCACAATAGCCGCTAACGGATAAACAATATTAACCAGTGGAATGAATGCCGCTAAAAGGCTGACCAAACAGTTTATCCGTGCAAACATCCCGTAATCTTTACGGCGTGAGCGACTTGAGAAGTCGAAAGAGGTTTTCCATGCCTTTGAAAATTCATTCATAACCAACCTTATGATTTTAATATTTTTATTTTAAGAAGGTCACAAATGATCATTATATGGCATAAAAAAACCACTCTTAAGAGTGGTTTTTTGTCTGGGGTAACGCAATTATGGATATAAATTAAGGACGGTACACCTTAACATTCTGATAACCTTGCTCTTGAAGATAAAGCGCCTGCAATCGGCTCATTACGCCTCGATCGCAGTACAGCAAATACGTTTTCGTTTGGTCTAAATCTCCAAATTTAGTTCCTAGCTTAAAGAAAGGAATATGAGCAACCTCAACCCCCTCTATCTCTAGTGGGTTTGCATCCTCTTCTTCCGCACTGCGAATATCAAGCACCACAGCATTTTGGTCAACGTCTTCAACTTGTTCAACTTCTGGTGCTTGTTCAAGGCTTTCTTTCGCAATATCACGAATATCCATTACACGAGAATCATAAACGACCTTCTCTAGAATAGAGAAATCAAACTTCTCTTCTTCCATTTCAAGCTTTTCTTTAACAGCTTTGACGGTTGGCTTTTTCGAAATCACACCACAATATTCAGGCATGGTTTTTGCGAAATCTTCCGTACCAATATCACGAGCAAGATCGATAATGTCTTCCTTATCCCAGTTGATAAGAGGGCGCAGAATCAGTGTATCTGTCACGGCATCGATATGTCTTAAGTTGGTCAGAGTCTGGCTAGACACTTGCCCTAGCGCTTCCCCCGTTACCAGTGCTTGAATACCAAACTTTTCGGCAATCATTCCTCCCGCACGCATAAACATGCGTTTCAGAACCACACCCATTTGGCCGTCATCGACTTTTTCCAAAATCTCAGCAACGACGGGTTCAAAATCCACAGAAATGAATTTTACTTTCGCCGACGAACCGTATTTTTCCCACAAGTAGTGCGCGACTTGCTTAACACCAATCTCATGTGCGGGGCCACCGAGATTAAAGAAACAGTAATGCGTTTTAGAACCACGCTTGATATGCAGGTAACTTGAAACACCTGAATCGAAACCACCAGAAATTAGGCTGAGCACGTCTTCTTGCGTGCCCAGCGGAAAACCGCCCAAACCTTTATGACGCGCCAATACCTGATTGAGCTTTTCGTTTGCCACTTCAATTTTTACGGTAACGTCAGGTTTGCTGAGTTTAACACGAGCGCTTTCCACCGCTTGGTTCAATCCGCCACCCACATAGCGCTCAAGCTCAATAGAAGTAAAGTCATGCTTCCCGCGGCGTTTAGCACGAACAACAAAGGTTTTGCCTTCTAACTTGTCGCGGTTGAGTTCGAGCACTTGCTCATAGATATCGTGCATGTCTTCGAAATCTGATTGCAGTACTTCCAAAACATGATGAATACCCGGAGTTTGAGTCAGGATTGCTAATACCTTATCGTAGTGTTCGTCACTGTTGGCGGTCACTTCAATGTGATCACGGCGATTAAACACCGCCACATTTTCTGTGTGCTTTTGAATAACAATGCGAATATTACATTCCAGAATTCGAGTAAAGCGCTTACGAACAGAATCACTTTTAACAAAAATTTCTGGATGGGGTTTAACAATAAACTTCATGACTTTCTTCACTGTGTTAGAAAAAGGATTGCCTTGGGCAATTCTGAGGCGCGCGATTATACCCGAGATAACCCCACAAAAAAAGGTGAGCTCATTTTGAACTCACCTTCACGGCATCAGTATTATCATTTACTGCTGGGCAGACACTTCATCGCTCAAGCGCGGTTTACCTTGCATAATATTGATTTCAACCCGACGGTTTTCCATTCTGCCTTCCCGCGTATCATTGCTCACGAGAGGTTCCGTGTCTGCCATTCCGCGAACACGTAAGCGAACACGCTCAAACCCTTTTACTTTTTCCATCTCATGAGCAACGGATACCGCTCTTTGAGAAGACAAGTCCCAATTTGAACGATACAGTTCTGAATCTAACGGTTGATTGTCTGTATGACCAGAAACCCGAACAATACCCGGAACATCTTTGACCAATTCCGCCACTTGACGTACTAAAGGACGGAATTTAGGCTGCAAGAAAGCTGAACCTTCAGGAAATGCCCCTTTTTCACGAATGCGAATGACAATCTGCTGACCAAGGTTTTCCACTTCTACCGCACCTTCATCGATTTCTTTTTCCAACGCCTTTTTAATGCTCTCGACAATGGTTTCCATTTCCTGGGATTGGGATTCGGCTTGCTGTTGCTGTTGCTCTGACTCATTATTTTGATTCATCTTTGTCGATGTATCAGGCGACTTACCGCCCGTTAGCTTACCCACTTCTCGCTTTGTACCACCAGCACGATCCGACTCCCCTTCATGAAACTCTAAGGTTTTCTGCGTCATATCAATGGTTTGCTGCATGATTACATCAATCGGAGTGGGCTCTGGGCGGCCAGGACGAAACTCTTGAGCAATCACACTGGTGCCTTTAGGGATATCTTTCACTTCCAACTGATTTTGAACACCAAACGCAAATTTCATTGAGCCTGCAATCTGCTTAAACTTCAGCACATCCATTTCAGAAAACGAAAGCAGAAGTACGAAGAAGCACATCAACAGCGACATCAAATCAGCGAATGTACCCATCCATAATGGGAGCCCCGGGGGGGGACATTTGCACTCTTCTTCTTCCATCTCAGTTCACCTTACTCGCCATCCACATCGAGAACTCGCTTACTTTCATTCAGATAGTTCTTCAAATAGCTGTCGATAACACGAGGGTTTTGACCGTCTTGGATCGCTAGCACGCCATCCATGACCAAACGGCGGTTCAGTTTTTCCTGTTCACGTCGAAGAGATAGTTTGTCGGCAATAGGGAAAAACACCATATTAGAAAGAATAGCACCGTATAGCGTCGTAAGAAGTGCAACCGCCATGGCAGGTCCGATAGATTTGGGATCATCCATGTTGGAAAGCATGGCAACCAACCCAACCAACGTGCCTATCATTCCCATGGCGGGCGCAACGTCACCAAAAGCCGTAAATACAGCCTTTCCTTGCTCGTGGCGCTCATCGGTTAACGAAATGTCTTTTTGAAGTGTCGCACGAACCACATCCGCATCATGACCATCAACGAGTAAGTCGATGCCTTTTTGCATAAAGGAGCTGGTGATTTCCATTTCTTCTAGTGCCAGAAAGCCACCTTTACGTGCAGCATCCGCCATTTCAACGACCTTCGCAATCAAGTCTTCTGGCTCATCCGCTTTGAACATGAAAGCTTTACCTGCAATTTTGGCGGCACCAAAAAACTGCCCCATGGTAAACTTCATTAATACAACGAAGGTTGAGCCACCAACCACAATAAGAATGGAAGTCACATCGATAAAGATACCAATGCCTCCCCCCAACACCATCGCCATGATGACGAATGCAAAACCGCCAATCAATCCAATTAACGTTGCTAAATCCACAAAGCACCCCTCATGCTAAAAATTCTATTGTGCGCTTAACCCAAACTATCGGCAGTAACTAAGTATTGTTTAGAGCTTTTCCTGATACTAAGCACAAATTTTCCTTTAACTTTAAGAGAGTATACTCAAGTAACCTCAAGATGCTAGGTTCTGCGAAAACAGCGGGAGAATATAACCAAGCTATGTACACCCTCATCCCATTCACATTGTAGCTAATCTCTATGTCTTGTGGCGTTGTTATACTGAATCGTACAGAAAAGAGTCACTCTCATCATTTGAGACTATTTGTTAATAACGAATCGAGGATAAAAACTGATATACTGCACTTTTGTTAAATTTTATCTTGCGCGAGTTTGACCAGCAGCAGTCGCTGAGTTAACTTGCGTGCAACGTTTTAGCAGCAGAAATCGTATGGCAAGCAAAAAACCCGAAAACATGACTTTTGAAGAGTCGCTAACAGAATTAGATTCTATTGTTGAGCAATTAGAAAGCGGCGATCTCGCACTGGAAGATGCGTTGAAAAAGTTCGAACGTGGAATACACCTTGCTCGTTCCGGTCAAGGAAAGTTATCTGAAGCTGAACAACGCGTTGCCATTCTGACTCAAGATGACGATCAAGCTAAACTTTCGCCATTTGAATCAAATTCTGAAGATTAATTTATGTCCGCACCTTTAACGCCTTATCAAGACCGCAGCAACACCCAGTTGAACGCTTGGCTTGACACTCTCCCTTATCAAGAGTTACCCCTTATACAGGCTATGCGCCATGGCTTAACGCTTGGTGGAAAGCGCGCTCGCCCTTATCTCGTATACATTACTGGTGAAATGCTGGGGTGTACACTAGAAGAACTGGATACACCAGCCTGCGCAGTCGAGTGCATTCACGCCTACTCTTTGATTCATGATGACTTACCCGCAATGGACGATGACGAACTTCGTCGCGGTCAACCAACTTGTCACATCAAATTTGATGAAGCGACCGCCATTTTAACGGGTGACGCCCTACAGACCTTAGCGTTTACTATTCTTGCAGAAGGAAAACTCAGTTCTGACGGAGAACGTAACCGAATAAAAATGGTTCAAACGCTGGCTAAAGCCTCTGGCGTAGGCGGGATGTGTATGGGTCAAGCGCTCGATCTTGCCGCAGAAAACCGCATCGTGTCGCTCAAGGAACTTGAAACCATCCACCTGAATAAAACAGCGGCATTGATTAAAAGCGCCATAAAAATGGGCGCAATGGCGGCTGGAGAGAAAGGGCTGACTGTCCTTCCTCAATTGGAAAGATACGCAGACTTAATCGGTCTGGCTTTCCAAGTACAAGACGATATTTTAGATATCATCAGTGATACTGAAACATTAGGGAAACCTCAAGGTTCAGATCAAGAATTAAACAAGAGTACTTACCCTTCCTTGTTGGGTCTGGAAGGTGCTCAGAAGAAAGCTCAAGAGCTGCTCACTGAAGCATTAGGCACATTAGAGGCCATACCTTACAATACGCAGTTACTTGAAGAGTTCGCCCGTTATGTGGTCGAGCGCAAAAACTAAACTATAAGCGCTGAATTTTATGACTCTCGATATTTCAAAATATCCTACTTTAGCACTAGCTGATACACCTGATGAGTTGCGCCTCCTTCCAAAGGAGAGCCTGCCGACCCTCTGTGATGAATTAAGAACGTACCTTCTTAATTCCGTCAGCCAATCAAGTGGGCACTTGGCATCCGGCTTAGGCACAGTGGAACTAACAGTAGCTCTACACTATGTCTACAACACCCCATTTGATCAGTTGATCTGGGATGTAGGTCACCAAGCCTACCCGCATAAGATCTTGACTGGTCGCCGCGAAAAACTGCCAACCATTCGCCAAAAAGGCGGGCTACACCCTTTCCCATGGCGAGGCGAAAGCGAGTACGACGTATTGTCCGTCGGGCATTCCTCAACCTCTATCAGCGCTGCGCTGGGCATATCGATTGCCGCAGAAAGAGAAGGTAAAGACAGACGTGTTGTGAGTGTTATCGGCGATGGTGCCATTACCGCGGGTATGGCTTTTGAAGCGATGAATCACGCTGGTGATGTGCATACCGATATGTTGGTCATTCTGAACGACAACGAAATGTCCATTTCCGAGAACGTCGGAGCACTGAACAATCATTTAGCTCAATTATTGTCTGGCAACCTGTATACCTCTATTCGTGAAGGTGGTAAAAAAGTACTCTCTGGCTTGCCTCCAATTAAAGAGCTGGTGCGCAGAACCGAAGAACACCTCAAAGGCATGGTCGTACCAGGCACATTATTTGAGGAGCTTGGCTTTAACTACATTGGCCCTGTCGATGGTCACGATGTGAATGAGTTGGTTAAGACGCTGAAAAATATGCGTAGCCTGAAAGGACCGCAGTTCCTGCACATTATGACCAAGAAAGGCAAAGGACACGAGCCAGCTGAGAAAGATCCGATTGGATACCACGCGGTACAAAAGCAATTCCTGAATCCAGACAACAAGCCAAAAACCAAAGCTTCGACGCCGACCTTCTCCAATATTTTTGGTGATTTCCTTTGTGACATGGCCGCCCAAGATCCGAAACTCATGGCAATCACACCCGCAATGCGTGAAGGATCTGGCATGGTTCGCTTCTCGAAGGAATTCCCTAAACAATATTTTGATGTCGCGATAGCGGAACAACACGCAGTAACGCTAGCAAGTGGCATGGCCATCGCAGGTCAAAACCCAATCGTCGCGATTTACTCCACGTTCTTGCAACGTGGTTACGACCAATTGATTCATGATGTCGCCATCATGGATTTGCCTGTCTTGTTCGCCATTGACCGCGCAGGGCTAGTCGGTGCAGATGGTCAGACCCACCAAGGCGCATTTGATCTCAGCTTTATGCGCTGCATCCCCAACATGGTCATTATGGCTCCAAGTGACGAAAATGAATGCCGTCAAATGTTGTACACCGGACACAAACATACGGGACCATCTGCCGTTCGTTACCCTCGTGGTAGCGGTTGTGGCACGGCTATTCAAAAAGAGATGGTTGCACTTGAAATCGGGAAAGGTCGTATTGTCCGCCAACGCCAAACTGATCCTCAAGAAAATCAGCCCAAAATCGCCATATTAAGCTTCGGTACGTTCTTGCCTAACGCACTTTCAGCAGCAGAAGCGTTAAACGCCACAGTGGCGGATATGCGATTTGTGAAGCCATTAGACGAAGCCTTAATTTCAGAACTGGCGTCAACACACGACGTACTGGTAACGGTAGAAGAGAACGTTATCGCGGGAGGTGCCGGTGCTGGTGTGATTGAATATCTCATGATCAGTAAGCAAATCGTGCCAGTATTAAACCTTGGATTGCCTGACCAATTTGTCGCACAAGGAACGCAAGAAGAGATGCACGCCGAGCTTGGTTTAGACGCCACAGGTATTGAGTTAGCAATAAATCAATATCTGAATAAATAAGCTCACAGAAAAAGGCATAAGCCTGTTTTAACCGAATAAAAAAGCCGAACTGAGTTCGGCTTTTTTATTTAAGATGATCTTCTTCGCTATTTCACTTTTGGCGCATCGTATCCATTCGGTTCATCGCTATAAATACATACGTTGTATTTATCGACCAATCCGTTTTCTGCCATGCAATGTGTTTCGAAAAACTCTTGTATTTCAAATCGCTGACAGTGTGCTTCAAACGCTTCATTGCTTGCCCAAGTTTCGTTGAAAACAATGGGATAAGACTCACCCTCAGCAAATGAGCTAGAGATGTGACGTGTGACGATATATTGCAAACATCCATCCTCTCTTAATGTATTGGGTTCGAGTGATTTTAAGACGTCGAACAATTCATCCAGTTTCCCTTCTTTTGGTAAAAACTGAGCGATGCAATACACCTTTTTAGACATAAATAAATACCTTTTTTAACGACTCCATTATATTGGCCAGCCAGCATACCTACCTACTAGCCATAATGAAATAGCCGCCATGACGCCTGCTGCTATATCGTCCAACATGATGCCTAATCCACCATGAATGCGTTTATCGAGCCAGCTAATCGGCCACGGTTTAACCATGTCAAAAAAGCGAAAAAGGATGAACCCAGTGAGGATCCATTTCCAGTCAAATATGGGAATATCGAATAGTGGGACGATGACCATCGTGATCCAAAAACCAGCAAACTCATCCCACACAATGGAGCCGTGATCGTGCACTCCCATATCATCTGATGTCACTTGACAAATCTTAATGCCGATAATGCACGAGCCAAGGACTGCAATCATGTAAAGTGGCAACGGCAACTGCACCAATAAAAGATAAAATGGAACCGCCGCCAGTGTTCCCATAGTACCTGGCATAATGGGAGCCAACCCACTACCAAAACCGGTTGCAAGTAGGTGCCAAGGGTTTCTTAGCGAAATAAGAGATAAAGGAGACGACATTATGAATAAACCTTGAAATGATCATAGCCAGACAATGCCCAGTCCAGCTTTTTTCCTTGCTGTTCTAATACCAGCTCATCACCAGAACGAATCTGACCAATACAGGTCGCCGTTGTACCAGAATAGGACAGTAAGGTGTCCATTTGCCCTTTATGCTCTTCAGGTACACAGAAGCACAACTCGTACTCTTCACCACTGGTCAGCGCTAATTGAATTGCTTCAATATCGTCTGAGCAATACGCTTTTAGTTCATCTGATAAAGGGATATTGTCGACATCAATGATCGCACCAACATTAGACGCGTCCATAATATGGCGAAGATCAGATATCAACCCATCCGAGATATCCAAACAAGCTGACGCCACCTCTCTTAAGGCTTGTCCCACAACCAAGCGAGGCGTGGCAAGATAGTGGCGTTTTTCCAGCTCTTCGGCGTAGGGTTTAGAACGTTTAGCGTCATCAAGCACAACCTGTAAACCAGCCGCACTGTCGCCCAACGTACCCGTTACGTAAATCCAATCACCCACTTTTGCGCCATCACGTCGCATCGCTTTGCCTTCAGGTACGAAGCCTTGAACCGTCAACGTAATACTCAAAGGGCCTTTCGTGGTATCCCCGCCAATTAACTGAATGTTGAAATAGTTTGCTAGTTCAAAGAATGACTCACTAAATGGCGCTAACCACATTTCATCGGGCTCTGGCAACGTAAGCGCAAGGGATACCCACGCAGGCGACGCCCCCATAGCGGCCAAATCACTCAAGTTTGCCGCCAATGCTTTATGAGCAACCCATGCTGGGTTGGCATGTTCTAGAAAATGCGTACCCGCCACGAGCGTATCAGTACTAATGGCAATTTGAACATTTTCAGGAGAGGTAACCAAAGCGCTGTCATCGCCCAAGGAAAGCTGGACATCTTTGCGCTGGGTTTGTCGGTTTACGAAATAGGTGGTAATTAGGTTAAATTCACCTGCCATAGCTGACTCTTTCATGTTGTTATTTATGTTAATTATACCCAAGTTTGCATGACTTGCTCAAAGCAGTTTAAGACCTAGAGCACGAAAAGAAAAAGGTCAGCTAATGAGCTGACCTTTTTGTATTTATTCACGATTACTTTTTGCGAACATGCGGTGCGGCTTTATCAAGCACACCATTCACAAACTTGTGGCTATCTTCCGCAGCAAACACTTTTGCGAGCTCAATAGCCTCGTTAATCACGACTTTGTAAGGAACATCCTCGCGACGCGTCATTTCATACATCGCAAGACGAAGCAAAGCCAGCTCCATCATGTCCAAATCTTGCATAGGGCGAGACAAATAAGGACGCAGTTTGCTGTCTAACTCGGTGTGGCTAAGCACAACACCCGTTAGCAGGTCACGGAAGTAAGCGACGTCAGTTTCTGGTGCAGACAGAGAAGGCTCATTTGCGTGATGCTCTTCCTCATCATACTTGCCTCCAGACAGGAATTGCTGTTCTATAGTAGCAACATTCTCTTTGGTAATCTGCCACGAATATATGGCTTGTAATGCAAATTGACGTGCGTTACGACGTGCGGCTGGTTTCACACTGGCCCCCATTAGGAATCAATTTCTAAAAGAACGTTGATCATTTCTAGCGCGCTGAGTGCAGCCTCTGCACCTTTATTACCAGCCTTGGTTCCTGCGCGCTCGATAGCTTGATCGATGGTGTCAACAGTAAGGACGCCAAACGCAACTGGAAGACTGTATTCCAGAGACACTTGAGCCAACCCTTTGTTGCATTCACTACAAACATAGTCAAAGTGAGGCGTACCGCCACGAATCACTGAACCTAACGACACAATCGCGTCGAATTTTCCAGTTTTCGCAACGCGCTGAGCCACTAAAGGCAACTCAACCGCACCAGGGCAGCGCACAACAGTAATGTTGTCTTCGCTAACTTGTCCATAACGCTTTAAAGTATCGATTGCACCAGATAGCAGGCTTTCGTTAATAAAACTGTTAAAACGAGAAATAACGATAGCAATTTTTGCATTTGGCGCAGGGAGAACGCCCTCGATCACTTTCATAAAGCTTTCCTTTAACTATGTTCATCAAGTGAGAATCGCCGGATTCTAGCACAAAAGTGTGAGAGATATCTAATGGAAATTGAGCAATATCACCGTTCTGGAGTCGATAGAACAAGCACTTCCACGCTTGATCTTTAAAAGCGGACGACCATTTCACTGCGCTATAAATGAAGCATGCCATTCACGGTAAAAAGCACTTGAATAGGGCAGCAAAATACGCCTAGTCACAAACGTACTCAACAACGTTGAGACCGAAACCTGACAAAGAGTGATAACGCTTCTTGCTCGACGACAACAGACGCATATCGCTGATACCTAGATCGGCGAGGATCTGAGAACCGACGCCGACACGGCGCGAAGTGCCCTGCTTTTTCGCCATTTTAGGGGCATTGCCGCTGTCTTGTTGTTCAAACGTCTTCACTTTGTGAATGATGAATTCAGGCGACTCTTCGTTCCCCAGAATTACCAGTACACCACCTTCATCGCTAATACGCCTCATGGCTTTGTCGAGCGTCCAGCTACGTTCAGCACTGCGGTCACTTCGAAGCACATCCGTAAAAATATCTTGCAAGTGCACACGCACCAATGGGGCTTCTTCTTTGAGATCGCCTTTTTTCAGTGCGTAGTGGATTTGACTATCGATAGTGTCGCGGTAAGTGACTAATTCAAACTCGCCGAATTCGGTTGGCAGCTTACATTGCGCCACACGCTCGATCGTCGTTTCCGTGTTATTTCGGAATTCAATCAGGTCAGAAATAGTACCCAGTTTAATGTCGTGTTTTTCCGCAAACACTTCCAGATCAGGGCGACGCGCCATGGTGCCGTCGTCATTCAAAATCTCGACAATCACGCCTGCGGGCTCCAAACCAGCCAAACGCGCTAAATCACAACCTGCTTCGGTATGCCCTGCTCTGGTTAGCACCCCGCCATCTTGGGCAGTCAGTGGAAAAATATGCCCCGGTTGAACTAAGTCCGCTGCTTTGGCATCTTTCGCTACAGCCGCTTGCACCGTCAACGCTCGATCAGCGGCGGAAATCCCCGTTGTCACGCCTTCTGCCGCTTCAATAGAAACGGTAAACGCAGTGGAATACTGAGCATTATTGTCTTGAACCATTGGTGGTAAACCAAGATGCTCGCATCGCTCTTTTGTCATGGTTAAGCAAATAAGACCACGCCCATGCATTGCCATGAAGTTAATGGCTTCAGGTGTCACATGCTCCGCGGCCATGATGATATCGCCTTCGTTTTCACGATCCTCGTCATCCATTAGGATAACCATTTTACCCAAACGAATATCTTCAATGATTTCTTGAGGCGTACTAATAGACATAATGCTGTTCCCGTTAGTTAGGCAAAACCGTTTTGTTGTAAGAATTCCATGGTCAGGCTGGATTCAGGCTCTTTGTTTGTGGAATGGGCTTGCGCAGAACCCTGAAGCAAGTGCTCCATGTATCTTGCTAAGACATCGACTTCCAAGTTTACTTTTCGACCCACTTGGAAATCGTTGATGGTGGTTTCTGAAGAGGTATGTGGCACTATTGTCAATTTGAAGGCATTTTTGCGAAGTGCATTCACCGTGAGGCTAATGCCATCAACGGTAATCGAGCCTTTTTCCGCCACATATTTTCCAATTTCTGAAGGCATCTGAACCCAAAACTCGACTGATCGTCCAACCTGATTGCGTTCAACAATTTCGCCAACCCCATCCACATGCCCCGACACAATGTGTCCGCCGAAACGCGTGGTGGGCAGCATGGCTTTTTCCAAATTCACTTTGTCACCCACTTGATATTGAGTGAATCCCGTTTTGTTCAAGGTTTCCAGCGACAGGTCGGCTGTATAGCTGTTATCGTTAAATTCAATGACCGTCAAACATACACCATTGGTGGCAATGCTATCTCCTAAATGAACGTCAGACATATCCAACTTGCTAGCCTCAACCGTAACGCTAACATCTTCACCTTTGGGCGTAATCGCGGTTAGAGTACCCACCGCTTCTATAATTCCTGTAAACATAATTTCTTCTATGAGTTTTTTAGAATGTTAGCCGTAATACGGATATCCGGTCCCACCATGCGTACATCTTTGATATCGAGTTCTATCGCTTCTTCCATCGCATTCAGCCCTAAAATGTGCACTAACCCCCGACCATCGCTCCCCATTAATTTAGGGGCAAGGTAAACTATGAGTTCGTCAACCAATTCTAATTGAATCAAACTGGCGGCCAATGTCGCCCCTGCTTCCACCCATAGTTTTTGCACTTGATGGATAGCAGACAGTTGTTTGATTACAACAGGCAGGTCAATCTGTCCCTTTTTATCCAACACAAAAAGCTCAGAATCGGGTGAAACGACCTCGACTTTTCCGCCAGTTTTGAACAACGCAAGGTCAGAATGGAGCTTTTTCTGCCGATCCAATATGACACGCAAAGGTTGCCGGAGCGCATTTTCAGGATAAATAGACTGAATGGAAGCTGACAGTTCAGACCACCGTACGTTGAGTGAAGCATTGTCATCCATGACCGTTTTACTGGTGGATAACACCGCACACGCCTGAGCTCGGTACGCTTGTACATCCTTTCTGGCTTGCGCTGAGGTTATCCATTTACTTTCGCCGTTGCCCAGCGCTGTTTGTCCGTCCAAACTGGCGGCTAATTTCAACTGCACAAAAGGTTTACCCGTCTTCATACGCTGATTGAAATCAACATTCAGGGCGATCGCCTCCGACTCCAATACGCCAACCTCAACCTCAACCCCCGCGTCTCGTAACTTTTTAATGCCTCGTCCTGAGACCAATGGGTTGGGATCTTGTGTCGCACAGACCACACGAGCTACGCCCGCATTGCTCAACGCATCGGCACAGGGGGGTGTTTTTCCATGATGTGAGCAAGGTTCAAGAGTCACATAAGCTGTCGCACCATTGGCTTTTTTCCCAGCCTCTTTTAATGCGTTGACCTCAGCGTGCGCTTCACCTGATTTGCGGTGGTAGCCTTGCCCAACCATTCGATCGTCTTTCACGATCACACACCCCACATTTGGATTGGGAGACGTTGTAAAACGACCTTTCTTAGCTAAGGCGATGGCTTGCGCCATATAATAAGCATCTTGGGGGGACAATGGCATTAATCTTCTAATTTAGCGATTTCTTCGCCAAACTCTCTGATATCTTCAAAACTGCGGTAAACCGATGCAAAGCGAATGTACGCTACTTTGTCGAGGTCTTTTAGCTGATCCATCACAAGGTTGCCCACCATTTCGCTGGGCACTTCCCGTTCACCAGTGGCACGCAACTGGGACTTAATCGTACTTATTGCGAGCTCAATGGCATCGGCGGCCACTGGGCGTTTTTCCAACGCTCTCTGAAATCCACCGACCATTTTATCTTCATTAAACGGTTCACGATTTCCGTTGGATTTAATGACTTTTGGCATGACAAGCTCTGCGCTTTCAAATGTAGTGAATCGCTCACTGCACGCCAAGCATTGACGGCGACGACGAACTTGATGCCCATCTGCAACCAGACGAGAATCAATGACTTTAGTGTCATTTTCTGAACAAAATGGACAATGCATATCACCTCCAAAAATTTATCCTAGTCTACCGGAATATAAGGGGATGAGAAAAGCAAAAAGGGCTCACACGGAGCCCTTATCAACGCTTAAACGGCTTTTTTGTTAACTACGCGGCAATTTATTAGCTACGCGGTAATTTGTTAGCTACGCGGTAAAATTTGTTAACTACGCAATAAATAGTTGGCTTTCCCCACCCATTTGTAACTGGTTAATTCTTCTAACCCCATAGGACCTCGAGCATGAAGCTTTTGAGTTGAAACCGCCACTTCTGCACCTAAACCAAATTCGGCACCATCGGTAAATCGGGTCGATGCATTAACGTATACCGCAGCAGAATCTACCGAGTTAATGAAACGTTCAGTATTCACTAAATCATTCGACATGATCGCATCGGAATGACTCGCATTGTGGACTCGCATGTGATGTATCGCTTCATCGAGATCGCTGACGACTTTCACACCCAAAGTAAAACTCAGCCACTCCGTGTCAAAGTCTCCCTCTTTCGCGTCTCGCAAGTCTTTCGCATCCGCTAGAAAAACTTTGGCTTTCGGTTCTGCAACCAATGCGACTTTTTCGGACATTTTTTCTACCAATTTAGGTAAGAACTCCGCAGCAACCGCTTCATGCACAAGCAAAGTATCCAAAGCGTTGCATGCCGATGGACGCTGAACTTTCGCATTTTCAACAACGTCTAATGCGCGATCCAAATCAGCGCTTTCATCCACAAAAATATGGCTGATACCAAATCCACCAATAATGACTGGAATAGTGCTGTTCTCTTTACACATTTTATGCAAACCCGCACCACCTCGTGGAATGATCATATCGACGTACTGGTCAAGTTTGAGCAATTGAGACACCAATTCACGATCAGGTTGCTCAATATATTGAACAGATGCTGCTGGTAACTGCGCTTTTTCTAACGCCGATTGAATCACTTTGACTAATTCCATATTGGAGAAAAAGGTTTCTTTACCACCACGTAAAATACTGGCATTACCGGTCTTCACACATAACGCTGCAATATCAATGGTTACATTCGGGCGAGCTTCATATATCACGCCTACTACACCCAGTGGCACACGGCGTTTCGTCAGAAACATGCCATTTTCAAGCACCTTGCTGTCTAACTCACTGCCAACAGGGTCGGTTAGACCAATCACATTACGTACATCACTAGCAATACCTGCCAACCTTTCTTTTGTCAGCAATAGGCGGTCGAGCAACGCTTCTGTAAGACCAGCTTCGCGTCCTAGCTCTATATCTTTGGCGTTAGCTTCAAGAATGACTTGTTCATTGGCTTCAAGCTCATCAGCAATAATAGCCAGCGCTTGGTTTTTCTGGGCAGTGGATGCAGTGGCAAGGTAAAAAGCCGCGTCTTTCGCCGCTTTTCCCATATTTGTTAAATCCATGACTTTTCTCCTCAATTCTACTCTTGAATCACAACAAGATCGTCTCGGTGAATGACTTCTGCACCGTACTCATAACCAAGAATCGCGCTGATATCTTTGCTGTGTTTTCCAATAATTTTTTCTAAATCACCACTTGAGTAGCTGGTTATGCCTTTTGCAATAAGCTGACCTTGGGGTGTGGTGACACGCGCCACTTCGCCTCTTGCAAACGAACCGCTAACCTGAACAACCCCTTTAGCCAACAAACTGCTTCCTCGAGTAATCACGGCGTTTACCGCTCCTTCATCGATGACAATATCGCCAGATGCTGCTGGTCCAGCTAGGATCCAACGTTTGCGATTTTCGAGGGACTCTTCTAGCGGTAAGAAACGAGTACCTTGTGGGTGTTCACTTAAGGCATCAAAAATGACATTTTGCCCGCTGCCTGCGGCAATAATCACTTCTATGCCTGCTCTTCTCGCAATGTCGGCAGCTTGCAGTTTGGTTGCCATCCCACCCGTACCCAATGCAGTTCCGCTGCCACCAGCGATGTTACGCAGCGTGTCATCAATGGTCTTCACCTCTTTTATCAACTCCGCATTCGGATCTTTGCGAGGGTCAGCAGTAAACAGCCCTGGCTGATCGGTCAAAAGCAGTAATTTGTCGGCGCTGCACAAAATGCCAACCAGTGCTGAGAGGTTATCGTTATCACCTACTTTGATCTCTGATGTCGCCACTGCGTCATTTTCATTCACAATAGGAATAATGTTGTTGTCGACTAGCGCGTTCACGGTATCTCTTGCGTTGAGAAAACGCTCTCTGTCTTCAAGATCGGCACGAGTAAGGAGAATTTGACCGATTTTCAAACCAAATAGATCAAACAACGATTCCCATATTTGGATCAATCGACTCTGCCCAACCGCCGCAAGCAACTGCTTGCTCGACATGTTGTTGGGCAAGGAGGGGTAGCCTAAGTGCTGTCTGCCTGCTGCAATTGCACCAGATGAAACTAAAACAACCGCATGACCTTGCTTTTTAAGCTCATAACACTGTCTTACCAACTCAACCATGTGGGGTCGGTTGATCTCCAAAGTGCCGCCGGTAAGCACACTGGTTCCTAACTTTACAACGATGGTTTGAGTTTGGGAGGCTATCCCGTTTTTTTGATTCATTGTCATTATCAATTTGGTTATAAACAAACTAAGAACAGATGTTGTAACAATGAAGTGAGGTTTTAACAAGAAGAAAAGGCGCAGAAATGCGCCTTTTTATGCACTGAGTACCCGAGTTACACCAAGCTTTCGGGTGGTAATGCGAGAATTAACTAACTTCTACTGACTCATTATGCAACTCATAATTAATTTCAAATCGATCTGAGAGTGCTTTTTTTAATTTTTTATCAAAGTCTTCCATTGTTCTGGTGACCTCATCTTGAGCCTTCTTAGGTATGACCTTGGGTTCCCAATTCCCTTCAACATTGTAAAGCCCCAAACTGTAATTAGCGACATAGCCTTCATCTTGCTTATCGAACTCTAACCACCACCCCCAAAACTCTCTTTCTTCCGGTGACTTTTTGTCACTAACACAAACAGATAAGCAATCAAACAAGTAATGACCTTCCTGTGACTCCTTCTCTCGCAAGTATGGACCAACGGCCTTTAATGCCGACAACAAACGAAAGTGTGTGGGATTCGCAGTATTTCCAGCCATATTGAATCTCCATTTCAATTATTAGATTTATAAGAACTTAGTTTTATAAGATACGCGTCGTGAGAAATTCAGTGTCGACACCTATATTCGACAGTGATAAAGCGCAGGATTATCTCTGCCTAACCTATTAATCATTAACTAAAATGAATCAAAAGTCATTATTTTAGTTCATCTTTTAGCCATTGAAGTGCTAATAATAGGGATTCTTCATACCCTTTCGAAATTGACTTAGAGGACACTTTCTTTGCTTTGCCTCCATGACTGAATATTGAGACCAATTTGTTGTCTGAATAGGGAGAAATAGGATCCCCTTCCAATCCAAGAGCAAGGATAGGCACTTGCGTTCTTCGGTTCGTTAAAAAACCTTGCGTTTTAAGTGACCAAGCACGCATTTGAGCGGCTAAACTGTGCACATCTACTACTTCTTTACCCAAGCGGGATGAAAGCATATCTAGGTACATTTTTGGCATTTTCAGCAGTTTTTCTGTCGAAGTCAGAACATCGTGAACAGGAGCCCCCAAAGCAACGCATGCTTTTATTCTATCTTGTTCTAAAAAGCTCAAACGAATCGCCACATTTCCACCAAAACGGAAACCAAGTAACCCAACTTTAAAGTGATCGACCCATGGAAGACGGGGCAGCTCATCGAGAATAGCTTTATGCAAACAGCTTGAGTCCTCCGTTAGATCCCAATGGCTGCTGTGACCAATGGAAGGCATATCTAAAGTGAGCATGGCGATCTCATTAGGAGCGAAATAATCTCTAAACAGACGCCACATATCCGATTGCAAGCTATCGAGCCCGCCACTGACAATAACCACGGGCAATTGCCTTTCGGTATGCGGAAGGTGTAAGTGAGCTTTAATTTTTTTCTTACCAAAAGGGACTTCGACGTTCTTGGTAACAAAAGAACTGTGTTCCATCGCTAAGTCGTAAGCTTTGTGCACCAAAATCTGAGCCTGAATGGAAAGATTATCCCCTTTAATATGTGGGTAACCCGCAATGCTAAAACACAAACTGGCTCTAAAGTAGGCATCACTGGCTTCATCTCCCTTCAATTTCTCTGCTTTTCTTTGATTCAACATCCCTTGGTGAATCCACTCGTACGTCCAGTTGCCAGAATGATACCCCATGACTGTATCCAGCCATTCATCATGAGTCCGGGAATGAGTTGAAGAGGCGATTCTTGCAAGCACTTCTTCTATTTCCAATGGCTCGATCCCTTGCCATATCCATTGCATGCGTCTGATCGTTCGATACCAAGACCCACCTTGCTTTTCTCTTTGCTCATCCAAGTAACTCTCGTTGCTTGGCATATAACGGACAAGCGCAGACGTTTCTTTCGCTTGACGATGATTTTGAAACAATTCTTCTGAAAGGTTTTTGCTGATTTGCTCTTCAGGCATGGACATAAGACAAGGATCTTTTTCAGTATGGTATAAGGGATTTCTATCCCTAATAGTAATAAAAAAAATGACCCTATACAGAGTCATTTTAAAAATTTGGGTGTTTACTTAAGCATTTACGCTAAGTGAAGTCTTTATTTGTTGATTGGATTGACAAATGTTAACGTCATGTCCCATGGCTGCTCAATCCAAGTATCTTGTGGAATATCAACAATATAATCATCAACCAAATCCACACCAGCAGGCTTAGCACAAACCGTAATCAACTTCGCTTTTGGATACATTTCTCTAATCTGGCGAGCGGTATCACCGCTGTCCGCCAAATCATCAACAATCAAGAATCCCTCACCATCACCTTCTGGCGCTTTTAAAACGGACATATCACGCTGATGATCATGGTCGTAACTCGAAATACAAACCGTGTCAACGTAACGAATACCCAGTTCACGAGCCAAAATAGCCGCTGGAACCAAACCACCACGGCTCACGCCAATGATGCCTTTCCATTGCTCCGCAGGCATTTGACGCTCAGCAAGCTGACGACAGTACATCTGCATATTGTCCCAGGTGATGATAAATTTATTACTCATAATTGTTATAACCTGTATCGGCTTGGTCTTAGCCTGCGCTAAGAACGAATTTAATGGTGAAAATGGCTGCCATAACCCAGACACTTAGGGACACATCTTGCACTTTACCGCTCAATGCCTTGATCGCGGCATAGGCGATAAAACCCAAAGCAATACCATCAGCAATAGAGAAAGTAAGTGGCATCAAAAGACACGTTACGACAACAGGAGCGGCTTCCGTTAAATCGTGCCAGTCGATACTAACTAAACCAGAGAGCATCAATATCGCAACATAAAATAACGCACCTGCTGTCGCATAAGCGGGAATCATTCCAGCTAATGGCGAGAAGAATAAAGCAAGTAGGAATAAAATGCCAACCACAACCGCAGTCAAACCAGTTCGACCGCCAGCAGCGACACCGGAAACACTTTCGATGTAAGAAGTCGTATTCGATGTCCCCAGCAGAGCACCAACCGACGTTGCTGTTGAATCCGCAAGTAACGCTCGGTTTAAGCGAGGGATCTTGCCATCTTCCTGAATAAGATCGGCTTTTTGTGCAACCCCAACCAATGTACCTGCGGTGTCAAACAAATCCACAAATAGAAAAGCAAAGACAACGGAAATCATGCCGATTTCAAACACAGCAGAGAAATCCAATTGCATAAAGGTTGGTGCAATGCTTGGCGGCCATGAAGCCACTCCACCCCAAGTAACATCACCAAATGCTAAACCAAGACCAGTCACAGCTAAAATCGCAATCATGACTGCGCCTTTTACACCTTTATGAACCAGTGCAATGGTCAAAAAGAAGCCAAGAGATGCAAGCACTGCTGGAAGAGAGGTGATTTGCCCTAAAGAGACAAACGTGGCTGGGTTATCAACAACAATGCCCGCATTTTTCAAACCGATGAAAGCCAGAAACAAACCAATACCTGCCGAAATGCCCGTTCGCAATGACATCGGTATAGAGTGGATGATCCATTCGCGGATTTTAAAGATACTCAGTAATATAAATAGAACACCAGAAACAAACACCGCAGCTAATGCCACCTGCCAAGTATGCCCCATCCCCAATACAACAGAATAAGTAAAGAAGGCATTTAACCCCATACCTGGTGCTTGAGCGATTGGGTAATTTGCCACCAAGCCCATGATGAAACACCCAACGGCAGCCGCTAAGCATGTCGCTACGAACACCGACCCACGATCCATTCCGGCATCTGACAAAATCGCTGGGTTAACAAAAATGATGTAAGCCATGGTGAGAAAAGTGGTCACCCCAGCAATGATCTCCGTGCGCACACTGGTGTTGTGCTCACTCAGTTTAAATAGCCTTTCGAGCATAATCGAATCCCTAAAAAATGTGTAAAATAAACGTTTGCGTAATCGATTGGCGCGAATTATAAAGATATCAAATATCAAATTCTAGTTAGAATTAATACTCTCGAATATCCATACACTCAATGAAGGCTAGCTACGCTACCTTTTACATGCATATCAATCACTTAATCCTTTAAAACGTCTCTATACCTAGTTGGCATAGAGTTCATCATTGTAGGTTTAAAATTGAGCACATAGTTGGACAAAGAACACATTTCCCAGAAATTTGCGATTGGTAGTATTTAAAAATGGGAAGGTTATGAAATTACAAGCTTATATTAGGCAAAAGTCACAAAATGAACATTTTGCAGACATAAAAAAACGCCACTCAAGTTGAGTGGCGGTAGAATTTTGTTATCCCGACAGCAAAAACAGGGATGGTAAATTAATTCCAATTTTAGGGGTGAACAATTTGTTCAGTCGTGCATTTGGTTATGACTAGTAACCAAAGCTGGTTGGGTATGCGAAGTTGCTCGTGTAAATAGACGGTACATTCCAGAACATCGCAGACGGTAAACCTTTCATAGCTATCACCTTTAAATCAATTAAACACAATTTGATTCTCGGTTCCTTGGAGGCGATAAACGGACTCATCCTTTGAGCATTTTCTCTTCATTACTGAAGTTGGTTGCCAATATACCAGAAAGAAAAATAATTACAACATTTAAATCGATTCAGCTCACAGTAATCCCTCTAAATTGCGCCAAATCAACCATTTCATGTAATTAAATTACAAAAATATCAAATAATGACATACCACCAATGAAACTCATTTAGTACTTGCTTTCTGTAATAAGGTAAGACTAGTCGAACCAATGGCAATCTGCTTTTTACACCGCCAATTATTGGTTACGCCCCTAAGAAAGATTAGATTGAGAATTGCTACGTAAACCTGAATGGGAAATGGTATTCTAAGCGCATCGTCACAGAGTTGTTCAGGATGAAATATGGTCATTACCAATAACTGACACGATATCTGCTCAGTTATCATCAACCTTCAAGAAATGTCATCCTGTCAGCCCAACAAAACAATAAAGGAGTTTTCCGTGTCTGAGTTCCCTTCTGAAATCAGCCAATTATCCCCTGCTATACTTTGGCAGTTTTTCGATAAAATTTGTTCCATTCCTCACCCTTCAAAACACGAGGAAGAACTTGCTCAATACATTATGAATTGGGCAACCGAGCAAGGCTTGGATGTACGCCGCGATCCAACAGGTAACGTGTTTATCAAAAAACCTGCCACACCGGGAATGGAAAATAGAAAAGGGGTCGTGCTTCAAGCGCACATCGATATGGTTCCTCAAAAAAATGAAGATACGGACCATGATTTCACAAAAGATCCTATCCAACCCTACATTGATGGTGAATGGGTAACAGCAAAAGGCACGACATTAGGTTCAGACAACGGTATTGGTATGGCTTCTTGCTTGGCTGTGCTTGCTTCAGACGACATTAAGCACGGTCCAATTCAAGTTTTACTGACGGTAGATGAAGAAGCAGGCATGACTGGCGCATTCGGTTTAGAAGCTGGCTGGCTGGAAGGTGATATCCTTCTCAACACAGATTCTGAGCAGGAAGGTGAAGTTTACATGGGCTGTGCGGGGGGTATTGATGGTGCAATGACATTCCCTATCCAGCGCGAAAACATACCGGAAGGTTACGTAACTCGAATACTGACTCTGAAAGGCTTGAAAGGTGGTCACTCTGGTTGTGATATTCACACAGGTCGTGGCAATGCGAACAAGTTATTTGCCCGTTTCCTTGCGAGCCACGCACGAGAATTAGACCTGCGCCTTATCGATTTTCGTGGTGGGAGCCTTCGTAACGCGATTCCAAGAGAAGCGTTTGCGACAATCGCAGTGCCTGCTGAAAATCAAGAAAAACTAGCCGATCTTTTCAATGCTTATACTGAACTGCTCACATCTGAATTAGGCAAGACTGAAACCAGTATCGTCTCTTTTAATGAAGAAACAGAGAATGCTGGAAAAGTGTTCGCGCTGGCGGATCAATTCCGATTCATCTCTGCTCTAAACGCTGCACCAAATGGTGTTATCCGTATGAGCGATGAAATAGAAGGTGTGGTAGAAACGTCTTTGAATGTTGGCGTCATCACAACAGAAGAAGATAAGGTGACTGTACTGTGTTTGATCCGTTCTTTGATCGATTCTGGTCGAGAGCAAGTCGAGAGCACACTTCGTTCAATCGCAGAATTGGCTGGGGCAGATGTATCTTTCTCTGGCGCTTACCCTGGTTGGAAGCCAGACGCAGATTCGGAAATCATGGCGATCTTCCGTGACATGTATGAAGGCATCTACGGACATAAGCCGAATATCATGGTGATTCATGCCGGTTTAGAGTGCGGTTTGTTCAAAGAGCCTTACCCAGATATGGATATGGTGTCTTTCGGTCCGACAATCAAATTCCCTCACTCTCCAGATGAGAAAGTGAAAATTGATACCGTTGCTCTATACTGGGAGCAAATGGTCGCGCTACTGGAAGCAATTCCAGAAAAGAAATAGCGTCGAGAAAAAGCAAAGGCTGGCAATGTGCCAGCCTTTTTTGTTCATATCTTCAAGTCACCTCAAGAAACCGAGGGTCACTTAGGTATGATAGCAAGCTCGATTACTCTTCGTCAGCGATGTATTTCTTCTCTTCCGCTGCTTTTTTCGCTTTTTCTGCGGCAAGCTTTTCTGCAACGACCAAAGCAGCCGCTTCGCGTTCACTTCGTTTTTCAGCTTTACGATCATTGCGTTTCGCTTGGTTTTCTACAAACTCAGCCAGCGCTTTTTCCGCCCACTCGTTCGCTAACACTTCGGACTCAAATCCGGTTTCGCGCTTCGATACAACCGTACGACGCGATGTTACTTGGCGAGTGATCTCTGCTGTCCAACTATTGCGCTTCTCAGACACACGGATAGCAAATTTTCTGTTTTTCGACATTTCTATATTCCTAAGGGATTTGTAAAGGGATATAGCCATCCCTTGGCAAGCGCGGTATTAGAGCATAAAGTGACATAAATTGCTCTACATTTTCAGCACCAATATTTCGAAAAAAACCGCCAGAGCGTTCACTCTGGCGGTTTCGGAAAACTGAGAATCAGTTGCTAGCGAAAACTCAATTAACCGACATTCTTACGTGCATTTTGGAACATCCGCATCCAAGCCCCATTCTCACCCCAACCTTCTGGCGACCAAGAGTTAGCCACGGTACGGAATACACGCTCTGGATGAGGCATCATGATCGTTACACGACCATCCGATGTCGTCAGACCCGTAATTGCATTTGGCGAACCGTTCGGGTTGTTCGGATACTGTTGCGTTGGGTTACCGTTGTTGTCAACGTAACGCAACGCTATCGTGCCTGAATTTTCAATGGCATTCAGATGCTCATTGTCACGAACTTCAACACGACCTTCACCGTGAGAAACCGCAATTGGCATACGGGAACCTTCCATGCCATCGAAGAAGACAGAGTCAGACTTCTGAACTTCCACCAAACTGAAACGCGCTTCAAAACGCTCCGATTCGTTACGAACAAATCGAGGCCACAAATCGGCACCTGGAATCAGTTCTTTTAAGTTTGAAAGCATCTGACATCCATTACACACACCTAAAGAGAACGTATCTTCCCGCTTAAAGAAACCTTCAAATTGACTGCGAGCCTCTTCATTAAACAAGATTGACTTAGCCCAGCCTTCCCCAGCACCCAGCACATCACCGTAAGAGAAACCACCACAAGCCACTAAGCCGTTGTATTCTTCTAAGACGACTTGCCCTGTTAGAATATCGCTCATGTGGATATCGGTTGCTTCAAAACCAGCGCGATCAAAAGCGGCTGCCATTTCAACATGCGAGTTCACACCTTGCTCGCGCAAGATAGCCATCTTAGGCTTAGCCCCTTTGTTTACCATAGAAGCAGCAATGTACGGTGCTGCAATGTCTTCGTTCACGTCGTAACTTAATTTAACGTTCAGACCTGGATCAGAGTTGTCTTTCTTCGCTGCAAACTCTTGATCGGCACATGCAGGGTTATCACGTAGCCCTTGCATCTTGTGAGTGGTTTCAGCCCAAATAGTACGAAGTTCTATGCGTGAACGCTCAAGCACAACCGCATCACCGGAAGCGATAATAAAGTGATCGGAATCCTCTACGCGACCAATAACGTGAGAACATGTTTCTAAACCATTGGCTGCCAGGGTAGACAATACCGTATCCAAGTCGTCGTTTTTGACCTGAATTACAGCGCCTAACTCTTCGTTGAATAGTACAGCGAGGGTATCATCACCTAGATCTGCGATGTTAGCGCGTACACCACAGTGGCCCGCAAACGCCATTTCCGCTAGAGTGACAAACAAACCACCGTCGCCTTTATCATGATACGCCACCAGCTTGTCTTCACGGACAAGGTTTTGCATCGCATCAAAGAAGCCTTTCAATTGCTCTGCGTTGTCTACGTCCGCGGGCTTGTCGCCCAATTGCTTGTAAACCTGCGCCAATGCCGTAGCACCTAAACGGTTCTTACCGTTGCCAAGGTCAACAAGTACCAGTGAAGATTCACCTTTGTCAGTACGTAGTTGAGGAGTCACCGTCTTACGAACGTCTTCCACACGACCAAATGCCGTAATAACCAGTGACAGGGGTGAAGTCACTTCTTTGTCTTCACCATTGTCATTCCACTTGGTTTTCATCGACATGGAGTCTTTACCAACAGGAATGGTTAGACCCAATGCCGGACAAAGTTCCTCACCCACGGCTTTCACGGCTTCATACAAACCAGCATCTTCCCCTGGGTGACCCGCTGGAGACATCCAGTTCGCCGAAAGTTTGATACGTTTAATGTCACCAATGTCGGTCGCTGCAATATTGGTTAAAGACTCGCCTACCGCCAAACGCGCCGATGCACCAAAATCCAGAAGTGCAACTGGCGTACGCTCCCCCATCGACATGGCTTCACCATGGTAAGAGTCGTAGCTCGCCGCAGTAACGGCACAGTTTGCCACTGGCACCTGCCAAGGTCCTACCATTTGGTCACGAGCAACCAAGCCCGTTACTGAACGGTCACCAATGGTGATAAGGAATGTTTTTTCTGCCACAGTAGGTAGACGAAGAACCCGATCGACTGCTTCGTTTAGCTCAATGCCTTCACGGCAAATTGCTGGACTTTCTACTTTCAACGTTTGCGCTTCACGATGCATTTTAGGTGTTTTGCCAAGCAGAATATCCATTGGCATATCGATTGGTGTGTTGTCGAAGTGAGAATCTTCCAGTGTTAGATGGCGCTCCTCTGTTGCCACACCCACGATTGCGTAAGGCGCGCGCTCACGCTTACAAATCGCTTCGAATGTCGCCATATTTTCCGGCGCAACCGCCATAACATAACGCTCTTGAGATTCATTACACCAAATTTCAAGTGGGCTCATGCTCAATTCGTCATTTGGCACATCACGTAACTGGAATTTACCCCCACGCTCACCATCATCACAAAGCTCAGGAAGCGCATTGGAAATACCGCCTGCGCCCACATCATGGATAAATGCGATTGGGTTGTCGTTACCCAGTTGCCAACAACGATCGATCACTTCCTGACAGCGACGCTCCATTTCTGGGTTTTCGCGCTGTACCGAAGCGAAATCTAGGTCTTCAGCCGATTGACCAGAAGCCATAGAAGAAGCCGCACCACCGCCAAGACCAATGTTCATAGCAGGACCACCCAGTACGATAAGCTTCGCTCCGACAGGGATCTCTTTCTTCTGAACGTGCTCATCACGAATGTTACCCATACCACCGGCAATCATGATTGGCTTGTGGTAACCGCGTATTTCTTCACCAGCATGAGACGTGACTTTTTCTTCGTAGGTACGGAAGTAACCTAGTAAGTTAGGACGACCAAATTCGTTGTTGAACGCTGCACCACCGAGTGGACCTTCTAGCATAATGTCGAGTGCGGTAACGATACGACCTGGCTTACCAAAATCGGTTTCCCAAGGTTGCTCGTAACCCGGAATACGAAGATTCGATGTTGTAAAACCCACCAAACCCGCTTTCGGCTTGCCACCGATACCCGTTGCGCCTTCATCACGGATTTCACCACCAGAACCAGTAGAAGCACCTGGCCACGGAGAAATCGCCGTTGGGTGGTTGTGTGTTTCCACCTTCATCAAAATATGGGTATCTTCATGATGGTAGTTGTATTGGCGAGACTCTGGATCTGGGAAGAAACGACCGACTTTAGACCCCGTCATGACCGCTGCATTATCTTTATAAGCAGACAAAACATGGTCAGGCGTCGTTTCAAATGTGTTTTTGATCATCTTAAACAGAGATTTTTCTTGAGCAACACCATCAATCGTCCAATCTGCATTAAAGATCTTGTGACGACAGTGCTCAGAGTTCGCTTGTGCAAACATCATCAATTCAATGTCGTTCGGGTTACGACCAAGCTTAGTGAAGTTTTCGACCAAGTAGTCAATTTCGTCCTCAGCCAGTGCAAGACCCAGTGAAACGTTTGCCTCCTCAAGTGCAGCACGACCGCCCGCTAAGATGTCAACGTCAGCAACAGGTGCAGGCTCAGCAACAGTAAACAATGCAGATGCCGCATCAAGATCTGTGAACACCGATTCCATCATACGATCGTGAATCAAGGCTTTAACGGCTTGAGTTTGCTCTTCAGAAAGTGTTTCCGAGGTTTCGATATAATAAGCTGTACCACGCTCCAGACGCTTCACTTTGTCTAGACCACAATTAATAGCAATATCGGTGGATTTGGAAGACCACGGAGAGATAGTACCCGGACGTGGAGTCGCGAGAAGTAGAAGACCTTCAGGCTCGTGCTCTTCGATCGTCGGACCGTAAGTCAGCAATTTTTCTAGTTTGCCTAATTCAGACGCATCTAGATCTGCTGTTAGGTCAGCAAAGTGCATAAACTCAGCGTAAATACCTGTTACTGGCAGGCTTTGTTCACGACAAAGTTCAAGTAATTTGTTAACACGAAACTCAGAAAGAGCTGGGGAGCCACGCAAAATTCTCATGTGCTTAGGTCTCTTATGCAGTTAGTTAAGGTGATATTGCAATAAATTCAAAGAGTTACAAGCCACCCTGAAACCTATACCAATTTCACCTCGCATTTGCGGGCGTATTATAGAGGAAAAAATCTGTGACGTAACCACAAATAGCAACCGTTTGCGCTTTTTTTAACACATCAATTCATTGCATCGCCAAAAAGCGAAGCTACGTGCTAGAAACCTAATGTTTTGAGGTCATTTGGAGCCAAGGTTTGTTGCTTTTCTTCTCTTACCATCTCGTGCTTTTTTACTCTTTTTTTTATTGCCGCTTTGCCCTAGTGGCCTGCTTTGATATAAAGAGAGCTGAATTCCGGTATGAGTAAACTGTTTTGAGTATTATTTCCCCATTCGTTTGGCTCAGAAGATTCGCTTTTATCTATTTGATAAGCGTTGTGTTATCTGGCTGCCAGATAGAGTCTAACCCAAAAAGTGAACTCGAGCAGATCAGAGAAAGGGGTACGCTAAGAGTCGGCACACTGAATAATCAGCTCTCTTACTATATTGGTCCCGATGGTCCAACTGGGCTCGATTTTGAGCTGGCAAAGCGATTTGCTGACGAACTGGGTGTCAAATTGGAAATGAAACCCGCTTATCGTTTAGCGGAGTTATTCCCCGCATTAGAACGTGGCGAGATTGATATGATTGCCGCAGGTCTCAGCCAAACCCCAGAAAGGTTGAAGTTGTTTAGAGCGGGGCCGGCATACTACTACGTGTCTCAGCAAGTGGTGTACAAAAAGGGTTCCTGGCGACCACGTAACGTTGATCAATTGATTGAGAAGCAAATCCCAATTGTGGTGGTGAAAGATTCTCACTTTGAACGCACATTAAAAGCGCTGCAAAAAGAAAAGCCCGGCTTGATTTACCGAGATGAAAGCAATGCGGATGTAAACGACCTGCTTCAAAAGGTCTATAACGGTGAGCTGGCACTGACAATGGCAGATTCTGTCGAGTTATCACTTTCTCAACGTCTCTACCCTTCTTTGGCACTGGCGTTTGAGCTAACGGAAGATCAACCCATTTCTTGGTACATGCGGCGCAGCGATGATGAAAGCCTGTATGCACTTCTGATTGAATTTTTTGGATTACTTAAGCAGTCTGGAGACTTAGCCCGATTAGAAGAGAAGTATTTGGGACACGTAGAAAGTTTTGACTTTGTCGATACCCGAGCCTTTATTCGAGCATTGGATAGTAAACTACCAAAATGGGAAGCATTGTTTAAAAAGCACTCAAACGAGTTCGACTGGCGCTTGATCGCCGCTTTGGCCTACCAGGAATCCCACTGGAATCCATTGGCAAAATCACCAACGGGGGTTCGGGGTATGATGATGTTGACCCTACCCACGGCCAAAAGTGTTGGGGTAAAAAACCGACTCGATCCCGATCAATCCGTGCGTGGTGGCGTCGAATACTTAAGGCGCATTGTGGGTCGAGTTCCAGATTCCATTTCGGAACATGAAAAAATTTGGTTTGCTCTGGCTTCCTACAATATAGGCTACGGTCATATGATGGATGCGCGCCGTTTAACCAAGCGCCAAGGTGGCGATCCAGACTCTTGGGCGGATGTGAAAGATCGTCTACCACTGCTACGTAAAAAGGAATTCTATAGTAAAACACGTTACGGCTATGCGCGGGGCGACGAGGCTAGGAACTACGTAGAAAACATTCGTCGCTATTACCAATCGATCATTGGTCACATCGATAAACGGCGCATTGCAAGTGAAGAGATCAACATTAATGATCTTCAAGTCATTGATGTCCCACTCTCTTCCGCTCAACCCTCGGTTTCAGGATCAGAAGCAACATTAGGTGCGGATTCGAACGAGCAACAAAGCAAACCGTCAGAAGAAAAAGAGAGCGAAAAACCAGAAGAAGCGAAGAAATAATGCCTGAAAGCAATTCACTTTCTTGAATGCCACAGGGCTCTGGTCACTCTAGAGCCCCATTTTGACTTTCTCAGGGTCGAATGTATTCTTAGAAGCAATACTTCTTTCCTCAACGATTAAGCGCCTTAACCCTTTTTCTATTCAGGCTTTTTTGTAAAATATCACACGACTTGAAAAACCGAGCAATCGCCCTTACATTAAACAATGATGACATTCATTGCTGTCATGTCATCAACTCGTCACAATCGAGTCTTATAATTTGGTTTCGTAGTAAGAGAAAACTTAGTTTCGTCATATAAAGAAAACTCGGTTTCGCTATAAACGAAAACTCTCTGTTCACTAAAGATGTCGCTTTTAGCAAAGATATCATTTTTAGCCAAAAGCATCGCTAGTAAAAAGAAAGCTAGTATTGGTGAAAGGAGTATTGGGCGGTGCCAGAAAAAAATAACAGCGCCGTTATTGTTAGCTTGGTAGAGGAGAGAAGATATGTTCTCCAAAAGAAAGTCGTCTAAGCGACTGCTACAAAAAGCTGTTTCTTCCAATCGTCGTAAGCGCATGCTTGCTAATAACAAGAAAAAAGTTATTTGGCGTAGCAAGGCTTTTGCTCTTTGCTTAGAGCCTTGATATTGAAGATACAGTTGTTTCTAAACGGCAAACATCACCCTTGATGTTTGCCATCAGATTTCCCTTCTTTTAACGCTTTCTTTTCTTTCCGTCGACGTTTAAAAAAACTCTGTAGCTGCTCTCTACACTCTTGCTCAAGTAACCCTGACTCTATTGTCGCATAGTGATACGACGCTTGGCTTTCAAACAAGTTTAGTACTGTGCCAGCTGCGCCCGCTTTCAAATCTGGCGCACCGTATACAACTCTTTTCACTCGGCTATGGAGCAGTGCCCCTGCGCACATAGGGCAAGGCTCTAACGTGACGTACAAAGTAGTATCGAGCAGTCGGTAGTTTCCCAATTCGTTACCCGCTTTACGCAGTACTTGCACTTCCGCATGTGCCGTTGCGTCATGTTGCCCTATCGAACGATTCCAGCCTTCGGCAATCACATCGCCATCTTTTACCAATACAGCACCAACAGGGACTTCACCTTCCCGTTCAGCTTGCTGAGCGAGCTCGATAGCTCGTCGCATAAATTGTTCATCTTGTTCACTAAAAGACACGTTTTCTCTCTAGGCTCATTAATGTTGCAATTCGAATGATATGTGGGGCACAAGCGCGGATTATATAAGCTCGGATGCCCGCAAGCGAGTTTAAACAACACTTAACGATACGCTTTTAATACGCAGACAAACGGTCGGTCAAAAAGTCGATGAGTAAACGCACTTTAGAAGATAAATATCGATTATTAGGGTACAGCGCCCAAATCCCCTCTTTGGTATCACGAAAATCGGTAAGCAATTCCACCAGTTCTCCGGTTGCCATATAGGGGTGAACGTAGTAATCGGGCAATTGAACGATGCCGATCCCTTTGAGCGCCGAATCGATCAATACGCGCCCGCTGTCGCACTTCATTCGCCCTTCAACCGATAGCTGCCTTTTATGACCATTTTCAATAAATCGCCAGTAGGGGTGGTTTCCGATTAAGCATTGATGCTGGGAAAGCTCAATTAAAGATCGAGGTTCACCAAATTGCTCTAGGTAAGCTGGGCTGGCGCATACGTGCATTTGGCGAACGCCTAACCGCTTGGCTATGTAGGTAGAGTCGCCTAAATGCCCAAGGCGAATAGCCAAATCAAAACCGTGCTCCAACATGTCCAACTTCTGGTTAGAAAGGTGGAAGTCCAATTCAACTTCGGGGTATTCGACCAAAAATTCATTCAACAAAGGGGCTAGCATCTGCTCCCCATACGTTACCGGAGCCGTTAGTTTGATTTTCCCTTTAAGGGTGGTTTGAAGTTCGGTCACGGCTTCTTCTGCAAACTCAAGCCCATCCACCAAATGACGACAATGTTGATAATACACTTTTCCGGCATCGGTCAACGTAACTCTACGCGTGGTTCTTAAGAGAAGCTTTATGGCCAAACGCTTTTCTAAACGCGCAATTTTTCGGCTCACTTGTGCGACTGATGTTGATAATTTTTGAGCTGAAAGTGTAAAGCTTTCTTGCTCCGCCACAGCGACAAACTCTGTGACCCCTTCCCATTGGTCCATTTTGAGTGCCTCAATACAAAATTTGATTATTACAAATATGTAATAGTAATTTTCATTTTACCCAGATTATCAATTCAAATAAATCAATTAAGATCCAGACCATACCTCGCCAACACACTCTATAAGCTAGGATGTTCTCTGAGTTAGAGATATTCTCACGTCAACCTATTGGCGACCATCGTGATTACTTAAGGGTACAAACATGTCTGAACAATTTATTAAATCGCGCGCAGCCGTCGCGTGGGGACCAAATCAACCACTGTCTATTGAAGAAGTTGATGTCATGCTGCCAAAAGCGGGCGAAGTTCTGGTGAAAATTGTTGCGACTGGTGTTTGCCACACCGACGCATTTACTTTGTCAGGCGACGATCCCGAAGGCATCTTCCCCTCTATTTTGGGTCACGAAGGCGGTGGGATTGTTGAAATGGTTGGGGAAGGCGTCACCAGCGTTGAAGTGGGTGACCACGTCATCCCTCTTTATACCGCAGAGTGTGGCGAATGTAAGTTCTGTACGTCGGGAAAAACAAACTTGTGCCAAGCGGTTCGAGAAACTCAAGGGAAAGGTTTGATGCCTGATGGCACGACCCGTTTTTATAAAGACGGTGAGCCTATATTCCATTACATGGGGTGTTCGACATTTTCGGAATACACCGTGTTGCCTGAAATTTCTCTAGCAAAAGTGAATGCTGACGCCCCGCTCGAAGAAGTCTGTTTACTGGGCTGTGGCGTCACCACAGGTATGGGGGCCGTGCTCAACACCGCAAAAGTGCAAAAAGGCGATACGGTTGCGATCTTCGGGCTGGGTGGCATTGGTCTATCCGCCATCATTGGTGCCACCATGGCTGGCGCAAGCCGCATCATTGGTATAGATATCAATGAAAGTAAATTTGACCTCGCCAAGAAACTGGGTGCAACAGATTGCATTAACCCTCAGCACCACGACAAACCGATTCAAGAAGTCATTGTCGAAATGACTGATGGTGGCGTCGATTTTTCATTCGAATGCATTGGCAACGTCAACGTTATGCGCTCTGCACTTGAGTGTTGCCATAAAGGTTGGGGAGAATCCGTCATCATTGGTGTTGCTGGCGCAGGCCAAGAGATCGCTACTCGCCCATTCCAATTAGTGACAGGGCGTGTATGGCGTGGCAGTGCATTTGGTGGTGTGAAAGGTCGCTCGGAATTACCGGGCATTGTAGAGCGATACATGGCTGGTGAATTTGGCTTGCAAGAATTCATCACCCACACAATGGGGCTGGATGACATCAACAACGCCTTTGATCTCATGCATAAAGGTGAAAGTATCCGCTCTGTCGTTCATTTCGATAAGTAATTATTCTTTAACCTAGCAGAGCGGTATGCCGCTCTGTTTCTCATTGGGAACCTCCATACATGGCTATTACTGAAATCAGCGCCGTAAAAGTCCATGGCGGCTGGCACAAACAATTTACCCATCAGTCCGACACTGTCCATTGTGAAATGCGATTCGCCATTTTTTTACCTCCACAAGCCCAATCTGAGCCAGTACCAGTCCTGTACTGGTTATCTGGGTTGACGTGCACCGACGAAAACTTCATGCAAAAAGCCGCCGCATTTCGGCAAGCGGCAGAACTTGGCATTGCCATTGTCGCGCCAGACACCAGCCCTAGAGGCGAAGGCGTACCAGACGACCCTGAAGAGGCTTACGACTTTGGGTTGGGTGCGGGGTTTTACCTTAATGCGACGCAAGAGCCTTGGTGTTCGCACTACCATATGTACGATTATGTGGTGAAAGAGCTTCCTGCATTAATTGAAGCCAATTTCCAGGTCAACACAAGAAAGTCCATTGCAGGGCACAGCATGGGTGGACACGGCGCACTCAGCATTGGGTTAAAGAATGGTGGCTCTTACCGATCCATTTCTGCGTTCAGCCCAATTACCAACCCTATGAATTGCCCCTGGGGCATCAAAGCATTCACCCTATACTTAGGAGACGATAAAGCCAACTGGTCGCGCTACGACAGCTGCGAATTGCTGAGCACAGCAGAAAACGTACCGCCGATTCTGATAGATCAAGGGAGTGCGGATTCCTTCCTTGAAGAACAGCTAAAACCGGATGCGTTTCAAGGCATCGCCAAGCGGCACGACAATATCGTTTTTAGAATGCAAGATGGCTATGACCACAGCTACTTCTTCATACAAAGCTTCATCGAAGAACACATAGCATTTCACGCTCGCTACCTTAAATAGTGTTCATCCAAAGCGTTTATAAAAAGAAAACCCAGCAATAAGCTGGGTTTCCAATGTTTACGACGCTAAAAATTACATCGTATACGTGTAAGGCGCTTGAATACCAAGAGGTATCCCTAATGCCCAATAGGCTAGTAAGAAGATTGTCCACCCGATCAGCATCGCGATGGAGAACGGCATCATTAGAGAAGCCAACGTACCAATACCCGTTGATTTCACGTAACGCTGGCAGTAAACCACCACAAGTGGGAAGAACACCATAAGCGGTGAAATAATGTTGGAGACGGAGTCCCCCACACGATACGCCGCCTGAGATAACTCAGGAGAAATCCCCACCGCCATCAGCATTGGCACCAAAATAGGACCAATTAACGCCCACTTAGCGGATGCCGACCCCACCAGCAAGTTGACAAATGCGGTTAGGAGAATCATACCGACGATGGTGGCTTGCCCTGGTAATTCAAGCGCCTTTAACCCTTCAGCACCGTAAAGCGCAAGCATGGTACCAATATTGGACTGACCAAATGCCGCCAAGAACTGCGCGCAGAAAAACGACATCACAATGTAAGCGCCCATCGTCGCCATGGTATCGGACATGGCTTTAATCACGTCGTTACTGCTTTTGAACGTACCAGCCACACGACCATAAACAATGCCGGGGATAATAAATAGGATGAAAATCAACGGCACGATCGATTTCATTACAGGCGCAGAGAATGCGGTTAATTCACCTTCAGGTGAGCGCAATGCTGAGTTTTCCGGAATAAGGGCAAGAACCAACAAAGCAATCCCCGCCAACATCGCCCAACCAGCATAACGGAAGGCTTTCGATTCTGTTGCAGAAAACGACCCCAAATCGGGTGCTTCTTCCGCATCTTCATCAACAGGAGTATTGGCTAAACGAGGCTCAATGATTTTCTCGGTAACATACCAACCAATCGCAACAATGATGACAGACGAGAACCCAGTAAAGAAGATATTCGCTAACGGATTCACCACGTAGCTTTCATCCAAGACTTGTGCTGCCGTTTGGGTAAAGCCAGCCAGCAAAGGATCGATACCCGACGGAATAAAGTTCGCAGAAAAGCCGCCAGACACACCTGCAAATGCCGCAGCGATACCTGCGAGAGGATGACGTCCCGCTGCATGGAAAATAATACCGCCCAGTGGAATCACAAGTACGTAGCCTGCATCGGCAGCGGTGTGAGACACAATCGCAACCAAAATAAGCATCGGTGTTAATAGCTTCGCTGGCGTGAAATTCAGCATCTTCTTTAAGCCAGTGGTAATGAAGCCCGAAGAGTCCGCAACACCTACTCCCAGCATCGCCACTAACACAATACCCAGAGGGGCAAAACTCGTGAACGTTGTCACCATATTCGCAAGGAAACTCGCAAGCGCTTCACCGGTGAGTAGGTTGCTGATTTCCAGTGCTTCGCCAGTGCGAGGGTTCATCAGATCAAAGGAAACATTAGAAAGTAATGCCGATGACACCCAAACAATCACTAGCGCCCAAAAAAACAAGATTGCTGGATCAGGGATCTTGTTACCAGCGCGTTCGATAAAATTCAAAAATCGGTCCATTCCCGACGGTTGGGATGGTTGAACCTGCTTAACAGCTTGGTTACTCATGGGTAACTCCATATATCAGATGTTGTTTTCAACGAGCTATTTATTTCGTTCTATATCACTCACTTCTCGATAAAGTATTCTATTAGAACTGCATTATAAAAGCACAAAAAACCAAACAATTTCATAATCTCAGACAATTATTTTCAGTTTATTTACAAATAAACAACAAACCACAACCAACCTTGTAACTGGCACAAAATAAAAGCGCTACAGGAACGTTAACTCTTTTGTAGTGCGGTGATGTTTGAGTTTCGAACATTTACTTGGTGAATTTTTGCACTAGGGGCGAAGGGTTCTAATCAAACTCGTTGTAGCTGGACAGCATCGTTTTAAGTGACACTTTTTGAGAGGTATTCATTCGATCTTTCCATTCCCCTTCAACCGTGATGATTTTCAGCGCAGAAGAAAGGGAACCTGTCGGTTGTGTTACCGTCCACGTTAGCGTGTAGCCGCCACTTTTTACTTCCGTTCCCGACTGGATACGACTAAAAATAAGGGTGCCATGGGCACCGCTCACCGATCGCTGGCGGAAGAATTCCAATTTCGACTCTGCTAAATACAACGCTTCTAAACTGCGTATCGCATGTTCAGACTTGTGCTCCATAAAGGTTTGTAATTTCACAAGCCCAAGGACGCCAACACCGAAAATCAGAAAGGCGATCATCACCTCAATCAAACTAAAACCTTGGGATTTATTAGAAGTCATTCCAAGATCCTTTCGCCCATCTTAGCTTACGGATTTGAGAGAGAGGCGTTGATAAGTTATCTCTGTTATACATAAAATCCATACTGCTGTTAAACATGGCTGTGAACCCAGGGGCATCCATAACATAGCCTCCTGAAGGAACAAACGCACCAGTTTGATAATAAATGATTTTGTCTAAAGAAATAGAATCACTTCCGGATGCAAGCCCACTGTTTATAGGGGAGTTTTTGTGGGATTCTGTTGTATTCCATTCTTCTACGGTGGGTTTATAGTGGGTATTTAAGTGATAAAACATCCCTGGAAAAGTGTATGCTGCACGCGTAGAGAAAATCCCATTCTCTATCACTATTACGGCACTCTTTACTTTGGTCGCACTGCTAAATGCACTGTCTATAGATAAAAAATCTGTTGACGATAGCTCGCACGAACCCGTAATCCAGATAAGTGATTTCCCATCATTGATTCCATTGACAATCGTTGTTCCACACTTTTCAGAGGTACTGGATGTTTTGTGAAACAGCGGGTCATTTTTTATCTGCTTCCAGTTTTTCCGAGAAACACCAAATACATCCTCAAACAGGTCCCCTACATTTTCTTTATATTCAATATCTTGCTTAGTAGCACCTAATTCCCAACGTTCAATACCATCTCCTTTTGCTTTGGTGAAATTGGTGGTTAAGTGAGTCGCTGCACATGTTTGACCAGACGGAAATGTGGAGTAAGGTTTATTGGAATCATCAAAGCCATTATTTTTTAACGCAGAGTTTTCATATGGAGCAACGAGCCCGAGTGTTCCTTGAAACTGGATGATTTTACAGTTCCATTTGTCAGCGGATTTCTTTGTCCCGGGATCGGCGGTGAATTTGTAGTCTCCACGAAAAATCAAGTTCGAAGTACTACGAATTGCACCCTGTGATTTAGACGAGAAAAACGCAATCTCTTTTTTTACGACTGTCTTTCCTGATGTTGCGACCAATATAGATTCATTGCTCGCGTCTTTCATCAAAGAGCTTAATGATAGGTCATTGCAATCGACCATCAGGTTATTTGGGATAGAGCTAAGTTTTCTGATGTTCATGCTCGCAAAGCCGCACTCCAGCCCCCCTTCCGCTACCCAATGTTCTTGCCGACTTTTCACTTCATTTTGTGCACGTTTGATTTGGAAGAAAACCTGTTTATATGACCCCATCACCAAAATTAGCGCGGCTAACAAGATAAAACTCGTGATCGTCAGCGTAATATAGCCTTCAGAACGTCGGATCATTTCCAGTTCCTTTGTTTGAACGACGTATTGAGCGTGATGGAATCCGTCGAATTCTTAAGAGATCCGGTCATAGAAAGGGTGATAAATGCCGAACTGACTGATGAGCCAAGGGGGGTCGACGTCACCGTAAAATCCGTGATTTTTACCTGATTTTCGTCCAACATTTTGAAATATCGATTGCAAGATGCTTGAGCACCAATTGCGGCGGAGCGAGTCGTACAAATCTTAATATTGTTATCTTCGTGCTTAAAAAAGACATGCTCGTACTTATCGCTTTTATTCAGATACACATACCCCAAAGAATTAGGCGTTGTTATCAACACGTCGTTCGCACCAGACACAATAGCAGCAATCTTTTCACTGCCGTTGTACCCTGCTCTAAGCGCATCTTCTTTTATGTACTTAAGGGTATCCGACATACTTTGCAAAACCAGAAGGTCGAGAGAACGTTGCGTTGCCGACTTTTGTGCTGTCAAATAAACCGAACCAATAGACATGATCGCCAACATGCTCAGCGCCGAGGCAATCAGTAACTCAACCAATGACGTCCCCAACTGGCGCGATGGGCTAACATTCTTTGAAGCCATGAGTATTCCCTCTACTGCCACACACTCTCACTCGACCATTAGTAAAATGAGTGATGACCGAACCGCCATCCGACATATCTTCCTTGTAACTAAACTTAAAGCTGCCACCTTGGATTCGCCCGTTCACCCCTTCCACTTTAAACGGTGAAGCATGGTTACTATTAAGGTGAATCGTCTTGAATGGAGCGCCCGATATCGACTGAACGAGAGCACCAGATACCGCGTTCGTTTCACGTAAATCAATGGTCCAATCACCATTTTTGGACGCACCGGAAACGGTCACATGAACCCAGAGGTCTTGGTTTCTCATCACCGCTTCTGATCGCGCTTCAATCAAGAAAGCTTGAAGTTCATTGGATAAGCGGGTAATTCGGTTGCCATCGGTCAGTGATTTATAGCTTGGGGCAAAGGCACCAAGCAAAATAGACAGCAGAGCCAGAGTGATCAAAAGCTCAATGAGTGTAAAGCCGCGAGCCATCTTCCAAATTCCTCTGAAACTTCATTTATGCATCTAAATTCACTTGCGGAGATGCTAGCACCAACGAAGAATAGCGCTGCGAAAATGAAGGAAGATATGGAAATGATTCGAAAAAATAGCTGCAATAAACGCAAGATCACATCAAAAGGAATGACCTTGCTCGAAGTTCTGATTGCGGTATCTATCATTGCCATATTCGCCGCGGTGGTTTACCCCTCGTTAAACGACTACGTGTACAAAGGGCATCGCAAGCAAGCCATGGCGGATATGATTCGTATCCAACTGACCATGGAGCAGACGTACAACAATGGTTATTCTTGGAGCAACCTAGTCTCTGGCTCGACTTGCACCATTTGCGATACCTCAGCGGATAGGTATGCCTTTGCGATCACATCAGCGTCGGTTTACACCATCACCGCGACCCCAAAACCCGATAAAGGTCAAAACAGTGATTCCTGTGGCACACTCACAATCAAAGCATATGGGACCAATACCCCTGCGATGTGTTGGTAACAAAAAAGCCCACCTAAAATAGGTGGGCTTCTTCTGAACGGGTTTCTACTGTAATAACTGCGAATTACTTCGCCACCATCACCATAGCAGGGCGAATGACTCGACCATTTAACTCATAACCTTTCTGCATCACCAGCATCACGCTGTTCGATTCGTGGTCTGGACTTTCCTGAATCGACATAGCCTGATGGTATTCAGGGTTGAACGCCTCACCTTCAGGGTTGATCTCTTTAAGACCAAACTTAGATACCACATCCACAAACGTTTTGTGTGTGAGTTCGACCCCTTCAAGGAATGGCTTAATCACTTCATTTTCTGCATCGGCTGCCTGAATAGCACGCTCCAAGTTATCGATAACTGGAAGCAATTCTTCAGAAAATTTGTTTAGCGCATACTTACGAGCTTTATCGATTTCCTGTTCACTGCGACGACGCATATTTTCAACGTCCGCTTTTGCACGAAGTACCGATTCTTGCTGCTCTTTCACTTTAGCTTCACTTGAAAGCAAAGCTGCTTCAAGTTGAGCGATTTTTGCTTCAGTTTCATCTTGAACCGATTCTTCGTTCCAATCGATATCCGCGTCAGAACCTACCGCATCAACTTCTTCTGCCGTTTCCTGTTGCTTTAGCTCTTCTTCGTTAATCTTGTTTTCTTCGTTGCTCATGATATCTCCAGAATTCAGAATTCAACTACTTATGCGATAATATGCTCACAATTTTGAGACAAAAAACCTCGCATAGTTCTTCAACTTGCCTTTATTATGGGGATGAAGATTTGCGTTTCAAGCACAATAACCTCAGACAACGGATTTTCTCTATGCCAAAGCCTTTTGAAGTGATCGCAATTATAGGCAAACCCCGCGACAGCAAAGCCATTCAAACTCACAAAGAGTTGTACCATTGGCTCATTAAAGAAGGCTATTCCGTCGTCATTGATGATCGGTTACAAGATATCCTGATCGACATAGACCGATCGCATTTCACCAGTTTAGTGGACATAGGCAAAAAAGCGGATCTCGCCATTGTTGTTGGTGGCGATGGCAATATGCTTGGTGCAGCCAGAGTCTTGTCTCGGTTCGACATTTCCGTTATTGGCGTTAACCGTGGCAACCTTGGGTTTCTCACCGATCTCAATCCAGAGGAGTTTGAAAAAGCCCTCTCGAAAGTGCTTATCGGCGAATACTTAGAGGAAAACCGATTCCTACTGGAAGCGGAAGTGCACAGGCACGGACAAGTAAAAAGCCATAATGCCGCCCTTAACGAAGCGGTACTGCACCCAGGGCAGATCGCACACATGATTGAGTTCGAAGTGTACATTAACGATCGATTTGCTTTCTCGCAACGATCAGACGGATTGATCGTGTCCACCCCAACAGGCTCTACTGCGTATTCGCTTTCTGGTGGCGGGCCTATTTTGTCACCAAGCTTGAACGCCATTTCCTTAGTGCCCATGTTCCCGCACACGCTTTCTAGCCGCCCATTAGTAGTCGATGGCGATCGTCGCATCAAATTGCTTGTTTCACCGGATAATCGTGGCACCCAAGAGATAAGTTGTGATGGACAAATTTCATTGCCCGTCTCCCCCGGGGATGAAGTCCATATTTATCAAAGCCCGAATGTCCTCAAACTGATTCACCCAGAAGACTACAGTTACTACCACGTGCTAAGAAATAAACTGGGGTGGTCTAGCAAACTGTTCTAATAGACTTAGATAACGCTCACAAAAAAATCGACTTAACAAAAAAAATCACCTGCCCAACTTTACTGTATAAAGAAACAGTATATACTGATTTTACATACAGTATTGTTCAGTTATACAGGTAAATAAAAATGCTGGCTCATCTAAGTGTTAATAATTTTGCGATTGTGAAGTCTTTACAGCTAGAACTTGCCAAAGGCATGACAACCATAACCGGCGAGACAGGTGCAGGTAAATCCATTGCTATTGATGCTCTGGGCTTATGTTTGGGGGATCGCGCCGAAGCAAGCTCTGTTCGTCAAGGCGAAGAAAAAACAGACATCTCTGCCTCGTTCTTACTGGACAACAATATCAACGCAACGCGTTGGCTAGAAGATAACGATTTGATGGATGGCTGCGAATGCATTCTAAGACGCGTTATTACGAAAGAAGGCCGTTCAAGAGCCTTCATTAACGGCAGCCCAGTGCCAGCTTCGCAGCTTAAAGCGCTTGGGCAGCTCCTCATTAATATTCACGGCCAGCACGCCCATCACCAGTTGATGAAGAATGACTACCAGCTTTCTATGCTGGATCAGTACGCCGGCCACGTGAACTTACTGAATAAAACCAAAAGCTACTACCAAACTTGGCGCCAGTCAGACAATCACCTCAAACAACTGATGCAAAACAGCCAAGAGAACCTCGCTCAGAAGCAGCTTCTTGAATATCAAATCAAAGAACTCAACGATCTCGCCATTGGTGAAGAAGAATTTGCAGAACTAGAGCAAGAACATAAACGCTTGGCTAACAGCGGTGAATTGGCATCCACCTGCCAACAAGCCATAGAGCTGATTTATGAAGGTGAGGACGTGAATGCTCTAGGTATTCTTCAAACGGTTAGCCACTCGTTGCTTCAGCTTGCTGAGTTAGACTCCAAACTGTCAAGCTTACCCGATATGATTTCGGAAGCCATGATTCAGCTGGAAGAAGCAAACAGTGAGCTGCGCCATTACCTTGATGGTATCGATGTGGATCCTGCTCGCATGATTTACGTTGAAGAGCGTTTCTCAAAAGTTATGTCTATGGCACGCAAGCACCACGTGATGCCAAGTGAGCTGTATCAACACCACCAAGATTTACTCAAACAAATTGAAGCACTGGATTGTTCCGACGAAAAAATGGACGCACTGGCGGCAGAAGTAAAAGAAAAACGTCTGACGTTCTTAGCCACCGCCGAAAAACTGAATAAATCTCGACAACGTTACGCCAAAGAACTCAATAAGCTTATATCCCAAAGCATGAATGAACTCAGCATGGAAAAAGCCAAGTTCTGCATCGATGTGGTACGTGATGAAAATAATGCGTCGCCACTTGGTATCGATCAAGTCACTTTCTTAGTATCAACCAACCCAGGTCAACCCATGCAACCTATCGCAAAAGTAGCCTCTGGTGGTGAGCTTTCACGTATTTCTTTGGCCATTCAAGTCATCACCGCGCAAAAAGTGGACACCCCAAGTCTGATTTTTGATGAGGTTGATGTTGGCATTAGTGGTCCTACTGCCGCCGTAGTAGGAAAAATGCTGCGTAAGCTTGGAGAATCTACACAAGTACTTTGCGTAACTCACTTACCGCAAGTTGCTGGATGCGGTCATCAACAATTGTTTGTCGCCAAAAGCACCAAAGGCGGCAAAACAGAAACGCAAATGCACTGCTTAGATCAAGACCAACGAGTGGCCGAATTAGCACGTTTGCTGGGTGGCAGCCAAATAACAGATAGCACGCTGGCCAATGCTAAAGAACTCTTGTTTGCAGCTTAAGTGAAGCCTTCATTCCTAAACGTAATTCCACTCTCAAAATGTTATTCACCTCACAGCGCAGATCTCCCCTGCGCTGTTTGTCTTTTTAACCGTGCAACTTATCGCTATAACTATGGTCATAAGGTTTCACCACGGCGGATTTATGGTGTTAAACATTCGAGAATGCCAATGGATGGCATGAGAAACTTTTTACTTCTCGCTCTAGAGTGATTATCATCTCGCCCGAGAACTTGAACTTGGTAATAAAGAACAGAAAGCCTATGCAATTTAAAAAGTGGATTGTTGCAGTACCATTAGCGCTCGTGATGTTAACGGGCTGCTCGGTTGCAGAAAAACTGGTTTATCGTATCGACATCAATCAGGGAAATTACATTGAGCAAAACTCGGTAGACCGACTCAAGTTTGGTATGTCTAAAGAACAAGTTCGTTTTGTTTTAGGTTCACCAATGCTGGTTGAAAATGGCTACCCAAATACGTGGTATTACATTTATCACCACACAAAAGGGCACAACGACTCCATACAGAAAAACCTCTTTGTTCGTTTCGATGACAACGAACGATTGGTCAAAGTAGAAGGTGACTTCCCCGCCAGTGAAAACTTCTTCGAAGGCGTCTACTGAACCGTATTTAAGTTCACCTAATATCAAAAAGGCTCGCCAATCGCGAGCCTTTACTGTTTCAAACGTAATACCTATTTCCGCTATTAAGCCTATTTCGTGCCGCTCTCAGCTGATGATTTATTTCGCCTTTTCAGCTTCAGCTTGTTTCTTAGCTTGCTCTGCTCTTTTCCGACGAATCTCTTTAGGATCAGCCAAAAGCGGTCGGTATATTTCGATACGGTCCCTGTCTAGCACCGTCGCATTTAGCTTTACATTACGGCTAAAAATGCCGACTTTGTTTTTTGCTAAATCGATTTCGGGGTAAATATCCAACACCCCCGACTGCTCAATGATTTCTTGAACCGTCATCTCAGCTTCTACTGCTAAGGTTATCACTCGCTGCTCTTGCGGCAACGCATAAACCACTTCTACGTGAATCATGCTGGGTACACTACTCATTTACACGTATACCTGCTTAGCGCGCTGCGTAAAAGCATTCACCATATTACTAGTAAGCTCATTAAAAACCTTACCAAACGCCATTTCAACAAGCTTACTGGTGAATTCAAATTCTAATTTCAACTCAACCTTACATGCTGTTTCATCCAGCGGCGTAAATTCCCACCCACCTTGAAGCTGTTTAAATGGACCATCCACCAACTGCATCAAAATTTTTCGCCCTTCTTCAAGCTGATTGGCCGTCGTAAACGTTTTGCTGATGCCCGCTTTCGATACATCGACGGATGCCACCATGCTCGATTCAGAATTTTCAAGAATTCGAGAACCAGAACAACCCGGTAAAAAACTGGGGTAGCTGGCTACATCATTGACTAGGCTATACATCTGTTCAGCGCTATACGGCACGAGGGCGCTGCGGGTTACTTGCGGCATATCGGATTCACTTAAACAAAACATTAAAACGGAGGAAACGTACTCTTATGTTACTTCACGTCATCCACCTATGAAAGTTTTCTTGAATCAGATCCATACAACACACTGGCTACTAGGCTAATAAACGACAAAGACTCACTTATTTAAGCACATTATCCACCCCATTTTATTCATGAGGTTTTCGTTTAAAAAACAATCTGCAATGACCTATGCACCTAGCATCTTTAGAGGACTTGGGTATATAATGCGGGTCTTATGGCAAAGAAAAATTCAAAACCCAAAGCAGGTAGCAATACCATTGCTCAAAACAAACGAGCTCGCCACGAATATTTCATCGACGACGAAATCGAAGCTGGTCTAGAACTTCAGGGATGGGAAGTTAAATCTCTGCGTCAAGGCAAAGCCAATATCGCCGAAAGCTATGTATATATCCGCGATGGTGAGGCATTTATTAGTGGCGTGACTATCACCCCGCTACAACAAGCCTGTACTCATACCGTTGCAAACCCTACTCGCGTGCGTAAGCTGCTGATGTCTCGTCGTGAAATCGACAACCTATTTGGCAGAATAAACCGCGAAGGTATGACCTTAGTTGCCACCGCTATGTATTGGTCCCGTTCTTGGGTCAAATTAAAAGTAGGGGTCGCTAAGGGTAAGAAACTGCACGATAAGCGTACTGATATAAAAGAAAAAGATTGGGCTCGCGATAAAGCTCGCGTTATGAAGAGCAATTTGCGCTAATCTTGACCACTTGAGTTGCACGGTGCTAGACAGCCTAAGGTTTTCTGGTACTATGCAACCTACACTTTGGGGCTGATTTAGGATTCGACGGGAATACTGCAGTCTGAGGTGCATGCCGTGGGGCGGTTTGCCACGTAAAAAGCCGCAAAAAAATAGTCGCAAACGACGAAAACTACGCACTAGCAGCTTAATACCCTGCTCAGAGCCTCTTTGCCCTAGCTTCCGCTTGTAAGACGGGGAATTACAAAGAGTCAAACCCAAACTAGCTAGCGTGGCTTCTCCCGCCTGAGAGGAAAAGCGCGAATTCTAATTCAGGATAGTCATTTACTAGCGTGTCGGTTCGCAGGTGGATGGTGAAATTAAAGATCGACTAAGCATGTAGTGCCAATGATGAATGATTTTCGGACGCGGGTTCAACTCCCGCCAGCTCCACCAAACGTTTGGAAAGCCCGCTAGCTCATAGAGTTAGCGGGCTTTTTGTTGAGCATTTTACTTTTTCCGCCTCTCATTAAGCGCTTGCTTGAAGGTTACATCCAGCACAATGTCAGATTGCTCTTGTTCCGGCTCTTTCTTCTTCCAAATGCTTTTTAGCTGTGAAACCACGAGGTTTATACTCTCGCAATATTTGGGGTAGTCTTTTAAAAATTTAAGACCCGCCGCCGCGTAGACCAAAGGGTTATTGAAGAGCTCGACGATAATTTCTAAAGAGCCCTCACGCACTTCTTTCACGGCAACCAAAAGTGAAGGTGAACTTGCTGACTCTTCATCGAAGATCTCTTTTAACAGAACCTCAATATAGGTAACACCCGTTAAAACAGCATCCAACGTCGATGAAGACCGGATTCCTAAGGTGACCAAATCGTTCATGTTATTGAATACACTCAGCGATGCTAAGTTATCTTCATAAGGCAGATCTAAACGGAGGTAAGTTCACCTAAACACACCGCTACTGGCGCGCCCTGCCTACTTGTCTCAAGTACTGATACACTAGGAATAGCCCTAGGGGTTGCTGCCTTTTTAAAGGGAATCAGCCACGGTTTTTAGGGCATCTCGCATCCACTTGTGTAAGGCATCTTGCTTATGAATTGAATGCCAAAACTGGTCGACTTGAAAGTCATGCATATCAAAAGGTAGGCTAGTCTGGTGAAAGTCGTAGTGGGGTGAAAGCTTACCGAGTAGCCTTGTGGGCAAGGTGATAATCAGATCGGTATTGGCGACAATATCGGGCGCTAAAGAAAAGTGTGGAATCGCACTAATCACCGTTCGGCTCCGCCCCAGCCTAGTCAACTTTCTGTCTATTGACGTTTCTGCAATACCATTCGTTGAAATGATCACATGCTGGGCATGGCTGTAACTTTCAAGTGTCAGAGGCGCTTGGCTAAGCGGGTGATTGTTGCACATGATCACCGCGTAGTTGTCACTGAATAGCCTCTGCTTGTAGACATAGTCGACGCAATTGTTGGTGGAGTACAGCAGTAAGTCGGCATGCTTTTCTAAGTATTCATGAATGGGGATGTCGGCGTTGTAATGCATCGACTCCACTCGGAGTTTCGGGGCTTCTTTCCGGACTTTCTCTAGTAACGCTGGAATCAGCATCATGATTTCAAAATCCAAAGCCCCAATAGTAAACACCCCTTCTGCACTTGCTGGCTCAAAGGGCACTTGATTGAGCAACCCTCGGATTTGCCGGTTTACTGGAACCAATGCCACTTCCAGCGCTTTCGCTTTAGCGGTAAGTTCGTACCTCGTCCCCACTCTTACCAACAATGGATCGTGAAACAGCTCTCGTAGTCGGTTAAGCGTCCGACTAACGGCTGGTTGGCTCATTCCGAGTACTTTGGCTGCTTCACTCACGTGTTTGAGCTCAAGCAGTTTTTCCAAAATAGGCAGCAAGTTAAGATCTATTTTTCTTAGGTTTAAATGTTGCTCGACCATAAAGTTCTTCTTTTGTTTTATTCAGTATACGCATAACGGTTATACCAACCGTGCATTGGAGCATTATTTTGAGTTTCTTTAGCATGGCTTTCGAAATAAGGAGAAAAATATGCAACTAAAACCATTAAGATCACTTGCTCCACTTTATCTTGCTCTTATTAGCACAGGAGCAATGGCTCATCACCATAATCAAGAGATTTATTTCCCCGATGTAGGACAAGTGAAAGCGGAATATGTTTCGCCGTCTATCACTCAATCTATTCAGCCAGGGCAAAAGATAGATAATTTGTTTGAACTTCAGTTCGACAATGAAAAAGCTACGATTCAAAAGCTTGGGAACAACACTTACTGGGTGGGAGTGAATTACTACAACACCACGGTTGTGGTAGACAAAAAAGCCGGAGTCATGCTTATTGACCCGTTGGGTGCCGACCGTGTTGCGACAGTATTAAAAGCGGTCAAGCAAATAACTAATAAACCGATAACCGCAATGGTTTATTCACATTACCATTTGGACCACGTTGAAGGGGCCTCGGCCATTCAGGATTACGTGGACAAGAACCAGTCAGAAAAGTTAGAAATTTACGCTAGTCAGGCGGTGTACGACAAAATCATGCACCACACCACAAGAAACGACAACGGTGAAATAGAAGCCAAGATTCCATTACCAACGAAGGTGCAACAGTACAAACGTGGCAAAACCATTAAGTTTGGTGACCAACGTGTGCGCTTCATTGCGCCCAAAGGGCATGGTCATACACCAGATAACACCATGATTTGGATACAAAACGATAAGGTCATGCATTTTGCAGACATGATTAACCCAGACCAACTGCCCTTCTACAATTTTGCTGGTGCCGAAAACTTCCATGGCTATGAAGAAGACCTTAGATTCTTATTGAAGAAAGGAGAGCGCGGTCACTGGAAATACGTAAACGGTGGTCACGGTAACATCGGTTCACCCGAAGATGTAAGAAAGCTTTTGGAGTATATCGAAGATCTGAGAACCGAAGTAGGTAAACAACTCAACATCGCCCCTTATCAACCCCAGCTAGCAGATGGTAACCACTTTATCTGGGTGAAACGCTGGCAAGATTCTATTTCAGCCGGTGTGCGAGAAGCATTAGAACCCAAATATGGTCACATGTATGGTTTCAATTCAGGTGCTGTTGAAACCCACGCCATCAAAGTTCTGTTCGATATGATCGACCACTAAGAATTCGTCTATTTAAACTCCGCTCTGGATTAAGAAAAACGGTACCAAATATTGAATGAAACACACTCAGTTTTACGATATTTCTAGCCTGTATTTTTTGCTAGTAGTGAGACGAGTCTATTGCAAGTAGATTCAATAAAGCTAGCGACAGAAGCAGCAGCTAGAAAGGTATTCTGTTCTCCAGAGCTGAGATTATTTAATTTCGGCTTACTCTCCACCTTATATTTTGGTAAGCCGATCTTTTGTGTTGTATTTGTAACCGAGTTTTATTCCCACACAAATTCCTATTACTACCCGAATAACCAAACCTCACAAAGCTTTTATCTTGGCACCTAAAAATTAACTAGTTCGTTTTAAGAGTATTGAAGTAGAAGATATTTTTGAAAATGAGAGCCAACAAAATGTTGGCTCTATGGTAAGTAAATAGAACGAATTATGCATTACAAGTTAACATGAACGTACCAATGCTGCTGCCATCGACTTCAACAGTAATTGGTGCGGTGAAACCGGTTAAGTTACATGTCACGTTTAACCCATAAGTCCCATCGTTATTGTCCGTGGTTGCTGCAGAGGCAAACACTGAGCTGGCTGATGCAATGGCGACTGAATGCCCGCCATGCCCAACATTGCTGCCATCGGATTGTTTCAGAACCACTGTGATTTGCCCTGTACCTCCATTGGGTACAGTCACACCAGAGGTCATCTCCACGTTCCCGGCATCCACTTGAGTAAAGGCAACACTCACGGTATTCGTTAGGTTATCTCCCCCCACATTTGCAGTAATAACGTAGCTGGTGGCCGTCGTACCATTCACGGTCGCGGTGTAGGTACCGTCACCATTGTCAACCACGCTATACGTTATACTGGAAGGAGAAGACGTCAGTACTAACGTACCGCCACTTTGGCTGTAATCAGAGCCGTCTGATTTTTTCAACGTCACCGTTAACTGCAATGCGCTGCCTAACTTGGTCGCAGAGCTGTTCACTGTGATGGTCGACTGGGCTAAGTCTGGCCCCGCAGAAGTGAAAGTAACGGACTGTGCTGCTGCCAAATCCGTACTATTCAGTTTCGGCGTGATGGTGACTGAACCTGCGGTTGTGGATGTAAATGCTTCGGTAAACACACCTCCACCTTGATTCGTTACACCTGAGCCATTCACAGTACCTGTTGTAGCAAAGCTCACTGTTCCACTTGTAGGCACAAAAGGCTGTCCCGCGTAATCTTTTAGAGTAACCGTGGCAATCACTTCGCTTGAACCATCCGCAGCAACGCTATTGGTGCTTAAGGTAAGAGTTGTTTGGCTCACATCTAACGCTGGCACAAAATCAATTGAAGCCGTATCCGCAATGGCATTACCGTCAATGCTTCCTGATATCACAATATCACTGGCAACCGATGAAGACACAACCGCCGTATAGGTGCCATCACCATGGGATTGAATGTTATCAATCGTCACTCCACTTGCAGGAGAGGCGCTGAGGGTTAGAGTGCCTGTATTACTGCCTCGTGAATTCCCATATTGGTCTTTTTCTTGAACCGTAATGGTAACAGTGTCGATGCCATTGGCGTTTGCCGATGCCGAAGAACTCGACAATTCGGTTTGCGCATAATCGACAGGTTCATCTGTAGTACAGAAGGTGTCTGTGCTTCTAAGTGCCATATCTACGGTGGCGGTTTGTGAACTACTGCCAACAAACGGAGTAGAAAGCCGACCACTGTACCAACGGTTATTGTCTCTGAGGTAAGCACTTGCGTAGTAATTAACGCCTTCAACAATCTTATCTAGCGTCGCATTACCATTCTCATTGCTGTTTCCTCTCATATACTGCGAATAGCTTTCGTCGTATGCCCAATAGCGGCTTAATGGCGCTGGTTTCTGCTTGATGACCGTTCGGTTACTGTCCAAGCAAACGAGTCGTGTATGCAAGGTTTGATTCACTGTCGGGCAAAGAGAGAGATCCGGAAATTGAAGTGACGTCAGGGAGTCAGACGCGGTAAATTCTAATCGACTACGAGCATTGCTGCCGTAGTAATACAATTTATACTGCGCATTTTCCGTTAAATTCTGCAAATCTAACTCGCCATTAGACACCTGCCCTTGCTGGATATACGAGTAACCTTCATACAAGTAGTAACGCCCACTGGTTGCGCTTGCTGTTTTGGTTGTGTCCGTCGGGCAAACCAGCTCCACACTTGGTTTCAGGTTTATTCTTGGAGGGTTCTTAATGTTTAGGTGTGCTGTGAAGGACTTTGACGCATCGTTCGTTTCACCAAAACAAAAATCCTCAAGCTTAACGCCTTTTTCTCCACTTCCAACCGCGATACTTTGCCCATCCACTTCTATGGAAGCCAACAGGCTATTTCCGCTGCTATCCAACAAATCGAACGTACCTGCGAAGGCTGGGACTCTTTGAATGTTCAATTTATCTAGATCATTTCCCCACCCTGATCGCTTATAAGCCCAACCACCATCTTTACGAGCATAAGAAAGACGCAACCTCTGATTATTGGGTTGCCCATCTTTGTCCAATACATCGACATCGAGCTTACATCGGTTTGTTCCATACCAATCAAGGTTGTAATAAGACAAGTGCGTTATCTTTTTCACCACACTAAACGTATTGGCATTTTCAGCGGTGATCAGCGCTTCCCCTTCATAGGACCATTTCGCTGTGTTCTCGTTGTAGCTCCATAATGGGATGGATCCATCTTCCAACTTTAGAGGTTGAGATGTGTTCGGGTGAACCGTGCTTTTCGGCACTTCAAAGTTTAGGCTTATTCCGTCCCCACCGAACTGAGAAACTTGATTCCCTAAGCTGTCTTTGATTTCGATAGCAACAAAGCCTGCACTGATAAAACTAAATTCAGAATCGTTATTTAAGTCTGAGGGTGTTGCCCCATCAATACCGCTAACTTCCAGTCCACCTGGGAAAGCAAACAAAGGATTGTTCGAGCTATCAGAAAGGCTTTTGGGATCAGCAGAGACCAGCATTGCGGATGCTTTCACCGCGCCCGTTGGTTCAAATGGATTCCCATGACTATCAAAAAATTCGGTATTCGCTGGTATATCTATGGAAATCTGAGCATTATCAAGAATTTGCCCTGATAACGTGGATATCGATTTGATCGGAGTACTGATCACCACTTGTTGGGTCACCACGTTCTCATTCAGCGGCACGGTTTCTTCAGCAAACGCACCAGCAAAGTCAGGGGCGGTCGATTTAGGCAATACTTCCACTCGATTTTGCAAAGAGGTGTCTGAAGACAAAAGATCATACGTCGCCGCATTGGAGAAAAAGCCCTCTCCCGAAACAACCATACTCAAAATAACGGACGATTCGTCTACTTTTTTCAGGTTCTCGGATTTTAATGTCAGGGGTAAAAAGCCTGAAGATGGAATTTTTATATCACCAGAAACAAAACTAGCGCCATCCTTGTACCCCGCCACAACAATACCGTCAGAATCAATGATTGAAATGTCTACGTTGCTATCTTGCCCTTCGATTTGGAATTGCGCATCAACATTTAGCCCACCAACAGACTCTTGGTTAGCACCATTGCTCACAACGAGTTGAATGGGCAACCCACTGGTAATCGGCAAGCTGACTTGAACAGGGGCGGCACTATTACTAGCGTTGTTTGAATCATCATCAAAAATACAACCAGTCAGCAGCACCGAACTTCCCAAACACGCCACCGCCAACCGAGAAAGTTTAAACCTTACAACTCCCTGCATTGCATTTACTTTGTTATCCATACCTAACCTTTATTTAGTTTTTGACTATCTGTAATTTAACCCTCGAAGGTTAGTTCAGTGATAACTAATAAAAAAATCACAATTGGTATTTTTGCGACTCATATCAAATGGTTATGAAAGAAAGAAATGTATCAAAATATCAATAACAAGATTGTAACCGTCTTGCTTATCTTTAATTGCGGATTTAATCATCAATCAGCTCTTCAGCATGAATTCAAATCGCTCGCCGATTGAGTAAAAAGGCAAATCAAGAAAGTTTGAGTAATTGACGTGATTTCCCTATCCTGAGACTTCCGCACGATATGACGATCATTCAATTCCCAAAGTGAATATACCTATGGTTTCTAAAAACAAATTGGTTCGTTTTAAGAGTATTGAAGTAGACGATATTTTTGAAAAAGAGAGCATTCTGCTCAAACAAGTTCAATCGGGGGAGCTCTCTCAGGTACTGATGCTTTGGCAAGCGAAAACCGCCACGCTGGTGTTGCCATCTGGCAAGAAATGGGCCGCATCTGAAGAATTGGAATCGGAGCTAAACAACTTAGGATGGCGGCTTATGTCACGCAAAACGGGGGGCGCACCCGTTCCGCAAGTTCCGGGTATCATCAACCTCTCGCACCTCTATCAATGGGAAAAAGGCGTTCCCTATGACATTCAGAAATCGTATCAAAATTTGTGCTTTATTCTGACGCAGTTTTTTCACGCTCTGGGCGTTAAGGTTGATATACATGCCACGCCCCACTCCTACTGCGATGGCGACTACAACCTAAACATTAACGGGAAGAAGGTGGTTGGTACGGCGCAACGAGTATTGCTCAAAAAAGACGGCGGTCGAGTGGTGCTTTCTCAAGCATGCATTCTCGTTGATGCGGTGATGGAAAACCTTGTCGCCCCAGTTAACCTTTGCAACAAGCTATGTGGTCATAGCGGATTCATTGAGCCCGATGCCCATACCTCTTTGTTTGAACATATAAAAGAACGCCCAACGGTTGATGCTCTATTCCAACAGTTGACCGAAGCGTTTTTGAAGCACGCCGCCTCATGACAATGCGACTTATCGTGATACAACTCATAGCAATAAATTCGCTTGAGTAGGCAAGACCATCACTGATACTCAAGTCACCTGATTTTCCCCAAGCCACCTCATTCTCCCCAGGCCACCTCAAAGTTCTTGGGCATAACAAAAGTCTAAATTTGTAGAGTGGCTCAATTTATTTATGGCTATGAATCACCATATTAGAACAATATGATACCGTACATATCAACTCGTATACTTGCGCGGTGTTGGCTCCTAACACTTACGCTGTGAATACCGCACAGACAATAATTCCATACATAAAAGGAATATCTAAATGGCTTGGACACTCAACGACTTAGTGCCTGTACTTTCTAATCATGAAGGTTGGACAGTCGAAAACAACGAATCCTCTCAATCTATTGTCATCCGAAACGAAGACGGCATAGAAGCATACCTTGCTGTTGCAGGCGAGCAAATCATTGTCGAGGTGCTGCTATTTGCACAATCGTCAGTGCACGATGTCAATGGCTTAAACGATGAGATCCTACGAACTCACAAAATGTTCCCGCTTTCGACCATCGGCATCAATACCATTTCAGGTAACGACTACTACGTAGCGTTCGGATCCCTTTCTTCTCAATCCAAAGAAGAGAGCGTCTTGATTGAGATCGCGACGTTGTACCGTAATGTGGAAGCGTTCATCGAACTGTATGACGAATTTTTGGGAGAAGCATAATGGGCGTATGGAAAAAACTATTTACAGCCATTAAAGGCGGCGTAAACGAAGCGGCAGAAGACATGGCGGATAGCCAAGCACTGCGCATTTTGGATCAAGAAATCCGTGAAGCGAAAGAGGAACTTAGAAAATCCGACCAAGCCTTGGTTTCTTTGGTGGCCAAGAGAAAACTGGCCGACAATAAAGTCGCTGGGTTAAACAGCAGCATTACTGAGTACGAAGAGCACGCGCGTAATGCCATGACAAAAGGCGAACAAGACTTAGCACTCGAATGCGCGGGGCGCGTTGCCGAGCTCACCAACCAACGCACCACAGAGCAAAACTACGCTGAACAGTTCAAAGTATCTGAGCAAAAGTTACGCGTGAACATCGCGCAAGCCAAAGACAAGCTCCGTCAACTTGAGCAACAAGTGGATGTGGTGAAAGCCAATGAAGCCGTGCAAAAAGCGCAGGCTTCCGTTTCGTCGACCAATGTCGGGGCAAACAGTAAAATGACGACGGCGGTGGAATCTCTTGAGCGCATTAAGAACCGCCAAGCAGAGAAGCAAGCTCAGCTAGAAGCAGCAGAAGAACTGCATGAAGCACAATCTGGTAGCAGCCTAGATCAGAAGCTAGCCAATGCGGGTATTACCGCCGGTGGACAATCTTCAGCCGAAGACGAACTGGCTCGTATCCTAGGTAAATAAGGACGCATCCCTAATATGGCTGTGTGGTTTACATTAAGACGGTGGGTTTATGCCCACCTATTTTCATTAAGAACGAAAAGCTTACTTGGCTTAGCCGCGGGCTACATCGCCCTATCATGGATTTTACTGACGGCTGCAGGGGAATCGGATCTCACGGCAAACGTCACCGACTTTCTGTATTACATTGTCGTGACCTCTTCGACCGTCGGTTACGGAGATATGTCTCCCGCTACACCGCTAGGACGCTGGATTGTGGCGTTTTTTGTTATCCCTGTCGGTCTTGGATTATTTGCGATATCAGTAAGCCAACTGGGGGCTTTGGTCGTCACGGTGTGGCGCGCTGGCGTATTAGGAAAACGGAGAGTCAACGTGGAAAATCACATTTTGTTGTTGGGTTGGAATGAACAACGAACCCTGCACTTAATTCGTATGTTGCAGCATGAGGAAACGGGCAGACGACGCATTGTGCTTTGTGTAAAAGCGGACATTGAAAACCCACTGCCGTCAGAAATTGACTTTGTGAAAGTCTCGGCATTCACAGAATGCACCGACATGGTGAAAACCAACTTATCCGCAGCGAGCTGCATCATCATTGATAACCCAGAAGATGACGTAACACTCTCAGCGGCGCTGTATTGTGCCAATGAAAGCCCAAATGCCCACTTGTTAGCGTACTTCAAAGATGAGGCATTAAGCCGCTTGCTAAAACAACACTGCCCTAACGCGGAATGCATCCCTTCCGTTGCCACGGAAATGCTTGCGAAAGCCGCCGTTGACCCCGGCTCCAGTGCACTTCATCAAGAGTTATTGAACTCCACGCAAGGCATGACTCAGTATTCCGTTGAATTTCCCGCCAGTGCCACAGAGACACAAGTGAGCGAGCTGTTTGATTCCTTCAAAAAAGACCATCAAGCCACCCTCATTGGTATCGATAAAGGGCAAGGAATAGAACTTAACCCAAGTTTGGATTGCCCAATAACAGCTGGCACCACCATTTTTTATATCGCCGACGAGCGAATCGATAACTTTAGTTGGAAATAACCATGTTTGACTGGTTTAAGAAAAAAACAGGCAGCACGCCGGAAAAGCCCAACGCACCTGAAATATTAGGCTTAAGGTTAGGCGGCGCATTCGAATTGGATGATTTGAAGTTTCGCATGATTGAGCCCCACCTAACCATCGAAGGGGCATCTCGTACTCAATTGATTCAAGCGGTCGGGGAAGTTCAACTTGATCACCAAACCAAACTGCTGCGCTACTACACCGACGATGACGGGTATCTTCAAGTCTTACTGCATGGTGACGGCGATGGCGGCGTTTCAGAAGTGAAGCTGTTTTACTTTTACGAAACCCAATCGATTGATAGAGAAGATGGCTGGAATCGTTGGCTAGAGACAGATTTGGTTCAGCCCTCTCAACAACTTGATGGGCATGAATTTACCAAGGTATGGGATAACGACCGACCTGTTGCAATGACGGAAAAGACCTATCACAGCAACGGAACTCTATCGGAAACCGACCAATTCATCATGCTTTATGAACGAGACGCAGCACCGGATTTGGCCGAATCACTGCTTATCTCTTGTGAAGAAAATTTTAACAGCGGCACGGCTGAGCGCTGCGTTACCTATATTACTGGCATTGACATATCACCCACTGACTTCTCTGTCATTGGATAACATAACAAGGAAACTCTTTCATGGAATTAGTCGCTCAATCCCTAGCGGGTCTAGTGGATTTCGTCACGTACTTTGCGATTTGTATCGCTTTCTTAATTCTGTTTAAGCTGGTTTATATACGCTTTACCCCCTACGACGAGTGGACGCTCGTTAAAGAGAACAACATCGCTGCCGCCGTGGCACTTTCTGGCTCGTTTGTGGGTTATAGCATCTCGATTGCGGGTGCGGCATCGAACTCCGTCAACTTGGTGGATTTTGTTATTTGGGGTGTCGTTGCATTCGTGGCTCAGTTACTTGCCTTTATGCTTGTGCGCTTTATATTCTTACCCAAAATCTCTCAGCGTATTCAAGACAATGAAATTTCAGCGGGTATTGTGTTGGCGAGTGTTTCCATCGCGGTAGGTATGCTTAACGCTGCGTGTATGACTTACTAAGGAGCACCGGATGAAACGGAGTAAAAGAGTCATACTGCCATCCATGAAAAAGGACTGGCAACAAGCAGACATGAAGCCCCTTGTGGCTTTCATTGGTTTAGCATCAATAACCGGGTGCTCCGACGACTCAACCGAAGCGCAAATCTTCAAAACAGTGGGTGAATGCAGTGAAGCCAACCCAGGCTATTATCAACAGTGTCAAGCGGCTTACAAAGAAGCCGCCGAGATGGCATTTTTGTCTTCGCCTCGGTACACCTCCCAAAGTGACTGTGAATTCGATTTTTCTCAGGGCTGCGTTCAACCGGAATACCAAAATTGGTTTGCTCCAGCCTTGGGTGGGTTTATGTTTGCTCGGCTGACGAATTCCGGTTACTACTCTCGCCCTTTGTATACTTACCGTGGCGGCTGGTATGGCTCCGACGGAAGCTGGTACGGCTCAAGCAATGGCAGCTACAAGAAATACAAAAAGGTCAAAATCAAGTCATACGATCTCAATAAGCAACCCGCGATTTCTCGCACCATGTCGCGTGGCGGGTTTGGTTCAACCGTAGAAGCCAAATCCAGTTGGAGTAAATCTTCTGGATCCAAATCCTCTTCTCGCTCAAGCGGCAAGAAATCGGGTTGGGGCGGATAACGTCATACCACCAATAGGGGGCATATTGCCCTCTATTTCTTTTGTTCACCATAAAGGTTGGCAAACCTTTCTTCATAGAATCTGATATTTCTGATGTTAAGAATCGAAACCAAAGAGCGCGAAAATTGGCGTGCACTTGCAAAGCAATATGGCTTTGGCTTTCACAGTATGTACGAAGACCCATATTGGGATGAGCGGGCGTACTACCAATTTACTCTTGAGCAAATCGAACAGGACATTGAAGAACCAACTGAAGAAATCCACCAGATGTGTTTGCAAGTCGTCGACAAAGTGGTGAACGACGAAGCACTGCTCGCAAAATTTAAGATTCCAAACGCAATGTGGGACAACGTTCGTACATCGTGGCGAGCCAATGAGCCTTCCTTATATTCAAGGCTTGACTTTGCTTATTCAGGGAAAGGGCACGCAAAGCTGCTGGAAAACAACGCTGATACGCCAACCAGCTTATACGAGACAGGGTTTTGGCAATGGGTTTGGTTGGAAGACAAAGTCAACGCAGGGGAGCTGGACAGGCGATCCGACCAATTCAATATTCTGCAAGATTACCTGATAGACCGGTTCCATCAGCTCGCCAAATCTCAGCCAGGTCAAACGCTGCATTTCTCGTGCTGCAAGGACACAGAAGAGGACAGAGGAACGGTTCAATATTTGGAAGATTGCGCCAAAGAAGCAGGGCTCTCGACGGCGTTTGTGTTTATTGAAGACATTGGTATCAACCAACGGCATGAATTCACAGATCTAAAAGATAATCCGATCCGTTGGATGTTCAAACTCTACCCATGGGAATTCATGTTCAACGAAGAATACGCGCAACACCTTGTTGGTGCAAAAGTGAATTGGCTAGAGCCGATGTGGAAGTCGATTTTATCGAACAAAGCGCTGCTTCCCATGTTATGGAAGATGTTCCCGAATCACCCTAACCTATTACCTTCGTATTTCTCGGACGATCCTCAAGCCAGCACATTAAAAGACTACGTAGTCAAGCCAATCTTCTCACGCGAAGGGGCGAATATTTCCATTTTCAAAGACGGAAAAGAGGTCGCAGCAGCAGATGGACCGTATGGCGAAGAGGGGGCAATCATTCAGGCATACCACCCACTGCCCGTATTCAATAACTGCCACACCCTTGTCGGCAGTTGGCTCGTCAACGACCGAGCCGCAGGCATGTCGATCCGAGAAGATGATTCACTCATCACCCAAGACTACGCTCGATATGTTCCGCATATTATTTTGTGATGAGAGAATAATAATAAAGAAAAAGCGCCTAAATTAGGCGCTTTCATTTAAAACTGTACTCGCACCCAAATTATATCAGGCGTTTTTTTTGCAATATACTGAAGCAAATGTACCTAATTGCCCTTCGATATAAGGAGATACAGTGAATGATTTTATACTCACTGAGCTCCAGAATTGTTTACCTTCAGGTGTGGACGCATTAGGGCAAAAAGACTCCGTAAGTTCTCTATATTTTTCTTCTAATTCATCCATATTGGAAAAATATTCGTCTCCAGACCTTTTAGCTAATGTATACAACATGTTATATGTACGCATATCATTTTCACTCATTCTTACAGATGCATAATAGCCAAGACCTTTTTCCTTAGTTACTTCAAGTACCGACCATCCATCATTTTTCACCAAATAACCACTTTCTAAATGCTTTTCTATTGCATTACTATTGTCATCTGAACATGCAACTAAGAGTAATGGAAAAACAAAGAAAATACTTTTAATATTCATACACCAACCATTGACTTATAAAAAACAAACAAACTAAAACCTTACTTAAACATCATAATGTTTATCTTAACTTTCTATCATTAACTTAAAAAAATATAATATATTTACCGCCCCTTTCGTTTAATTTTTTAATCAAAACAAAATGATGGATATTTCATCTAGGAATAGGTTGATTTTAATGTCTTTAACAAACTCTTCTACTTGGCGATCCAATTCATCTTGTTCTTCTTGAGAAATGACTCTTCTAGTAACTCGCTTTCCATTTTCATCAAATAATGGCATACCATCAACTTTTACACCTTCTATCAGAAAGCGATTATTATTTCTTTCATGGCCACCTAGAGAACCAGACAACCGGTTATAGTAATACGCTTTTTTGTTATCTTTCACATCAACAGAATAGTTAAGATAAAGTGCTTCTGCCGCCTCTGGATACCCTAATCCTAGAGCTCTATTTAACCATTTTTCTGCTTCGACTGAGTTGGTTTCTTCTATGTGATAATAAAGAGAGACCATAGCTGGTGCGTAGCCTTTGTTTGCTGCCGCTTTAATATATTCCAGAGCTTTATCTTCCGAGACCCAACTGCTTACTCTTAATGCCGCTTTGTTAGCACCTTTTTCAAATGCTTCTTTGTAAATTTCTTCTGACTTGTAAGAACGGTAAAAAGGTACAAGTTCCCACCAATAAGGTTTCTTTACTCTCATAGCAAACATGGCTTTTCCGTTCCCATTTTCGGCTTGAATTTTCCATCCTTCAAATGCCTTATCAGCCCATTTTTCATCACAAGGCCAACCTAAATAATCGCATGGGCTATCTATGTTTAACTCTTTACCAGCGAGAATTGCCATTGCCCATGGGCTACCCATTTCAGCAGCATTTAAAAACGTATCGCCTGCTTCAAAGTGTTTGCCATTTTTATATTGAACCACCCCGAGCCAATAAGTAGCGTAAACGCTTCCTTTTAGGGATTCCTCTAAGAGTATTTCTTGTGCTTGGTTGTACTCTTTTTGGTTAAAAAAGCGAATACCTTGTTCTATTGAATCATTTGCCCAAGAACACAGTGGAATGAACAGCATTAATAAAAACAGTAATGGTTTCACAATAAAAAGTAAGCGCCTGAGTAAGGCGCTTTTTTGTTAAAATAATTCGATGGAAGTTTCATCTAGGAAGAGGTTAATTTTAATGTCTTTGACAAATTCTTCTACTTGGCGGTCTAATTCATCTTGTTCTTCTTGGGAGATTAATCTTCGGGTTACCATCTTTCCATCCTCATCAAATACTGCGCTACCATCCACTTTAACAGCTTCAATAAGAAAATAGCTACTATCTCTTTCCCTTCCTCCCATCATCCCAAATAATTTGTTATAGTAGTATGTTTTTTTATTATCTTGGGAATCAAGATGATATTTAAAATAAAGAGCTTCAGCCGCCTCTGGATACCCTAACTTTATAGCTTTATCTAGCCATTTCCCTGCTTCGACTGGGTTGGTTTCTTCTATGTGATAATAAAGAGAGACCATAGCTGGTGCGTAGCCTTTGTTTGCTGCCGCTTTAATATATTCCAGAGCTTTGTCTTCTGAAACCCAACTGCCGATTCGCATTACGGCTCTATCGGAACCTTTTTCAAAGGCTTGGCTATAGATTTCTTCTGATTTATAAGATCGGTAGTAAGGCACAAGCTCCCACCAATAAGGCTTCTTTACCCTCATAGCATACATAGCTTTGCCGTTCCCATTTTCGGCTTGAGTTTTCCATCCTTCAAATGCCTTGCCAGCCCATTGCTCATCACAAGGCCAACCTAAATAATCGCATGGGCTATCTATGTTTAACTCTTTACCAGCGAGAATTGCCATTGCCCACGGGCTGCCCATCTCTGCTGCTTTTAAAAACGTATCGCCTGCCTCAAAGTGCTCACCATTTTTATATTGAACCACCCCGAGCCAATAGGTGGCGTAAGCACTGCCTTTTTTTGATTCTTCTAAAAGCAGTTCTTGAGCCAAAGCATATTCTTTTTGGTTAAAGAGGCGAATACCTCGCTCAATTGAATTATCAGCCCATAGGAATGGGCAAAAAAGTATAGAAATTAACAAAAATAATTTTTTCATGATATTACAACCAGTTAATATTTCGGTATCCGATAGCTCTAAGTTTACTTATATTACGTTCACTAGCAGAAATATATTCTAACTTTTCACTTGCTCCTCCACGCCCATTAAACTTTGGCTTCTCCATTATTTGATTAAGCATAGTAAATTTAATAATCATTTTTTTAAACAACTTGAAGCTATCATTTACTTTTACCATATAAACTTTTTTACTTTTGTCATTTGGCTCTTCATAATAATCATCTTGTGAAATAACAAAGAAACCTCTTAAACTTATTACATTATTGGCGTAACGCTGCCATTTTTCTTCATCATTTATCTTAGTTGGTTGAGATAAACCCATTCTTTGGACTGCATTTTCAAACCGGCTAATTTGTTGTAAATCTGGATTATTCCCGCCTAACCATTCTAAAATCCTAATAATTGCAAAGCGTTGATTTTGGTTTCTTCGAGCTATTTTATCTCTATTTTCTTTTTGGTAATCAAATATTGCGATATCTGGTATAGATGTATAGTTAATTAGCACTGTAAGCACCTTTGCCAATGTTTCCGCTGGCATATTCTTTATCCAACCAGAGTTTTTAACTTGATTGTCTTCTGAGAGAATAAAGTTTGCTACGAAAGATGCCGTGTCTTTCTCTGTCGCAACCTTTTCCATATTCAGTATCATCTTATAAGGCAGTAAAAGGACTTGAGCTATGGTCAACCCGTATGCCATCGCTACGGTAATAACCATATTGAACACAACGAAGGTATCTAATTCCCCATCGAGTGGTTCGGCGAAAATCCTGTAGCGAGAAAAGCCAGGTTCTTGCATCACTTCTAATAGGGCAGAGAAGAATTGGTCTGCCGCCTTCATGTTTATTTCCGATGCGATTTTTCCTCCTATCCCGACGACTTCACTTGCCTGAACATTCGTGACAAAAATCAGCCTTCCGTTGTGTAACGTTACTTGCAACAAAAACTCGTAGCCAAAACCAAGAGTTAATCGCGCCCCCACCCCTATATTAAAGAGATTGAGCACTTTATTGCTGTTCTCTGGCTTCCATAGAAAGTTCGCCTTTACACTGCCGCCTACTTCTATTCCGGCAAATGCCTTTGCGCTTACCGCAGCACCTGCTGCAAATGTCGAAGCGCCTTCCTTGTTACCATCCCCTAACGTCGTCACCGTGTAGTTGCTGTAGTCTTGTTCATTGTTGACCATACCTCTCACACCCAACCCACGTTCATTGGCGTTACCAACGTATATTCCATTAGAGACCTGAATACTGGCGGCAATAGCTCCAAAAACTTTCCCGTTTATTACCAGTTGCGCGCCACCGAGTTTTTTCACTTTGTTTTCTTTTACTATGGTGCCATCTGGTTTTTCTGTTTTTTTTATGTATGGAATATCAAGGTCAATAAAACTTGTCTTGTTCGGTATATAAAAGTCGAAGGAGTTTTGTGCCGTCGCTAAGTCGATGCCGACTTTAATATCAGCATTAGCTAGTATGTGATCTTTATTGAAACTGTCCCCAGTAATTGCTGTAGAAGCTTCTGTTACAAAACGCATGAACTGAGCTTCACCGCTTGTGTTTAACTCACCTTTAATCCCAAATAGATCCGTTTTTTCTGTTTTCCAAGGGAAGGGGACCGACTTTACCCAGTCGTCATCACCAATATACGCCTTGCTCTCAAGAAACTTCCATTCAGCGAACTTTAGCTCTGTGTTCCCAGCAATTTGCTTAAGCAGATTTTCTGGTACTTTTCCTATCGCTCCATCTCCAGCAACGTGGCTGTACCCAGAAAAGCTTATTGGTTTTGAACATAATTTATTTTTGGATGCGCTTTCACTTAGCACCGGGTTGTTGGATAAAATATATAAACGCTTTTCAGGATCGCTTGCTAAGGAGCATTCAACAATATGCACCATCTCTTCAGCTCGCTTTGCGATGATGACTTTGTCTAAGTTTCTTGGTTTCCACTTTCTTTCATCTAGCACTATCGGATAGGGGCTATAGTTTTTAGCGCTGTCTTCAGCTAAGTCATTAGGACCTAAAAACATTTCAGGATTTCGAGCATTTCTCTGAATTTTATGTTTTAAGTCTCTTAATCTTCTCGATGCCTTTTCTGAGTAGGTGATAATTGAATTTATGTATTCAGAAAATTCTTCATTTTTTTCTACTAGGTCATTAAATGCACCAATTCGGTACGCGATTTCTTTTAAAATCGAAATTTTTAACACATACGCGGGATAAAACCCTAAATTTTGGGTGTTTATTTTTTCTAGTAAGGTTGTGATTTCTTTAACACTGACTTTCTCTTTACAAAGTTTATCTACTGCAAATGTAACTTCATCCTTACCATTAAATAGCTCACCAACACTTAAGCATTGTTCTTTAAATACAACATTTAGCTTGTTTAATGTATACAGAATAGGAAAGAAGGAGCGGTAAACGATGTTGTCATAGTTTCTCAGTACGTCCTCTACATCCTGCTTTTCATGTTTATTTTTTAAAATGGGCACGACTGAGATAAACTCCCTGTAAAAGCGAAAAACGTCATCCAAATCCAGTACGCTTGTATTTTTGCTTACGTCATCTTTTTTCAGGTTATCGATAATGCCAGAGCGACGTCTCCAACTGCTTAACTTTGCCAATGCTCTATCAATATCTTCATGATAATCATAGGTGTAGTATTGTTTTTGGCTGAATTTGTATTTATTGGTTTTGTTGGAAATTTCGGTTTTTTCAGCCGTTTCTATCGCTTTATCTTTTAGGTGTTTTATATGCCCCTCTAGTTGACCTATCGCCTTTTTTTGGAGCCTTCTTAATGCATTGAGCGTTGTTACATCAACCGCGTGTTCTTTGTCTTTTCTGTTGACTTGAGTTGCTCCCCAATAGCCTGTTGCCATTGCGGTGTCAGAATCACCAAAAAATTCCTTTATGAACGCTTGTTCTTGTTCGTATCTTCTCTGTATATTTTTAAGCTCACGCCCCATTCCAGATAACCCAAGGGTTTCGTCGTCATTCGGAATCCTGATTACTTCAGTTTTATTTAGGCTTTCTCCAAGGAGGATTTTTTCGATATTTGCCCGCTTTAAGGCACTTTTATCGCCATCATTTAGAAAGTATTCGTGGCTCAGTACATTAAATGGCTCTAGTAACCCAAGAGAGGCAAGCCCTTTAACCGTTTCTTCTCTACTTCCCTTGATTTTGTCTGCACATTTTTTTGCGTCGCTAACAACGCATTCTTTGGCATTCTCATCTAGCAGGATGTACTGACTTTTTTTTGTTTTCGGATTTTCAAGGACATACAGTGCATCGACAAACTCTGGTCTCTCACATTGTGCTGCGACGAGTTTATCATTGGGTAATTCTTGAGGCATTTCTTTATCAGATTCATCGACTTTATCGATAACTGGAGGGAGCAATTTTCCATCTGATCGACATTGACCAATGTCACTTAAGTTAAGGATACTGAGTGCATCTATGGAGGCTTGTTCTGTCTGAAGCGCCTTAGTTATTTCAGAACATTGATCTCCGCGTTGTATTATATATTTGCCAATTTTCATGACATCAATTCCTTTACTAACTTAGTGCTTAGAACTAATCGTGGGTTGCTCACATTAGGATGGTTGTTTTTCAATCTCTGTACTTTTCGATTTTCAGTAGAACGAGGGGAAACGTAGAGTGATGACGCTGCCCCCAAAAAGGCAGAGATGCTTTTTTCGTCGAGCATAGGAATACACTTGGATATGGTATTGGGAGAATAGAAACGAAAGAAAAACCAACGTTGGTCTTCACTGTATATCGTGATATTACGCTGTAATGTATCAAGAATATCCTGTTTCTTAGTTTCTATGGCGAACTCAAAAACCACACCACTGCTTGCCCAGACATCATCAGAAAGCCAATTATTCCATAATTCGCATTTAGGGCTTATTTCCACCCAAACGGGGCTTTTGTCTATCTGGGGCATCCAATGTGTACCTTGATACAATAATCCCCATTGATCTTCATTTAATGTTCTAATTTCTTCTAAAAAGCCTGTACGGAGTTCGTCTAGTACAAGGATGTATTTATGATCAACCATTACGCACACTCGCAATCGGTATGTGCATTGTTACCCATCCCTTTTTGGCACATCTCAGCAATAGGGATATCCAAATAGGCGAAGGCTTCCAACCTTTCTGCGGTAGAGGCAAGTGACGGTACTACAGGAACAAATTCTGTCGCCTCTGCAAGGTCATTGTTTTCGGGTGGCTCTCGGTGTTGAGGCATTTGTGATCTGTCTAAAATACTTGATCCACCACCAGACGCCCCACCACCTGTTTCCCCAATCAAAACCGTCGGGTTACCAGAAGCTACGGAACCACCATGTGATGTGCCATCGCCCTGACGAGCCGCTGGTTTACCATTGATAAATACGCCAGAAGAGCCTGCGGCTATGCTGTCGGGAGGGCCAACGCAAACACACATATCTCCTTGTCTCGCTGCTGGCATACCGCCGATAAATACATTAGGCGAGCCAGCGGCAACTGGCCCCCCAACATGTGGAACTTTCCCCGTTACAGCGGGGCAAGTATGAGCAGAGCCTACATGTGCAGCTGGTTTTCCCATTATTTTTCCTTCGCGCAGCCTACCGGAGAGCCATTAACCCTTTAATGTTAATCAACTCAATATGAAACTAACCACTTATTTAGCGCGCGAAAATAGCATAGAGGTTCAAATCTCTCAATTAGATACACCGTTCCATATGGCAGTAGATTGATTTCTGCCGCATTTTTACACAGAACCTTGTAACCCTTTAATTAGAAAGAAATTATTGATAGAAGTATGATAAGGGAGTTTTGAATTTAGAAGCCAGTCAGAACCCCAATGCCTTATTTTTCCAACTTATTAACACCTACACCTTCTAACGCTGGTTATAATGTCTTTTTCTCTCCCATCCCTTTGGTATGACTTACATGGAACATTCTTTCGGCTCGGATCAAAAAAGCCCACTCCCTCAACCTTTACCCTCTGCGCAACTTTCGTCTTCCAAAAAGATATGGATAACGCTATTGGTTGTTGCTATTACGGTACTTGGGTTTGTGCGGGTTACAGACGAGAAAGCTCATGAGAGGGTGAACGAAAGCATGTTGGTTGCGGGGGCGAGTTTTGCTACTGCCCGTACGTTAGATGCAGCAATCTCGCTCGTTAAGAGTGCAGAAGTCTCCGTTGGAGTGGCTTCTATTACGCTGGGGCAAGTTCTGAATCCAGTGAGCGATTTAATCGACAAGTTCGCGTGGGTGATGACGCTTGCGGTCGGCTCCTTGGCTCTGCAAAAAGTCCTCTTGATCATGATGTCGTCGCAGCTTGCCAATGCGTTGTTGGCCATTTGTGCTTTGGGGTTATTGGTGTCTATTTGGTCGCCCATTATGCAGGGCTACACGAAACAGTGGTTCTCGGTATTTAAGTTTATGGTGCTGATTCGGTTTGCTGTGGTGATTTCCCTTGGTTTGAACATTATGGTGGATACGCTGTTTTTGGATCAGCAAATCGAATCCAGAGCCACTTACATAGAAGAAGTCACCACACTTGTTCAACAAGCATCCGATCCATCCACGTTAGAAAAACCTACGGAAGATTCTGGCTTCCTAGGCTCTGTTAAACAAGAATGGGAAAATTTAACGGGCAAGCTGAGTGCCCAAACCGATCGGCTTAACGTAATACAAAACAGCGTGGAAGATGCCATTATCAGTTTAATGGAGCTCATCGCCCTGTTCTTGTTAAAAACTGTTTTGCTGCCACTGGGGTTTTTGCTCGTGTTCAAAAACATCATTTTGAACAAATCGATTAAGCTACTCTAAATGCAAATTTAATAACAATCCGTTACTGATACTAGAGTTCATTCGCAAGTCTATCTGTATAGCAACTGGTGAAACTCTGCTCATCATTTACAAGCCTTTGCTGCAAAATATCGATTGTAGCCAATAGATATGTCAAAAATACGGCACCATTTACCCAACTTGTGAGTGAACCCCCTATTCACTTTCGCCCGTTCCGACTTACTATTGTTGGATGCATTAGCACTGGTGAATGCACTACCCCCTCTGTTCACGTGCGCATTACTCTCTACAGGAGTCACCATGTTCAACAAACCAACCACCCCTATCGTGCTTACCATCGCAGGTTCAGACTGCAGTGGCGGTGCAGGCATTCAAGCCGACATCAAAACCATCTCGGTAACGGGAAGCTATGCATGTTCAGTGATAACTGCACTAACAGCACAAAATACACATGGTGTGACGAGCGTACGTTCTGTTCCCGCTGAATTTGTTGCACAACAGCTGGATACGGTTTTCTCTGACTTGAATGTCGTCGCGGTCAAGGTGGGCATGCTGAGTAATGAAGACATCATACATGCTGTAGCCGAACAGCTTAAAGCGTATAAACCGTCATTTTTGGTGGTCGACCCTGTAATGGTTGCCACCAGTGGAGATACATTACTGGAAAACAAGGCGGTGGATGCGCTAAAAAAAACACTGCTTCCTTTAGCGACGTTGATTACACCAAACCTTCCAGAAGCGGTGGTATTAACAAATGCGACGCTCCCGACAAATGAAGATGAAATGCGCTCCATGGCAGACGCACTGAGGCTATCTGGTGCACGTAATACGTTGTTAAAGGGAGGGCACTTGAAAGGCGATGAAAGCAGCACCGATTTATTAATAACACCCGAAAGAGTGTTTCGATACAGCGCTAAACGCCATTTAACTAAGAATACGCACGGCACAGGATGCACGTTGTCGTCGGCGATTGCTTCTTACCTAGCACAAGGGCATACACTAGAAAGATCCGTTAGCATGGCAAAACATTACATTACCAAAGCCATCGCTCATTCAGGTGAATTAGCCGTGGGCACGGGCTCGGGCCCCGTTCATCATTTCTATACCGATTAGGTGCACAATCGGTTCTCCAACTTATAATCAATGGCTTAGCTTCCCTACCTAAACTCACCTCATCAGCCGACATACCACCATACTGAGCAATACATGCTGAGCAAAAAATCCTTTAGAAAAGCAGGCAACTTGAGGATTGCGCGGGTGAAAAAGAACGGAAAATAGCGTGGGTAATTCACTGCTTTCTTTAAATTAAGAGGATATGATGCCCTATGACGGTATATACTACTTAGGGTGATAAAACTTCATAAGATACATACTCATAGTCACGATGAGCGTATACCGAAACGCGACGTAAAATCGATAACCAACATCAGGAATTTTCTATGTCTTTGTCTTCTTTCTTGCGTGTTGCATGGGCTCTATTTCTTGTTTTCCCGCTTGCATCCAATGCCAAAGAACCACTCTACTGGAAAGCGCAAAAAGGCGAGCAGACTTTATTAATACTGGGTTCAATCCACGTCGGCGATAAAAGCATGTACCCGCTGCCCAGCATAGTGGATCGCTTTTTAAGTGACAGCGAAGCGCTGATTGTTGAGATTGATTTAAACCATCCTCCAGAATCACTCCGCTTTCCAAAGTCTGAGTTTTCGACCAGTGACATTCTGAATAAAGAACAAGCATCAAAATTGGGGGCTATCGCCAAAGAGTTGGGGTTACCTAATGCTCGATTGCAAAATTCTCCACCTTGGCTTACCGCTTTGTCACTTCAAATGGCAAATTTCCAGCGCTTAGGTTACGCCAGCAATGACGGCGTTGATCACGTTCTGACCAACCAAGCATTGAAATACGATGTTCCCATCCAAGCATTAGAAACAGCAAATCAGCAACTTGGTTTTCTCAATGCACTCCCTAACAACGGAGCGCAATTGCTAATAGAGACACTCCTGCATTGGGATATGTATAACGATGAATTCCGTTGCCAAATTTCAGCGTGGAAATCGGGAGACAAAAATAAACTCCTTCAACTACTCAAAGAAGGGGGCTTTGATGAAGACGCATTGGAAACCTTGCTGTATCAACGCAACCGAGACTGGGTAAAAAAATTAAATGCCTCACAATGGCTCGAGACGTCGGGCAACTATACTGTGGTGGTGGGGGTATTACATTTACTTGGGAAGTACAATGTACTTGATCTCCTTGAACAACTAGGGTGGAGCGTTCATCAGCTTTCCGAATCATCAAAAGTAAAATGCTAGCGGGAAACGAGCATGCTGACCAAACAACCTTAGAAACGATCGCATAGCATGCGTGTAGAGACGTATCACGAATAGAACAACAGAGGAAGACAGTGCCTTCCTTTGTTGTATAAGGATAGGGTTGGTTTCGCGCGAAGGTTTAACCCAGCGTTTTTCCACTCGGTTTTCTGACCTTAAATGGACGACTTTTCCCACCAGTTAGGGATTCTGATCGTCTGCTCTTTTGCCCATGGTTACTGCTATTACTACCCTTATTATTCCCGCTCTTATCGACAGTACCGTTATGATGTCTAGCCGTTTGACCTTCGCCACCTTTATTGGCTCGGCGATGAAAATCGGTACCTTTGCCTTTAAAGGTTTTGAATTTTTTAGGCTCAGCGTGCTCTTTTTGGCGATGATCGTACAGCTTTGCATCCGTCGCTTTTTCAATCTTCTTACCGCGACTGTCTGCGCGAGAAGCTTCTTCCGTCCCAACCGATGATTCACACAAACGGTGAATGTCGGCGACTTCTTCATCGGTTAAGTATCGCCACTTTCCATTAGGAATACCATCAAGCGAAATGTTCATAATTCTGACACGACGCAATTTAAATACCTCAAAGCCCAACGCTTCACACATACGTCGAATTTGTCGGTTAAGTCCTTGAGTTAGAACAATTCTAAAGGAAAATTTTGTTTCCTTAGAAATTTGGCAAGGAAGCGTAACCGTATCTAATATTTCAACACCGCTCCCCATTTTATCGAGAAACTCTTGAGTGATCGGCTTATCCACTCTCACAACGTATTCCTTTTCGTGAGAGTTGCCAGCACGTAAGATCTTATTAACAATGTCGCCATCATTGGTTAGAAAGATCAATCCATCCGAAGGTTTGTCTAAGCGACCAATGGGAAATATGCGTTTTCTATGACCAACGAAATCAATAATGTTGCCTTCAACGTGACGCTCTGTTGTACAGGTGATCCCTGTTGGTTTGTTCAACGCGATATAGATTGGTTTCTCTTTTTGCCTCAAAGGGTTTCCGTCGATCAGCACGTCGTCGGTGGGTAATACCTTGACGCCCATTTCCGGTAGTTCACCATTGATGGTCACTCTACCTTGCTCGATAAGCTTGTCGGCTTCTCGGCGTGAGCAATACCCAGTTTCACTAATGAATTTGTTTAGCCTTTTGGCTTCAGATGTCTGAGACATATTGATATTTTCTCTTTTGTTAACGTTTCACAACGGAGGACAATCGGTGTGAACCAGCGGGGCTTCCGCCTTAAAAATTAGCTCATTCGTTTCTGATGACGCTCTCGATTTTCGAGCTTTTTCTCTGCACTTTTTTTCAACATGACATACAGGGCACCAGTTCCGCCATGGAATCGTTGCGCGCTATGAAAGCACATGACTTCTTGGATTTGGGACAACCAATTCACCACATAGCTTTTCATCAATGCAGGCGGGTTAGAACGCTCCCCTTTGCCATGAACAATCACCAATGTCCGAATATCCAATCGCTGGCACTGTTTAAGAAACTTAACCACTTCATCTCGCGCCTCTTTCAACGATTTCTTGTGCAAGTCTAACCGCGCTTGTATTGGGTACTTCCCAAGCCTTAGCTTTCGATAAACCCCATCCTGAACCCCCGGTTTTTGGTACTCGACCATGTCATCTGGTTTCAGCATTGGCGCGTAATCTACAGACAAATATTCGGGGTCATCTTCTGACAGAGACATCGCCGCTTCACGCTTGGCAAGTTGCGCATCAGTAACTTGGTGTTTTTTCTCGTGAATGGCTGTGTCGTTTTTGATAGGAGTGACATCCCCCATCATTTGCTGAAAGAGAGTCAGTTCATCATCTTGAGACATAAGTTCATCTCGAATGCATCATCAACAGATGGACGGATTATATACCCAAGTGATGGGAATATGGAGGGTTAGAAAAAGAAAAACCGAAGAAAGCAGTCCACTCCCTTCGGTGCAATTGAGTTAATTGCTAAGCGATCTAGTGAGGAGATTTGTCATTCAATACTTTATAAACGAAGTAGGTGCCAAAAAACAGCATCAGTCCAATTGCGCCGAATATAACTATCATTGAAGACAGCCCTATAGCATTACCCAATAGGAGATCTAGCCAAAAGTCCATGTTTCCTCCGTCAGTGTTGAAAGACAGGGTTAACGTTAATACTCGATGGATTACTGAGTACTGATCTAGATCAACAGTGTTACCGACGTGACAATTTTGTTTCTTTTGATGTGTTTCCAATCACACTCACTTATATTTATCCTCCCTCTAAGCACGACATCAATGAGTTAACCTCGCCGTTAGAAAGAGCCATTGAATTAATTGAAAACAGTGTAATGTGCCCTTTCTCGTCGGCATTGTTTGATAACAAGACGAATTTACGTGTCAGTAGAAAACCTATTGCAAGTAAATTCAACGCAATGAGCGACAAAACAGAGACTAGAAAGGTGTTCTGCTATCCAGAGCTGAGGCTAAGTTGAGGTTTATTTAGAAAAAGGCTTGCGTCTATCGTCAGAAACCGTATCATACGCATCCGTCTTGAGGCAAAGCCTTGAGAGATAAAGAATCGGTGAATAGCGCAGCTTGGTAGCGCATCTGGTTTGGGACCAGAGGGTCGGGGGTTCGAATCCCTCTTCACCGACCATATTTTAAAGCCTCGTCTACGGACGAGGTTTTTTCGTTTTAGCGACCTAAGTTCTTGCGTCGTATAATCGGTCTGGAAGCCCTACTGAAAAAGAATACCTACAAGCAAAGGTTAACGAATTGAGCGCGGGTTAGCGTAGCTAAGTCTTCAGGGGCGAGTTCTATTTCCAACCCTCGTTTACCAGCGCTCACACACATTTGTTTTAGCTCCAGGGCAGATGAATGAATAAAGGTCGGTAACGCTTTCTTTTGCCCTATTGGGCTGATACCTCCAACAATATAGCCTGTCGTCTTTTGCGCAATATTGGGATCCGCCATGTCGGCTTTCTTACAATGTGCAGCTTTAGCTGCAAGCTTAAGATTCAACTTAGATGCAACGGGTATAACAGCAACCGCTAGGTTTTTATCTTGCCCATCTAGGCTAAATAACAACGTCTTAAAAACACATTCGGGGCTTTGGTCTAAAGCCTCAACGGCTTCAAGCCCATAATTTTGATGACTTGGATCGTGTGTATATTGATGAACCTTGTGACGGATTTTTTTCTTTTTCGCTAAATTGATGGCTGGCGTCATACTTACGATTTCCAGTGGAATAAAAAAGGCGAAGCATCCGCTTCGCCTTTATCAAATCGTAATCGTCACTATGGGTCAATTACTTATATACTATTTCGCCTTTTGGCTCATACGCAGTTACGTTGATTGGGCTGTTACTTTCTAAGTAGTCCTTCAGGACTTCAGCATCAACAAAACCAGTGTTTACATGACCTGGGTGACCAGTCAGCTTAGGATACCCGTCCCCGCCTGCTGCGTTGTAACTAGGAACGGTAAAGCGATACGTTTTCGCTTTATCCAATGCTTGACCACCGATCTTCACATTACTGACTTTACCGTTAGCAACCGTCATAGAAATGCCTGCGAACTGAGCGTAAGCGCCTGAATCAACCGATTTGGTTGCAACAACATTTAGGTAATCCAGTACCTCAGCACCAGTCATATCGGTGTAAGTTAGAATGTTGGCAAACGGTTGAACAGTCAGTACATCTTTATACGTTACCGAACCTTGTTCAATGGAGTCACGTACACCACCAGAGTTCATCACCGCAAAGTCTGCTTTCGCACGCTTCATATGTGCTGTCGCAATCAAACGACCAAGGTTCGTCTGTTGGAAACGGACAACATTACGATCGCCTTCAAGCTTGCCATTCGTTTCGGCAATCTTAACATTCAACTCAGCTTGACCTTTTTCTTGGTAAGGCTGAAGGAATGCGAGTACTGCTGGATCTTGAGCAATTTCATCTTCAATGAAAACTCGTTTGCTCTCGCCGTCAACTTTGATCTTCTTCTTCAAGTTAACAGGAATTAAATCGTAACTGACCATTTGAAGCTCACCATTAGTGAATTCAAAGTCGGCACGACCTACGTACTTGCCCCACTCATGAGCTTGAACAATCCAAGTGCCATTTTGCTGATCAGGCTTACACTCGTCAGAAGGCTTAAAATTCTTCTTCGCAACGTTTGGACCTTCCATACATACAGGCTCTTGAGAGTGACCACCCACGATCATGTCCAAAGAACCTTCATCTAGGTAACGAGCCAACGCAACATCACCCGGAGCATTGATACCACGGTTGCCATCTTCGTAGTGACCCATGTGTGTAACAGCAAAGATAAGATCAGGCTTTTCAGACTTTTCTAACTCAGCAATCAGCTTTTTCGCTTCCACTTTAGGATCACGGAAATCGAGCCCGCTGATAAATTCAGGGTTACCAATTTTCGCGGTATCTTCGGTTGTTAGACCGATAACTGCAATCTTAATGCCTTGCTTTTCAAAGATTTGATAAGCCTGATACTTTCGCTCGCCCGTTTCTTTGTCATAGATATTGGCAGAAAGCATCGGAAACCCACCCCACTTAATCTGCTTTTCCAACACATCGAGTGGGTTATCAAATTCGTGGTTACCCAATGCCATTGCATCGTAACCTAACATTTTCATGCCTTTGAAATCGGGTTCAGCATCTTGTAAATCAGACTCAGGAACACCAGTGTTGATGTCACCACCTGAAAGAAGCAATACACTTCCCCCATCTGCACGAATCTCTGCACGCAGCTCATCGATTAGCGTCTTACGAGCAGCCATACCGTACTCACCGTATTTGTTCTGCCAAAAACGACCATGGTGATCATTGGTATGCAAAACCGTAAGCTTGTATGTCGTATCTTCTTCCCACGCTGGTGCAGTCGCACAACCAGTTAGAGTCGCAAGTAATGCTGCACTTATCGCAGCCTTCAAACTTAGGCGTTCCTTCATTGTTATAACCTTTTCTAAGTTAGTAGGGATCCACTGGCATCAGAATCTGATGCAAAATCAAGCAATATTTTTGCAAGATCTTCGAAAAACATGAACAAGTTTAAATTAACTCAAGTAAACCACCATAATCATTTCAGATTTATGACGATTTGATCACCTTAATTAATTATCAAAAGTGTAACAAAATGCCATACCTACACATCGTGGCTTATCAGATCACAAGCAAACGATTACCTGTGAACTAACCGTTTAGCGTGTCGATACCCTTTCCAATTTTGTCTTCAAAAGGCAATGAGATGACTTACCGAGCGAAACACCCTAAAAAACCTATAATGTTCAAACTAGGCAGTTATGATTACGCTCTCTGTACTTGTTTGCCTTACAATAATCACTTCCATCTAAATTTGGCGTGCTTCATCTATCCTTTTTGAGCAAACTCGCCATGGTGTTTATAACCGTGCGATCAGCTTATCAAATACGACGGCTGAATCTCTGAAATACTGGTTGGGATCACACAAGAACGTCGAATTCGGTAACTCCAGTGCATTCACTAGAGTAAGCCTCTACTCAGCGGAAACGGTTGTATCCAAGCCGCATGTTGCCTCTACAAAATCGCATCGTGCTTGCGGCATCCACCTTGGTAAACGCTGACAGTCAAATGATCGATATGTCTGGGAAGGCGGTGTTATGAAGTGGCTCGCTTCAAGCTTTAGACTTGCGAAAAAATCAAACCAAAGCAGACACAAAAACGGGCTTTGAAAGCCCGTTTTTTTGATGTTTCATCGTGTGGAAACTTTATGTCGGATTCACGCAGTAACTCACTGACTTAGTTAATCTCAATGTGTTCAAAGCTCTTAATGACATCATCCAGAGATTTCATTTGAGATAAGAAAGGTTCCAATTTATCAAGAGGCAATGCAGACGGACCATCACACAGTGCCTTTTCTGGATTAGGGTGTGCTTCAATAAACAAACCGGCAATACCGGTTGCCAACCCTGCTTTTGCAAGCTCCACCGTTTGCTCACGGCGACCACCAGAAGCGGCACCTGATGGATCACGCATTTGCAGCGAATGAGTCACATCGAAGATGATAGGGCTGCCATTAGAGACCTTCTTCATCACCCCAAAACCGAGCATATCTACCACAAGGTTATCGTAACCATGGCAAGCACCACGCTCACATAAAATGACTTGCTCGTTACCACACTCCGCAAACTTATCAACAATATTCCCCACTTGAGCTGGGCTCATAAATTGAGGTTTTTTCACGTTGATCACAGCGCCTGTCTTAGCCATAGCCTCAACCAAATCGGTTTGGCGCGCTAAGAATGCAGGAAGTTGAATAACATCCACAACCTCTGAAACTGGCTGAGCCTGCGCTTCGGTGTGGATATCGGTAATGATTTTCACGCCAAAGGTCTCTTTCAGCTCTTGGAAAATCGTCAAACCTTCTTCCATACCTGGACCACGGTACGAATGGATTGAAGAGCGGTTTGCCTTATCGAAAGACGCTTTGAATACGTATGGGATACCCAGTTTCTCTGTCACCTTTACGTAATGTTCACAAATCTGCATAGCAAGATCGCGGGACTCAAGCACATTCATGCCCGCAAAAAGTGTAAATGGCTTGTCGTTAGCGACATCCAGCTCGCCAATTTTGACGGTTTTCTGTTCCATGTGAAGGTCTCGCCTAATGAATAGTAATTTGCGTTTCGCTCATGGTACTCACCTGAGCTTTAAGGAGTTCTGCCCCCGGATCGTCTGGGCACTGTTCAATAAAAAACTGGTAATCCGTTGCCGCAATTTGATGGCAATCGAGTTGCTGATAGATGAACCCACGATCTCGGATCTCATAGGGGTCATCTGGGACAAACGTCAGTGCTAAATCAGTACAATTCAACGCTAAGGTGTATCGCTCTTCACGCAACATCGCCGATTTAATCAAGGCAAGCCATCGGCCAATGACGGTTGGGTTATCCGCAGAAGCCAAATGCTCTGGTTTCAGTTTGGCTAGCGGCCCATCATGACCAATCAACCATGCACGCAGTGTTTGCTCACTGACGTATTCCCCATCAAATGGGTTTATGTATGCCGCCCTTTCATCCGGCCACATCACCTTGACAAGAAACTGAGTGGGAAAGGTCACCCCTTCAACAGGGAAGCCCAATTTCTGTCCAAAGTAGAGTAAAAGCGATCCCAAGCTAACAGGAATCCCCTTACGTCGCTCAAGCACTTTGTCGATAAAGGCGTTTTCACTTGCAAAATAAGCTTCACTGTCACCTTCAAATTGCCACTGACAATAAAAAAGGCGTAAAAAAGCCTCAAACCTTGCTTGCTCATTCACTTCATGACTCAATTCTTGCTCAGCTTCTTTTAACAAGCGTTCAAGCTCTGCATTTGCCCAATGCACATTGGTATCCGGATTTACCGCCTCATTTAGCGCTAAAGCCCCTTCAACCAATGTCATGTTATCTAAATCTTCGTCGAACAGATGAAACATGATTTAACCTAAAAATACGGGTACTTTCGTCACAGCAAGTTTCCCTGCCATAGCCAACCATCCAAGCGCACCAAAAAAGGCAAATGCTCGTAATAATTGGTTTTTTCCTAATTTTAATGCAAAAAATCCAAGGGCAATGTAAGCCAGCACGCAAGTTATCTTTTCCGTTAACCAAAGCCCTGCTGGCGTAAATGGTACAAAACCCGTAATAGCAATCAATCCCACACCAGACAACAGCAAAAGTGTGTCATTGATGTGAGGTGAAATTTTGAGAAATTTATTTCCTAACGCAGGTGACTTTGCCAACATCAATGCGTAACGAAGAACAAACAGCAAGACACTGATTGTAATCGTAAGCATGTGAAAATATTTTAGCGCTATATACATAATGATTATCTTATTTTGTGTGTGATCAGGACATGACTCGCTAGACAGGTCGTCCTACATCAAAATGGAAAGCGACCCAACGTAACTCTGTCGTTTCCCGCATAATCTTGTTCTGTCACGACATCAACATACCCGAGCGACGTAAAAACGTCTCTCACGGATGAACCCTGCTCAAAGCCATGCTCCATCAAAAGCCAACCGTCTTTAGAAAGATAAGACCGCGCATTATCAGCTATGTAGCTCAGATCCGCCATTCCCTTCTCTTCTGCAACCAGCGCACTTATTGGCTCAAATCGGACATCACCTTGCTTGAGGTGCGGATCACCAGCGTCAATGTAAGGTGGATTACTCACAATACAAGCAAATTTCGTTCCCTCAGCAATAGGGGAAAACCAACTTCCTTGAAAAAATGAAGCATTTCGGATAGCTAAGCGCGTAGCATTTTCTGTGGCCAATTTTTGAGCTTCAACACGGATATCTACTCCCGTAACCTGTACCGAAGGCAGTTCACTGGCTATCGCCAATGCAATGGCACCCGTTCCTGTCCCCAAATCCAGCACTTCTCCCTTGGAATCAGACATCTTATCCAGCGCCAATTCAACTAGGCGCTCGGTATCTGGGCGAGGGATCAACGTTGATGGCGACACCTTCAACGGCAACGACCAAAACTCTCTTTCACCAACAATGTAAGCGACGGGTTCTCCATTCAAACGCCTTTCTAATAGAGATAGAAAAGCTTCATCTTGTTCAACCGTTAAAGCGCGCTCAGGCCAAGTCAGCAAGTGGCTTCTTGGTTTATCCAGTACGTGGCACAGTAACACAGCGGCATCCAACGACGGCGAATCGCTGCCGCTGTCTATTAATTGCTCTGTTGCCGTTTTTATAGTGGCTTCAATACTTACAGGCATACCTTACTCACATGTCATTCGTGCTCAATATGCTGTTAGTTTTGTTCAGCCAATGCTGCGAGTTGATCCGCTTGGTACTCTTGAATCACAGGATCAACCAAGCTTTGCAGATCCCCTTCCATAACGTCATTCAAACGGTACACGGTCAAGTTGATGCGATGGTCAGAAACACGCCCTTGTGGATAATTGTAAGTACGGATTCGATCACTACGATCACCAGAACCCAACAGATTGCGTCGAGTTGTTGACACTTCTTCTGCTCGCTTAGCTTCTTCCGCCTGAGTAATTCGAGCTGCCAATACAGACATCGCTTTTGCTTTGTTCTTGTGCTGAGAACGCTCATCCTGACACTCAACCACCGTACCAGTCGGCAAGTGAGTAATACGGATCGCGGAATCCGTGGTGTTAACGTGCTGACCACCTGCACCTGAAGCTCGGAACGTATCTATTTTTAAATCCGATGCTTTTATTTCAGGAATTTCAGCTTCAGGAATTTCAGCCATGATGGCAATGGTACACGCTGAGGTATGCACACGACCTTGAGATTCTGTTTCTGGCACACGTTGAACACGGTGACCGCCAGATTCAAACTTCAATACCCCGTAGGCACCCTCGCCAACCACTTTCGCGATCATCTCTTTGTAACCACCATGCTCCGATTCATTGGAGTTCACAACTTCAACACGCCAGCCGCGTTTCTCGGCGTATTTGCTGTACATGCGGAATAAATCACCCGCAAAAATGCCCGCTTCATCACCGCCTGCACCGGCTCGAATTTCTAGGAAGCAGTTGCGGTCATCATTCGGGTCTTTTGGCAATAAAAGAATCTGAAGTTCGTCCGCTAAATGCTCAATGGACGCTTTTGCTTCTTTGATTTCTTCTTGTGCCATTTCACGCATTTCTGCGTCGTCTTCATTCGCCATTTCTTCAGCCGCTTCAAGATCTTCTTGAGCTTGCTGATAAGACTGAAAGCATTTCGTCACTTCTTCCAGCTGAGAATATTCTTTCGAAAGGGCGCGGAATTTGTTTTGATCGCCAATGATATCGGGATCGCCAAGCAAATGCTGGACTTCTTCATAACGCTCTACCAGCGTTTGAAGCTTGGTCAAAATTGAAGTTTTCATAATGTTCTTAAAATCAGTTTAGGAGTCTTCGAGTCCGAGACTCTGACGTATAACAGTTAATTTGGCGGGCTCCCCCTGCTCTGCTGCACTTTGCAGCGCACGCGTGGGAGCGTGAATCAACTTGTTGGTTAACTTATTACTAAGCTCGATAAGAATTTTTTCAGGATCGCCCCCCGAAGACAGCGATTGCAAACTTCTGGCAAGCAACTCTTCACGGATACCATTCGCAGATTCACGGTAGTCTCGAATGCTGTCTACCGCTTGCAGCGAACGAAGCCAAGTCATAAACCCAGCACTTTCTTCAGCCACGATGGCTTCCGCTTGAATGGCTTCGACTTTTCTCTGTTCTATATTCTTATCAACAATAGATTGAAGATCATCCACTGTATATAGATAGGCATCGTCCAGCTCAGAAACTTGCGCTTCTACATCTCTAGGCACCGCAATATCAACGATCAATACAGGTTGATGCCTGCGGGCTTTTAACGCCGTTTCTACCATTCCTTTCCCTATGATCGGCAGGGGACTTGCTGTTGAACTGATAACAATATCAGCTTTTGGCAAATGTTCCGGTATTTCTGGCAAACTGATCACTGACGCACCAAAATCTTCCGCCAGTGTCTTTGCTCTTTCACGAGTACGGTTTGCAACGATCATATTTTTACACCCATGACCATCAAGGTGCTTGGCCACCAGTTCAATGGTTTCACCCGCACCAACCAACAATACCGTCGTCTCTTCAATCGATTCAAAAATGTGTTTTGCCAGTGTACACGCAGCATAAGCGACAGATACCGCATTACCACCAATCTCAGTTTCAGTTCGAACACGTTTAGCAACAGAAAAGGCTTTCTGAAAAAGCTTCTCCATTGTGGCATCAACGGCTTTAAATTCACGAGCATCCGAAAATGCCTGCTTAACCTGACCTAAAATTTGAGGCTCACCCAACACCAAAGAATCCAATCCACAAGCCACTCTCATCAAGTGTTTAATTGCCGATTGTTCTTCATGGATATAAAGGCTAGGCATTAAGTCGGTCGAATGAATACCGTGAAAGTCGGTTAACCAATCGATTATCTGACCTTTTCCTACATTTTTAACGTCACAATATATTTCTGTTCGATTACAGGTTGAAAGGATCACCGCACCGTTAATACTCAAGTTATTGGCAATATCAGAGAGTGCTTGGGTCAGCTTGTCTGGAGAAAATGCGATTTTTTCTCGCAATTCGACCGACGCCGTATTGTGATTGATACCAATGACAAGCAAAGACATGTAGTGAGAGATCTCTGTCCGAAAATATTGTAAGAGCTGGAATTTTACTTTATGGAAGCACCTATTTAAAGGGGGGATTTAAACACGATGCGATTTAAATGATATAGTGAGCGCCGAATTAGCGTTATGTGGAGCCAAGATTGACTATTCTACTCATTTCACCTATTACCCGATTTATTCGTGCCTTGAGAAGCTCTTCTGCATTATTTGTCGCTTCAGTAGCACTTTTACTTTCTGCCTGTACCACTCTTCCGGAGGCGCCCAATCAACCTGTTGACTGGGTTTCACACCAAAAACAACTGGAATCACTCCAGGAATACGCCCTGACAGGAAAAATGGCTTACATCAGTGAAAGTAAGCGCCAGAGCCTGAATTTCTACTGGAAAAAAACTCATAACTCAGAGGAACTTCGTCTAACTACCTTGCTTGGTCAGACCGCGTTATTGCTTAACATTGATGAAACGGGTGCAACGGTCGTCACGCATAAAGGGGAGACCTATCGGCACGTCAGTAGCAATATTTTGATTAAGCAACTTACCGGTCTAAGCATCCCGATTGTTCAACTGAGCGAGTGGATAAAAGGTTTGCCGCTCGATGCCGACGCCTACCAACTTAACAATGCCAATACCTTGAGTGACTTAACGAAACAAATCGATGGGCAAACTTGGAATCTCAACTTTAACAAGTATACCGAGCAAGATGGATTCGTATTACCGTCGAGCTTGACGTTAGTACAAGACAAAACAAAATTAAAAATTGCCGTTTCAAAATGGATAATCACCCAATGATTCCAACCCATACCACCTGGCCTTCGCCGGCAAAACTCAACCTGTTTTTATACATAACAGGCCAGCGAGCCAACGGTTACCACGAGCTCCAGACATTATTTCAATTCATCGATTATGGGGACGAACTGAGCATAAAAGCCAATACCACTGGAAAAGTGACGCTGTCGCCAGAGATTGAAGGTGTTGCCCTAGTCGATAATTTAATTTGGAAAGCCGCCCATGCTTTGCAACAGAAAACCGGATGCCAATTAGGCGCCCATATAGAGTTGAAAAAAGTGCTCCCCATGGGCGGGGGAATAGGGGGAGGCTCTTCAAACGCCGCCACAACGTTAGTTGCGTTGAATTATTTGTGGCAAACCAACCTATCCGATGACGAATTAGCAGAAATAGGGTTGGCTTTAGGTGCCGATGTCCCCGTTTTTGTCCGCGGTCACGCCGCGTTTGCGGAAGGTGTCGGTGAAGAGATTTACCCAGCGAAACCGGAAGAAAAAGTCTATCTTGTTCTTCGACCGAATGTCAGTATCGCGACAGCCGACATTTTTTCTCACCCTCAATTGACAAGAAACACACCAAAACGAGATCTGGCAACGCTTCTTGACACTGCGTACGAAAACGATTGCGAAAAAATCGTCCGAATACTCTATCCTGAGGTTGATAAGCAACTTTCATGGCTGCTACAATACGCGCCGTCAAGATTGACGGGTACTGGATCATGCATTTTTGGCGAATTTTCGAGCAAAAGTGAAGCAGAATCAGTACTCTCTCAGCTTTCAGATGATGTACATGCATTTGTTGCTACAGGCGTAAATCTTTCGCCTCTAAAAGAAAGATTGGTCAAGTACCAATCGACCGACTCACAATCTATATAAAAACTGGACGCAACCCCGAGGTTTCTACCGTGCCTGATATGAAGCTATTTACTGGTAACGCTACACCTGAACTAGCCCAACGTATTGCTGATCGTCTATACATCTCCCTAGGTGACGCCACCGTTTCCCGTTTCTCTGACGGCGAAGTCGCTGTTCAAATCAACGAGAACGTACGTGGTAGTGATGTATTCATCATCCAATCTACTTGTGCACCAACCAACGACAACCTAATGGAGTTGGTGGTAATGATTGATGCAATGCGCCGTGCTTCAGCTGGCCGTATTACAGCAGTAATCCCTTACTTCGGATACGCTCGTCAAGATCGTCGTGTACGTTCAGCCCGTGTGCCAATCACTGCTAAAGTGGTTGCCGATTTCCTTTCTAACGTTGGTGTTGACCGCGTTCTTACTATTGACCTTCACGCTGAACAAATTCAGGGCTTTTTCGATGTTCCTGTAGACAACATCTTTGGTACTCCGGTACTGCTTGAAGATATGCGTGCTCGTGGTCTAGAAGATCCGGTTGTTGTCTCTCCTGATCTGGGTGGTGTTGTGCGTGCTCGTGCAACAGCGAAAGCTCTTGATGATACTGACATCGCTATCGTAGACAAGCGTCGCCCGCGAGCTAACGTTTCAGAAGTGATGAACCTGATTGGTGATGTCGAAGGTCGCGACTGTGTGATCGTCGATGACATGATCGATACTGGAGGCACGCTTTGTAAAGCAGCAGAAGCACTAAAACAACGTGGGGCTAAGCGTGTATTCGCTTACGCTACTCACGCCGTATTTTCTGGTAATGCTGCTGAAAACATTGCTAACTCGGTACTCGACCAAGTCATTATTACTGACTCAATAGAGCTACCTAAAGAAATGGCAGCGACAGGTAAAGTAACTCAACTGACCCTGTCTAGCATGCTGGCTGAAGCGATTCGTCGTATCAGCAATGAAGAATCTATCTCTGCAATGTTTAACTAAGCTCTGGTTTATAACTAAGCTCTAGATTCACTAAGAGCTCTTAGTTCAGCTAAGAACTAAGGTTGACTCAGAACAATCCTAGTTTTAAAAATGCCTCGCAATGCGGGGCATTTTTTTATCCGTAGAATGCCCATAGACATCCTGTCGATTATTAAGTTTGAAGTGTGCTATCATATCGCGCTTTTTGATTACGCAGAGAGACCATAACCTTGAGTCAGACCATTAAACTCCTGGTCGGATTAGCCAATCCTGGACCGGAATACGCAAGAACCCGTCACAATGCAGGGGCTTGGGCTGTTGAAGAATTAGCGAGGGTACATAATGTAACCTTAAAAAATGAAGCTAAGTTTTTCGGGTTAACGGGTCGTATCATAGTCAATGGTCAAGATTTGCGCTTACTGATCCCAACCACCTATATGAACCTGTCAGGCAAAGCGGTCGCCGCTCTTGCGAAGTTCTATCAAATACCCCCTGAAGAAATAATGGTGGCTCATGATGAACTCGACATGCCTCCAGGCGTGGCCAAATTTAAAAAAGGCGGCGGGCATGGTGGACATAATGGTCTAAAAGACATCATCAGTAAGCAAGGCAACAACAAAGATTTCTATCGCCTTAGGATTGGCATTGGTCATCCGGGGCATAAAGACAAAGTGGCGGGCTATGTATTGGGCAAAGCACCAGCCAAAGAGCAAGAATGCATTGATGCCGCGGTAGATGAATCTGTCCGCAGCCTCGACATCTTGTTAAAAGACGGACTTACGAAAGCGCAAAACCGCTTACACACGTTCAAAGCTGAATAAGGTTACTATCATGGGTTTTAAATGTGGCATCGTTGGTTTGCCAAATGTTGGTAAATCAACTCTGTTTAACGCACTGACTAAAGCAGGCATCGAAGCAGCAAACTTTCCTTTCTGTACTATCGAGCCAAACACAGGCGTAGTACCTGTTCCAGATTTACGTTTAGACGCATTAGCAAAAATTGTTAATCCGCAAAAAATCTTGCCTACGACAATGGAATTTGTCGACATTGCGGGTTTGGTTGCAGGCGCTTCAAAGGGTGAAGGCTTAGGCAACAAATTCCTAGCGAATATTCGTGAAACTGACGCGATTGGTCATGTTGTCCGCTGTTTCGAGAACGAAAACATTGTCCACGTAGCAGGTAAAGTCTCGCCAATTGAAGATATTGAAGTCATCAATCTGGAACTTGCGTTGGCAGATTTGGACTCTTGTGAGCGTGCGATTCATCGCAACACAAAGAAAGCCAAGGGTGGCGACAAAGACGCGAAGTTTGAGCTAGCCGTTCTGGAAAAACTGCTTCCTGTTCTAACGGAAGGTGGTATGGCTCGTACTGTTGATCTGGCAAAAGAAGAGCTGGCAGCCGTTGGTTACTTGAACTTCCTAACGCTAAAGCCAACCATGTACATTGCCAATGTGAATGAAGATGGTTTTGAAAACAACCCATATCTCGATGCCGTACGTGAGTACGCTGAAAATGAAAACAACGTTGTTGTCGCGGTGTGCGCATCTATCGAATCAGAACTGTCGGAACTCGACGATGAAGATCGTGAAGAATTCCTTGCTGACATGGGAATTGAAGAACCAGGTTTAAACCGTGTTATTCGATCTGGCTACGATTTGTTAACACTGCAAACTTACTTCACCGCAGGTGTAAAAGAAGTGCGCGCATGGACTATTCCAATTGGTGCAACCGCACCTCAAGCGGCGGGTAAAATTCACACCGATTTTGAGAAGGGCTTCATCCGTGCTGAAGTGGTTGGATACAATGATTTCATTCAATTTAACGGTGAAAGTGGCGCAAAAGAAGCAGGGAAATGGCGTCTAGAAGGCAAAGACTACATTGTGAAAGATGGTGACGTCGTTCACTTCCGCTTCAACGTTTAAGCGTTTTTCTTCACGTTTTTACTTAAAAGTGTTCAAAAAGCCAACAAATTTGTTGGCTTTTTTTATTTAATGATACTCATAATACCAATTTGAACGCCTCTTCAAGCTATGCCCATGTTGCAATCACAACACTTTTAGATCAGAAATACGTCTCTTTGCTTAAAAAAAGGGCGAACAATTCTAAAATCGCAATTTATCAAAAAAAACTGTTGACGGTTTTGGGTCATATCCGCATAATGCGCTCCGTTCTCGATAATAAGGCGACTTATAAGAGAGCACAAAAAGTTAAAAAATGGCTACGTAGCTCAGTTGGTTAGAGCACATCACTCATAATGATGGGGTCACAGGTTCGAATCCCGTCGTAGCCACCATTTCCTAAGTGCTTTTTCGAAAGTTTTTAGGAAATAATGCGGAAGTGGCGAAATTGGTAGACGCACCAGATTTAGGTTCTGGCGCCGCAAGGTGTGAGAGTTCAAGTCTCTCCTTCCGCACCATTATTCTGTAAAGCAATGATTATTAAAGTCATGGCTTTAATAATTAAGAGCAGTGTAATAAACACTTGCTGTTGGGCTATCGCCAAGCGGTAAGGCAGCGGCTTTTGATGCCGCCATTCCCTGGTTCGAATCCAGGTAGCCCAGCCATATTATTTTTCACCGAAAACTTTTTGAATTTTCGGTAGAACTGGAGTAGAGATTGTATTATATTGTCTCGCTCGAAAAACATAGCAAAAGATGGCTACGTAGCTCAGTTGGTTAGAGCACATCACTCATAATGATGGGGTCACAGGTTCGAATCCCGTCGTAGCCACCATACAAATACAATTGTTATTGGCTTTTACCAATTAGCGAATAACAAGATAGAAAATTTGAGACGCGGAAGTGGCGAAATTGGTAGACGCACCAGATTTAGGTTCTGGCGCCGCAAGGTGTGAGAGTTCAAGTCTCTCCTTCCGCACCATCTCAAATCCTCTATCACAACAAATTCATGCGGAAGTGGCGAAATTGGTAGACGCACCAGATTTAGGTTCTGGCGCCGCAAGGTGTGAGAGTTCAAGTCTCTCCTTCCGCACCATGATTTGTTTTCTTTAGAAATAAAGAACCGTGAGATTGACACATTAAACAATCAGTTGGGCTATCGCCAAGCGGTAAGGCAGCGGCTTTTGATGCCGCCATTCCCTGGTTCGAATCCAGGTAGCCCAGCCATTACAACGTCTGATTGACTCATCAATTGTCAGTTAAGACCACAAAATTGTTGCGGAAGTGGCGAAATTGGTAGACGCACCAGATTTAGGTTCTGGCGCCGCAAGGTGTGAGAGTTCAAGTCTCTCCTTCCGCACCATATTATTTTAAAGCGATCGCTCTCACAGCATCGTTTTAGAAATCAAGAGTGAAAATCACACTCGCAGTTGGGCTATCGCCAAGCGGTAAGGCAGCGGCTTTTGATGCCGCCATTCCCTGGTTCGAATCCAGGTAGCCCAGCCATTACAACGTCTGATTGACTCACCAATTGTCAGTTAAGACCACAAAATTGTTGCGGAAGTGGCGAAATTGGTAGACGCACCAGATTTAGGTTCTGGCGCCGTAAGGTGTGAGAGTTCAAGTCTCTCCTTCCGCACCATTATTTCTCTAAGACAATGGTTCTAAAACCATGACTTTAGAAATTAAAAGCAGTGTAATAAACACTCGCTGTTGGGCTATCGCCAAGCGGTAAGGCAGCGGCTTTTGATGCCGCCATTCCCTGGTTCGAATCCAGGTAGCCCAGCCACTCATTTCACACTTAAATGCTTAATAAATTGAGTTTTAAGTAGATACAGTATATAAACTACCGCAAAGCGGCGGTGGCGGAATAGACTGAGGTAAGACTTCAGTTATCAATTTCCGAAATGTAGTTGATCTACTGGGCTATCGCCAAGCGGTAAGGCAGCGGCTTTTGATGCCGCCATTCCCTGGTTCGAATCCAGGTAGCCCAGCCATATACAACGTTGTTAAGACTTTACCAATTATCTTAATAACTACAAATTTTGATGCGGAAGTGGCGAAATTGGTAGACGCACCAGATTTAGGTTCTGGCGCCGCAAGGTGTGAGAGTTCAAGTCTCTCCTTCCGCACCATTTTTCATAAAGTGGCTACGTAGCTCAGTTGGTTAGAGCACATCACTCATAATGATGGGGTCACAGGTTCGAATCCCGTCGTAGCCACCATTTACAACGTCTGAATGATTCACCAATCATCGTTCAAGACTACAGATTTGTTGCGGAAGTGGCGAAATTGGTAGACGCACCAGATTTAGGTTCTGGCGCCGCAAGGTGTGAGAGTTCAAGTCTCTCCTTCCGCACCATAATTTAGAAACCCACCTTTTGGTGGGTTTTCTAATTTTTGCACCATCGTTTCTTACCAGCCTCCTCAAATCTTTGTTCTGATTCTCATTCTTTCTTTATTCATTCCACTTTCGGTTGCGTTTTCACCTTAATCGTACTGATCATAGCTGTCATTAATTTTGCAGACTAAGGCAACGCAGAATGGGAAATCATCAAAAAGTTCTGATTGGCAGTTACACACAATCCATTGGTGCCATGACGGGAGAAGGAAAAGGGGTTTCTTGTGTTCATCTCGATTTGGAAACGGGCGCTTTTGACAAGCACACATTGCTGTCTGATATTCAAAACCCCACGTATTTGACTCATCAAAACGGGCAAGTGTTCACCATTCATGAGTTTACTCAAGAGGAAGGTGCCAGCATTTCAGTCCACGATATTACAAACCATCAACTGATCCAACTCGATAGCAATCCAGTCTTCGGCGATTACCCATGCCACATCGCCGTAAATTCCGAGCAAACATTGGCGGTCACGTCTAATTATGGCACGGGCAACTTCAGTGTATTCTCACTCGCCAATGATCACCTCGAACACATACAAACCATTCAGCATACTGGCGTGAGTTCTCGTGCCGATAGACAGGAAGCCCCTCATGCTCACTTTGCCTGCTTTTTAGAGCACACAAGTGAAATAGCCACGGTAGACCTTGGCACTGACCGAGTGAGCTTTTATCCAATATCCCACTCACTCGTCAACGAACCTGGCGTCCAACACGTTCACACACCACCAGGTAGCGGGCCACGCCATCTAGTCTTCTCAAAAGACGAGCTTACGGCTTATGTGCTTTGTGAACTGTCTGAAGAAGTTCTGGTTCTGAAAAAGGATGAAAGGAACGGTTGGGAAATAGCATCATCCGTATCTCCATTTGTAAAACATAATGAGGGTGGCGCGGCGGCGGCGATCCGTTTGTCTCCCGATGAAAAGTTTGTCTATGTTTCAGGTCGACAACAATCTTCCATCGTCTGTTTGCAAGTGGAGCACCCCAATAAGTTAACCGTTGTTCAGACGATTTCGTCCGGCGGGCTAAATCCACGGGATTTCAACCTGACCCCAAATGGAAAATGGCTGATCGCCGCAAATCAAGATACGAATAATTTGGTGTCTTATCGACGAAATGAAGAAAGTGGAACATTACAGGAAACGGGGCACAGCCTCTCTATGGGTAACCCCGTTTGCGTACAGTTTTATTAGCTGAGTTTATAGCATTCGAATGTGACGCTATAAACCGAGCGCATAGCGCAGCACTTGTTGCTTAATAGGACCGGAATGCTCCGCCAGTTTTAAAGCTGCGTTACGTGCAAATGCGACGGGGGGGAACGTGTCTTTAAAGACTTTGTAAAATACGTCCATACCCGTTTGCATTAAAAGGTTATCGCGTTTGCGAATCGCTTGATATCGATCCAACGCTTGCTCCGTTAATCCTAACGAATCGCTTTGTTCTAGCAGCACTTTGACATCTTTGAACCCCAAGTTAACGCCCTGCCCTGCTAAAGGATTTATCGTGTGAGCCGCGTCGCCGACTAACACACAGCCCTTTTGATGATAACGCTGAGCATGGCGTCTTGTGAGCGGAAAAGATCCGGCTTGCTCTACGGTAATCGGACCTAACTCTGCTGGGAATCCATCCATGATGCTCTTTGCCAACTGTGTATGACTCATCGTGAGCAGAGAGCGTATTTTAGCGGGGGAATCGTACCAAACAACTGAACCTTGATGCCCTAGAAGCGGTAAGAATGAACGAGGTCCAGACGGGGTAAACTGCTGCCACGTTATGTCTTGCTGAGGTTTATCCGTTGTCACATTCACCAGCATACAATGCTGTCGGTAATCCCAAGCCGTGACACCTATTTGGGCAATTTGCCTTACCTTAGAATTCGCCCCATCAGCACCAATCACCCAAGTCGCTTGGTATTCTTCCCCACTGGCTAAACGAAGCTGTCTGCCATCCAAGTTATCGTCTATCGCCTCCAAGGTATCGGGGCATTTTAGCGTAATATTGTTTAGCCTAGACATCGCTTCCCACAACCCCAGTTGCACGATTCGATTCTCTACGATAAAACCGAGTTGCTGTAGATTGAGTTCATCTGAATGAAAACGTGTACGGCATTCTGGCATATCCCATGTTTCAAGACGCTTGTATGGACACACGCGACGCTTCTCGATGGACGCCCATGCTCCAAGCTCTTCTAGAAAATTTACCGATGCTTGAGAAATTGCAGATACGCGTAAGTCCATGGGTTGGGCTGAGTCATAAGCTTCAGGTTGATAATGCTCAACCACCAAGACTGCTTTACCCTGTTTGGCGAACCCCACTGCAACGGCAGCTCCTACCATTCCCCCACCAATAACGGCAATATCAAACTTTGTCATACACTTCCCAATGAGCAACTTCTGCCAGAAGCGCTTAGTTTAATGCTCTACTGGACAGGTCGTCCACGATCAGAACCAGTATCAGGTCACTCTTTACGATCAATAAAGAGCATAAATAATCATTTGTGATAATTTTGTAATTTATAGGTAAATAATTTGATCATTTGGATTGATTTATACAGATAATGGTGAACATTGTTTATCCAGTGAACCGCTCATTATGAATCAAAGGATCCGAGAACAAGCGATATTAAATGTGCTAGAGAACCGTCAAAACGTCTCTATTGCGCAGCTTGCTCAGGAGTTTCCTCAGGTAGCCAATGTCACAATTCGAAGAGACGTGGCAAGGCTGGCAAAAAATGGAAAACTGGAACGCTCACATGGCGCGGTTCATGCTGTTAAACACAGTTCTGTCCCTGCATTTCCCCAAGAAAATATAGGTCTTGATGAGGTCGATGCACTGATCCTCCCTCCCATTCATGAGCCTTGGGGTGAACTTATCAAGCAACGCGCATTGGCAAATGGCCTGCCTGTATTGTCTGAATCTGCCCCCGACGCTCAATGCACTTATATTGGTCCCGATAATTTAGAGGCGGGTTTTCAACTTGGAAAATTTGCGGCCACTCAGCTTAATCGAGATGAAGTGAAATGCGCTAACGTCTTACTCATTAACCATGCACAGCTGTCCAACACACAACAAAGAACGAAAGGGTTCTTGCGAGGCTTTAACCAATGTTACTTAGGTGAATTGCACACGCTGTCGATTGATGGCTTTGGTCATTACAGAACCGCATTACGTCAAATACAAGATGCACTGACCACTCACCCAGACATCAACGTTCTGTTTGGTGTGAATGATCACTCGATTCTTGCAGGGTTAGAAGCAACGAAAGGTCGGCATGACATCTACGCCTATTCGGTTGGATTGGAGGGCGATGATTTACTCGATGAACTCACTTACGGTAATCGACTTCACGCATGTGCGGCTTTATATCCAGAATTGGTTGGCTACATGGCGGCTCACACGGTTGCCAAGTTGGTTAGTGGCATGGTTCCTCAGCCAGTACTGACCCCCTTTGATATTCTGACAGGACAAGATGTGCATACTCGGTTTACCAGACAAAATGATCACTGGGTGCTAAAACAGAACCTCTCTGAACTGGTGAGTAGTGACTTTTCCGTCGACAAAAGCAGCCTTAACTCTGCAAAAATCATGTTTGTACCTCACTTTATTGATCATAACTGGTATCGGAAATTGGCGAAAAGCTTGGAATCTGAATGCCAGCATTTAGGGCTTCAATGTGAAATCCAACCACCTGAAATTCAATTTCATAAAGAAGTGAATCATGCTCGAGAACGCATTGCCCAAATGGCGGTGAAGGTACTCAAGCGAGAAAGCAAGATATTCATCAATCACGGTGCCTTTGCCATGCCCTTGGCTTCCGCCTTAGTCGATACCGCGGGCAAGCACACAATTGTGACCAACTCTCTCGATGCCTTTGAGTTTTTCCAACAGCACAAACACGATTTTCGGATCATCCTAACCGGTGGGGAAGTGTTGTCGGGTCAGCGTGCACTGACTGGCTCCGCTTGCTTTTCTACCTTAGAACAAATTCGTGTCGATAAAACCTTTCTTTCGGTGGATGGCATTTCATCCAAATTTGGCATCAGCATGAACGATGAAGCTTGCTCACTCGTTGCCAAAACCGCCATTGCCCGCTCTCATCAAACACTGGTTTTAGGTGAAGCCAGTCAAATGGGGGCGGAGGAAAATTACCTGATAGCGCCATTGCATGACATTAGTGATGTCATAACAGATTTAGGCACCATTCCGGCACAGCGGCTTGAGCTGTCGGCAAATGGTATACGCGTTCACCTTGCCGAAGACTATTTGAAGTCTGAAGACAAGACACAACCAGTGATGCACCAAAGTAAACAAGGAGATAGTTTATGAAGCGTCTCAGTACACGTTTGCGCCGTTTATGCGCCTCTATCAGCTTAGGGCTGATGGTGTCTGCCCCCACGGTTCAGGCAGAAGACATTACCCTCCGCTTTTGGGATAACCAACAAACTGAATCGGGGTTGAGTGACTACCAAAAAGCGTCTGTTGCTCTTTTTGAAAAAGAAAACCCTGGGATCAAAGTGGAGATCACAACCGTGCCCTACCCTGAATACCAGCAAAGGCTGCTTACAGCGGTAAGAAGTGGCAATGCACCCGATATTTCGACGGTCGACCAAATTTGGCTGTCGGCATTTGCGGAAGCAGGAGCGATCATCTCACTCGACGATAAAATGGATGCAGCGTCAATGAAAGCTGGGCAATTCTTTCCCGGTGCGTGGTCGTCTGTTCAATACAAAGGCAAAACTTGGGGTGTGCCGTTCAACGTAGACGTATGGCAATTCAGTTACGTCAACAATGCTTTATTCAAGAAAGCCGGGATCGCCCCCGACTCCATCGTCACTTGGAATGGGCTAAAAACCGCCGCAAAAGCATTAACGGACAAGTCCAAAGGGCAATATGGCGTTGGTTTGTTTGGTCATAAAGGTGAAGACACTGTCGTGGTGGTCAACTCCTTTATCTTCTCTAACGGCGGTCAAGTATTGGATAACAGTGGACAATGTAAGTTAAATGAGAAGCCAGCAGTCGAAGCATTAGCGTATCTTCAAGATCTCGCACAATACGCACCTAAAGGCATTTTGAATGCGTCCAGTGGCGATATGCGAGAGCTGTTCCTCAATGGGTCATTAGCCATAGAATTCTGGCCGGCTTTGGAACAACCTACATTGAAAAAATCCAATATTGATTGGGATTTCGTCAACGGTCATGCCCCTGAGGGTAAAACACCCGTTGGTACTTACGGTGGCTGGAATTTAGTGGTGTACAAAGGATCCAAACACCAAGAAGCGGCCTGGAAATTCGCCCAATTTCTCACAAGGCAAGACATTAACGGAAAAGTGGTCGACCTTCTTCCAGCCAACGTTAACGCGGCACAAGCATTTGTTGATGCAAATCGCCGCAAACCAGATGCCATTATTGAACACCTGAATAATGCATCCCCCAGACCGCTCTCCTCGCGGTATTTGGAAATTGCCGATATTCAAATGGCAATGATTCAAGATCTCTTCGATGGCACTGATGCACAAAAAGCCGCGGACGCAGCCTGCATCAAGATCAATCAGCTGTAACTGAATCGCTGGTAGCTGTTACAAGCTATCAGCGCTGCTAAGCATGGATGTGGCAATGAAGTACCAACAACGATTTGGCTTTCCTTTGATAATGATTGCGCCTGCCGTCGCGCTGATCGGAATACTGATGTATTACCCAATGTTCGGCACATTCATAGAAAGTTTGTACACCACATCCTTCATCAATCCTGAACCAGAGTTTGTGGGATTTCAGCTATACAGCAAACTCCTATCTCAGGATCAGTTCTGGCAAATCATCCAAAACTCCGTTGCGTGGACATTGGGTGTGATTGTGTTGCAAAACTTGTTTGGTTTTTTAACAGCACTTTTGCTGAATGAGAAAATACCTGGGCAAGGGCTAATGCGCTCTTTGGTGTTACTCCCTTGGGTTTTGCCGGGCATCGTGGCTGCCATAGTATGGCGTTTCATGTATGACCCACAATTAGGGCTCATCAATTCAATGCTCCTGTCTGGTTCTTTGATCGACGAAGCCATTGCATGGTTAGCCACCCCTAGTACCGCCATGTTTGCGGTGGTAATAGCGGCGGTTTGGAAAGGCTTCCCATTTTCAACCGTTGTGTATCTCGCAGCATTACAAAGTGTTGATAAAGAGCAAATTGAGGCGGCCATTGTCGATGGCGCGGGACCATTTCGTCGCCTAATAGAAATCATCATTCCCGCCGTTCGGCATGTTATGGCGATCAACTTGCTGCTTACTGCCATTTTAACATTCAACTACTTCGACATGGTTTGGGTACTCACTCGCGGGGGGCCCAAAGACAGCACTCATATTTTTCCCACTAAGATCTTTGAACTGGGCTTCGGGCAATTTCGTTTCGGAGAAGCGGCTACGTATGGCGTAATGTCGATACTCATCTTGGTGGTTCTGCTCTCGGTTTACTTCTGGCTGCAAAAAAGGGAGAGTCGATGAATATCAACATGAAACAGATTGGGCTACTGGCTGCTCAATTTCTATTGACATTGATCATATTACTGCCGATTTTTTGGATGGTGTCGATTTCTTTAAAACCGTCCACTGAAGCCTTCGCCATACCAGCAAAGCTCTGGCCAGATACCCCTACTTTTGAAAACTACCGTAACGCCTTTCGCCCAGAATTTAGGCAGTACTTCTTCAACAGTGTGGTCATCTCTTTCAGCACATTGGTCATTTCCACCAGCCTAGCTTTGATGGCAGCTTACGCCTTCACGCGCTTTCAACTGCGTGTTATGGCGATTTTCCTCGGCTTGATTCTTATCTCCCAGATGTTCCCTTCCAGCGCCATCATCATTCCAATTTACAAAATGATGGACAACGCTGGCTTACTCAATACAAAGCTTTCTCTCATTATTGCCTACATCACCATAACACTGCCTGTAGCAACGTGGATGCTGAAAGGGTTCATGGACAATATCCCTTCTGTGCTCGACGAAGCCGCCGCAATGGATGGCGCCAAGCCAATGCGTGTTTTTTTCGAAATCGTGCTTCCACTGTGTCGACCCGGAGTCATCGCCACCAGCGTGTACATTTTAATTGTCACATGGCAAGAATTCCTATTCGCCCTGTCGTTTACCACCACTCAGGAAATGCGAACTTTGCCTGTCGGGATGAATGATTTCATCGGTCAATATGGCATTCGCTATGGTGAGCTCATGGCAAGCTCCGTCATGATTTCTTTGCCCATCGTGGTGGTGTTTTTCTTCCTACAAAAACACTTTGTTGCAGGACTCACTGCTGGCTCTGTAAAAGGATGATTCCATGAAAGATGATCACTTTACCTTTATCCAATTAACCTACCCAGCCCACCACGTTGCGCTGATCACGTTTAACCGACCAGAAAAGCTGAATGCGCTCTCTGAAGACATGCAAAATGAGCTGCTTTTGGCGCTGGAGAATGTCGATCACGACGACAACATTCGAGTCGTGATGTTTACCGGCAGTGGTAACAAAGCCTTTGTCGCGGGGGCAGACATTAATGAATACCGTGGTTTGCAAATCAAAAAGTTTAACGACTACCAACTCCAAGGAAGAAAAGCATTCGAAAGGATAGAGCAGCTGCCCAAACCGACCATTGCACTGGTTAACGGCTACGCGATGGGCGGCGGATTCGAGATAGCGCTAGCCTGCGACTTGATGATCGTAGCGAACAACGCTCAGATGGGGTTACCCGAAGGTTTACTAGGATTGTGCCCCGGAGGAGGAGGCACACAACGATTACTGAGAGCCGTAGGTAAAGCCGTCACTCTCGATGTACTGCTATCGGCCAAACGAATTAAAGCCGATGAAGCCTTACGCCTTGGTCTCGCCTCTCAGGTTTGTTCTCAAGAAAACCTCATTTCTGAAGGGTTGAAAAAAGCAGGGTACTTACTAAAAGTCAGCCCTACCGCCCAAGCCGCAATGAAAAAGCTGGTCAGGAATGGATTCGATACGCCGCTTGAATCGGGGCTCAGTTGGGAACAAGCCGAACTTTTACAGCTTTATTGCTCCACCGACGGACAAGAAGGTGTCGCTGCTTTTTTGGATAAACGAACCGCCTCTTTTGATGCAAGCTCTGAAATAAATGCCCCTCAAGGAGCTCACCATGAATAAACACGAACATACCGCGGGAGACAAATTGACGGGACACGTTGCCGTGGTGACAGGTGGCGCCGAAGGCATTGGGTTAGCGTGTGTTGAAATTCTAGCGACACGTGGCGCAACGGTGATCATTGCAGATATCAATCAAGACAACGGGGAAGCGATAGCCAATCAACTTAAGTTGGATGGGTTGGATGTGCACTTTTATCTAACCGATGTTTCCGTTCCTGAATCCGTAAGCCAATTATTTGAGTGGCTGCACACACACAATTGGCTGGTCAGCATCATGATCAACAACGCCGCCGTCGCCCTTCCTGGTGACGCTGTCGAGATATCAGAAGAAAGGTGGCAACACGTCATTAACACCAATTTGTCTGGCGTATGGCGAGGCATAAAACACGCGGTTCCCGACATGAAAAAACTGGGGAAAGGGACCATTGTGAATATCAGTTCTGCGCAAGCATTTGCTGGGTTTCATGGCTGGAGTGCTTATGCTGCCGCGAAAGGGGGCATTAACGCGCTGACTCGGCAAAGCGCCATTGAATTTGCGCCCGATGGCATCCGAGTTAACGCCGTCGCGCCAGGCACCATCATGACCCCAATGAACGAAAAGATTTTTGATGAAGTCGATAACCCTGAGGAACTTCGCCAACGCTGGAATGACAACCACCCGATAGGTCGATTTGGTCAACCGCACGAAGTAGCTCAAGCGGTGCTCTTTCTCGCCACAGAACAATCGAGTTTCATCACGGGGCAAATACTCATCACCGATGGCGGTATGCTGGTGAAGGGGGACTGAAATGCCAGTATCACTTCACAACGATCATGTGGCATTGGAATTTAAAACCAAAGGTGGGCATCTGGATCACATTCGATTTTCCGATGGCAAACACCGTTTTTCTCCAATGCACCGGGCTCCTTGGATTGATGAATACCACCCAGATTACCCCGTTATTTTGCAGCAACTGTCGGGAGACTTCTTCTGCGCACCATTCGGTGAAAGCGACATAGAGCCCGCTCCCCCACACGGTTGGAGCAGCAACGGAAACTGGCTGATATTAGACCATGAAGAAAACCAACTGGTTGCTGAGCTGGACCGCCGTATTTACGGTGCAAAACTCACCAAGAGAGTCACATTACAAAGTGGCTCACCATTCATTTATCATTTACATGAATTTTCGGGCGGTAATGGGGCGATCCCTATCAGTTACCATGCGATGCTCAGGTGCCAATCCCAAGTTCAGTTGTCCTTTTCGCGTAAAGCATTGGGGTACACGGTTAATGAAGCATTGGAACCCGATCCAACACTCGGGCGCTCACTTCTTGCTTACCCTCAGCAATTTACCGATATCCAATCGGTCCGGTTGGCGAATGGACACCTCGCGGATCTTTCTGTTTATCCATGGAACGAGCGCCATGAAGACATACTCCATCTTGTATCACCAAACGAACAAGTATGGGGATGGACTGCCGCATTGTGCAAAGAAGAAGGCTGGGTCTACCTCGCGATCAAGCCAGAAACGTTATTGCCACTCACCACGCTTTGGCAAAGCCATGGAGGAAGAAATTATCCCCCCTTCAATGGTTCACACACGCACGTGCTTGGGTTAGAAGAAGGCTGCGCGTATTCCCACTTAGGGCATAAAGCATCAACTTCCTGCAACCCAATCAATCAGCAAGGGTACCCCACCGCCATAGCACTGCATCCCAAAGGGAAAACGCAAGTGGGGTATGCCTTTGCTGTTTTTAATGCGCTCCCTAATTGGCAAAGCATTCACAGCGTGGAAGTTCGACAGCGCAACATTCGTGTAACGGGAAATGATGGTACACACCGAGATATTTCCTTTGCCCCCTCTCTTCTTCATTTCTCAGTGTCGAACACTGAATAAGGATAATTCATGGCCTCTGTTGAGCTCAAACAACTCTCAAAATCTTGGTCGACAGTGACCAGCGTTGATAACTTAAATCTGAGTATTCGAGACCGAGAATTTCTGGTGTTGCTCGGACCATCGGGCTGCGGAAAAAGCACCACAATGAGAATGATTGCCGGATTAGAAACGCCCTCGCAAGGCGATATCTTGATCGACGGAAAACGCGTGAATGAATTGCCTCCAAACGAACGAGATTTGGCAATGGTGTTTCAAAGCTACGCACTATATCCGCATAAGACCGTACGCAATAACATCGACTTCCCACTGAAAGTACAAGGATTAAGCAAAAGTCAGCGCAATGAAATGATCAACGAAGTCGCCAAACGTGTTGAGCTCGATAGCTTACTTGATCGCAAACCCGCACAGCTCTCTGGGGGGCAAAAGCAGCGTGTCGCCCTCGCCCGAGCCATTGTTAGACAACCCAAGTTATTTCTTCTCGACGAACCGCTATCAAACTTAGACGCCAAACTGCGCTCAAGCATGCGCGCTGAGTTAAAGAAGCTGCAACATGAGTTGGCAGTCACCACCATATACGTCACACACGATCAGGTCGAAGCGATGACGCTTGCCGATCGTATTGTGGTGATCAATCAAGGGAAAATACAGCAAGTCGGCACACCTGAAGAGATCTACGACAAACCTCAGAATACCTTCGTGGCCACGTTTTTAGGCAATCCCCCCATGAATCTCATCCCTTGCGACCACGTCAACCTTTCTCGCCCACTTCCCATTCCAGAAGGGGCGGTCACACTTGGAGTACGACCGGAAAACATCCGCCCCGTAAACGATCCCAATGCCCTCATCCAAGCCACCGTCACACTAACGGAGTTATTGGGTGACAGCTACCTGTATACCTTATCGTTAAAAAGCAAAGTCCTAATGGTCAAAACATCGCGGCAAATGCAAGTGAATACTGGTGAGACCATCGGATTGGAGTTCTCTTCCGATCACGTTCACTGGTTTGATAGCGTAGGAGAGCGCATAGAACCGATTGCTATGCAATTACAATGAGCAGAGGCTGTCATGAGCATAAAAGGACTCACCTGGGATCACCCTAGAGGCTACCAAGCCTTACAATCCAGCTTAAAGTGGGCGCATTGCCCCCTAGAACAATGGGACGTTCAGCCTTTATCCGGTTTTGAAGAAACACCACTGCATAAACTCGCCGATCTTTACGATTTACTCGTTATTGATCACCCGCATTTAGGGCAAGCCATAGAGTCTGATTGTTTACAACCCCTTGATGCCCATCTTTCTCCCCTGTGGCTGGAAGGGTTGAAAGACCGCTGCATCGGGAAAACCGCTCACAGCTATTGGCTCGACAATCACTGCTGGGCACTGCCTTTGGATGCGTCTTCCCAAATCATGGCTTATCGCTCCGAATCAAGAGACACCACATTAGCCATTAATGGTTGGCTCGATTTATTGCGAACTCAATCTCGCTTTCAGCTGTGTTTAGCCGGACCTCACGCCACATTGCAGCTTTTGGCTCTTTCTCTTGCAGTAGGCTCAAGCGGTCCTAATAACCATCAATTTATGAGCACTCATGATGGCGTTGAAGCCGTCGATTTAATGAAATCTTTATTCTTAGCGAGTGTTGCACCGTCCACCTTTCTTAACCCTATTGAGATTTTGGATGCGCTTTCCAACACCAGTAAATTTGACCTATGTCCGTTTGTCTATGGGTACGTTAACTACAGCCAAACCCCGGCAACTGTCGAAGTGTGTGCACCACCAAATAACGTATCGATATTAGGCGGAACCGGTATAGCCATTACGAAAAAATGCCACATCAGCAATGAGTTACTGCTGTATCTTAAAAAACTGCTCAGTTCCGATATTCAAAATACCTTTATTCCCAAACACGCTGGTCAGCCTAGTTTCAAATCTGCATGGCGCAACACCGAGGTGAATCAGCAAGTGAATCATTTTTATCGTCATGCGTATGCAACCGTAGATAACGCTTACTTACGACCAAGGCACACAGGCTATATAGAGTTTCAAGATAGAGCGGCACAGCTTATTCGCGAAGGGCTCACCAATCGAACTTCATCAAAACAACTGGTGAAAGAAATGAATCTTTTGTATTCAAAAACAAGGAGAAATGGGCATGGAACACGCTCTGAGTGATGTCACAATATTGGATTTTTCGCAGCTTCTACAAGGGCCTTTTGCCACCCAGTTGCTAGGCGACATGGGCGCAAATGTCATCAAAGTGGAAAGACCAGGTGCAGGGGATTTATTCCGCTCTCTCACGTTTAAAAACCAGTGGGTAGGAGGGAAAGAAAGCCCTAATTTCCTTGCGTGGAACCGCAACAAACGCTCCATTGCGGCCAACTTAAAATCAGAAGAAGCCAAAGCGATCCTCTACCGTTTAGTCGAAAGCGCCGATATCGTTATCGAAAATTTCAGACCAGGCGTCATGGATAGGCTTGGTTATGGTTACGACGACCTAAAAGCTATTAACCCCAGAATCATTTACTGCTCTGGTACTGGCTATGGTGAATCGGGCCCCTACGTTTCTCGCCCCGGTCAAGATATGTTGGTTCAAGGGCTGACAGGGTTAATGGCCGCGACAGGGCAAGCTGACCACCCTCCAACACCTGCGGGTTCTGGCTTTTCAGATCAAGTGGGTGCGATGAATATTGTCTACTCTGTCCTTTCCGCACTGTACTGGCGAGAGCGTTCAGGCAAAGGACAGAAAATTGTCGTGAACTTATTGGCCGGCATGCTCGCCCATCAAGGTCAAGAAATGCTGATGGCGATGAACTTCAATCAGGACTTCCAACGCCCCAACTCTGGTATTGGGCACCCAGGAATGGATGCACCTTTTGGTACTTATCCAACATCAGATGGCTGGGTCACCATTGCCATGAGCCCGTTTAAGACTCTAGTCAAAGTACTCGGAGACGATACCTTACTGAAATACGATGACCCGACCGTTCTGTTCGATCAGCGCGATACCATTTGGCAAGAGATCGCCAAGCGAACTCAGGCGTTTGATACTCAAACCTTAATGACGATGATGTTAGCGGAAGATATCTGGTGCGGCGAAGTGAAATCCCATCTTGAAGCGGCAGACGATCCTCAAGTAAAACATTTGGGGCTGATTCAGGCATACCAGCACCCCGTTGCTGGTGTAGTAAAGTGTGTGGGACCTGCCGTATCGATGTCTGAGACCCCCCCCAATATTCATCGACCAGCCCCGATGGTGGGTCAGCACACTCGTGAAGTGTTACTGGAATTTGGCTTTACTGATGAAGAAATATCCATCGCGATAGATTCTGGAGCTCTGGGTTAGTAAGTTGGAGTCGGCAATCCTAAATGGTTGAGGATCAATAACGCCAGTTAGCATTTTGTAGAAGCATTGCAATACCTTTTGATAAAAACTGAGAGTTCATGGCATAACACATTGACTCTAAGTATCTGTTTTGCTTTTAAAACATCCAAGGTTAGTGCCAATATGCATCAAATATCATTTCACTCCAAAAGGAATTGTCGTGACGCAAGCCATTCAGCTATGTTTTTCAAATACCTCTCAAAACTACCCTGTGGATATATCGGATAAAGACGCTGTAGCTCACTTTAGAAAAAACAACCCTCATATCATCGGAAACACTATCCCCAAAGGCACCCCTTATGTCGTTTCTCACGGCAATGAAGCCACTGCCTTAGAGTGGCGAGGCAAACGTCCCGATTTAGTCTGTGCCTTTAACCAAGCGCAGGCACTCTCTCCCCAAGCGCAGCGTAACTTAGCTGATCTGTCTGATTTGTACGGTGGAGACACACTTCTCGCTATCGCAAATTTCTACCAAGATGAAATCATTCCGATAGTCCAAAATGAATCTGTCGGAGCAATAGGCGCAGCAACTACTGCAGCTGAGACTCGCCTCTCTGAGTTTGGTAAAGCGGCAAATAAGCTGCAGACAGCTTATGAAAAAGTCAGAAGTGCATATAAAGGAAAAGTGCCTGCAAAACAACTAAAAATGTTGGAACAAATCGCGAGAAATTGCCAAACCGATTTCCAGCTCAAGTTTCAGGCTGAAATACAAAAATACATTGTAAGAGTCAAAGCAGGACGCCGAGGCACGATATATACAAATGGTCAGCTCGGTATAAATCGAGCCAAAAGTGGAAAAACAAGTCGCCCGATCCAAATATCAACAACACGTGAATTTAATAACCTTCGTGCGCTTGAAAGAGGCTCAAACTTGTTAGGAAAAGGGTTATGCTGGAATGAGAACCAGAAACGTTCACAAGGACTATCAAGCTGGTCGAGATTGGCAGCGTAGAGCCGTAATGGAAACCACGGGGTTTGGTATGGGATCTGCGGCTGGTATGGTCGCTGGTGCAGGTGTAATAAAAGGTGCTAGTGCCCTTGGCATCGCTTTATTAGCAACTCCTGTTGGATGGTGCTTCGTAATTGGTTCTGCAATAACCATAGGTTATTTGGCATCTAAGGGTGGCGACAAGGTCGGACAAGGGCTTGCAGCCCAGACTTATGATTTTTCGAAACAAATACATTGGTAAAATATGGTGGAAAATTTTTTTTCTGAAGACAAACTAATACTCCTTGCAGGGACTATATTTTTCATAATGGGTATAGCTTGTATTTTATTTTGCCGGATTAGCGTTAAATATATTGATAACAAGATGGACGAAAACGGAATCTCCCCCCCTGCATGGGACAGAGGAATCGGTGCCAGAAGTATAATGTACGCGATGGTGTTGAGTTCTAATAAAATAGCTAAGGTTTCTCCGGTTGATGACGAGGCAATCCTAAAGCACTCTAGGAAGAAAGATGCTGTCTTAGCGAAGGTTTATCTCTATTCGTTTTCTCTTTTTATTAGCATTACCATGCTTGTCTATTTCATGTACGGAGATGGTAATAGTTACTAGATTAGTTTATCAAAATAGATTTTTCATGAAAAGCTTTATAAAATAACGACCCATATTTTTGTTATGGAAACATATTTATCAAAAGAATTCTTAGTATTCATATCCATGTTCCTATTTCTAGTTTCTGGGATAGCGACTATCTTGTTTAGTCGCATCAGTGTGAACTATATCAAAAGAAAGATAAGAGAAGAGGAAACTAGTCTACCAGAATGGGACAAAGGAGTAGGAGTAAGATTAATGATATATTCATCGGTTATTTTATTTCCCAATAGAAAAAGATACCGCTCTCTCATAGACATAGAAAAAACAAAAAGATATGCGAGAAAAAAAGACTACTATCTAGCTCTTTTTTTTGAACTTTCAATGGTAATTTTCATAGGTATCTCAACTATCACATATATATTATATGGTAATGAGTTTGGATAAATCCTCATATTTGGCTTATGACCTTTATTTTAACTTCTATCTTCTATTTGGTTTTTTATTTTTTTGTATGAGCATATTTAGCTTTATCTTTAGTCGAATTTCAATTAACTATATCGAAGAAAGATTGAACAGCATAGGTCTTCAATCACCTAAATGGGATAAAACCATAGGTACACTTGTGATGAGTTACTCACTAGTACTTGTATTTAAAAAGCTAAAACCGACTTTTTTAAATTATGATGAAGTGAGAACATATGCAAGAACGCTAGATTACCTATTGGCACTGGGGATTGTCATTTCATTTTTTTCTTTATTTATCATGATGATATTGTGGCACATCATCTTATATTAAAGGAAAAGCATGACAGAGAGCCTTTTTTATGAAAGTAGATTACTACTTGCGGGTACTCTATTTATTATATAGGGTACCGCTTGCATTTTGTTTGCCAGATTAGCGTTAAATATATTGATAACAAGCTGGATGAAAACGGAATCTCCTCCCCTGAATGGGACAGAGGAATCGGTGCCAGAAGTATAATGCACGCAATGGTTTGAGTTCTAATAAAATAGCTAAAGTTTCTCCGATTGATGACGAGGCAATCCTAAAGCACTCTAGGAAGAAAGATGCTGTCTTAGCGAAGGTTTATCTCTATTCGTTTTCTCTTATTATTATTATTACCATGCTTGTCTATTTCATGTACGGAGATGGTAATAGTTACTAGATTAGTTTATCAAAATAGATTTTTCATGAAAAGCTTTATAAAATAACGACCCATACTTTTGTTATGGAAACATATTTATCAAAAGAATTCTTAGTATTCATATCCATGTTCCTATTTCTAGTTTCTGGGATAGCGACTATCTTGTTTAGTCGCATCAGTGTGAACTATATCGAAAGAAAGATAAGAGAAGAGGAAACTAGTCTACCAGAATGGGACAAAGGAGTAGGAGTAGGAGTAGGAGTAGGAGTAGGAGTAGGAGTAGGAGTAGGAGTAAGATTAATGATATATTCATCGGTTATTTTATTTCCCAATTGAAAAAGATACCGCTCTCTCATAAACATAGAAAAAACAAAAAAATACGCGAGAAAAAAAGACTACTATCTAGCTCTTTTTTTTGAATTTTCAATGGTAGCTTTCATTACTATTTCAACTTTAACGTATATATTTTACGGAAGTGAGTTCTGACAAACATTAAAGATCTAACCTTTCATTATTCGGTCACGCTGTTGGTGAACACACCAAAGAGGTATTAGCTGAATTTGGGTTTACAGATCAGGAAATTACAGATGCGTTGGCTTCTGGGTCTATTGCTTAACCAAGTTAAAATAAAACAAACAGGCGCGCTCAACCTGTAGCACGCCACTTCATCCACCTCTAAACAACTCAGTTGCTCTCAGCATTAATATAGCAAACGGTAAAATCGCAACCTTTAGATCCTGTTCCAATCTTCAACAATTTCCGTATTTTTTCTATGGTGAAACCTCGATATTTAGAGCAAATTACCTTAAAACGATCTCTGGTCAGTTGGTTTTTAAAGCAGTACAATACGCCGCTCACTACAACAGTAGTGGTTATAATTTGAACAAATACGAACAAAATGACGAGCGTGAGTGCGATGAGTAAGAAACTGCTAATTAAAACTTGGGGCTGCCAGATGAACGAATACGATTCGTCAAAAATGGCCGACCTGCTTAATGCCGCCAACGGATACGAGCTAACAGAGGAACCTGAAGAAGCAGACGTTCTATTACTTAACACCTGCTCCATCCGAGAAAAAGCGCAAGAGAAAGTCTTCCACCAGCTTGGTCGCTGGAAAACGCTGAAAGACAAAAAGCCGGGCGTCGTTATTGGTGTTGGCGGCTGTGTCGCGACACAAGAAGGCGACCATATTCGACAACGCGCCCCGTTTGTTGACGTTATTTTTGGTCCACAAACCCTTCATCGCCTGCCCGAGATGATCAAATCGTCTCGTGACAATTCAGGTCCCGTTATGGACATTTCTTTCCCTGAAATAGAAAAGTTCGATAACCTACCTGAACCTCGCGCTGAAGGAGCGACCGCCTTTGTTTCCATTATGGAAGGCTGCTCTAAATATTGTACTTTCTGCGTAGTACCGTATACCCGTGGTGAAGAAGTCAGCCGCCCAATGGACGATGTGCTCTATGAAATTGCCCAATTGGCCGATCAAGGAGTCCGCGAGGTCAATTTATTAGGGCAAAACGTAAACGCCTACCGTGGTGCGACTTTTGACGATGACATCTGCACCTTTGCTGAGCTACTTCGCCTTGTTGCCTCGATTGATGGTATTGATCGTATTCGATTCACGACCAGCCACCCACTCGAATTCACTGACGACATCATTGAGGTATATGAAGACACGCCTGAGCTAGTCAGCTTCCTTCACCTGCCCGTGCAAAGTGGTTCCGATCGCATATTAACGATGATGAAGCGTCCTCATACCGCCATCGAGTACAAATCCATTATCCGTAAGCTACGAAAAGCACGCCCAAACATCCAAATCAGCTCTGACTTTATTGTCGCGTTCCCCGGTGAATCCGACAAAGACTTCCAAGACACGATGAAGCTAATCAAACAGGTCGACTTCGACATGAGCTTTAGCTTCATCTACTCCGCCCGACCAGGCACACCTGCCGCAGATTACCCGTGTGATGTCAGCGAGCAAACCAAAAAAGAACGCCTTTACGAATTGCAGCAACAAATCAATACTCAAGCAATGCGGTACTCCCGTTTGATGATGGGCACTGAACAGCGTATTCTTGTTGAAGGTCCATCTAAGAAAAATTTGATGGAGCTTCGTGGTCGTACGGAGAACAACCGAGTCGTTAACTTCGAAGGCCCGGCAGAACTCATCGGTCAGTTTGTCGACGTTAAAATCGTTGACGTCTTTGCGAACTCGCTTCGTGGTGAACTGATACGAACCGAAAAAGAAATGAACCTTCGTGTGGTGATCTCTCCATCGGAAATGATGGAAAAAACCCGTAAGGAAGATGAGCTAGGTGTCGCAACCTTCACACCATAAGCTTACAGATTAAATAACCGTGTAGAGCCCGGTCGAAGTCGGGCTTTATTGTCATGGTTTAATGTGAGGCAGCATTGAGTAATAAAATCGTCACTCTAGAAATCGATCTAGAACCTTCAGACAACCGTCGCTTGTCCAGCCTTTGTGGTCCTTTCGACGACAATATCAAACACTTAGAACGCCGACTTGGCATAGAAATCAATCATCGCGGTCATTTCTTTTCCGTTGTGGGTAAGCCCCATACCGCTTCTGCTGCGCTGGATATCATCAAATCTTTATATGTCGAAACCGCGCCAGTGAAAGGTCAAATTACCGACATTGAACCAGAATTGATTCATCTAGCGATCAAAGAATCAGGCGTATTAGAGCAATCCACCGAATCCGCGATTGAGCATGGCAAAGAAGTCTTCATCAAAACCAAAAAAGGTGTGATCAAGCCACGCACCCCCAACCAAGGACAGTACTTGGTGAATATGGTCACTCACGATATCAGCTTCGGTATTGGTCCTGCGGGTACAGGTAAAACCTACCTCGCCGTTGCCGCCGCCGTTGATGCTTTGGAGCGCCAAGAGATTCGCCGGATCCTTCTCACTCGCCCTGCGGTCGAAGCGGGTGAAAAACTGGGCTTTTTGCCTGGGGATTTAAGCCAAAAAGTCGATCCTTACTTGCGCCCACTCTACGATGCCCTATTCGAGATGCTTGGTTTTGAACGCGTTGAAAAGCTCATAGAACGTAACGTTATCGAAGTCGCTCCCCTCGCCTACATGCGTGGTCGTACACTCAACGATGCCTTTATTATTCTCGATGAAAGCCAAAATACCACGGTTGAACAAATGAAAATGTTCCTGACGCGTATCGGCTTTAACTCACGAGCGGTGATTACGGGCGACGTCACACAAATCGATTTGCCTCGTGGCGCAAAGTCTGGTCTTCGTCATGCTATCGAAGTCTTGAGTGAAGTTGATGAAATCAGTTTCAACTTCTTCCTATCTGATGATGTAGTACGCCACCCTGTTGTTGCTCGTATCGTTAACGCGTATGAAAAGTGGGAAGCCAAAGATCAAAAAGAGCGAAAGGAATACGAAAAGCGTAAACGGGAAGAGCGAGAAGCAAAATTGCTTGAAACCCAAAGAGCTGAGCTTTTGCCACAATCGGTTAGTACAGCACAATCGGTTAGCACAGCACAATCGGTTAGCACAGCACAGTCGGTAAGCAAATAATGACCATCGAACTTGATCTTCAACTTGCGGTCGAAAATGAAAGCGGACTGCCTTCTCAACAAGACTTTCAAACATGGCTAGATAAGACCATTCCGCTTTTCCAGCCTCAAGCCGAAGTCACCATTCGTATTGTTGACGTAGAAGAAAGTCAGCAACTGAATCACGAATACCGAGGCAAGGATAAACCAACCAATGTGCTTTCATTCCCATTTGAAGTCCCTCCCGGTATGGAAATGGACTTGCTCGGTGACTTAGTCATTTGTAGACAAGTGGTTGAACTGGAAGCAAAAGAACAAGATAAGAGCGTTACCGCGCACTGGGCGCATATGGTTGTACATGGTAGCCTGCATCTGTTAGGTTATGATCATATTGAAGACGAGGAAGCCGACGAAATGGAAGCCCTCGAAACGGAAATTATGCAATCTATGGGGTTCAAAGACCCATATTTAGCAGAAAAGCAGTAGCCTAAAACGGAACGACAGATAGGCTACTTTACGTGTGCTATCACACATCTGATAGCGTTAACGATTGAGAAATCATGAACGAAGACAATTCGCCCCCCTCTGCGGAAGGGAAGAAAGAAAAAACGGAAGGTCCGAGTAGAAAGTCCTTCTTTGAACGCCTTGGTCAGCTATTTCAAGGTGAACCGAAAGATCGTCAGGAGCTCGTCGACGTCATTCGGGATTCTGAAATAAACGACCTGATTGACCATGACACGCGGGATATGCTCGAAGGTGTTATGGAAATGGCAGAAACGCGGGTAAGAGACATTATGATCCCGCGCTCGCAAATGGTTACCATCGAACGAACTCATGTTCTAGACGATTTGGTTGCTCTGATTACTGATGCTCAGCACTCTCGCTACCCCGTCATCAGCGAAGACAAAGACCATGTGGAAGGCATTCTTTTAGCGAAGGACTTATTAAAATACTTAGGTTCGGACAGTGCTCCATTCGATATTGAGCAGGTGATACGCCCTGCTGTCGTCGTTCCAGAAAGCAAACGCGTTGATCGTCTATTAAAAGAGTTCCGAGAGGAACGTTATCACATGGCGATTGTCGTAGATGAGTTCGGGGGCGTTTCAGGCCTGGTCACCATTGAAGATATCTTGGAAGAAATCGTTGGCGAAATCGAAGATGAATTCGATGACGAAGAAGAAACCGATATCAAGAAATTGAGTAAACACACCTACGCCGTTAAAGCTTTGACGACCATTGAAGACTTTAATGAAATGTTCAGTACTACCTTCAGTGATGAAGGGGTGGATACGGTCGGCGGCATGGTGATGACCAGCTTTGGGCACCTTCCTGCGCGTGGTGAAGTGGTCGAAATTGAGCATTATTTGTTTAAGGTTACCGCTGCAGATAACCGTCGCGTCATTCAACTTCAGGTTACTGTCCCTGATGAGGAGCCTCTTCCTGCAGAAGAGGATTTGAGTAGCTAACCTGATTTAAGTTAACTAAGTAGCCAAATGCTACGACAATAATAAGACGAAGATGATCACGATACCAAATCATCGCCTCGTGCGGCCGCTTGCGGCCGCTTTTATTGGGGCACTGACCACGCTTGCTTTTGCGCCTTACCAAATCTGGGGCTTGGCTATTCTCAGCCCACTCTTACTTCTCTTACTTTTAGAAAAACAATCCACCAAACAAGCATTAGCTATCGGGTTTAGTTGGGGGATTGGACAATTTTCCGTTGGCATTAGCTGGGTCCACATCAGTATTGATACGTTTGGTGGGTTACCTAAATTCGCCAGTTTGACGCTGATGTTTTTGTTGATCAGTTACCTTTCAATCTACCCTGCTTTGTTTGCTGCTACACTCAATCGTTGGTTTCCAAACGCGAATCTCGCCCGATTTTTACTTGCGGCACCATCATTATGGCTCATAAATGAGTGGTTAAGAGGTTGGGTTCTGACTGGTTTTCCATGGCTGTGGCTTGGGTACAGCCAAATAGGCTCTCCGCTCAGTGTTTTTGCCCCTATAGGCGGCGTGGACAGCATCAGCTACATTATCTGGCTGATCGCAGGTGCAATCGCTCTCGCTTTCACACAAAAGCAATGGCACTTTTTCGCCCTTCCTGTCGGGATCTTTGCACTTGCAGGCGCTCTTAGCTCAGTTCAATGGGTGGAAGAGGATAAAGAAAATACGACTAAGTTCGCATTGATTCAGGGAAATATTTCTCAAGAACTCAAATGGCTTCCCAGCCAACGCTGGCCGACGATCATGAAATACATGGATCTGACTCGCAAAAACTGGGATGCCGACGTAATCATTTGGCCTGAAGCCGCCATACCCGCATTTGAAAATGAATTGCCGTCTTTCCTTAGCAATCTTGACAGCGCGGGTCGCCTAAATCAAAGCAGCATCATTACTGGAATCGTAACATCGACAAGCAAAGACAATTTTTATAACAGCGTGATCGCAATTGGGCAAAATCAGCAAGAACAATACGACCCGGCTACTCAACCGAAGTACCACAAATATCACTTACTTCCTTTTGGTGAATTTGTGCCTTTTAGCGACATTCTTCGTCCAATTGCACCGCTTTTTAACCTGCCAATGTCCTCCTTTAGCCGAGGAAATTTCGTGCAAGAAAACATCGAAGCAAATGGTCGTTATTTCGCTCCCGCACTCTGCTATGAGATCATATTCAACGAGCAAGTCCGTCAGAGCATCACCGAAAAAACCAATTATATACTCACACTTTCAAACGACGCTTGGTTTGGTGACTCTATAGGCCCTCACCAACATATGGAAATTGCTCAGATGCGAGCACTCGAATTAGGCCGCCCCGTTATCAGAGCGACCAACAACGGTGTCACAGCAATTACCGATTACAAAGGAAAGATCATTCATCAAGTGCCGCAATTTAAAACGGAAGTGTTAGCCGCAGAAGTAAGTACAGCAACCGGTATGACACCGTATCGAATATTGGGTATTTGGCCGTTGTATTTAATTGTGTTGATTAGTGTATTAGCAGCTCTTGGAATAAACAGACGCTAACGTTAACAATTTCAATATAAATAATTGCAAACATAAATATTTTATATAGCCTGTTAATTCTTAACAATGAATGACAATGGAATGGGATAGATATGAAAAGGGCTTTGGTTTCACTAGCAACTGTGATTGTTTTAACTGGTTGCCAATCAAATAAACTTACTGAAGTTAATGGTAATGGCGCTGTTTTATTCCCAGTGACTATCGACTATAAAAGTGTATTCAGCTACCCATGTCGCACAATCTCATTCGAGTTAGATAACGTAGAATACTCTTTTAATATTGATGTAGAAAAGCAAGAAGACTTATTAGGTGGGTACGAAAGGCATTTCGGCTACGGTTTAATTTCAGATATCCCGCCTGGCGATTACCTTGTAAATGAAGTTCGTTGCTATGCGCACTCTGGTAAAATTTTTAATGGCGGAAAAAGTTATTTACCTTTTAGAGTTTTTCTCGATTTCGAAGTAAAGCCAAATACTATTACAGTAGATAATACGGGTATTTCAGGCGACGCCATCCAAGAATCAGATGGTTCAAGAAGCTTTGATTTTAATTGGTATGAACAGTCAAATGAGTTTCAAGACCGCGCGATAGAGCAATTAAAACAGTCTCAACAAAATATCTCTGGATGGTCAATTATCAAAGAATAAGCCTCAAGGCTTCAACGCTCGCCGTGTGAAGCCTGTGTTACCACACTTCTTACAAGGTGGAATCAATGTGGCGTGATTAAAATACGATTTATCACCGCATTTATCACAAACCAAATACCCAAGCCCTATGATTTCGCCAGTTTGATACAACCCTTTGTGTTCCAAATCAAGAAACAGCTCCCGCCATTCAACTTTAGTTCTGTCGGTAATCTCCAATAGCCCCTCCCAAACGGAATCGGCGATTAATCGATAAAAAGGGCTCTCGGGGAAGGCTTCTTTGCTCTGTTGACAATTTTGAGCAAATTCACTGAGATCCGAACGGACATAAGCGGAGACAAGAGAAAACTCATCCTTAGCCATATCGCTAGCAGCAGCAGCGATCTGAGACGATGTTTTCAAGACACGTTCTAGCTCTTCAGGGCTATGTTTTAACGCGTCGACAACCTCCTCTAGGAACGCTTCATAACGGGCTTTACGCTCAGGCATAAACGACCTCCGTGCATTGACTATTGTTGACTGTCTTTCCTTTATGTATTCTATGCTGATCTATCACCGTCTGATCTAACCGATCTCACAAATTCCAAGATAACCGGATATCATTGATGCAAGAGCAATATAACCCGCAAGATATTGAGCAGAAAGTTCAAAAGCACTGGGACGACAACAAAACATTTGTTGTGAGCGAGGACCCGAATAAAGAAAAATTTTACTGTCTCTCCATGTTCCCATACCCAAGTGGTCGCCTCCACATGGGTCACGTGCGTAACTACACCATCGGTGATGTGGTTTCACGTTTTCAGCGCCTCCAAGGTAAAAATGTCATGCAACCTATTGGTTGGGATGCGTTTGGTCTACCCGCTGAAAATGCAGCGGTTAAGAACAACACGGCTCCGGCTCCGTGGACATACGAAAACATCGAATACATGAAAAACCAGCTTAAGCTATTGGGCTTTGGCTACGATTGGAATCGCGAATTCGCGACTTGTACTCCTGAATACTACCGTTGGGAACAAGAGTTCTTCACCAAGCTTTACGAAAAAGGGCTGGTTTACAAAAAGACGTCTTCCGTTAACTGGTGTCCTAATGACCAAACCGTTCTTGCAAACGAGCAAGTAGAAGATGGTTGTTGCTGGCGCTGCGACACCCCCGTAGAACAAAAAGAAATTCCTCAGTGGTTCATTAAGATTACTGAATACGCACAAGAACTTCTGGACGACCTAGACCATCTTGATGGTTGGCCTGAAATGGTGAAAACCATGCAGCGCAACTGGATTGGTCGCTCTGAAGGCGTTGAACTGCGCTTCTCACTCAAAGATGAAGAAGATTTGGAAGTATACACAACACGTCCAGACACGCTAATGGGAGTGACATACTTAGGCATTGCCGCTGGTCACCCTCTTGCAGCAAAAGCAGCAGAAAACAACCCTGAACTCGCGGCATTCATCGATGAGTGTAAAAACAACAAAGTTGCCGAAGCTGAAATGGCAACGATGGAAAAGAAAGGCATGGCGACGGGTCTCACCGCTATCCATCCACTAAACGGTCGTGAAGTGCCCATTTACGTCGCAAACTTTGTTTTAATGGACTACGGTACAGGTGCTGTAATGGCCGTACCTGCACACGACCAACGCGATTATGAATTCGCAACTAAGTACGATTTGGACATTGTACCAGTCATTCAACCAGCTGATGGCAGCGAACTAAACATCTCTGAAGCGGCATACACAGAGAAAGGGGTATTGTTCGATTCAGGTGAATTCGATGGTCTAGAATTCCAAGCAGCATTTGATGCCATCGCCGCGAAGCTAGTAGCTGAAGGCAAAGGCAACAAAACCGTTAACTTCCGTCTACGTGACTGGGGTGTTTCTCGCCAACGTTATTGGGGCGCCCCTATCCCAATGGTCACCACTGAAGATGGTGAAGTTCATCCCGTCCCCGCAGACCAATTGCCTGTGATTCTTCCAGAAGACGTGGTCATGGACGGTGTGACTAGCCCAATCAAAGCAGATAAAGAGTGGGCGAAAACCACCTTTAACGGTGAACCCGCCCAACGCGAGACCGATACGTTCGATACGTTCATGGAATCCTCTTGGTACTACGCCCGTTACTGTTCTCCACAAGCTGATGACATCCTCGATCCAGAGAAAGCAAACTACTGGCTACCGGTGGATCAATACGTGGGTGGGATTGAACATGCGTGTATGCACTTGCTTTATTCTCGTTTCTTCCACAAGTTGCTTCGTGATGCTGGGTATGTCACATCGGATGAACCGTTCAAACAGCTTCTTTGCCAAGGTATGGTGCTCGCGGATGCGTTCTACCATACGAATGAAAAAGGTACGAAAGAATGGATTGCACCGACGGATGTGAAAGTAGAACGTGACGGCAAAGGTCGAATCGACTCCGCGATCGATAGCCAAGGTCGTAACGTCGTGCACTCCGGCATGATCAAGATGTCTAAGTCGAAAAACAACGGTATCGACCCACAAGAAATGGTGGATAAGTACGGTGCCGATACTGTTCGCTTATTCATGATGTTCGCATCTCCAGCTGACATGACTCTCGAATGGCAAGAATCTGGCGTTGAAGGCGCCAACCGTTTCTTAAAACGCGTTTGGAAACTGGTTAATGAGCACACAACGAAAGGTTCGGCAGAAAGTATTGATGTAAATTCATTCAATGCAGACCAAAAAAACCTGCGTCGTGAGGTCCACAAAACGATTTCAAAAGTGACGGATGACGTATCTCGTCGCCAAACGTTTAACACGGCAATTGCTGCCATCATGGAGCTGATGAACAAGCTTGCGAAAGCCCCCCAAGAGTCCGCCCAAGATCGTGCCATTTTGGATGAAGCATTGAAAGCTGTGGTTACTATGCTCTACCCTATCACTCCACACATCAGCTATGAAATGTGGGAAGCACTAGGCGAATCTAATATCGACAGCGCAACTTGGCCAACATTCGATGAAAAAGCATTGGTTGAAGACGAGAAACTTATCGTGATTCAAGTGAATGGCAAACTGCGTGCAAAAATGACGGTGGCTGCTGACGCGTCGAAAGAGCAAGTGGAAACGCTGGGTTTGAACGATGAGAACGTTACTAAGTTCACAGAAGGCAAAACGATCCGTAAAGTCATTTACGTACCGGGTAAACTTCTGAACATTGTGGCAAACTGATTGTCATAAAAACCAGCCCGTAAAATACATCAACAGGGTGAATCATCACCCTGTTTGTATTTATCGGCGTATTTTGATGAGTACATTGTGCACGTTAGTCCCTATTACGTAGACAGTGTTGTCATCAAAGTTAACCCGAATACTAGGAAACGATTTGTGAAGCGTGTTTCTTTTTCTCGCACCTTGCGTGCCTCTATTGTTCTTGTTCTGGCGACGGTATTGTCTGCTTGTGGTTTTCAATTCCGAGATACTTATTTTCTTCCTGAAGAACTTTCTGAAATTTCATTCACCAGCTTTGATTCTTATAGTCCATTAACACGCTATGTCCGCGCAGAATTGGATTTGAATGGTGTAGATACCGTTGCCCCAAGAGAAGACATCCCAAATTTGCATTTAACCCGAGAATCCAACAGTGAGCGCACTCTCTCTTTGTATCAAAACAGCCGTGCAGCGGAATATGAACTGACGTATACCGCATCGTACCGAGTGACGGTTCCGGATATGGGGAGTCAATCATTCACCACAACAGTCAACCGCAGTTTCTTAGATAACCCGCTAACTGCCCTCGCAAAATCAACTGAAAAAGAAATGATCATTGATGAAATGCGTAAGCAAGCAGCGAGACAAATTCTTCGTCAAATGGCAAGACTAAAAGTACAGTTTGATAGAAATCAAATCGATATCAATAGCGAAAACCAAGAAGAAAATGTGACGCTAGATCTTGGTGTCACCCAGACTACAACGACAGAAAAAGTCACGGTAGAAACCCCGTAATGCGTATTTTTGCCGACAAACTTGCGGATCATTTACCTCGCTCCCAATACGGTATTTTTTTGATCTTTGGCAATGAGCCCTTATTATTGCAAGAAAGCCGAGAGGCAATACAACAACATGCGCAAAGCCAAGGGTTTGAAGAGCGACACCGTTTTGCGGTCGACGCCCAGCTTGATTGGAACGTAGTTTATGATTGTTGTCAGGCATTGAGCCTGTTCTCTGCTCGTCAGATCATTGAACTAGAGATCCCTGAAACTGGCGTAAATGCAGCAATAGGAAAAGAACTCATTCACTTAGCGGATAGCCTTCACCCTGACGTCATGTTGGTATTAATTGGGCATAAGCTGACCAAACAGCAAGAAAATGCTAAATGGTTTAAAACCCTTTCTTCCAATGGTTGTGTCGTGACCTGCCTTACCCCAGACACTCAACGATTACCTCAATTTGTGCAACAACGCTGTCGTAAGCTAAACCTTGTTCCTGATAACCAAGCAATACAAATGCTGGCACAATGGCATGAGGGTAACCTGCTGGCGCTTTCTCAGAGTTTGGAGAAATTGGCTTTGCTCTATCCCGATGGTCAGTTAACGTTGGTTAGGGTCGAAGAAGCGTTAAGCCGACATAACCATTTTACGCCATTTCAATGGAGTGATTCATTGCTGGCTGGGCAAAGTAAACGAGCGCAACGCATATTAAGGCAACTTGAAGCGGAAGGAACGGAAGCCATTATTTTACTTCGTACACTTCAGAAAGAATTGCTAGTGATATTGGAAGTGCATAAAGAATCGGTCTCTCAACCGCTGGGCCAGGTCTTCGATGCCCGCAGAATTTGGCAAACTAAGCGTCCTATGTATTCCGCGGCATTGCAGAGACTCACACCATCTGATATCCGACAGTTGCTCACCTTAGCGGCGCAAGCAGAAATGGATGCAAAAACACGCTATGACCGCCCAGTTTGGTTACAACTGGCTCAAATATCACTTCAATTTTGTGAACCAAAGGCTACATTCAATATAGCGCTTTAACAGCCTAATACCTAAATACCACGGCGAGAATCAGTGCTCCGCGTATAAGAACTATTTCGTACGGATGCGAGCATCTTGGAATAACTTGGGTATAATAACGATTAATTTTTTTTAAGGTAAAAGACATTGCAAGTACAAGATCTACGTGATTTTTTGGCAGATAAAGCCGACGACATGAAAGCAGAAGACATCGTGACCATTGATGTTCAAGGTAAGTCCAGCGTGACAGACTTTATGGTTATCTGCACAGGAAACTCAAAGCGTCACGTAGCTTCCATAGCCGATCACGTTGCTAGTGAAGCGAAAAAAGCAGGGCTAGAGCCCTTAGGTGTCGACGGCGAGCAAGAAGGTGAGTGGGTGGTCGTCGACATGGGTTCAACGATGGTTCACGTTATGCAAGAAGACCAACGAGAGCTGTACCAGCTTGAAAAACTCTGGAGCTAATCGTTGAAAATTCAACTTATTGCGGTTGGTACGAAAATGCCAAAGTGGGTGGAAGAAGGATTTAAAGAGTACAAGCGCCGATTCCCCCACGATATGCCTCTGGAATTGATCGAAATCTCCGCAGGTAAGCGAGGGAAAAATGCTGACATTGCAAGAATTCTGCAAAAAGAAGGCGAAGCCATGTTAGCGGCAGTGCCAAAAGGCAATCGAATTGTTACTCTGGACATTCCAGGTAAACGATGGGACACAGAGCAACTGGCAGAGCAATTAGAAGCTTGGAAACTCGACGCACGAGATGTGTCCATTCTCATCGGAGGCCCTGAAGGTTTAGCGCCCGCTTGTAAAGCAGCTGCCGACCAAAGCTGGTCTTTGTCGCCTCTTACGCTACCTCATCCCTTGGTTCGTGTTGTCATGGCAGAAAGCCTATACCGAGCTTGGAGCATTACCGCTAACCACCCATATCATCGAGAATAACGCTAGATGAGACATCTGCGCACCCAAATCCGAGATTACACCGCCGAGTCCGCCCTATTCTCGCGTCGCGCCTTAGTCGCCTTTATGGGCATTGTGACCCTAATGGGTGCGCTTCTCGTCAATCTGTATAATATTCAAGTTAATCAGTTTCAAGACTACAAAACCCGCTCTAATGACAATCGCATAAAAGTGGTGCCTATCGCTCCGAATCGTGGATTAATTTATGATCGTAATGGCATTTTACTTGCCGAAAATCGCCCTATTTTCAGCCTAGAGCTCATCCCCGAAAAAATCACAGACATTGACGAAACCATTGCACAGTTGCGTACGTTTCTGGATATCCCTGAAGAGCGTGTGGCTCGATTCCACAAAGAACGTAAACGTACTCGACGCTTTAAATCCGTTCCACTTTTAAACCAGCTAACAGAAGAACAAGTGGCTCTCTTCTCCGTTAACCAGCACCGTTTTCCTGGTGTTGAAGTGAACGCGACGCTAAAGCGTTATTACCCTTTTGGGAAAGTGCTGACTCACGTACTCGGTTATGTTTCTCGAATTAACGATCGCGACTTGCAACGTTTAGAACGCGAAGACAAAGCGGCTAATTATCAAGCCACCCGGGATATCGGCAAGCTTGGCATTGAACGTTTTTATGAAGATATACTGCATGGTACCGCTGGCTACCAAGAAGTCGAAGTCAACAGCCGTGGTCGTATTATTCGAACGTTAAAATACGTACCACCAGTGCCAGGGCAAGACATTGTCCTCAACATAGACATAAAACTGCAGCAGTATTTGTATGACCTACTAGATGGTCGCCGTGGTTCCGCTATATTGCTAGACCCAAGCGATAATGGGGTTTTAGCTATGCTTTCTAGCCCAAGCTATGACCCAAATGCTTTCGTGCATGGCATTTCAGGAAAAGATTACCGCGCCTTATTAACAGACAAAGACAGACCGTTGGTCAACCGAGCAACACTTGGAATTTATCCGCCCGCATCCACAGTCAAACCGTTTATCGCCGTCGCAGCACTTCAAGAAAAAGTCATTACGACAAAAACCACACGTAACGATCCGGGGTACTGGCGCATCCCTAACTCCAAAACTCGCCCATTTCGGGATTGGTTGCGTTGGGGACACGGTCGCGTAGATGTCTTGAAATCCATCGAAGAATCGGTTGATACCTTCTATTATCAAATTGCATACGACATGGGTATTGATCGTATCTCCACTTGGATGATGCTATTTGGATTCGGTGACTTCACAGGGATCGACATTTATGAAGAAAGCAAAGCCAACATGCCAACCCGAGAATGGAAAATGGCGCGTCATCGCCAGCCTTGGTATCAAGGTGACACCATTCCAGTCGGTATCGGACAAGGCTATTGGACGGCAACCCCCATGCAAATAGCAAAAGCGACATCCGTGTTAGTGAACAGAGGTAAAGTCATTGCCCCCCATCTGCTTAGAGCGACCATTGACAAAACTCAAGAGCCTCATGTCACCACCGCGGCTCCTGTTGAAACATCCCCCCCAATTGAATCGGTACCTAAGCGGTATTGGGATGTCGCACTAGAAGGGATGCGATTGGCTAACCATGGCGAAAAAGGGACCGCTCGACGCGCCTTCGAGAACACCAAATACGTTACAGGGGGCAAATCGGGAACGGCTCAGGTGTTTGGGCTCAAAGAAGATGAAGAATACAATGCTGATGAGCTGGCAGAACACCTGAGAGATCACGCTTTGTACACTGGCTTTGCCCCATTCGATAATCCAGAAGTGATTGTGACTGTTGTATTAGAAAACGCAGGAGGGGGCTCTTCAAACGGCGCCCCAGTCGCACGAGAAATCTTCGACCATGTTTTGATTAACAGCAAAGAGGGGAATAAATAATGCGATTTGACCCTTCTACCGGAAGAAATCGTTCCTTTTTCGATAAACTGCATATCGACTTGCCTATGTTGCTTGGTCTATTGCTGCTTATGTGTTTTGGCTTAGTTGTGATGTACAGCGCCAGCGGACAAAGCTTAGCCATGATGGACAGGCAAGCCATGAGAATGGGACTATCTCTTGTTGTAATGTTGCTGCTTGCACAAATCCCCCCACGCACCTATGAAACCGTCGCACCATTACTGTTTGTTATTGGGGTCTTTCTATTGTTAGGCGTTCTGTTTTTCGGAGAGGCATCCAAAGGAGCCCAGCGGTGGCTAAATCTTGGTTTTGTGAGATTTCAGCCTTCTGAGTTATTGAAACTCGCCGTACCACTCATGGTGGCTAGGTACATAGGTAAACGCTCGCTTCCTCCTACATTTAAAACACTGATAGCCTCCCTGTTGATGGTGTTCATTCCAACAATACTCATTGCCAAGCAACCCGATTTGGGGACATCCATTCTCATCGCTGCATCAGGGATTTTTGTGATTTTCCTTGCTGGCATAAGCTGGAAAATCATAACAGGGGCAGCCGTCGCACTCGGTGCCTTCATCCCTGTCCTCTGGTTTTTCTTGATGAGGGAATATCAAAAGGTTCGCGTAAGAACCTTGTTCGATCCTGAATCCGACCCACTGGGCGCGGGCTATCACATCATTCAAAGTAAAATTGCAATTGGCTCTGGTGGATTGTCTGGCAAAGGCTGGCTGCAAGGTACTCAATCACAACTTGAATTCTTACCGGAGCGACATACTGACTTCATCTTTGCCGTGATTGCTGAAGAATGGGGTATGATTGGTGTGGTCGCGCTCCTCTGCATCTATCTATTTATTATTGGTCGTGGTCTATTTTTAGCGAGTAAAGTACAAACTGCTTTTGGTCGAATGATGGCTGGCAGTATTGTTCTTAGCTTTTTCGTTTACGTTTTCGTCAACATAGGTATGGTCAGTGGCATTCTCCCTGTTGTCGGTGTCCCACTCCCACTGATCAGCTATGGTGGTACATCCATGGTGACGCTAATGGCTGGATTTGGTATTTTGATGTCGATTCATACTCACCGTAAAATGCTCTCTAAGGCGAACTAATGGCTTTTAGAATATATACCCTCACCATCGTATTCCTGCTTGCTTTGACTGGCTGTACAAGCCCTGATAAAGGCAGGTATGCCATAGCTGATGATGTCGCCCCCAAAACTCCTCTATCGCTTGAACATATCGAGGATGCTCAACCAATCTTTGAACCCATCAGTTTAGGGGGAAATAAAGATTACAGTTTATTGGGTGGTTCATACAAAATCGTTAAAGATCCAAAAGGGTTTTCTCAGGAAGGTAAAGCATCTTGGTATGGGAAAAAGTTTCATGGTCACCTAACCTCTAACGGTGAAGTATACGACATGTACTCTATGTCCGCGGCACATAAAACATTACCTCTCCCGAGTTACGTCAAGGTATTGAACAAAGACAACGGAAAAACGGCCGTGGTTCGCATCAACGACCGTGGCCCTTTTCACGAAGGGCGCATTATTGATTTAAGCTACGCAGCGGCATATAAGCTAGGCATAGTCCAAACAGGCACAGCAAATGTGAAAATTGAGTACATTTCTGTCAGCCGAGAAAACACATCACTCGCTTCCCAGAAAACGTTGCCAAGGTTTGTGATTCAAGTCGCCGCTTCAAAAGATGAAGACAAAGCACGAACTTTAGCGAAATCATTGGGTCAAAGCTTATCAGTACGCAGTTACATAGAGGGGACTAAAAAGATACATCGTATTTTTTTAGGCCCATTTAATGACCAAGAATTAACACAAAAAGCGTTAGCTCAAGTACAGTCGCAAGGCTACCCTACAGCGTTCATTAAACAAGTGAAACAGAATCCTTAAAGACAAGCGGGTTATTTTGTGCAACAGTAAGTTTCTGACTTATCAGAATGATTCTGCTAAGATACGAACGTTCAGCATTAAACATTCAGACTAACAACTAATACCAATGAAAAAATCTGTGAAATCTATTAAATCTTTGTTTGTCACTTCTGCAATCGTGTCAGCAACTTTCGCTTCTCCAGCATTCTCGGCGCCTCTTGTTGTCCCTGATGCACCCGAAATCGCCGCTAAAGGTTTCGTGCTCATGGACTATCATTCCGGTAAAGTTCTGGCAGAAAAAGAAGCCAACACACGTTTGTCTCCTGCAAGTCTTACCAAGATGATGACCAGCTATGTCATTGGTCAAGAGCTTGAGCGTGGCAATATCTCTCTTGCCGATAAAGTCGTCATCAGTAAGAATGCATGGGCAAAAAACTTCCCAGACTCTTCAAAGATGTTCATCGAAGTCGGGACAACCGTAACCGTAGAAGATCTGAACCGCGGCATCATCATTCAATCAGGTAACGACGCTTGCGTTGCCATGGCAGAACATGTTGCAGGATCAGAAGACGCGTTTGTCGATTTGATGAATGCTTGGGCCAAGTCGATTGGGATGAGCAACACCAATTTTGCCAATGTGCATGGCTTGGATAACCCTGATCTTTTCTCTACACCTTACGATATGGCGCTACTTGGTCAGGCTCTCATTCGTGACGTGCCAGACGAATACCGTATCTACTCAGAAAAGCAATTTACTTACAACGGCATCACTCAATACAACCGCAACGGTTTGCTTTGGGATAAAAGCATGAATGTGGATGGTATTAAAACAGGGCATACCGAAAAATCTGGCTACAGCTTGGTAAGCTCTGCTACAGAAGGAAAAATGCGTCTTGTTGCGGTGGTCATGGGGACACAAAGTGCAAACGCACGCAAAGCGGAAAGTAAAAAGCTGCTCAATTACGGGTTTCGCTTTTTTGAAACCGTCTCGCCACACAAAGCAGGGGAAACTTTCGTAAGTGAAAAGATCTGGATGGGCGATAAAGACACAGTAGCATTGGGAGTTGCGGAAGATACATACGTAACCCTACCGCGCGGTCAAGCGAAAAGTATGACAGCCAACTTCGTGTTGGAAAAAGAGCTACAAGCACCGATTCGCAAGGGCGATGTGGTGGGACGTTTGTTCTACCAAGTTGAAGATAATGATATTGCTGAGTACCCACTGCTCGCATTAGAAGATGTAGAAGAAGGCAGCCTATTTAGCCGCTTAATTGATTACATTGTTCTTCTGTTTAAGAGCTGGTTTAGCTAATTAATTCAACCAAACTAAACGTTAAAAAGCCGCATTAGCGGCTTTTTTGCTTGATACTGTTCCGGAATATTATACTGTGAGGGAACATTGATGTGACTTGAGATCCGTTACATTTGGCAGTACTATTTCGCACCGCAATATCGAAGACTAAATCGGAGTTCTCACAATGTTGAATATCAACTCAGACGCTAAACTAAAAGATCTGCTTGAGTTCCCTTGTCAGTTTACTTACAAGGTCATGGGCTACGCAAAACCAGAACTGCCAGAGCTTGTGTTAGAAGTCATTCAACGTCACGCTCCAGGCGACTACAGCCCTACCGTTAAGCCAAGTGGAAAAGGGACATACAACTCTGTCTCTATTACGATTACTGCCACTTCTATCGAGCAAGTAGAAACTCTCTACAAAGAGCTAGGCGATATCGACATCGTACGTATGGTGTTATAAGGACTAGCAATCTCAATCGAATTGAAACAGCGACTTCTTAGTCGCTGTTTTTCTAAGAATAGTTACTCTACCATAATACCCGCTCGCTGATTTCCAGCCTAGAATTCTAGCTAAGGTGTAAAAACCATGTCGCTTATGTGTAGTTAGATTGGTTAAAGAAGTTTATAATCCGTTTACTTTTATCGCTCTTACTTCAAAGGATCTTTTAGTTTGCTTGATGTCAAAGACCAGTTAGTCGTTAAAAAGCTAGGTCGACAAGATTACCTACCCGTTTGGCAAGCCATGCACGACTTCACCGATACCCGTGACGAAGAAACGAGTGACCAAGTTTGGCTTGTAGAACACAACCCCGTTTTCACTCAAGGTCAGGCAGGCAAAACAGAGCATCTCATCGATACAGGCGATATCCCCGTGGTACAGAGCGATCGGGGTGGTCAAGTAACCTATCACGGCCCAGGTCAGGTTGTGGCTTATTTCCTTTTAAACCTGCGACGGCGCTCATTGGGCGTGAGAGATCTAGTCACCCACATTGAAAATCTAGTGATTAATACACTGAAGCAATACGATATTGAATCCGAAGCAAAACCAGATGCACCAGGCGTTTATGTGGGTAACAAAAAGATTTGTTCGCTAGGACTTCGCATTCGAAAAGGTTGCTCTTTTCACGGACTCGCCTTAAATGTAAATATGGATCTCTCTCCATTTCTGCGTATTAACCCATGTGGTTATCAAGGCATGGAAATGGTGCAAGTCAGCGATTTTAACAATGATATTGAAGTGAGCAGCGTTGAAACAACGCTTATTGAAGAGCTTGTTGCACTGCTGGGCTACAAGCAAGTAGAAATAATTACAGAAAGCAAATTATCATGAGCAAACCTATCCAGATGGAAAAAGGCGTTAAATACCGCGACGCTGACAAAATGGCACTGATTCCGGTTAAGAATATGCCAGTTGAACAGAAAGAAGTGTTACGCAAACCCGATTGGATGAAAATCAAGTTGCCTTCTGATAGCCAACGTATCCAAGAAATAAAGTCGGCAATGCGTAAGAATAATCTTCACTCTGTGTGTGAAGAGGCCTCTTGCCCTAACTTAGCGGAATGCTTTAATCACGGTACGGCTACATTCATGATTCTGGGGGCTATCTGCACCCGACGCTGCCCTTTCTGTGATGTTGCTCATGGTCGTCCTATTGCTCCAGACAACAATGAACCAAAACACCTCGCTCAAACCATTAAAGACATGAAGTTGAAATATGTTGTTATTACTTCCGTTGACCGAGATGATTTACGCGATGGTGGGGCGAAACATTTTGCCGACTGTAACCGCGAAATTCGAGCCTTGAACCCAAATATTCGTATTGAGACATTAGTACCCGATTTTCGTGGTCGTATGGATACGGCGTTGGAATTGCTAAAAGACAACCCACCTGATGTGTTCAACCACAACCTTGAAACCGCTCCTCGCCTTTATCGTAAGGTTCGTCCAGGCGCAAACTACAAGTGGTCGCTTGACTTGCTTCGCAAATTTAAAGAGCAACACCCAGACGTTCCAACCAAGTCCGGTGTGATGATGGGCTTAGGTGAGACAAAAGAAGAGATCGTGGAAGTCCTGAAAGACTTACGTGCGCATGGTGTGACAATGCTAACGCTTGGTCAGTATTTGGCACCTAGTCGTCACCACTTAGCGGTTGAACGCTATGTTCCACCGTCAGAGTTTGATGAACTAAAGGAGATCGCACTTGAACTGGGCTTCACACACGCGGCATGTGGTCCATTTGTACGCTCTTCCTACCATGCCGATCTTCAAGCGAAAGGGGTAGAAGTTAAGTAAACACGGTTCTTAACTTTCTGTTACAACTCTCCTTTTATCATGCGCTCCGATTGTTAGAAAAATCGGGGCGTTTTTTATACAGAAATTTTACTCATCTCTGACTTTGCGCTAAGATATTCGGATATTTCTACTTAAAAATCTGTTGTATAGCCGCTGAACGCTAAATAATTCAGCTCGCTATTCAGCAAAAAACTCACATCAACCAGTTGGAAACTACAGATGAAATTATTTGCAGTAACCGGTTTAATGGCTTTGACGCTGGTAGGTTGCAGCTCTGCACCTACCCAACAAGATAACTACATGGACGCTTCGTTCGAACTTTGTAATACCGAAGTAAACGTTTACTCTGTAAGCGATGATGGTCGCGTTCGCATTGTGTGCGCAGATGGCTCCAAGTTTGCACTTCGCTCTGAAGCAACACTAGAAACCATGCGTAATATCAATGCTGATTACTGTAGCGGTGAAGGTCTATCAAAATTTAATGAAAGTCAGCGTTACTACCAATTCCGTTGTAAATCTGGTGAAACCATCAGTGTAAACAAGTAATCACTCACGTATTTCAGACATAAAAAAACGACAGTCAAGGCTGTCGTTTTTTATGTCTGAATATTATCTTGCTAACTCGTTAGATCATCAAAGAACTTCTTAACACCGTTAAAGAAACCTTCAGATTTAGGGCTGTGCTTGTTCGCCGCCGCACCACCACAAGTTTCCTCAAATTCACGCAGCAATTCTTTTTGACGAGAACTCAGTTTCACTGGCGTTTCAACAACCAATTTCACAATTAAGTCGCCAACACCACCGCCACGGACACCTTTCACGCCTTTACCACGCATACGGAACATACGACCTGTTTGCGTTTCCTCCGGCACTTTTAAGTTCACGCGACCATCTAAAGTAGGAACTTCAACCTCACCACCTAACGTAGCCATAGCAAAGCTTACTGGTACTTCACAGTACAAGTTGTTACCGTCACGCTCAAAAATATTATGTTCACGAACATGCACTTGTACATACAAATCGCCCGACGGTGCGCCCATTTCTCCGGCTTCACCTTCGCCAGATAGACGAATACGATCACCGGTATCTACGCCAGCTGGTATCTTAACATTCAGTGTTTTTGTTTTCTGCTTACGACCCTGACCATGGCAAGAATTACATGGGTCTTTGATGATCTTTCCTTTGCCGTGACAAGTAGGACAGGTTTGCTGAACAGCAAAAAAACCCTGGCGCATTTGAACCTGCCCATGACCATGACATGTGCCACATGTTTGTGCACCGGAACCTTTCTTGGCACCGCTACCATCACAAACATCACACCCGACGAGAGTAGGAACGTCTATCGCTTTCTCGACGCCGCGAACGGCCTCTTCTAACGACAGTTCCATGTTATAGCGGAGATCCGCACCACGCTGTGCACGTGATTGACCACCGCCACGACGACCGCCACCAAAAATATCCCCAAAAACATCACCAAAGATATCGCCAAAGTCAGCACCGCCTCCACCGAAGCCGCCGCCGCCCATTCCACCTTGTTCAAAAGCTGCATGACCGTATTGGTCATACGCGGCTTTCTTCTGTGGATCTAAAAGAATTTCGTACGCTTCTTTTACTTCTTTAAACTTTTCCGCAGCTGATTCGTCACCCTGATTTCGATCTGGGTGAAATTTCATAGCAAGGCGCTTATACGCCTTTTTTACATCGCGTTCTGATGCATCACGGCCAACGCCTAATACTTCGTAAAAATCACGTTTTGACATGTTCTTCGTCACCAATTATTTACTGCAAACGGATGTTTCCGCTTGGTGGTTTGTATCAATCTAGATAAGGAGACTGATCCTAAGGTTATGAGAAAAGCATATGTATGGATAGCGCCACAAGCCAGTGGGCTGTACACCTTACTATCACAAACTCTTTATCTGGATTGATTCCTTATTTACAAACTTGCGGGCGTAAGAGAGAACTCGAACGCCCGCAGCATAGAAGATTTAGACGCCAAATCACACGAAATGTCTAAATTTCAAGTGACAACCAGCTTAGAGATTATTTCTTCTCGTCTTTTACTTCTTCGAACTCAGCATCAACAACGTCGTCGTCTTGCTTAGATTGCTCACCCGCGTCCGCACCTTGTGCTTGTTCAGCTTGCGCTTTCTGCTGTGCAATTTCCATTAGCTTTTGAGATGCAGCCATTAGAGCCTGAACCTTCGCGTCAATCGCGTCTTTATCTTCGCCTTTCTTCGCTTCTTCAAGCTCAGTGATTGCCGCTTCGATCTTTTCTTTATCTTCAGCTGGAAGAGCGTCACCCGCTTCTTCAACTTGCTTCTGAGTACCGTGGATCATTTGGTCAGCTTGGTTACGAGCAGAGACCAATTGTTCGAACTTCTTGTCCGCTTCCTTGTTTGCTTCTGCTTCTTGCACCATTTTCTCTATTTCATCGTCGCTTAGACCACCAGACGCTTGGATAGTAATCTTCTGCTCTTTACCTGTCGATTTGTCTTTCGCAGACACGTGCAAAATACCATCGGCATCAAGGTCGAAAGTGACTTCGATTTGAGGCATACCGCGAGGTGCAGGCTGAATACCTTCTAGGTTGAATTGACCTAGAGATTTGTTATGCATAGCTTGCTTACGCTCACCCTGAAGAACGTGGATAGTTACCGCGTTTTGGTTATCTTCAGCTGTAGAGAATACTTGGTTTGCTTTCGTAGGTACGGTTGTATTCTTCTCAACGAGAGCTGTCATGACACCACCCATCGTCTCGATACCGAGAGAAAGAGGGGTGACATCTAGAAGTAGTACGTCTTTCACTTCACCCGATAGAACACCACCTTGAACTGCTGCACCCATTGCTACAGCTTCATCAGGGTTCACGTCTTTACGAGCTTCTTTACCGAAGAACTCCGCCACTTTCGCCTGAACCATAGGCATACGGGTTTGACCACCAACAAGAATGACGTCTGTAATCTCGCTTACCGATAGGTCTGAATCCGCTAGAGCGACTTTAAGTGGCTCAAGAGAACGTAGAACGAGATCTTCAACTAACGCTTCCAATTTCGCACGAGTCACTTTAACGTTCATGTGCTTAGGACCCGTTGCATCAGCGGTGACGTAAGGTAGGTTTACATCCGTTTGTTGCGCAGAAGACAGTTCGATTTTCGCTTTTTCTGCCGCTTCTTTCACGCGCTGCATGGCTAAAGGATCAACTTTAAGGTCGATGCCTTGCTCTTTCTTAAACTCGTCTACTAAGTAGTTGATTAGACGGTTATCGAAATCTTCACCACCAAGGTGTGTGTCACCGTTAGTTGCAAGTACTTCGAACGTTTGCTCGCCATCAACGTTGTCGATTTCGATGATAGAGATATCAAACGTACCACCACCAAGGTCGTATACCGCGATAGTGCGATCGCCTTCTTGCTTGTCTAGACCGTATGCTAGAGCAGCGGCTGTTGGTTCGTTGATAATACGCTTCACATCAAGACCTGCGATGCGACCCGCATCTTTCGTTGCTTGACGTTGAGCATCGTTGAAGTAGGCAGGAACAGTCACAACAGCGCCTGTGACTTTTTCACCTAGGAAGTCTTCTGCGGTTTTCTTCATTTTCTTAAGAACTTCAGCAGAAACCTGAGGAGCAGCCATTTTCTGGCCTTTCGCTTCTACCCATGCATCGCCGTTGTCAGCCTTAACGATTTTGTAAGGCATGATTTCGATGTCACGTTGAACTTCATCATCTTCAAAACGACGACCAATCAAACGCTTAATTGCAAATAGCGTGTTTTCCGGGTTTGTAACTGCTTGACGTTTCGCAGGTTGACCTACTAGCGTTTCACCGTCGGTATAAGCAATAACAGATGCGGTTGTGCGCTCACCCTCGGCGTTCTCAATTACGCGTGGTGCATCGCCGTCCAACACAGCAACACAAGAGTTAGTAGTACCTAAGTCAATACCAATGATTTTACCCATCAGGCTATCTCCAATTAAATCAATTGTCTTTTTTCTATACCCCATAAATTGGGGATGAGGATTGGGGATTCAACCCCTACTCACAAAATATGTGTGCAAACTACTTTGCTTCGTTTATGCCCAATAGATAAGGGCATGGAATACCTTTTCAAGGGGATTCATTAAAAAAAGTAACGTTTTTTTTCTTTTTTCGCTGCCCCCTTATACTTACAACCCAAAAACGGAGCCTAAAGGCTCCGTTTTTTCTCTATACAAAAAAGCGCAGCCATAAGGCTGCGCTTTAATAATTCTATGTTAATCGGCTCTAAATTAAAAAGAAACACACCATGTATAAACAATACCTAGGCATTTCTGAAAGCCATTAGAACGAGCTAAAGAATACTATGCGTAAACAGGTAGACGCTTACAGATCTCAAGTACCTTCGCTTTTGTCGCTTCGATTACTGCTTCATCACCCATGTTGTCTAAGATGTCACACATCCAACCTGCTAGGTTCTTCGCGTCTTCTTCGGTAAAGCCACGACGAGTAATTGAAGGCGTGCCTACACGAACACCTGACGTAACAAACGGGCTACGAGGATCGTTTGGTACTGAGTTCTTGTTTACCGTGATGTTTGCCGCACCAAGTGCCGCATCGGCATCTTTACCCGTGATGTCTTTGTTGATCAAATCAACAAGGAACAAGTGGTTTTCTGTTGAACCGGAAACGATGTCATAACCGCGCTCTAGGAATTCAGCCACCATTGCTTTTGCATTCGCAACAACACGGGTTTGGTACTCTTTGAATTCTGGCTCTAGCGCTTCTTTGAATGCTACCGCTTTACCCGCGATAACATGCATGAGAGGACCACCTTGACCGCCAGGAAATACTGCTGAGTTCAGCTTCTTGTAGAAATCTTCACCTTCATTAGAAAGGATCAGACCGCCACGTGGACCAGCCAGTGTTTTGTGCGTTGTTGTCGTAACAACGTGAGCGTGCGGTACTGGGTTCGGGTAAACGCCAGCCGCAATGAGGCCAGCAACGTGCGCCATATCGACAAAGAAGTAAGCCCCTACTTTGTCTGCAATTTCACGCATTCTCGCCCAATCACAAATTTGGGAATAAGCAGAGAAGCCACCGATGATCATTTTCGGTTTGTGCTCTACCGCTAACGCTTCCATTTCGTCGTAGTTTATCTGACCCGCTTCATCGATACCGTAAGGGATAACGTTGTAGTGTTTACCTGAGAAGTTAACTGGAGAACCGTGAGTCAGGTGACCACCGTGTGCTAGGCTCATACCTAAAACCGTATCGCCTGGGTTAAGAAGTGCCATGTACACAGCACTGTTTGCTTGAGAACCTGAGTGAGGCTGTACGTTTGCGTAATCCGCACCAAACAGCTCACATGCGCGTTCAATGGCCAATGCTTCTACTTTGTCTACGAACTCACAACCACCATAGTAACGCTTGCCTGGGTAACCTTCAGCGTATTTGTTTGTTAGCTGGGAACCTTGCGCTTCCATTACACGTGGGCTGGTGTAGTTTTCTGAAGCGATAAGCTCTATGTGTTCTTCCTGGCGAAGAGTCTCTTCTTGGATTGCTGTAAATAGGTCCGCATCGTAATCAGCGATGTTCATATCACGCTTAAGCATCTGTATCTCCTGACTCAGATTTACTGAAAGTTTCAAAAAAGCCACACAACGACCAAAAGCAAACGTTTTCGTCACCGTATTTGATGGGGTGCATTCTACATAATTTGATCTGCGTCATAAAGTGACTTTTACAACTTTCTCTATGTAGATTTCTCATGTTCCGTTTGAGTATTCATCATCGTGGTGGCCTATATCGTTTACCTAAACTATATCACTGTCAACTTAAAGGTTTACACCATGTAAATCTACAGATACATAAGTTAGAGGAGAAATTACCATTCAAGCTATCGAAAGTAGCAGTTTTTAACTAGTATTCCGCTCAATTTCGCTAAGTTAACATGTCATTTGATGGAAAAACACACAAGAAAAGAAGATTGGATCGCAATACTCACTGGCACATTTTTAGTCGCACAGGGGGTATTCTTCTTACAAAATGCGAGTTTGCTGACAGGTGGAACCACGGGTTTGGCACTTTTGATCAGTCAGTTTGTCCCCTTTAGCTTTGGTGCCATCTATTTTTCATCAAATATCCCATTCTATATCATGGCATGGAAACGCTTTGGCAAACGATTTGCGTTCACCAGCTTAATTTCTGGCGCACTTGTTTCAATATTCGCTGATAACCTGCATTGGCTGATTCAGATAGACAGCATCAACCCGCTTTACTGTGCCATATCAGGTGGACTGTTGATGGGGTTAGGCATGCTGATCTTGTTCCGCCATCACACCAGCCTTGGTGGCTTTAATGTGCTTTGCTTGATTATTCAAGATAAGACGGGGTTTTCCGTTGGCAAAAGCCAAATGATCATAGATTGCGTTATTTTGATTGCTTCATTCTTTTTCGTTTCACTGGAAGTCATTGGCTTATCTATTGTAGGCGCGATTGCTCTGAACTTGGTTTTGGCGATGAATCATAAACCAACGCGATACAGTGTCGGTCGGCGCTCGGTTCAACCTTGAATCAAGTACAACAACGTCAGCAACAAAACACCGGGCAACTCACTTGCCCGGCTATTTTTATGCACTTTCAATAATTTTTATGCACTTTCAATAATAAAGATGCGGCTTTCATAGGGTTCAAGGGCTTGTTTCGAACTCTGCACCAAATTCAGCTGTTCAACGGTTCGATAGTTTCCAAGAACCCCTTTTGCGTGTTTCATGTCGTACCGATTAGGTAAGCTAACTTCAACATGCTCCGCGTAGAAGTTATTGATACAAATCAGAGTCTGAGATCCATTGCTTCTAGCGTACGCGAAAACAGAAGGGTGCTGCGGCAATAAATCTTGATAATCTCCATCGGTTATCACTGGTAATTCTTTGCGTAGATGAATGAGTGACTGATAAAAATAAAAGACTGAGTTTTTATCTTCGAACGCTACCATTGCATTCACATCGCGGTAATTTCTGGCCACATCAATCCAAGGAACCCCTTGTGTAAACCCCGCATTTTCAGAATCATCCCACTGCATTGGCGTTCTTGAGTTATCGCGGGACTTGCTCGCTAAAATACGAAGCATGTCATCGGAGCTTTCCCCCTGCTGATTCACCATGATGTCGTACATATTCGTGCTTTCGACATCTCGGTATTGTTCTATTGAATCAAAATGTGGGTTTGTCATACCAATTTCTTCACCTTGATAAATATACGGCGTACCTTGCATTAGGTGTACAGAAGCGGCGAGCATTTTGGCTGACTCGACTCGATATCGCGTATCGTTCCCCAATCGGCTGACTATACGAGGCTGATCATGATTACACCAAAATAGAGCGCTCCACCCTTTTCCGTTAAGACCTTGCTGCCAATGGTTAAAGATGGATTTCAACTGCAGAAAATCAAACGGCGCCAGCCCCCATTTTTCACCATTAGGGTAATCGACTTTTAGGTGATGGAAATTAAACACCATGGACAATTCTTTACCATCTATCGAAGAGTATTTCTGGCAATGCTCTAACGTCGTTGACGACATCTCCCCTACGGTGACGCTGCCGTATTTTTGAAATACCGACTGGCTAATTTCTTGTAGAAATTCATGTACGCGAGGGCCATCGGTGTAAAATCGACGGCCATCCCCAACATCATCAGATGGAAAGTCTTGATGTTTAGAAATAAGGTTAATGACATCCAAACGGAACCCATCAACGCCTTTTTCTGCCCAATACTCAATCACCGCTTTTACTTCCTCACGGACTTGAGGATTTTCCCAATTCAGATCAGCCTGTTCTTTAGCAAACAGATGAAGATAATATTGATTACTTGATTCATCGAACTCCCACGCCGAACCACCAAATTTGGATTCCCAGTTATTAGGAATATCACCATTGAGCGGATCACGCCAAATGTAGTAATCGCGGTATGGGCTATTCTTATCACTCAAAGCCGATTGGAACCAAGCATGCGCTGTCGACGTATGGTTAACGACGATATCCATGATGATGCGAATCCCTTTGGCGTGTGCCGCCGCAATCAAATCATCAAAGTCCGCCATCGTGCCGAAGTCAGGGTTAATGGTGTAATAGTCCGAAATGTCATAACCGTTATCAACCATAGGGGAGCGATACACCGGAGTTAACCAGATAGCGTCAATGCCCAGTACTTTCAAATACTCTAACTTCGAAATGATTCCCTGAATATCTCCAGTGCCAGAACTTCCGCTGTCACAAAAACTTTTTGGATAGATTTGGTAAATAGACGCTTTGCGCCACCAGTCGTTATGAATAGTCAATATTTCGATCTCAAAGTAAAGCGCAGGCAGCCAACAAAGGGGAAGAGAGTAAGCTGCCTGCTGTATGTTATGCGGCTGCCGTTTCTAAATTGCCTTTATGTTGAGCGCGCTTATAGAAAAGGAGTGTCAATATCACAGGTACAAAAATCGCAACCAACATGGCGCTGCTGAATATGACCCAGTATTGAGGCTGGATGGATAGAATACCTGGCAGACCACCAACACCGATGCCGTTTGCCATGACACCAGCACTACCACATATTGCCGCCGCAATAGCGGAGCCTATCATGGCACTCAACATTGGGAATTTGTATTTGAGGTTAATGCCGTACATCGCTGGCTCTGTTACCCCAAGGTAAGCGGAAATGGCGGCAGGAACGGAGATGTCACGCTCTCCCTCTTTACGGCTGATGATGATGATGCCCACTACGGCTGAAGCTTGTGCGATATTAGACAGTGCGATTAGCGGCCAAATTGGCGTACCACCTAATTCTTGCATTAACTGCAAATCAACGGCATTGGTTGTGTGGTGAACGCCGGTGATCACTAACGGTGCGTAAAGGAATCCAAACACGGTTGCACCAATAATGGCAAAGTCACCCGTCATTGCCGCCTTGGCCGCGAATGCAACACCGTTACCCAGTAAACGCCCAAAAGGACCGATCAGGGAATGCGCAAGGATCACAGACAACAAAATAGACACAAATGGAACCACAACAAGGTACAAGTATCCCGGCACAATTCGCTTAAGATTTGTTTCTATAAATGCCAGCGCTACACCTGCCAACATCGCAGGAATAACCTGAGCCTGATAGCCCACTTTCTCAATCACAAACAACCCAAAATCCCATACTTCAGGAACGCCTTTGCCGATTAAGTAAGCATTCATCAATTGCGGTGAAACTAACGTCACACCTAATGTAATGCCCAGTATGGGCGTGCCACCCAGCTTTTTCACCGTCGCCCAACATACGCCAACAGGTAAGAAGAAGAAAATCGCCTCACCAATCAACCATAGAAAAGAATGTACGGTCGCCCAAAACTGACTGATTTGGGTCAAGGTTTGGCCATCAAACATCTTGATGTCGCCAATAACATTACGAAAACCCAGAATCAAACCACCCGTAATGATCGCCGGTAAAAGAGGAACAAAAATTTCGGCTAGGTGGGAAATACTGCGTTCTAAAATATTCATGTTCTGACGAGCGGCCCGCTTTGAGTCGTCTTTGTTCGCACTGCCTTTCCCTGAAAGCGCCAGCAAAAGCTTGTATACATCGTCAACGTCACTACCAATCACGACTTGAAATTGGCCTGCATTAGTAAAACAGCCGCGAACGATGGAAATGCTCTCTAGCCCTTTCACATCCGCCGCATCCGTGTCATTTAATACAAAACGCAATCGAGTTAAACAATGGCTTACACTCGCAATGTTGTCGCTTCCCCCTACAAGATCGAGGATTTTGGCGACATCTTTCTTCGCTACTTTACTCATAACGGTTCACCCTATTTGTATTCACGTTCCATTCCATTTATGGGATCGCCCTTATTTATGGGATCGTTCCCATTTATCACTCCTTATACTGACACCGGTGAGGAAAAATCAGAATGGGAACAATCCCATTAATTGAGAATGATCACATTAAAAATGCCGTGATAAATGAAAAGTAGATCACGGCATATTCATTTAGTGACATTCCATTCGTTAGAAAATCAGATACTAACTGGGAAGTGAAGGGGTCAAAGTGACGTGAGTAACGTCCGATTGATTCTGAAGTTGACCGATCAGCAAGCTAGCGGCTGTTTTCCCAGCTTCAGCATAACCAGGATCGATACTCTGTGTATTAGGGAACAGGAATGAAAGCAAGGCATTCCCACCGACACCAAATACGGTAACAGTCGTTTTACCGAGTTCTTGAAGCCTTTTGTTGACGCCTAATGCTATTGAATCACTGGCACACACAATGGCATCCGTTTTTGCATCCAACACCTCATCAACCAAGTAATATCCACTTTCATGGCTCAACGCACCCGTTCTATATTGGGGAAGTAAAGAGCGGTTTTCACACCAACGAATATAGGCTTGTGTGCGCAATCGCCCCGTTGTCGCATCGGAATCATCAACGCCAATAAACGCAATGTGCGACTTGTCTTGTCGACTAAGTTGATCCAAAGCCATCTCAATGACCGATTGGTTGTTGTAGTTCACTGACGATATTTCAGAAGAATCGGAAGCAATGACAACCGCTCTATGACCCCAAGACTCTAATTCGTGCATATCGCAGTCTGAGAACCCAAACACAATCACACCATCAACATTTCGGCGCTTAAGAACAGAAAGGTGCTCATTGGTTTTGTCGCCATCGAATTGACTTTCCATGATCACGACATCATACCCTTCTGCATATAGGGTTTTTAAAAGCGGGCTGACAACCAAGTTTTCTGATGGAGAATCCAAACGAGAAATAATCACTCCGATGACTTTCTGGCTACCTCCTCTCATTGATTGAGCGGACTTAGACGGTACATAACCAGACTCAGAGATGATCTGTTCTACCTTTTTTCGGGTATCCGGTTTTACTTTTGGATCGTTCGTCAAAACACGGGAAACCGTCGATTTACCCACTCCAGCCAATCGAGCAATATCCAAAATAGTGAGCTTCTTACTCATAGGATTTCAAATTTACTTGTCGTAGTGATAAAGGAATATTGTCGAAGTTTGGCATCGAATTGCAATATTCCCTCAAAGAAAGAGTGAGATAAATACTCAAAACAAAGTATTTTTAGGCGATAACGATGTCTTATTGGGCGTGATTTGATGGCACATTCGCATCGGAACATTGGGTAAAAACAAACTGGCTTGGGTGCCTTTTACCCAGAAAACATAGCGCATACGTCGATTCTCAAACCTCTCGCCAGATGCACTCGACACTCGCTCCATGAGATAGCGCTCATTGTTTATCTCTAATTGCAGTTCATATTCGTTGATAGGGTATGTCCATATTTCTAAGTCATCACCACAACTGTATGCGTTAGTACCTGAATATGCGCTCGTACCTGGTCTGCTTGAACTGCAGCCAGCCATCACCAACAGTGCGCCAACCGTTATAAACGTTTTCAACATGGAACAGGCTAGCTCTTTAGGTAAGCTGGGACATCTTTGATGCTGTCTAACACCACTGACGCTAAAGATTCCCCTTGCTCGGTAATCGGTTTCCCAGTACGAACCAAGATTCGAGTTCCAACCCCTGCCGCTTGCGCCGCCATCATATCTTCCGCTTTGTCGCCGACCATAACGGACTTGTCCATGTCTATTTTTAAGAAGTCTCGGGCAGAAATGAACATACCGGGCTTGGGTTTTCGGCATTCACACGCCTGCTTGTATTCCCCAATACCATGTTCAGAATGATGCGGGCAATAATAGAAGCCATCAAAATCAACGCCATTGTCAACAAAGTTCCAATCCATCCACTGAGTGAGAGAAAGGAAGCGATCTTCGCTAAACATACCTCGCGCTATACCCGATTGATTCGTCACAAGTACCAACAAGTACCCCATCTCCTGAAGTTGCTTTGTGGCTTCAAATACACCGTCGATGTATTCAAAACTATGTTCATCATGCACGTAACCGTGGTCTACGTTGATCACACCATCACGGTCAAGAAAAACAGCCGGTTTAGCCAAAATCGAATCCTCATTCACCCTTAATTCAATGCAAATTATTACATGCTTTATAGCGCTTCGCACTATGCAATTACTTTTTAACCTCGATGGAGGAATAAGCAGTAAAAATGACCGACAGCGTATATCTCCCCTCGCTTGAAGTAAAAGTTGCCCATTGATGGCAAATCTATATAGACGTCTAGACGTAAAAATATCTATTGACTTAAAAAACAGAAAGCCATAGCATCGACTGAAAATTTGGAGCAAGTTCAAAATATTATTCTGCTCACTCTGCTCGCTTTTCAGTTCATTCCGCACGGTTGTTTATATGATTGAAATTAATCAAGTAAATAAGGTTTTCTATCAAGGCAGCAAGGAGATCAATGCCTTAATAGACATCAACCTATCTATTCCCCAAGGCGCGATTTTTGGCGTTATTGGATCATCCGGTGCAGGGAAAAGCACACTGATTCGTTGCGTTAACATGCTTGAAGCACCAACATCTGGTGAAGTGATCGTGGATGGCGTTGATCTAACCAAGCTGTCTAAGTCTGAACTGGGAAAAGCACGCCGAAACATCGGCATGATATTTCAGCACTTTAACCTACTTTCTTCCCGTACAGTATTTGAAAATGTCGCCCTACCACTCGAACTCGCCAACGCGAACAAATCAAAAATCGACAGTAAGATCACCGAACTTTTGGCACTGGTCGGGCTCAGCGACAAACGGGATACCTACCCAGCCAACTTAAGCGGCGGGCAAAAACAACGGGTTGCCATTGCGCGTGCATTAGCCTCTGATCCCAAAGTATTGTTGTGTGATGAAGCCACCAGCGCACTGGATCCAGCAACCACTCAATCCATTCTTGAGCTGCTGAAAAAAATCAACCGACAGCTGAACATCACCATTCTGCTGATTACCCATGAAATGGATGTCGTCAAAAGCATCTGCCATGAAGTGGCCATCATTGGCGATGGCAAACTGGTAGAGAAAGGCACTGTGGGCGAAATCTTCGCTCACCCAAAAACCGAACTGGCGCACAATTTTATTCGCTCCACGTTGGATCTTTCGATACCGGAAGATTACCAAGTTCGTTTGCAGTCAGAGCGTGTTGAAGGAAGCTACCCGTTGGTTCGCCTAGAGTTTACTGGCGCGAGCACTGACGCGCCTCTGATGACCCAAATTGCCCGTCACTACGGAATAGACGTCAGCATTTTAAGCTCCGATTTGGATTACGCTGGCGGCGTAAAATTCGGAATGATGGTCGCTGAACTCTTTGGCGATGAAGAAAGCGAAAAAGCCGCCCTCGATTTTATCCGCGAACACAACATAAAAGTAGAGGTACTTGGTTATGTCCTTTAATTCAGTAACAGAGTGGCTAAGCCTAAATGGCGATCTTTTGCTGGGCGCTACATGGGAAACCCTCTATATGGTTGCGGTTGCGGGCGTCGTTGGCTTTGCCGTGGGTATCCCATTGGGTGTGATTCTGCACACCACAAAGAAAGGGGGATTGCTGGAAAACACCGCTTTAAATAATGTGCTGGGCGCGATTGTGAACATCGGTCGTTCAGTGCCCTTTTTGGTGTTAATGGTGGCCATTATCCCAGTCACTAAACTGCTTGTAGGCACGTTTATCGGCACCACAGCGGCGATTGTTCCTTTAACTATTGGCGCTATCCCATTTGTTGCTCGCCTGATTGAAGGCGCGTTACTCGAAGTACCCAGTGGGCTGGTTGAAGCCGCTCAATCTATGGGCGCAACGCCAACCCAAATTATTACGAAAGTACTGCTTCCTGAAGCGCTCCCCACCATTGTGAATTCCGTAACCATCACCATGGTGACACTCGTGAGCTATTCCGCAATGGCGGGCACAGTTGGCGGCGGGGGACTAGGGGATGTCGCGATCCGTTACGGCTTCCACCGCTACGATGTTGTCATTATGGCTGTGACCGTCGTGATGCTTATCGTACTGGTACAAATCATTCAATCAATCGGCGATGCGCTTGTACGCCGTGTTGACCACAGATAAATCCATTTTTAACGTTAACTGTTAATCACAAACGAATTTTTGGAATTAAGGAGAATACAATGAAATATAACCTTAAAAGCCTTTTGGCCGTTGCGGCAGCCGCGTCTGCGTTAGTACTGACCGGTTGTGGTGAGAAAGAAGTCGACACCAGCAAAATCAAAGTGGGTGTCATGGCGGGCGCAGAAGCTCAAGTGGCTGAAATCGCGGCGAAAGTAGCGAAAGAGAAATACAACCTAGATGTCCAGCTGGTTACGTTTACCGATTATGTAACGCCAAACGCGGCGCTAGACGATAAATCTATCGACATTAATGCGTTCCAACACAAACCGTATCTTGATCAGCAAGTAACGGATCGGGGTTACAAACTGGCGATTGCGGGTAACACGTTTGTTTACCCTATCGCGGGTTATTCTAAGCAAGTCACGTCGGTTGATCAGATTCAAGAAGGCGCGCGTATCGCGGTACCGAATGATCCAACAAACTTGGGGCGTTCTCTGCTTCTTCTTGAGCAACAAGGTCTTCTAACGTTACGTGATGGTGTAGGCCTACTGGCAACGGTTCGCGATATCGTTGCAAACCCAAAAAACATCACCATCGTTGAATTGGATGCCGCTCAACTTCCACGTTCTTTGGACGACGTCGCGCTATCTATCATCAACACGACCTACGCAAGCAGCATCAACCTAACGCCAGAGAAAGACGGTATCTTCGTTGAAGACAAAGAGTCGCCATACGTAAACCTGATTGTTGCACGTGAAGAAAACCTAGCAGCAGAAAACGTACAAAACTTTGTGAAAGCGTACCAAACAGACGAAGTTTACAACGCTGCCATGGGTATCTTTAAAGGTGGTGTCGTGAAGGGTTGGTAACTCCCTGCTTTCACGTTTCACTATCGATTACCGCTTCTATTAAAAAGGCTAACTTCGGTTAGCCTTTTTATTTCCTGACTTTCTGAGCATCCAACCCTTGCTTTCAAACGCCACTAAATCATCAAGGGCAAAACCACTTCCGCGGTATCCACAACCGATTCTGCGTATTCTGGGTACTGTTCCAACAAGGTATTCACCAGAACATCAACCAACAATAATGCCCCAACTTTCGAAGCAAACGCACCTCCGGTTAGTGGCCCTTCCGGTCTGGCTGCAATAAGCGATTCTGTCGATATGGACGACAACGCACTGTGAGTAATGTTGGTCAGAGAAATCACAGGCGTATTGCGCTGGTGCGCTTGCCTAACTGCATGGACGACTTCTTTCGTGGAGCCTGAACTCGACACCGCAAACCAGAGATCGCCTTGCGTACTTCTTACGGCGTTCATGGCCGCTAAATGCGTATCCTCGTACATGGTGACTTTCTTGCCAATGCGTAACAATCGGAACGCCAAGTAACGCCCCACAATGCTCGACGCCCCTACGCCAACGCAACTAATGTAATGCGATTCATGAACCAAATTACACACTCTTTTCAGCACTTTTCGGTCAATAATTTGGGCGGTATCTTGCAAGCTTGCGACCGCACTTTGGGCTGAGATGTGGCAAATATCGCCTTCCATCTCAACCTGTTTTTCGCGCGGGTTTTGGCTAAGATCCACCGCCAACGCCATCCGAAAATCAGAATAGCCTCTGTACCCCATATCACGGCATAAACGAACCACGGTCGCTTCGCTGGTTTGAGAGTTACGCGCTAACTCAGTAATCGTTTGAAACTGAACATCGTGAGCATTCTCCAAAACATAATCGGCGACTAACCGCAGTTTTTTACTCAATGGTTCCGTATTTGCTCGGAGGCGAACAAGTAAATTTTTGGGTAGGCTCACAACACTCTCTTATCTTGTATGATGGCGGGGTCAAAGGTATCAGACTCACCTTGTCAAATACAGCAGCGGTGAGAACTGTCGATCAAGGATATACCAAACACGCATCAATATGAACGCGCCAAACATTCTATAACTCGTGTTTTATGCTCTTGGGATAACGGTAAAAAGGGTTCTCGACAATGGCCGTAATCGATCCCTAGCTCAGCCATGGCAAACTTAATGCTTTGATATAAGCCGACCTCTAACAGCACTTCAGTAACACGGTTAACTTGATGCTGAAGCTCCATAGCTTTCGCCGTTTCTCCTTGCTTCATTGCGTCAAAAATCGCGACGTATTGTGCGGGCATCAAATTATAAGTGGTGCCAATGCCGCCACTCGCCCCCATTTGTAAGCCATTCACCAGCATCGAATCTTCGCCATGGAAAATAAGGCTATTCGGCTGAAGCTGCCTTAGTCTTTCGATGAAAAACATATCGTGCGTCGTGTGCTTTATGCCAATCACGTTATCCATTGCCGATAAATTCAAGAGCGTCTGATGGGTAAATGTTACCCCCGTGGTTCCCGGTATGTTGTACAGCAGCAAAGGAATTTCAGTGTAGTCGAGAATAGACTGGTAGTAATAGGTCACTTCTTGGGCGGTGAAGCCGTAATAAAAAGGCGGCGTTGCGGAGATCACTTGATAGCCTTCACTTTGCGCGGTATCGATGAGTAAACGCACATCGGTTAATGCGATCGCCCCAACATGAGCAACCATCGGCACTCGATGCTTGACAATATGCGCCACCGTTTTCAGCACTCTCTGACGCTCTAAAATACTCATCATAAAACATTCCGAAGAACTGCCACCGATGTAAAAACCGTGCACCCCCAGAGAAATATGATGCTCTACCATTGCCTCAAGCTTGTCGTATTCCAGCTCACCCGCTGGGCTAAAGGGTGTCATGAGTGGAATGAAGATACCTTCCATGCGTTTGTCTTTCTCCATGCGTTTGTCTTTCACCATGTTCTTGTCCTTACTCATACCACATCCAAAAAGCCCGCTTCACGAAACTTCAACAAAACGTCGTGCTTCTGCTTTTCCGTTAACGCTCTAATAGGTGTTCGGGGGTTGCCAACATCAATGCCATGAAGTTGCATGGCCACTTTTCCCGCTGCGACGCCGCCGTATTCCACCAAAACACGAATAATCGCAATCACAGAATCCATTAAGCGTGCCACTTCTTGGTGATCGCCTTTATGGAAAGACTCGATGATCTTCAGATATAACGGTGCCGCATAATTGTAGGTACTGCCGACCGCCCCAACCGCCCCAACCGCTAACCCTGCGGGTAAAAACTCATCCACACCAAAGGGCACATCGAATTTCCCATCCGCGACACGAAGACAGCGCTGATAATCGTAAAGATCGGAATGATTGAATTTTGCTCCTGAAAGATTGGGAATTCGCTTGTTACCTTCAATGAGAAACTGCTCTAGGTCGACATTCACGCCGGACATCCCAGAATGGTAGTAATAAAACCCTTTTGATGGCGCGGCACTCGCCACTTGGGCGCAGTAGTCGACCAACTCATCCACGTTAGCTGGCTTAAAAAAGCAAGGACCAATCGCCGAGGTGGCCAAAATGTCCAACGTATCGGCATGACGCGTCAGTTCCAACGTATCCACAATGCTGAGCGCCCCAGTATGAACAATAATGTCCAATTTTCCGCGGCAAGCCTCGACCCAACGCTGAGCAATGAGTTTGCGCTCTTCAACCGAACAATGCACCCCTTCCCCTGTCGTACCACAGATATAAGCACCCGATACACCTTGTGCTATCAACCGTTCTGCAATGTGATCGATAACGTCGAGGTTCACCTTATTGTGACCATCGAAAGGGGTATGGGGGGCTGCGATCAACCCCGTTAATTTTGTCATCATGAATGCGTCCTAATTATTGTCCGTAGTTAAGAAAGAGCTCTGGAAGAAACAGAGTGAATGGCGGAAAGACCGCCACGAGAATCAGTACGATAAACAGCGGTACCAGCAAAGGAAGCACACCTCGGGTTAAGGTGTGGAATGGGATATCGCCCACACGAGACACCACATAAAGTGCCATCCCCATGGGTGGCGTTAAAATCCCTATCATCAAATTCAGGATTGCCATAACGCCAAAATGAACGGGATCAATTCCCACCGCCCCCGCCACTGGCACTAAAAATGGAACCAGTAAAAGTAGAAGAGCTAGCGACTCAATAAACGTACCAAGAAAAAGCAGCAGCAGGTTAATCAGAAGCAACAACACCAATGGGTTCTCGCTGATGGTAAGGAAATATTCCGCCAGCATTTGTGGAAGTTGCTCTCGCGCCACGATCCAACCAAACACCGTGACCCCCATCACCATCAACGCAACCACCGCTGTGGTGTTTATGGTGTCTTTAAGCACATCGATGAACCCACTGATGGTGAGTTGCTTGTAGACGACGGTGCCTAAAAATAGAGCATACAAAGAAGACACGACAGCCGCCTCCGTTGGCGTAAACTTGCCAGAAAAAATCCCGCCAATGATGATCACTGGTGTCAGCAAAGACAAAAAGGCTTCTTTGAAAGAGGTGAGCTGAGCGCGGCGCGAGGCTTTGGGCAACGTCATATAACCGCGCTTTTTGCAGATAAAGTAACTCATCACCATCAGCGCAATGCAGCAAAGAATACCGGGAATCGCCCCCGCCAAAAACAACGCGCCAATTGAAGTATTGGAGACCACACCGTAAATCACTAATGGGATGGAAGGAGGAACTAAAGGACCGATAATGCAGGAAGCCGCCGTTAAACCACCAGCAAAGTCATCATCATATTTCGCGTCTCGCATCGACTTTATTTCGAGCTGCCCAAGCCCTCCGGCATCGGCAAGCGCGGAGCCCGACATACCAGAGAACAACAAACTCGCCATAATGTTCACATGCCCAAGGCTGCCCGTGACATGCCCAACCATGGATTTTGCAAAATTAAAAATGCGTTCGGTTATGCCCGCGCTGTTCATTAAGTGCCCTGTCAACACAAAAAACGGCACCGCTAACAACGTAAAATTATTAATGCCGCCCAGCATTTGCTGCGCCGCGAAATTAATGCCTGGGCTACTGGTCACCACCAGAAATACCAAAGCAACAAAAATAAGCGAAAAGCCAACGGGCATCCCTGCAAACAACAGAGCTAACCAGCCAAAAATAGAACTTGCCATGCTATCTCCTTATTTACTTTCAGCACATGTTGTGTCGCTAGTGTGACGAAAATCAGCAACCAGCTTGACCATCTTTTGCAGTTGGCGAACCACCATAAACACCCCGCCTAAAGGTAAGCTGTAATTCATCCACTTGCTTGAGATCCCCAGCGTGATCAATTCAAAAAACGCCGTTCGCTGAACGTGCTGATAGCCAAGGTAGATAATGGCAAAAATGGAAACGAGTACCGCCAATTCAAGAGAAAGCACTAACATTAGGCGAGCTTTCGCTGGCAGTTTGTCTGAAAAAAACGTGATGTTGACGTGTGTACTGCTTTTAATGGCGATGGCACACCCAATCAGTGCCATGTACATAAACAGCACTCTCGCCAACTCTTCGCTCCACAGAGAAGGATCATCCAATAACCAACGCGTGCCGATTTGCCAAGTGAGTACGACCAGCAAAATGAGCATCAGCGGCACAGTAATGATTTCTTCAATATTTCTTGTGATCTTTTGTCGCATTTGGGGCTCCATGGCTGGCAGATACTGTCTTGCCAGCCAGACTGTCTAAAAACACTCACATCGCAGCAAGTTGCTTCACAATAGGTTGACCCACTTTTTCTTCAAACTCCGCGTACAAAGGTTGCATCGCTTCGCGGAAAGGCGAAAGATCGGGGTAGGTCACGTTCACACCTTGCGATTCAAAGAAAGAAACCAATTCGGACTCTTGCTTTTTCACCGACGCGGTATGCGCCTTTCCAGCTTTGGCAACCGCATCCGAGACCATTTTTTGCTGTTCACTGGAAAGCTTCTGCCAAGTGTTTTCAGAAATGATGACCATTTGGTCGTTCACGATATGATTAGTAAGGGCGAGATTGTCCTGCACCTCATAAAACTTCATTGTTTTAATGGTCGGCAATGGGTTCTCTTGCCCATCGACCGCATTGGTTTGCAAGGCAAGGTACACTTCAGAAAACGCCATGGGTGTTGGTGACGCCCCAGACAACTTAGCGTAATTGAGGTTAGGTTTGGCATTGGGCACGCGCAGCTTCAACCCTTTGAAATCACTGATCGATTTTAGTGGTCGGTTAGACGTCGTTTGTCGAGTACCGTTGTACCACGTATCCAATGCACGCCAATTAAACTTAGACAGCATTTCCTGTCGAATTCCCTGACCAAATTCCGAATCAAACATACGGCGAAGATGCTCATAGTCTTTAGCAACATAAGGCAGTGTTACGGCTTCCGCCCTTGGAATCCACAGCCCCATGCGTCCAAATTCTGCGTAGGTGATGTCCAAATCGCCCAGTGACAACTGCTGCAACATCGCGCGGTCATCTCCTAGCTGTGCACTTGGGTATAAGGTGATGTTCAATTCACCCTTGCTCAATTCTTCGACTGTATCAGCCAGAAGTTTGGCCGACGTGTACTCAACAGAGCCTACAGACGCCTGCATCCCCATTTTTAATGTCGTTGCGGCTTGGGTTGATAGAGCACATCCAAGTGCCATCATTGCCAAAGTCAATTTATTGATGGATTTCATTGCTATTCCCTTTTGTTAAGTTGCCGTTGCATTCACATAATCACGACTTTTCACATAATCACGACTTTTGAAAAAAAACTTTTTTCTTGTTGATAAAAATATTCTTCAGGAATTATTATGTCAACGAAGATTATTTTCAAAGCGTCATTGATTAAAATGTGAGAACGAGCAAAATTTCACCAAATATGACCCATATTGAGCAAACCAAGCGCATAGATACCCCGTTGCATCAAATTCCGTAGCCACTTTTAAATGAGGTAATTGTGAAAAACATTGAAAAGGCAAATCGCATTCGAGCATTACTGCAAGGGCAAACCGTTGTATCCATTCAGCCAGTAGTAGGCAGCCCAATGGACAACACCCATATCATTGTTGCGATGGCGTTGTCTGTGCAGCAAGCCGGAGCCAAAGCACTTCGGATAGAGGGAGCAGAAAACGTTGCCGCCGTATCCGAAGCCGTGGATATTCCTATAATTGGAATAGTGAAAAGAGACCTAACGGATAGCCAAGTGCGTATTACCCCTTTTTTATCAGACGTGGAATCGCTCGCAAAAGCCGGCGCGAGCATCATTGCATTCGATGCAACAAACCGATCTCGTCCTGAAAGCCGAGAGCAAATCGTCGAGACCATAAAACGTTTAGGCTGCATTGCGATGGCGGATTGTTCATGCTTTGAAGACGGTATGTGGGCCCACAATCACCATGTTGATATTGTAGGAACCACCTTATCGGGGTACATCGAGGGCGACGTGCCTAGTGAGCCCGACTTGCAACTCGTTAAGCAGTTTTCAGAGGCGGGATTCTTTACGATGGCAGAAGGTCGATATCACACCCCAGAACTGGCAGCGAAAGCGATTGAATATGGTGCTGTTGCCGTCACCGTGGGCTCGGCACTGACTCGTTTAGAGGTGGTAACAAATTGGTTTAATTCCGCGACTCAAGCGGTAGGAACACCACAATGAAAGTACTCGCCATTGATATCGGGGGGACAAAGGTAGCGCTCGGGTTAGTCGATCTTTCGACACAATCTCTTGTGGAACGAACACACATTCCAACCCCGAAAGCACAATCAGCGGAACAATTTGCCCAACATATCCTTAACCATTGCCAGGCCTGGCTCCCGCAGGTAGAGAAAATAGGTATTGCCACGACGGGTTGGGTAAGCCATGCAGGAATAACATCCATCAACCCAGATACCCTCTCTTTCCCCACTCCATTTCCATTGCATCTTGCATTTGAAACCCTATGCAATAAGCCTGTTTCTATGATCAATGATGCTCAAGCGGCAGCATGGTACGAGTACCTTCAATTAACAGGGCCGATTCGCAATATTGCCTACGTGACCGTTTCAACCGGGGTTGGTGGAGGGTTGATCCTCGGTGGGAAACTCCATAAAGGCAGCCACCATTTTGCAGGGCACATTGGCCATACGGTTGTTGATATTCATGGTCCGCGCTGTGGTTGTGGTCAAAGCGGTTGCGTGGAAGCGGTGGCTTCTGGCAATGCCATGCAACGTCAGGTGAAAGAAAAACTCCGTTCAGGCATAACGAACGTACAGCTCTTTGAGCTTGCGCCTCACAACCCGCAAGCTCAAGCGATCATCAATCACAGCGCAAACGCCATAGCTACCCTCTGCCGCAATTTAAAAGCCAGCTTAGATTTAGATGCCATCGTCATTGGGGGGGGAATAGGGCTTGCCAATGGCTACCTAGAGGCGGTTCGACGTTACATTCAGCAATCGCCTCCTCCCTTTCACGTTTCCCTATATAGTGCCAAGGGGGACTATGATGCTTGTTTACTGGGCGCGGCATTTCAATTTATGGAGTAAGGGGGCTTAATTGTCCCCGATGCCATGGCAACCGCAGGCCGCCAAAAGGATTTCGCGCTGCCATCACGCTTTTGGATGATGACCGTGTTAGTCACAGTGTCGGGGTTAATGGAAAACTGCTCCCTAATCAGCCTTGTATCCCTATCAACCTTGTACCCTAATCAGCCTTGTACTCTCATTAGACTTGCATCCCCATCAACTTTTCCCTCAGCCGCTGAATCCTACAGCACGCTCTATGACGCTAATATTGTACTTTTCACGCCTTTTATATTCGAAATCACGCCATAGCCCCACTTAGTGATTACCTTCTTTATAAAAAAACGATACTATTCTTCTGCGTTGAAACACAAAAACGCAACAACATTATTCTCAGGGCGGGGCGAAATTCCCCACCGGCGGTATACCAGTATTTTTTGGTGAGCCCGCGAGCGCTTGCAGTTGCCTAATTGCAAGGTCAGCAGATCTGGTGAAAACCCAGAGCCGACGGTCATAGTCCGGATGGGAGAGGATGATAAAAACACAGTGAAACCACTCTGTAATAGAGCTGGTGAATACTCTGTGGATTTTACTTTGGCTTGCATTTCGATCATAGGTAGCTTTTTGCTCCCTCTGATCCACAAGCTCCCTTCATATATGCCCTGATTCTGGTAATTTTTATACGGAGTACTACCATGAATCAGAACCAAACTTCACTGCTAGCGCAATTTGGCACACCGATTGAGCGTGTCGACAATGCCCTTGAAGCCCTGCAACAAGGTCGAGGCATTTTATTGCTTGATGACGAAGATCGTGAAAACGAAGGCGATCTTATCTACTCAGTTGATCATTTAACGAATGAACAAATGGCGTTCATGATTCGTGAATGCAGCGGAATCGTTTGTTTGTGCCTGTCCGATGAGCATGCCAATCAATTAGAACTGCCTCCGATGGTGGAAGCCAACGACAGCAAAAACCAAACAGCCTTCACCGTTTCTATCGAAGCCAAAGAAGGCGTCACAACGGGCGTGTCTGCCGCCGACCGTGTTACCACAATAAAAACCGCCTCTCGTTTGAATGCAAAACCCAGTGACCTCGCAAGACCTGGGCATGTGTTTCCATTACGCGCTCGTCAAGGTGGCGTGATGACTCGTCGAGGTCATACCGAAGGTACGATCGATCTGATGACAATGGCGGGGCTTTCCCCTTTCGGGATTTTATGTGAAGTCACAAACCCAGACGGTTCCATGGCGAAAACACCTGAGATAGTGGCATTTGGTCGATTGCACAATATGCCCGTTCTGACCATTGAAGACATGGTCAGCTATCGCATTATGATGGAAGAGAAATCCGCATAATACCTCTCGCATCGAAAAAGGAGCTCAGGCTCCTTTTTTTGTCTTCTTTCCGCGTCGGAACAAGTATCCTTTGATACGCCACCTGCCATCACTTGATGGCGATTCACACTGCGCGAGCTTTTCAAGCTTATCGATCCGCAGACACCACTAGCCACGCCATCCCCCGGCAAACCAGCCATGTCATGCCAATCAACACCGTTTTTAACGCTTTTCTTTGATGAATTTCAGTCATGTTTTTCTTAGGGAGCATTCTGTCATAAGGGAATGCTCTGCCATAAGGGAGTGCTCTGCCATAAGGGAGTGCTCTGCCATAAGGGAGTGCTCTGCCATAAGGGAATGCTCTGCCATGACGCCATCTGAAAGCATCACCATCTCTTCACGAATTGAACAAGATCACAAATTCAATGATTAGTACAATAAATGAGAAAACATTAACACTTTGATTTTAATAAATAAAAACTCAAATCCATTCTTTTCCGCCTTAAGCATGTTTCATTTTTGTTAGTTTCCATCTTGTCAATTACTGGTCTAGTGGTATTGTTTCCGTACCAGTAGACCAAGAATCACACAGAATCTAACCGTAAGGAAACGTTATGCCTAGCTCTTTGCCCACTGTTGCTGTCTCTTTAGGTGACCCCTCTGGCATTGGCGCTGAACTGATTGCCAAATTATTCAACCAAAGCGGCATTGCATCGCAAGCCAATATCGTACTCATTGGCGATCAATGGCTATGGGATCTTGGACAAGAGATCGCTCAAACCGATATCAAGCTGAAAACGATTGAGTGTCTATCTGACGCACGTCAGTACAGTGGATCGGGTGAGATTCTGTTTGTCCCTGTGCATTCCGTCAGTCAACAAGAAGTGACAGTAGGGGCTGCAAGTGCAGCAGGTGGCCGTTCCGTATTGCACATATTAGACCAATGCCTAGAAGCGGTCGTCGCTCACCACATTGATGCCATCTGTTTTGCGCCCCTCAATAAACAAGCGATGATTCTCTCTGGCATGCCTTTTGAGGATGAACTCCATTACTTCGCCGACAAGCTGGGAGTCGATTCCTTTTTCTGTGAATTCAATACATTGGGCGATCTGTGGACATCAAGAATCTCATCTCATGTTCCACTCAAAGACGTGGTCAGCATTCTGAGCGAAGAACGAATCATCGAGGCCAGCAAACTCATCTATAAAGCATTAAAAACCGCCGATATAGCCTCCCCTAGAGTCGCGGTTGCCGCACTGAATCCACATGGTGGCGATGGTGGGGTTTGCGGCACAGAAGAAATCGACATCATTGAACCGGCGGTAAACAAACTCAATAGCTTAGGTTACCCCGTTTTAGGTCCTTACCCTGCCGATACCATTTTTCTCAAAGCCCGAGATGGCGAACTTGATGCGGTTGTCACCATGTATCACGACCAAGGGCAAATCGCCATTAAGCTTCTGGGGTTTGAAAAGGGCGTAACGGTTCAAGGAGGGTTGCCTGTTCCGATCACCACCCCGGCTCATGGCACCGCCTATGACATTGCAGGATCGAACCAAGCCAATGTCGGCGCCACGATTCAAGCCTTTAACATTGCTTGCCGTATGGGCATCAACTATCGCAAACAAGCTCAGTAACAGGAGACATTTCAATGAAAATAACCAAAGTTCAAGCCCGTGTATTTGAGTGGAATGGACACACCGTAGAGCCTCAAAACAACTTCTGTTCCAATGCAATGGATGTACTGTGGGATCGCGGCGATTCGATGGGGACATTCCGTTTTCACGGCTGGACTGTTGTTGAAGTGTATACCGATGATGGGTTAGTCGGTATTGGGAACGTTGCATTAGCCCCAAGAATCGCCAAACAAATCATTGACCAATATTTGGCGCCACTCGTTGTAGGACAAGACCCCTTTGATTATGAATACCTCTGGCAGAGAATGTATCGCTCGACCCTTGCGTGGGGGCGAAAGGGCATCGGCATGGCGGCGATTTCAGCCATCGATATTGCACTTTGGGATTTGATGGGGAAAGCCACAAACAAACCCGTCTTTAAATTGCTTGGCGGACGCACAAAAGAAACCATCCCATGCTATGCCTCTAAACTTTATCGCACGGATCTGGATGAAATGCAGCGCGAAGCTCAGTCCTATCTAGACCAAGGGTTTTCAGCCATGAAAATGCGATTTGGTTATGGGCCAAAGGATGGACCACAAGGTGTGAGAAAAAACCTCGACAGTGTGGCGGCAATTAGGGAGGTCATCGGCGAAGACATCGACTTAATGCTGGAGTGCTACATGGGTTGGAACTTGGAATACACCAAGCGTATTTTACCTAAATTGGAACCGTACCAGCCACGTTGGTTAGAAGAACCCGTGATCGCCGACGATATCGATGGCTATGCCGAACTCAATCAACTCACCAGCATTCCTATCTCTGGTGGCGAACACGAATTTACCAGTTACGGCTTTCGTCAATTGCTCGAAAAACGCGCTGTATCGGTCATTCAATACGATACCAATCGTGTAGGTGGGATCACTGCGGCGCATAAAATCAACGCAATAGCGGAATCTTTTGGTGTCCCCGTGATTCCACATGCCGGGCAAATGCACAACTACCACCTCACCATGTCTACTCTCGCCTCTCCAATGTCGGAGTACTTCCCCGTCCATGATGTCGAGATAGGCAACGAGTTGTTTTACTACATCTTTGAAGGCGATCCCTCTCCTGTGAATGGCAACCTCGATCTTGATGAAAACACACCAGGGTTGGGGCTGAGTATCAGCGAAAAATACCTTCACCAATTTAACGTGATTGAGTGAGGTCGCCATGAGAATCATACAGTTCGTACAAAATAACCAACTCAAAGTGGCACAGGTGGAATCCTACGATCAGGTGCGTGTATTAGACACCGCTGGCGGTACATACCAACTGGCGATGGACGCGATTCATGCAGGAAAATCTTTAGCCGAGGTTATCGCTGAAAAACACACCAGCGAAAGGTTGGATTACCAAGCAATCATTGATAACCAATGGCTGCTTCCTCCGATTACCCATGATGATCCTTCACGCTGGCTGGTCACAGGGACTGGGTTAACCCATCTCGGCAGTGCGGATGCCAGAGCGGAAATGCACGCCAAACTCGCCGATGAGGAAGCGCTCTCCGATTCAATGAAGATGTTTCTATTGGGCGTAGAAGGTGGAAAACCAAATGCGGGGGAAGTAGGCGCACAGCCAGAATGGTTTTATAAAGGCGACGGTCAATGCGTGGTTGCCCCAGAGCAGCCTATCTCGATGCCGAGCTTTGCTGAAGATGGGGGGGAAGAACCAGAACTCACCGCGTTGTATGTCATAGGCAACGATGGCACCCCCTATCGAGTAGGGTTTGCCATTGGTAACGAATTTTCTGACCATGTAACTGAGCATTTCAATTACTTATGGCTCGCACATTCCAAACTGCGTTCGTGCAGTTATGGTCCGGAACTTCTGATAGGCGAATTACCGGAACACCTCGAAGGCACCAGCGCCATTCAACGTGAGGAGAAGGTGCTGTGGAGTAAATCGTTCTTAACCGGCGAAGCCAATATGGCACATACCATCGGCAACTTAGAGCAACACCATTTCAAATATGCTCAATTTCGGCGACCAGGCGACTTGCACGTGCACTACATGGGCACAGCCACACTCAGTTTTGCAGACAAGGTGAAAACCCAAGTGGGCGATCGATTCGACATCACCATTCCCGCCTTTGGTCGACCCTTGCGAAATACACTGATTCAAGCGTCTCCTGAGTCGGTACAAGTGAAAGCGCTATAGGAATAAAAATCATGATATTGACTGGTAAAATGACCATTGGGAGCAAAAAGATCATGGGTGACCAAAAAGTCATTCATGGCATTAACCCAAATACCAACGAAGCCTTGGAACCGCCTTACTTTGGCGCAAACGAAACCCAATTGTCTCAAGCGTGTGAGCTCGCAAATCAGGCGTTTACTCTTTACCGAAAAACCACTGCCGAGCACAAAGCCGATTTCCTTCAGGCCATCGGTGAAGAAGTCATGGCGCTGGGACACCACTTAATTGAACGCGCAATGCAAGAGACAGGTTTGCCTCAAGCAAGGCTTGAAGGGGAAAGAGGAAGAACGGTCAGCCAATTACATTTATTCGCTGACAACCTCAGAAAGGGGCTCACTTTCATACCAAAATTTGATTCTGCTATCCCAGAGCGAGCCCCATTACCTCGGCCAGATATGCGATTAACCTATTTACCACTGGGCCCTGTCGCAGTCTTTGGTGCCAGCAATTTCCCTCTCGCCTTTTCGGTGGTAGGCGGCGATACCGCTTCTGCCTTAGCGGCAGGCTGTCCGGTGATAGTGAAAGCGCATTCGGCTCACCCCGGCACATCCGAATTGGTGGCGAACGCGGTGACGCAAGCAGCCAAGCGGTGTGACATGCCTGAAGGTGTGTTCTCTATGCTGTTTGGATCCGGTCATTTGATTGGGCAAGGCTTAGTTTCACACCCAGCAATCAAAGCGGTGGGATTCACCGGCTCACGAGCAGGAGGAATGGCGATAATGGCCACGGCTCAACAACGCCCAGAGCCGATCCCCGTCTATGCCGAAATGAGCAGTATTAACCCTGTCATTCTGATGCCAAGCGCACTTCAAGGTAATCACGATACGTTAGCCCAAGGTTTTTGTGCCTCTTTACAAATGGGCGCTGGTCAGTTTTGTACCAACCCCGGCTTACTGCTGGCGATTGACGGCCCCGAACTGGATGCATTCCTCACGAAGAGTGCGGAAATCATTAATAGCGCCTTCAGCCAAACCATGTTAACGCCCAGTATTTATGCCGCCTACCAGAATGGCGTGGGAGCCTTGGTTGAACACTCAGCCATCACCATGGTGAGTGAGGGAGAGGTGTCGGGTCATCACAACCAGTGCACTCCCTACCTATTCAGTACCAGTGCAGACACCTTTCTTCAAGAAGCGCAAGCGCGAGACGAAATCTTCGGGAGCTGCGCATTGGTTGTTCGTTGTCACCACCTTGAGCAACTTCTTACGGTGATCGACGCGCTTGAAGGTCAGCTAACGGGGACTATTCACACGGGTTCCAACGATTCAAACCACGACATTCAAGAAGTCTTGGATCACCTAGAGCTGAAAGTGGGCCGTGTGCTTTTCAATGGGTTCCCAACAGGAGTGGAAGTCTCTCACGCCATGGTCCATGGTGGACCTTTCCCCGCGACCTCCGACTCAAGAAGCACGTCGGTCGGATCCTGTGCTATTGAGCGATTTCTCCGCCCTGTGTGTTATCAAAATGTGCCGGAGTCTTTATTGCCCGATCCCATCAGTGAGCCCAGTTCTGGGTTGACATTGGTCGACGGGCATTACCAAAACAAAACGGACTATCGCTAAATAAAAAGAGCTCGATGAGGGAATATCATGGCAGCAAATGTATTTGCGTTTGAAAAACAACTCACCAATCAAACAAAGAAAGACATCCTTGCAAGCAAATTACTGGAAATGATTTTTTCTGGCCTGCTGAGGGATGGCGACACGTTGCCGAGCGAGCGAGAGCTGTGTGACATGTTTGGCGTAAGCCGAGAAACCGTGAGGGGAGCTATAGGGACGATTGCCGCTTATGGGCTTATCAGCGTTTCGCATGGTGCAAAAAGCCGCGTCCATCGTAATGATGAATTGTTAAAACGTTGCATTGAGCTTCTTCCCCAGCTCTCCAATCTCACCATCAACAATTACGACATTGAAGCGGTATTCCAGAGCAGAAAAGTGGTTGAAGCCGCCATTGCACGTGGCGTTGCCATTCATATTGACCAACAAGGTCTGAGTGAACTCAAGGCGTTATTAGAACAACAAGAATTGCTTTTTGGAAAACCTGCGCATTTCCAGATATCTGATCAGCGCTTTCACAAGCTCATCTCCGACTACAGTGACAACGATATTCTGGCGAGCTACGCCGACGAACTTTATGCCTATGGGCTTAACTTTCGACGCAGTGTTTTGGAACAAGATGGTGCCATTCAAAAAAGCTTTAGAGAACATTACGAAATATACAACGCACTGGAACAAGGCAATCCAGAATTAGCAGAAAAAGCCATGTTGGATCACCTCAACAGCGTGTACTACACGACCATCTCTGCGATGAGGAACATGCCCTGATCAACGAATTGATTTATCAAATAACGAAACAATCCAATACCCATACACGTGCAAACCATAAAACGGTGGGCATGAATTTAGGACACCAACGGTCATTGACGACCATAGAAATTAACGGAGAAACGCAGAAATGAACATCACGACCATGCGCAAAATGTTAATTAGTACCACTGTAGCTTCACTGGCATTCGCTGCTCCATATACCTTCGCGAAAGAGCTGATTTTTGCCATCGGGGCCGCACAGGGATCGTTACAGTATAAAACCGCAGAAAAGTTTACAGCAGAGGCGAATGCAGCTTTGAAGTCAGCCGGCTCCGACTATTCGATAAGCCTTTTTGGTGACGGTCAGTTGGGCAAAGATAAAGAATTGATGCAAAAGCTGAAACTTGGAACGATTCACCTAAGCCAGCCCTCCTCTATCATGGCTAAAGTTACACCACAATTTGCACTCTTTGATATGCCGTTTTTGGTGAAAGACAGAGCGCATCTCGCCAAAATCGAATCCGAAGTCTTTTGGCCGAGCATTGCACCAACAGCCGATCAAAAAGGCTACAAGGTACTCAGTATGTGGGAAAACGGATTCCGTCATATTACTAACAACGTCAAACCCATCAATACACCAAAAGATTTGAAAGGCATTAAATTGCGAACGCCGAATAGCACGTGGCGTGTGAGTATGTTCCGTAACTGGGGTGGGAACCCAACCCCCATGTCGTTCTCAGAAGTGTTTGTAGCGTTACAAACAGGCGTCATCGATGGGCAGGAGAACCCGCTCACCAATATTTACGCCGCGAAGTTTAACGAGGTACAGAAATACTTATCTTTAACGAATCATGTTTACAGCCCTTCTTACCTAGTGGCAGGCAAACGCACTTGGGACAAAATTCCAGCGGATGTTCAAACAATCATTAAAGACTCGGCCAACGCTATCAAACCTTGGATGTATGAACGGTCTGATCGACAAGAACAAGAACTGCTAGAGAAACTGAAATCAGGAGGGATGAAGGTCAATAAAGCCAGTTATCAAGATTTTGTTGATGCCAGCAAACCCATTTACGAACAGTTTGCTAAGGAAGTTGAAGGCGGCAAGGACATGCTGGATAAAGTGTTGTCGCTAGCAGCAAACTAACCGACACCAAATATCAATGAGGGCAGCAATGCCCTGTCTCAGGAGGAGTATCATGATTGCAAGATTGGCATACAGGTTAGAGAAAATACTCGAAGGGCTGTCCGTATTGCTTGTGCTGTCGATGACGTTTGTAATTGTGTTTGGCGTCATTATGCGTAAAACCGGTTCATCTCTAATCTGGTATGACGAGGTGGCCTCTTTGCTGCTGGTATGGATAACCTATTACGGTGCGGCGACCGCTGCAATTAAGCGAAGCCACCTAGGGTTTAGTGGTTTGTTATACAGCGCAAAAGGCTCCCTTCAATCCACCCTATTTTGGGTATCGGAGGTCATCGTTATTGGGTTCTTTGCCTTAGTCGCTTTTTATGGCTGGACGGTACTTGAGTATTTTGAAGGTGAAACCCTAATCAGCCTGTCTTGGGTTCCTGTGCCTTTCGTGCAATCCGTTATTCCTATTGGCGCCATTTTGTTCATTTTTGCCGAGCTGCTTTCTATTCCACAAGCCTTGCAAGACATGCGTGAAGGTCGAGATCACGACCGCGCCGAGCTGGAAGAATACGCAGAAGAATGTGGCATCGATAAAGAAGACCTGTTCCCCAGTGGGGAAAAATCACAACCGCACAAAAAGATGGAGGCAAACTCATGATCTACCTGTTGTTATTTGGGGGGTTACTTGCGTTGGTAATGATCAATGTGCCTATTGCCGTTTCCATTGGTGTGGTTGCCATTGGCGGCATGCTGCTGACCTCTGGCTCCGATGCCATGCTCAATGTCCCCCTCACTTTGTATGAAGGTGCGACCAAATTCCCGCTGCTCGCCATTCCTTTATTTGTGCTGGCGGGGGAACTGATGAATACCTCAAGTATCTCTCGCCGCTTAATTGATCTGGTGTCCGCCATGATAGGCTTTGTGCGTGGGGGCTTGGCGATGGTCAATATTGGCGTTTCCATGTTCTTTGCCGAGATATCGGGTTCGGCGGTGGCAGATGTAGCCGCAACCGGAAGCGTGTTAATGCCTGCGATGAAAAAGCGCGGTTACAAACCGACTTTTGTAGCGGCCATCACCTCGTCGTCCGCTTCGTTAGCCATTATTATTCCACCGTCTATTTCCATGATCCTTTATGGTGCCATCGCGGATACCTCCATCGTAAAGTTGTTTCTGGCTGGCGTTGTTCCCGGTGTACTCGGCGGTGCCTTAATGATGGCGCTCTCGTATTACTTTGCTATTCGTTACAACCTTCCACGTGAAGAAGCGTTTAGTTGGAGAAACCTGAGGCAGAAGTTTAAAGAAGCCATTTGGGCATTGTTTCTTCCGGTCATTATCTTAGGGGGCATTTTTGGTGGCGTGGTTACCGCAACCGAAGGCGCCGGGCTTGCCGTTATCGCCGCGCTTGTCATTGGCTTTATCATCTATCGGGAGCTAACACTCGCTCATTTGTACAAGTGTATGGTTCGAGCGAGTGTTCAAACGGCGGCGGTTATGCTCTTGGTGGCGACATCGGCTTTACTTGGTCTGTTTCTCACTGAGGTGAGACTTCCACAGCAAATGGCTCAGGCGATTCTGGATTTCACAGAAAGCAAAATTGTGGTGCTGATGCTACTGAACGTCCTGTTCTTTATTTTGGGTATGTTTCTGCATGGGGCCGCAGCCATTATTTTAGTGGTCCCGATGGTATTGCCCCTCGTGCTTCAGTTTGGCATAGACCCCATTCACTTCGGGCTGATTGTGACGCTTAACTTAGCTATAGGTCAGCAAACACCCCCTGTCGCTAGCGTACTCGCCACCGCTTGCTCCATAGCAAAAGTGGATATATGGTCTACGACACGTGCTAACTTGCCATTTATTGGTGTGTTGATCGCCCTTCTTCTTGTTGTGACTTACGTACCATTTATCACACTCGGTTTGGTCGATTTGGTTTATGGAAACTAACCCCGTTCAGGGAAGCGGCAGGAGGCTTGTCCGCCATACGACTGGCATGCCTCCACGCCATCGACCAAGGCTGAACAAGGGTATGCTCACCATTCGATTCTCATTAGGTGTCTGTGACGTTCAATGCCGATACGTCGCTTTTGTGAATCCTTTCTTCTGCTTCCCGTTTTTCCTTAAGCTTGCTCTTAAACTGCACCATCCCCATAATTATGAAAGAATTGCACACAAGGGTAACCCTTTATGACTCGTTCAGCTTTTGCCTTTGAGCAAACCCTGAAAAACAAAACCAAAAAAGACATTCTGGCGGAAAAGATTCTGGAAATGATCGTAACGGGACTGTTACGTGATGGCGATGAGTTACCTAGCGAGCGAGAACTCAGCAGCATGTTTGGAGTGAGCAGAGAAACCGTACGTGGCGCTTTAGGCATTATTCAAGCGTATGGCATGATCCACGTTTCTCATGGTTCTAAAACCCGGGTCAATAGAGATGAACAACTGCTCAAACGCAATGATTGGTTACCGGAATCATCCAGCTTACAAATCAACAACCACTCTGTAGACACGGTTTTTGAAAGCCGAAAAGTGATCGAAGCGGCGATTGTCCGTCAAGCGGCAAAAAACATCACTCAATCTCAACTCAACGAATTAGGTGCATTGCTTAAACAGCAATCCAACATGTTTTCAGATCCTGTCCGATTTCAATTGTCCGATCACCAATTTCATTTGAACATTGCTGAAATTGCAGCCAATCCGATTTTCGTTAACTATTCTGATGAACTCTATTCCTTTGGTTTGAAATTTCGCCGCCAAGTCATGAGTAAAAAAGGGTCCATCGAACAAAGTTATTTAGAGCATATGGCCATTTACGAAGCATTGGGGCAACACGATGCGGATGCCGCTGAGAAGGCAATGCTAAAGCACCTCACCAGCGTACATCACACCACCGTTGAAGAAATGGAAGAGTCCTGAATTCGAGCAACCATTTCAGCCGTTTGCTTAGACAGTTCTTCAGATAGGTTATTGTCAAACCTTCCGTCTTGCAGTGACGAGTCCAGCGATAACGCCATATTCTGTAAATCTACTGCCCCAATTGCCCCTGCGGTTCCCGCAAAATCGTGATAAATGCGTTGAAGGTCGCGTGTGTTTTCGTTCTGAGTGTCTGATAAATCGCGTAAAAATGACATGGCCATATCAGAGAATATTGCCAGCCGATCGTTCACTTTTAGTTCGCAATGAGCGCATTGGTCCAATAACAATGCCATGTCGATGCCTTCAATGAACAGCGTCGATTCCTCCAACGGCCAACGTATCTCGCCTTTCGTATGACGTTTTTTATCGTGGGCAATATCATGGCAATACGGCGAAAGTAACTTCAGTAGCTGATTGGCCATAATCGGTTTCGCAATGCAATCTTCAAACACATCGAGATGTTGCGATATCGCCCCCGGGCTTGCACTGGTACAAATGATGGATAAATCCGATAACTCTGGTTTCTGTCGAATTGCCGTTGCGCATTCTATGCCATCCACTTCTGGCATATGAAGATCCAGCAACAACACGTGATAATGATAATTCGACAAGGTATCGAGCACTTGTTGACCATTTTCAACAACATCGACATCGGCACCAAACATGGCCAACATGTCGCTGATGAACTCCCGATTCAATTTGTTATCATCGGCCACCAGCACGTGTAGCCCGCTGAGCGCATAGTCCGTATCAGATACCGTGCTTTGCTTATCCACCACATTCCCGTTCATTTTGCTCACTAGCTGAAGGACATCCGATACACGAATCGGTTTACTCAATCGGAAAACATTCCCATCGACCCCGTCCACTTCGTCAATGTTACAGAGTATGGCGACGGGAATGTCCGAAAGGTCGGTGGTTTTAAGTATATCGATAAAGGTTTCTCCCGATATCCCTCCCAACGCTTGATCCACAAGAATAAGATCGTAATTACACGTCATCTCCAAGGCTTTCGATGCCGACACAAGATCGCACTCCATACCTAACCACCTTAGTGTCAGCTCCGTATTTTCACCGAATAAGGTATTTTCACAGACCAGCAAAACATGCGCGGATTCGGATGGGCGCTCGGGTAAGTTAATTAATGGAAAGGACAATTCAAATGAGAACAAAGAACCTTGCCCTACCTCACTAGAACACTTTATCTGCCCCCCCATCAGGTGAATGATTTTCTGGCTTATCGACAAGCCAAGCCCTGTGCCTTTATGGTGTTCATCCAACTGTGAATAAGGTTTGAAAAGACGATCGCGAGATTGCTGGGATATCCCCCGCCCAGAATCCGAGATCCTAAAGGCGAGAACCACTTTATGACTAAACTTGCGTACAACAGAGATCCCCACCCCTACGTGCCCTTGATCGGTATGCTTAATCGCGTTGTTGGTCAAGTTGATGATGACTTGTTCTAGCCGAACACGGTCTCCCAGTAAATGGAAAGGGACATCTGGTGCGACTTGAATGTGCATTTGAACGGGCTTCCCCGCCAGACCAGGGGTCGAGACGGACGTCACGTGATCCACCACATCAATCAAATTGAAAGGCTCGCATTTCAAACTTAGTTTTTTCTGTTCGAGCTTAGAAAAATCGAGGCTGTCATTAATGATCTTCACCAAATTGGAAGAAGCTTGCTCTATTTTTTCCAAATAATCTTGTGTACTCAGTTGCCCTTTACCTTGTTTGGCCAGATACACAAACCCAAGAACCGCATTCATTGGGGTTCGAAGTTCATGGCTGATGATCGCCAACGTATTCGCTTTATCTTGGGCGATTTGCCTTTCAATGGACATTCGAGTTTCAGCGTCTTGCTTATCTTGCTTCAACAATTTAATGCGATTCGCCAAAGCAACCGAAAATAAACAAACTTCAATCACACCGCCTAAATGTATTAGATAGTTAGTGAGAGCGCTGTCATGAATCAATCCTATGTTCACCATGGAGTTCATGCTGACTCCGATAAATAGGAGTGACCACGCCACTAAATACAAACCGGAGCCTTCAATTTTCTTATACAGTGCGGCAATACCGACCAACATTCCAATAACGCCAGAGCCAATGGAAACAGCAAAACTCAACTGACCTACGGTAGAATAAGACACGATATAGGTCATGATTATCAGAAGAACGGAAACCGCCTTTGTGAGCTCAATACTTATGTTTGCCCACGGCATATTCTTACGGATTTGTAACAATTCTTGGCTAAATAGCAACGTACAAAACGTGAGCAATCCAGTGGTGATCGGTATCGAGCGGCTTGCCCAATCCGGTGCATTCGACCACAAATAGTGAAAAGCCAAACCATCCCAACATGCCGCGCTTAATGCCGCACTAATCACAAAGAATAAGTAGTACGCATACACTTTGTCTCGTAAGCGAAAAAAGACACAAGCGTTGTAGACCGCGATTAAAAGTAGCCCCCCGTAAAAGAGCCCTAGAAAGAAGTTTTCCTGCCCTAAAGTCTGAGCAAATTCAATGTCGGTGTAGTAATCCAAAGGAAGTTGGAGGATGCTTTCACTCTGCACTCTTAGGTAAAAAACGGTAGGACCATCACTGGCATGGGTTATACGAAACGTATTATGCCTATCATGAAAGGGGCGCACATCAAACGCATAACGATCCCCAGACTGCTGATGCACAAGACGATTGCCATCTATCACTTGGTAAAAATCCAGATAGTCCAGTGGTGTGTATGAAACCGTCAAAATGCAACAATCTTCTAACGGTTGCGTAAAAGTGACCTTCAGCCAATAAGCCGATTTACTGTACCCGAAATTGCTCACTTCATTTATCGGGATGGCTTGCCACTCAGATTGCTTTAATGATAAAACATCATTAATCCTCATACTTGCACTTACATCCTCGAACTTGCTCATGCTTGCAATGGGAATCGATGTTTTCTTTACATGAGCAAAGCTTCCAAAACTCAAGACTGAGCTAAGAATAAATAGAATGGCAATAGTACTATTTTTCATAAATGAGACATTAAAGTGCGACATGGAACATTACAATTGATAGTTTTTAAATTGAGCGAAATATTATAAACTATTTCAATATTTGGTGGGTTGTTTCATTTTTTTTAACTGATACTCGTTGTAAATATTTAACAAACAATGCCAAAACTGCATTCCAATCTAGGGTCAGATTAGCTCTCATGCCTCATCGTCGTATTTTAGTAGTCGAAGATCACGCACCAACGCGTGAATCACTCGTAAAAGCTTTACAATCTCAAGGTTATGATGTCCTCATCAACACGACTGGTGAGGGCGCTTTTGAACAGGTTGCAAATAGCCATCCACCTATCGATTTAGTACTTTGTGATGTTGTGTTACCTCACGCTGATGGCACAGAGATCGCACACTGTGTTTCTAAAGAAAAATTGTGCAAAGTTATATTGGTGTCCAGCAGAAAATCTGATGAAGATCGCATCAAAGGACTCGCTCGTGGAGCTGATGATTATGTCGTGAAGCCATTGAATATGGTGGAAGTGCTGCTTAGAGTTCAAGCGGTGTTACGTCGCAATGACGTTCCTTCACACGAATACGATCAAGAGTCTATCTACATTCATGTCTACCCTGGTATTCGCCTACATAAGGAAAATAAGTTGTTACTCCATAAAGATGGGACTGAATTTCGCCTAACCGATGCTGAAAATGAAGCGCTGCTCTTTCTTATTGGGAACGCCGGAAAGGTATGCACTCGACCTCAACTCGTGAGAATAACAAAAAGCCAAAACTGGTCGCCAACAGACCGATCCATTGACATGCTAATTAGCCGACTACGAAAGAAACTCGAAGCAAACAGCTCACATGCTGAGTTATTGGTTACGATTCGCGGTAAAGGTTACATGCTCGCCACTCAGTAACACCAATACTTTTTGAATACCCTCATCACTTTTTGAATAACCCGCTTTCGGATCTGAGTTTCGTCATTTCCACATCACTTCAATTATCAATATAGCATTCGATACTCAAGGGTTTACGAGTCACTTTTACGTGTTTGTAGGTCGCCACAAATAAACGGTTCGGCATGTTTTACAGACTCGCTGATGGAATATGCCCTACCTCCTGACGTATTTGTTTTCATATAAAACCTTTCACAACCGTACTTCAACGCCATTTATTTTCGTCTTTTTGTTTGTGTTCTTCCCTCTCACACCACACGAGCTTTAGAGAAAAAGACAGTTAGCTTGATATATCTATTCTTTCAACTAGCTTTTAATAGATGAACATAAAATTCGAATTACCCCGTTGCTGAACAAAAAACACAAATAGGTCAATTACTAAAAATGCACATTGGTTATAGGTGTTAGTAAACATGAAACAAAAAAAAATCGTCGTAATTGACGACTCTCAAGCGACTCTCATGGTAATGAAAACCATGTTGCTCAAACTGGGCTACCCTCACGTAATCACCTTTTCTAGCTCTAAAAAAGCACTGGAATCCATTCGAAGCAGCACACATAAGTACAGTGCTGTTTTTACCGATCTCAATATGCCTGAAATTGATGGTATGGAAGTCATTAAACAGTTAGGGGAAATGCAGTTTGAAGGGGGGGTTTGCATTATCTCCGATATGGAAATACGGATCATAGAATTAGCCGCAGACATAGCTCGGCAACATCAAGTTTACCTACTTGGGAATATTGCTAAGCCTATTGACTTGAGTAGCCTTAAAAGAGCACTCGATAAACTCATACAAATGGAAGAGCGCAATTTCGTACATTATAAAAAAATGTCAAAAGATGAACTCATTGAGTGCATCGAAAAACGCTACATTACGCCCTATTATCAGCCTAAAGTGGATATCCTAACTCATAAGGTGAACGGCGTTGAAGTGCTTGCTAGGATTTGCAGACCCGGTACTCCCAAGGCTATTCTTCCCGGTCAATTCATACCTACGGCAATGCGCCATGATTTACTCGATGACATAACACTGCATATTTTAGAGCAATCTTTCGACGATCTCCCGACGTTATGTAAAAAGTTTGATAATGACATAAAGCTTAGTATTAACCTTTCTCCCAGCCAATTGGTCAATCCTGCCTACCCCGATGTGTTAAGTGAAATCGTCACGTCTAAAGGCATAAATAAATCGCAAATCATCTTAGAAATCACCGAAGAATTTGCCTTAAAAAGTACCGAGCAATTGGAGTCTTTGAACCGATTCCGTATTCGCGGCTTTGGATTGTCATTGGATGATTTTGGCACGGGTTTTACCAACCTACAGCAGCTTCGAAGCCTGCCTTTTACTGAGGTGAAAATTGATCGTAGCTTAATCACAGACATTCATTGCGATCAATTTAACCAAGTTGTCGTGAATTCTCTTTCCGACATTTCGTCCAAACTGAATGTCACGCTTATAGCAGAAGGGATGGAAACCATTGAAGACTTAAACTATCTGGAAAACAATTACAGGAACATGCACATTCAAGGTTTTTTGATTTGCACGCCCAGACCCATCGATAATCTATTCCGCTGGTACCATAGTTGGATAAAAGTCCCACATCAATGATGTGAAATACATACAGGCACTACTATCGTGTCATTTTTATCGTGTCATTTTTTTAACAAAAACAACGACAAACAAGGCCATGGTAAAGCTCCCTAAAAATGCCTCAAAAGCGGCAACAAACCGGGCCAGTCCAATGGGCGATATATCGCCGTAGCCAAGCGTCGTAAAGGTGACAACACTAAAATAAAGTGCATTCAAAAACTCTAAAAAGACGGCCTTGTAACCATGCATATTAGGATAAATCGGATTCGATGCCGTCGTGCCCAGAAAAAAATAGGCTAGTGCGCACAAAATAATCAAACACACAGAGAACATAACCACTCGAATAGGGGATTCTCCGTAACCACAGAACAAATCTACACCTTTCGAAATAAGTCGCTTGGAGCTGAAACGAGGCATTTGATAACGCCTAAATACCATCTCTTTTTTAAAGAAGTACCCCGCTATTTCAAACAGCCCTTCTTTCTCGCACTGCTTTCGAATGCATCTTGCCACCTCTTCGGCCTCTTGGCATAACTCGACCGACTTCGTTATCTCTCCCTGCCGAATCGCCTCCATGGCCTTTCTTTCTTGTTGGAGCTCTTCCCCCCACTCAACGTTCTCAAGGCGGACTCGGCTCAGATCAGCACCAAGCAGATTGCAATCTTCAAGATGCGCACAGTGCAGGTTTGACCCGGTCAACGTACTTTTCATTAATGAAGAGCCTCTAAGGTCGAGCCCAAAGAAATGAGCATTACGCAAATCTGCCCGATAGAAATCCGCATTACGACATTTATACCCTTTTTTGCTTCCGCGGTTCACGAGGTTGATGTCTTCCAGTTTGGCTCTAGAAAGCTGGAATCCATCCAGCGGTTTGCCATCTTTTGCCCATTGCTCAACTTTGGCTTTTACATCATCCTTACTCTTGTCCACCTTCGGATCATGCCAATAGCACAACCCCAATTCACCAGCTGGTTCACTGCACTGCCAACCATCTGGGTTGCAATAGTTACATGTGGTATTTTTTGCCATCACATCCACCCTAAAAATCTTGAAAAGGCATCAAGCCAACGGTGCTTGACGCAAAATACTTTTAAAGTGTAGGTGGGGATTGAATCGGTCACAAAAGGAGACGTGGTTATTTATTCGCTTTCTGCCTTCTGCTTTCTGCTTCTTGCCTTAACCAGCGAGTGAACTTTTCTATACTTTCGCTTTCTTTATGCTGAATAAGAAAATACCCCGCTTCAACGGGGGTCGGTGGGAATGGGCTACATAACCTTTGATTTTTAATGTCCTCTTCCAATAGGGACAACCTCCCCATAGCAACACCAACCCCTGCTTCTGCCGCCGCCATGGCCATATCGGCTCGGTTAAAGAAATGCCCTTTGAGCTCACTGGGGGAGGCATTGTTTAACTTTAACCACATCTGCCACTCCACATCCTTTGCAGCGTGCCGCCATGGCATGCCATCGTGCAGCAACAGCACTTTCTCCCATATCTTGGGATCGTTTGCCCAATCATACTGCGCCATCACAGCAGGTGACATAACCGGAAGAAGGGATTCTTTAAGAAGCAAACTAGCACGCGAATCTCTATATGGAACCACACCATAATCAATCACTAAATCAAAGTCGCCACTGTATGCGTCCACTAATGCTGCTTCCGCGTAACTCTGGATTTGAATATCGGGATAAAGACTATAGAAATTTTGTAACCTAGGCATTAACCACTTATAGGCAAATGATGGGGTAAGTTTAAGGCGAATTTCTTGTTCTGTATTCGCTGCACTACGAATACTCTCTATTGCATTGTGTATCATCGTTAACCCTTGCTGGGTCGATTCAAACAAAATGCGGCCATTTTCATTCAACTGAACCCCACGAGAATGCCTTTCAAACAGTGGGAATCCAAGTTGTTTTTCAAGCAGTGATATTTGCTGACTGATTGCGCCTGTTGTTTTATGCAAGATACGAGATGCGCCAGTAAAGCTGCCCTCCCGCGCTGCAACTTCGAATGTTGATAGGTGGCTAACAATGCTACTTTTCACAATTTCCATTCTGTTACTCAACACTTGTGTTTAGTTTTTCTAAAGGCTAGTTGTAATTTTTATCGATTGTTAACCATTTGTAAACACCAGACACTACGCAGCGGATTACGGCTCTTGAAATAAACGAACTAAAACGGATAAGCAAAAATGAAAGCCTTAGTGATTGGAAGTGGCGTTATTGGTTTAACCAGTGCTTGGTATTTAAGACAAGCGGGATTTGATGTTGAGGTTATCGATAGGCAAGAAAGCAGTGCTTTGGAAACCAGTTTTGCTAATGCTGGGCAACTTTCCTATGGCTATTCAGCTCCGTGGGCAGCTCCAGGCATTCCGTTTAAAGCCATAAAGTGGTTAGCGCAGACACATGCACCACTCAAGATATCCCCACCGTTAGATTCAAACATGATGGGCTGGAGTCTGAAGATGCTGGCAAATTGCACCGAGAAGAAATACCAACAAAACAAATCGAGAATGCTTCGCTTAGCGAATTACAGCAAATTATGCATGCGGGAATTGACGCAGTCTCTCGATTTAGAATTTGAAGGAAAAAAACTCGGAACATTGCAAGTATTTCGTCATGCAGAACAAATAGACGCCGTCGGAAAAGACATGTACCTATTAGGAAAAAGTGGCATTCCGCATCATTTGCTCAATGTTGAACAGTGTATTGAAAAAGAACCGGGGTTAGCCGCGGTCAAACACAAGCTGACAGGCGGTCTGTATTTGCCTAATGATGAAACTGGTGATTGCTTTTTGTTTTGCCAGCAATTGGAGCAGCACTGTAAAAATGTCGGCGTCCAATTTCACTACCACCAAGAAGTAAAAGACATTCAACATAACCAAAAAATGATCACCGGAGTGACGACCACTCAACAGACATTCAAAGCGGATAAATACGTAGTTGCCATGGGCAGTCACTCTGCACAGTGGCTTAAACCGTTGGGGATCCATTTGCCTGTGTATCCGGTAAAAGGGTACTCCCTAACCGTTCCAGTAGAAGACGAAGACAATGCACCAAATTCGACCATAATGGATGAAACCTTTAAGGTGGCCATTACTCGATTTGATGATCGGATTCGTGTGGCTGGAACCGCTGAATTGGCGGGCTTTAACCAAACGCTTCCGATTAAGCGCACTAAAACAATCAATAAAGTACTCACCGATCTTTTCCCCAAAGCAAGCCGACTATCGGATGCAGAGTACTGGACTGGTCTTCGCCCTATGACCCCAGATGGCACACCGATCATCGGGCAAACCCCCTTGTCTAATATGTTCACCAACACCGGGCACGGTACGCTGGGCTGGACTCTCGCTTGCGGTTCTGGACGACTATTGGCTGATATTGTCGCCAATCAAACACCGGATATTGAATATGAGGACCTATCCTACTCTCGCTACACACGCAAGTAATCGACAACGAAGTACGTAAATCAAACCGAAGTAAAGAGCCCAATGCGTCCCCTCATTGGACTCTTCTTTTAGGATCAAACCGTTAAGAATTTCATTCCAAGTAAGTCAACTTAATCGGAAGGATAAATAGGTACATGAATGCAGAAATCACAGAATCATGGTCGATAAGTTTATTCTTTTTGAAAAAAAATCACACATCATCGATTGATTGCACAACTTTCAGCCAAAGTATTTCAAAATATTAGCAATACGTGCTCTAAATCACGATAGCAGTAACAATAAGATAAAAATGTTAACAAACTGATCACGCTCAGGATTAACATATCATTTTCTTTTTACATCAACACAACATCAATATAGGGAAAGAGTCATGCAGTCACTCGTCGACTTTCTTAATGGAATAATATGGAGCCCAGTACTCATTTACCTGTGCTTGGGTGCAGGCTTGTTCTATTCCATCACCACTCGCTTTGTTCAGGTTCGCCATTTTTCAGAAATGTGGCGTTTGCTTTTATCAGGCAAAAGCTCTTCTAAAGGCATCTCCTCATTCCAAGCCCTTGCGGTTTCACTTTCAGGACGTGTAGGTACGGGTAACATTGCAGGCGTTGCAGCGGCGATCGGTTTCGGCGGTCCAGGTGCGGTGTTCTGGATGTGGGTAGTGGCTTTCTTAGGTGCCGCAACGGCCTACGCTGAATCAACATTGGCGCAAATTTACAAAGAAGAAGATGAAGGTCAGTTCCGTGGTGGTCCCGCTTATTACATTGAGAAAGCCATGGGCCAAAAATGGTATGCATGGGTTTTTGCTATAGCCACCATCTTCGCGTGCGGTGTTCTTCTTCCAGGCGTTCAATCAAACAGTATTGGTAATGCCGTTGAAACCGCCTTTGGTGCAGGCATGATGATAGATACAGGGCTAGGCACTTACAGTTTCGCTAAAATTTTTACCGGCACCTTTATTTCCATTATCTTAGCTTTCATCATTTTTGGTGGCGTTAAGCGTATTGCCAATTTCACACAATTTGTCGTTCCGTTCATGGCATTAGCCTACATCGTCATTGCGTTTGTCATCGTCCTTCTTAACATTGGCGAAGTTCCTCGTATCTTCTCGATGATCATTGGTGATGCCTTCACTCCAATGGCAGGCTTTGGTGCAGCAATTGGTTGGGGGGTGAAACGCGGTGTTTACTCCAACGAAGCAGGTCAGGGCACAGGTCCTCATGCTGCCGCTGCTGCCAATGTTGATCACCCAGCGCAGCAGGGTTTGGTTCAAGCTTTCTCTATCTACATTGATACGCTGCTCGTATGCTCCGCGACAGCATTTATGATTCTTATCACTGGTGCCTATAACGTTCATGGTGGTGCGGAAGGACAATTCTTGATCCAAAATCTACCTGCAACCATTGGCGCGAACGGTCCAGCCTTTACTCAGATGGCGATCGAAAGTACCTTGCCGGGCGTTGGGAAACTGTTCATTGCTTTTGCTTTGTTCTTCTTCTCATTCACCACCATCTTGGCTTACTACTACATTGCCGAAACCAACATCGCTTATATCCGACGTACGTTCAAAGTGAGCGGAATGATCTTTGCCCTTAAGCTGGTCATTTTGTCTGCGGTATTTTATGGAACCGTAAAAACAGCGAACCTTGCTTGGGCAATGGGTGATGTCGGGGTTGGCTTAATGGCATGGCTCAATATTGTGGGGATTCTGATCATCTTCTTTATGGCAAAACCAGCACTTAAAGCCTTAAAGGATTATGAGGAACAGCAGCAAGCGGGCGTAACCGAATACACGTTTAACCCAATCAAACTTGGTATCAAAGGGGCCACATATTGGGAAGAAAAATACAAACGTAAAACGGGTCATTCTCCGTCAACCAAAGAATCGACTGGTGAGGTAGAACAGCCATCAACATAAGGTTGTCTCTGCTAACGAGTTGAAAACATACAGGAGGCAGCGAGAACTGCCTCCTCTCTCATTAAGTTTCAATCCTCTTATCTACAATATCTTTCCGCACCAGTTTTGATCAAAAGGATAAAAAAATGCCAACCCGAAGGCTGGCATCAATGTCTGACGAGTGAAGATTATTCCCACTCGATTGTTGCTGGTGGCTTACCTGAAATATCGTAAACCACACGAGAAATACCATCGACTTCGTTGATAATACGGTTAGAAACCTTACCAAGGAAATCGTAGGGTAGATGCGCCCAGTGCGCCGTCATAAAATCGATGGTTTCAACTGCACGCAGTGACACAACCCAATCGTACTTACGGCCATCCCCCATCACGCCAACAGAACGAACAGGCAAAAATACCGTAAACGCTTGAGAGACTTTATGGTACAAGTCAGCGGCATGCAGTTCTTCAATGAAGATAGCATCAGCGCGGCGCAGCAAGTCACAGTATTCTTTCTTGATTTCACCAAGAACACGAACACCTAGACCAGGGCCTGGGAATGGGTGGCGATAAAGCATATTGTATGGGAGCCCAAGCTCAAGACCAATCTTGCGAACTTCATCTTTGAAGAGTTCACGCAATGGCTCAACTAAGCCCATTTCCATGTCATCGGGTAATCCACCAACATTATGGTGAGATTTGATGACGTGTGCTTTACCTGTTTTAGAAGCGGCAGATTCAATGACATCTGGGTAGATAGTCCCTTGAGCAAGCCACTTCGCATTTTCCAATTTCTTAGATTCTTCATCGAAAATATCGACGAATACGTGACCAATGATCTTACGTTTGGCTTCTGGATCTTCTTCGCCTTTCAGCGCATCCAAGAAACGGTTTTCTGCATTGACGTGGACAATATTCAGACCGAACTTATTCCCGAACATATCCATCACTTGTTCGGCTTCGTTCAGACGCAGCAAACCGTTATCAACAAATACACACGTCAATTTGTCACCAATCGCTCGGTGAGCCAGCATTGCGACAACCGAAGAATCCACACCACCGGATAAACCGAGGATAACTTCATCGTCACCCACTTGCTCTTTAATTCGAGCAATGGCATCTTCAATGATGGATTCAGAGGTCCATAAACGCTCACAACCACAAACACCAAGAACGAAGTTCTCTAGCATCTGTAGACCGTTTTTCGTATGCGTCACTTCTGGGTGGAACTGAACACCGAAGTATTTCTTCTCATCGTTCGCCATTGCAGCGTAAGGACAAGTCTCTGTCTCACCGACTTTTACGAAACCTTGTGGGATTTCTACAACTTTGTCGCCATGACTCATCCAAACGTCTTGAGTGGTCTCAAGATCTTTAAAGATAGAAGATTCACCAGACACTTCTACAGCTGCGTAACCAAACTCACGCTCGTTCGAAGTCGATACCTTACCACCAAGCTGTTCTGCCATGGTCTGCATGCCGTAACAGATCCCCAATACCGGTACGCCAGAATCGAACACATATTGCGGGGCACGAGGAGAGTTATCTTCTGTTACGCTTTCAGGACCACCAGAAAGAATAATGCCATCTGGGTTGAATTCGCGAATGTCCGCTTCTTCCACATCCCAGCTCCATAGCTCACAATAAACACCAATTTCACGGATGCGTCGAGCAACAAGCTGAGTGTATTGAGAACCAAAATCGAGGATCAAAATCCGTTGGTCATGAATGTTCTTAGTCATTTTCGTCTCTTAAGATCAAATAGGTTAAGCGATGAAGATGCGCCTTTATACGCCTCTTCAAGGTTAATTCTTTAGGGGTAATTACTGACCAGTACGGTAGTTAGGCGCTTCTTTTGTCATCTGCACATCATGGACGTGAGATTCTTTCATACCGGCACCAGAAATACGCACAAATTCGGCTTTAGTGCGCATATCGTTGATCGTTGCACTGCCAGTCAAACCCATGCTTGAACGCAAACCGCCCATTTGCTGGTGAACAATTTCTTTCAAACGACCTTTATAAGCGATACGACCCTCAATGCCTTCTGGAACAAGCTTGTCAGCAGCGTTATCCGATTGGAAATAACGGTCAGAGGAACCTTTAGACATCGCACCCAGAGAGCCCATGCCACGGTAAGATTTGTATGCACGACCTTGGTAAAGTTCAACTTCACCCGGAGCTTCTTCAGTCCCCGCTAACATAGAGCCAACCATCACACAAGATGCACCAGCTGCAATGGCTTTACAGATATCGCCTGAGTAACGAATGCCACCATCAGCAATGACAGGAATGCCGTATTCAGCGGCCGCGTCTGCGGCATCCGAGATCGCCGTGATCTGCGGTACACCCACCCCCGTAACGATACGAGTTGTACAGATAGAACCAGGACCAATACCCACTTTAACCGCACTCACACCGGCTTCAATTAGGGCTTTCGCACCTGATGCTGTTGCAACGTTACCACCAATGATATCAAGGTCAGGGTAAGCCGCGCGAGTTTCGCGAATACGGTTAAGCACACCTTCAGAGTGACCATGAGAAGAATCGATGAGTAAAACGTCTACACCCGCATCAACAAGTGCTTTTACACGCTCTTCATTACCCGCGCCAGCACCAACAGCGGCTCCCACACGTAAACGACCTTGCACGTCTTTACAGGCATTAGGCTTGCGCTCTGCTTTGTGGAAATCTTTCGCTGTGATCATGCCTTTTAGTTGGAACTCTTCGTTCACAACCAAGACTTTCTCCACACGGTGCTCTTGCATCAACTTTTGCACTTCTTCACGAGAAGCACCTTCTTTCACTGTCGCAAGGCGAGCTTTGGGTGTCATTACATCTTCAACTTTCTTAGTAAGATCAGTAACAAAACGCACATCCCGCCCTGTAATGATCCCCACTAATTCATTGTTTTCAGCAACAACAGGGTAACCGGCAAAACCGTTTTCTTCTGTTAGCCCTTTTACATCTTCAATAGTCGCTGTTGGCTCAACAGTAACAGGCGCAGTAACCACACCTGCTTCGAAGATCTTAACAAGATGCACTTGATGAGCTTGTTGCTCAATCGACATGTTTTTGTGGATAAAGCCGATACCACCTTCTTGCGCTAACGCAATGGCTAGGCGAGCTTCCGTTACGGTATCCATAGATGCCGAGATCATTGGGATATTCAAAGTGATGTTTTTAGTCAGCTGAGTGCGAAGATCAGCGGTATTCGGAAGAATAGTGGAGTGTGCTGGGACGAGTAGAACGTCGTCAAAAGTTAAAGCTTCTTTTGCGATTCGTAGCATTTGCAATATCTCACAACAAGGTATTAATAGGAGTAAATCCAAGCTTTATCGTTTCGCATAATAAAGTGATTTGGATTTGATATTGCAGACGGATTATACGCACAGGGCAATCGTTTGACCACACATTTTTTCACTTTTTATTTGCAATCACCCCCTTGATATGTATTATATTGCCGCTAATTTCCATACTCACGCCTTAGAGATTATTTGTGTCTTCTCTGACCAATAATAATATTTTCACCGTTTCTCGCTTAAACTCAGAAGTCCGCCTATTGCTCGAAAATGAAATGGGCGTAGTTTGGCTTGTGGGTGAAATGTCTAATTTCTCTGCCCCCGTGTCCGGTCATTGGTACTTCACACTTAAAGACTCTCGTGCTCAAGTAAAATGTGCGATGTTTCGAGGCAACAACCGCCGAGTCACATTCAAGCCACAAAATGGAAATCAAGTATTAGTCAAAGCTCGCTTGTCTCTTTATGAGCCGAGAGGTGACTACCAACTTATTATTGAAAGTATGCAGCCCGAAGGCGACGGCCGACTTCAGCAAGAATTTGAAGAGCTGAAGATGAAACTTGCCGCTGAAGGTCTGTTTGCTCAAAGTACAAAACAACCTTTACCAGAGAACCCAACTCGAGTGGGTGTGATCACATCCAAGACGGGTGCCGCTCTGCACGATATTCTAGATGTACTAAAGCGCCGTGACCCCACTCTTCCTATTGTTATCTATCCCACCATAGTTCAAGGCGATACTGCCGCTATCTCAATTGCTCAAGCCATTGGCAGAGCAAATGAACGAAACGAGTGTGATGTGCTTATTGTTGGTCGTGGTGGAGGTTCATTAGAGGACTTATGGTGCTTTAACAACGAAATTTTAGCACGTACCATTGCCGCAAGTCAGATCCCCATTGTCTCGGCAGTGGGGCATGAGGTTGATGTGACTATTGCTGATTTTGTGGCAGACATGAGAGCACCAACCCCTTCTGCCGCGGCAGAACTGGTCAGTCGAGATAACCACCACAAAGTATTGTCACTGAAGCAAAAACGCCAACGCTTGCATCAGGTAATGCAGCAATATCTTGCTGAGCATAAATCTGCGCTCAACACGTTAGAAAGAAAGTTGGAAAGAAAGCACCCAAGCTACCAACTTCAACGGCAAAATCAACGTTTAGACGAATTAGAACAACGATTACACATTGCAATCAACAATAAGTTATCAGCCAATCGCGTAGCAATAGTGAACTTGGAGCATAGGCTTGCATTGCACAATCCTCAGCGCAAGCTAAATCAACTTCAAAACCATCTCACCAACAGTCAAACAAAGTTATTTGATTCGATGGATAGACAGTTATTACTGTCACGACACCAGCTAGCACTAGCAGCAGAAAAACTGGATACCGTTAGCCCACTTGCCACCTTAAGACGCGGTTACAGTATTACTCAGCGAGAAAATGGCGACGTCGTCACCGATACGAAAAAAGTAAAAACGGGTGATATCCTTATCACTCGCCTTGCTGATGGGAAAATTCGCTCAACCGTTTCTGACTAACTTCAACTTGGGTTTTAGACCACTTAGCCGGAATGAGCATCAAGCTACATTTGATTGTTTTTTGTAGACGAAAGTCACCCTAGACTTGGATTTTAGCTCGTTACAACTTAGGCAAAAGTAGTTAACCGCTCCACATGCTTGAAGCTTCTCAAGAGATTGTTCGCAGTCGGGGCAGAAAACAAGCTTCTGATACTCTTCAGAACAGAAATCGCAGTGATATAACCCACCATTCCATCTCAACTCGCTGTCACACTGCTTACACACATTACCATTCATTACCTTCCCCTTTTTACCAACGAAGTCCATCTTGATAATGCGTTCATAGTCTAATGCATGCTTTGATCTGCATCAGTTGTTAATCCAAACTGAAATTTTAGAGAGATTGATCTTTTGCGATTAAATGTTTATTCAAGTTATATACGTTTCCATCACAGTGTAAGGTGTGTATTCATGCTATTTTTCAATAAGGTTGCAATGGTCTAACCGCTAGAAGTAGAACAAAGAGACTAATACAGATCTTTCCCGATCTTCTGCACTAGGAGAACTGATCAGCGATCAGCGTCAAAAAGAACATTTATATCACCACACCCCGAAAGCATAAGTTACATATCCTGCATTTGCATTTTACACAGTCAATAGTTTTGATATTACGGATAAAAAAAGTCATTTTTAGAATTTAATATTCGATCTAATTTCAATTGTTTTTCAAATGTAAGTGAACATTACCATGTTTACAATTCCACCTAACTTTTTGTTTTTTCTTATTAAAGCAATACAAGGCATCTTATCGCCCGAAGATCGAATAAATGAAAAAAGGGAAAAACTCAGAATACAAAAAAAACGCCTTTCGGCGTTTTTTAGTTGTTTATATCGATTCTTCGTTATTTCTTTCGATTTTTCATCATCGACATAAGGCGTTTGCGTTTTCGCTCTTGTGATAACGTCAATTTATTAGACTTGCCTTCAAATGGGTTATCACTGCTTTGAAACTGAATTCGAATAGGTGTACCCATAATTTCCAAAGAACGACGATAGTAGTTCATTAAATAGCGCTTATAAGAATCTGGTAATTCATGCACTTGGTTACCATGAACAACGATGATTGGTGGGTTGTAACCGCCTGCGTGCGCGTATTTCAATTTTACACGGCGACCACGTACCATTGGAGGTTGGTGATCATCTTGCGCCATTTTCATGATTCGAGTGAGAACAGATGTACCAACTCGAGTTGTTGCCGATTTGTACGCTTCCTGAACCGATTCAAACAAATGCCCGACACCGGTTCCATGCAGCGCAGAGATGAAATGAATGCGTGCAAAATCGACAAAACCTAGGCGACGATCAAGCTCTTTCTTCACATGTTCTTTGACATCGGTGTCTAGCCCGTCCCATTTATTCACGGCAATGACAATTGAGCGACCGGAATTTAACGCAAAACCCAATAAGCTTAAATCTTGATCCGAAATGTTTTCTCGAGCATCAATAACCAACAATACAACATTAGCATCTTCGACTGCCTTCAGAGTCTTAACAACTGAGAACTTTTCTACCGTCTCATTAATACGAGTACGACGACGCACTCCCGCGGTATCAATCAGAACGTATTCACGTTCATCTCGCTGCATGGGAATGTAAATAGAGTCGCGAGTGGTTCCGGGCATATCGAATACCACGACTCTTTCCTCACCAAGAATACGGTTTGTTAGCGTTGATTTACCTACATTAGGACGACCAATGATCGCCAACTTGATTGGCTGGTCTTGCAAGCGCTTGAATTCGGCTTCAGCTTCTTCTTCTGTGAAGTCCAGTTTTTCTTCTGGGTCTTCAAATTCTGTAAGGTCTTCTAATTCACCTTCGGCATTGGCAATCAGCTCTTCTGCAAATGGATTAAGAGCACGATCAATCAATGTTGCTACACCGCGACCATGAGATGCCGCAATTTGATACATGTTTTCAACACCGAGCTTCCAGAAATCGGCACACGCGGCATCGGCATCAATACCGTCGACTTTGTTTACCACCAACATAGCTGGCTTTTCAATTTTTCGAAGGTGCATCGCAATGGCTTCGTCTGCTGGTGTCAAACCCGCTCGACCATCTACCATGAAGAGAACCACATCGGCTTCATCAATGGCTGCAAGCGATTGCTCTGCCATTTTCGTTTCTACGCCTTCTTCCGTGCCATCAATACCGCCGGTATCGATAACGATGAAGTCATGTTCACCTAACTTTGCTTGACCGTATTTACGATCCCGAGTTAATCCAGGAAAGTCAGCCACTAACGCATCACGCGTTCTAGTCAGACGATTAAAAAGCGTCGACTTACCAACATTAGGGCGCCCTACAAGAGCAACGACAGGAATCATATGTACCTCTACAATCTCATTTCTTAATGTAGCTATAGGTAAGTCATTAGCACTAGAACTTACCTATAACCACACTTGCTTAATTATCAATAAAACGGCTCTTGACTGAGAGCAGCCAAGAGCCGATTGTGAATTATATCACGTTATTTACTGGATCTGCAGTTTCTTTACCGCACCTGAACGTGTCACAACAACGTAACCATCATCAACCACCAAAGGGCCAACAGCAAAGCCACTGTTATCGATTAATTGCTGAGCCACAAACTTACCCGTGTCCTTATCCAGCCAATGGAGATACCCTTCTGTGTCTCCAACGACTATCTTACCGTTGATAATGGAAGGAGCCGTTAATAAACGGTACTCTAACTGTTTATTACTCCAGATCTCTGTTCCACTTCGTGCATCAACGGCGACGAGATGATCTTTATCTGTCACTAAGTAAAGATTGCTGCCATCTGTCACCATATCCGTTGCAGATGAATAAGTTCGTTTCCAAGAAGGCGCACCTGAACGTAAGTCAATCGCCACAAGCTGCCCATTGATACCAACACTGTATAACGTGCCACCAATAATGATTGGGGAGGCATCGGCATCGACTAGGCGATCAATTTCCGTAGATCCTTTAGGGGTTCCCACAGGTTGCTGCCAAATCAGTTGCCCACGAGCAATAATTGCCGCCGCAATTCGACCATTCGCGGTTCCCCAAAAAACACCACCTGAAATAGTGACAGGAGAGCTGTCTCCACGCAGTGTTAAGCTCGGAACTTCAGAACTCACCGTCCACTCTTGAGATCCATCCTCTTGGTTTAGCGCAACCAATATGCCGCGAGAGGTATGAACCAACACAAGATTGGCGTCGGTTGCAGGTGTAGCAAGCACTTCCCCTTCTACTGAAGAACGCCAAAGTACCTCACCATTCTCAGCAGAAAGCGCTATGAGTTCGCCATTTTCACTGCCGATAAACAACTTGCCAAACGCGGCGGCAATACCACCAGATAGGCGAGCCGAGTTTTCCGACTCTACTGTGGTAGACCATTTTGCTATACCCGTATTAGGATCTAGCGCTTTGACCTCTCCATCACGGCTGGCAACAAATACATTGTCGTATGCGTAGACAGGTTTCAGTTTGGAAAAATAATGCCCAACACCATCGCCAATCGAAGTAGACCAATTACTCGATGGTGTGAATTGACTTTCAACTACAGGCAAAGGTGCCATTACGATGGTGTCTTCTTCCCCTGCACATCCAGCTAAGCCAGCGACAGCCAAGGCACACATCACAGCTCGGTTGAGCATTTTCTTCATTCGATATAACCCTTACTTCGCCAGATCGTCCAGCTTCATTTGCAGAGCCTGGCTCGCATCTGACTGCTGCTGTGCTTCTGAGTAGGCGGCATAAGCGCCTTCAGTATTCCCCTGTCGAAGCAAGATATCACCTTTGAGTTCAGCAACACGACCAGCCCAACCCGCTTCTTTTACTGAGTCTAGCTGAGTAAGCGCTTCATCGTATTTCTCTTGTTCTGCGAGTACGCGAGAAGTACGTATTGTTAGCAGAGAAGTGATCGCCGTATCTTTTGTGTTCGTTTTAGCCCAGTTTAACTGCTCCAAAGCTTTGTCCAGCTCTCCGGCTTCAACAAAGGCTTTTGCTAATTGAAGTGAGGCTAATACAGAATATTGGGATTCTTTATTCGCTTCGATAAAAGCTAACGCGTCAGAAGACGACTCGGCACCAGAATTTTGTATTTGAGTCAGTACTTTATCATACGCTTGAGAAGCAGCACTTTGTGCTTCGGCTTGCGAGTCCTGATAAAAACGCCAGCCAAAGATACCGCCTAAGCCAACCACCGCACCTACGATGACCGCTTTACCATTCTCTTTCCACCATTCTTTAATGGCTTCTACCTGTTGTTCTTCAGTATCGTAGAGTTCCACGTCCTGTCCTCTTTAGATCAAATGCTTAAGTTGCTCGGCAACGTCTGCCTGTGCAACTGTTGTTTGTTCGCCGCCAGTTAGGTTTTTGACGACGACAGTGCCTTCCGCGACTTCGTTTTCACCAAGCACCAAGGCAACAACCGCGCCAACTTTGTCAGCACGCTTAAATTGTTTCTTGAAATTACCGCCCCCGAAGTGCGTCATCACACGTAACCCCGGTAATGACTCTCGCAGTTGTTCGGCCAATTTCATGTTCGCCATTAGTGTGCCGTCACCTGCGCTAACCATGTACACATCGACAGCACGACGCGTTTCTGCTAGGTCAAGCTCCTCTAACATAAGCACTAAACGTTCTAGCCCCATCGCAAAACCAACGGCGGGAGTAGACTTACCACCCAGCTGCTCGACCAGCCCGTCGTAACGACCACCACCACACACTGTTCCTTGAGCCCCTAAACTTTCGGTAATCCACTCAAAAACAGTACGATTGTAATAATCCAACCCACGAACAAGGCGCTGGTTAACTTGGTATTCGATACCAGCCGCGTCAAGAAGTTCACACAACCCAGCAAAATGTGCTTTGGATTCTTCGTCAAGGTAATCGGACAACTGTGGTGCATCAACTAGAATCGCTTGAATATCTGCATTTTTGGTATCCAGAACACGTAGCGGGTTCGTATGCATACGGCGTTTACAATCTTCATCCAAAATATCGATGTGCTGCTCAAGGAATTCAATCAATGCTGTACGATAGTTAGCACGGGCGTCTAAGGAACCAATTGAGTTCAACTCTAAACGTACGTGCTTTTCGATACCGAGTTCTCGCCATAGACGCGCCGTCAGCATGATCAGCTCAGCATCAACATCGGGACCATCCAAACCAAAAACTTCCACACCACACTGGTGGAATTGACGATAGCGACCTTTTTGAGGGCGCTCGTGACGGAACATAGGTCCCATATACCATAAGCGCTGCTCTTGATTATAAAGCAAGCCATTTTCAATACCTGAACGAACACAGCCAGCTGTGCCTTCTGGACGCAAAGTCAGGCTGTCACCATTTCGGTCTTCAAAGGTGTACATCTCTTTTTCAACCACATCGGTCACTTCACCAATGGCACGGCTGAATAGATGCGTCATCTCAACGATAGGCATGCGTACTTCACTGTATCCGTACGCACTGATTACATGTTTAACCGCACCCTCCACTTTTTGCCAAAGAGGAGATTGCGTTGGGAGGCAGTCATTCATGCCTCTGATTGCTTGTATCGTTTTTGCCACAGTTATTACCGTCGAGATTATTGTTTATCGATAAAATTGATGTCGATGCGATTGCTTTCATCAAGCATCGACGCTTTTGCACGAATTTTCGCTTCGAGCTTACTAACCAAATCATCATTATCAAAGCGTTCTTTTTGACGTTTACCATCTTCGTAGAAAGCGCTTTTCTTGTGACTTCCAGCTAGCCCTAAATGGGAGACTTCGGCTTCACCAGGTCCATTGACTACGCAGCCAATGATTGAGACATCCATAGGTGTAATAATGTCTTCTAAGCGCTCTTCTAACGCATTAACCGTGTTAATCACATCGAATTCTTGGCGAGAGCAACTTGGACAAGCTATGAAGTTGATACCACGTGAGCGGATACGCAGCGACTTCAAAATATCAAAGCCAACCTTGATTTCTTCGACAGGATCAGCGGCAAGAGAAATACGTAGTGTATCGCCAATGCCTTCCGCTAACAGCATGCCCAAGCCAACAGCCGATTTCACTGAACCTGCACGCGCACCGCCTGCCTCAGTAATACCCAAATGCAGTGGCTGATCAATTTCTTTTGCAAGCAGACGGTATGAGTCTACAGCCAAAAAGACATCGGATGCTTTTACACTGACCTTGAATTGATCAAAATTCAAACGATCAAGATAGTCAACATGTCGCATTGCTGACTCTACAAGCGCTTCAGGAGTGGGTTCCCCGTATTTGACTTGCAGGTCTTTTTCTAAAGAACCGCCATTAACACCAATACGAATAGGGATGTTTTTATCGCGAGCACAGTCAACAACCGATTTTACTCGCGCTTCATTACCGATGTTACCGGGGTTTATTCTCAAACAGTCAACACCATATTCCGCTACTTTTAAAGCAATTCGGTAATCGAAATGAATATCGGCTACTAACGGAACATTGACTTGCTGCTTGATGAGTTTAAAGGCTTCTGCCGCTTCCATGGTTGGAACAGAAATACGTACAATATCAGCACCAACGGTTTCCAGAGACTTAATTTGAGCCACTGTTGCCTCAACATCCGTTGTTCTGGTGTTGGTCATGGACTGCACCGCAATAGGGGCACCGTCACCGATCGGAACATCACCCACATATATGCGGGTCGATGCACGACGTTTAATAGGGGATTCGTGTTGCATAATGGCTTTAGACTTACTCAGCTTCTAGGGTAATTTGAATCTTGCTACTTTGCCCGCAGTATACCCAGAAAGGTCCACGGCTTCACCAGCAAATGTCATCGAGACACCTTCAGGTGCACCTAATATGACGCTATATGGAGCCTTACCACTTACAGTCAGTTGTTGTCCCGCTTTTTTTACGCCAGTGGCAAGTACCTTGCCTTCTGCGTCTTTTATCTGAATCCAACAGTCAGCCGAAAACGACATTGAAACTGAATTAGCAGAAAGCGAACTGCCCGAAGCCTGAGAGTCTGAAGATGCAAGCTCATCACTCTCGGACGACTCAGCGGCAGATGGCGTGTTAGATGAAGAAGGCGAAACATCATTTGTTGCTAAGTCGGCAACTCGGCTCTCAGTCTTTGAGGAATCAACAATCGAAGAATCCGTAACTTCTGCGTTGACTGGTTTCGTTTCTTCAGTTGAAATGGCGACATCAGTAGCTCGCTCTGCCTCTTCGATATGTGGAACAGGCTGCACAGAGGCGGCATTCAGTTCTCTCTGCGCCTCAAGCACAGCTAAATCGGCTTCCGATTCTTGAGAAAGGGTGTCTGATGACGCAGTCAGTTCAGATACAGAAAGTGTGTCTAAGCTTTGATTCTGCCACCACCACACAGAAGATATGCCAACCAGCACAACCAAAACACCCCATGTAATTAGCATGATTCGGCTGTCGTGCTTTTCTCGATTGGTTTTTCTCGAAAAGCTCTGCATGGATTGCTCTTTATGATTGACCTCTTCTTCTAGAAGGGGCAAAACATCATCATCACTCAATCCAACGGCCTTAGCGTAAGATCGCAAATAGCCACGGGTAAAAGTGGCTACTTGATCTGACTTGAAGTTGTTATCTTCAATGTTTTGTATCACCGCCAAGCGGAGACGAAGACGGTCAGCGATGTCTTTTTGCGTTAACCCCAACTTCTCTCGCTGCTGGCGCAGTACATCGCCAGGAAGTGGCAATGTTGAAATAGTCATATTTTCTGCTGTTTGTTCAATACTCATTCGCTATGTACTTCTGATATTGAATCGAGTCTGGGTATTTATCTTTTAGTACGCTTGTGTACTTACTTGCAAGAGTGTTATTGCCTGCTTGTTTTTCTAATTCAATTAACAGACCTAAACTCGAAGCTTTATACCCATATCTATTATGAAATTTTAAAAGTCTAACCCTAGCTTCTCGATACTTTGCTTTTTGTATTTCTATTTGTGTTAGCTGAAGTATAGAAACAATACGATTAGGGTCATGATCCAAAGAACGGGCAAAATAATATTCAGCTTTATCCTGATCGCCGCTTTTCAGCGCACACATAGCCGCATTTTGATAGCTGGCTGCAATCAGGTAGTAATATGGCTGTTCAATAGCACGGTTAAAGAATGCATCGGCTTCATCGTATCGACCGATTTTACAAAGAAACGTACCGTAGTTATTGAGCACATCACCGTTCTTAGGTGACTCCCTAAGTGCCTTTTTATAGGCTTGCTCTGCCTGACCAGTCTCGCCAACTTCTTGATAAAAGTGAGCCATTGCAATCAGTGAGCGATAATAATCGGGTGCGTAGCTTAATGCGGTTTCAAGATTTTCTCTCGCCCGAACCATATCTTTGGACTCAAGATAACTTAAACCTAAGCTTATACGCGCCTCTGCCGCCTTTATCTTATCAAACTGATTATTAGCGGGTTGTTCAGTAACTGTAACACAACCTACTAACAAACTAACCAGAAATATGTTCGCAATTCTCACTAACATCACACTCCCTTACTATCTGGGGTGCCTTTCTGGTCAATTATCAACTCAGATTGACTTCACCTCGATTGGTTCCCCGTGCTGTTTAAGTTTTGTCCGTTTTGTTCGGTCGATCACATCTCCAACTAACTGACCACAAGCTGCGTCAATGTCATCACCACGAGTTTTACGCACAGTGACCGTGTAATCGTATTTCATCAACGTTTTCATAAAACGGTCAATGCGTGAGTTACTCGGCTTGCGGTATGGTGAACCAGGATAAGGGTTAAAAGGAATCAAATTTATCTTCGACGGAGTATCTTTTAACAGTTCTGCGAGTTGTCTAGCATGTTCCATATCATCATTCACGTGATCAAGCAGAACATACTCAATCGTAACTTTGCCACGATTGGCATTGGACGACGCGATATAACGTCTAACTGAATTAAGAAAATCTTGGATGTCCCAACGATCGTTAATGGGCATGATCTCACTTCGAAGTTTATCATTTGGGGCATGCAAAGAAATAGCCAGTGCAACATCAATGTTACCTGTCATTTGATCAAGGCCTGACACCACACCGGAAGTCGAAACGGTCACGCGGCGCTTTGATAGACCAAAGCCCAAGTCGTCGAGCATGATCTCCAGAGACGGAATCAAGTTTTTCATGTTGAGCAACGGCTCACCCATTCCCATCATTACCACATTGGTAATTGGGCGGCGCCCCGTTTCTTTTTGTAATCCAATTTCTCTTGCTGCGCGCCATACTTGACCAATGATTTCCGACACTTTCAGATTACGGTTAAACCCTTGCTGGGCAGTAGAGCAGAATTTACACTCAAGCGCACACCCCACTTGGGAGGAAACACAAAGTGTCGCTCTGTCTTCGTCGGGGATGTACACGGTTTCTACATCCTGATCACCAACTCGCATTGCCCATTTTATCGTACCATCGGAAGAGTACTGTGCATCAGAAACATAAGGCGCACGAATTTCTGCAACACGTATAAGTTTCTCTCGAAGCTTCTTATTGAGATTGGTCATGTTCTCAAAATCGTCTACACCAAAATGGTAGATCCACTTCATGACCTGATCAGCACGAAATCCTTTTTCACCTAATTCATCGGCGAAGTATTTTCGTAGCCCTTTACGGTCAAAATCCAGTAGATTTACTTTTTCGCTGCTCATGTTGCCTCTCGCAGGTGGAACGGTATTTAAGGGCGCGAATTGTACAGCCTTTACCCAGTGACAACAAGGGGGCAAGAGTAAGGTTATTTATAAAGGATTCATTTCAAAGTGATTAAATTTTAAACAGAAAAAGGATAACCAGAATGAAGCTTGATATTGAAGGAGAGCGGGTAAGGACGTGGAAAACATTGCACCTACGAATAACCATAAGTGCAATGATAATCTCATACTCTAAAAAGACTCATCTTCTCTAGGGCAAATTTCAGATGCAGGGAAGAAAAACTCAATTTCGCGCGCTGCGGATTCAGGGCTATCGCTCCCATGTACTGAGTTGTAACGCATGCTGACTGCGTAATCAGCACGGATAGTGCCACACGCAGCTTCTTCAGGGTTTGTTTTCCCCATCAGTTCGCGGTAGCGGGCGATCGCGTTTTCACCTTCAAGCACTTGAACCATGATAGGTCCAGATGTCATGAACTCTTTCAATCCCTCAAAGAAAGGCTTGCCTTCGTGCTCAGCATAGAAACCACTCGCTTGTTCATTGGATAAATGAACCATTTTAGCGGCAATGATCCTCAAGCCCGCTTTTTCGAATCGATGGTAGATTTCACCCACAAGGTTTCGCTTTACTGCATCGGGTTTAATGATGGAAAACGTTCTTTCTAGAGCCATAAGATGTCCTTTGTTCTTTCGTTATAATAGTCGAAAACAGCAAGCGAGTTGCGCCCTCGATTTTTTAAATTGAATTCAATTTATTTTGATTGTTCTGTCAAAATTCGAGCGAGTGTACGCACCCCCATGCCCGTTGCACCGGCAGACCATTTGTCGCTGGCACTCTTACGATACGTGCCTGCGCAGTCGAAATGCAACCAACCTTTCTTGTAATCATTCACAAAGTACGACAAAAAGGCCGCAGCAGTACTCGCACCTGGAGAGTATTGACCGCTGCTGATGTTCGACATATCTGCAAAGTTAGAAGGAAGCATGGAACGGTGGAAATCCGCCAAAGGAAGAGGCCAGAGCCCTTCACGCTCTTCAGCGGCATACCCTATGGCTTTAGATGATAGTTGCTGATCAAATGAAAGAAGTGCGTGGTAATCATTACCTAATGCATTCTTTGCAGCACCAGTGAGGGTGGCGCAATCGATGATGAGCTTGGGATTTTGTTCACTTGCATACAGAAGACCATCCGCAAGAACCAAACGACCTTCTGCATCGGTATTCATGATTTCGACAGTCTTACCATTTTTGTAAGTGATGATATCGCCCAACTTGAAAGCTCGCCCTGAAATCATGTTTTCGGCACAACAAAGAATCAATTTTACGCGTTTGTTAAGCCCACGAAGGATAGCCAACCCAAGACCACCGGCAATCGTGCCCGCCCCTCCCATATCAGCCTTCATGGCGTCCATGAACCCAGAGGGCTTAATACTGTAACCGCCAGAATCGAAGGTAATCCCCTTACCCACTAAACAAGCGAAAACGGGTGCATTTTCATCACCTGTTGGGTTGTAATCCAACTGAAGCATTGCGGAAGTACGTTCTGAACCACGACCAACGGCATAAATCCCTTCCCACCCCTCTGTGAGTAAGTCTTTATCTTTTATGATTCTGTACGTCACATGCTCTGGCGCAAGAGATTTAATGAACTCTCCAGCCATCGTTGCAAGTTGGCGAGGAGCGACTTCTTCTGCACTTTTGTTGATGATATCTCGGACCCAGTTTCCTGCTTTGATGCGAGAACTCAGTTCATGTTGTTCATTCTCTTCGAGATCAGCCCACTCAACAGAATTGGTATTTTTAGGATCACGATAACCTTGGTAAAATGCCCAGATGCTTTCTACATCCCAACCTTCACCTTGCAAAAATACGGATTTGATTCCTTGTCCATCCAGCTTGCGCCCAGCACGCTGAATCACATCAACTAACTCACCATCGGTGTGATGAATCGTTGTACCTTGATCTGTAAAAGATAAAATTGCTTTGTCGCCCCATTGAGGGAGTGCCACTTGTGAGGAAATGAATACTGGCATTTGTGTAGACATGATTTCTCCTTGTCTTATCATCGTAATCTTCGCTGAATTCTATTACGACTTTGTTTCTTTTCACGAGTTAAGGAATGTTAGCATTATGTTCGTAGAAAATATCACTCTCATAAAAAAAACGGGCATCAAAGCCCGCTTTTTTCAGTAAATAATGTCAGACTACGTAAATAAACCAACAGATAACTCAAGTTACTTGATGTGACTTGATCATTACGTTTTCATTCACTTAATCGATCTCATCCATCCAGCAGAGGATGATCGCTTCTAGGATTTTTTCGTTTGAACGGCTCGGCTCATCGTCAAACTCTTCAAGCTCACAAATCCAGCGGTGCAAATCCGTGAAGCGCACCGTTTTAGGATCGGTCTCGGGGAAAAGGTCACATAGCTCAATGGCGATATCTCGCGAGTCTGTCCATTTTAAACTCATTGTTCTTCCTTATTAGTGATCTTCTGCCGCATGATTCAGCGTGTATTTCGGAATTTCGACAACCAAATCTTCGTCGGTGATCACCGCTTGGCAACTTAAACGAGACTCGGGCTCTAGGCCCCATGCTTTATCAAGCATGTCATCTTCAAGTTCTTCACTCTCATCTAATGAATCGAACCCTTCACGTACAATAATATGGCAGGTGGTACAAGCACAGGATTTCTCGCAGGCATGTTCGATTCCGATGCCATTTTGTAAAGCAACATCAAGAACAGTCTGACCAGTTTGTCCTTCTAATACCGCACCTTCTGGGCAAAGGTCTTCATGGGGTAATACAATAATCTTTGGCATTTTAAACTCTCAAACTAATAACTGTTATATGTCATCAACGGATTGACCAGATAGGGCGGTTCGAATCGATTTGTCCATACGGCGAGCGGCAAAATCCTGACTGGCTTTGTCTGTCTCTTTGATGCCTTGCTCAATCGCGTCAGCACTATCTTGGTTACGCAAAGCAATCAAAGCTTCTATTGATTTTAGTAACACTTGCTGTTCTTCTTCGGAAAGCAGCGCATCGCCATCGGCTTGCAAAGCAGAAACCAAACCTTCAATAACGCGATCCGCTTCGACCCTTTGCTCCGCAAGAGCCCTTGCTTGCATGTCCTCTTTTGCGTAAGCCATGGAGTCTTTTAGCATATTTGCGACTTCATCATCACTCAAACCATAAGAAGGTTTCACTTGGATTTCAGCTTGCACACCTGTACTCTTTTCCATCGCAGTGACTGACAGCAAACCATCCGCATCAACCTGATAAGTGACACGTATATGCGCGGCACCCGCAGCCATAGGCGGTATGCCTTTTAGTGAGAACTTGGCTAATGAACGACAGTCGTCAATCATTTCGCGCTCACCTTGCGTAACATGGACGAGCATGCCCGTTTGCCCATCTTTAAACGTCGTAAATTCTTGTGCTTTGGCAACGGGAATTGTGGTGTTTCTTGGGATGATTTTTTCAACCAAACCACCCATGGTTTCAATCCCCAATGAGAGAGGGATCACGTCAAGTAGCAGCATCTCGGAATCTGGCTTATTACCCGCTAAGATATCGGCCTGAATGGCTGCGCCAATAGCAACAACCTCATCCGGATTGATGCTCGTGAGTGGCGTTCGCCCAAAGAACTCACCAACCATGTCACGAACATGGAGTGTGCGCGTCGAACCACCAACCATCACCACTTCTTGTATTTCATCCGCAGAAACCCCAGCATCTTTCAATGCTCGGCGACAAGAAAGCAGCGTTTTTTTAACTAGAGGCTGGATAAGTTCATTGAACGTATCGCGAGACAAAGAGCCAGACCATGCCCCAAACGTTACTTCTGTAGACTCAGTGCTTGATAACTCGATTTTTGCTTGAGTTGCCGTATCCAGTAACACTCGTTGCTGTTCATTAGAAAGCTCAGCCTGAATACCTGATTGTTCTTTGATATAGCTTGCCACTATGTGGTCAAGGTCATCACCACCCAAAGCAGAATCGCCGCCAGTCGCAAGGACTTCAAAAACACCTTTGGATAGACGCAGGATGGAAATATCAAACGTTCCGCCCCCTAAATCATAAACAGCGATCACGCCTTCTTGAGCGGAGTCCAGCCCATAGGCAATCGCTGCTGCCGTTGGTTCATTCAGTAACCGAAGGACCTTCAACCCTGCCAACGTAGCCGCATCTTTCGTACCTGCACGCTGCGCATCGTCAAAGTAGGCAGGAACAGTAATCACTACCCCTGTGAGCTCTCCACCAAGCGACTCTTCTGCACGCTGACCTAATGCTTTCAATATTTCTGAAGACACCTGAATCGGGTTGACGTTACCTTTCGATGTTTCAACTAATGGCAGCCCATTTTCACTTTCGATAAAAGTATAAGGAAGAGAGGGGTATCTGGTTTGAATATCAGCAAGAGAACGACCGATAAGCCGTTTAGCCGAAATGATCGTTTGCTCGGGCTCGGATTGAGCGTGCTCACGCGCTTTTTCTCCGACTAATATCGTGTCAGAACCATAATAGACAACCGATGGCAAAATGCTTTCATTCTGCTCATCGACTAATGGCTTTGCCGTTCCGCTAAGAACAGACGCCACAAGTGAGTTCGTCGTCCCCAAATCAATACCAGCCGCCAAACGATGCTTGTGCGGGGCTGAACTTTGACCCGGTTCTGCAATTTGAAGTAATGCCATTGAAAGTCCTTTATTATCCGAGCAGTTTATCTTCTAACTGCTCTATTTCATTTTGTAATTTGGCAATAAATTTTAGCTTACGAATACCATTCGCAGCGTTTTCCAGTGTGTTGTCAGTTAATGCCTGAACCATGTCGCTCAAATGCGACTGGTACAGTTTACTGACCTTTTTCTCAAAATCGAAGAGTTCAGATTCTGGATCGGATGACGACTCAATGTCTTCTAATGCTTCCCTCAGCTCCATCTGTTCCATTAGAAACATAGGATCTTGCATCGTATTTTGCTCATTCCGAATGTCTACTCCTTTCAGAGAAAGTAGGTATTCAGCACGAGAAATAGGGTGTTTCAGGACTTGGAAAGCATCATTGATTTGTGCCGCTTTTTGCACAGCAAGAAGACGATCTCGCTCGGATGCAGTCGCGAATTTATCAGGATGGAATTGACGCTGAAGCTCTCTGAACTGAGTAGATAACGCAGCAACATCGAGATCAAACTGACAAGATATACCAAACAATTCAAAATGATCCATTTTCTGACTCTCAGTAAAATCTGGGCAAAAAATAAAGATAAAGGGGAAAGTACAAAACGCAGTCTTCACTGCGTTTTAATTCGATGTACTTGTTGAGTCTATTCTGTCAGACGTTGAAGCTTTCTCCACAACCACACTCGCCTTTGACGTTAGGGTTGTTAAACTGGAAACCTTCATTCAAGCCTTCTTTTACGAAGTCCAACTCAGTCCCATCTAAGTAAACTAAGCTTTTAGGATCAATGATAATCTTCACATTGTCCTGCTCAAAAATTTTGTCTTCTTCATTAAGAACATCAACAAATTCGAGAACATAAGCCATTCCAGAACAACCTGTGGTTTTCACCCCAAGCCTTAAACCGATGCCTTTGCCTCGATTATCCAGAAATGATCTAACCCGGCTTGTCGCCGCTTCCGTCATGGTAATGGCCATACTGCAACCTGCAAATCTTTAGTGACATTAAAACGGAAGAAGCATGAGCTCCTTCCATTTACAATTTATAACTCGTGTTTCTTTTTGTAGTCAGAAACAGCGGCTTTAATTGCATCCTCAGCAAGGATTGAACAGTGAACTTTTACTGGCGGCAGTTCTAGTTCTTCTGCAATTTCTGCGTTTTTAATAGCAGCGGCTTCATCGATGCTCTTACCTTTCACCCATTCAGTGACTAAAGAACTGGAAGCAATAGCGCTACCACAGCCATAAGTTTTAAATTTCGCGTCTTCAATGATGCCTTCAGCAGACACTTTGATTTGCAGTTTCATCACATCGCCACATGCTGGCGCACCAACCATACCACTGCCAATAGATGGGTCATCCTTATCGAAGGAGCCAACGTTGCGTGGGTTCTCGTAATGATCAATTACTTTTTCGCTGTATGCCATAATGTTTACCTTGTACCCTCTATACCCTTGAGATTAGTGGTGAGCCCATTCAACTGTGCTCAAATCTACACCTTCTTTATACATATCCCATAGAGGAGACATGTCGCGCAGTTTATCCACTGCAACACGAATCTTTTCAACGGCATAATCAATGTCTTCTTCTGTCGTTAGTCGACCAAAAGAAAAACGAATAGAACTATGTGCCAGCTCGTCATCCAACCCTAAAGCACGTAGAACATACGAAGGCTCAAGGCTTGCTGATGTGCAGGCAGAACCAGAAGAAACAGCCAGGTCTTTCAATGCCATAAGTAGGGACTCCCCCTCTACAAATGCAAAGCTGATGTTAAGGTTGTGTGGCACACGCTGTTCTAGATCACCATTGATCGTCAACGCCTCCATTCCCTCAAGACCTTTCAACATACGCTCGCGCAATGACTTTGCATGCTCGAAATCTTGTTGCATTTCCTCTTTCGCAATACGAAAAGCTTCACCCATCCCAACAATTTGGTGAGTCGCTAACGTACCAGAGCGGAAACCACGCTCGTGACCGCCACCGTGCATTTGTGCTTCTAAGCGAATACGAGGTTTACGACGAACGTACAATGCACCGATACCTTTAGGGCCATATACTTTGTGCGCAGACATAGAGATAAGATCGACTTTCATTTCCTGAACATCCAATGGCACTTTGCCAGCGGATTGAGCAGCATCAACATGAAAGATAATTTTGCGCTCACGGCAAAGCTCACCGATAGAAGAGATATCCTGAATCACACCAATTTCGTTGTTAACGTGCATGATAGATACCAAAACCGTATCTTCACGCATTGCCGCTTGAAGTTTACTTAGATCAATAATGCCATTGGATTCTGGTTCAATATAGGTCACTTCATAACCTTCACGCTCTAGCTGACGGCACGGATCAAGAACCGCTTTGTGTTCGGTTTTACACGTAATAACATGCTTACCTTTTTTGCCGTAAAAGTGCGCTGCGCCTTTTATCGCTAGGTTGTCAGATTCTGTCGCGCCCGAGGTGAAAATAATTTCTCTTGGGTCAGCATTTAATAGTTCGGCAATTTGCTCACGAGCAGTATCGACTGCTTCTTCTGCCTGCCAGCCATAACGATGCGAACGAGATGCAGGATTACCAAACGTCCCATCCATCGTCATGTACTGAACCATTTTTTCAGCAACACGCGCATCAACGGGGCACGTTGCTGAGTAATCAAAATAAATGGGCAGTTTCATTTGTTACTCCAATGTAATATTGTCCGCTTAGGCGGTTATATCGCGACGCTATCTATGAGCGTACATTTACACCGATGGGGGCGGTGCTTGTATTTTTTTGTCCAAACCCATGATTGATCACCAAGTCAATACCTTGACGATCAGATATTTCTAATACTTCGTTGTCCAACATCAACTCACCTAGAGTGATATTGTTTAAGAACTCACTAATTCTTGTGCTCAAATCATGCCATAGTGTGTGAGTTAAGCAGCGCGAGCCGCCTTGACAATCAGCTTTACCATTACATTTCGTTGCATCAACAGATTCATCTACGGCAGCAATCACCATACCAACTGCAATATCATTCGCATCAGTACCAAGGCGGTAACCGCCTCCTGGTCCGCGCACGCTAGCAACTAAACCAGCTTTACGTAGCTTAGAAAATAATTGTTCTAAGTAAGATAAAGAAATACCTTGACGCTCAGAAATGTCAGCCAAAGGCACTGGGCTTTCTTGTGAATGCAGAGCAACATCTAACATTGCTGTTACTGCATATCTTCCTTTAGATGTAAGTCTCATATCACACCGTATCCACAGTAAGTTTGTGGATAGAATTCTTCCATACCCGACTAAATTGGTCAAGTATTTATTTGACTGTTTTAGTCAGGTATTTAACCACTGACTTTAAGTGGTTATTTGTTATTTAGTAATTTCTTTTGCACAGACGTTAAAATCCCTCTAAGAATATTGATTTCTTGAGCTTCAGGACGCGCTCTAGAAAATAAACGCCGTAGCTTATTCATCACCTGACCAGGGTTACTTTCATCTATGAACTGGGTTTGAGTGATGACCTTTTCAAGGTGTTCATAGAACATCTCAAGCTCTTTATGCCTAGGATAATCGTTCTCTTTCTGCTTTGGGTGCTCACTTGTAACTTCATTAAGATGGGCAACTCGTACCTCATAGGCAAGAGTCTGAACAGCCATAGCAAGATTCAAGGAGCTGTACTCTGGGTTAGCGGGGATGCATACATGAAAATGACAGCGTTGTAACTCTTCGTTGGTTAATCCCGTTCTTTCCCGCCCAAATACAAGTGCAACAGGATAATTTTTACCTTCTTGGGCAAACAGCTCTCCACACTCTCTCGGTTCTAACATGGGCCACTCTAACGTCCTAGAGCGCGCACTTGAACCAACAACAAGACCACAATCTTCAACCGCTTCTTCTAACGTATTCACGACTGTTGCGTTAAGAGCAATGTCACTGGCACCAGCCGCTAAAGCAATAGACTGGGAGTCTACCTCACATTGTGGATCCACCAAGACCATGTTGGACAGCCCCATCACTTTCATTGCGCGTGCTGCGCTACCAATATTTCCTGAGTGTGATGTACCGACGAGAACAACTTTGACTTGGTCTAACATGGTGTAATTTTACCGACTATTGAAAAACCGCGAAATAGTATCACAACACTTTAAAAAAGGTTATCCCTCTCCCCAGAACATCAATGGCTTCCTTCACATTGCTGAAAAATGACGACTCACTGGTTCGGTCAAAAACAAGCGATAAGTTCAAAAAATAACCACTTCCCTTTTACTTATACTCTGATATACTCCCCGCCGCTTTATCGTTCTTTAACATCCGTTGGGAAAAACTGTATGCATCCAATGCTTAATATTGCTATTCGCGCTGCGCGAAAAGCAGGCAATCATATTGCGAAATCACTAGAAAACGCTGACAAAATTGAATCCACTCAAAAAGGCAGCAATGACTTTGTTACTAACGTAGACAAAGAAGCAGAAGCTCTGATCATCGATACCATTAAAGCCTCTTACCCAGAGCACTGTATCATTGCTGAAGAAAACGGTCTTATCGAAGGTAAAGATAAAGACGTACAATGGATCATCGACCCACTGGATGGCACTACAAACTTCTTAAAAGGTCTACCTCACTTCTCCGTCTCTATTGCTGTTCGAATGAAGGGCAAAACAGAAGTGGCTTGTGTATATGACCCAATGCAAAATGAATTGTTTACGGCACAGCGCGGCTCTGGCGCTCAACTCAACAATGCTCGTATCCGAGTAACACCACTAAAAGACCTTCAAGGTACTGTTTTAGCGACAGGCTTCCCATTCAAGCAAAAACAGCACTCAGAATCTTACATGAAGATTGTGTCTGGTCTGTTCACTGAATGTGCCGATTTCCGACGCACAGGCAGCGCAGCACTTGATTTGTGTTACCTTGCGGCAGGTCGTGTTGATGGGTTCTTTGAGCTCGGCTTAAAACCTTGGGACATGGCGGCTGGTGAGCTGATTGCTCGTGAAGCAGGTGCCATCCTAACCGACTTTGCAGGCGGCACGAACTACATGCAGTCTGGTAACATTGTTGGCTCTAGCCCACGCGGTGTAAAATCAATCCTAAAACACATCCGCGAAAACGGTAATGAAGCTATCTTGAGGTAATTCCTCACTGTCACAGGCTGAATACCTAAAACACCCAAGCAACCCAAATACTCTCTAGTAGAAAAGTTGCTTGGGTGTTTTTTATTGCCATTCTGAAAGTGCATCACCCCAGAACGTAAAAAAGCCACCTGAGTAAGGTGGCTTTAAGATAGGGCTTACATGTCTGCCGGCTAAGGTAACTCTTCGAGTTCTTCGCCTTCTTTTTCGATCTGAGGTGGCATAAGGTGCTCGCGCGTAATGCCAAGCTTCAGAGCTAATGCAGATGCAACGTAAATAGAAGAGTACGTACCTACAGTAATACCAAGAAGCAACGCAGTCGCGAAGCCATGAATCATCGCTCCACCTTGAGTAAACAACGCGATAACCACAAACAACGTTGTACCCGACGTAATCAACGTTCGGCTCAAAGTCTGAGTTACTGAGCTGTTCATTATCTCAGCAGATTCACCTTTACGCATCTTACGGAAGTTTTCACGGATACGGTCAAATACAACGATGGTATCGTTGAGTGAGTACCCGACAACGGTCAGCAAGGCGGCAACAATGGTCAGATCAACCTCGATTTGCAGTAAAGAGAACACCCCTAAAGTGATGATAACGTCGTGCGCCAATGCCAGTACGGCACCCGCGGCTAAACGCCATTCGAAGCGTATTGATACGTATATCAAAATACAGATAAGTGCTGTCAGTATCGCCAGACCACCAGCTTCTGTTAACTCATCACCTACATTTGGGCCAACAAACTCAATACGGCGCATTTCTAGGTTTTCACCCGTGCCCTCTTTGATTGCATCAAGAATCTGATTACCAAGAGTTTCACCTTTGACTCCATCACGAGGACGGAGACGAACCATTACATCACGAGATGAACCGAAGTTTTGAACGGTCGCATCACCAAAACCTTTCGCTTCTAGTGCCGCACGTACGTCTTCCAAATTTGCAGGCTGTTCAAAACCCACTTCAATCAGCGTACCACCCGTGAAGTCCAGCCCCCAGTTCAACCCTTTACCAACCAGTGTGCCTATTGAACCTACGATAAGTAATATAGAAAGAACAAAAGCGCCTTTTGACCAACGCATAAAGTCGATCATTTTCTCTGTTTTCAATATCTGAAACATGATAATTCCTTAGATCGACAATTTGTTGATGCGCTTGCCGCCATAAAGCAGGTTCACGACACAACGTGTACCAATAATGGCAGTAAACATGGAGGTCAGAATACCGATTGACAGTGTGACCGCAAAACCTTTAATCGCACCTGTACCTACTGCAAATAGAATAATTGCCGTAATGAGAGTCGTGATATTGGCATCGGCAATGGTACTGAACGCATTCGCATAACCTTGATGAATCGCTTGCTGAGGGTTACGACCATCACGCAGTTCCTCTCGAATACGCTCGAAGATAAGAACATTTGCATCCACGGCCATACCAACGGTCAGTACAATACCTGCAATACCCGGAAGCGTCATTGTTGCACCCGGAATCATCGACATCACTCCAATAATCAAGATGATGTTGGCGATAAGTGCTAGGTTGGCAAAAACACCAAACTTACGGTAGTAAACCAGACAGAACAGCATTACAGCAACCAAACCAAAGATACAAGCTTGGATACCCATATCGATGTTTTGCTGCCCCATAGAAGGACCAATGGTACGTTCTTCAACAATGGAAATAGGAGCAATTAGTGCACCAGCGCGAAGCAGCAACGCAAGGTTGTGCGCTTCAGCAGCGGAGTCGATTCCAGTAATGCGGAAGCTTCGACCAAGAGCGGTTTGAATTGTCGCTTGGTTGATAACTTCTTCATACTTATCCAGAATGACTTTACCTTCTGGTGTACGTCGACCACTGTCTTTGTATTCAGCAAATACAGTTGCCATCAACTTACCAACATTCTTTTTAGAGAAGCTGGCCATCTTACTGCCGCCTTCACTGTCTAGGTTAATGTTAACCTGCGGGCGACCGTATTCATCGGCACTAGAGCTGGCATCAGTGATACTTGAACCACCAAGAATAATGCGCTTTTTCAGAACAACCGGACGACCATCACGATCAAGCTTAATTTCACTGCCGGCAGGAGCGCGACCACGTGCTGCGGCTGCCAAATCAGCTTTATCATCCACTTCACGAAATTCTAGTGTTGCGGTTGCGCCTAAGATTTCTTTAGCGCGAGCGGTATCTTGAACACCTGGCAGTTCGACAACAATTCGGCTTGCACCTTGACGTTGAACCAATGGTTCAGCAACACCAAGCTCGTTCACACGATTACGCAAAATGGTAATATTTTGCTCAACCGCATAGTTACGCACTTCCTGTAAACGCTGCTCAGTAAATGTCGCTTTAAGCGAAAAACGGCTGCTTGTGCTGTTGTCGACAAAAATCATGTCTTGATGCGTTCTTTTAAGTACACGCTCAGCTTGTTCGAGCTGTTCTGCGTCTCTTAACACAATTTCAACGGCATCTTTACCTGACTTGCGAATGGCACGGTAGCGAATGCGCTGCTCACGTAATTCACTACGAAATGCTTCTTCTTGCTGACCAACGAGCTTTTCCATCGCAGCGTCCATGTCTACTTCCATAAGGAAGTGCACACCACCACGGAGGTCAAGACCTAGCTTCATTGGTGTCGCACCGATGACATCCAACCATTCTGGTGTCGCAGGAGCAAGGTTAAGAGCCACAATGGCTTCTTTACCTAATGCCGTATTAATGGCATCACGAGCACTGATTTGAGTATCGGTATCTAAAAAGCGAACAAGAATGGAGCCATTTTCTAGTGCAATGGACTTTTTAGGGAGGTTTTCTTTTTCAAGAACTTCGGTAATAGCATCCAGCGTTGACACATCTACTGAGGCACCACGTGCCCCAGTAACTTGAATAGCCGGATCTTCACCATAAATATTCGGAAGTGCATACAATGCGCTGACAAGGATGAGTAACATCACCATCAGGTACTTCCACAAAGGATAACGGTTTAACACAGCGAGGATCCTTTAGCTGTTTTACAGGGATTTCAGTGTACCCTTTGGCAACACTGCTGTAACAAAGTCTCTTTTGATAGTCACTTCGTTGTTGTCGTTCAATGCAATTGCAATGTAGTCATTGTCTTCAGAGATTTTTACAATCTTACCAACAAGACCACCATTGGTTAGCACTTCATCACCTTTCTGCATTCCTGCCATTAGGTTTTTGTGCTCTTTTGAGCGCTTAGCTTGTGGGCGGTAAATCATGAAGTAAAAAATAACCGCAAACATACCCAACATGATGATCATTTCAAAACCACCACCTTGAGGAGCACCTTCACCCGCGGCGTGTGCAACAGAAATCAAACTCATTGAGAAACATCCTCTATATTATTTTATTTAATAGTCAATAAATTGGGTCGTATTACCCGACTTTCAAGAGCCAAGTAATAACGCATAACTATTTATTCAACGGCGGCACTTCGCGATTGCGACGTGCGTAAAAATCTTCAACAAATTGATCGAAGCGATCTTCATCGATGGCAGAACGGATACTTTCCATAATACGTTGGTAGTAACGTAGGTTGTGAATAGTATTCAATCGAGAACCAAGGATTTCATTACAACGGTCTAGATGATGCAAGTACGCCTTTGAATAATTTTGGCAAGTGTAACAGTCACACTCAGGATCCAAAGGGGTTGTATCCGTTTTATGTGCCGCATTGCGGATCTTGATCACACCACCAGTCACAAACAAGTGTCCGTTGCGCGCATTTCGTGTAGGCATCACACAATCGAACATGTCGATACCACGACGCACACCCTCGACTAAATCTTCCGGCTTACCGACACCCATAAGGTATCTTGGCTTATCTTCCGGTAGTTGAGGGCAAGTATGCTCAAGTACTCTGTGCATGTCTTCTTTGGGTTCACCGACCGCTAACCCACCAACCGCGTACCCATCAAAACCGATGTCTGTGAGACCTTTAACCGACACGTCACGCAAATCTTCATAAACGCCACCTTGAACAATACCAAACAATGCATTCTGGTTCTCCAACTTGTCAAAGTGGTCACGGCTACGTTGCGCCCAACGAAGTGACATTTCCATGGATTTTTTCGCTTCATCGTGCGTTGCTGGGTATGGTGTACATTCATCGAAAATCATGACAATGTCGGAACCGAGATCCTTCTGGATTTCCATCGACTTTTCTGCGTCCATGAATATCCGGTCACCATTTACAGGATTGCGAAAATGCACGCCCTCTTCGGTAATTTTTCGAATATCACCAAGACTGAAGACTTGAAAACCACCGGAATCCGTAAGAATAGGACCGTGCCAATTCATGAAATCGTGCAGATCACCATGCATTTTCATGACTTCTTGCCCTGGGCGTAGCCACAGGTGGAACGTATTGCCCAGTAAAATTTCAGCGCCCGTTCCCTTTACTTCTTCAGGAGTCATCCCTTTAACGGTGCCGTAAGTACCTACAGGCATAAATGCCGGAGTTTGAACGGTTCCACGTTCAAAAGTTAGCTGCCCACGGCGAGCATTGCCGTTTGTCTTTTTTAATTCGTATGTAAGTTTCACGAAGCCTCCAATACGCCAGAGAAACAATCTGACTATTTACGTACTTTGCGCCAACCAGCTTTAGCTCATCGCGCTCCTCATACTCATGGGTGAAGTATGACAGGATTATCCTTTCCTAATAGGTTTCACTGGCTCCTTGAGTGAAACAAACGGGAGTATATCGAAATACGCCCGTAGATTGTCTGATTAGCCGCGCTTTTTGGAAATAAACATCGCGTCACCGTAACTAAAAAAGCGATATTTTTCTTTCACTGCGTGCTCGTAGGCTTTCATCACGTTGTCATACCCCGCAAAGGCGCTCACCAACATGATGAGAGTAGACTCAGGCAAGTGGAAGTTGGTAATAAGGCAATCCACCAGCTGGTATTCATAACCTGGGTAAATGAAGATTTCAGTGTCACCGAAGAAAGGAGCCAGCTCAGTTCCGTTTTTGATGGACTCTTGCGCGGCACTCTCTAACGAACGTACCGATGTTGTCCCGACAGCAATGATACGACCGCCACGTGCTTTGGTTGCAACAATCGCATCGACGACATCTTGTGGTACTTCCACATATTCTGCATGCATATGGTGATCGTTGATGTTCTCAACGCGTACAGGTTGGAAGGTACCCGCCCCAACATGTAAAGTGACGTAAGCGAATTCGACACCTTTCACTTTTATTTGTTCCAGCAGCGCTTCATCAAAATGCAAGCCTGCTGTAGGCGCCGCGACGGCTCCGGGCTTTTCGTTATAAACGGTTTGGTAGCGCTCTTTGTCTGCGTCTTCGTCTGGACGGTCAATATACGGCGGAAGCGGCATATGCCCAATATCATTAAGAATATCTAAGACGTTCTTGTCGGACTTAAATTTGATCTCGAACAGCGCATCGTGGCGCGCGACCATTTCCGCAAGATAGTCATCATTTTCACCAAGGAAAAGTTCTGTTCCAGGCTTAGGCGGCTTCGAACAACGGACATGAGCCAAAATAGTATGCTCATCCAGCACTCGCTCCACCAATGCTTCTAACTTACCACCGGAAGCTTTACGACCAAACATACGTGCAGGAATAACACGCGTATTATTAAATACCAGAAGATCGCCAGGTTGCACCTGCTCCAGAACATCTTTGAAAGTACCATCCGTTAACTCACCATTACTGCCTTCTAGTTGAAGCAGTCTACTGGCTGTACGTTCAGGTTGTGGATAACGAGCGATCAGCTCATCAGGAAGCTCAAAATGAAAATCGGATACTTGCATTGCTATTGGTCTTTATAAAAATGACTGAGAATTACGCAGGGGAAGTAGTATAGGCGTCACATAGTCAATAGCAAGTATTGATGATGGCTTTATTGTAAATGGGCGTATCGACTTAACGGTTCAACATATTTAGCACATTTAAGTGCTGCTATCGTCAAAGCACCATTCCGTAGAACGGTGCTCATCAAAGGTCTATTTTCGTCGGAACCAACCCAATATTCCCAGCATAAGTAGGAAGGCGAGGCTCGGCGATGAGGCTCCATCTGGTTCCACAAAATTGCAATTAGCCGTAGATAGGCTGTTATTGCACTGCGCCTCTTTTTTTGCCTGTGCTTCGGCTTCAATCGCTATATTCGGCTTAGTCACCACATTGCTCGGAAGTGTTGTCGACCCCACATAACGATGGATCCAAGAGTAATAGGTGCTGACTTTTGAATAAAAAGCAGGCTTGGTCAATGAACCACAAGTGGGCATAACCAAAGGACCACCACTCACTATCCCTACTTGAATGTCAGAACCATCGGTAGCTTTTGCCATCAGCGGCCCGCCACTATCACCTTTACAAGTATCATTGCCATAAGCCGTTCCTGTTACCTCGTTGAGTACGTATTTTTCCGTCGGTAATGTACAGATTTTGGATTGGTTCGCCCCAGACTCCAGAAGAACAGGCAATCCTTCAATTGAAGCTAATCGAACAAAGCAATCAGCGGTAGGATAAAAAGCAAGTCGAGTGGTGAGGAGCTCGTCTGTTTTTTCTGTTACAGCCGGATCCGTAAATCCCCAACCAAAGGCATCCAAATTACTTGGTCGGCGGTTGTTGCCTCCATTGCCTGTTTCTGTCTGAGCTTCATACCACTCAGCATTGAGCTGGCTTTCAATCTCGGACATGGCTTTTGGTGAGGCAAGGGTTACTGGCGTCACATCGATTACAGGTAGTTGTAGGCGAATCAAAGCCACGTCATTATCAAGGGCTAGACGCTCAACCACCGATGAGCCATCGGCTTTAACAACGATTTTTGCTCTGTCACTATAGCTTGGATGCACAACAACATGACTTGCCATATAAAAATCGCGAGTGGCTGCATCGTTAAGGGATTTGGAGCGCGCGGTTATGGTTAAATTGCTAGGATGGGTCACTTTGTAGAGCCCATTATCTAGTGGAAAAACAACGCAGTGCGCGGCGGTTAATACCCAGTGCGGAGCTAAAAGTGTCCCCCCACAAAATGGGAATTCAGCCATATCACTCGAACGAATCGCAACTCGGTTTCCAGACGTAACATCCGTGACCGCCTTTCCTTCAACAATTGCTGACGCATTGGTATTAACGAGCCCAACCGCCATTGCCATACCCACCAGAATTTTCTTCATAACTTTGCCTTGAGATATCAAACTGCGCACAGTGTGAAAGAATCAAAAAGCACAAAGAACCATCTGCCGGTATTTATGCGATACATTACCTATATTCATGTATCTTCTCAGTTCAGCGTTTTCCCAAAACCAACGGATAAGTCGCAAAAAATTGACCATTGACGTCACAGTCTTTGCTCCCCTGCCAGTTCACTTGTTCTCGCCCAAAGCACTCAACGTCTATCGGATTGGATCCCGTTGCATCACACTGACGAATCAACACTTTTTCTCACCTAAATTGATCTCCGTTATCAAAGGTCGCTTCTTTTGAAAGTATTCGCTCAAAATAGCGATTTACATCTCATTTCATATGCACATAACTGCCTATATTGGAAATAGGATAACAATTAACAGGAGGTCGAGATGATCAAGATTGAAGATATGATGACTCGCAGCCCTCATACTCTTTTGCGGTCTCATTCACTACAAGACGCCAAAAACCTCATGGCTGAGCACGATATTCGCCATGTCCCAATCATCAATACCGACTCAAAACTTCTTGGTATTATTTCTCAGCGGGATATATTGGCAACTCAAGAATCGGTGCTGACTAAAGAAGCAAAAGCCGACTCTTTCACTCTCAAAACGCCAATAGGTAAAGTAATGGTAACAAAAGTCATTACTGTGTCACCCAAGGCGGGGCTGAGAGAAAGCGCGCTATACATGCAAAAGCATAAAATTGGCTGCCTACCCGTGGTTGAGCAAGAGAGTTTGGTTGGCATTATTACGGATACCGACTTTGTTGGTATCGCCATAAATCTACTCGAAATAGAAGAAGATACGGAACCTGAGAAGGTTTATTTTTGAATAAAAACTCAACCAAAATAAAACCCATCACGTTGTGTTTAAAAGAGTATAGGCGCGTAATCGTTGACAGAGAATGCGCGCCCTATTCGTCTTATTCGTCTTATTCGTCTTAAAAACAAGATAAATAATGACACTCCACCCTATATGTCTGCTTTAATATTTCACTTGTGTTATATTGCATTCATGATGAATAAATTAACAATGCGATGCTATCGAATACTGAACTGATGCTCCTGCATCTCCTTCATCAAGATGGAAACATGTCTGGCTACGATATTAATCGTTTGGTTGAGCAACGAGGTTTTCGTGAATGGGCGGAAATCGGTATGACATCCATTTATGTCAGCCTAAATAAACTCGCCAAAAAAGAACTCGTGAGAGCTGAACTAGATACAGCAAAGAAAGGGAAAGGTCCCACGCCGAAGAAATATTTTTTGCTTCCTGTTGGAAGAACCAATCTGAAGCAAGAGGTCAGGAATGGAATACAAGCGCTTAGGCTAAAAGACGCTCGCTTTCGCTTATGCATCTCTGCTCTTTCCATTTTAAGCAAGAAAGAACAGAAAACGCTGTTTGAAGAAAGGTCGATTGCACTAAACCGTCGAAGACACGAACTGGAACACACGACCTACATGGCTCAAGGGGGAGAAACCCTTCCCCAAAACGTGCGTTGGCTGTTTCAATATTCACTGGATACCCTTCAAATGGAAATCAATTTTGCCAATAACGTACTGAAGGATTTGTCGTTAGATAAATAAAGGATCGTGTATGACCCGTATAATTCAACCCTTTGAAACGTTCAATGGTGTCCACTGTGAAACAAACGCCACGGGATGTCTGCTCAAACAAGCTGGCGTTCATCTTTCTGAGCCCATGCTTTTTGGCTTAGGTGAAGGGTTAGGGTTTGTTTATTGGAATATGAAAAGCATGGGGTTCCCTTTCATTGGTGGGCGGCTCAAACCGGGAGGAATTACTCGAAACCTCGCAAAAAACTTACCATTAGAGATTGAATTCAAAGAAACAAGTTCAGTAAAAAAGGCATGGAACAACGTCAAAGAAGCCTTAGATCAAGGCATTGCCGTGGGTTTGCAGCTGGACTGTTACCACTTGGAATATTTTGGTGCGAAAGTGCATTTTGCCGGTCACTTTGCTGCGATGTACGGCTACGACGATGAGTTTGCCTACTTGGTTGATACCTCTCCTTCACATGGTCTGGTTAAATCTAAGCTAAACAATCTTGCGATGGCTAGAAATGAAAAAGGTCCAATGGCAGCCAAAAATTTGATGTACACCATTGTGCCTCCCAAAACACCCGTTGATTTAAATAAAGCGCTAAGAACGTCCATTACAAATAATGCGCATCAGCACATTAACCCTCCAATACAAAACCTTGGCTATAAAGGGATTTTAAAAACCAGCCAAGAGTTAAAGAAATGGTTCAAGGAAAGCAAAAATCTTGAATATGAATTCACGACCATAGCGATGATTATGGAAAAAGCCGGAACAGGCGGTGCCCTATTTCGTAATATGTATCGTGATTTTTTGGAAGAGACCAACTCAATTTTTGGGGAACCAAAGCTTCATCAAGCAAAGACGATGTTCGAGGGGATTGCGAAAGATTGGACTCAAGTGGCTCAATGCATCCATGAAGCAGGGGAAAATTCCGATGAAGTGCGTCTCTTAGAAGCTTGTGCACTTCTAGAAAGCTTGTCCGAAAAAGAGCGCCAAGCGATGAGTCTTCTTGCTGACCACAAGTAACCAACGCTACCCAACGTATTATGAACACCCATCATGATGAATATGTGCAGCACCTTATAGCGCTGCACAGCACATCATTGTAGCTCTAACGCATCATAAAAGCTCTGAAACCAGATCGGCTAATTTATGGAAGCTTTCAAGCCGTGACGAGCTTGGTCGCCAAACTAAACCGATATCTCGATACGCATGCTGACCTGGCGGCTCTATCACCATCAAGTTTTGATTTTCCAGCAGCCCATGCTCTATCGCCATCTGAGGAATAAACGTTGTACCCAATCCGTTTGCCACCATTTGAACCAGCGTGTGAAGGCTCGTTGCCGTAAATGGGTTAATTTTTTCTTTTTTAGTTAACTTACAGGCAGAAACGGCATGCTCGGTCAAACAATGTTCATTCTCCAAAAGAAAAACAAACTCATCCGGTAAATCGTCGTAACGAATCGGCATGCGTATCGTACTGGCATGATTGGCGCTGATGACCATCCTAAATGGATCCTGCCCCACGATTTTGCTATCCATACCACCGATATCAACCGGCAAAGCAAGAATCAGTACATCTAACTCACCATGACGAAGCGCAGCCAACAAATTATTAGTGGTATCTTCTCTCAGGAGCAGATTGAGGTTTGGGAATCGCTGATTCACTTCTTGAACTAGGTCACCCAGTAAAAATGGAGCGATCGTCGGGATGCAGCCGACTCTGAGCTGACCTTGCATGAGCTCCCCTTGGCATAGGCTTCCTAGCTCAACTAGATCTTGCCCTTTAGCCAACAGCTCTCGCCCTTGCTGCACGACTTTATCCCCAACTGGCGTAAAAACCAACGGGCTCTTCTTGTCTTTTTTCTCGTACAAAGGGCAGCCAATCAATTCTTCTAGGTTTTGAATACCTTTACTCAACGTTGATTGGCTAACAAAACACTTCTCTGCCGCATCACCAAAATGGCGTGTTTCAAACAGAGTAATGAGGTAATGCAGCTGTTTTAAACTTGGCCATTTATTCATATGATATTTTTACAATTTTGTGAGGTTTCTATGAATTGGTTACAAAATAAGCTCATCGCTTTTTTCGATTAACTTAATCTATTAATTTCACTTTTTTCTATCCTACTTTATGTACTATAGTTTGTCTCGTTGAAACATGAAGCCAATCCACAATGGTTGGCAATAACTCTATTTTAGGAGCAAAAAAATGGTACTAGTAGGTCGTCAAGCCCCTGATTTTACTGCTGCAGCTGTTCTAGGTAACGGTGAGATCGTTGATAACTTCAACTTCGCAGAATTCACTAAAGGTAAGAAAGCGGTAATTTTCTTCTACCCTCTAGACTTCACATTCGTTTGTCCTTCTGAGCTGATCGCTTTTGATAACCGTATTGAAGATTTCAAAGCGAAAGGCGTTGAAGTAATCGGTGTTTCTATCGATTCTCAGTTCTCTCACAACGCATGGCGTAACACGGCTATCGAAGATGGCGGTATCGGTCAAGTGAAATACCCTCTTGTTGCTGACGTTAAGCACGAAATCTGTAAAGCATACGACGTTGAGCACCCAGAAGCTGGTGTTGCTTTCCGTGGTTCATTCCTAATCGATGCAGACGGTCTTGTACGTCACCAAGTCGTTAACGATCTTCCACTGGGTCGTAACATCGACGAAATGCTACGCATGGTAGACGCGCTAAACTTCCACGAGAAGAATGGCGAAGTTTGTCCTGCACAATGGGAAGAAGGTAAATCAGGTATGGATGCGTCTCCAAAAGGTGTTGCAGCATTCCTATCTGAGCACGCTGACGACCTAAGCAAGTAATCACGACTTAACGCTCACCAAGCTCAACGGTGTGTGACTGAAATAACAGTGTGTGGCTGAAATAACAGTGTGTAGCCAATATAGCAAATAGCACGCAGCCAAAATTAAGTTGAAGTTAGCCTTAGAAAGCTCGAAGATGATTCTTCGAGCTTTTCTTTTTTCTGTACGTGAGCATTACCTCACATAATCAGCTGATTAACTTGTCTATCCTGAATGGACTATTTCTAACTTAGAAAGCCAAACTGTCAATGAGTTATCAACTTGAAGTCTGTGTCGACAACCTAGAGTCCTTACTGAACGCTATCGAAGCTGGAGCCACACGCATAGAGCTATGCTCATCACTCTCTTTGGGTGGGCTAACCCCCAGTCTAGGTTTAATGAAACAAGCCTCGCGTCTATCCAGTATTCCTATCTATGCCATGATACGCCCAAGACAAGGGGATTTTCTGTTCAATGAACATGAGCTTGAGTGCATGCTTGAAGACATTGAAGCAGCAAAAGAAGCTGGGCTAGACGGCATTGTTATCGGTGCTTTAACCCCCGATGGACACATTGATAAAAACATCTGCAAACAACTTATGGCAGCCGCAGATCGTATGAGCGTGACCTTTCACCGAGCCATTGATCAATGCTGCGATGTGGTACAAGCGCTCCAGGATATCCAAGAGTTAGGATGTCAGCGCATATTAACGTCTGGGCAAGCGAGCAATGCACTCTCAGGTGTGAGTACAATTAAGTTGATGAAAGAGCACGCAGGGGAATCAATCAGTATCATGGTTGGCGCTGGCGTAACACCTTCAAACGTAACGCAGATTATGGCAGAAACAGGGGTTAGCGAAGTACACCTATCCGGTAAGACAACACGTCCAAGTCACATGCTGTATGTGTCTGAACAGGCAAAAATGGGCAACAGCGATATCGATGATTTCTCGATTCCTGTGACTGATATGGCGACCATTTGTTCGGTCGCTCAGCAACTGGAACTATTCTGAGTTTTTCGATAAAAGACAACCCCGTTACGCTTACAATTACCTGATAATGTCATCAATATCTTGCTCACGTAGATGGCGTACGTCTTTTCCTTTCACAAAGTAAATAATGTACTCACAAATATTTTGGCAACGATCGCCTATTCGCTCAATTGCCCTTGCCGACCACATGACTTGCAATACTGCGGGTATACAACGTGGATCTTCCATCATATAAGTCATCAGCTGACGGATCACGGCTTCATACTCTGCATCCAGTTTGTCATCTTGCTTATACACTTCCGCAGCCGCATCGACATCCATACGTGCGAAGGCATCCAATACTTGGTGTAACATATTGATTGCCTGACGGCTCAATGGCTCCAGCGAGACTTGCCATGTTCGCACTTTGACGGATTCTGATTCTATCGCGACTCGCGCAATTCTCGTGGCAACATCTCCGATTCGCTCCAAATCTGTGATCGTTTTAATGATCGCCATGATCAGTCGTAAATCTTTCGCTGTCGGCTGGCGTTTGGCAATGATACGCGTACAGGCCTCATCAATGGCCATTTCCATCGAATTGACTTTATGATCTTCTTTGACCACTTTTTTAGCGAGCTCTATGTCTTGCTTATGTAGGGCTTGCATGGCAAAGGTGAGTTGCTGTTCAACAAGCCCTCCCATGGTTAAAACATGGGTACGAATAGATTCAAGCTCCACATTAAACTGACCAGAGATATGGCGACCAAACTGCATAAACTATAGAACCCCTTGTGCGTATATTAAGTAAGTGTATACCCAAGTAACCTCAGGTACTTGGTATATTCATAGGTGACGCTTTCAGCAAGTTACCCATAGCGACCGGTAATGTAATCTTCGGTTTGCTTTTTCTTTGGCGAGGTAAAAATAGAATCCGTATCTCCATACTCAACCAACTTACCCTGATGGATAAAAGCAGTATGATCGCTCACCCTTGCAGCCTGTTGCATGTTATGCGTCACAATAACGACGGTATACTTGGTTTTCAACTCGTTAATCAACTCTTCTATCGTAAGCGTAGAAATAGGATCGAGTGCAGAAGTAGGCTCATCTAACAATAAAACCTCAGGTTCAATCGCAATAGCCCTTGCTATCACCAATCTCTGTTGCTGCCCGCCAGATAAACCAAACGCATTTTCATGTAGGCGACCTTTAACTTCTTCCCATAACGCCGCTGCCGTTAACGCTTGTTCCACTGCGTCATCCAGCGCTCGACTATTACTGATTCCTTGTAATCTTAAGCCGTATACGACATTTTCATAAATCGATTTGGGAAACGGGTTGGGTCTTTGGAATACCATTCCGACACGACGGCGTAACGTAGGGACATCCACTTGTGGGTGATACACATTTTTACCGTGTAATTTCACTTTACCGTTAACAACACATCCCTCTACCAAATCATTCATTCGGTTAATACAGCGTAGCAATGTCGACTTTCCGCACCCAGAAGGGCCTATAAACGCGGTCACCTGACCTTTGGGAATGTTCATCGTCACGTCGTGCAAAGCTTGTTGCGTGCCTTGATAGAACAAATTCAGTGACTCGATCGAAATCGCAATCTGCTCGGGAGTCAGATTGTTCACGTCTATAAGATTTTTCTCATAGCCAAAAGTCGAGTTAATTGAAAACATGATTAGTCTTGTCCTAAGGTGCGATATTTTTCGCGTAAGTTGTTCCGAATAGCAATGGCGGTCAGGTTAAGTCCAACAATCACCGTCACGAGCAAGAATGACGTTGCATAAACCAATGGTCTTGCCGCTTCGATATTAGGTGACTGAAAGCCCACGTCATAAATATGAAAACCAAGATGCATGAACTTCCGCTCTAAATGGATAAATGGGAAATCAGTATCAATTGGCAAGCTAGGTGCGAGTTTTACTACCCCTACCAGCATTAAAGGTGCAACCTCACCTGCTGCGCGGGCAACCGCCAGTATCAACCCTGTCATAATGGCAGGGCTGGCCATCGGCAAAACAATACGCCATAACGTTTCAAATTGAGTCGCTCCCAGAGCAAGGGAACCTTGCCTTAAAGAACCGGGAATACGGGCTAACCCTTCTTCAGTCGCGACGATCACAACGGGCAGCGTTAACAAAGCCAATGTGAGTGCCGACCACAGTAAACCAGGCGTTCCAAACGTCGGAGAAGGTAGGTTTTCAGAGTAAAAGAGGCGATCAATTGAGCCACCAATACTGTAAACGAAAAAACCAAGTCCGAAGACGCCATAAACAATAGAGGGCACACCCGCTAAGTTTATCACGGCAATTCGAATGGTTCTGGTTAGTGCATTGTTTTTGGCGTATTCACTCAAATAGATGGCGGCGATAACACCCAACGGCATCACAACAATAGACATCACAATCACTAAAAATACCGTGCCAAAAATAGCAGGGAACACGCCCCCCTCTGAATTCCCTTCACGAGGATCATCGCTCAAGAATTTTTTCACCTGATTTAACCAATGCCCCACTTTTTCGGGAAAAGACATATCATTGGGGTACCAGATATTCAAAATGCTGGTAAGAGGAATCCGTACGTTTTCGCCATTCATATCTTCAACGATCAACGCTTCATCTGCATGACGTTGTCTTAATTCGGTTAAACGACCCTCTATTTGAAGCAGGCTATTCTCAATACTCTCTTTTCGTTTGGTGAGTTCATTAAGCTTCCCTTCATCCAGCGTACCGTTCAGATCACGTTTTCTCTGCTCTAATCGTATCTGTCCAAGCAAGTCATTGTAATGCTTGAGCTGAGTATGAGTAATGGAAGAAATGTGACCGCGAGTTTGTTTGGCACTTTCAAGTCCGTGTTTTATGAAGTCATCAATCGACGTATCTTGAGGAAGACTATCACTTTGAAAGCCAACAGGTTTACCATAAAAATCCCCTTGTTGAGTTCTCTCTATTACTGCCCAAGAACTCGGCGTGGTAGGTCCACTCAATTCAACATCCAATACCGTGATAAAGTCGAGCTGGTTTCTGTCTCTATTAGCGATCTTAATGCTCAACCTATCGACATTCTCTGCCGTAATATCTTGAGCTTGTGCATTGGAAAGATGCTGACTCAACCGCTCAATCGGGACTGATTCGCGCTGATACAGCTGGCCGACAACTTTACTGCCGTTTGGGAATTGCCATTCATACAACGGCGCAGGCCAGAAGTAACTGAGCCCCTTCCAACCAATCAAAAGCAACACCGCCAATACAGAAATTAAGCTAGCACTGACTGCGCCAGCCGTTAACCATATCCACGGTGCGCCTGATTTAAACCAATTCGACACTAAAAACTCTCACTTAACATACGCCATCATAGTGCGCGGTATTTGTCTCTCAAGCGCTGCCTTACCCACTCAGCCAAAGAGTTCACAAAAAATGTAAATACAAAAAGAATCAAGGCAGCAAGAAACAATAAACGATAATGGGAACTGCCCACATCAGACTCAGGCATTTCAATGGCAATGGTGGCAGACAGACTGCGCATCCCTTCAAAAATATTCCAATCCATTATTGGTGTATTGCCCGTCGCCATTAAAACAATCATGGTTTCACCCACGGCTCGACCAAGTCCCATCATCACAGCGGAAAAAATACCAGGGCTAGCCGTAAGTAATACAACGTACACCAAGGTTTGCCATTTGGTCGCCCCTAATGCCAAGGAACCATCGGATAAATGTTTGGGGACCGAGAAAATCGCATCTTCGGCGATAGTAAATATCGTTGGAATCACCGCAAACCCCATCGCTAACCCAACCACAAGCGCGTTTCTTTGGTCATAGTCGATGCCAATGCTCGCCAAATAAACCCGCACATCACCGCCAAACAAAAAGCGCTCAATTTCATGGCTAAACGAAACGATACCAAACGTCACCAACAACAGCGTGGGCACAAGAATCAACCCATGCAATCCATTCGGCACTTCGGACAACCACTTTGAGGGCAGTTGGTGCCAGAGCCAACCAACGAGAATGGTCGATAAAGGCAATAAGATAATCAAAGCCAAAGTTGAAGGTAAATGCGACTCAATAACGGGAGCCAACCACAATCCAGCCAAGAAGCCAATAATGACTGTTGGCAACGCTTCCATAATCTCTATGGCTGGCTTGACGACTTTTCGCATCGGTGTAGACATAAAATAGGCGGTGTAAATAGCACCTAGCACAGCGATGGGAACGGCGAAAATCATGGCAAACAATGCCGCTTTCAACGTCCCAAATGCAATCGGAGCTAAACTGAATTTTGCTTCAAAATCATCACTCCCCGACGTAGACTGCCACACATACTGTGGCGCTGGATAGCCTTCATACCAAACAGATTGCCATAGCGCAGAAAATGAGATTTCAGGGTATTCGTTATCAACCGAATAAACATCAATGCGATTTTCACCCATCACCAGCAAGCTATCTTCATTACTGGATACCGCAGCAATTTGTACGCCTTCTTGCAATAGCCGAGCAGAGAACGTTTTTTCTTCACTGGTGGTATAAAAATTCTCTACCGTGCCTTTGCTATCAAAAGCATAGAAACCTTTTCGATAGTACTCTGGCAATAATAATTCGGCAGTACCAGACAATGCAAAATCGCGGATAAACGTCAACGTCCGGATGCGATCTTTCAAGACATCAAACCATTGAGCAACGGTATTATCGGTATAACGAATGAGTACCGATTGCGCTCCGGCTAACAATGACATGGATAAAGCACGTTTATCCTCTCCTCGTGTCGCATCCAACATTTCTCGTACGGAAAACCCTTTCTCAGGAATCCACGCCATTACGATGATTTCTTGCGGAGTCAATAGGAATAGCTGTCGTCCATCCGGAGACATTTTAATATCAACAACATTTTCCATCGGTCCGAGTACCGCAGAGTTAAAGGATTCACCATCGCTTTCTCGCCAGCTGAAAAGCTGATTACGGTCATTCAAAACGGCAAAAGTCGCACTTTCATCAGTAATCGCAAAGGCAAACTTAGACACCACTTGAATCTCACTAGCAAAGTCTGCGGGGATCTCATAATTGGCGACATTAACCCTTGGCGTGATAACACGACCTTGAGCATTAAACTGCACCGAAAAGCTGGGTTTAACCGCATTAATGCCCTCCTTTCCCGAAACGAAGGCATGCCACCCCAAACTGGCAGGCATACCTGCGTAAGAAAGAACGTTAGTAGAAATGGGTTGAGACTGAACAAGGCGACCATCGGTCAGATCGATAAAGGCGAGTTCCCCAGCATCAGTAAGGAAATAGCCTAGCTGACCATAATCATCCACACCTGCCGCTATCGGCTTGTTTGAAGTTAAAATTGACGTATTAGAAAATGAAACGGGTATGCTGGAAACACGCTCAATATTCGCTGAAGAAAAGACGGGCAATACCATGAGCAATAAATAGAAAAATATCAACAGCAAGGCGATTAGTACACTGACGCCACCAACTTTCACTACGCATCTCATCAATCGGTCTTTTATCAACCGCTTACGATCGCGTTCTTTTAATGAAAATTCTGTGTGGAGCATCTCTTATGGTCTACCTTTTATTAGAGTCTGTTGACCTTTCTCGGTTAAATTTTATTCGAGTTTTAAGCATTTTAATCGCGGCACAAGGTGTGTAGCTTAGTCCAGTGTCATAATATGTCGATTGGATGACAAAAATATTACAGACTTCCGATAAATCCTTAAGATTTACACGCTCCTGCCTAATGCAATTGCATACTCGAATAAAAATGCATGCTCGAATAAAAACGTTATAAACACAATTTAATTGAATGAATCGTCAACCGATACCTCAATCTGGAAGAATGTATGAGCGCAGAAAAGTTGTATGTTGAAAAAGAACTTAGCTGGCTTTCATTTAATGAGCGAGTATTGCAGGAAACCGCAGACAAAAGTGTCCCGCTCATCGAAAGGGTCCGCTTTCTCGGAATATTCTCTAACAATCTAGATGAATTTTACAAAGTAAGATTTGCCGACGTGAAACGCCGCATTCTTATTAACCAAGAACGAGGAGGAAATGACCAATCCCAGCGTTTACTGAGTAAGATGCAATCCAAAGCACTGAAGCTTAATCAAGATTTTGATGAACGCTACAACGAACTGATTGTGGAAATGGCAAGGTGCCAAATATTCCTCGTCAATGAAACTCAGTTAAATGAACATCAGGAAAAATGGATTAGGCAATACTTCCAGAACGATGTTCTTCCCTACATTACGCCATTGCTGATGACGGATGACATCGACGTACTGCAATTTCTGAAAGACGAATACTCTTACCTGAGCGTGGAAATGCGGGGCAATGCCACACCGTTGTATGCTTTAGTGGAAATTCCAACGGATAATCTACCGCGTTTTGTTGTGATGCCAGAGCAAAAAGGTAAGAAACGCACAACGATTATTCTGATCGACAACATTATCCGGTGTTGCTTGGACGACATATTCCGAGGCTTTTTCGAGTACGATGAGCTCAAGTGCTACGCAATGAAAATGACACGAGACGCCGAATACGATTTGAGCCATGAACTGGAACACAGCTTATTGGAACAAATGTCTGAAGGCTTGAGTCAACGTCTTACAGCAATGCCTGTGCGTTTCATTTATCAGCGAGATATGCCAGAGGGAATGCTCACCTTTTTATGCCAGAAATTACACATCTCCAATTTCGATAGCCTCATTCCTGGCGGACGCTACCACAATTTTAAAGACTTTATTGATTTCCCTAATGTCGGGAGAAGTCACTTAGAGAACAAACCACTACCGCCAATACGATCGACCGATTTTGATCGACACACCAATGCCTTTAAGACCCTACGCGAACAAGATATTCTGCTTCACTACCCGTACCATACATTTGAGCATATCAATGAGTTTGTAAGGCAAGCCTCTTTCGATCCAAAAGTAGTATCCATTAAGATCAATATCTATCGCGTTGGAAAGAACTCGCGCTTGCTCCACTCTTTGATTGATGCGGTGCATAACGGCAAACAAGTCACGGTTGTCATCGAGCTACAAGCTAGATTTGATGAAGAAGTGAATATTGAATGGTCTCGTGTCTTAACGGAAGCGGGTATTCAAGTCGTTTTTGGGGCTCCTGGCCTAAAAATTCACGCTAAATTGCTGCTGATTAGCCGCAGAGAGGAGGAGGAAATAACGCGTTACGCACACATTGGAACCGGTAATTTTCATGAAGAAACGGCTCGGATTTACACCGACTTTTCTTTGCTAACCGCCAAAAAAGAAATCACCAATGAAGTTCGTAACGTCTTTGGTTACATCGAAAACCCATATCGTCCGGTGACGTTTACTGAACTCATTGTATCGCCAAGCAACTCAAGACAAGCATTGTATCGACTTATTGACAACGAAATGGCTCAAGCCCAAGCAGGGAAGCCTGCAAACATAACTTTAAAAATGAACAACTTAGCCGACAAAGGGCTAGTGAACAAACTGTACAGTGCAAACAACGCTGGCGTGAAGATACGGATGGTGATCCGTGGTATGTGTGCTTTAGTGCCCGGCGTTGAAGGCGTCAGTGAGAATATTCAAATAATAAGCATTGTCGACCGATTTTTAGAGCACCCTCGTGTGTTAATTACTGAAAATGGTGGCGATCCTCTCGTTTATATTTCTTCAGCGGATTGGATGACCCGAAATGTCGATCATCGCATTGAAGTTGCCACCCCCATAACCGACCCAAAACTAAAACAAAGAATCATTGATATCGTCAACCTTCACTTTACCGACACGGTAAAAGCCCGACGAATCGATAAAGAAATGAGTAATGCCTACGTACCACGTGGAAATAAAAGAAAAATTCGCTCACAAATTGCTATTTATGAGTATTTGAAGCACATTGAAAAACAGGAAAGGAAAAAAATGGCATGTTCTATTAATCATGACAAACATTGAATCGAGAGATATTGCCGCTATCGACTTGGGATCAAATAGCTTCCATATGGTCGTGGCTAAAGTCGTTGAACAAGATTTGCAGATTGTCAGCCGCCATAAGCAACGAGTCAGATTAGCATCCGGATTAGATGATTTAAACAATATCGACAATGCAGCAATGCAACGTGGATTAGATTGCTTAACCATATTTGCTGAACGCCTACAGGGGTTCGCCCAAAACAATGTGCGTATTGCAGCCACCCACACTCTAAGGCAAGCCAATAACGCACATATATTCATTCAACGAGCTGCCAATATTCTCCCCTTTCCCATAGAAATCATATCCGGTCTTGAAGAAGGTCGCTTAATCTACACAGGTGTCGCTCACACTCAGCCTGAATCTGAGACCAAATTGGTCATTGATATTGGTGGCGGGAGTACTGAAATGATCATTGGAACGGGTTTCGAGCCCACGATGATCAACAGCAAACGGATGGGTTGTGTCAGTTTTACCAACCAATATTTTACGAACGGTAAACTCAATCGCAAGAATTTCAACCGGGCCGAAATTGCGGTTGAACAACGCTTAGAATCTCTGACCAATCAATATAGAAAGCACGGTTGGGATGTCGCCATAGGCTCATCTGGCACAACAAAAGCGGTACGAGAAGTGTTAATCAATATGGGCCACGAAGATGGCATTATTACACTGAAAAGGCTCCAAAAGCTGATTGATGAGTTACTGAAATTTGAATCTATTGATGCCATTTCATTGCCGGGTCTGACGGAAGAAAGGCAACCCGTCTTTGCTGCTGGTGTGGTGATCCTCGAAGGTATTTTTAAAGCCCTTTCTATTGAAAAGCTGCATTTTTCTTCAGGTGCATTACGTGAAGGGTTGCTTTACGAAATGGAAGAACGATTTAAGCGAAGTGATATTCGTATGCGAACAACCGAAAACCTAGCACGAAAACATTTGACCGATTTGGAACATGCAGACAAAGTCCGTAAACAAGCCAATACGTTTCTTAAACAATTAGCCCCTCACATTGGTATCAAAAAATCCAGCGAGTTATTTGATTTACTTGGTTGGGGGGCTTTGTTGCATGAAGTGGGATTAAGTATTAGCTATCAAGGTTTTCATCGCCATTCTGAGTACATTCTAAAAAACACCAATATGCCGGGGTTTAATCAGGAGCAGCAACTGGTATTAGCGACACTGGCACGCTTTCAGCGCAAAGCACTCAAGCTTCATGAGTTACCAGAATTTGTCTTATTTAAAACAAAGCAAATCCTTCCGTTAATACGCATTATGCGGCTGGCGGTGCTGATTAACGGACAAAGGAATGACGCACCTCCACCTAACATTCAAATTGAATTAGTTGAAGAAACATGGTGCTTGAAGTGCAGCGATAAAAACTGGCTAAAAGAAAACAAACTTCTGGAAGCCGACTTAGCTCTCGAAAAAGAAATCTGGAAGACCGCGGATTGGCTTCTAGATTACTAAGAGCCATAAACCTTTCAAAACTTAAATCGGCTAAATCTTAAGTCGGCTAGAGTTCAAATCAGACTAAAAGTCAAAGTCCGACTTTTTCTAACTCGGCTTGTGCCATCTTATATGAAATGGGGACATAGCCATTTTTTGACACAAGCGCTTGCCCTTGTTCAGAAAAAATGTAACGAATGAACTCCGCCTCTAAAGCACCTAACGGCTTTGTCGGGTTCTTATTCACGTAGACGTATAGAAAGCGGGAAAGTGGGTAAACACCTGAAAGAATGTTATCTCGGCTAGCCTCTACAAAATCATTACCTTGATTGGCGATAGGCAGGAGCCGAACCCCAGAGACCAAGTAACCTACCCCTGAGTAACCAATCGAATTAATGGAGGATGCGACCGATTGAACGACCGAAGCACTTCCTGGCTGCTCATTCACGTTTCGTTTGAAATCCCCACCGCACAAGGCGTTTTTCTTGAAGTAACCGTAGGTCCCCGACACAGAGTTACGCCCGAACAGCTGCAAGCGCCTTTTTGCCCACTCTTGCTCAATACCCAATTGTTGCCAGTTTTGAACGGGCTCTTTTGCGCCACAACGCAATGTTGATGAGAAAATACTGTCGATCTGAGTGAAATTAAGACCTCGTATGGTGTTATCACGGTGTACAAAAATACCAATGGCATCAATCGCCACTCTTAACGCTGTCGGCTTATAACCATGCTGACGCTCAAATGCTTCTACTTCACGAACGCGCATAGATCGACTCATTGGTCCAAACTGAGCTGTTTCTTCGACTAAGGCGGGGGTTGCCGTTGATGAACCTGATGCTTGAACTTGCACATTTATATTAGGATAAATATCGTTAAACTCTTCGACCCAAGATGTCATCAGGCTTGCTAATGTATCGGAGCCGACAGAAGATAGGTTTCCGGATATTCCGTTCACTTTTTGGTAAGGCTCCAAAGCCTCCTCTGCATGCATAAGCTGAGAGAAAAGTAATGTGGTGAATAAAAAAACGACATTTCTCATCGGAAGGACTCTACCGACAACTTCTTAGGGAGCACAAAAGAAAAACAACTTCCCTTTCCAACTTCACTTTGAATATCGAGATGCGAGTCATGATGGCTCAACGCATGTTTTACAATAGCCAACCCAAGCCCACTCCCGCCAGTTTCCCTTGAACGCGCCTTATCTATTCGATAGAAACGCTCCGTCAAACGATGAATATGCTGAGGTTCAATACCCTCCCCCGTATCAGACACTTTTAACTCGGGGCCATTGGGTGTATTCCGCCATTGAACCGTAACCTCGGCGCCAGGAGGCGTGTACTTCACTGCGTTATATACCAAATTGGAAATGGCGCTTCGGAGCTGATCCTCATCTCCCAAGACTCTCAGCTTTGGATCTACGTTAAATTTGAGTACATGCTGGTTGTCTCCGCTCAAGGTTAATGCCTCTTTCTCAAGAACTTCAAGCATCGCGGGAACATTCACAACCTCATCCAATTCATGCATGGGTGCCGCTTCAATTTTCGAGAGTGTGAGAAGTTGATCAACCAAACTGTTCATGCGATTAAGCTGCTCAGTCATCACACCATGGGCTTTTCCCCACATTGGTCCCACCAACATTTCTGGGTCTTGAGTCATCTCTAGATACCCCTGAAGCACCGTCATAGGAGTGCGCAGTTCATGGGATACATTCGCAAAGAAATTGCGTCGCATGCCTTCCAGCTGTTTTACCTGAGAAACATCACGTACCACCATCAAGTGTTCACCTTCGGTATAAGGCACGATGCGGAGCTCAAGAATGCGTTCCAAATTTAAAGGCGAACGCATCTCCAACGGTTCTGAAAAATCCTGCTTACTTAAGTACTTGATAAAGTCTGGAGTGCGGATAAGATTCGAAATAGGTTGCCCTGAATCGTCTGGCCATCGAAATCCTAATAGATGCTGAGCAAGTTTATTGCACCATACAATATTGCCTTCTCCTCGGAATACCACCACCGCATCGGGCAGAGATTCCGCACCATTACGGAAGCGGCGAATAAGGTTCGTCAGCTCTTTTCGCTTTTTCCTTTGCCTTTGCTGGATACGATAGATCCCATTAAATAGAGATTCCCACATGCCCGTTCCGGCTGGGGGGGTTAGGCGTTTGTCGTCCCAAATCCATGTAGATAACCGAACTTGGTTATGTAACTGCCACCCAAGCTGAATCGCCGTCGCAGCGAGCAGCAACCACGGCATATGACCAAATATCCAACCTACCACAACCCAAGGTAGGTAAAAAAAAGCCAGCGACCAAACTAGCTTTTTCCACGAAAACCTTTCTACCATTCGCTCTCCGCTTTGTTCCTAAATGCGTGTAGAAAAGCGGTAGCCAGCACCACGCACAGTTTGTACTAGCTTATCATGCCCTGCACCTTCAAGTGCTTTGCGAAGACGGCGAATGTGCACATCTACTGTACGATCCTCAACGTATACGTTGGTACCCCAAACGTTATTAAGCAACTGTTCGCGACTATATACACGCTCTTGGTGAGTCATGAAGAAATGCAGCATTTTAAATTCCGTCGGCCCCATATCCAATGCTTCCTCATTGGCTGTCACTCGGTGTGACACTGGGTCTAGTTTTAGCCCTTGAACATCAATAATGTCTTCAAGCGCAGTAGGTGTAACACGACGGATAACGGCTTTCAATCGAGCGATCAGCTCTTTAGGTGAAAAGGGTTTCGTGATGTAATCATCGGCCCCAACTTCCAGTCCGCGCACCTTGTCCTCTTCTTCACCACGCGCTGTCAGCATGATGACCGGAATATTTTTGGTCAGGTCTTCGCGCTTTAAGTGCTTAATAAAGTTAATGCCTGAGCCACCTGGTAACATCCAATCCAACAGAATCAGGTCTGGGTATGGTTCACATAACTTGCTGATGGCGGTATCGTAATCTTCCGCTTCAACAGCTTGGTACCCTTTTTGTTCAAGTACAAAACACAGCATCTCTCTGATCGGTGCTTCATCTTCAACCACCAGAATCCTTCTAGACATAATTGAATTACCTCTAAATTTAATCAACGTCATGCATTATCATGATTAATTATGACACTTTTGTGACCTTCGAAAACAAATTTTCATATAACTTTCATTATGATTTTTCCTCAGTCTAATAAGACAACGGGGAAAAAATCCCCTATCATCAGCCCTCTAAACAGAAAGAGATGAGATCAGATATGTGGTTTAAGAACTGCCTAGTATATCGCTTCAATCGTGGTATCGAATTTAATGCCGAGAAATTGGAAGAACAGCTGCAAGAATTCCGTTTTACTCCCTGTGGCAGCCAAGATAAACAAAAGTTTGGCTGGACCACTGCCATGGGCAGACATGGGGACATGATGACTCATGTGTCTGATAATCAAATTCTTATCTGTGCTAAGAAAGAAGAAAAGATGCTCCCTGCTTCCGTGATTAAAGACTCTCTCAACACGAAAGTGGAGGCGATGGAGACAGAAGAAGGTCGCCCGCTGAAGAAAAAAGAAAAAGACACGTTAAAAGAAGACATCATTATTGATTTACTTCCACGCGCATTCAGTAAAAGTAACGTTACCTTCGTCCTTATCTTACCGAAAGAAGGCTTTATTCTGGTTGATGCCAGCAGCTATAAAAAAGCGGAAGATGTCCTTGCACTACTTCGTAAAACCATGGGTAGCCTACCTGTTATTCCAGCCATTCCGGAACAAGCCGTTGAATCGACGATGACAGAGTGGGTGAAATCATCTCATGCCGCATCAGGCTTTACCATTTTAGATGAAGCTGAGCTAAAGTCATCTTTAGAAGACGGTGGCGTTATCCGTTGTAAAAAGCAGGAGCTCTCTGCGAATGAGATCTTATCTCATATTGAAGCAGACAAGCTTGTTACGAAGCTTGCACTAAACTGGGAAGATCGAATTGAATTTGTTCTCTCGGAAGACGGCAGTATTAAGCGCTTAAAATTCAGCGATGAATTAAAAGATCAAAATGAAGATATCCCACGAGAGGATCAAGCTGCAAGGTTTGATGCCGATTTCTCACTGATGTGTGGTGAATTCAGTGCATTTCTGCCATCGCTTTATGAAGCCTTGGGTGGATTGCCGCATAGCGAGTGATACTACACTGTTAGGGCACGACTGAGTGCCCTTTATCTTAACCAGTTAACTCCCCCTTATATCTAAACCTCTCATTTAATCCCCTAATATTTATACTGGTAAGAAGCCTCCAGAAAGCGTAAAATTTGCGCCCTCCGATACCACTGGGTGGCATCGGTCTGACTTGATATCAGAAGTAGAGAAGAAGCAATGTTCAAACCAGAATTACTGTCACCAGCAGGAAGCCTCAAAAACATGCGCTACGCATTTGCCTATGGCGCCGATGCGGTGTATGCCGGTCAGCCTCGCTATAGCCTTCGCGTTCGCAATAACGAATTCAATCATGAAAATCTGAAAATAGGCATCGACGAAGCGCATGCTCAAGGTAAAAAGCTCTATGTGGTTTGCAATATTCAACCACACAACTCAAAGCTAAAAACCTTTATTCGCGATCTCAAGCCTGTTGTCGAAATGAAACCGGATGCGCTGATCATGTCCGATCCGGGTTTGATTATGATGGTTCGTGAAACGTTTCCAGAGATGGCAATTCACCTCTCAGTTCAAGCCAATGCCGTTAACTGGGCAACGGTCAAATTCTGGGCTGCGAATGGTGTTGAGCGAGTGATTGTTTCTCGTGAATTGTCGTTAGAAGAAATTGAAGAAATTCGCGAACATTGCCCGGAAACCGAATTAGAAGTTTTTGTTCATGGCGCCTTATGCATGGCCTATTCTGGGCGTTGCCTCCTTTCTGGCTATATGAACAAACGCGATCCAAACCAAGGCACTTGCACGAATGCATGCCGTTGGGAATACAATGTCGAAAAAGGCAAAGAAGACGATGCTGGACAAATTGTAGAGCAGTTCGATCCATCTGAAGTCCAAGCTATCGAAGTAAAAGACGAGCGACCAGACAATACGCTTGGCCTCGGTAAACCCACGGATGAAGTCGTCTTGCTCTCAGAAAGCCACCGCCCTGATGAAAAAATGGCCGCCTTTGAAGATGAGCATGGCACTTACATTATGAACTCGAAAGATCTTCGAGCCATTCAGCATGTTGAGCGCTTAACAAAAATGGGGGTCCATTCTCTTAAAATTGAAGGGCGTACCAAATCATTTTATTACTGTGCTCGCACTGCGCAGGTATATCGCAAGGCCATAGATGATGCCGTAGCAGGTAAGCCATTCGATGAATCTTTAATGGGCACACTAGAAAGCCTCGCGCACAGAGGTTACACCGAAGGTTTCCTTCGTCGTCATACCCATGATGCCTACCAAAACTATGATTACGGCTACTCAATATCCGATTCACAACAATTTGTAGGTGAGTTTACGGGTAAACGACGTGGGGCTCTTGCTGAAGTTGAAGTGAAAAATAAGTTCCTGTTAGGTGACAGTCTTGAACTGATGACACCAAATGGCAATGTGATATTCACACTTGAAGCGATGGAAAATAGAAAATCTCAACCCGTTGATGATGCAAAAGGCAACGGTCACTTCGTATTTATCCCAGTGCCTGAAGACATGGATCTTAGTTATGCTCTGCTTATGCGCAACTTAACCTCAGGACAGGACACACGTAACGCCACAGGTAAATAAGAAATGGCACTGCTGATTAAAGACAGCTGTATCAATTGCGACATGTGCGATCCCGAATGCCCCAATGGAGCAATCACAATGGGAGACAGTATTTATGAAATTGACCCTAATTTATGTACTGAATGTAAGGGGCATTATGAAAAGCCGACGTGTCAGTCTGTATGCCCAATAACGAAATGCATCGTCACGGATCCAAACCATATTGAAACCGATGAGCAACTGCTAGAAAAGTTTGTCATTATTCAGGGACTCGCATAAAAAAGTCCTGGGAGATCCCAGGACTTTTCCAATCCACTCTAGCTTAATAATGCGCGCCATTGTCGTAGTATTGATTCTCTGTTAATACTGTAAATATGACCGCTACATCCACTTCCTTTCCAACAGCCTTGCGAACTTGATCGGTTAGTATCAGCGCCACTTTATCTTGAATCTCCTGACCTCGATTGAACCACAAAACCTCAATAAATGGATAGGCTGGGTCGACATTTCCACTGTGAAAAAATGTGGTGTAGAGATACTCAAATGTGAAGTCTTCTTTTGGGCAGTTCATTAAAGGCTGAAGCTCTTCTATCAATGATTCTGATAATAATTGGACTGTTTGTGGCTCTACTGCCCTAAAACGCAGATGTGGCATGACATGCTTCCTTTTGTAATTTGAATGAAAGCATATCACGCTTTATAGCGTTTGTTAGGAGGAAACCTTATGGCTCAAATAGCTTATCCACCCTTTAGCAGAACTGGATGGGACTTTTTCATCGAGCCGTTTGGCTTCAGCTAATGCGTCTTGGTAACGATTCAGTTTGTATAACAAACGTATTTTTGCCAACGAAAAATCATTTCGATTAGTGTAGGGTTTGGCTTTATCGATAATGCCCAACGCTTGTTTATAACGAGACTGCTGAATCAAAAGCTGAGCAAGGCGCCAATGGTATTTTGGGTTCATACTGGCTACACGTTGCCACCCATCAATCGCTTTATTCCACTCTTTTGCTACTTGCCAGTAGTTCGCCTGTAGGCTTAAGTATTTTTCGTTTTGGGATTTCGGGTATTGATCAAACATCTCTTTGAGTATACGCGCTGCTTTTTCTGGCATTTTATGCTGCCCATAAAGCTGTGCCAAAACAACATACTCGTCTGGTGTTAGCGTTATTCCTTGTAGTTTACTTAATGAATAGCTCTCCAAGGCACTACGTTGCTTTCCTTGTTGAAGTTGAGTGGAAATGAGTTGCTGCCACCACGATTTTTGATTTGGTTCAAAACGAATGATTCGACTAACCGTTTTTTCTGCATCTTTCCATTTTTCAAGCTGAAGCTCTGATACAACACGTATTTTAAGCGCTTGTAGTGTTTCCTGATTATTACTTGGCTGATATCGTTTTATACGGCTAAGTGAAGAGATCCAGTTTTGTTGCTGATAATAAGCCATGGACATACGAAGCTGAATGTCATTTTTATCTTTAGCTAACTGATTTTCCTCTTTATTGTCAGAGGTGGAATAATCATTTTCTAATAGCGTTAAATAATGTCTATTGGCGTCATGAAATTTTTGCTCGGAAAACTGTATATCAGCGAGCATTTGCCTCGTTTTCCACTGCTCTTTGGGTGGCAGTGCTTTTGCATCAACGGATTTATTAAGTGCGACCATTGCTTTGCTTGCCTTTTCAGACTGCCAATAGTAAATACCTAGAATTCTATTGACGAACGCTTTGTCATAATCAGACTTTAAATTCATCGTTTCAATCAGAGATATGGCTTCATCCAACCTATTTTCCTGCTGAAGCTGGCTGGCTTCATACAGTTTTTCCCCTGCGTATCGAGACAACTTGTTCGCGTGAGCATTCATGTTCACGACAAGTAACAGAACGGCTAACAATATTGAAAAAATACGATTCATCGTTATTTGCTCATTTTGAATTCGATCTTCACTTTTTGGTTCAACTGCTTAACCGCTTTGCCATCCTCTAGCTTTGGCTGATACTTCCACCGTTTAAGCGCATTCATCGCTTCACGAGCAAAAATTTTGTTTGGATAAACTTCTACCAAATTAATATCTTCTGGACGTCCTTGTTCATCAATCGTGAAGCTCAATATGACGTATCCTTCCATACGACGTTTCTGAGCTCTAGGTGGGTACCTAGGCTCTACACGATAAAGAGGTAAAGCTTGTCGGTCTTGACCAAAACCATCAAGAGAAGGCATAGAAATCGCGACACCCAAGTTAGCCAAAGCCAACTTAGGAGCAGACAGTACTTGAGGCATTTGTGCTGGAGTGACATTGGGTGTTGACGTTGGCAATGGCTTAGGTTGATCAGGCAACTTCGGTGGATCGGGTAATTGCCTCTGTCGGCGTTGAACATTTGATTCGGGTTCCTGCATGACCAAATCAAACATCACCGCTGATTTCGATTCTTCAATTTTACCCTTTTGACTGCCGACCATCCAAGCCATAAAGTAGAATAACGAAGAAGCAATAACAAACGCTAACGGTAAGGCAAGCAACAGTCTTCTCATGAATATGCTTACCTTTTGTCTTCAGTAGCCAACGCGATCTTATCTACACCAGCGCCCTTCGCGGCATCCATGACCTCAACAACCGTACCGTTGTATGAATGTTTGTCTGCCTGAATCACCAAGCTGGCATCCGGCTTATCTAATAACAGCGATTCTAGAACAGCTTGGACCCTTTCCACATCAACACGTCGTTTGTCTATGTAAACGTCATTGGAGGCGGTAATAGCGATAAATATCCCTGCGTCTTTCTGGCTGCTTGCATAAGCCGCTTGTGGTCGATTCACCTCAACACCAGACTCTTTCACAAACGAACTTGTCACGATAAAAAAGATAAGCATGATGAATACAATGTCCAACATTGACGTCAAATCGACCGTTGCGTCTTCCTTTGCTTTTGCAGGACGAACTAACCTCATCCGCCGCTCCTTAACTGTTGTTCGAGTTTTAATGCCTTTTTATTTGCCATTTTAACCAGCCTTGAGTGAGCAAACATGCCTGCTAGCGCTGCGACCATGCCCGCCATTGTTGGCAGTGTCGCCATCGATATACCGGATGCCATTAATTTGGGTTCACTGCTTCCAGACAGCGCCATCAAATCAAAGACAGCTATCATCCCTGTTACAGTGCCAAGTAACCCCAACATTGGACATAAGCTAACCAAAGCCTTAATCAAGTCTAAATGCTGATTCAACTGCAAACTTGCTTGTTGCATGACACCATTTTTTTGCGCCAATGCATACCACGACTGGTGGTCTTCACGCATGTTCCATGCTTCTATCCAACTTATCTTTCGCTTTCCGAAGCTAAAGCTGAAAAAAATAATGCGTTCTACAATAAGTACCCAACATAAAAAAACCACACCAGCTAACCACCAGAGTACTTGCCCACCCTTCGACATGAATTCCGCTAATGTATTGACTTCTGTTTGCTGGTATACCAATGCTAAGTGTTCAACCATTTTATGCAGCCTTAGCCATTTTCTCAGACTCGGCACGTTGGGCGACTATACTTACACCTTGTTTTTCAAGGGTTCCCTTAATTGCTTCCGCTCTGCTTGAAAGGAAGTTATGCGCAAGTAGCAGAGGCATCGCAGCAACTAGCCCCATAACGGTGGTAACCAGCGCCATGGAGATACCGCCCGCCATCACTTTCGGATCGCTATTGCCAAACTGCGTTATCACTTGGAATGTTTCAATCATACCCGTTACAGTCCCTAGGAGCCCCAGCATCGGGGCTAACGCTGCCATTAACTTAAGCATTGAAAGCCCTTTCTCTAACCCATGCTGCTCATCAAGTATTCTTTCTAGTAATCGAAGTTCTATGGCGTCAATTGATTGCTGTTTGTCATTGTCAAATGCCTGCAAAATTCTCCCCATCGGGTTATTTCCTGGCTGCTCTGGTTTTTTAAGCTGTTGAGAAATTCGTGCTTGAGTGATCAGTAAAACTGTACCTCGAAACAAAGCAATCAATAAGCCCGCCACCAAAAGCGCGATGATGATTTTACCCACGACACCACCTTGCTCAATTCTCTGTGTCAGGGTCGGTTGGTTTGCATATTGTTCAAGCAACAAGCCACGAGTAGGATCTAAAAGAATATCAGCACCAGCAACAACATCAGTGATTGTTGATGCCCCTTTAGGAAGCACTTGATATGCCGTTGCAAATTGATTGCTTGAGTCCCACTGTAGGTAACTCAATTCAGAAATCAAAGCCATATCCCCGATCCGAATAGCGGCTTGCTCGGAATAACTACCATCCCCTTTAACAAACGGAACCGTAATCTTGCTTAGTTGCCCACTAGCTTGAATTTTAAATGATGCTGATAGCCACAAGTCTTCCAACATTTTCAAGGAAGGTAGTGCGTCAGTGCTGATGACTCTCTCCACAAGGATCAACTGTTCATCAGCCTTGGTAATGAATGAACTTTGGTAATCTTGCTTTACTTCTTTAGCAGACTGCCTTACGACACCAAACAACTCACCTAAGCTACCTGTTTCAATTTGCAGTTGTTTCTCTTTTTCCGAGAGCAATTGTTCATTGGTACTGAACCGCTCACTAAGTTGAATATTTTCTTTCTCTAATTTGGCTAGTGCTTTCTCTAATATTGCTTTCTTTTTGGCTAATTCTGCCTTTTGCTCTTTTGTTAACTGAACACGCTTAGCATTGTGTGCACGTTCATCTTGATAAGCTTGATTTGCACTATTGTCAATTTGAGAAAGGCTTTGTTCTGCAAATGAAGAGAAGGTAGAAAAAGTAACAATAATACCTAATACCTTTATGAAATATTTCATACTACAACCCCTTCTCCACATGACTAATTGATAGGGGCAGAGTGACAATTGAGGGAGCTTGCTGTTTTGCTGCCATTGCAAAAGCTTTGTTTATCTCTCCCCCTTTGTTTTTAGATAGCTCATTCCAAGTCTTACTTTCCTGGCGCCATACCCAAAATTGCTGATGGTCGAGACTTCTTGCAACAAGACTTACTCTGCCGAAGTACAGTTGTTCCACTTGGCGTGAGTTGCCAGCAAATTGTATTTCTGCTGAATACGCACCTAGCTTAGTCCCATAATCTATTTCGATTTGATAGGCTTCAAGAATTCTTCTGTACTTCTCAGCCTCCGCTACATCAGCCCTCCCCATCAAAAGTTTAATATCATCCAACCTTTTCTGGCGTGTCACTTTTCGCAAAGGAATATCTTGACTAATAATAGAATCTAATCCGTCGATCATTCGATACATGAGAGGGACAATACCTTGACGAGTATCTTCAATGTCATTTAACTGTTGTTCCAAACTTATTAATTCAGAGTTTTGGCTAGAAACTAATTGAGTTAAGTGATCCCTATAAAGAGTCAGATTGTCTATCTGAGACTCTAGTTGCTCGATTTCGGACTGAAGAGTAAACGATGCTTCGACGTTAGCGTCTATATCCAATTGAGCCTTTTGAATAACCTCATTAGTCTTCTTTTCAATTGCTCTGGCTGCGTCCAAATCATCTGCATACAAAGCATTAGGCATATTCACAGTTGCTAATATTGCAACTAGAGTTTTTATCCCTTTAGAAACTATCTCTTTCATTAGTAATTCTCAGGCGAATCCATATCGCCAAGCGCATGTGGTATGAATGAACAGCACTTCGAAACTAGATGACCTCATACGGTCATTTAGTTTCGAAATCGGTGTATAACAGTTAAGGCGAATATTAAATCAAAGATGGGAATAATTTTCATTAACTTTCTTATCTTTTACATTTGATAAGATGGTAACAGTAAATGATCGAGATACTTAGCATTTGGGGTTAGAAAGAAATGTTGCCGAGCAGTGTTATCAACAGATAGTCTTGATACCATCAGTGGTAAGCGCCCCATGAACTCACGGGGCGACATAACTAATGCTTGAAGTTCCATGGCAGCAGTGCATCGATATCAGGCTCAGCTTTCGCCAACTCCTTCATGCACTTGATCATGTAGTCGTAGAGGATAAGACCGTT
>NZ_JAAUWT010000001.1 GCF_014694455.1 Vibrio sp. S9_S30 | reverse complement strand
GATTGCTAGTATGAAGCATGAGAGTTACCTCTTATTGTCTTTGATTAGTGATTAAGCACCTTTAATCAAAGTGGGTAACTCTCTTCTTTTCAAATTGAAGTGTCAGATCTAGTCGGAACTAATACAAGTTAGTTACCGGCCTTTAGTTTGAATCAAAAGCAACTGAGCTGCTTGGTTTCTTGTTCGGGTTTGAGCATAACGTTCAACCCGAGTATGCGAATCTCTCTTCCTTTCTGGCATCTCGAAAGTCTTTGAGATCCAATTCACCATTCAAAGCTCATTTGACCTTTTTCACTCTGGTTGTTGTCAAGACCAACTGAAATTCCAATCAAGCGAATACCACGACCATTCTGCCTCATCATTGCCTCTCTAAACAGTTCTGTAAAAAAACTCTTTTCTAGCTTGCTCTGTTTATGCTCGACCGTTGTTTGCTTAAAGTCATTAAATTTCAATTTAACTCCCAAACGAATGATATTTTGGGCGGTAGATACTTTTTCGAGCCGCGTAGTTAAAGATGAATACAACCGATCTATAGCCTTTAGGCAGTCTTCTTCAGAGTACAAATCAACATTGAACGTTTTCTCTACCCCTAAGGACTTTCGAACCCTTGAAACTTCCACTTCTCTGGAATCAACGCCATGGCATCTATCCCATAGCGTTTGACCAAACTTACCGAATTGCTTTATTAACAAGTGGTGTTCGTAATTTTTGACATCTTTCCCTAAAAACAAGCCCAATTTGTGTAGTTTTTCTAACGTAACCTTACCCACTCCAGAAATCTTGCCTAGCTCCAACTTCTCAATGAACGTGTTCAATTCGTCGGGAGAAACCACACATATACCATTTGGTTTATTAACATCGGAGGCAACTTTGGCAACAAACTTGATAGGCGCCACTCCAGCGCTAGCTGTAAGTTGCAATTCAGACTCAATTTTCTTTCTGATATCTTGTGCAATTAAAGTCGCCGAACCTCCGAACAAAGTTGATTGTGTGACGTCCAAGTAAGCCTCATCTAAAGAGAGTGGTTCAATCTTATCTGTGTACCTTGAAAATATCTCTCGTATTTGCTTAGAAACTAACTGATATTTCTCCATATTTCCTGAAACTACTGTTAGTTGTGGGCATAACCTCAAGGCTTGTGATGTTGGCATTGCAGATCGGACACCAAATTTACGCGCCTCATAGTTACATGTCGATAGCACCCCTCTCCTATATCGCGATCCTCCAATGGCCAATGGGATTCCTCTGAGGCTTGGGTTATCCCTCGCTTCAATCGCCGCGTAGTAACAATCGAGATCTATATGGATAAATTTCTTGGTCATCGTCACTCCCAGAGCTTGAAAGGCATTTATACCTCCCTTTAACACTCAGTAGTTAAAGCTTTTCTTTAGCAAATACCAAACCATTTTACACTGTATAAAAAAACAGTAAAGATTAAGGGAAGAAAGGTGTTGTTCAGCTCAATATGCTGTGCTTAGAGTCAACCAAGCTTAGTATTGTTGGTAAGCAGAAGCGTTGCATGATGAAACATCCATGCTGGAAGCGGTTCTTAGCGCTGAATTTATCTCTGTGAGTGAAAATTAGGCATTCATGCGATCGCCCTGCTATCAGAACGAGAAAAATAACGACCGCCACATGAGCAGGTGCGTTATTATCCGTTACTTGGGTATAGTGTTATTTTTTCAATAAATAACGCGGACGCTGTTTAGATTCAATATACACTCGACCAACATATTCACCTACAATACCTATTCCTATCAACTGTATTCCCCCCAAAAAGACAATTGCGACGATCAAAGTGGGAAAACCAGGTACAGGATTCTCATTGATAAACTTGTCCAAAATGATCCACCCGCCATAAAACAGAGACAACAATGAAATTACGAAACCTATGTAACTCCAAACTCTAAGTGGCAATGTCGAAAAGCTAGTGATTCCTTCTATTGCAAAATTCCAAAGTTTCCAGCCATTGAATTTTGTATCACCGACTGAGCGCTCTTGCCTTATATATTCAACAACCTCAACGTTTCCCCCAACCCAAGACAAGATACCTTTCATAAACAAGTTTCTCTCGGGTAGCTGCTTGATATGCTCCACGGTATCGCGAGAAAGTAGGCGAAAGTCACCTACGTTTTCTTGAATCTGAAGATCACTGATATTGTTATGAACTTTGTAAAACCACTCAGCAGTGCTGCGTTTAAGGATACCATCTGCCGCTCTGTCCACACGCTTCCCAAGCACGACATCGGCCCCATTTAGCCATTTATCTATCATTTCTGGTATGACTTCTATTGGGTCTTGAAGATCAACATCAATAGGGACAACCGCGTCACCCGTTGCATGCTCTAAACCAGCCATCAGAGCGGACTCTTTTCCAAAGTTTCGAGTAAAATTTAAAGCTATAATATCCCTGTCTGAAAGAGCTATCGCATCAATAATGCTTTCGGTGAGATCGGTACTGCCATCATTGATGAATAATATTTCAATCTTGTATTTACTAAGTTCTTTATTTTCTTTTACCGTTTTATAAAAAACAGGAATGGCTTCCTGCTCATTAAACACGGGAACAACTAGTGATATTTTCATAACCATTTTTATCTATCACCTAAATAAGTATTAATAATGTTTCGATAATTGAAGTCGATATACTGTTCTTTCATGGTTGGGGGCACCATGAGTTGTCGCAATTGGCATCGTAAGTCAGTACCGTTTTGTCTTTGATGGAATATGCATATGCCACTTCAAGTCATTTTCATAAGAGCTCGCCCCTCCCCCACTTCACGCATAGCTTGTGGCTGTGCCGCGAACGTATACTGAGCGACTCGTATCACTCATTAGAGCTGATTTAATGGGTGAGTTTAATTACAGTAATGTTTCAGCTTCTGCATATAACACGATCTGCATCCCATAAAAGCAACAGCAACATTAACATCAACACTTCTGAATACATCTAACTTATTGAATTAAAGGTTTATTATAACTATCCGCGTAAAATAACATGGACACATTTTAGCCCCTACATCGAAAACAGAGCAGACGTAAGAACTCATAATTATGACGAATGAATTAAGAGAAGAGGGGGGCGAAGTAGACTATGAATACGAGTAACTTTAATGCCTATTTTGAGTGGACTATGAAGAGCTAAAATAGATTGGTCATTGCTGATAAAGAGGACTGACGTTAGTGATGCGTAGATACTTGAACAGGCAGATTTACAACAATCACCACATAGAGCACTCTTGCCATCACAGTGATTGGAGTTTCCATTTTCCATTGCCATTACTTCAGCAGGTGTAGATACAGAGTGAGAACTCATCATTGGCATACTTAAGGCATAACTAGACAACAACATCGCTAGAATGCTGACAGTCAAAATACCTGTCTGCTTTAGTGAGTATACCATTTTGTACCTTTTGCTTTGGGCATCATTCTACAGTATCAATACTTGGGTGTAATAGGGAGGTCTAGGTTTTGGTAAAATCAAACATTATCAAACACAAACTCAAATTCCGTTCTGTTTTCAATTGAAGACACCGCTATATCTCCGCCATGAGCGTGCATAATCGCTTTAGCAATAGGTAGCCCTAACCCTGCACCTACACTATTTGAGTGAACACGAGATTTATCTGAGCGATAAAAGCGATCAAATATATACGGTAGGGAACTTTGAGGTATCGGCTCTCCGGTATTACTGATTTTAACCGTCTTTCTACCTCCTGAGTCTGAGATAAGAACAGATATCTCTGTGTCAGGAAAACAATGCCTCAAAGCATTAGATAATACATTTCCAAATGCTCGCTGAAGCATGTCTTTGTCACCCAGCAGGGTCATTTCACCATCTACCGTAATGCGAACATTTTCTTCTTCCGCCAAAGCCTCATAGTAGTCGAGTAAAGAGGTGAAAATATCCCTCAAATGAAGTTCGGTTTTTGCCTTATGCAGAAGTTCATTCTCTGACTTCGCTAAGTACAGGGTATCTGATATTGTTTTATTTAATCGCTCTAGCTCTTCGAGGTTTGAAGCCAAGATATCTTGATACTCTTCAACAGAGCGTTTAGCTACGAGAGCTACTTGAGTTTGCATCATGATATTGGTCAATGGTGTTCTTAGCTCATGTGCTATATCAGAGGAGAACTCACTCAACCTGATAAAACCAGATTGTAACCTTTCCAACATTTCATTTTGAGAGGCGGCTAAACTCTTGAGCTCTACTGGTAAGGAGTCACTCGGTAATCGTACATTCAGGTTGCTCGTACTAACCTTTTCTATATAGTTTTTCAACACTTTTAATGGCATCAAACCACTTCGTACGATGACTAAAGCATAAGCACCCGATAAACCCACACTGAGAACAAGCGTCCACAATAAAATTGAATTGAGCTTTTTGAAAAAGAGTTTGTGGTGAGTGATTTCCATCGCGAGCACAATAGAACGATCACTTTCCGGTGAAGACTTGAATTTAAATGCTCGAAAAATCAAGTCACCTTCTGACCATTCATAAGAGGAACTTGACACCATCTCTACAGGAAAGCGGTTAACTTCTCTGTTTGATTTTATGACCTGACCGTTTTCTAAAACCCACGCAGAGATATTCAAAGAGTCAAAAATGTTCAATTTAGTCTCGGCATTAGGAGCTAACGATTTAAGCTTCTCCTCTAGATGCAAATAATCTTGTTCATAAAAGTGATTTGTAATTGCGTGCTGAACCGTTAATGCAAAAATAGCCAAGACAACGAAAGAAGCCATCACATACATAAACACCAATTTAAGTGCTAACGATTTGTTGATGACTTTTTTCATTCTATTGTATCGTCAAGTTTGTAGCCCATCCCTCGCACGGTTAGAATGAGCTTTTGTTGATAAGGATTATCAATTTTCGATCTCAGCCTTTTCACCGCTGAATCAATCACATTCGTGTCACTATCGAAGTTCATATCCCAAACTGCTGATGCAATTTGTGTACGTGTCACCACTTGTCCTTTTTTTGAAAACAGATATTCCAACAAAGAAAATTCTTTAGCCGTCAATTGAATCACATCAGAATCACGAGTGACCTTCCGTTTGAGAAGATCAAGACTTAGGTCGGCTATCTGTAAAATAGGATCCGTTTTGCTTGTACTGGTTTGATTTCGTAACGCGTTTTTAACCCTAGCAAGCAGCTCTACAAATGCAAAAGGTTTGACAAGGTAGTCATTTGCACCTAATTCAAGCCCCTTAACTCGGTCTTCAACTTGGTCTTTTGCTGATAAAATAATAACTGGAGTAGAGAAATCACTACTACGAAGCGTGTGCAATAGCTGCCACCCATTCAACTTTGGTAGCATAATATCCAAGATAATAAGGTCGTACTCATTCGTCGTTGCCAAATACAAAGCATCAACCCCATCAGTGGATAGATCGACACTGTAGCCCGATTCAATTAGGCCTTTTTTAAGATAAGCTCCTGCTTTCTCTTCATCTTCTACAACAAGTAACTTCATATAAGAAAAATGCCTTGGTTTCTGTATGTGTTGTTATACTTTCTGTCATTGTATAATAGACTAGATATTTGCTTATTGTGGCACACATAGAGCACCCAGCAATACATCGATGCCGAGTATGGCTATCACCAACAAAATATCTCTTGGGTAATCCGAGTTTCAACGTACGTATCCGTTAAGTCCGATTGAGTTCCACGCCCTTGTACTTGATACGTTGTGAAATTTCGAATACCTTCACCCATTAGGAGTAGGTCGAGCTTTTTTTCTTGAACTATGACCGATACTTTATCAGTCATAGTTGCCTCCTTGGCTCCTGAAGCATCACGTAGATCCAGGAGCCCTACTTGTACTTAGTTATTACTATCTCGCTCTTGATAATGAACATTTAAGTGTACTTGGGCGACATACTCTAGTTGTCCTTTATGGTTAAATCTCTCTTGAACAGTTACATACCCTTGGTCTTCGAGATGAGTAGTGTTTTGATTACTACCATAATTTCTGCCAAAGCCAAATACCGAGTTGAGCTCTTGGGCAGTGATGCCCTCAAATGTTGACAACTTTTTAGCCCCTAGTTCGTAAGCTTGTTGCTTAGAGCTTACAGCATCAATAGAGACCGTTCTATGATCAACTCGGCTTAAGTAATTACTACCAGAATACAATGGCTGTGCAACGGATGCTGCACTAGTAAGCAAAATAGATCCAGTTAGAATAATTTTTTGTAGAGTGTTCATTTGTCATTCCTCATTTGTTATCGATGAGTTCAATCTAGCAGCTTCACTCTGACTCTATCAGCATCCAATCATGACATTTTTGTCATACTTTTTATCATTATATAGCTTAAAGCCTCTTCGCTTTTTTATCCTTTAAATTGAACTCGTTATCTTTCAAAACAAGAAGTCGGATCCACTAGAATAACGGAATAAAACACGAATGGATCCGCACCACCCGTTTGGGACACCGAGTGAAATGAATACCGTCACTAACGGGGTAAGCCATGACAAGCAAGAGGGAACGTATTATCCATTTTTCTGAATTTAAAGCAGAAGCCTTGATACTAGCTGAGAAAGTGGGAATAGCATCTTCAGCCAAACTACTCTCTTAAATATGAATCTTGAGTCTACAGATGGTGGAAGAAGACATGTGAGGTATCGTAAAAAGGGCGCTACCTGCTTTGTGAAAAGTCTAAAGTAAATGGCTCTTAAACACTGCTGTGCTTGCGTGTTTCATTCGTATAGATAAGGTTTTCAAGGTATCACGATGTGGGTTTTATTGCAGACCAAAGCGCATACAAAAAACTCGCCGACAACGGAGACAATACGCGTCAAACGATCTTGAGTACATTGAGGTTGATTATAATCGGACAAGAAGCCATGTGTGTTCTCTGGTACCTAAGCCCAGTTAACCTGAACAACAAAATGTCACCAAAGGCAGTGTCTCTAATTGGTACAAATCATATCAATTAGCTGACACAGTCTCCACCTGACAAATTAGTAATGACTAAGTATCGTCTTCTGTCAAAATAAATACTGAGCCTTCAAGTTTAACACCTGAGATATTTAGACCATCTTGTTAAACAGCATAACCTCTTGTAGCTAAAGAGCCACAAGAGGTATACACCACCTTTAACTTTTAATTGTCACGCTCTTGATAATGAACTTGCAAATGGACTTGAGCAACGTACTCCATTTTTCCTTGGCTATTTAACCGTTCTTCAACTGTTACATAGCGTTGTTCTTTGAGGTGGGTGGCATTTTCCTTACTACCGTAGCTTCTAACCAAAATAAACTCTGATTCGAGCTCTTTTGCACTCATGCCTTCATATTCTGCTAGCTTTTTTGCGCCTAGTTTATAAGCTTGCTCTTTAGAGCTTGTCGCTTGTGTCAATACTGTTGAGTGGGTAATTCTGCTCACATAGTTACCTCCCGAATTTAATGGCTCAGCGACAGCCGCAGCACTAGTGAATAAAAAAATAGAGCTTGTAAGAAGAATTTTGTTAAGAGTATTCATTTGTCTTTCCTTTGTTTTGTTGATGAATTCAATTTAACAGCTTCACTCTGACTCTATCGGTATCCAATCATGACATTTTAGTCATAATAGTGGATATCACCGATTTTCTTTGTTGGTATGCAAAAAATTCAAGCTAATGAAGAAGCAGGAGTTGAAATTTACGCCAATGATCTATGCTGTTTTCTGGCGTCTAGAAGAGAAAGAAAATTGCGGTTTGTTCCGTTGATACTGGGCTCTGAGGGATCTCTGATGATTTAAATAAAAATCATCAAGCTCATGTAGATACACACCTTGTCATGCGATCAAATGGTTCTGAGAAAAAATCAATAACCAGACGTAAAGAGATGTTCGATGTCTTGGATGGTCATAAATAATCCAAAGCAAGTTGGACAAAGCTGATTCAGTTAAGATCACTGGGATTGCAGTTAGCCCCAACACTCTCAATCAGAGGTGGTGCGCTTGATTTTTGGAAAACTGGCCGCCAAGTGCAGACCAGAAACTAGGAACAAGGCTTCTCGACTTTCCAAAACGTTTTTAAGCCTAACATCCAAAAACAACCGACTGCTTGGTAAAAGACAAGGCAGTAGCGTTAATGTAACTGGATTCACACCCTACTTTTATTCCTTTTTAAATATCAGCAATGAGTCTCGGTGGCGTCATGTGAAAGAAGCTAGGCGACTCCCCCCTGTTGAGCTGATCATTCAAACTCGACGTGTGAAGTGCCATAACTGCGGTATAAAAACGGCGTCTCTATCTTGATTAGAGCCATATCTCGTATAACCCATCGCTTAAAAAGCCATATTGAACAACGGTTACCCCTTCTTGCTATTAAGCGTATCTCCCAACTAACCGGTGTTCATTGGTACACCATTCAAGAGATAAATAGATAAATAGATAAATTAGACAGATCAACGCTGCCTTCGACACGTTGTTCCGTCAGTGAAGGGAGATGAACTAAGGCAACGCGTCATGGACAAGTTCGAGTCGACCAAGCCAATCAAGGTAAAAAGGCGAGACAAGGGGTAAAGCGCTCTGGTGCTGTAAGTCAGAAGTTCAGGTCAAAGGCTTGTGGAGTGCATGGTGGGAACAAGTGAATGAGAGTGACATTAGACCATTAAAAGAGTTCGAACGAAAACTCAGACCATATCTTCATGGCGTTATTGCAAAGGTAAGTTACCCGTTAAACACGTGCACGCTTAAAGGGAGAAACAACAAGATAAAGTTAATCAAGCGAATGGGATATGGGTATCAAGATACCGATTACTTCTTCTTGAAGATCAAAGCGGTTTTCCAAAGAAAGCCGCGATGAACCATAAAAAAGCCACCTTCGATGCGGAACGTAGCGCTCTGCCTAAAAGGAAGAGGGAAAGCTTTCCCACTAACATTCTTATGCTTCAACGTTGTTCTTCGTTTTCCTACAATCATTAGGCATATACTCCATATCCATGCCTTTCACCATATCCATATACCCATCATGTTTTTACGCATCTCTTCTTCATCCATCTTTGATTGCTCAATGTGTGTCTGAACAATTTGATTTGAGTGAGGCTGTCGATGTTGCTCATCGAGATTACTGGCAGCTAGCACGGCAATAAGACTGCAAAAAATGACTGACATCGCTTTTTTACAGAATCACCTTAACCTTATTTAGGCTTAACCTTGTTTAGGCTTAACCTTGTTTATGCTTTAAATTGTGAATTATTCTCTATTTTTTTCATCGATTGCTCGTTTTCCTCCGGACCTTGTTTTTCGCTAGGCATCATCAGTTTCATCATTAAACCGTGCATCGCTAGGCAGATAATTAAGGGAACAATCGCACTACTTAGGTATGCCCAGCCAAACACCTCTTGGCTAGAAGAGAGGATCACCAATGGAATGCCAACCATTAATAATGCACATAGAATCATCATCCATCCGTGACCATTTTTGTGACAGTTTGATTTCTTGCCTTTCATTTTCATTACCTCCAAGTAGCTTTAAATCGCTTAACTGTCCATCATCTTATCGCAGCGCTTAGATCAGAATAGAGGGGTGATTTATGATATTTTTGTCATCCTAGCGGTTTTTCTTCCCCCAAAACCACCAGACAATAAATACAATCGCAATAAGACCCAATATATTCACTGACATCTTACTTCTCCTTATTTGACGTAGGTATTGATGCTGGGGTATACAAGCGCAGGCGATTTGCGTTTACCACTACCGTAACTGAAGACAACGACATGGCTGCCCCAGCAATAATTGGACTCAGTAACCAACCTGTGAATGGAAATAACAGCCCAGTTGCAACTGGAATGCCTAAGCTGTTATAGATAAACGCACCCCACAAATTCTGTTTGATGTTCTTCATGGTGGCACTACTGATCCCAATCGCATCAGAGATCCCATGAAGGGAACTGCGCATCAAAGTAATATCTGCACTTTCAATGGCAACATCGGTACCACTGCCAATGGCAAACCCGACATCCGATTGAGCCAGTGCTGGAGCGTCATTAATACCGTCCCCCACCATGCCCACTACATGCCCTTTAGCTTGCAACTGTTGAATCCAGCGTAACTTATCTTCAGGCATCAGCTCTGCATGGTATTCATCAACATTAACGAGTGAGGCTACGGCTTTCGCCGTGTTGTGGTTATCACCAGTTAGCATCACGACATGAATGCCTTGCTGATGAAAGCGATCAATGGCACTTCGGGTATCGTCTCGAATGGGGTCACTAATGCCAAACAGCGCTTGTACTTGGTCATCAATAGCAAAATAGACAACGGTGTTGGCCTCTTGCTCCCACTTCAATCCATGCTCCGCTACCTTTTCAATATTGACATCACACTGGAGCATCAGCTTGCGATTACCGAGTAACAGTCTTTTTTCTGAATACAAGGCTTGTACACCTAGCCCAGTTAATGACTCAAAATCAGACACGACTGACTGATTGCCTTGTGCTTGCTCCTCACGTTGAACGAAAGTCATCAATGCTTTGGCTAATGGGTGGTTTGAACCTTTCTCTAATGCAGCGACAAGAGGCAAGATGTCCGATTCATCCACTAAAGAAACAAAGTTCGTCACTTCGGGTTTACCTTGGGTAATAGTCCCAGTTTTATCCAATACCACAACATCCAGTTCACTGGCTCTTTGTAAGGCTTCCCCGTTACGGATCAATCCACCGAACTCGGCGGCTTTACCTACACCTATCATGGTTGAAATCGGAGTCGCTAACCCCAGTGCACACGGACACGCGATGATCAACACCGACGTTGCAGCAACAATCATGTAGACCAATGAAGGCTGAGGGCCAAAGTTATACCAAGCTAGCGCAGTGAGAATAGAAATAATCATGACAGTCGGCACAAATACCGATGACACTTTATCCGCCAAGTGACTGATCGGCGGTTTTGAGTTTTGCGCATTCGACACCATGCCGATAATTTGAGCAAGCACGGTATCGCTTCCCACCTTTTGCGCTTCAAAGACAAAGCTACCCCGATCATTGATCGTCCCAGCGGATACTGAACTGCCTGCTTTTTTCTCCACAGGAATCGGTTCACCAGTCAACATTGACTCGTCAATCGTAGTCTCACCCTCAGTAATAACACCATCAACAGGCACTTTCTCGCCCGCTCTCACTCGAATCTTGTCACCAGCCACTACTTGTTCAATGGGCAGCGACATCTCATTGCCATCGCGAATCACCATGGCGGTTTTCACTCTTAGATCCAGTAAACGCTTTATCGCTTGAGAAGTTCGGCCTCGTGCTTTTAATTCGAGTGCTTGCCCTAAGTTAATCAAACCAATAATCATAGCCGTGGCTTCAAAATAGAGGTGTCTCGCACTTTCAGGCAACCACTGCGGTCCCAACACAACCACCATTGAATAAAGCCATGCCGTACCGGTTCCGAGAGTAATCAGCGTATCCATATTCGCATTGCGATTTAAAAAGGCTTTCCATGCGCCAGTAAAAAAATGCTTCCCTGCGCGAACCAAAACGAAAAAGGTCACTAACCCTACTGCGAGCCATAGTAACTGCTCGGATTGTGTATTCACGTTCATAGGTCCGCCAAACAGACCATACAGCATCAATGGCACACCCAGCCCTAGCCCAATCACACTTTGCTTTACCTTCAATCGATATTCATCGGCTTCTCGCTCTTCTTTGGTGTCATTTGCCAATGCTTGATCGGTAATTTCCTCGGCATCATAGCCTGCACCTTGGATGGCCTGAATCAAAACAAACACAGGCTGGCGTGAAACCACTGTCGCTGTACGATTGGCAAAATTCACCACAACAGAATCCGTATCAGGCACAGCCAGCAATACTTTTTCAATCGTGTTGACACAACTTGCACAGGTTACCCCTATCAATAACAACTCAACACGATTACCAATGGGCGCTGTACCTTTCCCCTCTTTAGTATGATTAACGTTATCATCCTGTAATGCTTTATCATCCTGTAACACTTTATCGACGGGGTGATCGCTATAACCGCACTCAGCTAAAACACCTTCAATCGCCTCACCAGACAAGATGGTTTTCGCATCTAGTGTTTTATTTTCAATATCAACCCAAACCTGTGCATCGCTATCCAGCTCATTTATTGCTTGGGTAATGTTACCAATACAGTGCTGGCAAGTGACATTGGATACCGATGTACTATAGTGATGCCGACCGACACTCGATGCCGAAAAGCCTAACTGTTGAATGATCGCCATTGCTTGTTCAGGTAATAGAGTCGTAATAAGATCTGCTTTGCTCTTCGTTTCACTAATAGTGAAAGAAACATCAGGGTCAACTTCACTCAGCCCCTCCACAATTTTGACGACGCATCGACCGCAGTTGATGCCCGATAGTGCCAATGAGTAGTGTTTTATAGTCATTTTAATTTTCCTCCGATGCCACTTTATGATGTTTCTCAGACCAATCCTCAATTAGGCAACACAGAGCTTTTCCATCAGGAACCATATCTGGTTTATTTTCCCATTCTGTATACGTCGCTTCCATCAAGGCTAGGTGGCGATGATACTCATTGATCTTTTGCTTGGTTTCCGCAATCTTATCGCCAAGCATACTGCGTACTTGGGGACACGGTGTCTGCCCTTGATTCGAGTACTCGATAATCTCTTGTATGTCGCTAAGGCTAAAGCCTATGGCTCGCGCATGAGAGATAAACCGCAACCTCTTCACCGTACTTTGGTGGTATATTTTGTAACCGTTGTTAGGATCCCTATCCGCTGAAATGAGACCTTTTCGGGTATAAAACCTCACAGTTTCGGCTGTCACTCCAACTTTTCTTGCAATTTCAGTAGTCAACATAGGACATTCCTTAAATAGGTCAGATTACATAAACATAGTCATGCTCTTACCTATCCCAAAATAAAAGCGATGAAAAAGGTTCACAAAAAATACGATGAACAATTTGAGCAATAATTAGGGAGCACGACTGCCACCATCTGGTGCTTTGCTACAGCAGCCCATAACGTCCTACAAATCGTCTCTGCTTATGTGTTATTTGCACTTTAAAACCTTTGTGTAGGACATAGGTCAAGCGTCTTTCGAAAAATGTAAAGAAGAAAGAGGAAGAATGTCATCTAATCAGGTAGGCAGAAAATGCAAGCCAGCAGCCATTACTCAACTGGAGCTGGAGCCAGAACGAGAACAAAAATGGTGACGACCAGAGGCGGTCAGGTAAGCCGTTATCGTGCACGAAACATGATAAAAAAGCTGAGGTTAGTCCGTTGCCAATGTCCTCATAGCACGCATCGCAAAGCATGAGCGTCGAGGAAACGGTATACGCCAGCTTTGAACAAACTCAACCGTTAGTTACAGTTCAGTTTACGATATATTGCAACAAGCATCGCCCCATCAATACAATGGCGGATGAATACAATGGCGAATGAATAACAAATAAATCAAAACGAACATTCTGGTTTTCTCATAAAGCCGTGACCACTTTACCTCAACTCCGTAAACTGAACTCTTAACAACGCAAGGAACACTGGCAGTGTCGTTCCCCTTCCTACGGATGTGTTCCGATTTCATTGTTCTTCATAATGACTCCATTCCCATATGTGAATAAGTGCCAAAAGCAAAATGACAAATTTATCATCTTGAGGTCATAAACCTGAACTCAGCTAGCCCTTAGCATAGCGATGTGAAAAATTTCAAACGCTAAATGGAGCCAATATATGAGTTCTCGTGTCGATAAGTCGAAGAGATGTTTTGTCAAAGGTCTTGCGCTAGGTGGGATATTGACGGGCATCTCCCCGATAATTTCCCCTGCTCAGGGAGCCGAGTTAAACACCAAGTCCAAAACCGTACCCGAGGTTTCTGGCGAAGTCATCAACTTGGTGATTCAGGAAACCGTGGTGAATTTTAACGGTCGCCCCCGAATCGCCACCACTATCAATGGTGTGCTTCCAGGACCAACCATACGATTGAAAGAAGGCCAGTCAGTGACCATCAAGGTTACTAATATGCTGAAGGAGGATACTTCCATCCATTGGCACGGACTGATCCTTCCATTTCAGATGGATGGTGTTCCCGGAATCAGTTTTGGTGGTATTAAGCCTGGTGAAACTTTCACCTATAGCTTTGACGTCCAGCAAAACGGCACCTATTGGTACCACTCTCATTCTGGCTTCCAGGAAATGACTGGCATGTACGGCGCTATCGTAATAGAACCCAGTGAAAAAGATCCTGTGGAATATGATTCTGAGCATATCGTCTTGCTTTCAGATTGGACGGATGATAATCCCCACACAGTGTTTAACAACCTGAAAATGCAGGGGGACTATTACAACTACATTCAGCCAACGCTGTTAGATAACCTTAGTAAGGTCAAAGAAAAAGGTCTTTCAGACACGCTTGCTGACAAACGTATGTGGAACAGCATGCGAATGAGCCCCACGGATCTAGCAGACCTTTCTGCTGAAACCCTGACTTACCTAATGAACGGCGCTACGTCGGACAACAGCTGGACAGGGCGTTTCAAAAAAGGCGAAAGAGTAAGGCTCCGTTTTATTAATGGTTCCAGTAATACTTTCTATGATGTCCGCATTCCCGGTCTGCCTCTTACAGTGGTGCAAAGCGATGGCGTCAACGTTCACCCTGTTACTGCCGATGAGTTCCGTTTTGGCCCAGGAGAAACTTACGACGTGGTCGTGTCGCCGAGCGAAGATGCGTACACGATTTTTGCCCAATCGATGGACAGAACCGGCTTTGCGTCTGGCACGCTTGCGGTGAGAGAAGGTCTGTCTGCACCTATTCCTGCCATTGACCCTATCCAAGAATTAACAATGGAAGACATGATGGGGGCAATGGACCACAGCAATATGGGCGGAATGGCAGGGATGGACCATAGCAAGATGCCTGGTATGGACCATAGCAACATGCCTAAGATGGACCATAGCAACATGTCTGGGATGGACCATAGCAACATGCCTAAGATGGACCATAGCAACATGCCCGAGATGGATCATAGCAATATGCCCGGGATGGATCATAGCAATATGGGTGGCATGGCCGCCGCGCCTCTTGCTAAGCCCAGCAGTACCGTTCGTCATGCCTCCACTGAATATGGTGCAAGTGTTGATATGCGTGTCGATACGCCAAGAACCAATTTGGATGATCCGGGTGTTGGTTTACGTGGTAATGGTCGCCGAGTACTAACACTGGCTGACCTGCGCACCTTAGATGGTCCTATCGATGCCCGTCCACCAGAGCGAGAAATTGAACTTCACCTTACTGGCAATATGGAACGCTATACCTGGTCGTTTGATGGGGTGGAGTTTGGTGACTCAACACCTATTCATTTAAATTACGGGGAACGCGTCCGCATCATACTGCAAAACGACACCATGATGACGCATCCCATGCACCTGCACGGTGTGTGGAGTGAAGTAGAAAGCCCTGATGGTGAGTTTCTCGTCCGTCGCCACACGATTCCAGTTCAACCCGCACAACGAATTAGTTTTCTCGTTACTGCAGATGCATTGGGTCGTTGGGCTTGGCACTGTCACCTATTACTCCACATGGATGCCGGTATGTTCAGAGAGGTTGTCATTTCATGAAAATTCAAATCCAAAAAGTACACCGTCAGATCGCACACCAGAGCGTGATGACCTTAGCATTAGTTGCAGCGCTTTCCGTTACCTCTTATGCCAACGCTGAGCCCTCTAAGCACGATGGGATGGCATTGGCAAAACCGAACCAAGAGGTGACCACAAGTCGCGACCCACATGAATACTCTGGTGGTTTTACACTAAATTCAGGTCCTTACTTGTTGGGTGACGAGGTAAGTTCTGGATTAACAGAGCAAAAATACTTCTGGGGTCTGAGTTTAAACCGTCTGGAATATCAGGACTTCAGGTCTGGGGATGACGCCATTAATTACGAAGGCGAAGTCTTTTACGGCGGCGACTACAATAAAGTCGTGTTGCAAAGCGAAGGGGACGTTATCGAGAGCAATTTGGATGAATCATCTTCTAGTTTGCTATGGCGTCGTGCCATCTCCCCCTTTTGGGACTTTCAGGGCGGTGTCCGTTACGACACCCTTGATAGCAATGATCGCTTCTGGGCAACAGCTGGCTTCAAAGGGTTAGCACCGTATTGGTTTGAAGTAGAAGGGGCATTGGCAGTGGGAGAAAACGGGCAGGTCGCTTTAGATGTCGAAGCCGAGTATGAAATCCTGCTTACGCAAAAACTTATTGCCCAACCATCTATCGCGCTCAGCGCTTACGGAAAGGATGACCCTGAGTGGGAGATCAGCAAACTGACACCGGAAATTGCTACAGGCTTGCGCGTACGTTATGAGTTCTCGCGCAAGTTCGCACCCTATATCGGTGTTGAATGGCAAACAGATTTTGGAAAAGACAAAAATAAAACATCAGACCAGACACTTTGGGTTGCTGGTGTACGTATCTGGCTCTAATAACTAACAGTCTAAATTAGGAGAAAAAAATGAACCGTAGAATAATCATGGGAACTGCCTTTGCAGCAGCTTTACTTTCAGGGACTGTGCTCGCCGATGCTGGTCACGGAGCAAAAGAAGCTGGCAAACAAATAGTTGGTAGCGCAGGTAATGCTGCAGACGTGACGAAAACTGTTAGCGTATCCATGAAAGACACTATGACATTTACACCATCTCAGTTTTCAGTAGCTGCGGGCGAAACGGTGCGAATCTTTGTCAAAAATGACGGAAAGATCCCGCATGAACTGGTTATTGGTTCGCTCGAAAGCATGAAAAAGCACGCTGAAATGATGAGAAAAATGCCGAATATGAAGCATCAGGAAAGCAACATGGTCACACTGCAACCAGGTCAAATGTCTGCGCTGATATGGAAATTTGATGAGCCGGGTGAAGTCAACTTTGCCTGCCTAATCCCTGGTCATATGGAAGCAGGAATGGTAGGAAAGGTCATAGTAAACTGACACTAACAAGAAGATCCAATCTCCTTTTCAACATTGCCGCTATGAACTAGCGGCTTTATTCTTTACGTCGTCTCACTCTTGTCGTAGTCGACTGAAATCGCCACTGCACTGGTACGGTCTCATTATGCTATAGCATTTAATGAGATGGCCTACGATACTCTGCCAAGCTTCATCTAAACTGCGATAGCCACTAGCAGGCACCCACTCTGTTTTCAAGCTTCTAAAGAAGCGCCTCATCGGACTATTACCCCAACAATTGCCTTTCTGGGATAGGCTTTGTTTTATTTGGTATCGCCATAAGGTTTGACGGTACCTTTGGTTCATGTACTGCGTGCCTTGTATACTCGCAGGGCTTGCCGTTACAACACGAAAACGTTGACCAAAACTCTCTCATAACATGCTGTTTAAAAATCAGCACAACAAAAAGTCAGAAATATTACCCAGCCTTTACTGGATTCTACTGACAAAACTTGGCTGTTTAAAAAAGTTAACAGCGGTATATTTTGTCTCATCTCTTTTACTACAGTGGAAATAAAGTGTTTTTTTATGGGGCTACTCATTTTTGTGATTAGACTTAACAATCACTTTTATTATTCGACTTGTACAATCAAGTCAATTAATTAGAATCAATCGGAGCTATAGTGCTAAATCGAATTTTGGTTGTCGAGGATAGCCGTGCCTTTCGTAACTATCTTAACTCGCAACTTACGCAGATTGGGTTTGATGTTGTCCTCGCTGAATCGTTAGAAGCAGCGAATAGCATAATAAGCCAAGATACTCACTTTCTATGTGCTGTATTGGATTATTGCTTACCCGATGGGCCTGATGGGGAAATTGTCGATCTTGTTTTATCATACAAGGTTCGTGCGATTGTCCTCACAGCACAGTTTAATGACTGCATCCGTGAAAAGGTTATTGCCAAAGGCGTACTCGATTACATCACCAAAGACAGCAGTGCTTCTGTATCGTACTTAATTCCGCTTCTAAAGCGTTTAATGGCCAATCATACGCACAAAGCGTTAGTTGTCGATAACTCAGCGACGGTTAGAAGCCATATTGTCTACCTTTTAGAACATCAATACATTGACACTTTGCAAGCACAGGATGGTCAGCAAGCGATTGACATTTTGTCAGAAAACCCTGACATCACCGTGATCATTACCGATCATGATATGCCGAATAAAGACGGCATTACGATGACCAGAGAAATTCGAAAGCAGTACGACCGAAACCATTTGGCCATTTTGGGTCTATCAGGTAACAGCGACCGCACAATGACGGCACGATTTCTAAAAGCAGGAGCTAACGATTTCCTTTATAAACCTTTCAATCAGGAAGAGTTTTATTGTCGTGTCCAACATATTCTGGATATGAAAGATGCCACCGATGAGCTTTACCACATTGCTAATCAAGATGCGTTAACGGGCCTTTGGAATAGACGTTACCTCTTCGGCGAAAATTGCTTAGAACCGTGCCTCAAAAGAAATATCGCCATGATAGATATTGATTTTTTCAAGAAAGTGAATGATACCTATGGTCATGATGGTGGCGATAGAGCACTGATTAATGTGGCTCAAATTATCTCTATTTACTTCAAAAATGACGTTGCAGTGCGATTTGGTGGCGAGGAGTTTTGCATTCAGCACAGTGGCGATTATCAAGAGTTTAAAACTCGCTTAGAAAACATGCGTCAGCGCATTGAAAAGACCCCTGTTCAATACAAAGAGCGGCAAATTCATCTCACAGTAAGCATCGGGGTCAGCTCCAGTCGCGAAGGTCAAAACTTGGAAGAGATCATTCGTGATGCCGACGATTTACTGTATCAAGCCAAAGAAGAAGGCCGAAATCGGCTCGTAGCACGCTAATCTCAGCCCAGCCATAACGCCAAACGACATATGAATTTTACCTATTCTCCTCACTCATCACTCTCCAAAAAAAGAACGTCATTTGCTTAATCTTCAAATCCCCCGCTTATTGCATGAAAACCAAAGGGCTACCCCCTACCCAGCCCTATGGTGCCGACTCGCCGAATATAGCCACACTAGAAAAAATGGAATATTGCTGACGACGTGGACATGACATTAGATAACGCACAAATAAGCGTGCCTCTTGCAAGGTAAACGTGACTCGAATTCATGGCAATGGTTCAAATGCAAGCCATCCTCGAAAGCCACTACCTCAAGGTTCCGAATGTTTACACCAGAAAATCGATGGACAAATTGAAGCGCTACAACAGCAAGGCAATATCGCCAGTACATCATTGCGACCGTGGTGTTATCGCTAGACGTATCGAGGCGAAGATAGGTATGGACGGATATCTCAGTACTTACTTTAATTTGACGAGTTTGATCGACGCTCCTGATAATCTTGTGAATAGTGCTAACGGATTTATTTCGCGTGGAAATCCTATACAGAAATAAAGGTGAAGAATGAACATTCGGATGATGTGTTTCTTATTCGTCGTCGCCAGCTTTCCAGCGGCGGCTAATTTTGACTACAAAGCAAGTATTACGCTAGAAAAACAAGAGCAACACCATTATTTTGAAGCATTCCTTGAAGCGGATGAGTGGGGAGCTGCCGTATCAGGAAACTGCAAATTCCTCGCGAAAGTAACACCAGATTCACTCGGTAATGTAGAGCTCGTCGGCAACGTTACCTGTGATGATAAAGGCGGACTAAGCACTTTGGAATTACCCTCTCTGACACTCACGACAAACGACAGTAAAAAGGTCAGTATGGACATCAATGCCGAAAATGGGGAACCATGGCGCTACACCGTTACGCTCACCAGTCCCTCTATGTAACCTGAGAACCTTTCTATCCGTCGTTGCGTTTGCCGATGACTGCGTTGAATTCGCTTGCCATTTGACGCGTAAATTCGCCTCTTTATGCAACCTTATGCACAATATTTTCAAGCTGTGTCATTGTCTTTCGCAAAGCTTGATAACCGACCACAACGCCATGATGGCTGGGTCTATCTGCAGTCTCTATCAACTCAGATACAACATACTCATCTCGGGCATATTTTAAAAAGCAAAAAGCTCAGCAATGACTGAGCTTTTTGGGTCAAGTTTATAAGCCAAAAACCTTAGAGAATTTTATCTTTTTCCCAAGCGGCAATTTTTTCAGCACGCACAGCTTCACGTGCTTCACGCTTTTTACGTGCATCACATGGCTCTGGACAGTTGCACACTTTATCAATGCCAACAGCACCCAACCCGCCACAGCTTCCTTTCACAACTTTCTTTTGAAAGATGTAACCGACAGACATAGCGGTGACAATTGCCAAGAAAAATCCAAATGTAACGATAAATGTAGCCATTGCTCACGACTCCTATTATTTATTTAAATACTTCTTAAAAGCGTCTGAATAGACTTCTTCGAACCCTTGCTCTGTTTTTACAATAATCATAACGGCAAGATTATTTTCGTTCGCGATGTCCATACCTGCCTCTTCACCTAACACCATAATACCAGTAGAAAGACCGTCGGCTGTCATACTTGAAGGATGCAGCACCGTAACCGAGACCACTTTATGGTCGATCGGCTTGCCCGTTTGTGGGTTGATAATATGCGAGTATCGAACACCGTCCTTTTCAAAATAATTTCGGTAATCACCTGAAGTCGCAATGGCCATATCACCAGGTTCAATAATTTCTTGAATCGCACGCTCCGTGGTTGAAGGCTTTTCGATAGCAATTCGCCACGCTCCTTCACTTTGATTCACGCCTTTTAAGCGAATCTCACCACCAATTTCAACCATGTAATTGTTAATGCCAAGAGATTCAACATAATTGGCGACCACATCCACTCCCCACCCCTTTGCAATGGTAGAAAGATCAACATACAGATCCGGCAACGACTTTTTCAGGGTATTAGAGGTCACACTTAAATGTGATATTCCCGTCATGGCTTTGCGCGCATTCAGCTCTTCATCACTCGGCACAACTTCTGGTCGAGCCTCAGGACCAAAGCCCCATAAGTTAACAAGTGGTCCAACGGTCACATCCAATGCCCCACGAGTAAGTTTATTCAGTCGAATCGCCTCTTTCACCACTGTCGCCGTGTCAGCGGACACCTCAAATGCTTCATTACCTTTGTACTGGTTAAAACGACTAAGCTCTGAATCCTTGCGATAAGTCGACATTTGGTCATTCACCAATTCCAGCAATTTATCGACTTCTGCTTGAATATCGGCAGAGGTAGGTGCCCCCTCAACCTCAATATACTTAATATTGTAAGTCGTTCCCATAGTAGGACCGGACAAATGGATTTGTTCTTTCGGCTGACTGCAACCCGCAAGAAACACGATGGAAGTTAAGACAACAAGCCAATATTTCACTTGCTCACTCCTGCTCATAATTTTTAAGTTGATAGAGGAAAACACCCCATACATTAGCGTCTGCTAACAGAGATACTGTCCTATAACAACTCGGTTTACAAAAACAAATGGCTGACTCATACGAGCCAGCCATAAATCAATCACTTAGATGGATTTAGCCACCGAAGTCATCCAATAGGATGTTTTCGTCTTCAACACCAAGATCTTTCAGCATGCCGATCACAGCCGCGTTCATCATTGGTGGACCACACATGTAGTACTCGCAATCTTCAGGCGCATCATGATCCTTCAGGTAGTTTTCGTACAATACGTTGTGGATGAAGCCTGTGTAACCTTCCCAGTTATCTTCTGGCATTGGATCCGACAGAGCACAGTGCCAAACGAAGTTATCGTTTTCAGATTGCAGACCGTCAAAATCTTCTACGTAGAACATCTCTCGCTTAGAACGCGCACCGTACCAGAACGACATCTTACGGCTAGAGTTCAAACGCTTAAGCTGATCGAAGATATGCGAACGCATTGGCGCCATACCCGCACCACCACCAACGAAGACCATTTCAGCATCGGTATCTTTCGCGAAGAATTCACCAAATGGACCAGAGATCGTACACTTGTCACCTTCTTTAAGAGACCAGATGTACGAAGACATGATACCAGGTGGCACATCAGGATTATTAGGCGGCGGCGTAGCGATACGCACATTCAGCATAATAATGCCTTCTTCTTCAGGGTAGTTCGCCATTGAGTAAGCGCGAATGGTTTCTTCGTTCACTTTAGACTCATAGCGGAACAGGTTGAACTTGTCCCAGTCTTCACGATATTCATCAGGAATATCGTAGTCAGCGTATTTCACGTGGTGAACTGGCGCTTCGATTTGAATGTAACCACCAGCACGGAAAGGGACAGATTCGCCATCTGGGATCTGAATCTTAAGTTCTTTGATGAATGTCGCTTTGTTATCGTTAGAGATAACCGTACATTCCCACTTTTTAACGCCGAAGATTTCTTCAGGAAGCTCGATGTCCATGTCAGTTTTCACTGCCACCTGACAAGCTAAACGCTCACCTTCACGGGCTTCACCTTTCGTAATGTGGTCAAGTTCTGTTGGCAGAATATCGCCACCACCAGATTTCACTTTCACACGACACTGACCACAAGAGCCACCGCCACCACAAGCAGATGAAACGAATACACCAGCACCAGCAAGAGCACTTAGCAACTTGCTACCTGGTTGAGAAACGATCGCTTTTGCAGGATCGCCATTTACGGAAATGGTAATGTCACCTGTTGGTACTAGCTTAGATTTGGCAAATAAAATAACCAAAACTAGGGCTAGAACAATCAGTGTAAACATCACTACACCAAGAATAATGTCCATTGACTATTCCTTATGCCTTACAGTTGAACACCAGAGAATGACATGAAACCCAGTGCCATCAGACCTACAGAGATAAATGTGATACCAAGACCACGTAAACCTGGAGGAACGTCGGAGTACTTCATCTTCTCACGAATACCTGCTAACGCGACGATAGCAAGCATCCAACCCACACCAGAACCGAAACCGTAAACGACGGACTCAGCAAAGTTGTAATCACGCTGCACCATGAAAGATACACCACCGAAGATGGCACAGTTCACTGTGATCAACGGAAGGAAAATACCCAATGCGTTGTACAGAGGCGGGAAGAAACGGTCAAGAACCATCTCTAGAATCTGTACTAATGCTGCGATGACACCAATGAAGGTAATGAAGTTCAGGAAGCTCAGGTCAACACCTTCAACCAGAGCATTCTCTTTAAGCACAAGGTTGTAAACCAAGTTGTTTACAGGTACTGCGATAGTCAGTACAACGACAACAGCGACACCTAAGCCAAAAGATGTCTTAACTTTCTTCGATACCGCCAAGAATGTACACATACCCAAGAAGAAAGACAGTGCCATGTTTTCGATGAAAATCGATTTAACTAGCAGACTAATATAATGTTCCATGACAACCTTACTCCTTCGCTTCTACTTGTTCTGGTTTGAACGTACGGATCGTCCAGATTAGGAAACCGATCAAGAAGAATGCGGATGGTGCCAGAAGCATCAAACCGTTTGGTTGATACCAACCGCCGTTACTCACTAGCGGAAGTACTTCCATACCAAATAACTTACCGCTCCCGAATAGCTCGCGGAAGAAGCCAACAGTAATCAGCACAAAACCGTAGCCAAGCCCGTTACCAATACCATCAATTAGAGACGGTAAAGGGGCAGATTTCATCGCAAATGCTTCTGCTCGACCCATTACAATACAGTTTGTAATGATCAGACCAACGAATACAGATAGCTGCTTAGAGATATCGTATAAGTAAGCTTTTAGGATTTGGTCTACCACGATAACCAATGAAGCAATGATCGCCATCTGTACGATAATACGAACACTGTTTGGAATGTGGTTACGGATAAGAGAAACAAAGAAGTTTGACAATGCCGTTACAAACATAACCGCCAGAGTCATTACAAACGCTGTTTCCAGTTTAGTGGTTACTGCCAGTGCAGAACACACACCCAGTACCTGAAGCGCGATTGGGTTATTATCCAAAACTGGCGCTAAGACACTTTTTTTAATCTCTTTTGCACTAGACATTAGTTCAAACCTCCGTCACGAACTTTTGCTAGGAATGGTCCAAAGCCCATATCTCCTAACCAGAAGTCAAATGTGTTTTGAACACCGTTACTAGTTAGTGTCGCACCCGACAGACCGTCAATACCATGTTCAGAACCGGATGGAGCCCCCCCTTTCACAACCTTGAGAGCGGGTTGGTGGTTTTCATCAAACAGTTTCTTACCTGCCCACTGTGCACGCCAAGTTGGGTTTTCAACCTCACCACCAAGTCCAGGCGTTTCACCTTGCTCGTAGTAAGTAATACCTGACACTGTGTTACCGTCTGTTTCAACTGCAACAAACGCGTACATCATTGACCATAGACCTGTTCCATGGACAGGGATGATCACTTTAGAAAAGTCATTGCCATCTTTAACTAGGTAAACAATACCTGTATTTGCACGACGAAGAATTTTTGCTTTGTCGTCTTCAGGTGCCAGTTTAATCGACTGAGATGGGTCTTTAGAGGCTTTACGCTGATCGTAATTAGAAGCCGTTAAACCGTCTTCCGTTTCCTGAACGTATTCACCCGTGCTGAAGTTGACCAAACGAGGTTCGATCTTTTCACCAAACAATGAACGAACTTCAGCTGGGCTGCTTGCTTCATAGCCCGCAACTTCAACAATTTTGCTTTGCTTATCTAAAACAGCATTCGCCTTCTGTTGACCACGTAGACCCACAGCTGCTGTTGATACGACGATTGAACAAACCAAGCTCAATCCGACAACAACACCCAGCGTCTTTTTAATGCTATCGTTACTACTTGCCATAACGTGCTTTTCTCCGCTTGATGTTCTTCTCGATCACAACGTGGTCGAACAGAGGTGCGAATAGGTTCGCGAATAGAATCGCCAACATCATACCCTCTGGGTAGGCTGGGTTAACCACACGAATCATCACACACATTGCGCCAATCAATAAACCGTAAGCCCACTTACCTTTATCAGTAAAGGAAGCAGATACGGGGTCGGTTGCCATGAAGAACATACCAAATGCAAACCCACCCAAAACAAGGTGCCAGTGCCACGGCATGTTGAACAATGGGTTCGTGTCAGAACCAATGACGTTGAACAGGAATGACGTTGCCACCATACCCAATAAAACACCACCGATGATTCGCCACGAAGCGACACCAATATAGACAATAAACGCCGCACCAATCATCAATGCCAGAGTCGACACTTCACCAATTGAGCCGGGGATATTACCTAGGAAAGCATCCATCCAAGTGATCGCTTCACCAGTGATTGTGTTCACTAGTGCACCGTTACCACCTTGTGCCCACTGGCTAAGAGCCGTTGCACCCGAGAAACCATCTGCCGCAGTCCAAACAACATCACCAGAGATTTGTGCTGGGTAGGCGAAGAATAGGAAAGCACGACCAGCAAGCGCCGGGTTCAAGAAGTTACGCCCCGTACCACCAAAGATTTCTTTCGCCACGACAACACCAAAGGTAATACCCAGAGCAGCTTGCCAAAGAGGAAGTGTTGGCGGAACGATTAGCGCAAACAAGATGGAGGTAACAAAGAAACCTTCGTTTACTTCGTGCTTACGAACCATACAGAATAGAACTTCCCAGAAGCCACCGACAACGAATACCGTCAGGTAGATTGGCAAGAAGTAGGTCGCACCAAGAATCATCTTGGTTCCCCACCCTGCTTCAAGGGAGAGCGGTCCGGCAATCATCTCTGTTAGCCAATAGTGCCAATTGCCCGCCACAACACTGGCGAACTCTGCACCTTGGTAAAGATGATTAAGACCCATAATTGCTTGGTTACCTGCGTTATACATACCCCAGAAAATTGCTGGGAATGTCGCAAACCAAACCATGATCATGATGCGCTTTAAGTCAACGCTATCGCGAACGTGTGAACCACGCTTTGTCACCAAACCAGGCGTGTAGAATACTGTTGCTACCGCTTCATACAGTGCAAACCATTTTTCATGTTTACCGCCGGGTTCAAAATGGTGCTCTATATCTTCAAGAAACTTCTTTAGAGCCATGACTTAACCTTCCTTCTCGATCTTGTCTAGACATTCACGAAGCAACTCGCCATATTCGTATTTGCCTGGGCACACAAACGTACACAGCGCTAAATCTTCTTCGTCTAGCTCAAGCGCACCCAGTGACTGAGCACTGTCAGTATCGCCGGCACATAGATCACGAAGCAGCAGAGTTGGTTCCATATCCAGAGGCAGCACTTTCTCATAGTTACCGATTGGCACCATAGAACGATCACTACCGTTGGTCGTTGTTGTCATGTTAAATAGACGCCCTGAGAACAGGTGACCAAGATATGCGCGAGTAATAGAGTATTTGTTCTTACCTGGCAACGCCCAGCCAAATAACTCTTTTTCATAGCCTTCACGAAGTGCAGACACTTGAAGATGGTAACGACCAAGGTAGGCATGAGCCCCTTTCGCTTGAGTCCCCGCTAGCACAGAGCCAGAAATAATACGTACATCACCAGGCATCATCTCACCATCGGTAAGCTGTTCCAAGTTTGCACCTATTCTTGTACGAACCAGACGCGGGTTATTCACCACAGGGCCGGCTAGAGACACAACACGGTCAGTGTAAAGTTCACCAGAAAGGAAAAGATGACCCACTGCAATCACATCTTGATAGTTGATGCTCCATGCAACGTGTTCTTCGTTAACTGGGTAAAGGAAGTGCATGTGTGTACCAGCAAGCCCCGCAGGGTGTGGTCCATCAAACACATGTTCTTCAACATTTGATTGAGATGAGCGAGGAAGGCTTTCGCCATTCTTACATACGTATACTTTACCTTCCGTTAGACGTGAAAGAACGTCTAAGCCAGCTATGAAAGCATCCGATTGCTCATTAATGATCACTCCAGCATCTGCCGACAATGGATTGGTATCCATTGCAGTGACAAAGATAGCTTGAGTTGAAGACTCGATCGCGGGAACCTTACTGAACGGACGAGTACGAAGTGCAGTCCACACACCAGAGTTAACCAGTTGAGTTTTGATCGCGTCGCGCTCAAGGCTCACCAGTTTATCCGCTGTGTAACTGTCGAAAGTCACTTTCTCATCACCAGACACTTCAATCACTACCGATTGAAGAACGCGCTTTGCGCCTCGGTTAACTTCAATGACTTTACCACTTGCTGGAGAAGTAAATAACACACCGGGGTTCTTTTTGTCTTCAAAAAGAGCCTGACCTTTCTTCACTTCATCGCCTACGCGAACATGCATCGTAGGACGCATTCCAACGTACTCTTCGCCAAGCAAGGCGACTTTATTGATGGGCTTGCCATCACTTATCACCTGGGAGGGTACTCCAGAAATTGGAATATCCAAACCCTTCTTTATTGTAATCATACGCACTTGCACTACTTTATCGGGAAAAAGATTCTTTTAATTGCGTAAATGTTAGACACGACACTTTGTGTCCGGTTTTGGCCTGACACCCTGGCCAAAATCGCAACATCCTATTAATTAACTCGTCACAAAAAATAGCGAGTTTTATCAGGTGCGATAGTCTAGCATCTTTTGTGAAGATGATGCCATGACCACGCATTGGATAAATCGGTAATTTTTTGTGTGTTGGTTATAGATTAGCTAATCAATGTGAATAAGTTTGAACTGTCGCACAAATGTTAATATTTCATAAAAACAAATCGACTTAAGCCATTCATTTTTATTTATATGTTTTTTTAACAATTCACTTCTTTACTATTCATTCACTCAACGTCAATTTGCTTAAAAAAGCAGCAACACCGCCTCTAGCTTTACCCCAGTTTGCTTCCGCCCATACACATTGGGCTCTCTGGAGCGCCATCCGTTTGTTGCAACCATTCTGATTCAGTATAGGTATGAATAGAGAGAGCGTGTATGTGATTTTCTAATTCTTCTATCAATGCGCCATTAACTTTGCGGTGCCGAGCAATCAGTCTCAAGTTTTCAAACGCTTGGCTGACGATGATCACTTTAAAGTGGCTTTCAGAGCCTTTAGGGACATTATGCATGTAACTTTCATTTAGTACTTCTAGATGCTTAGGTTCAAAAGCACTGCGCAATTTTTCTTCTATGATGTCATGAATCATGTTCGTTCCTTGCTCCATTTTTATTAGATTATACCTGACTGATGATCGCCTGTTACGGTCTTGTTATCAATATCCCATATTCTCGGATTGGATGACTGCCCAAGTTGGCTGTCGAAGGAGAGGAAAACGAAGAAGACGTTCAAACCGATTTCTTTTTCTTTTCGTTTCTAGAATTTATCGCTTTCTGCGACAATGCACGTTTAGCCCATTAGAAATCAAGCACAATGAATACCGAGCTACACATCGATGGTCGAACCTTAACGCTGCATCGTTTTCCCAAACGTGCACAAGAAACACTTCAAGCATGGAATGCTGGCGATGAATACCTAATTAACTATGTCGAAAAAGAGCTTAACGTTTCAGACGGAAAAAAAATCCTGATATTAAACGATCATTTCGGTGCTCTATCTTGCTGGTTTTCAGAAAAACATCACGTTACCATGATGACGGACTCATTCATTTCTCACCATGGTACGCTAAAAAATCTACAGCGAAATCAGTGCAATAAAGTTGAATTTCGGACCAGCTTGGAAAACATTCCAGCAGACGTAGATTTGGTGCTAATGCAGATACCCAAAATCAATCGATTTTTAACGTATCAGCTCAATCAATTGCGATCGGCGTTACCCTCGCACTGCCAAATAGTGGCGGTGAACAAAGTTAAAGAAATACACACATCCACATTAAAGCTGTTTGAAAAACACCTTGGTACAACAACGACTTCTCTTGCATGGAAGAAGCACCGACTTGTGTTTTCGACACCGAACTCTGCCGTCAGCCATAAAGCAGAGCCTGAAACAAAATGGGCAGTGGACGGAGAAAACTTCTCACTGACCAACCTCGCTAACGTGTATTCCGGTGAGGGGCTCGATTTGGGTGCGCGTTTTATGCTTGAGCACATCCCTCAAAACCCTCAACTAAAGCACATTATTGATCTTGGCTGTGGCAACGGTGTGCTTTCTGTTAAAGCGGGACAGTTAAATCCCCAAGCGACGATTACCTGTGTGGACGAAAGCTACATGGCTGTGGAATCGGCTAAGCGCAATCTCACAGAAACGCTGGGGGAAGATCGCAATATCCAGTGTATAGCCAATAATTGCCTTGATGGATTTGAAAAAGAGAGTACTTACTTAGTGTTATGCAACCCTCCCTTCCATCAACAACAAGCCGTGACAGACCACATTGCGTGGCAAATGTTCTGTGATGCAAAGCATGTTCTTAGCAGTGGAGGGGATTTATTTGTTATTGGGAACCGTCACCTAGGCTACGATATAAAACTTGAACGCTTATTTGGAAAATCACAGGTTAAGCTCGTCGCATCGAATCGTAAATTTGTTATATTACAAGCCACTAAAAAATAGAAAACGTCCTGCGAGAATGTTTAATTAAGGAATTCGTCATGAGAAAATTGATACTTGCTGCATCTGTAATACTGTTAGCAGCTTGTGCTTCTCCGCAAAAAGAAGAACAAATAAACCTCACACCGACCCCCACCTTGAGCAGCGTAAAATTGGTGAATGGACTGTCTTTCTCTCTAGAAAGCCGCGACATACGCACTTCTCAATATGTCGCGTTAGTTAACAGTGGTCGCCGCACCACTCAGCCTATCCATACTAAACAAAACTTGCGGATTGCCATCGAAACAGCCATGTACCAACAGTTGGTCTCTCAAGGTTTCCAAATGGTGGCAAATAGCAACAATACCCTTAGCCTTGAGGTTCAAGAGGCTCTAGTAAATGTATCAAACACATTGATGAAAAATGAGTTAAACGCAAAAGTAACGCTTCAAGTTACAGCGGAAACACCGCGCGGTAAACTCGTTAAATCTTACAACGGTACCGCGACGAAAACAGGTTCTCTGTCTGCTTCAAATGACGATGTTGAGTTGGTACTCAATGATGTAGTCGATCTCGTACTCGCCGAAATCGCTAACGACAAAGAACTTCTAAACTACATGAAGGAGAGATTCTAATGCGCAGCCTAATTTTATCTTTGGTATGCCTTTTATCACTACCAACTTGGGCGCAAAACGTTGTGTTCGAAACAACACTTGGCTCATTCATTGTTGAGTTAAACGAAGAAAAAGCGCCCATTACAGTCAAAAACTTTCTTCGATACATCGAAGATGGCAGCTATGAAGGCACCCAATTTCACCGTGTCATTGCTGGTTTTATGGCCCAGGGCGGTGGGTTTGATGAAAAAATGGGGCGCTTGCCGACTTACGATGCTATCAAGAATGAAGCCAGCAATGGTTTAAAAAATGACACAGCGACTATCGCAATGGCACGTACGTCTGATCCTCATTCTGCCACGCGTCAGTTCTTTATTAACTTGCAAAACAACGATTTTCTGAATTACTCGTCTTCTAACCCAGGCTATGCTGTTTTTGGAAAGGTGACAAAGGGGTTCGATGTGGTTCAAAAAATGGCCACCAAACCCACCAAGTCCATAGGCAGAATGCAAGATATTCCCGTTGAACCTATCGTGATAAAAAAAGTCACGCTACAAAAATAACAACATTAACGCTGGCAAAACGCTAGCGTTTTCTTTCGCTTTTCATACAAGGAGTGTTCTATGTCAAGCAATATGACTTGGACGGAAACCATCCGAAGTTACCTTGATAAACGCTTGCTGTGGGTCTTTATGCTGGGTTGCTCTAGCGGCTTTCCTTGGGTACTCATTGGCTCCAACATGTCTGGCTGGCTCAAAGATGCGGGGCTTACACGCGCTGCCATTGGTTACTTCGGTTCTATTTTCGCGGTTTACGCTATTAACTTTTTATGGGCACCTTTAGTCGACCGCGTAAAATTACCCATTCTTCATGCTTGGTTGGGGCAAAGACGCAGTTGGATACTGCTGTGCCAATCCCTAATATTGATTTGTACTTTGTTTATAGCAGGGGTTGATCCGGCAACCAACTTGATGGTTACCTCAATGATTGCCTTCGGTATTGCTATCGCTTCAGCAACACAAGACATCGCCATTGACGCTTATCGAATCGATACCTTCCCAAAATCACAATCCAATAAGCTGCCTCAAGCATCAGCCATGGCCGTCGTAGGTTGGTGGACAGGTTATTCTCTTCCTGGCTACTTGGCTTTTATCAATGCAGACAGTATTGGCTGGAACGGTGTATTTTATGGCATGGCGATCATTGTAGGTGTGCTGATCCTATTTACGTTATTGGTAGGTGAGCCACAAACTCAACGGGATGCCCTTCAGAAACAAGCCGAGGAACGTCACTCCGAAGTCGTCGGTTCTCCAGTGGCTGCATGGTTTACCGTGACCGTTATTGAGCCGTTTTATGACTTCTTCAAACGTAACGGCGTGCAAGTTGCCATTACCCTGCTTTTATTTGTCTTCCTATTCAAAATTGGCGAAGCCTTCTTGGGTCGTATGTCGATTACGTTTTATAAGGAAGTCGGCTTCAGTAACGAACAAATTGGCTACTACTCCAAGCTGATTGGTTGGGGCTTTACTATTTTGTTCACCATTTTGGGCAGCATGATCAATGTGAAGTTTGGTATCGTGCGCGGCTTAATGGTTGGCGGTATCGCCATGGCCGCAAGTAACTTGATGTTTGCTTGGATAGCGAAAGTCGGACCAAGTGAGACTTTGTTCTTCGCCACCATTGTTGTCGATAACTTCACGACGGCATTTTCAACCGTCGCATTTGTCTCTTTCCTAACGGCTATGACGGGTCAAGCGTTCTCAGCCACGCAATACGCATTGCTGGCATCACTGGGTAATTTCGGAAGAACGACGCTGGCGTCTTTCAGTGGAGAACTCGTTGATTTCTTGAACGATTGGTCAACTTTCTTCATCGTAACGGCTTTGATGGTGATTCCAAGCTTGATTATGCTCTACTCACTAAGGCATCACTTCACCGATTTGTTAGCCAAAGCGAGCAGAGAGGCGGAACAGACGGAGCCGGAAGATACTCCTTCCGCAAAATAAAACTTAAAAAAGAGGCTCAAACGAGCCTCTTTTTTCTCTCATTTGTATTGCTCTAAGCTCTGAATAGTTCTAAGAACTTTGCATCGTTCTAAAAACGTTGAACAGTTCTAAGACATACAGTGCATGCAATAGCAAGAAAAGACTTAAGGGTACATCCCTCTCCCAAACAAATTGAAGACTCGGACCACACCTTGAGTGAATATCATCGGCTCTGTCAAAACGGTCAAACACAAACAATCCTGAGTTTCCGACGTTTTCGGAGCGTGTTTCACTGATGCATCGCGAGACATGATGTCGCCTTCACCATATTGCCCATCTTCATCACTGAAGCTTCCATGCAACACTAATGTGGTTTCGATGCCTTTATGGGTATGCTGAGGAACTTGAACCCCTTCCTTAATGTAAAGTAGGTTCATTTTCGCCTCATTTTCTTCAAGCTCAATTGCGGCGCTGTACACCTTGCCACCGTAACTGCGCCATTCACCAATTCTCGATACTTGATTTCTCAACGCTTTGGGCAAAACAAACTGCTTACCGTTTAACTCAATGTGCACAGAGGAAACGTCTTCAGCATCGGAAGCGGGTTTAAGCTGCTTCATGTCCACAATGGTTGATAGCATTGCATCCAAATCTAGACTAGGAACGCTTGAATCTTTTTCCAGGCTCTCAGGCTCAAACAGGTCATTGGCGGCTTCGGCTTCCAATCGCTGGACATGTTGCCGGCATTGGCTGCACGTTTCCAAATGTGCTGCCAGCATGATGCCGTGACAAGGATCAATCGTGCCATCCACGTACGCGTGGATCAGTTCGATCTCTGGGTGACAGTTCATAATGCATCCCCCTCCATTGAGTGCCGTAACTTCTCTACAGCAAGACGCAAGCGCGATTTGACGGTTCCCAATGGGATATCAAACATATCGGCAACTTGCTGATGTGGAAGCTCGTCAAGATAGACGGCTTTAACAACGTCCTTTTGATTTTGAGGTAGTACATCTAAAAATCGGACGACTTGTTCTTTCAGCATATTTTGTTCCGGTGAATAGTGCTCAACAAGATCCGGAGGACAGTAATCGCTAGCCCAAATGTCCTCAGAATGCACGTGAAGCTCTTTTCCTTTTTGCTTTCTTAATAAATCAAAACTCAAATTCCTCGCAATCGTGTAAATCCACGTTGAGAGAGAGCTTTTGTCAGGGTCAAAAAGGTGACTTTTTTGCCAGACCATTGCCATGGTGTCTTGAATGATCTCGACCGCCACGTGCTCGTTGCTCACGTGCTTAACAACGAATGCCCTAAGCCTCGGCGAAAAAAATCGAAACACCTCTGCATACGCGTCTTTGTCTCCATTTTGTATTCGAGCCATACAAGCCGACCAATGTGCTCGGTCGATTCCTTTGGCTTTGGGCTGACATCCAGAGCCTGATTGCAGCGTCTTGCTCATGATCGTTCCTTAATATCGAGCTGAGGTTTGCCCCAACAACGAACATTATGTTTTCTTCCTATGAAAAGCATATACGAGCACACCAAAGGATCGATCACTTTTTCGGAACTATTTATCTTTTTTCGGTCAAGTGACCTCTATCGATGACTCCCGACAGAAAATCCAATACCGCATTGCAAGAATCCTGAGAGACGAGAAGATCAAATTTCGTTTGATTGATAGGCAGCAATTCAAGCCATCTCTGGCTCACCCATGTCGCATCATCAAAAAAGCATTGGTCGTACAGGTTTTTAACTTGAGGAAACTGGCTATAAACATGCCTGAGTTGTTTCGAAACGTGCTCGGTCTCTTGGACAAACGGCACTGTTTGCCAATTAGGGAGGTGTTCCACTTCTCCGACTCGTAACCCGTCAGCTTCGGACCACACTCTTTTCACTCGAATTCTTTGCTTGCCGTAAACCGTGATCCCTAACAGACCGTCTTCTAATGTTTCAAAGTCAACGATTTCGACTAAAGTACCAATTTCAGACACATTATGAGGAGAGGCTTCAGCACGATCTGACATGAGGCAAATGCCAAACCCCACATTTTGTTGACAACATTCTTTGACCAACCTCTTGTATCGAGGCTCGAATATTCTCAAGCTCATTTTTCCTTCTGGTAGAACAACGGAACTTAAAGGAAATAATTTGGTAATTAATGACATGCTCATTTTCCTTTCTCTTTATATTCTGACTTTACGAAAGCCCCTCCCATCGCGATCACAATTCATATTCATTCACTCAGAAAATACGAAACTCCGGAGGTTTCAGCCCCAAAATACCTCGCGAGATAACATGGCGCTATTGAAACGCCATTCCCCCCAATATCCTCTTACACGACTCGTTTCAATAAGCGCTACTTGCGTTGACTTCTCCTGTTTATGTCGACTTTGTATTGCATCTTTCAGCCCTGTCGCTATCCTTGCTCCAATCATCTCTGATAAGGCTTCTAGGTTTGAATATCGTCATATTAGGTCCCGGTGCCGTTGGTTCACTTTGGGCAACGTCGCTAGCAACAGCTGGACATCATGTTTCTCTCTGGACTCGTCATAATCACAAGCAACAAGATCTGTCTCTAGACGATAAAGCCCCAATCACCTTTGAAGCGAATAAGCTCAGTACCTTAGAAAAGGGGGATGTCATCTTGATCACAGTGAAAGCGTGGCAAGTACAAACTGCCTTACTCCCGATTTTGCCTCACCTGCACCCGGATACTATCTTATTGTTTCTGCACAATGGAATGGGCGCTATTGACACACTGAAGTCCAACATCGATGCCTTTCCTATCGTTGTGGGCACCACCACTCAAGCGGCTTACAAGCCCAATACCAGTCAAGTCATGCACACGGGGGTGGGTCAGACTCAGATTGGTGGTTTCAATTCCAAAGGTGGGAAATGCGAGTTTTTGGAAGAGGTGCTTCATCACGCCCTTCCCGACGTCAAGTGGAACCCCAATATCCATCAAGCCCTTTGGGATAAATTAGCCATCAATTGTGCCATCAACCCATTAACGGGCATTCATCAATGCCTGAATGGCGATCTTGCCCTGCCCAAATTCAGCGCCACATTGGATAACGTGACTCAAGAGCTTGTCTGCGTGATGCGCCACGAAGGTTTCGCGGCTGACTTTGGAGCGTTGAGAGAGAAAATCAGCACGGTTATTCATGCTACAGCCAAAAACCACTCGTCAATGCAGCAAGATGTGTTTCACCAACGGAAAACTGAGATAGAATTTATCACTGGCTACCTTATTCAAGTTGCTGCTCGTCATCGTATTCCAGTACCAGCTAATCAAGCGTTACTGGATGCCATTTTAACCATCGAAAAAAGCTGGATTTCATCATGAGCTATAAAATACTGGTCCCTATCGCTTCGGGTACAGAAGAAATGGAAGCCGTAACCATTATTGATATTATGGTTCGTGCGGGTTATGACGTGACGGTTGCCAGTGTCGACCCAGAAGGATCACTTACCATGAAAGCCTCTCGCGGGGTCACACTCACCGCGGATTGCAGACTGGTCGAGGTTGCCGATGAGCAGTTTGATGTTATCGCGCTGCCTGGTGGCGTGCCGGGAGCCGAAGTCTTTCGAGACAGCACATTACTCACAGAGATCTTGAAACAACATAGTTACGAAGCCCGCTGGATGGCGGCGATATGCGCAAGCCCTGCGCTCGTTTTGCAAGCCCACGATCTTTACCCTAAAGCCATCATGACCTGCCACCCAAGCTTCGAGGATAAGATCCCCAAAGCGCAATGGCGCGTAAAACGCGTTGTCACGGATATCAATCACAAACTCATCACCAGCCAAGGGCCAGGTAGCGCATTAGAATTTGCGATGGAAATCGTAATTCAGCTTTCAGGCAAACCCCACGCGTGGCAAGTTGCCGAGCCCATGGTGACCTTACCTAACCTTCACTACCATGAGATGGGTAAATAAAGTATGCCTTTAGCCGACGTACGTTCACAATTTCCTGCGCTGACACAAGATGCCAATCAGCCCCCTTTGGTCTATCTGGATAGCGCCGCAACCACTCAGAAACCGCAAGTGGTGATCGACGCCATTCAACAATATTACAGCCAGCAAAATGCCAACGTGCATCGCGGGAGCCATTCTTTAACCGCCAAGGCCACTTCTCTGTTTGAAGAAGCCAGAGAGACGGTTGCCCACTTTATAGGTGCGCAACCGAAAGAGGTCATTTGGACCCGAGGCGCCACAGAAGCGTTAAACTTGATCGCGCAAACTTATGCTCGAAGCACGCTTCAGGCGGGGGATGAGATTTTGATTGGTGAAATGGAACACCACGCGAACATTGTTCCTTGGCAAATTGTGGCAGAGCAGACGGGGGCAAATATCGTTAAAATCCCAATGACGCCGTTGGGCGAACTCGATATGGTGGCATTTAAGGATCGGTTATCTCGCAACGTGAAGATCGTCGCTGTCGCGCATATGACGAACGTAACAGGACACCGTCAACCGATTGAACAGATCATAACGCTCAGCCGCCAAGTTGGCGCGATCAGTGTCATCGATGGGGCTCAAGGCATTGTTCATGAATCCGTAGACGTTAAAACACTGGATGCCGATTTCTATGTCTTTTCTGGTCATAAATTATACGCACCAGCAGGGATTGGCGTGTTGTACGGGAAGTTCGATTTACTGCAATCCATGCCCCCATGGCATGGCGGTGGCAAAATGGTGGAACGCGTGAGTTTCAGCGGCACCACATTTTCCGAACTTCCAGGAAAATTCGAAGCTGGCACACCAAACGTCGCGGGAGCCATTGCATTAGGCGTCGCCATCAACTGGTATCGTTCGTTTCCTCTTAAAGAAATAGAATCGCACATCCACCGTTTACAAGCACTCGCAGCTGAACAACTTAACCAAATGGACGACATTACGCTGCTTGGCTATCAGCCTAACGCGAGCGTGCTGACGTTTGTTGCTGATGGCATTCACCACCAAGACATCGCCACTCTTTTAGACCAGCAAGGCATCGCTGTACGCGCTGGTCATCATTGCGCCCATCCACTCATGGATGCCTTCGGCGTGTCAGGCACCGTCAGAGTCTCGTTTGGGATTTACAATACGGAAGAAGAGGTAGAAAGGCTGGTGAAAGCTGTCGAGAAAGCACTAGAGCTGTTGTAAAGGCATCAAACGTGAAACGACCAGCTGAAGCCTTGGGTACTCACGCAATAGCGCAATAGTGCAATAGTGCAATAGTGCAGCGAGATAGCCTCTACGAAGTCCTGTTTCTGACTCAATTTAAGTATGACGCTCATTCAATAAAGCCAACCCTAAAATAAAACTGGGTTGGCTTTCTTATATTGTGACGCACTCAACTCAATATCTTGCTAGAAAGAAGTCACATTTGAAGTTGATGTACCAAGCGCATTGACAGCAACTAGCTGATAATCGTATCTTGAGCCCGCTGACGCCGTACTATCAATATAACTCGTCAAATCACCATCAATACTCGCAATTTTACCTCCAGAACGCCACACTTGGTACGAATCGGCCAGACCACCAGTATTAGGTAGAGTCCAACTCAATGCTAGCCCACCCACACTGGACTGAACCGCCAAATTTGTGATGGTTGCTGGCGCTTGGAACTTGATCCCTTGCAGTAGGTTAGATGAACTGTTTCCCAATCCATTTTTAAACCGTATCTGATAGTTGTAGCCTCCACCTACGGAAACATCCCTATCATAATACACAGTGCTAGAACCATGGATACTATCTATCAGCCCACCATTGCGCCATATTTCCGTTACCGCGACTGTCCCACTGTTTTCGGGCACCGACCATTTTAATTCAATAAAATTCGCCCCGACTTTTCCGGTAAGATCTTGAGTCGAAACAGGATGACCATAGACTACGCCGTACAGAATGGCAGAATCCTTATAATCTGCGTTGTAAAACGCCCTGAGTTGATAATTACAAGGAGAAGTGAGCGTACATTGACCGGCATTCAAATCATCATAAAAATTTTGCCCATTCGCAGCCGAACCAATTTGATTCCCATTTCGGTAGACATCCACTCTATCGTACACAACACCGTACTCACCTATATCCCACGTCAATCGCATGTGATCTCCCGATAGCGGATTGGCAGTAAAAGCCGACGGAGCATTGAACCTTAAAGCAACGGTTTGAACCGATACTACCGCAGACGCAGTTTGGTTTGGTATCGACTGAATTTGGTAGTTAACCAGTCTGCCTTCGGGCGCAGATTCGTCCAGATACGATGTGCTATTGGCTGCCAGCGAGGCAATTTTCACCCCATCTCGCCAGACATCAAAAGCGGTTTCATTGGTTACCTTGTCTTCCCAGTTCAGTAAGATTTTTGACCCACCTTTAGGCGTTGCGACGAGGTTTTCAGGTTGCCCGGAAACGGGATCAGAGACGACACCTAATGTCCGAGTAAAGCCCTGTCCAACATACACGATAGGACTGGTATTGGCTTGATCAACAATGCTTCGTATACCCAGTGTGGAAATGGGCTCATCATTGTTTTCAATCGTATAACGCCTTCCAGACACAAGGGTTATGTCCACTTCTCGATTGGTGCTATTTGCAATCACATTGCCGTTAGAATCCACAATTTTCATGGATTGCCAAGGGTTACTGATTTTCAAGTTACCTGAGCTACCTGCGGTTATTGCTGCCGCTTTCAACTCACCACTTTGAAAATCCGCCGCCACAATATGTTGCCCAGCTATCTTTGCAGCACCTTGTAACGTCCAAGTATTTGGCAGCCCAACACCCAATCGAAGCACACCGTCATAATATTGCACAATAGACTCTTGAATTCCGTGAGACATATTGCCGAGCATTTCTATTTGTCCATGCCCATTGTCCGGTCCAAAGTCCGGGTGCCCACCACTGGAAAATCCATTCGTCAGCTGAGCTCCACCATAAATATGATGTTTTAATGAGTAGAGTAATGAATCTGCTACTTTGTCTTTCAACCCAAGACGCGCAGCCCAAGTCGCGTCGAAATTCCATTCGTATCGATTTGGGAAGTACTGGTAATTATATGACCGTTGGGCAAGAGCCAAATCTGGCTTTCCTACACCAAATAGATTGTATGGCCAAACGGCCTCCATTTCCGGATTCTGGAAGTTACTGAGCCCACTGTTTAACTTATTCTCTGTCCACGCAAGAATCGCGTTGCTATCTGTTTTACTGATGTTCGGATCCGATTGTCTCCAATAAGCATTGTCTGACCCGTGATTTTTGTTTGTTATAGGTAAAGAAGGCATGTATGGCGTTACAGAATCGATTTTGCGGATAAGGGCTGCGTAATCGCCCTTTCCATCGCTATTGCTATCCACTTTATTTTGGGCCCAAGCCCTCACTTTAGGAAACAATGCTTTCATGGATGCGACAATCAAAGAAGGGTTTTGAGTGTAAAACCAATTCTCAAATGTATTGCCTTTTACCGTGTACTTACCCGTCGTTGAATCCACCTCTCCGACGGTGGCCATAAACAAGGTCACTTTACGAATAAACTCTGCTTTGGATTCTAAGTACGCCGTATCCCCAGTCAAATCCGCATACTGAAACAAGGTTAAGGCGACAGCGGCTCCCGTTTCGTATTGGTTTGTTGTATACCAATGGGAATTTGGGTTGCAGTATTCAACCCCAATATGCTCAGTGCCATCCCCCAAATCGTTACCAGAAATGGATACATAATAGTTGTGTTTGTCGTAACGATTATTGTCTGTGATACACACCCCCTCCACCGTTGAAGGGAAATTATCTCGAGTATTCTCTTCAGACTTCGATAAATTGCCTGTATACCACTCAAAATAAGGCTTCATTAAGTGAGCCTGACCGGACGCCAACATCGTGTAATACTGATTTCGTGAGTTGAAATTCCAATCACCACCGTAGTAGTAGTTCCATTGTCGGTTTGCCTCTTTTCCCGGACCAATTAGCCGAGAGCGACCGCCTTGAGTAATGGGGTATTGCCCTTGCGCACCGATCGAACTGTAATAGAGGTTAAGTGTACGCGCCGATTCAAAAAGCGCTTCTGGCTTAGACGTATCATTTCGATCCACGTCGATCCTGATAGGCATCACGTTTGCCCATCGGTTATGCCACTCCGATTTCGCATTTTGTAGTAAGTTAGCCTCTCTCAACATGCCATTATGAGCGGTTGCAAGTTCAGCAACACCGGTGTCACTGAATGCCATACTTTCCCACTCAGTGGCAGAAAATATCACCCTCAAATTGCCATCCGCATCCGCTGAAACCGTTTGTTGAATGCCATCAGAGATTGATGCTTTCGTTATACTCGTTCCAGTAGATTGTATCGCCGTTACCATGCCTCCTCTAAAAGTAGGATTGAGTGGATCACTTAGCCCTTCGGTAAACCCAAACACCCCATTTTGAGCATCGTTTACCCAGGTCGGTGCCCTACCGGGCCAAAGATTAAGGTTTAATCGTTGAGTTTGATTGGCGGAAAGGCCACTCATATCAACGATGATCGCATCTTTCGTTTTGTCGGCGTAAACTCTTACTGTCACCGCTCCATCGTTTGCAGTAAACACGCCATCAGCCAAGTCTAAAGAAGCCTGAAAAGGTGTAAGGGCGCTACCATCCATGTTCTCCAAATCTGGAAACGACAAAACTCCATTACTTCGATTCCCTAGGATTTGATTCGTATGTTGGACTTGCACGTGCATCCCATACCCATCTTTCCACCAAACAGATCCCCCAACGGTTCCATTCCCTATTGGAGCGAAATCTATGGCTGAAGGTTGGTTTTGGTAAACGATGTTAGATCGCTTAACCCACTGAATTTTGTCTATCGCAAGCTCGCCACCTTGAATTGCGACTGGTCCACTCATCACCCCAAAGGGTGATAAAATCGATGTCAGTGCAAAGACTCTCAAATAGCTAACATTCATATTTAAAACTCCATTTTATATACAAACATTAACAACCTTATCAAATGGAGATTTTTTGTACAGACATGAATCATACGTTTTCAACACCACTCAGAAGAAGAAATAAACCCAACACCCCCTAGTGTTTTGATTTAAAAGACAAATAAGAGAATTCAATTGATATGATGTTGAAAAAAGCCAGAAAAGCATTGCTAAAAAGTAGACCAATAGCACATTTCAGAATGAGCAACTCAGACATTGATCTACACTTTTCTGATAGTGACATATCTGAATAACATCAAGACACAGTGAAACCGCAACACCTAGCACCTTGAGCTGATTTACCACTGGGTAGAGGGACTATTGAGTGGAGAAGAGGCTATTGGGTAGAGAGCCGAATGTGATCCACAATAGCTTTTAGGCCATTGCCTCGCGACGGGCTTAAATGCGCGATAAGACCCGTTTTTTCAAAATAGTCTTCTATATCAAACTGCGCAATCTGCTCCGACGTTTTGCCGTCATAAGCCGCCAGCACAAGGGCAATTAAACCACGGACGATTCTGGCATCTGAGTCAGCACAAAAATACCAGTGCTCACCCCGTTTTTCCGAAACAAGCCACACTTGGCTTTCGCATCCAGAAATTGTCACGGTATTGGACTTCAACACGTCTGGCATTACGGGGAGCTTCTTACCCCATTGAATCACCTGTCGATAGCGATCCTCCCAACTTGTAAAACGTTGCATGGTGTCTGCAATGTCGTCACTAGAAAGATCAGTTCCAAATGGGGAGGAAGGAAAGTTGCTCATTGTCTTAATTGATGCCTAGAAATTAACTGAGTGGGATTATACCTATTTTCATCAATGGATGCGCCTAGCGTACAGACATAAAAAAGCCCAACACTATGGTCGGGCAACGCTATGGTCGGGCAATGACAGTTCGTTGAAAAAGACTCACCTCATCCCACGCAGAAGAAGCTTTTCTACTACGCGAGAAACTGCCACAAAACCAAAAGTGGCAGTCACCACGGTTGTCGCGCCAAAGCCACTGGCACAATCCATGCGCTTCGGACCTTCTGCTGTCGATTTCGTGGCACAAACGCTGCCGTCTGCTTGTGGGTATTTCAGTTGCTCAGTGGAGAATACGCACTCAATCCCAAACTTACGCTGCGGATTTTTAGGGAAATTGTGATGGCGACGGAGCGTGTCTTTGATCTTCTTCGCAAGCGGGTCTTGAATGGTTTTGGTTAAATCCGCAACCTGAATTTGTGTTGGGTCAACTTGCCCGCCCGCACCGCCGGTTGTCACCACTTTGATCTTATTGCTACGGCAATACGCCAACAATGCCGCCTTAGCCTTAACACTGTCGATCGCATCCAGTACATAATCAAAGTCTTTAGTGATGTATTCTTTTAGGTTATCCGGTGAAATAAAATCATCAATTAAGTTCACCTTGCATTCAGGGTTAATCAATTTGACCCTTTCCGCCATGACTTCAATCTTGCTTTGACCGACGGTGCCATTTAAGGCATGAATTTGACGGTTGATATTGGTGACACATACATCATCCATATCAATCAATGTCAGCTCGCCGATACCCGTTCGGGCAAGGGCTTCTACTGCCCATGAACCGACACCACCAATACCGACCACACAAACATGAGACGCCCGAAGTATGTCCACTTCAGAGTGTCCGTATAACCGCCTTGTGCCACCAAATCGCTGATCGTACTGCTCGGATGCTGGGGGAAGGTTGTCTTGCATGTTATGACCTTGTGCAAAAATTGAGTTCAAAAAGAAAGAGTGCGATTTATACGCACTCTTCATAAAAAAGTCTAGCCTACCCGTTTAATCGCGCTTTTCAGGAGGCAACTCCCAGGGTGATTGTGTGGGGGACGCTTCCAGCCCTAGCTTCCACACTCGGCCAAAATGCCGATAATGACCAGCCTGCGTTCCAGCTCTTGGTCCCATGCCATGATAGAGATCGAGGTGGTTCTGTTTTACTGCTCCCCCCGTATCCAATACAATCAGCAGCCTCAGCTCATGTACACCGCTGAACGTACCATCCGCATTGAGTAGCGGCACTTCCGCCAAAATAGGCGTGCCCATTGGGAACAAACGCCTGTCTCCCGCGACAGACGCCATGGGTAACAGCGGAATGCCAGCTGTTCCCGTCACCGGAGCCGCTTGCCTAGGCTCAAAGAAAACGTAAGAGGGGTTTTGCTCCAAAAGCTCGCGAACCACGTTTTCTTCTTGTGACAACACCCATTCTTTAATGGCTTTTAACGACATTTTCTCGCGAGGGACTTGGTTTCGCTCAATCAAAACTTTACCAATACTCACATACGGGTGACCGTTTTTGCCACTGTAGGCAAAGTATTCTAACGTGTCATCGTCTTCAAAATGCACAAAGCCACTGCCCTGCACTTCCATAATAAACGGGTCAATCCTATTCGCCGCGTAACCGAGTTCCAACCCTAACCCATTTAATGCGCCATCGTTGATGTCTGCACGAGTTGGACACTGGTCGTCACACTCTGGCATTTTGTAAACGGGGTAGCGAAACGTATCGTTAGGCTGGTGTCTAAGCTCTATAACAGGAGAAAAGTAGCCAGTAAATAACACATTGCCTTTGTTGTCGCCGCCACCGAGCTGAGCAGACTGAATACCATAATTGGCGAGATCACTTAACTCACCACTATTCAGTACCCAAGCAGAAAGCTGCTCATACAAAGATTGATAGGTGCTGGCCATCGAAGGCGATTGAGATAAAACGACCTTTGCCTGAGCCTCAAACGCCAGAAAGTTTCGGGGCTTATTCGACTCAATTTGAGCCGTTTGATTCAATGGCGATGAGAACTCACCATCAAGATATTGCTGACCGCGTTCTTTTGGTGCAGCACACCCAACAAGAACCAACGCGATACCGAAGAAAAGAATTTTTTTAAACACAAAGACATCCAGACAAAATGATTTCTATCAGCATGGCAAAATATGCTGCCATCAGCAACATTAGTCACCCTATTGAGATACCTAATTGCTTGAATTTAAGACAACAGGAGGTGAGGTATTTAAAAATATGGATTCATAATGTTCAGGCCGAAGCCGGCGCATTCTATTGAAACTTTCAGAAACCACGATGAATTCATGTTCAATGCCCCCAATTTCGAACGCCAATTCAGTGCCATTAAAATTGAAATTGGACGTCAGAATACGTCCATCTCGGTAAATGCCTTCGGGTTTAATGGTATAGGAATCCGACACGTAGGGGGCAACGTGCTGCTCTACCCAATGGCCATAGATTTTCTTTTTGAGATCTTGTTGATGAACCTGATGGCCACCCAAAACATGATATAACGCGACAACTGCGCCAATAACAACAGTGCCGATCAACAATATGGTACGCACATAATACGACACATCACGACTCAAACTTCCCCGCAACATCTTGCTCACTTCATCACTCATACATCTCATCACGTGCGTCAAGAATTACAGGTGTACACTACAACCTCTATATAAACCAAGTCGTCTATATCAACCAGTGCCTATACTAACCTTCTGACAATGTCACCGTCAGCGCAGTTACGCTGACTTTTTACTCAGTTTAAACCTTAGTTTGTATGAATTCGCAGTACATGATTCATTATTTGACACAGTTCCAAATTTTTGATTGAACAAAAAGGAATTTAGCGTCAATATACAAAAATAAATAGTCACAAATTTAGCATAAATAGTCACAGAAAGGTTAAATAGTGAAAATAAGAAGCACAGCTCTGGTTAAAGGGTTTAGACAATCCGCCCCTTATGTTAACGCTCATCGTGGAAAAATCATGGTGGTCATGCTGGGTGGAGAAGCGTTCGAAGATCAGAATTTTGGCAACATAATTAACGATATCGCGCTGCTACACAGCTTGGGGGTAAAAATCGTGCTGGTCCACGGTGCACGCCCTCAAATTAACCAATTACTCGAGAAGCAAGATCATCATACGCCATACTATAAGGGTATTCGTGTCACCGATGAAAAAGCCCTCAGTGTGGTAATGCAAGCGGCTGGGCAGTTGCAGCTCGCCATTACTGCTCGGCTCTCCATGAGCTTAAATAATACGCCGATGGCGGGAACTCAACTGAACGTGGTTAGCGGAAACTTTATTGTCGCTCAGCCCATTGGGGTCGCCGATGGCATCGATTATTGTCATAGCGGTCGTATTCGCCGGATCGATACCGATGGAATTTACCGAACACTTCAACATGGCTCTATTGTTCTTCTCGGTCCTATTGGGTCTTCTGTTACCGGTGAAAGCTTTAACTTGCTTTCGGAAGAAGTCGCCACGCAAGTCGCCATCAAACTCAAAGCTGATAAGTTGATTGGCTTCAGTTCTGAGCAAGGCATTACGGACGATTTAGGTAACGTTATTGCGGAGCTCTTCCCAGCTGATGCCGAGGCAATACTTCAACAACGTGTTTCCGATTCGGACGAAGGGCAAAGAGGATCCATTCGCTTCCTTAAAGCGGCCATTTCCGCATGTCGAGCGGGCGTTCCAAGAAGCCATTTGGTGAGCTACAAGCTTGATGGCGCTATCCTACAAGAGCTGTTCTCGCTCGATGGGATCGGAACCCAAATTGTCATGGCCAGTGCAGAGCAAGTTCGCGGTGCAGATATCGATGATATTGGCGGAATACTGGATTTGATTCTCCCACTAGAAGAACAAGGTATTTTGGTTCGTCGTTCTCGCGAACAGCTGGAACAGGAAATCCACCAATTCACGATCATCGAGAAAGACGGCATGATCATTGGCTGTGCCGCTCTGTATCCGTTTATTGAAGACAAAACGGGGGAAATGGCGTGTGTGGCTATTCACCCTGACTATCGCGATAGTAACCGTGGTGTCCATTTACTCAAGCACATATACAATCAAGCAAAAACAATGGGGTTGGAGAATTTATTTGTGCTCACCACCCAAAGTATTCACTGGTTTAGGGAGCAAGGTTTTACAGAAGTGGGTATTGAGGCATTACCCGGAGAAAAACAAGATTTATATAACTATCAGCGACGCTCTAAGATTTTACAGCTTCACGTTACTTAATGGAGCGCCATTCTGATTAATTACTTAAGCAACTGATTTATAATTAATTGCTAAAAAAAACCGCAGATTGGTCACAAATTGACTTTTCATATGACAATCTGCTGGTACAATCCCTAGCACTGGAAAGCCCTGATTTCCAGTAATCAATTCAGTTGAACCATTCCGTTTCATTTCTGAGTTTGCTCTATTGCAAATCTCATAATTTAAAATGTCAACGTCAAGAATGTTCACTGCCACATGGAGGTTCACTCTAATACGGAGCCAAATGCTAGGAAGCGAGAGTCCACAACTTGCGAGCATAAACTCAATGAGAACCATTATTTGCAACTCTGCCCAAAGCTTTTGGGATATGGCCGACAATCAGTTTTTAGATGGCAGAGAAGTACACTGCGTTTTTCCAGTAAACGACAGCATGAAACATTACATCATGTCTTATAAAAATCGTTGCAATATAAAAAGCATTTCATTTTCAGAAGTATTCAGTACGAGGTTAAATGAAAACGGCAACGTTACCGATATGTTCAGATTCTTAGCGCTCACCGAAGCCTAATAATTTGATGGTTCACCAAGGACGGTGAAGCCAGACATTCAATTGTGTTTTTCTCTACACCAATCGCCCAGCCAATCCACTCGCACGCAACGTTTTGATTTTCACCCCTCGATTGATCACATTTCGCTCACCAAACAGATCCAGTTTTTTCTTCGCTCGCGTAATGCCCGTGTAGATAAGCTCTCGCGTTAAAATAGGGCTAAAACTGGGCGGCAAAACCATGATCGTATGCTCAAACTCACTCCCTTGAGATTTATGAATGGTCATGGCATACGCCGTTTCGTGTTCAGGCACTCGACTGGGTAAAACGCCCTTCACTGTGCCATCGGGTAATTCAAAATACACTCTAAGCCTTGGCTCTTCTTCAGATTCGTCCAACATGCAAATTCCAATGTCGCCATTATAAAGCCCAAGAGCATGGTCATTTCGAGTCACCATGACGGGTCTACCGGAGTACCAAACGTCATCCGTGGCAGGCAACGTATTCTGTTTTTTAAGTCTCTGCTCAACCCGATGATTCAGTCCGGTTATTCCAAAATCCCCTTCGCGAATGGCGCACAACAACCGGCATTCTGAAAACCGTTTTAATACTTGCTTTGCTTTCGTATTGGCGGATTCATCCTGTGAAATGGTACGGTGGACTTCTCGTAAATAAGGGGCGTAGCCCTTAGTCACCATTTGCAACATCTGCTGATAAGTGTCTTTGTCCAAGTCATGATGAGTAATATCATCAAACCCTTGCTCCCAGACTTTTTCAACACGAATAGGATGACCTGAATTGATCGCCTTAGCTAATTGCCCAATGCCAGAGCGGACATCAAAGCGATAGCTTTTTTGCAACATACACAAACAATCCACTATGGGCGGGGAGGACGCTGAGTGTTGGTGACTCACGGTATCGTAGCCCGTCAACATGGCGATTTGCTGGCTTTGCGCTGGGCTCATGGCTTGATCACTAAAATCGCAGATATCGCCTAGCACGGCCCCAGCCTCGACAGAGGCAAGCTGATCTTTATCGCCAAGCAAAATCAATCTCGCCTTCGGTGGCATCGCATCCACCAGCTTATACATCATAGGAAGATCGACCATTGAGGCTTCATCGACAACCAAAATATCGAGGTGTAATGGGTTGCCTTTATGATGTCGGAATTCCGCTCGCCCTGGGATGGCACCAAGTAAGCGGTGAATCGTACTCGAATCGGTTGGAATTTGGTCGCGAATGCTAGGCTCGATTGGCAATACGTCCACCGCTTTGCCGATCGATTCCGTTAAACGAGCCGCAGCTTTCCCCGTTGGCGCAACCAGCTTAATGTCTGGCACCTCACCTAAATCACTCCCCTGCTGAACCAGCGCCGCCAGCAATTTCGCGACCGTTGTCGTTTTCCCGGTTCCCGGTCCTCCAGAAATCACCGCAAAACGCCGAGTAAGCGCGACCGCTGCCGCCACTTTTTGCCAGTTTAAACAAGCAGACTGGGGCACTAACGTATCCAAAACGTTTAAGTCGGTCACTTTCTTGGCACTCACCAAAACGTGATCGATCGCGTTCCAGTCCAATGCTTCAGGCGTCACCACATCGAGATGATCGCATACCCATTGCTGACGCATGACCTGATGGCTTGGTTCGGAATGAACGATGGTCGAAAACAAATAACGGTAACTTCGGGCAAACAAATGATCCAAGGTAGTTTTCAATCGAGCGGCTTGATTCGGCTCCAACACGATGGGCGACATCAGATCACGCAACGTTTGACTGAGCACCACCTCGTAATGCCAATAGCGATGCAGATACAAGTTTGCACCGTCTAAAATCAAAGGCTTGGCTTCACCATTGCGCCCAACAACGGGGGAACTTTCCAGCTCTTTTTTCCAATCCATACCCGCGAGTTTTTCTTGCAATAACTGTGCTTGTTCACCGTATAAGCCAAGACAAGCTGGCATATCGACTCTGTCCATTGGCACACAAATGTGCCCTTTTCCTAGCTCAGAACTGACTACCCCCGCAATAAAAGGCACGAAGAGATTTAAATCTGGCTGCAAAGACGCGACGAATCGAGCAAATTGATAATCGAGCTGGCGAACAGTGCCTTGAGCAGCAAATTGCTGCATGACATTGAGTAAATCCGCTGTGGGCATACCAGTGCTAACTGGCTGAGAATCAGACATCTAATGCTTCTCCATCAATGAGCTTATCGAACTGCTCCAAGAAGGTTTGGGAAGGTTTGGTTGAAAAGATCCCGTTATTCGATTGCCCATCCACACCTCGCAAAAAAAGGTAATACACACCACCAAAATGTTGTTCGTAGTCATAACGTGCCAGCCGACTTTTTAGGAAGCGGTGCAATGCCAACGCGTAGATTTGATATTGTAAATCGTATCGGTGATCCGCCATCGCACGGGCCAAGTTTTCGCCATGGTAATCCGTAACGGAATCCCCTAAGTGATTCGATTTCCAGTCGAGAACATAATACTTTCCTTCGTGCTCGAAGACTAAATCGATAAACCCCTTCAACATGCCTTTTAAGCGATGAAAGCCCAAATCTCCTGCCTGCTTAGAAAGCGGATCATGTTGATGAGCCAGTTGGTTAAACGTTGGGGCAAGGAGTACATCTATCGGCAGTAAGAATTCCATTTCAACCAATAATTGGCTTGGTGTTTTGTTCGAGAGCAAGAGCCCTTTACCATCTAAAGGGGTGTTCAGCACCGTATCAACTAATAATTCCAATACAGGCTGCCATTCAGGATCAAGCTGTTCTACTTCCATCAAATGGGCAAGGGTGGCTCTGTTCGCTTCGCTGCTTGCAGGTTCGGTGAACGTCACCTCTTCAAACAAGGTGTGCAGAAACGTGCCCGGTCTTGCACCGCGAGGAAAGGTAAAAATAGAGCGTGCCGGCGCTTCCAGTAAATGCGCTTCCTCTTCGGAAAAGGAATCAATATCAAACCCTGCCACTTCAAAAGAGGCGTCATGTGCGCCGTAACCTGACTGCTTGACCAGCCCCGAATAACTGCTGATTCTCCAAAAGCGATCGATATCTTGTTGCAACTCTTTTGCCGTCAGGGCTTCTCGCGTTTCTTCTATTGATGAATAAGGCTGAGCGGGCAGCTCCGGTGGCGCTTCAATGGTCATGACATCTTGATGTGTTGTCACCTGACCCAAGCACCCCGCTAGCTCTTCTGGCGTTTTCGCCTCGCCGCTTTGCACTAAATACCCAATCGCACTCAAGTGAAGCCCAGATGGGCCTTTTGTCGCTCGCCCTTTGCGTATCGGGGTCATACCAATAAAGCAGCCATAAACCGCACGGGTCAGCGCCACGTATATCAAACGTAAATCTTCCGCTAGTCTTTCTTTGTCTGCCAGCTCTAGGGCGTCACTGTTCTTCGTGATGTCCAAGACGGTTTTGTCTTGCTTTGCATCGTAATACTTGCCTTCGCTGGCTTCACGGTAACTGCTGACAAAGGGAAGAAAGACCAAATCGTATTCCAACCCCTTAGATTTATGGATGGTGACAATTTGAACCAAATTACGCTCAGACTCCAAACGCTGGATTTGTTCGTCGCTGCCGCCCGTTAAGCCAGACTGAATATCACTGATGGTGTCAGAGAGCCAACGTAATAAACCGTGATCGCTTTCCAAAGACAAACTGGCTTGCTGCAACAACTCGCCAATGTGCAACAAATCGGTAATGGTGCGCTCCCCGTTGTCTTCTTCCAGCAAACGCTCCGCAATGGTTCGTTTTGCCATAACGGAACGGATCATTGGCATCACGCCACGCTGCTGCCAAAGTTTTCGGTATTCCCGAAACTCATTCACCGTGTTTTCCCACAGTGTTTCTTCGTTGTTAAGCGCATCCAGCTCGCGGGCGTTCAACGCAAATAAAGACGATGCTAAGCAAGCACGAAGCGTTTTGTCTTGTTCTGGTGTCAGCACCGCTTGGAGCAACCGCTGTACATCGGACGCCACCGCACTCTCAAACACGCTGTCTCGGTTCGACAAATACACACTGGCGATACCTTGTTTCGCTAAGGCGTCTTTTATTTTTCTGCCTTCAGCGCCGGTTCGAACCAACACCGCAATGTCACCCGCTTGTACATCGTGGCGTTCCCCCCCAGTTTCAAACCAAGCTTGCTGTTGATCTGATGCGGTTAAAATCGTTTGGATTTGGCTCGCCGTCGCAGAGGCCATCACAGACAGGTAATCCCCTTTCGTTACAGGCCTGCCATCTTCGTCTTCATGCAGCCAAAACCTCAGAGCTGGCTGTTTAACCCCATTTAAATACCAATGGCTGGAATCGGCTTTCGGGCTGAATTTAACGGGTCTGAATGGGATATCGTCGTCATAAATAAAAGGGGCATCGCTGAAGTCGAAAATTCGGTTCACCGCCATGACCATGTCGGCGCTTGAACGCCAGTTGGTGTCCAAGGTGTAGTGATCTTGCACTTCGTTACGAGCTTTGATGTAGGTAAAAATATCCGCGCCACGAAACCCGTAAATCGCCTGTTTAGGGTCACCGATCATAAACAAGCCAGTTTGAGGCTGATCAACGTAAATTCGGCTGAATATCCGGTATTGAAGGGGATCGGTATCTTGGAATTCATCGATCATCGCCACGGGGTACAACGTTCTGATTCTTTCCGCTAACCGATCGTCACTGTCGACCTCCAATGCTGCTGAAAGCTGAGTGAGAAGATCATCGAACGATAACCAGTTTTTTCGTTGTTTGGCTTTTGCCAGTAGCCCCCGACACTCAGCAATGGCGTGCGCCAAAATGGGATCGCGTAACGAAACCGACTGCGAGATAAAGTCGTCTATCTGTTCAAATACAGGATGAACAGGTGGCGCACCTTTGGGGGTTTTTTCATTCAATACTGACTGGCTAAATTTCTCCAGTTTGTCAGGAAACGCATAATCGACCGTCGGGCTCGCCGCCCAACTATTGACTTGATCTAACCAACTCGGCAACGCTTTTTTGGTGTAGCTGCGTTTGTTCACATCCGAGTTTGAGATCAAGTCTGGCAAATCGTCTTGTGCTGCGCGCCACTGCGTTTTGAGGTCGTCGATTTTCCTTAAATTCTGCTGATGTAAGTCCGCAATGTTGGTGGAAAGCGGTGCCACAGTCAGCTCAATATCCGCCCCCGTTAAGTGCCGAGACACATCGTTAAGAAGGGCCGAAGGAGAACCCCAAATCTTGCTGATCTCGGCGGCAAGGTTGATGGGTAACGGATAAAATTGCCTGCGCCAATAGTCTGCAACCACTTGGGCTTTAAGCTGAGTTTCATCGGTCACAAATTCGTTGTTGAATCGGCTGCCCGATTCAAATGCATTTTGAGTCAACATTCGCTGGCAAAAACCATGAATGGTATAGATGGCGGCTTCGTCCATTTGTCGCTCAGCCTGCAATAATATTTTTGCGGCTTCTTTGTGATCGGACATGGCATCCAGCAAAGGGGCGATCACCGGATCCTTACTTCGGTTTTCTGGTGACGCGTCAGCACGAGAAAACGCCAAACGCGCATCGTGTATTTTCGCGCGGATACGATCTCTCAACTCTGCGGTTGCCGCTTCAGTGAAGGTGACCACCAGTATTTGATCAACGGTTAATTGACAGGGATGTGATGTGTCACTATCACCATGACCAAGCAGTAGACGTAGATACAACCCCGCAATGGTGAATGTTTTCCCTGTTCCCGCAGACGCCTCGATTAATCGGGCACCATGAAGGGGGAAGTCCATTGGTGACAAAACACTCGCTTGTTGAGGTTTTGTATCGGATTGGTTAGTCATATCTCGTCGCTTCCGCTTTTTATTTTGTGATCGAACACTTATTTTGTAATTTATCATTCACTTTGATGTTCAAAATGGATCAGGTTGAGACTTGTCTCACGGTTCAGACGACCAGCTGTGGTTAGTATCTGAGCCACAGAATTGTGGTCACCTCTGACCCTGTGGTCGCACAGCGAACGCCCTACAAATAACAATGATTTGCTGGCGACCACCCTACACTCCCTTTCATCACACTTATTCTATCTCGCCACACTTATTCTATCTCGTCACTGGTTTGCGTCGCGAATACGGCGGCTTGTAAGACCAAACTTGCGTTTAGTCTCACCTCTCTGCCCAGATCGTCACTCCAATGAGACCATATCCTTTCGATGTAATTGTCTGACCCTTCGCCGGGGAACATATAGCCATCATTAAAGGCATCCTCCATCTTTTTGAGGGCGGCTTCTTCATCGTCCACCCATTCTCCTGCTTTGTTTATGCAGGCTTGAATGCCGGCTAGCGCTGTCTTGGGGAAATAGGGCAACGGTTGATTCATGCCTTGATAAAACAAGCGAACCAATTCTTGCAACAGGGCAATGGCTTGATCGCGGCTCTCCAAAGGGGGAATCACCCAGTGTACTGCGCCGTCTTTTTTATCGTAACCAACGATGTGCGTGCGGCTCACGCCTCCCATGGCGGCAAGACAGAGGTGATCGATCCACGCCGATAACCAGTCCTGAGAGCGGATTTTCCCGCTTCGGTATCGAAGTAACCCAGATTGGTATCGATGCGTTAACCACCCCGTTAACTGGCAAGGTTGACCTTCTATTGTCAGCGTCACTTTCACTTCACTGTCTTCAAGCGGTTTTCCTGCCAAAGGATAGAGGACATCAACGAGCGAATCCGTCTGTTCTCGATTGGCGGCAAATTCCAGTTCACCAAACGCACCAATGGGAAGCCGTCCTTTCGCTCGTTGTTTTGCCATATAACGGGCTAAAACGGGCTCTTCTTCCTCACCGTTCATTCGGCATTGAAGCAAGGTATCCACCAATTCGTCGCGCATCTTATAGCTTTGTAGCCCACCTAAAATAAACGGTTCGTCGTTTTCCAATGTCGCCATCGGTGGCTCAAAAAACACTTTAAGACGTCGGTTAAAGAAATACTGTACGGGTAAACGCCAAAATCGTTGAAGCTCAACCAAGTCCAGTTGATATGGGGCGCTGAGCTCGGCTAAGTAATCGTCTAAGGGTTGCTCAAACGCACTGGAACGCGCCCCTAAACGGTTAGCGCTTGGCAACCACTCTTTAGCGTAGCTTTTGTCGTCGCCAGAAAATGCAAGAGGGCTAAATGGCACCATAGGATGGGTATGAGTGAGTGCCTCTAAAAGCTTGTCGCCCGAGGCATCCACGCCCAACGTTTCGTCCCCTGCCAAACAGTAATTTTGGTGGCAGTACTCCAACAGTTCCGACACCAACACCGACGGCACTTTATCTGTATTATCTTGAATAGAACGCCCAACATAACTGATGTACAAACATTGTTGTGCCGACAATAACGCTTCAAGAAACAAGTAGCGGTCGTCATCTCGCCTAGAACGATCACCCGCCCTAGCACGATTATTCATTAAATCGAACCCTTCAGGCGGCATAGAACGTGGATAAGCGCCATCGTTCATGCCAAGCAAACACACCAATTTAAATGGAATGGAACGCATGGGCATCAACGTACAGAAATTCACTTGCCCCGCTAAAAAGCGCTGACTGACTCGGGTTCTGGACAGTTTGTTTTGTAAGTATTGCTGTAACACCGTATGAGAAATATCGTTTTCAAATCCGGCGTCACGAATTTGTTCAAGCAGTTGAGTAAGGGTATCTCGAATAGACTTAAGCGCCATTTCCCCTTCCAGTTCTACACTGAAAAAGGCTTCCAGCATGTCATTGATAATGCGAGCCCAATCTGCGGCGCTTTGGGTGGCGTTTAACTGTTTTTGGAAGCGGTTAAGCGAATCGACGTAATGTGCCAGTTTACCCGCTAATTCGGCATCCATCCCTTGCACTTCATTGTAGGAAGCAATGGTTCTTTGCCCTTCATATAACCCTGCACTTTCTGGCATGGCGTAGCCTAATAGCATCCTTTGAATACCAAAAAGCCAGGTGTTTTGCGTGAGCTCTGGCAGTTCAAATTGCCCAGCAGTTTGTTCATCCAGCCCCCATCGCACTCCGATTTCTTCAATCCAGATCTTGGCTCGCTCAAATTGGTCTTCATCCAGACCAAACCGAGCCATAATGGCAGGGACTTCAAGAAGCTCGAGCATTTCAGAAGCGTGAAAACGGCTCTCGGGAAGCAACATGAGCTGCATAAACGCAGACAGTACGGGGCTCTCTTCTTGCGCGGTCCTGTCTGAAATGGAATAAGGTATAAATCGCTCGCCGGGGGCATTGCCAAACACCGCCTGTATCGCAGGGCTGTAGGCATTAATGTCCGCCACCATCACGATCACATCACGAGGTTTTAAGCCAGAGTCGCTGTCAAACATGCTTAAAAGCTGATCATGCAGTACTTCAACTTCACGCATCGGGCTGTGACAGGCATGAATCGAAAGTGATTTATCGCTTGGTGAAACCCGCTGTTTGTGATGGCTGGTTTCAAGCACCTCGTCTTTTTGGTGCTCTTCTAAATTCAAAATATCCGCTTGCAATTGGTGCAATACGCTATCGCGTTCCACCTCGACAAAGGCTTCCACTTCATGCGCATCCAACTGGGAGAGCAAATACAAGTTATCGCGCCCCAATTTTCCCATGGATGCTAATAAACTGTTTCCAACCATATCGGTATGAAGCTCATCCATCACGTTATCTTCAAGCTCGCCTTTTAGCTGCTCTGTCACACCGTGTTCTTCAGAATGATCGTGTTTCCATTCGAGGTGTTTTCGATGACGCGCCGCTAACTTGGCGAGGTATTTTCTATCTCGCACGTCTCCCCAGTAATAACGGCAGGGGTTGGTAAACATGAGGTGAACATCAATGTGCTCCCCCAATGCCTTTAACGCATCCATATACCGAGGCGGCAGAGAGGAAATGCCAAAGACAAACAACCGTTTTGGCAAATCTGAGAGGTTCATGGGGGCTTGGTTTAATGCATCGATGAAATGTTCGTATAAATTGGCGCGATGATAAGGCGACTGATCAAGCACCACGGTGCGATCGTAAAGCGCTTGCCACAATAGAGGTTGCCAAGGGTGATCGTCGCCGATTTCTTGCACCGTTTCTCCCGCTTCCCATGCCGCTATCCATTCAGGACGGTATACTAAGTATCCATCAAAGATATCCGCTATTTTCTCTGACAATTGAAAGAGTTTGGAGTGTTCTTCATCGTTTTCTAAATAGCGCAATAAAGGTGAGAACTCAGGCTGAGATAACTGCAATGGCAATATATCCATGAGCTTCCAAGTCATGGCCTCTTTATTAAATGCACTGCGGGCCGGCACATCAGGAAGCACTTGCGTAAACCTGTCCCAGATAAACGTGGCAGGCAAAGGGAAATCGAGGTTGGCGGCGACACCAAATTCTTTCGCCAATTCCATTTTGAGCCATTGCGACATACCGGGGCTTTGAACCAGTATTTGCTCTGCTTCAAAGGGGTTCTCTAATGGGGAAAGTTTGATGAGCTCAACAAGCAGAGATTTCAACAACTCTATTTGATTCGAGTGATAGACAGTAAACACAAAGCATCCGGCGGCATGGTTGGACGGTTACTGCTTAGATTAGCATAGAGCATCGAATCTGCTGAACTGAAATATGCAGCCAAATACGAATGAAAGAGCGAGCAATCAGTATGTTACTTCAATGTATTGCATCCTAATGGTCTATCCGCGCCCCCCTCTCTTCAATCCCTGACTTCATCATGTAGGAAACGAATCATCCACTCACTGTGACATTTCATTTTTCTTGATCAAACCGAGCATTATGAAACTCAGATTTTTATTAAATCCAATGAATATCATCAGCGGCTCATTTTCGCGACCATTTACACAGTTATGGTCACAATATTCACGTTTTATTCTATTAACTGATAATTTGCAGCTTTATAACATAGATCGATTGAATTTATGCCTTTACCATAATGAGGTAACAAGCAAAGGTGAAGATCAGACTTACTTTGGTGCTCCTTTCAACTAGACAAATCATGTCGGTTTAAAAAGGAGAGGGTGTTGTAATTCTTTCATTTAGCCTGTGCTGCTTACGCTAATTTATTCTATGCGCTAACACCACCGTTTCAGCGCATGCGTAATAGCAGTGATGGCGTTGAATGAACAGTCATAAAAAAGGTTAGATATGCCAAATGTTGTGGCAAGGGCAGTGAAAAGCTGGCTAAAAACGTCGGTTCATAAAGTGAATGGTTTTCGGGCAAGGCTAGAGCTCGAAAGCTTAATGGAACACGAGTCTCCCGAAGTGCAAGCCGTCGGGGCTGCATTATACGATGCACTTAATAACACTTACTCTCCAGACGAAAAAGTTGCGTTCGAGAAAATTGAACAGCGCCGTGCGACTTTATTGGGGTCGAATGCCGAGATTTCGGTATTGGATTATGGGGCAGGTCATCCAAATATCGTGAGAACGCAAGAAGAGATGGCATTGGGCATCGAATTCCATTCCACCATTGGCGCAGTGTGCTGCTCTAGCAAACCTGCATTTTGGGGAGTATTTCTGTTTAAACTCATTCGCTATTTGAAGCCCGATACATGCTTAGAATTGGGATCATGCGTGGGCATATCAGCCTGTTACCAAGCCGCTGCCCTTAAGATGAATCAAAAAGGAAAAATACTCACACTCGAAGGCTCACCAGAAGTGGCGAAGATTGCGCAAGAAAGCCTTGATTTCATGGAATTGAAGAATGCATCTGTTGTGACTGGTCCCTTTCATTCCACATTTCAAAATACGCTCGAGGCGCATCAAACCATCGATTACCTTTTTAACGATGGGCACCATGACCATGATGCAGTCCTGAACTACTTCAATACGGCTCTACCCTACTTAGCTAAAACCACAGTAATGATTATCGATGACATTAATTGGTCTGAAGGTATGCAGAACGCATGGAAAAAAATTGAAGAAGATGAACGAGTCGCCCTGTCTATTGATTTGAATGAGATTGGTATTGCCTTGATCACCGATACGTTACTGACCAAAGAAGTTATAAAGATCCCACTTTGAGTTTGAGGAGCCGCTTCAGTACACACTGTTCTGTACACGCTATGTTCTGTACACATTATGCTCTGTACACACTATGCTCTGTACACACTATGCTCTGTACACATTATGTTCTGTACACACCACGTTCAGCACGCAATGTGAAACACCAAAACTACCCCGTGATCAACTAATTCACCACTTTTTTGCACATGATCACGGTTGGTAGTACATGCCGAATGTAACACCAACACACATAACCAACGACCGCACTGGCAACAAACAGCTCAATATTTGCAAGAAAACGAACTTGTTCAACGTACTGCTGCATTACAGCAATGCTTTCTAACCAATCCGCCATCTTAAATAACGCCGTTGCACCAATCACCATTGGAAAGGTAAAAGCGGCATACGCAGGGCTAAAAGGCAAACGAAGCAAGTGGAAGAAAGCAGCATAAATGATCACCGTCATCAGAATGGCAATACCAAATAATAATGCCACCAAAATAGGAGAGGGTTCTTGTGTTACCGACAAGTAGCCCGCCAAAGATAGGCTGGCAGGTGCCGCAAGAATCGCAATAGTCGGTTTCGCAGCATCGGGGACATTGTCACAAAAAACAAGACGGTAAATCATGGTTGGCAACAAAATGGCGTAAGTCACCAAGCCAAAATTAAGCACACCTTCAGCAATATACCTCAGCGCAGGCGTCCCTGAAAACGAGACATCAGCAACAATCAAACCAACTGGTGGAACAAACCAACTCGGCACCATATGGCTTAACTGGAAATTCAAGCTTCGGTGATAGATAAAGCTAACCAAAAAGGAGAGGTGTATTAAGACCGCCGCCATCCAAACAGCATCACCAAGCCCTTGATTCCATTGTCCGAGACTGTGAGAGATCACCATCAAAGCCATCGCAAAAGTAGGCAATACACTTCCAACAACAGGATGCGCCATGTCCTCCTTAAGCAAATGCCGATGAGACATGAACTTAATCGTTAAGATGATCAAGAGAACACTCGCAATACCAGCACTTAGCCATTGCCCTATACCGTTTAGATTGGCGGCGTTTTCCCAACTCCACCCTAAACTTGCAATACCAAGTGCTAACCCTGCCATTGGAGTAGGTGCCAGAGCACTTCTGGTGGTCATTTTCTTGATCATGGATGCTTATCTTCTATTAACTCAGTAGTAACATAATAACCTTGCCAACCATTTAATTATATCTGAATATATTTAAACCAAGGTTAAGAAAAACTGAACGTAATGAATATTTCGCTGAAACAGCTCCGAGTTTTTGTGGCTATAACACAGGAAAAAACCATCACCGCCGCTGCAGACCAGCTTTACTTGTCCAAAGCGGCGGTCAGTATGTCGTTGAGCGAACTCGAAAAGCAGGTCAAGCATGTTTTATTTGACCGCGTGAACAATCGCTTAATATTGAACCGTGAAGGGAAAAGGCTGCTGCCCATTGCCGACGAACTGTTGCATCGAGCCAACGATATCGATCAGTTATTCCAAAGTGATCAAGCCCTACATGGCGAACTGAATATTGGTGCCAGTGATACCATAGGTAACCAAATCGCCCCATTTATGCTCAGTCATTTTCGCTCTGTCACTCAACACCATCACCAATCGCTTTTTATTGCCAATACCGCCCTCATTTGCGAAAAACTGGCAGACTATGAATTGGACATTGGATTAATAGAGGGAAAAACGCAGCACCCCCAGCTCATCACTCAACCTTGGTGCTTGGATGAAATGTGTATCATCGCAAGCCCAAAACATGAACTCGCAAAGCAGACAAACTTAGGTGTGCGACATTTAGAATACACCGATTGGCTTTTACGTGAATCTGGGTCGGGAAGCCGAGAGTTTTTCACCCAACGAATTGCACCACGCATTGAGTATTGGCAAGAATCTTTTCAACTGAATACAACCGAAGCCATTATCAACGGTACAACCGCAAACTTGGGGCTAGCGTGTATATCTCGCCGGTCGGTACAACACGCGATTGACGCTGGGCGAGTTGTTGTTTTAGATTTGCCGATCGATTTTCAACGAAAGTTCTGGATACTGCTGCACAAAGAAAAGTACCAAAGCCCGCTTCTTAAAGCATTCTTGGAGTTCTGTTCACGTTGGCAGGTTTAGGTGTGGCAAAGACAGGGTTGGAAGAAATAGGATTGGAAGACATAGGGCTTGAAGACACAGGTATTGACCTCTCACAATACGTTTGTGGGCTAGACACTCAGGCAAACAATCTGTATAAACAACCAGTAGATCAAATCTAAGTTCAAAAGAGGATAACCATGGCTGTAATCGTCAAGTACGTGGTGGAGCGCAACGGAGAAGAAAAGATGACTTTTACCTCTAAGGCTGAAGCCGACGCTTATGACAAAATGTTAGATATGGCTGATGAGCTGTTCGGTATTATATCAGGAAGCAATCTCATTGAAGATGAAGGGAAACAAGAAGAACTGTCTCTTTATCTGGCGAAGAATAAAGATGAAGTGTTGTATGCTCTTGGCGCGAAAAAGCGCAAAGCCGAGACGCCTAAAAAGCCTAAAGCGGTGAAAGATAAAGCGGACGACTCGAACGAGCCTGAAGAAGACGCAGCCTAATCTGCATCGGCGCTACGCACTCATCATTGACCCAAATAGCCAGTTTAATATTGCTGGCTATTTTCTTTTTAGAGATATTATATCTCTAATCAGACAGCATATATCGTTTGGCAGACTATCCGGCTTTTCCCTCTTTCATCTCGTCTGCGGGGTAAGTAGGATGCATGTCAACGAGATTGATGATTTGTTTGGGTGGTGACCCCCGCCTAAGCAAACGAAAGAAATTCAACCAAGGAGATTTCACTCATGGCAACATTTTCTCTGGCATTTGGTACGGCTACCAAGAACCGCGACGGCAAAATCATTGAAGCTTTCTTCCCTAACCCAACGCTCAACCCAAACGATGCATTGGTGAAAGCAGTAGCGGAAGTGGCGGGTTACCAAGAGGGCAACCAAGCAATTGAAATCTCTGCGGCTCAAAGTGCAGAATTGGCAAACGCATTCGAAGCAAACGGCGACGCGGCTAACGCTTCTTTTGCCGCAAAAGCAGCAGAATCAGAGCAACCATTAGTTCTTGTTGTGCTCGCAACGGATGAGAAACCAACCTCTGTTGCCGAAGGTTTCCTAAAGCTTCAACTGATCTCTAACCGCCTAGTACAACCTCATGGCACCGTACTTGATGGTATCTTTGGTCTGCTGCATAACATCGCATGGACTAACGAAGGTCCGATCGATCTGCCTGAACTGGCCGATCGTCAAATCGAAGCACGCTTAGCAGGTCGTAACCTGTCTGTTGATTGCGTGGATAAATTCCCGAAAATGGTGGATTACATCGTACCGACTGGTGTTCGTATTGCGGATACGTCTCGCGTTCGCCTTGGTGCGCACGTAGGTGAAGGCACGACGGTTATGCACGAAGGTTTCATCAACTTCAACGCTGGTACGGCTGGTGTGAGCATGGTTGAAGGTCGTATTTCTGCGGGTGTGGTTGTCGGTAATGGCTCTGATATCGGTGGTGGTGCGTCCATCATGGGTACGCTTTCTGGCGGTGGTACAGTCGTTGTCTCTATCGGTGAGAACTCACTGCTTGGCGCTAACGCTGGTCTTGGTTTCCCGCTGGGCGATCGTTGTACGGTTGAGTCGGGTCTGTACGTTACAGCGGGTTCTAAAGTGCGCATGCTGGATTCAGACGGAAAAGAAGTCGAAGTAGTGAAAGCACGTGACCTTGCTGGTAAATCGGATCTCTTGTTCCGTCGCAACTCGGTCACAGGACAAATTGAGTGCCTAACCAACAAAACAGCCGTTGAGTTAAACAGCGAGCTTCACAGCAATAACTGATCACCTCGATTGTGATGGCATTGTATAAACACGTAAACTTTTGTTTATATTAATATTATAAGACCAGCATGACGCTGGTCTTTTTGTGTCTGCTTTTTAGCTCTTAAGCTTTAACAGCCTTTGGCACGCCTGTGCTAATGTGTCGCGGGGACACCCTAAATTCAATCGAACAAACCCACTGCCACCCACACCAAACTCAGTGCCCATCGAAGGCAATACACCAATATCAACAAATTGCTGACGAAGCGCTTCATCGGTCAGATTGAGTGCTCTGCAATCGACCCACACAAGGTATCCACATTGTGGCATTCGAAATGAAACCTCTGGAATATACTGACGCAGAAAATCATTCAAGTATTCCATGTTCCCAAGTACGTATGCCTTTAGGTCATTTAACCAACTCAACGATGTACCATAAGCCGTTTGGGATGCAATGATGGCCATGGCATCAAACAAATCAAGGAACAGCGCTTTTCTTCGCTTTTCCAGCGCTCCTTTAAGCGCGGGATTCGGTATAACAAGGTTGGCTAACCTTAAGGAAGCCAATCCAAACGTTTTGGTCGCAGCCGTTGTTACCACCAGCTTTTGTAAATACCGTTCTTCCAAGTTCAGCGCGCTCCAGCATTGGTGCCCTGCTAACGCTAAATCGCACCATATCTCATCACTGATCAGCCACACATCGTAGCGGTAGCACAATTCCGCTATCGCTTGCACCTCTTCAGAGCGCCAAACCCGCCCTACAGGGTTGTGAGGATTGCATAGAATGAATCCTTTCACACCGGATGCAAAAGCGGCTTCGATGGCATTCAGATCCATGCCATAACCCTCGGCTCCCGACACCATGGCAATCTCTTCGACCACTCTATTTGATAGAGCAACGGCTTCTTTAAACTTACCGTACCCCGGAGACTGAACCGCAATAGAATCGCCTTCGTTTGTGATTTGCTCAATCACCAATGCGATGCCCGGCATAACGCCATTCACTGGCAGTACCCAATTGGTATCCAGATTGAGCTGATGCTGCTCTTGATACCACGTTTTGACAGTGTCGAAATACGTTGGGGTGATCTCGGTGTACCCAAAAACCCCCTGTTCTAGCCGCGACTGCAACGCTTTAGACACTGGCGGAGGAATGGCAAAATCGTAATCAGATACCCACATAGGAATAGCATCATCACTGACAGCACCAAATTTCTGTTGGTTGCAGTCCCACTTCACTGAGCCCGTTCCTATACGATTGTGAGGTCTATCAAACAAAGAAGGCATGATTTTTCCTTTAGAAAAGGGTTGTAGGGAACATTCTCACTCATAAGACTTTTTAAATTGGATAGCAGGCGCAATAATAGTGGAACGACATAACAAATCATGGATATAGACTATGCGTTTACTTTTAGCTTTGCTGCTACCTTGGCTGCAATTTTTCACCATCGGCAGACCATTCAGTGGCATCATCTGCCTGATTCTGCAAATTACATTAATTGGTTGGATTCCTGCTGCGATTTGGTCGGTCTATGCCTTGAGCCAATACAAAACGGATCAGAAAATCAAAGACGCAATAGATAACTAATACGAAAATGGCTGCTAGGCGAGCAAGCTTGGTGGCTTAAGTAAGCTTTCCCCTATTGCGAGGCAATGTCTTTCATTGCCTCGACCAAAATATTCACGGGTTGTGCGCCACTGATCAGATGCTGCTCATTGATCACCATCGCCGGAACAGCGTGCACACCGAGTGATAGCCAGTGCACTTCTTCATCTTCTACCGTTTTGTTCCACTGCTCAGATAAGAGAACCTGTCTCGCTTCCGCAGGGTCAAGTCCAACCGATTCGGCGCAATGGGTTAGTACTTCGTGATTTTCAATCGCTTTCCCATCGCTAAAATACGCTTGGAATAACGCGAGCTTCATCTCGGTTTGCTTATGGAAGCCACCCGCCCAAGCGACCAGCTTGTGAGCATCGCGGGTATTGTATACGTTCATTTCGTCGGAGAAGTTAAAATCAAAGCCGACCTCTTTCCCTAATTGAGTCAGATTATTTCGCACCTGAATACTTTGCTCTGCGGTTGTGCCATAACGTTTCATCAGGTAGTCACGCAAGTTAACGCCCCCTTGATGAAGATCGAGGTTAAGCTCAAACGGATGCCAATTCACTTCCACCTCAATTTGGTCGGCAACTTGCGCCATCGCTTGTTCCAACCTTTTATACCCGACAATACACCACGGACAAGAGACATCGGATACCAAATCAATTTTTAGTTGCTGTTTGCTCATCCCTATTTTACCTATCACTCGTTTGTATTTTCTTAATGTACCCGAGATTGTTTTAAAATACCTGACTCACTTCTATTTTCCAGCATTCATGTAATTGATTACTTAACCTATTACACTAAAGCAGTAAGTCTACCTAAAACGTTCATTTTATTAACTTTTCAATATTGTAATTAGCTTATATCAATGATTTATATAGTTAAATTTTCAGGAGATATGGATATGACCATGAATAAGTCGGTAGGCATAGGTGGTTTCAACAATAAAGAAGACATTAAATGGGTACAAACTTCCCTAAATAAGCTAAAAACAGTGAACCCAGAATTAAAAATTGATGGGAAACTGGGCGTCGTACCAGAAAGATCAAAAACTGTAGCAGCCATCAAAAAGTTTCTGCAGATATTGAATCGGAGTTTGAACTCCTAAAAAAAACAACCGTTTGGTAATATCTATGGAGCACGGACTTTTAAGAAGTATACAAAACTAGTTCTCACTGACTCCGAAATAGATAAGATCACTAATCAGCACATCAATAGTTTTGAAAAAGAACTTGTCAGTATTTACGGAAGCAATGATTTTTATAGCTATCCCGATAAAGTGAAACTTGCATTATTTGACATGATTTTTAACTTAGGCATGACGAAGCTCAAAAGCCTTTTCGTCAATTTCAATAAACACATTAAAGCTAGGGACTTCACCAAAGCAGCTTTGGAGTGTAATCGAAAAGGAATATCGCCGGAACGTAACACTTACGTCAAAAACCTACTGAGAAATAGCAATGGTTAAAAAAAGATTTATATCACTGGCAATTTTATCATCTGTATCATCACCTTTAGTATTTGGGTGTAACTTCTCCCCAACATATTCAAATATTGTAAGCTTGCTACCCATAAACCAAAGCGTTGAACTCATCAAACAAAAGGACATACAGAACCTTCTAGTTACCACTTGGGACTATTCAATGCCTTTGCTAAACGAGAAGAAAGAAGAGTTTGACGTAGATAACTGTTCAAACTTGATATCCAAATATCAGCACTCAAGTCCATTAAGTCAAATGGATAAGGCTTGGGTTGATGCAGTTTACTTAAATTGTAAATTGGTAGAAGCTTCATTATCCTTAACTTCCTCTGAACAAACATTTATTTCCGGTCTTAAACTAGACAAAAATTTCCCATCTCTTGCCCCCTCAGAATTTCTATTAAGTATCTCTGACGAATCCCAAGCAAAAATTACAGCTTCAAAAACTTGGTCAGACGTTACAAAAATTACTGACGTAAACGTAATAGATTCAAATACTACTGAATATAGAGACAATGTAGGAAGCATTCAGCGAATGAGCATTGTGTGGAAAGGTGATTTTAACCACGACGGTTTTGAAGATGCCTTGATATATGCCTCTAACTCAGTGAGTGGTGGTTCATATCAAAATCAAATTGGATATGTGATCACCAGAAAATCAAACAACGACAAATATTCGATAATTAAAACTTTTTAACCGAAACTATAAGTAAAGATAAGAACCTAGATATCTAGGTTCTTATCTTATACTCAGTGACCTCAAGGTACTTAATTTAGCGCCGCTAGGTCTTCATATCGATGTCTTACCTAAAATCCAGTTCATTCCCGCCGAACCAAGTATCTTGAGGTGACTTAGGTATAAATAAACAAGAAAATCGCTTGTTAACATTAGTGTTGATTGCCAAACAACCTAAATGCCCAGTTCTCAACGCTGCCTGTTTCGATGCGTCTTTCGAATAGCGCACGCCATGAGTACACCAAAGGAATATCCAGCACGGCTTTCAGTTCGTGTTCGTCTAACACACCGCGATAAATTAACCCCATTACACGTGCTAGAGACCAATCTGGATAGGGGCGCTCTATCAGGTATATGGCATCACCCGCGCCAATATCCCCTTCTTCGAGCACACGAAAATACCATCCTGTTCGCATGGTCATTTGAAACCGAAGCGCCATATCCGGTTCATCGCAGCGATCATTGAGCTTCCAACAAGGCAGCCGCCCTTGTGATACTTGAAGCGTGGTGCTGCCCATTTGCACAACATCTCCGATGCAAAGTGAATGCTCATCGACACCGCGAGAACTCAGATTTTCACCAAATGCCCCAACCGATTCGAAAATGGGTTTTTCACCAAGCTCGCTGCGCCACTTTTGGTAGTGTTCTGAAGGGTAGATATGTAACGCTTTTTCCACTCCCCCATGGAAGCGAGGATCACCCTGTTCGTCCTCAGTAAAACCCAGCGTCGTCACTTGTAATCTATCAGATTGGATCGTTTTATTAATGGCACTGAGAGCCCCTCGTGAATAGGACTGAGTTTTGCCAGTAAGCACTGACTCGATGACGCCCAATTGCTTCATATATCGACTCCATTACTAGTGTCTGTTGACCTAGGATGCGTTAGCGGCAGGATAGTTCCATCTTAATCTTGATTAAAATATCAGTTAACTTACTGGCAGACAAAATATCGCACCCGAACTTGGGATATAAGCGGCTAGCGAATCCATGACAATACCTATTCTCAATCGGATCTTTCTCATGAGCCATGAGAAAACAATCGGTCATCCCAAGTTCAGGTGATTTCATCAAGGTTGGTATACGATTTGAAGTATGGGTTTAGCGTTTTTGTGCAACTTATAGATCATAAAGTTTAAACCGCTAACCCAATCTTCACTGCGAATACGAGCGCGAGTCTCCACTTCTATATCGTTATCTTCAACCACAATTCGATAATCTCCCGGTATCAGGTCTTCAACAAAATAGAAGCCATCTTGCTCTACTTTGGTAGAAAACGAACGACTGCTCTCTTCGTGATAAAAATTCACATGCCAACCGCTGAAACTGTATGGTGCTGTTACTATGCCATCGACACCAAAACTCTTGTTAACCCGAATATCAATATGTGTTTTACCGCCTTTCTTCGCGTGAAAATAGATTGGGTTTTCTTCTGGCTTTAGATGGAGGTCTAGTGTTGAGTCGTCAATATGAAGTTGCATGTCTTCCCCGTAACCAATCCCAGTAAAATGGAACTCGCCATTTTCATCACTGATGGCTTTTTTATTGTTCACCTTTAACTCGACATTCGCGACTGGCTGATCGTGGTTATCCAGCACCCGCCCTGTGAGCTCGGCGTAAATAAATTCTTCCCATGGAAGCTCTAAGCTCGATACCGATGCTCCGCTTTTGGATAACCTGCCTCCCCATTTTGTTTCCAAGGCGAGAGAAACGCTGTCATTGTGAATCGCAACCTCTCCTGACCAATTTGGTGTTAATGCCCATTTGGCATTGCCTGAATACTCAAACTTGGCATTCTGCCAGGTCAGTTGCGTACTGTAGCTACTTTGCAGTGTTTGCCACCAACCGGAGAAAAAACAGTTGGAACAAAGATAACGGTAACCAACACGATATCTTGGGCTCTTACCGTCGCTAAAAATAGAACTGAGGTTAAGTGAACCATATTTATGAGTATGTATTGCGTATTTTGCGCTCAATTCATCTCGGATAATTTGTGGGGTTCGGCGATGTTTGAGCTCTAACGTTAAAAATTGCGACGAGACGGTTTGTGCCCGAATTTGGGGAATCACCGCCAGCTCGTTGCCATCGTAGGTCGCATCTAGGTTAAAGCTGATAGGGCTATCTAAGTAGCGATAATGAATTTGATGCGCTCGTTTTTTAGGAGTACGACCAAAGAGATCAACATGGTTAATATTTGCTTCAAGTCTATGTTTTTCACCGATAGCCAGCTCAATGCTAGTTGGCATAACAAACTGATCAGGCAGCCATTCCATTGCAATAGAGAAAAAATGGGTTGGAAGCCATCGCAGCCCGAGCCCTCCTATCGCATCCTCATCAATGTTGTAGGCGGAGCCAACCAATGTTAATGAGTGGGTTGCGCCATAACTAATTTGGACTTTACCAGTGTGTTCATCGGTCAGTGATGCACCCAATTCCAAGTCCCACTGCCCTTTATCTAAGAGCACTTCGTCAATGTCGGCCACTTCTATGGTTTTGTGCTCCACTACACCAGAGCGAACCATTTCATGCAGTTCAACTTGATCGCCCGCTGACAGGGGGTAGTCAGAAATACTGTAACGCCCAGAGGCATCCGATCTGAGTGTTCCACGATAAATGTCGTTCACATAGACATCCACGAAGGTATTGGGTAGGGTTTGCTCCTCGATGACCAATCGCCCTGATTGCGTCTTGGGTTTTAATCGGGAGTAGTACACACCGTTTTCAAACGTTTCGCTGCTAGTGGCCAAGCCCGGATCCAATACGACATGACCCACTTGAAGCTGATGCCCCAAGGGAAATGGGCTAATTTCAAATTGATAATAATCCACGTTTTTGGGTACGTTGGTGTCGTAAGATACTTCAAAGCGAGCATCGCGATGGGCAAGGTAAGCATCGGTTCTGAGGTTGTAATTAGGCTGCCCACTGGATGAAAACTCTGCTCGCCCTTTTATTCTTGCTGAAGCTGAGGTCACTGGGGTAGATTCGATACGCTTTTGGGCTTTTCGTTCTTCCAATTCTTTGGCTTTTTGTTTTGCTATCTCTCGGCGTTGCGCCAGTTTTTTCTCTAATTCTTTATACGTGTTGTAATGGAGCTTCACTTTGAGAGAATAGGTCTCGATATCCCATAAAATGGAGATAGGGAAGCAATCAACAAACGATGCCCAATGAAGCCATGCCTCCCCTTCTATGGTCACAAAGTCGATCGTCCGAATGTCTTTGCTGTTGGGCAAAAGACACTGATTGCGGTTCAAATCCAGCTGATAAGGTTGCCGCTGCTCTTGAACATCCTTTGGTTGATAAAACAAGCACACTTGATTGCGACAGCCACCTTCAAGCTGAAGCCATTGTGTAGCAAACGTTTGAAGCGCTAAATAGGGTTCCTCACTGGCGTTTTGCATGACTCGATAAAAACTATTGTGTTCATATTGCATGAACAACTCAACGTAGGCTTCAACAATGTCGATCCTATTCGAGTCGTTGCTTTGCTCAATATTCGCTTGCGCCTTTCCTGCCCAAGCAAATGCACAGGCTAACAGAGCAAAAAACGGTGCTCTCAATCTCGCTAAACTTCGCTTCACAAAGCTGTTATTCACAAAACTGGTTTTCACAAAGCCGGATCAACTCAACAATGAACTTACTGACAGGAGCTCACAATTTGATCATCAACGATAAATTGAGCACCTACAGAACTGCGAACCGGTTTATCCAGTGATGCATTACGAACCAAGAAAACGTTTTGTACATCATTCCCCGAGACAAGCTTGCCTTTCAGCTGAAAATTACTTTGGTTGTAAACCCGAATGGAATTTTCCTTACACTCCAAATGCACTCGACGTTCTACTGAGCCTTTTTGAGAATAAACGGGGATCATGGTGTTAATAATAAAATCCAAGTTCATCGTCATACTCTGCCCATCTGAGTTTTTATCCACGTCTTGAGAAGAGATCGGAACTGGTTGAAAAAGCAGATATGTTCGGTACTCACCCTCTTCATATTCCGAGGGCAAACCTTGAATTCTGACGCGTACCGTTCGTCTTTGGTTGGGTTTCAAATTTCCAATGATAGGGGGAGAGACTTTGACAAATTGACTCAAATCTTCTTTAACTTCAATGCCCTCTTGAAGCCGAGTCTTTGATTTATCATTCCCCACGAGTGCCGAGCGATAAATAACCGACACCTTAACCCTTATGGGCTCCGAAGTCGTGTTTTCAATAAAGAGCTTATGTGTTGAAGGTTGCTCACCTTCAGTGACAATGCGAGTAGGAGCAATTTTTAATTGCGCGTAGCTCATCGGGCTAACCCCGATAAGGCAAACAAGAATTAAGAAAAGAAACTTCATAAATACTTCACTGTGAATGGAATAGAAGTGAGAAATACACCGGACTTAGAACTTGCCTTTACCACCGCCCTTGCCCCAATGCACAACACTCCGGATTGCCCTTGTCCATTTAACCGAACTCGCCCTCTGATATTTAACCCGCATCCATACTTGAAGCCCTTTACAATGACATGGCGACCAGACAGAGGGTTAAGCATTCGAAATTCAGAGCCATTCACGGTAACTTGAATTTTCTTTGTGGGAACGCCAGCCACCCTAAAGAGAAAGACACCGTTTGTCGATGTGTCAGGCTTTAGATACACAACCGTTCTGGAACCGCCAACCGTCGTTTCAAATTGCATGGGGGCCAATTGCGTAATTTCTATCGGCACTGAATGAGCTGAACTCATCAAACCGAAAAACAGCAAAGTACCTAAGTAGATGCGCGACATAATGTTAAGGAGGGGGAAATAAGGTGACACAAAGCCACCTTAGACCGATGTTTTATTGGTAAGCAACCGTTATGTTAACTGTGCCAGAGTAGTTACCTGCAACCAATGTACCTGCTCCAACGATATTCGCCACACCACCAATTTTAACCGTAGCTGTACCGCCAGTTAGTGCTGGCGATGCATTGTCTACAGCGATACTGTTTACACCAATACTGTTACCACTGCCGTCTGCCATTGTTGCCGTAGTATCAACGGTTACGTCAACGGTACTGCCACTTTGACCAGTAATAGTGAAGGCGGCTGCACCAGTATCCGCCGTCGTAACAGTGACATTCGTCGCTTGATCCGTGAAGATAGAACCAAAATCTAGATCGTTTGTTTTGGAGATAGACAGTGGCTCTAAAACAGTAATACTAGAGTTGAACGTATCCGTTACTGCCATCGCGCTAGGCGCTATTGCTGCTAAAGAAAGTAACGCTAGCTTTTTTATGACTCTCATATTCAATTCCCCGAAGTCCATTTCTATTTAAATAACCTTATTTTAATTAATACTTTTTAGTACCACTGAAAACCAGAAAAGTATCAGGCGTATTTAAAGATCATCTAATAAATAATTTCATAATATTTTTACTTTTATCATTAATATTTGTGAGGTGGTTCAAAAACCAATACAACCAGATCAATATAAAAGTAGGAAATAAATAAGCATTTATTGTCATATAAAAAATAAAACTTTACTTATCAATCAATTAGAAAAACACCAAAGTACTAATGGTAGATTTATATATTGCAAAAAATAACATAATCAACATTAAAAACCACCAACCATATCCAAGAATAGTGAACTGTATATTTAAATGTTAATTTCCGATATTTGAGATGAGAGTATTGATTACCGAGATTAGAAAAGAACTAGAAAAATATTCAGAGCTAATGTTATAAGAATTTCTATAAGCATTAAACTCAGTCTTCAATAATTAAATAATGAGAAGTATGACACCGAAAGAGCTAATTGGAAAATAGCAAGGAATCAAGAAAACAATTAAAGACCAAATAAAATTCGCCATTATTGGAATGGATGTAACAATAATAATCTTAAATATTACCCACCCATCGTTCTAAAAAAATATAGCCGCACGGCTGATGAGCCCAATAGAAAATAATCATCACAATATCTCTTCTATTTTAGAATCGCGTTTCTAACCACTTTTACTTACCTGTTCGATTCGACGAGATTTGAAGTTCATGGAATACTGGTGTACCTAAGTAACCTAAGTAACCTAAGTAACCTAAGTAACCTAAAGACGCAGGATACAGAGCCTCCTATTCTGTTCCAGTTCATCTTCGTTGAACCAAGCCTCTTCATGTTACTTGGGTATATACTTAATTGAACCGCATGAAAAGGACACGACTCACCTATGTACATCTTCGGATACGGCAGCTTGATCAACCCTGAGTCTCGCAAGTTAACGGGACAAACAGGCAACGCTTACCCTGCCATTGTGCGCGGATTCAACCGTCACTGGAGTAAAGTGGATGGCAGCTATCAAATTTCCCCGTTAGTGGTGACACGCGGTGAAGGCACATTAAATGGGGTACTGTTCGAAATCGACCATGCAGAATTAGCGGAGTTCGATAAACGTGAAGCAGGATACCACCGAGTACGGGTTCCTGTTTCTGAGTTTGACAGCGAGCACACGATCGACCGTCACGGTGAAATATGGATGTACGTAAAAGACGAGACGACACCTCCCTGCCCTCGTACTCCCATAATGCAAAGTTACGTTGATACCGTTTTGGCTGGGTGTTTATCCATCTCCACTCCATTTGCAGAGTACTTTATTCAGTCAACACTGGGCTGGCATCATCCTCTTGAAAACGATCGCCTCAAACCTAAATACGGAAGAATTGCGGGGGTTGAAAGTCATCATCTCTCTCTTATCGATAACCTTGTGGATTCGGTACGACGCTAAGGTCAAGTCATGATTCTAGAACAGCAACTGGCTCAACAAATTGTCGACCGAACCATGGCAATCATCGGCAATAATATCAATGTAATGAATCAGGCTGGTGTCATTATCGGCAGTGGTGACGCTTACCGGATTGGTCAAACTCATGATGGTGCGCTTTTGGCTCTAAAGCATGGCGACACGGTTGAGGTAACCCAGCACAGCTGCCAGTCACTTAAAGGTGCCAAACCGGGCATCAACATGTTAATGAAAAGCCAGCATGAAGTCATTGGCGTGGTGGGCATTACTGGCGATCCCAACTCCATTCGGAATTACGCGTCACTCGTAAAGATGACGGCTGAAATGATCGTTAACCAAGCTGCACTTATTGAACAGCTCCAATGGGATAGAAGACACAAAGAAGAATTCATCTCCGCTTGGATCCACAATACGGTGTCCTCTGCCGAACTCAAAGATTGGGCGGCACGCTTGGATATCAATCTTGATACACCTCGTGTCGCCGTCGTGATTGAATTGCATTCAGAACGCGCTCCGATCAGCTTGGAACAAACCCGCCAAATAGTAGAATTGCTGGAATACCCCAAACGTGACAATTTGGTCGCGGTCATTTCAATGCATGAGATTGTTGTGCTTAAACCCAGCCACAATAGACATGGAAAGTGGGACAGCGAACAAGAAAGCTTGCGTATCGATATTTTACTCGACAGATTAAATCAACAAGGGATCAATCAACTGGATATCGCACTGGGTGAGTACTTCCCTAATATCAACGATATTCACCTCTCTTATCAAAGCGCCAAACAAGTTCTGCACTTTGGACAAAAGCATCACCCTGAAAAAAACAAATACCTGTTTGAAGAAATGCGCTTACCTGTGTTGCTCTCACCATTAGGTGATTTTTGGCAAGGTGACCAATTATGTCAATCCATCGTTAAATTAAACCAAGCTGATAGAAGTGGGCAATTACTCAAAACATTGCACGTGTTATTCGAACACCAAGGAAATCAAAAACTCTGTGCTGAAGCCTTATTTATACACAGGAACACCTTACGATACCGATTGGATAAGATAGAGAAGATCACTCATATTTCTCCAAAAAACTTTACCGGATTGGTCGAGCTTTATATTGCAAGCCAGATCACAAAACAACCACAAAATTGTGCATAAGCACAAAATCAAAGCTTCACATTGGCAGCGAATTTGTCACCATTGCCTAAAGGATTTCACTCAATAAACTCCGATAATAGTCCCATTCCCTAAGACGATCAGCCGATCAGCCGATCAGCCGATCAGCCGATCAGAAGAATAAGGGATTGCATTCCAAGAAGACCTACGCTTGGAAAAAGAGATAACCGCTCCTTACGCACAAAAGCGGTACACATAGGAACATTGCGCATAAGAGCAATACGCTTAAGAGCAATACGCTTAAAAACGTAAGTAAAGTGGTAAAAATAAACGGAGTTATTATGAGTCTTATACTAATCCTGCTGGCTGTGATCGCGTTTATCGTCATTGCAACCACCAAATTTAAGCTACACCCCTTTCTTGCCTTGTTAGTCGCTGCATTCATTGCAGCATTCGCTTACGGGCTTCCTGCCGACAGTATTGCCAAAACGATAACCAAAGGATTTGGAGGCATACTCGGCTACATTGGTTTGGTCATCGTATTAGGGACCATTATCGGTGTCATTCTCGAAAAAAGCGGCGCGGCCATCACCATGGCGGATACCGTGATCAAAGTCTTGGGTGATCGATTCCCAACACTGACCATGTCACTGATTGGTTACATCGTATCCGTTCCCGTTTTTTGTGATTCTGGCTTCGTCATCTTGAACTCACTGAAAGAATCACTAGCGAACCGGATGAAAACCTCTAGCGTCGCCATGAGTGTTGCGTTAGCAACTGGCTTATACGCAACTCATACCTTCGTTCCACCAACGCCAGGCCCTATTGCCGCAGCCGGTAACCTTGGTTTGGAATCGAATCTTGGTCTCGTCATCGCCGTCGGTATTTTTGTTGCGGGCGTCGCGGCACTCGCTGGTATGTTGTGGGCGAATCGCTTTAAAGATGTGGAACCCGATGGAGAAGACGCTCAAAACCCAGCGGAAAACATCGATTGGAAAGCACTGAAAGAATCTTACGGCATACTGCCCACTGCTGGACAAGCTTTCGCGCCTATCTTCGTGCCTATTTTGCTCATCTGTTTAGGCTCGGTTGCTCGCTTCCCAAGTGCGCCATTGGGTGATGGCTTCTTATTTGACACGCTCAATTTCCTTGGACAGCCTTTAACGGCGTTGGTTATTGGTCTACTGCTGGCCGTTCGCTTGCTTAAATCGGATAACAAAGCAGTTGAGTTCAGCGAACGCATTAGCCAAGGTATCACGGCGGCGGCACCCATTCTGTTGATCACAGGGGCAGGGGGTGCATTTGGTGCTGTCTTGAAAGCCACACCTTTAGGGGAGTATTTAGGCACGACCTTATCGGCATTAGGCATAGGCATTTTCATGCCATTTATCGTTGCCGCGGCGCTTAAATCGGCACAAGGTTCTTCAACCGTTGCATTAGTTACCACGTCTGCACTGGTCGCTCCATTGCTTAGCCAGCTAGGCTTGGATTCCGAAATGGGCCGAGTGCTTACAGTCATGGCCATTGGTGCGGGTGCAATGACGGTTTCTCATGCAAACGACAGTTTCTTCTGGGTCGTCTCTCAGTTTAGCCGCATGAGCGTTGGGCTGGCATATCGCGCACAGACCATGGCAACCTTAGTGCAAGGTATCACAGCCATTGTACTGGTTTACATTCTAAGCCTTGTTTTATTGTAATCATCACCGCGTTAGGAGAGTGATATGAAAGTAGTTATCGCCCCAGATTCATTTAAGGAAAGCCTGACTGCCAAAGAAGTATGTCTGGCCATCGAATCTGGACTTCGCCGAGTTTGGACAGACAGTGAGTTCATTCACGTCCCTGTCGCAGATGGTGGAGAAGGCACAGTGCAATCACTGGTCGATGCCACAAAAGGCCATTTGGTTCACCTTGTGGTGACGGGACCTTTAGGCAACTCAGTCGATGCCTTTTATGGGTTGCTTGGCGATAACCAAACGGCTGTGATTGAAATGGCGGCGGCCAGTGGTCTTCACCATGTGTCGCTTTCTCAACGCGATCCTAAGCTGACCACGTCCTTTGGCACAGGGCAGCTCATCAACCATGCGCTTGAGCAAGGTGCAAAAAAGTTGATTATTGGCTTAGGAGGCAGTGCCACAAATGATGGTGGTGTTGGCATGATGGCGGCATTAGGAGCCAAATTTTTAAGCCAAAATGGTCAACCTATCGCACTCAATGGCAGTGGCTTAAAAGAGCTTGTGCACATTGAGCTGTCCGGCTTAAACCCAAAGCTAGCCGACTGTGAAATTTTGGTGGCGTGTGATGTTGATAACCCTCTGTGTGGAAGTAAAGGGGCCTCGGCCACCTTTGGACCGCAGAAGGGGGCAACCGAAGCCGACATCCACCTACTCGATAACAACCTCAATCATTACGGGCAACTTATCCGCCAGCAAATCGGTCGCGATGTGTTAACCAAAACAGGGGCTGGAGCCGCTGGGGGAATGGGAGCAGCATTGATCGCATTTACTCACGCTAAGTTACAACCTGGGATAGACATCGTGCTCGAAACCGTTGACTTAGAAAGCCAACTTGAAGGGGCGGATTTGGTGGTCACCGGAGAAGGCAGAATAGACTGGCAAACGGCGCACGGAAAAACCCCGATGGGCGTTGCGTCGCTGGCTAAGAAATTTGACCTCCCCGTAATCGCCCTCGCGGGATGCATCGGCGAAAACTACCAAGCCGCATACCAATGTGGTATCGATGCTATTTTCGCGGCCGTTCCCCGAGCGTTAGATCTCCCCACAGCCTTTCAGGAAGCTGGTGACAACCTCACTAACCTGTCTGAAAACGTGGCAAGAATGTGGTCGATGAATTTGGGGAAATAACCTCTCAAAAAGCAACACTCAAAGCGCAGGGCTCCTCTGCGCTTTATAATTTGGAAATTCTTGCTGCACTTAGAGCCGAAAACTCGGATTCGAACCTTTGAGATCTTTCATAATAATATTTCGCCAGAGAAATATCCTTGTCCGTACCCACTCCCATTTCCGACATATACCCCAAAAGGTAATACATATGTGATCTGAATTCGGGGTCTAAGTCTTCCGTCCAATCATAACGATTGTACAATCCCTCGCTGCTTAGCTTAAATAGCGAATATGCCATAGCAAGGTCTTGGGGTGCTTCTAAGCCCTTATATTTCATTAATCCCAAATAATATAAAGCTTCAGGATGAAATTGTTCTTTTGAAGAAAGTATTGCCTCAAAGGATTGTTTACGGGAAAAGTGTTTTTTCGATTCAGCTATGTTTTTATCCACGCTAAGTCCATGAAAGTACATATAACCTATCTCATACGAATCATATTTTCGATTACTATATGCACGCTCGAAGTAATACCAAGCTAACGCGAGATTATTCTTAACAACGTCACCTTTAAGATACAACACCGCCAGTTTCCTACGAGCTCTAAATTGTTGTTCGGAGACTCCATTAACACCGGAGTAAACGGGGAGTTCAGCCAGTTCATTTAATATCTCTATTCCCCTTTTGGGGTTCTGATATCGCTCAGAAAAGTGTAGATAAAAATTCGCTAATCTGAATCCTGCACTGACATTTCTACCAGCGTACGATTTCTCGTACCAATACATAGTCTTAGATTCATCTTTCGCTACCACCAAATCTAAAAAATACTCGTGGCCTACGGCTTCGGCCGCAATAGCATCACCTTGTTTTGCTTTTTCAAGATTAATTTGAAAGTGCTTTATGCTGTCACCAAAATGCAACAGCATTATCTCATCTGCGGATTCAGACCCTAGCTCTTTGGCTTTTCGGCACCACTTTCCTATACCCCAAGTGTCCATTGTTAAGCTATTAACACAACGCTCATCAGCCTGCTTTAGAGTTAGGTTAGGATCATCAATTTTGTACTTCCAAAATGGTTCACTGGGTCGAACGACAGCAAATACATCTATAGAAATCGTGGCAAAGAAGATAACTGGAATACAAAATTTTAAGAAGCTCATCGCATTTTTCTCGGTTCTCTAACTTGGGGAAGATGAACTTGATAATTGGCTTTCGCGTAATCCTTATTTCGATCAGCTTCTACTTCAATATAAAAGCGTTTTTTATTATATGGAGCTTCAACTTTACTACCTCCGGAACAGCTATCTTCAGATTCAGTAGAACAGAATGCTCCCCCTATCATGTTTATTACAACCGCTTTGTAACCCTGTTCTCTTACCAACGTTCTTACTCCAACATCCTTTTTCCATCTTACTACTGAGTGGTAGTGATGCATGAACGAAACGACTTTATATCCATTTTTTAGAAGCTGTCCCAAATTTCTAGACCACATTTCATTTCTAATTACATGCTTATCCTTACACTTACCCTTCATCATATTTTTTCTATCACAATCGAGTTTGAGGCTGTCGTATAATTCATATGGCATATCTAAGGGAACTACTGTCATTCCGAGCTTGGACAACAATCTTATAATATCTGGCGGCATTTTCTGCAGCAGGCATCCCATGAGCCCAATGACGATTAAAATGGTCAACCAGATGCTGTTCACCTTTTCCTGTTTTATTATAGAGGTCCACTTTTTCTTGAAGAGATACAGGAAGCATCTCCATCGCTAAATGAGTAAATCCCATCCCTTTAAGAATCGGCAAAGCACGAATCACTTCCTCTTTGTAATGAGGAATGGAATGACTACCCTCACCAAAAATCACAAGCCTACTGTCTTTCACCATAGAAGGATAACTGACATTTAAATACTTAACTTCTTTCATTTTTTCTCTTTTTAAAGCCATTGATATATAACTAAGACGGTGAAATCATACAGTTACAAAAATATGAAACCACACACTCAATATTGGTGACTGAAAAATTGAGAGTGACTCCGCACATTTACGATACAAAGTACCAAATCACAGGTCTTTAAAGAGGAAAAGGATATTGATAGCTATTCCATCAGCAACATTGCACAATTATCGGCATGCGAAAAAATAACATTGCTGTCTCGTTGCCTTCTCTGATCCATAGGGTTGGGGGGGAAAATGCCAAACAGGCCAAATCCATTGCACTTCAACATCAAGCGGAGTTGAAAAGGGTTCGCCGTTCAAGAAACTGGCAAGTTGTCGCCGAATTTGAAGACCTGCGTGCTTTCTCTGCTGCCTTGACTGAAATCGACTATGAATCCTACCAATTCATCATCAAGAAAATTGACGAACGTATGGAGGCATTACGAGAACAGCACCTTCCTCTTTCAGATCAACTGAGATCCCTTATCTTGGCTAATCCCAATATTACCCTTGCTGAATTGATGGAAAACACCAACTGCACACTCGCGCAGGCAAGAGCGGCGAGGTTTGACGCAGACATCATCTAACGGTTTCTCATTATTAACATTGACAATAATAACAATTACTTCAAGAATAACAGGGGATCATTCCATATAGCCTAGGCGAATCCTGCTTTATCGCCTGATAGAGCACAGGATGAGTGATGAGCAAAAACAAATGGAACTTGGTTATTCAAGAGGTGGGAACCCACCAAGCAAAGATCTGGGTCGGTACGCTATCGGAATACCAAGGCAAGCCGGATACCTTCAAAGTTAACGTGTTCACTCAACCTATCACTGAGCGAGAACGTCACCCCATAGCCACCTACTTTATTCGACAGCAGGACTGGGAACGGCCGTTTACCAAACTGCGCGAACGCTTTTTCAAGGTTGTCGTTATTACGGGGTTGGCGCCTAATCAAACCTATTACATCGATTTTGTCCGCGGTGAGCACACGTTTAGCGGCTGTGACAATCACAACAAGACCATCCAAGAAACAGTGCTTGAAACCGGCACATTAAAAACCTTACCCACTTCACTTTCAGAAACCGAGCCCTTTGTTGCCATGCTTGGAAGTTGTTTTTACAACGGCAAGCATGAGAAGGGACAGGCTGCCAAGGCATACACTCACTTATATTTTCAGGGAAAACCGGAAGAACGCCCCCATGTTAAATTTCTGACGGGTGATCAGGTGTATCTTGATATTGGGGTAGACTCGCTTTCTCCTGTTATTAATGAAGTGCATAAGCGAATCGCGACGGATTACGAAGAGACGTGGGATATCAACCGTAAACTGTATCGCCACGGCGGGTGCTGGTTTTTAGCCGATGATCACGAATATTGGAATAATTACCCGTATGTTCAGGGGACCAATCCATACTTGTGGGCGATTACTCTCTCTAAAAAGATCAAAGCAGCTTGGATAAAAAGCGCAACAGATGGCGTTAGAAACGTGCAACAAATCACCCCATTTCGAACGTTTGATGTTGGTGACGATGTGTCCTTTTGTTTTGTTGATTTAAGAACAGACAGAAACAAACATGAGCCCCCCAAATCGATGACCACCAGCAAAGTATTTCAACAGCTTATCGACTGGGCGAAAAACCTCAATAAAGTGGGCGTGTTAGTCTTACCACAGCCGCTGATCGTGAAACCAGGGTCAACATCAGACTACAACCTTGCTAACTATGAAAGCCAATACAAGCAACTGCTCGATGCGTTAGGAGAGTCTGGAAATGACATCCTTTGTCTGTCGGGCGATGTGCATTATGGTCGCATTGCCAGCGTTGAGATTGGCAGCAAAAGCGCCACGCTACACGAAATCATCTCTTCCCCAATGTCGAATATTCCTCCATGCGATGGCGGAAAGCTCTCCGCTGCGACACCTAGGAAAGTGAAACACCTGCCTCACTTTTCAGGTCATCACGGGGACGTTCAATACGAAGATGTGTGGTGCACAAAATCGGAACTCGTCAGCAAATGGTACATGCTGAAAAATTACTATCAGAATAAAGAACACTTTATGACCTTGGCGTTCACTCGCTCAAGCACTGGCAATGTGCAACTTGAAGTGCAAGCTTGGTTAGTCAGACATTGCGAGCGTTCTGGTAAACCCAAAAAGCAATTTAAAGAAAGCAAAGTCATTACGCTCAAAAAAAGAGACCACTGCTCATGAGATAAGCCCCAGAGGTAAACTAAACACTCAACTTAGGAGGCTCTTTCGGCATGACGGTTGATACGGTTGGAAAGCCAACCAATTCAAGTGGGTATTATCGTTACCCCTTCCTTCACCCATTCTCGTAGCCACATATTTTTGGCTCGTGTGTGCTGCTTAGATGGCCAAATCAGCGAAATGGGAAAATTGCTGACAGTGATGGGCGGTTTTGACATCAACAGTTGATCATCAAACCCTTCAATTTCCGCCATGCGTTTCGGAACAATCGCGAGCAATTTGCGTTGGCGAAGCAGCTGTCGAATTGTCAAAAAATTCCCAGCACTTACTCTCACTTGCCGAACTTCCCCCATCTGCATTAAATGACTATCGATCCCTGTGGTCAGCTCACCGCTTGGGCTCACCAGAGCATGATCTACCGATAAATACTGTTCCAAAGATAGCTGCTTTACCTTGCCAAATAAGGTGGAATCGAACAAACAAACGTGTTCTTCATCATAAAGGTGTTCACTTTGGAATCGTGCGTCTAGATCGGGAAAACTGCCAATCACGACATCCAGCTTTTGCTCTTCAACCAACCGAACATAGTTGCTCCGATTCACGTTAACAAAGCTAATTTGGCTATGAGGCGCTTGCTTGGAAATGCCATCATACAAAACAGGAGCAAAGATAAATTCGGCGTAATCCGTTAAACCGATTCGGCACACGCCTTGATAGTCTTGAGGAGAAAAGACTTGGGGAGACAGCAGCTCTCCGGTAACTTTATCTAATATGCTCTCGACAGTGGAGGCTAATGAGAGCGCTCGTTCCGTCGGTAACATGGTATGACCGTGCCTTTCAAAAAGTGGATCATCCAATAACACCCGCAACCTGGCCAAGCTGTGGCTCATTGCAGATTGACTCACATGCAACTGTTTCGCGGCACCACTCACACTTTGGCTTTCAAACAACGCAGAAAATGCCACCAAAAGATTCAAATCGATGTTCTTCCAATTCATATCGAAGCGCATACGTCGCCTTCTTCCAAACCCATTTCATTCATATTCTATATTAAAACTATCAATTTGAATCATTTAAGTCGTGCCATTACTCTATCTAACCAGTAACGACTGTATTTAGATTGGATTTGGTAGATGTTCTCGATTTTTAAAACCTTTTTCCTGCTCGGTTGGGTGAGCTTTGGTGGCCCTGCGGCGCATATTGGCTACTTTCGCCATACCTTTGTTGAAAAGCTCAAATGGCTAAAGGAAGAAGAGTATGCTCAGATTGTTGCGCTTAGCCAATTTTTACCCGGTCCGGGTTCCAGCCAAGTCGGCTTTGCATTAGGGTATCGCAAAGGCGGTATTACGGGGGCGATGGCCGCATTCTTAGGCTTTACTCTGCCTTCAGTGATTCTGATGCTGCTGCTCGCTGTCCTGAGTAGCCAGCTAACTGATTCCAGTGTTTTCCAAAACATCATCCATGGTTTGAAACTGCTCGCGGTCGTTGTTGTCGCAGACGCAACGATTGGCATGTACAAGAATTTTTGCCAACAAAAGATAACCATTGCCTTGTGTGTTGCGACCGCTTTGGCACTTCTTCTGTTTCCTAATCTGTATACTCAGATGATGGTTTTAGTGATTGCGGCTTTTGTGGGACAAGCCTTGTTAAAAGGGCAACCGAAAGAAAACGACGCTTCTCGACCAATACAAATCCGTTGGACGCCTCTGATTGCGTTTGCCGCGCTCTTATTTGGGTTACCTCTCGTAGGCAACTTAATGGCAGAAATCCAGCTGTTCAGTGACTTCTTCCAAGCAGGCAGTTTGGTTTTTGGGGGAGGACATGTGGTGCTGCCTTTGTTGCAAAATATTGTTGGTGACCAGATCAGCCAAGACGCCTTTATTACCGGCTATGCCGCCGCCCAAGCCGTGCCGGGTCCCATGTTTACGTTTGCAACCTACATTGGTTATGAGCTTTTGCCCTCCTCTCCGATTATGGGCGCATTACTGGCAACCTTAGCGGTTTTTCTACCTGGCTTTTTATTGCTGCTCGCCGTATTACATCACTGGCAAGCATTGGCAAGCAGACCCAAATTAGCGGGGGCAGTGGCTGGGGTGAATGCCTCGGTAGTCGGTCTTTTACTCGCGGCTCTCTACCAACCTGTTTTTACCAGTGGTGTATTAACGGGGGCAGACATGGCGGTGGTATTAGCCGGTTTCTATTTGTTGAAACAACATAAACTTCCTATTGTTGCTCTTGTGGCTTTCTTCATTGGTGCAGGTTTGCTTCTCGGTCTGCTCCCTGTATAAGAACCGCAAACGTAAAAGATAAAACCGAGTCACATACACTCGGTTTTATCTTTTTATCGGTTTTATCTTTTTATCGGCTTTATCTTTCATTTATCGGCTTTATCGTTTTTATCCGTTTTATCCTTTCTTTATCGGTTTCGCACTTTCTTGATTAGCTAACTTATTGAACAAAACTTATGCAAAAGAAGACTTCTTTGACTAAGCTTGATCGTTAGATATTCACATATATTAAGTGCACATTTATTGATAACAACTCGCACTCAAGGCTTTAAACACAGAGGATCGCGGTTATGTTTATTCGGCAGCGTCAGTCGTTTCATTCTTTTCCAAGTCAAATGGCATCATTGAACCAGCTTCTTGCTCACGTTCACCATCAAATCAAAGGTAAAGTGCCTCAAGTGGATCGTATCTCATTTACTTTATACGACGCGCATCTGGATCTTCTCCGTACCTACGCAGAAAGCGATACCGCAGGGAATACATTGAGCCACCATGAATACCCGTTTTCAGAATGTCGATCCCTGCAAGAATGTGCCAGAAAAAACCTTTACCGAGTGATCAATGACATCGCCACCACAGTGAACTCCAATAGGCACCATTCTCGCTGGCTGATGGAACAGGGCTACCTTTCTTCATTTACCGTGCCGACCTATCACCATAATCAATTTATTGGGTTTATTAACTTCAATTCACACCAAAGCCATGTGTTTAGCCCTCAGGTTCAACATGAATTGATGCCATTTTGTGAACAAATCAACTTCACCATCAACTCGGAATATTCATTGATGCATTCGATTTTAACGTCCGCTGAATTGACTCGTGATATCTATCCTGGTGCACAAAGTGACTCCAATGAACACATATTGAGAGTCAGCCTCTACGCCAAATTGATCGCGTTAGAGGTATCCGATTTGTACGAACTGGATGATGAAACCATTGAACATATTCATTTGTTTTCACGTTTACATGATATCGGCAAAATCGAATTACCAGACGCATTGTTACTGAAGCCCGCTCCACTTAGTGCTCAGGAAAGAAAAGTCATGGAAAGTCATGTAGATAAAGGGGTAATGATTATCAACAAAATCCTCCATAACTTGGGCTCACCTGACCACCCTTGCATTCAGATACTGAAAGAGATTATGTCTTATCACCATGAATTTTTGGATGGCAGTGGTTACCCTAATAAGGTTAGCCATACTGATGTTCCTATATCAGCAAGGATTGTTGCGGTGGCAAATATTTTCGATGCATTAACCAGTCACCGCCCTTACGCTCAAGCTTGGTGTGTCACATCGGCACTTCTCGAATTGGAAAAAATGGTGGCGGATGGAAAATTGGATGGCAATTGCGTTAATGTTCTCCGCGAACATCAAGGCTACATCACTCAAGTTCTCGAACAACACCCTGAGCATGACCCACGCGAAAATATCACTCATCATTAAGCGCTAGACTTACTCTCTATTCGGCAAGTTTAAAGTCTTTGGGTTAATGCCGTGCTGCACAAGGTACACTTCGATGTCACCGGATAACTTTATCGACAGCAGCAAGTGGTTGCCGTTTTGGTCGGCTCGTTTTACAAGTTGCAAAGACGAAGGGTTTTGCGCAATAGATTTAGCCACATAGTCCAACACCCACATCGATTCTTGCGTCAGTTCATCTTGCTTAAAAGTAAAAGTCACATACGCTAATAAGTCGGGTTTTCTCGCTTTAGAAAGCGCACCGCGAGACACCAAATATTTTGCACAGTCTTTATCAATACCTAAGTTTTGAATATCAGCGATAAGCCACTGATTAATAGGCTTCGCTTGTGTATCAAAATGAGATTGCACGTTAATTAGGGACGATTCAATATTTCGACTTACATACTTACCCATTTTTCCATTTCCCAACTGAATGGTTTGGTGATATTCAAGAACTGGAGCATCACAATAAATAATAAGGCCGTTTGATCGACGATCGAAGTGAGAGGCAACGCTGGCGGCTGAAACCAGAAAAAGGAGGGGAGTCAAAAGGAAAAAGCGATTTCTAATACGCATTTACTTACTGAATTTCAATTTTCTTTAGTCATTATTCAGAATAATATGAAGCCCTATTTTCAGAAATAGAAGTGATCGTTTCTGTAAGGAAAATCTGTAAGTCCTCGTCGAATATAGCGATCACGATTGCCGATAATGCAACGCCAATAATCGCGTATTCAATTGCGGTAACGCTGGATTGTTTTTTGAAGACCTTGCCCGTACAGATCCTGATGAGATGTATAATTGCCGAACCCATACTTCACTCCAATTATCTGCCAAATAACGGTCTCCCATCTATAAGGCTAGTTGGAAATAGCGAGATATTCAAAAAAAGATCAGCTCGATATAACAGCAAAAAAACGTTAAAAATAATACGATGATTAACAAAAGAAAAGTGACTCAAAGCATCAAATTATTGGTGAGTATGCGAACTCTAAACGTCGCAGAATTTGAACCATTTGCTTAACCAAGACTATACTTAACAACTGATTTAACATTATGATAACAACCACAATTCATTATAAAAAAGACATGGAGTCATCTGATGGTTCAGCCTCAAACGACACATAACGCGAAATGCTCTCTCACACCGCCAAATGAACTGATCTTGAAATGGGCTCAAGAACGCCCAAATGAGGTTTACCTCAAACAGATCATTAACCGACAATTTGTCGAATTCACCTACGCTGATGTTGCCGACAAAGCACTTAAATTGGTCTCTGCATTACAAGCTTTGGGTTTAGAACCCGGCGATAAAGTCGCCCTGATCTCTAAAAACTGTGCAGAGTGGTTTATTACCGATCTCGCCTTAATGTTAGGCGATTACATCAGCGTGCCTATTTTCCCAACGGCAGGCAGTGAAACGATAGAACACTGTATAACGCACAGTGGCAGTAAAGCGCTGATTGCGGGCAAATTGGATGATTCAGCAGCGACAACCGAAATCATGAATAAGTTAAGCGATTTGATCACCATTTCGCTGCCTTACAGCTCCGCCCCAAGTTGCCAGTATGAATTCACAACACTGATAAGCAACCAAACTCCCAGCGAGCTGCGACCAGTACATTACGACGATAAATTGATGTCTATTGTCTATACCTCAGGGACGTCGGGTTTACCAAAAGGCGCCATGTTAACCTACGGCGCATTCAATTGGTCAAGCCAGAAACTCATTGAGCACTTGGAGGTAGACAGCGCTGGCAACGATCGATTGCTGTCCTACCTTCCTCTGGCTCACATTACTGAGCGTGTCTATATCTTTGGCACATCAATTCGCGAAGGAGTTATGACGGCCTTTCCAGAGTCTTTGGACACCTTCATTGAAGACGTAAAGATGCAACGCCCCACACTGTTTATTTCCGTTCCACGTTTATGGACCGTGTTCCAACAGCGTATTCAAGAAAAATTACCGCAGAAAAAATTAAATATATTGCTGAAAATCCCATTCATTAACTCGCTCATTAAAAAGAAATTGGCGGATGGGCTAGGGCTGAGTGAAGCTCGTATCTTGGGTTGTGGTTCGGCACCCGTCTCCCCTGCACTTTTGGAATGGTATCGTTCCGTTGGGTTGAACATTACCGAAGCTTGGGGCATGACGGAATCTTTCGCGTATAGCACTCTGAATCACCCATTCAAAGCCGACAAAATTGGGACAGTAGGTAACGCAGGTCCTGGTGTCGAAATAAAGCTTGCTGACGATGACGAGATCCTCGTTCGCAGCCAAGGCATGTTTGCAGGATATTACAACAATGATGAAGCCACCAAAGAATCGTTTAATGAAGACGGTTGGCTGCATACTGGTGACATTGGCACGATAGACAGCGATGGCTATTTAACCATTCAAGGTAGGAAGAAAGACACCTTTAAGACAGCCAAAGGAAAATTTGTTGCCCCTGTACCGATTGAGAAAAAACTGTTTGAGTACAGTAAAGTGGAAATGATGTGTTTAATCGGTTCTGGTCTACCAGGCCCCATCTTACTCGCCGTCCCCCATGCCTACACCGACTTCGATCCTATCCGCTACGAAAAGCGTGCCGCTAGAGTCATCGAGCGCATGAATCAAACCTTGGAGTCGCACGAACAAATTAAAGGTGTACTCATGATAAAAGAACCATGGAGTATAGAGAATGGCATTCTGACACCTACGCTTAAAATCAAGCGACATGTGCTAGAAAAGAAATATCATGATGTCGGCGCAAACTGGCCAAAAGGCAAACTTATTGTTTGGGAAGAGTGATTCTCATTTATTTGCTAATTCGCTAATTCGCTAATTCGCTAAAAGAAATTAGCCACTGAAAGAGAGCCGAGCGGTTCTCTTTTTCGTTCCGTTCTATTCGATAGAGTGGCGCTATTAAAGGTCAGCTGCAATTTTCCATGCGCTCTATAATAACTAGGCCTTATAAGAAGCGCGTATAGTCTTGATTAACCTCAGAGGTTGTTTGAACCCCGATATCTTTTTGCAGATGCGGAGACATATCGCTTATTTCCACATAGTTCCCTTTATCTTTCACATTACGCCTTTTCTCTTTTTTAGTGCTAAACCCCCTTTTAAACTGATAATTAGGTAATGAAATTTCAAAATCGAACCCCCAATGAAATACTACCCTCATCATCTCTCCCCTTACATCACACTTGTTAATCCTTCTTATTTGTCGTTATTATGAGATGGACATGAACAATAATCGAACAACAATTACTTACAAAGAATATAAGCAGAAGTTATGGATTCAAGACTACGCCACTTATCAGGGCTCCGGTATTTTGAAACAGCCGCGCGCTTAAGCAGCTACAGTAAAGCGGCGGAAGAGCTGTTCGTTAGCCAAGCAGCGGTCAGCCAAAAAATACGCCAGTTAGAAGAAGCATTGGGGTGTAAGCTGTTTATACGTCAAGGGCGCGAGATGGCGCTGACGGAAAAAGGGAAAACACTTTTCAAGCACGTTTCTCACGGCTTTGAGCATATATTGAAAGGTTTGAACCAAATCACCAACGAACCCATCGACGGAGTATTGTCGGTGAGTGCCCCCCCTTCATTCGCCTCCCGCTGGCTACTGCCGCGGCTGTGGAAATTTTCCATGCTGCACCCAAATATTCCTATCCGAGTGATCACCACTTGTGACGATCTGGATCTTCGCCATGGGAATATTGATGTGGCGGTTTGGCAAGGTGATGATATGAAAAATTCTGAGAACCTAATTAAAGAAATCTTGCTGGAAGAACCGATTTTTCCATATTGCTCTCCAGCTCTCGCGAATTCCATGAACTTTACTCACCCTAAACAGCTGCTCAACTGCTGGCTCATACATTACGAATCGAAATGTTTCCCATGGGAGGATTGGTTTAAACTTGTCGATGTGAAAATGAAAAAATCAACCATTCAATGGATGGAAGTCGGCACGTTTGATTTGGCAATGAATGCGGTGGCGGCAGGACATGGGGCTTGTTTGGCAACAGAGTGTTTAGCATCTGACTACATTGGACGTGGATTACTCGTTAAACCTTTTGATATCGGCATGACGCCAGGGCTTAAATTTCACTTGTATTCCGATCCTAACTCTCCACGCCGTAACCGAATCAAAGCTTTCTCAGATTGGATGCATTTTGAAGTCTCCGCGATTTCAGAGAATTGAGATACCAGTGTCTATGCCTAAGTCGATCCCCTTTCTTACCCCCCCCCCAAAAAAAAACTCAGCATGACAGTCATGCTGAGTGCGCGACCCATTAAGCGTTTCGTTAAATCCTACGCAGACAACAAAACGGGATACAGGAAGATTGGTCGCTAACTTGGAGTTAATCCCAAAACGGTCGTTGAGCTTCGTGATAGACCTGTTCTTTCGTCAAACCGAGATCGTCAAGCAAGTGAGCTGGAATTTCCGTTATTTGTTTACGCGTGCGGTAATTTCGATGCCATCGCTTAATCTCAGAGAAGATTTTCTTAATTAAATCTGCCGGCTTTCTTGCCACTACTCGTGCTGAATAAATCGCTGATGCAGTCATCATTTCCTCCTTGATTAGTTTAAGCTTCAGGTTAATAATCAATCAATTTAAGTGCGTAGACAAACGATAGAAATTGACATTGAGTTAAGGAAAACTTAAGTGAAAGATAAAATGCCGCCGCTTCAAGGGCTTTACTATTTTTATATTGCTGGGGAGTTGGGAAGTTTTAAAGCAGCGGCTAGCCGTTTATTTGTAACGGCAGCGGCAGTAAGCCAACAAATTCGACTGCTTGAAGAGTGGCTAGGAACTGAGTTATTTGTTCGCCAACACAGAAAAGTTCACTTAACCCATGAAGGTGAAATGTTATTCAGGCAAGCTCAAAAAGGCTTCGCTCACTTACAAGATGGAATTAGACTAATAAACCAAGACCCCGATCCAAATCGATTGTCTATTTCGACACTTCCTTCTTTCGCGCAACATTGGCTTGTCCCTAGAATTCGGCATTTCAGAGAAAGGCATCCAGAAATCGCTTTACTTATTGAACCAAAAAATGAATTGGTCACCTTTCAAGATTCCAGTGTCGATTTATGCATCCGGTACGGAACCGGGCTATACAAAAACATCGAAAGTATTTGGCTTATGGATGAAGTGGTGTATCCGGTTTGCCACCCACTCTACCAAAAAGAGCATCAAATCTACACGATCAAAGATCTCAGCAAAGCCGAACTTATCGAAGACATGTGGCCCGATATGGATTGGCAACTGTGGCAAGAAAGTATGGGTATCGAAACTGGCAATTCCACTCTTCAATACGATGGTTCGCATTTTGTTTTAGAAGGTGCTTTATCCGTACAAGGGGTTGCGTTAGTCAAACACAGCCTCGCCTACCGATATTTGCAAGAAGGAAAATTAGTACGAATTGGCGATGTGGGTTTAAAGCCCAAATATAATTACTTTCTCTGTGCGCCTTCAGGTTACTTTCGCCGCGAGAAAATACAAATCTTTACCACTTGGATTCAGCAACAAGTCCAAGAGTTTTGTAGCCTTGGGCGCGAAGGGCTAACGATCATCGAAACCGACTACTCGTAACCACTCATTACTACCATTGGCTTGATATTGTGTTACAGCTGAAAAATATTTGAGTAAGGTTCGCACCTTAACGAGCTCTGTCAAAATGGGCATTGAGATACACCATGCTTTTCACAGGTTTTAACAAGCGTACGGATACGACGGTGAAACGTCTCTCCTGCATCCGATGTCGTGCCCAAGCTGAGTGTCTGTTGAACGACGGATCTGCCATTCCGCTTCATTATTGGTTAGCCAGTATCCACGTATCAAACAACACCAATATAAAAACAACACCAATAAAACAAAAGCCCCGTCAGCAATACTGACGGGGCTTTAAAGTTACGTTAGAGAAAAAGAATTACTTCTTATCTTTCTCTTTCTCTTCTTTAACTTTCGCGATAACTTCTTCAGCCACGTTTTGTGGACATGGAGAGTAGTGTGCGAACTCCATAGAGAACTGACCACGACCAGAAGTAATTGTACGTAGGTGACCGATGTAACCAAACATTTCTGATAGAGGTACTTCAGCCTTGATACGCACGCCAGTCGTACCAGCTTGTTGGTCTTTGATCATACCACGACGACGGTTAAGGTCACCGATAACATCACCAACGTTGTCTTCTGGAGTGAACACGTCAACGTTCATGATTGGCTCTAGAAGTTGAGCGCCCGCTTTTGGCATAGACTGACGGAATGCGCCTTTCGCTGCGATTTCAAATGCGATTGCAGATGAGTCAACTGCGTGGAAACCACCGTCGAACAGTTCAACTTCAACGTCTAGTGTTGGGAAGCCAGCAAGAACACCGTTTTCCATCATAGACTCGAAGCCTTTCTCTACTGCAGGCCAGAATTCCTTAGGAACGTTACCGCCAACAACTGTAGATGTAAACTTGAAGCCAGAACCAGTCTCACCTGGTTTGATGCGGTAGTCGATCTTACCGAACTGACCAGAACCACCAGACTGTTTCTTGTGCGTGTAGCTATCTTCAATTGCTTGAGTAATAGTTTCACGGTAAGCCACCTGAGGTTGACCAACAACGAGATCGACGCCGTAAGTACGCTTAAGGATATCAACCTTAATGTCTAGGTGAAGCTCACCCATACCTTTAAGGATGGTTTCACCTGAATCTTCATCCGTCTCAACTTGGAATGATGGATCTTCTGCAACCATTTTACCGATCGCGATACCCATTTTCTCTGTAGAACCTTTGTCTTTTGGCGCAACAGCAATAGAGATTACTGGTTCTGGGAAGATCATCGCTTCTAGAGTACATTCGTGCTTAGGATCACACAAAGTGTGACCAGTTTGAACGTTCTTCATACCAACTACAGCAATGATGTCACCTGCTTGTGCTTCAGTAAGCTCGTTACGCTCATCCGCTTGCATTTCACACATACGACCAATACGCTCAGTCTTACCAGTCGCAGAGTTAAGGATAGTGTCACCCTTCTTCAGACGACCAGAGTAGATACGGATAAACGTCAGTGCACCAAAACGGTCATCCATGATCTTAAATGCTAGAGCACGTAGAGGCTCATCAGCAGATACTGTTGCAACTTCACCCGTTGGCTCACCCGTTTCTGGATCAGTTAGAGGCTGAGGATCAACTTCGTTTGGAGATGGTAGGTAATCTACTACAGCATCAAGAACCAGTTGCATACCTTTGTTCTTAAATGCAGAACCACAGAATGTTGGGAAGAACGCAAGATCACGAGTACCTTTACGGATACAAGCTTTTAGTTGCTCAACAGTCGGCTCTTCACCTTCCATGTAAGCTTCCATTAGATCGTCGTCTTGCTCTACCGCCGTTTCAATCAGCTCTTCACGGTATTGTTCTACTTCATCAAGCATATCTGCTGGGATATCTTGAATTTCGTAGTTTTCTGGTAAACCCGTTTCGTCCCAAACGTAAGCTTGGCGGTTTAGAATATCTACAACACCAACGAAATCGTCTTCACGACCGATAGGCAGAGTCATTACTAGAGGGTTAGCACCTAGTACCTTACGTACTTGTTCAACTACGTTGAAGAAGTCGGCACCCATACGGTCTAGTTTATTGACGAAGATCAGACGAGCAACTTCTGAGTCGTTCGCGTAACGCCAGTTAGTTTCTGACTGAGGCTCAACACCACCAGAACCACAGAATACACCGATACCACCGTCAAGAACTTTAAGAGAACGGTATACTTCGACTGTAAAGTCAACGTGTCCCGGAGTATCGATCACGTTTAGACGATGCTCTTTCCACTCACAAGTTACGGCAGCAGACTGGATTGTAATACCACGCTCAGCTTCTTGCTCCATGAAGTCAGTTGTAGACTCACCGTCGTGTACTTCACCCGTTTTGTGGATTTTACCAGTAAGCTTTAGTATACGCTCAGTGGTGGTAGTTTTACCCGCATCAACGTGCGCGAAAATACCAATGTTTCTGTACTTTGATAAATCTGCCATTGTCTTACTCTATTAATAGGATATAAAATGCGCGCAGAGTATATCACAATCTGTCAAGACTGATACCCTTGCGTGCATTTATAGGAAAAAAACTTTTTACCATTATTTGGAAGTAAAAAGTAGCGCTTAGACATAAAAAGTAGCTCTAAGATCTTTTCATTTCGATAAATGAGCTTAGCTCTTGATGCCATTATGTCTAGGAAAGGATTCACATGCTCTTTCTGCTCTAAGAGGAGTGCTTTCGTATTCTAAAGAAAGAATCTAAGGCTTTGAACCCTGCACCTTGCCGTTGTTTGAGTATATTGGGGTGCGTTTACCCGATTCAATAGTTAGACTTTTTTGTGATTGGATGTAAAGACACGAGACCAATCCTCTTTCATAGAGATTCGCGTTAATTGGGTGCTATCTTGCGCAAGCCAATGCTCTATGGTGTCACTTAACGGGTATTGATATTCTCTTTCTGGATCATCATGGTCAACCACATAGCATTGAGCCGAAAGATTGTTTGTCAAAGCCCACTCTAATAATTCCAAGTCGCCATCTGAGTTTCCTACAACCAATACCGGATCCACCGGACACCGTGACTTAACAGAACAGATTTTCTCTTCATTGATATTAAGTACGATCGGCTGGTTTCCATCGTTTCCATATAGCTCAGATCCCAGCACCTTATCAGCATGAATACCAAACACCGCCTCAATCCATGGTCGAACAAATGGTTCAGAGCTGCCAGTACAGACATAACAACTGAATTGCTGAGCGTGAAGTGCGTCTATCCACTCTTTCATCGGCAAATAGGCAAGCTCCAGATACGAGCAAGAGAAATCTCGATGTTGTGCCCTATCCAGCCACTCACCACTCATCATTTCCAACTGTTTATTGGAGTAATCTGAGTACACAAGGTTAAATGCGTCAATTAACATCATACCGGAGCCAACAAACCGATTTTCAGCCATTGCAACGGCATCTAAAACCTGAGAACGAACCTCTTTAGTCAGATCTTCTTGTAGTGCCGCTTTTAACTTATCAATCACAAAGAAGATTTCCGCAAAGTACGGTTTCTCGCACCAAATAGTACCATCTAAATCAAACACAGCCACGCGCTTCTCTGGTGAAAGATATTCTGGAGAATCCGGGTCTATCCAATTATTCAGTGCCTGTATCCAAGCAAAGTAAACGGGGGTTTTATTCCAATATGATGAAGGTACGTTCAAGGCAGGCTCCGTTTTTCAGTCACGTATTAAGGTCAAGTTACTTCAAGAAGACATTTTCGGCGAATAATCCTTACCAAAAAATAAAAAATCTTTAATGTCAATACAAAAAACAAGCTTTTCATTGAAACAAGATCACAAAATATAATACCGACGACGTGGTTTTGTACTTTTAGTTCAAGAAAAGTATGTAATACTCGCAAGGGGCTCATTATTGATATCTCTAATTTAGCTGTATGATTTTATTATAAAAATCATGTATCTAAATGTTACAAACCCATCACCCATCCTGAAAGTACTAGTAAAGTACCAATTCACCTTCTTAACCGACTTGCTTCCGCTCCCTCAATTAATACTTTTATCATATGGGAAAACGGACCTATTTAACTTACCTTCTGCTCGACACAGCATTTATTGGCAAGCCTTGTTAGCGATAGATTGCTAACGCAGTGCAATTCATTTTTTAGGCGAAATGCATCTTAAGCTTAGAAAAATAGCAAGATTACACTGCAGACCACGATGGCTCTAGGTTATGACATTCGTAACCTTAGAATCGAAGGTGAGTAGTTTTAGGGGTTAGTACGTTAGGTTGAACTGCATATCTCCTTCCCCCGGAGTTATATCGTTCTGTTTCTTTCTAGTACTCATTCTTTTTAGATTAATTAGCTATTGCCAATATAACAAATCGGTAGCACACATGAGAATGCCTGTTTTCCTGCCTTTTTAAAAGGAAATCATGTAGTTAACTGCGACTCTTAGGGCTAACTCATTGAAAGATGAGGGCGCAAAATGACAGTACCTAAACAACCTTTTAGGATGTCTTCTTTTAGGTAGGCTGCGTTGCGGAGTGTTTTTACCGAGACGAAAACACAAAGGAATTTAGAGTAATGAAATTGAAACTTTTAGGTTTAGTCGCACTTGCAACGACACAAGCCCAAGCGTTTGTCCCTGCAAGTGTCATTGATAGTAACCAGCCACAAGCTGAAGAGTACGTACAAGACTTTAATGGCTACTCAAATCAAGTATGGGGTGACTGGTCAACCGTTGACCTTTCTCCAAATAAAACTCTCTCTCCTAGCGACAAAGCAGCCTATACCACCAACGATCAAAACATCTTGTTTGAAGTGCGTTGGACGTGGAATACACTAAGAAGAATGCTAGGTTCAGATCAGTTTGACGAATTACGCAACAGCATCGGCATAGATGAAATCCGCCGTCTTGTTGATCAAGTTTGTGAAGCCCGAGCTGAAGTAGGCAAGCATAAAACGTACAACTTTGGCAGTCCACTTTCTTGGTGGGAACAAAAAAAACAATATCTAACAGAACTGGATTCAGATACTTATCAATGCCAGAAGGTTCAGCCAGCTATTTATGTGGATGATAAACGCTACGACTTGTCTTACCCTAAAAATAACGCGGCAACAGTAAACTTGCGTACGTTTATCCCAACAACACCGGGCTCTGAGTACGAAGTTGAAATTCGTTACACTAAACGTAACTATAACAACAACACCAATAATGCATACCGTGACGTAGCCGTATGGGTTCGTGGTGACATCAAATCCGCAAAATTAGACGGCGGTTCAAACGCCAGCTTTGATGGTCAGCGCGTAAGCTTACCAGCCGCGCCTAGCGCAAGCCTCGATGGTCAAGGCTTCTACGTTGCGCGTATCAAGTTTAAAGCAGACCGCTTCTACACCGCTATTGCGATTGCAGACAGAGGTCTTCCTGATTCATACGGAATCTTGGTGAACAAAGTACGTACTAACGTAACGAAAGTGAACCCAAACAAAGACACGTGTGAAGCACTATTCTCAGCCGATAGCCCAGAATTGCTTAACTGTCTGAATGGTGGCGAGCCAGAGCCTGAAGTCATCAGCTGTAACCTTGAAGTAGACTCTACTCTGGGTAACGTTGTGGTAGACCAAGAAGGTTACCGTGCAACAAGCCAACCTTGGCGTTATGACCCTCTAAGCATTCTAGACACGAAGAACTTCTACGGTGTAGGCAAAGAAGGCATCACTACCTTCAACATGGCATCAAACGGTAAGTTTTCTGGCTGTCCTATCAAAGGTAAGCGTCTAAAACTGGACGAGTACACCGCAAACAATTGGGACTACGAGCGTTGGGCAGAGCAAGGTCTAGTGAAAGTCAAACTCTCTTGTGTAGACGATGGAATCCGTGCGAGCCGTTGGGAAGTCGTTGAAACAGAACTAGAAAACAACTACCTAATCACGAACAAGAAAATCGACAAATTGTTCAATGACGCTAAGTACGACAATTGTCTCCTGACAGCCGTACGTTTTGTTGACCGTACACACCTCATTCCAGAATCGCAACCAGGTTACGATGAGAACAGTGATGGCTTTGATGTACGTGCGATGCGCATCGAAAACTAAGCTTTACTCGATTTCGGTTTAATAAAGCCCAAAATCGGTTTGAAAAAGCAAACAATGCCGCTGGCTTGCGAGCGGCATTTGTTATGCCAAAGGCGTACAGATCCTCCCTCTTCTTTTATTCTTAAAAGCAAGACGGCAAACCGGACTTAAGAATGTATTTATATTCTCATTTTTTGAGTTTTGACTGAACTAACCTATGGCAGCTCTTAGGGCAACCTGATTGAAACATCGGGACACAAAGTGACAGTACCTAAGTAATGCAGTGATATGCATTTAGGTAGGCTGCATTACTGAGTGCTTATATTTAAAAACACAAGGATTAGAATAATGATAAAAAAAACATTGGTAAGTTTAAGCATGGCTTCTGCTGTCTTAGCTTTCCCTATTGCCGCAGAAACATTAGATAAATACACACAACTTTTCAATACTTACCAAGACCAACTCGAGAACGGAACTTGGGGGTTAGTCGATTTTACGCCTTCAGGAGAGCAACTAACACCGAGCAATCCAGAAGCTTATTCGTCTGGCAGTATGCTACTATTTGAACCTCGTTGGACCAAACGCACCATGCGTCATGTGCTTGGTAAATCTCAATACCAATATCTAGAAAGCACCATTGGTGAGGAAGAAGTTCGTCGCCGCATTAATCGCCATTGTGAAGCGAAATTAGAGGTGGGGACCTCTAAAACTTACGGTCAACAATATCAAGGCGGCGGCTATCTTGCTGAATTGGATTCAGACACAACACATTGTCCGCAGAATCGTCGCTTGAACGTCAATGGTCAATACTACCCGCTAAATTTCGACAACAACGAAGCGGCGGTCAACATTCGAACGTTCGTTCCCACCATTCCTGGAGCGGAATATAGCCTAGTATTTAAATATCAAAGACGCGATTACACGCCAACGTCGCAAGCCAATAACTACTACCGCGACCTTGTTAGTAATGTGGGCGGTGAAATCATAAGTGCAAAGGTGAACGAGCATGATGGCGTTGGGATCAGCGGTCATCGCCTACAGTTTCCTATTCAGTTGAACGACACCAACCTAATAAAGGGCTTCAACAAAGCTGTGGTTCAATTCAAAGCCGATCGCTTCTATACACCCATAGTCTTCCGCGATAAAGGCTTACCAGACTCCTATGGGCTAATGCTTAAAGACGTGAAAGTATTCGTCACTAAGCAAAACCCAAATAAAGAGCTTTGTGAACTTCTGTACCCTGCTGGCAGCGCTGAACAGCAAAACTGCTTGAATGGTGGAGCAACAGGCGTCCCTTCCGAAATTAGCTGTAACCTGAACATCAATTCTCAATTGGGTAACTTTGTGGTTGATAAAGCGGGTGAACGAGCACCGAATCAGCCTTCACGCTACGATCCTCAGAACATTCTCAGCTGGAAAAACTTCTACTCTGTGGGTAAAGGCGGTGTTTCTACGTTCAACATGGCGAACAACGGTAAACTCTCTGCGTGTCCTATTTACAATAAGAAAGTCACCATGCAAGAGTTCACATCGAACAATTGGGACTACGAACGTTACGCAGAGCAAGGTTATGTTCTTGCTAAATTGAACTGCTTAGCTGCTAACGGTACACGTGAAACTCGTTGGGAAACAATAGGAACTGAGCGTGAAGACAATCTTTTGGTTACGCAAGGAAAAATAGATAAAACCTTTAACGACGCCAAATACCAGAATTGCTTACTGCTCGCATTACAGTTTGAAGACCGTACCCATATCATACCGACTACGCAGGCTGGATATGACGAAAATAACGACGGCTTCGACATTCGTAATTTGAAACTACAATAGTCCCTACAAGGCGACAATAAACTTTCAAATCAAGCGATTAAAACCAAAACGCCACTTTCTTAGAAAGTGGCGTTTTATTAAAGAGTTAACACCTACAATTCATCAAAGGCTTCAATGGCTTCTGACAGTTTCTGAACACCGTGGACTTGCATACCTTGAATCCCTCCTTTGGGCATATTGGCTGCGGGAACAATCGCTTTGGTGAATCCATGCTTGAAGGCTTCCATCAATCGCTCTTGCCCACTGGGGACTGGGCGGATTTCACCAGCTAACCCGACTTCACCAAATACCACCACGTCTTTCGGTAATGCTCGATCTCGAAAACTCGATAAAAGCGCCATCACCAACGCAAGATCAGCACTGGTTTCAGTCACCTTCACTCCGCCCACCACGTTCACGAAGACATCTTGATCGGCCATTTGCAACCCGCCATGCTTGTGTAAAACTGCAAGCAACAAAGACAATCGGTTCTGCTCCAAACCCACAGCGACTCGACGAGGGTTAGCCAATTGTGAATAATCCACCAGTGCTTGAATTTCGACTAAAAGCGGGCGCGTTCCTTCCCACACCACCATCACTGAGCTGCCAGAGGTTGCCTCTTCACCACGGGAAAGGAAAATGGCCGAAGGGTTACTGACCTCTTTTAAACCCTGCCCCGTCATCGCAAACACCCCTAACTCATTCACCGCACCAAAACGGTTTTTATGGCTACGCATGGTACGAAAACGAGTGTCTGTGCCCCCATCCAACAAGACCGAACAATCAATAATGTGTTCCAGCACTTTGGGGCCCGCCAACGTGCCGTCTTTGGTCACATGACCGACAATGAACACCGCCACATTGTTCTGCTTGGCATAGCGTGTCAGAGCGGTGGCCGATTCCCGAACCTGCGCCACACTGCCCGGCGACGACTGCACATCGGCCACGTGCATCACTTGAATGGAGTCGATCACCATAATACGAGGCTGTTCCTTTTCCGCAATCTGGCATATTTTGTCGACGTTAGTTTCAGACAGCATACTAAGGTTATCTTTGGGTAGCCCCAATCGAGACGCTCGCATCGCAACCTGTTGTAGTGACTCTTCCCCAGTAACATAAAGGGAAGGCATTTGGCTTGAAAGCAAACACATGGTTTGTAAAAGAAGGGTCGATTTACCGGCTCCTGGGCTACCACCAATCAAAATCGCAGCGCCTGGAACAATACCACCACCAAGCACTCTATCTAACTCTTTGAATCCGCTTGAAAAACGAGGAACCTCTTGAAGATCGATTTCTGAAAGTTTTTGAACTTTAGATTCCGCACCAGAACCAGCATACCCCGACAGTCTTTCATTACGAGCAACCGTTGGCGAAGCAGCAAGGCGAATCTCGGATATCGTGTTCCATGCCCCACAAGCGTTGCACTGCCCTTGCCAGCGGGGGAAATCTGCACCACAATCGTTACAAACATATGCGCGTTTTGCTTTCGCCATAGAACTTGCAGCCTCTCAATTATTTACAATAAAAAACTCGGCATTGAGATCATCTCTCTGCTCATAAGAATATAATTTTTTAAAGATAACGATTATGTCGTCGATAACCCAGTTAGGACAGGTACTTTAACAGAAATAATGGAACAAGCTGAAATACTCTCGCTGGTTGAGCGCCTCATACCCGTATATCGTTCGGATGATTTTGACCTTGTATTGTCGCAATTGACAGAGGGGGAGCACCCGTCGGTCAAAATCTTGGTCAAAATGGAGATGAAACGCGTGATGACATCATGCACTAAGACCATCGATTTGAGAGGACGAGTACAAGGAGAGTGTCGCGAATACAAACTAGAAGGGCTAACCCATTGGCTCGATGACGTCGCAATTAATGCCTATCACAAAAAAGTAAAACGCTTTGGCGGTTATACAGAAGGCGTATGGGAGGCATTGGTCAACACCCGTAATAACTTTAGGGTGATGAGTAAAAATCGCCCGAACATGACTTACAGTATCACCGACCCTGACAGCCCATATGAAGCGGAAGCCATTCGCTTAGGGCACGATCTGCACCGTCAGGAAAACCGTCTACGCATGGGAAGCCAAGTCGATATCCATTTAAAATCGGGGCAAGAGATCCACGGTGTCAGTGTTGACTTATCGAGTTCTGGCGCAAAATTTAAAGTGCCGAGCGCATTCGACTACAAGCTTGGCGAAGTTATTGAAGCACGCTTCGTGCAGCTTGCGAAAGAAACCAATAATCCCGAATTAGAAGAAGCCATCGAATATCGAATTCTCGGCGTAGACAATTGCTTTGAAAACAACAGTGTAAAATGGCTTCGCCTGATGAGGCTCACTGAAACCGAGGTCATTTCTCATACCATTGAGCAGATATTAAAAAATAGCTCGAAAAGAGCCAAACACGATAATCAGGACCACATTCTTCGTGCACGCTCCCGAGGTTACGAACACAGCTATCTCAAACACACCAGTAACCTTCCGCTCTTTTTTTCTGGCACCGAACTCCGGTATTCACTGCTGACAGATGCCAACCAAAGGCTTTGGGCTTATTGGCATGACGAGCGTAACCAGCAGACGCTAGGCACCCTATTTAATCATGAGCGAATGGCTCCTCTTACCCAACCAGGCATGAAAACCAGCAGTAATTTTATCTACTCGTTTACTCACGAGCATCAAGATAAAACGTTGTTTTACAGCATGATGCTACCTGAGGCATCCCGTGAACAAAGACAACTCTTTTGGCATGTAGGGGCGAGACGCGACAGTTGGCGCGTATTTCGGCTGCATATGTTTGAGCTCTCTAAAGATGAGATCGCTCACTTATTAGAAGTCGCACCTGAAATGTCGGAAACCATTGAAACGCTAACGCACACAGGCATTTTACAAGAAGTCAGCGACACACAAACCAGCCACGATTACTTGTTAACAGAAAAGCCTAACATACCAAGCTCTGAGCTCAATCGATTCCGTCATACTCGTCAAATAGTAGGTTCGCCACAAGGCATTTATTTTGATTCCAGTGCTCGTCGCACTGAACCAAGGTTTGTATTTGATTCCCCTGTCGAGGCACACTTGGAAGGCACTGAACCGCTGAAAGGGAAAACGGTCGACTTCTCCAGTCGAGGGTTAAACCTTCAATTGACCATACCTTTGCACGCCAAAGCCGGCGACGAAATCAATGTGAACTATATTGAGCTTCAACGCTACGACAGCGGAGTACCCTTATCAGAAGTACCGTATAAGGTGATCAAACTCAGTCCTGACTGCAAAAGTATTCACTTATCTATCATTGAAAACGCGCAGAGTATGCGTAGCCTACATTTCTTAAAACGTTTGATTGATCATAATCAGGGCAAGCTTCAAGAAGACAATGAATCCATTCCATCCTCAGAACTGCTTAACACCATGCACCATTTGCTGCTAGGAAGAATGGTGTCCGTTCCTTTCTACATAGAGAAAAAAGACAGAATATTACAGCCTAGAGCCATTGGTGTGAATTTCCCGATGGATGTTCTCACTAAAATTTTCCAGTCTTTAGGTCATGGGGGAAAACTCTCCCTAGAACCTATCTTTAAGAACCGAACGAATACACTGCTGGCCACGCCTATGCGCCCAATCCAAGGAGCCGAGCCCACATTTCACGAACTGTACATCGCCGTGACTCAGAATGGCAAACAGATCGAAGAGATCCATACTCGCTTGCTCAATGATTTTGAGTCCATAAAAGAGCGGATGCGATTTATAAAGAAAGCCAAGTCAATCGGGCAGTTCTATGCTATCCGTATTTCTGGCATGCCCATTTTCGACTCATTAACCAATCTACTCAATGAAGAACTCAACAGTTTGGCCAAAGCCACGATTCACCATGCTAGGGCGTTAGAAAAAGAATTTACCAGCTTAGTTGGATACGGCGAGTTCACCGATATTACGGAAGAAGTTCTGATTAGGCTGGAGCTGACCTAACCATTCTTTTATGGAAAAAACAGACACAAATGCAGGCGGATATAGCCTGCATTTGTGTCTTTTTACTGTAAACACTTGCGGAGGAGATCTACCACGCCACTTTTTGCTGTTTCACAAGCCCCGCACTTAATATACAAAGCACGCCACCCAACCCACTGTAACGTACGGCGGTTTGCGCTTGTTGTTCAACTTTAGGTTTCGCGTGATACGCCACCCCTAATCCGGCGGCGTTCATCATCATTAAATCGTTAGCACCGTCGCCAACCGCCACTGTATTGTGGAGTTCAATGTCGTATTGTTCTGCAAGTTCACTCAACATTTCCGCTTTCGTTTGCGCCGATACCACATCACCCACTACTTGCCCCGTTAACTTACCCTCCACTATTTCCAACGTATTGGATTGAGCATGGTCGAGGTTGAGTGTGTCTTTTAAGTAGTCTGAAAAATACGTAAAACCACCAGACGCTATCGCCGTTTTCCAGCCAAATGCTTGCAAGCTTGCCACGAACGCTCGTAAGTCTGGCATCATGGGCAAATCACGTTTTACGGCTTCTAGAATGCCTTCATCCGCCCCTTTCAATGCGCCGACGCGTTGTCTTAGGCTTTCTTCAAAATCCAGTTCACCTTGCATAGCACGCTCTGTCACTTCGGCAACTTGCTCACCTACACCTGCTAACTTTGCGATCTCATCAATACATTCGATTTGAATCGCAGTGGAGTCCATATCCATCACAACCAAACCTGGCTTACTGAGATCCGGAACATCATGAAGATTGGCGTAATCTAAAGACAGCGCCTGTAAAATGGTTTCGTGCTCACTGGTTAGTTCACCCGCCATTAACGCCACTTCGTATTGGCCCACCTTCCAAGTCGCCACCACGGCATTGTAAGTGCTGGTATAGAAGTCTATGTCATCAAAATGGTGAGGAGAAAGGTAGTCAGAAAAAAGGATCCAATTCGCGCGTTGTAAATCAATGCGAGAGGCAAATCGTGTTTCTGGAAGACGTTTCAGTAGTGTGATGTGTTTCTTAATTGGCAGAGTTTTCATTGCGTCCATGACAGTTTAATCCTGTAGTGAACGTAAACTTACCCTATTGCAATTTGGAAACGCAAGTTTATGATCAAATTAAATCCTAACGAATGGCGAGCCTTTGTATGAGCAGTTCCCTATTTTCATTCCGTGCTTTCCTGCGCATCATCGCAATGATCGTGCTAGCTTTGCTGGTTTTTGCCATGGTGCAAAACAGTGTCGTCATCAGTAAAGGAAACGAAGCCATTCAGGCTCGACAACTGGAAACCTTGACCAATGTATTGGTCACCCAAGCGGCACTGTCTGCCAGTGACATGCTGATGAATCAAGATCAGGAAAACCTGCTTAAGCTGACTCAACAACTGTCTAAAGAACGCCTCGTGTTCGATGCAACCATTTACGATGCCGAAGGAGTGAAGCTGGCGGCGAGCAACAAAGCAAAACCTGTACGTGAAATGTTAGGGCTTGATACCCCTTTAGGTACGGCTGCCATTGGACGCCAGCAATTAGTCGAACCGATATACAAAGATGGTGCCATCATTGGCTTTATGCGTATTACTTTTGAAAAAGGACGCGTCACCGCGATATCGGATCACCATTATCGCAAAAGTGACCGCCTAATGTACTTGATGATTCTGATGAGTTTTGTCAGTGGCATACTGATTACGGTGTTGTTCAGACGCCAGCGTCGTAGCCGCCAAAAAGGTGAAAACTTGCTATTGAAAAATGTGGGTTCCCCGTAGAGTTTAAGAACAGAGAATGAAATCCAACACAAAGCCCCGCAAATCATCTTTGCGGGGCTTTGTGTTTTGCTGTTTCTGGTCTAGTTAGCCTTATTCTGGTCTAGTTAGCTTTCGCTTTGGATAAGGAACCGCTTTTATTCAAGTCGGAGTGGTGGTTAGTTATCACCAAGCAACACAGAATCTAGCGCAATCTCAATCATCTCGTTAAACGTCGTTGCACGTTCTTCGGAGGTGGTTTGCTCGCCTGTTTTAATATGATCAGACACCGTACAGATAGTCAGCGCTTTGGCGCCGTATTCTGCACATACGCCGTAAATGCCAGCCGCTTCCATTTCCACACCCACAATACCGTATTTGTCCATCACATCGAACATGTCTGGATCGGGTGTGTAGAACAGCTCTGCCGAAAACAGGTTACCGACTTTCACATCGATACCACGAGCTTTCGCAGCTTCTTCTGCGTTTTTCACCATCTGGTAGTCCGCCAGAGCCGCAAAATCATGCCCTTTGAAACGAATGCGGTTAACTTTGGAGTCCGTGCTTGCTCCCATGCCAATCACGACATCACGCACTTTAATGTCTTCATTGACAGCGCCACAGCTGCCCACACGAATGATTTTCTTCACACCAAAGTCTTTTATTAGCTCTGTGGCATAAATAGAGCACGAAGGAATGCCCATTCCGTGCCCCATAACAGAGATCTTACGACCTTTGTAAGTCCCTGTGTAACCGAACATATTGCGAACATCACAGACTTGCTCAACGTCATCTAAAAATGTTTCAGCAATGTATTTAGCACGTAGCGGGTCGCCCGGCATCAGTACAACGTCTGCGAATGCACCCATTTCAGCGTTAATATGAGGAGTTGCCATTGAAGTGGTCCTTATAAAAGTAATAAAGGTTTGATTGCAGGAAAAATATAGTTAATCACGTCATGAGATCAACCCAATTTACGTTCTGTAACACCTTTGCCTGCGCGCTTAATTAAGTATCCATAAAACGAGAGAAAGCGCTTTTTACCTTTGTTTAGAAAAAGTACGTTCTCTATAAAAGTTCGTTCTCTACAAGATGTCTAGCATCTCTATTTCTGTGTTTCTTATGCGTCTTGTGAGCGGAATTGGCGATACACATCAGGCGTCTCTTTATACTCACCCCCGACAGTCATCGCATTAAGCAGCGCGTCAGCTGCATCATTCCACTGCTCTGCGGAGCGTGCGTGAATCACCGCTAGTGGCTTCTCGCGGCTTGCGACTTCACCAAGGCGGATAAATTGGTCAAAACCCACCGCGTAATCGATGCTATCGGTTGCCACACGACGACCGCCGCCCATCGCCACGACAGCCATGCCGATCGCTCGGGTGTCCATTGAGGAGACAATGCCGCTCTCTTTGGCATAAACCGGTTTGATGATCTCGGCTTTTTCGAGGTAACTGTCGTAGTTTTCAACGAAGTCGACAGGCCCACCTAAGCCAGCCACCATCTTGCCAAAGCATTCAGCCGCTTTTCCGTTATCCAGTACAGCCATCAGCTTTTCGCGTGCCTCGTCTGTATTGCTTGCCAACTTACCAAGCACCAACATCTCACTACATAACGCTAGCGTGATTTCCAGTAATCGAGGGTTTCGGTATTCACCCGTTAAGAATCGTACCGCTTCGCGCACTTCTAGCGCATTCCCCGCAGAAGAAGCCAATACTTGGTTCATGTCCGTCAAGATCGCCGTGGTTTTGGTGCCTGCACCATTGGCCACAGCAACAATGGATTTCGCCAGTTCCTCCGACGCTTCATAAGTGGGCATAAATGCGCCCGAACCTACTTTTATGTCCATAACGAGCGAGTCCAAGCCTGCCGCCAGTTTTTTGGAAAGTATCGAAGCTGTGATCAGAGAAATGTTGTCAACCGTTGCGGTAATATCGCGAGTGGCGTAAACGCGTTTGTCTGCTGGAGCCAGATCGCCTGTTTGCCCAATAATTGCAACGCCCGCGTCTTTCGTCACATCACCAAACACCTCGTTGTTTGGCGTAATGTTGTAGCCAGGAATGGACTCTAACTTGTCCAACGTGCCACCAGTATGACCGAGCCCACGACCAGAGATCATCGGAACAAAACCGCCACACGCAGCTACCATTGGTCCCAGCATAAGAGACGTCACGTCCCCAACCCCTCCAGTGGAATGCTTATCGACAATCGGCCCCTCAAAATTCATGTGGTCCCAATTGATCACCATGCCAGAATCGCGCATCGCACACGTCAACGCGATGCGCTCTGGCATGCTCATTTCATTAAAGAAGATCGCCATCGCGAAGGCCGCAATTTGTCCTTCAGACACTTCATCTTTCACAACGCCTTGGATAAAGAATTGAATTTCTTCCGCCGACAGCGTTTCGCCATCGCGTTTTTTACGAATAATTTCTTGAGGTAAATACATTGTCAGTTCCTACCGGACTCGGTTGGTCAGGTTTTGTAGGGAATAGAGGCAGAATATGGGCGAGAAGACATCGCCCACAATCAAACAGATCTTATTGTTTTGATACTCTAAATCGTTGGAGTGGCAGCTAGGCGACAAGTAAATTCGTCCCCATAAGCATAGATTTCCTATGTAATGACCGTGGACTTGCGCAGTCAACAACGCTGTAGCTCCAAATATAACGAGTAGATTAGTACGCGGCTGGATCAGCCGTTTCGTCTGTTACTTCTAATGTATTCAGTAGGTTAGTTAATAGGCTTGACGCACCAAATCGGTAGTGGCGAGCATCAACCCAACTTCCACCTAGGATTTCATCAGCCATGGCTAAGTAAGCCGCAGCGTCTTCCGCAGTACGAACACCACCCGCGGGTTTAAAACCAACGGTTTCTGCAACGCCCATATCGCGGATCACTTCCAGCATCATGCGGGCGTATTCAGGTGTTGCGTTTACGGGCACTTTGCCGGTCGAGGTTTTAATAAAGTCAGCGCCCGCTTCAATGCAGATTTGAGACGCCTTCTTAATCAACGCTTCTTCTTTCAGTTCACCTGTTTCGATGATCACTTTAAGAAGGACATCGCCACACGCTTCTTTACACTGTTTGACCAGTTCGAAGCCAACGTTCTCATCCCCTGCGATCAGTGCACGGTATGGGAAAACAACGTCCACTTCATCGGCACCATAGGCTACTGCGGCTTTGGTTTCAGCCACCGCAATCTCGATGTCGTCATTGCCGTGTGGAAAGTTAGTAACGGTCGCGATGCGAACATCGGGGGTTCCTTGCTCACGCAACGTCTTCTTAGCAATAGGAATAAAGCGAGGGTATATACAGATGGCAGCGGTGTTGCCGACTGCTGATTTTGCGTTATGACATAGCGAAACAACTTTCGCATCGGTGTCATCATCATTCAGCGTAGTCAAATCCATCAGTTTAAGTGCACGTAGAGCTGCTGTTTTTAAATCGCTCATTTCTATCTCCGATCAGTTTATTCAATTAGTAAGTGAGTCTTCATAACTCATCACAACATAAACGGACTTGGTTCCCTGAAGACTTGAGCTTGTTCATATTCGCTTGCTAACAAAGCGAGTGTCCAAGTTCAATTGCTATCCCTGTCACCGCACAGTACCCATAAGGTCTATGGCACGATATTAAGTTTTGTTGCCTAAGTCGTGGCTAACGTTTTTCGCAAATTCGGGTCTCTTTACATCCTGTAAAGATCTGACCATTTCGTTGTTTACACAATACGCTCTATTTGTTCAAAACTATAGCATTCCATGTGACGCAAACGGTTTGTATCTCAAAAAATTCAGTCCGCTAAAAACAAAAAAACCCCGCAGCAATTTCTTGCTACGGGGTGGGTTTTCGTGGCGTCTATATACTCTTTCTCTTAACGCTTAGAAAGACAAGAATAGGCCAGCGATGGTCGCTGCCATTAAGTTAGATAGCGTACCTGCAATAACTGCTTTCACACCCATACGAGCGATGTCGTGACGACGTGAAGGCGCAAGGCTACCTAGACCACCAAGTAGAATCGCGATAGATGACAAGTTCGCGAAACCACACAATGCAAATGCGATGATTGCTGTCGTCTTCTCAGACATTGGTAGACCAGTTTCCGCTACCAATTTGGCACCTTCACCGATGTACGGTGTAAAGTTCAAGTAAGCAACGAATTCGTTGACAACGATCTTCTGACCGATGAATGACCCCGCCAGTGTTGCTTCTTCCCACGGCACACCAATAACGAATGCAAGAGGGGCAAATATCCAACCAAGAACCAGCTCTAGAGTCAATTCAGGCATACCGAACCAGCCACCAACGCCACCAAGCACGCCGTTCACTAGAGCGATAAGACCGATGAATGCCAATAGCATTGCACCAACGTTCAGTGCTAACTGAAGACCAACAGAGGCCCCGCCTGCTGCTGCATCGATTATGTTCGCTGGCTTGTCATCGCCGCCATCGATATCTGAATCGAGATCATCTTTTGTCTTTTCCGTTTCAGGCATGATGATTTTAGCGAACAAAAGACCACCCGGTGCTGCCATGAAGGACGCGGCAACAAGGTACTCAAGAGGCACACCCATTGATGCGTAACCGGCTAGTACACCACCAGCGACAGATGCAAGACCACCACACATTACGGCGAACAACTCAGATTGAGTCATCTTAGGAACGAAAGGACGAACCACTAAAGGCGCTTCGGTTTGACCGACGAAAATGTTCGCGGCTGCCGACATGGATTCTGCGCGAGACGTGCCCAATGCTTTTTGAAGCGCGCCACCAAGAATCTTAATGACCCACTGCATAATACCGACGTAGTAAAGCACGGAGATAAGTGCAGAGAAGAAGATTAGCGTTGGTAGAACTTGGAAAGCAAAGATGAAGCCGATACCGTCAACAGAGAAGTTAACTAAGCTACCAAACAGGAAACCTGTTCCGTCTTTACCATAGTCGATCACATTCTGAACGCCTGCAGAGAAGGCAGCCAGAAGATCACGACCCCAAGGGAAGTATAGAACAAAAGCACCAAGTGCAAATTGGATAGCAAATGCACCACCCACCGTTCTGAAATTAATTGCTTTGCGGTTGCCGGATAACAGTACTGCAATTCCTAGCAGTACAACGATACCGACAAGGCTCATAAACAGGCTCATAGTTTATGACTTCCTTATTAGTTATTTATTGGCGTGTTACAAATTGGCTCGTAATTGAAGCGTGGGCATTATAATCATCCCGCCGTAAAGAAAGTAATGGCATCGTCGCAATTTAGTGTCCTATTCACTCTTATATCATTACAATTTGTGATTGAAATCACACAAAGCAAACGTGTGCTTACGTGAGTTTCAAGAAATATGACGAATTATTCACATATACCGAACACAAAATTGCTTTTACTCCACATGTGTGGCGCAATCGTTTGCTTTGATCTTTTTTTGAGCACCGCAAGACACTCTAAGATTTGGGGTAGGTATTTAGGGTGATTTGGCTTCCCTTGATATCCACATATAGGCATATCTGGAGCATCGGTTTCTAATACCAATGAATCGAGCGGTAATTGGGCGATCGTATTGCGGGTTTTTTGTGCTCTTGGATACGTAATCGTTCCCCCCACACCAATGGCAAACCCCAAATCAATCCAATCTTTGGCTTGCTGAAAACTGCCACTGAAGCCATGGATAACGCCTCCACCATCAAATTGTGATTGTTTGAGCATCGACACCATCAATTGATGGGACTTTCTTTGATGAAGAATCAGCGGAAGCTGGTGTCGCTTCGCCAATGCAATGTGCCCCTGAAAGATCGCCTCTTGCTTTGCTTGCGTCTCTTGCTTCATTTTGGAGCCGTCGCCAGAATAAAAGTCCAACCCACACTCACCAACCGCAACACATTTATCACCACGATGGCTGAGCCTGTCATCGAGCTGCTCCAAATGCGTGTCTAGATGCTGGTCGATAAAATAAGGGTGAAGCCCTAGTGAAAAATAGAGTTCACTGTGGTTTGAAGCAAGCAGGCTGACCTTATCCCAATTTGATAATCCAATTGACGGAATCAGGATGCGCTCCACCCCCGATTGCTTCGCGGTAGCTAACGCTTCATCAGTATTGGAAAACGCATCAAAGTCGAAATGGCAGTGGGTATCAAAAAGCGGGGACATAAGCTGACGGATCAATATGGATTCATTCCATCAGTTTATCTCCTTATGCACTTAAAATGCAGACTTAGGGCTATTTATATGTCCAAATTTTGGGGCTCGCGATAACAGAGCCAGCTACACGCAAGGGAATAAACGCATCCCCACTAAATCGAAGGTTTAATGGAATCCTTGAACCGAAGTAACAGAAATTTGAATCCCGAACATTAAATCACATATATAAGACCCAACTTTACAAGTACATGACCTTGTTATTATTGACACCTATTATTTTGAATTTCCGCCAAATGTTATTCAAATAAAGGATTAAAATGAAAAGTCTATATGAATGTATAGTTAAAAACCGACGGATGATAGCACCGATAGGTATCGCACTATCAATGATAACGAGCATTAGCGGTCAGGCTGCAATCTCCCCCTCTCATTTCTGGCTCACCGATCAGACTGTGAACCCAAACTTATCCGCTCAGGAAGTGGGGCTCAATCTTCAAGTACACGATATTAGCCGCCACAAAAATCAGCTTAAGAAACTTCAAACACTCCATAAAGCGTTAAGACCAAAGCTTCTCGATGAACATGCAGCGACCATTGTTGCACGTCGATTTTATGGCAACCAAACCCCGACACCTGAGCAAGAACAAACAATGCTTCACAAGAAGTTTAACTATGGCGTCAACCACCGAGGCGCAGGTGAAGCTTCTGAGTACGCCCCCTTGGGAAAAGCAACACTTGTGCATCTTTATAAGTTAGACATATTGCCTTATCTGGATTGGACGACGTTATTTGCTGAATCCATCCCGTCCATCGACCCACCTTATGCGGACGGCAGGATGAATGTGCTTCTAATACCCGAACTATCTGATAATGTAAAAAAACGGTTGTACACATATGCGGTGGGCGGTAATGCGTACCCTGACTTAAAAGAAGACTATAGAAACATCATTTTTGATCATTTCGACACAAATAAGCAGTTATTCATCGAACATACGAACCAGATGTTGCTTGAAGGAAAGATTGATTTACCCACTATTGAAAAACTCATGGGGATCGGTCCGAGTGTTCCAGTTTTCGCGAATTTTCGGTGGATAATGCAACCGGATGGCGTACAGATCGAAATACCAAATTTGCTGACAGCATACAAAAAGTATCTGGAGAACTTAAGAGACCGTCAACTAGAAGGCGTACTGACTGAATATGAAGTACAGAGTAACTATTGGAAAAGTATTCTGGCTCATGTTCCATTTTTAGGAGATGTCATCGATGGCTTTTGGGATATTTTTGATGGTCATGCACAACAAGGCGCATTTGAGTTACTTCACGGTGGGCTTCAGTTAATAGAATTAGCCACTGGTGTTCCTATTGCTGAAGTTGAATTGGCGGTTGAAGGCTCGGTTCGGCTAGGTCTTGGAGAAGCTCAAGAAGGGGCTAATTTACTTGTTCAGAGTGGATTAGGAGCACTCGATATCCAAACGGGTAAGCCTTTTAGTCTTGCTGTAAACGGTGTTTTCGCAGGAGCCGACAAGTTAAGTGCAAAAAGCGAGCAAGAAAATGAAAATGCGAATCTGGAACTCCTGGACGCTGTATTTGGTGCCACTTTTTATCATTCAGTACATTTAAGAAGTAAAATGCACGGGCTGGCAAATCGTGTTCATGAAGGTCAATTAAGTGGAGAATCATTTTACAACCTGTCAAAAGAATCAGCAAAGTCTGTGTCAGATCATTATACCCCAGTTCACGAAATAAACCCTTCAATCCCCCCTCTTGATGCAGAGCTATTCGAAAAAGACATTCTGCCAATCGTTGCTAAAGAATCAACCATTAAGCACATTGACGTTCGATTTGTGCAGGGTGAGTTTGCTAATGGCATTATTTCAAAAGGTGTAAAGGTTATTCACAACGGTATGACGTATTACTTACCTGTTGAGGAAGCTACCCCTTCTGGAGTGATTCCCAAATTGTCCTCCAAAGTGCTTTGGTATGCACCTTTCTATCATTTATACGCAGCAAACCCTGAAGGAACTGAGTTTGGCATAGAGAGGAATCGTTTAAGGGGTGGTGGGAATACGCAGCCATTCGCGAGGAGAAGGCATCAGGAAGCGACAAATATCCTCAATTCTTTTATTGAGAAAGCAAAAGCGACGTCTAATCCAATTTATTCATTAATGGATACAATCTCTGTAACCAATGTAAGTTATACTAACACACACGGCATGCTTCAATATCAGTACGATAACGAGCTAGCTAGGAAAAATAGAGAAAGACGAATTCGGATCGCACGCCAATATAATTTAAACTTAACTGATATTCCTCACCATCCAGATGCGATACGACAATTAGCGACAGAAACAGAAGAATCTGGATTCGGTCAATGTGGGGAAATCAGTGCAGTCGCAGCGAGTCACGTGTCAACATTAGCATCCGAATTTGGTTTCAATACTTATCTTGCCAAAAATTCTGTTGAAAACCACACACTGGTACTGCTATCTAAATCAGAGTACAAGTCTAATGATGCAATTAACTGGAATCAGGAATATCGACAAGACAGTTTGATTGTCGACTTATGGTTTGCGACGATGCTGCGAAGAGATGGAAGGACCCCAGCACAGATGGAGGCTGGTGCAAAAGAGTTAATAACTCTAGCTTCCCAAAATACCGATATAAAAAAATGGCCTGGCAACACCACTGTTCAAATCAAATGGAACAAACCCTAAAGCTATCTTTATTTAATGAAATGGACTGGCTGTTTTAAGTATCCATTCAAATACGTTTTTATATTTCTCTTATGCGATAAAGCCAATATAACGCTTTATCGCATTTTTGCGTAAAGAGGGAAATGAGTGGGTGTAGATAATAAAATATGAGAGCACTCAACATAAACTCAGTGAAAAGTGGGTTTAATAACGATGAGATAAACCGATTTAGGTCAATTAACAAGGCTGGATGTGATCTTAGCATTGACTTTAGACAGTGCTTTCACGGAATCATACAAATGCAAATACACCTTCTGATAATACTCACTGTAGATTTCTGCATTCTTCGCTATTGGGTTAAAGCAGCGCTTAACCGAAACCATATTATCCGCCGCTGATGTGCAATCGGCGTATAGTATTGCAGAAGAAAATACCATTCCCAACATTCCTAGTGAGCTATCGGAAAAAGACTCGCTAGTGGTGTTAAGCCAAAAACTGATGAACGCATTGATCAATGGTTTGGGGATGACCCCAAAAAACCTCGACTACGGCGATCTAGAACAGGCTGTTAATGCCATCCATCAAGCCAGTAAAGTCGTGCTCGTCGGTGTGGGTGGTGCCGCTGAGATTTGTGATGAAGCCGTGCATTTGCTGTTAAAAATTGGCATCGATGCCACCAGCTATTGCGATGGATACACCCAAACCATTGTTGCCTCGACACTGCCGTCGGATGCGGTGATGATCGGCATTTCCCACACTGGCGAAACCGACACTGTGGCAAAAGCCTTAACGCAAGCAAAAATCAATGGAGCCAGTACCATTGCCATCACCAGTTCTAAGGATTCTAAAGTAGGGCAAAGCGCCGACCATACTCTGCTAACGTGGCACAATCACAACCCAAAACAAGTGCCATTGTATGGCGACTTTCTTGAAGGACGTGCCTGCCAGTTGTACTTGATCGATTTGCTTTATCTCGCCTTGATGTTCCGCCGAGGAAAAGACGCAAAAGTGTCATTGGAGCTGACCAGAGATGCGCTGGAAAAATACTATCAAGGGCGCTCATTAAATGGCGATACCCCATCGTAACCTCAAGGTATAACATTGGGATCTTTGTCTTCGACTTCTGTTGAAAAGAAAAACGTTCAGATTATCGTATACACCAGATAACTTCAGCTCAAACCCAGAGATGCGACATTACTTGGAAATACGATTTTGCTAGACTCTGACTATAGACATTGCTCAAGGAATAAACCATGCCGAACGATACCTCTGAATTTCAATTGATGACGGAAATCGCCACGCTTTACTACATCGAAAGTGAAACTCAGGAAGCCATCGCCAGCAAATTTGACATCTCTAGAATGAAAGTGGGTCGATTGCTTAAAAGGGCGCATGCCGAAGGCATTGTTGACGTTCGCGTGAAACATCACCCCGCTCAACTCAATGATGTCGAACAGAACTTAATTGAAAAGTTTGGCATCAAACGCGCCTTAATTGCCCCAGATTACGCCAATCCAGACATACAGAGAAAAGAAGTGGCCGCGCTAGTGTCTGATTACTTTACCAGCCAATTGGAAGAAGAAAGCGTTGTGGCCGTTGGGATGGGGCGCAACGTGGCCGCCGTTGCAGACAGCGTGTTCGCGGAAAAGAAACAATCTTGCACATTTGTCTGCGCCATCGGAGGCTCTCTTAAGGCTGGTGAATTGATTAATCCTGATCATATTTGTCGTCGTTTGGCGAGTAAATTTGGTGGCAAAAGCCAATCCCTCTATGCCCCTGCGTTTGTGCAAAATATGACGCTAATGGAAGAGTTACTTAAAAACAGCACGGTTAAACAAACGCTGGATAAGGCACGAAGAGCTGACTTTGCCTTAGTGGGGATTGGTGACATGAGCGAAGATTCCAACATGGTGCGAATGGGGTGGTTCTCTCCTCAAGAAATTGCAGAAGCCAGGTTGAATGGCACGGTTGGCGATATGATGGGGTATGACTTTATCGATATTCATGGTCAAGAATCGACAACAAAAATGCAAGGGCGGGTTATTGGATTGCAGTTGGATGATTTATTGCGGATCCCAAATGTGATCGCCATTGCCAGTGAATCCACTAAAGCGGCGGGCATTTTAGGTGCCTTGCGTACCGGAGTCATCGATACACTGGCCACCAGCTATGCGAATGCCCTTACCGTACTAAGCTTGGATGACGCCATTAAGAAATGAACCATGTGTATCCCCTTTATCACGGCTGCCTTATGGCATTGCAGCGTTGTCACAAAGGGGATAATGTGTCGTTTTTAACGGAGCGAATTCATCGCTACAAAGCGGATCCCTCGTTAAGGAACAAGAACCACTTTCAGTGCATCTTGCCCACTTGTGACCAAGTCGAACCCCTTTTCAAACTCTGTTAACGGAAGCAGATGCGTCACCACCCCTTCACAGGGCAAACTGCCATCCTGCAACCCTTTGATCACTAACGGATAGCAATAAGGTCCAAGGTGAGAGCCCAAAACATCCAACTCTTTTCGATCACTGATAATACTCCAATCGACGGTTACAGGGTCTTTGAACACACTAAATTCAATAAACCGACCTAGGTTGCGAATGGCCGCTAACCCTTGCTCAACCGATTTCGGGTGCCCTGTGGCTTCAATATACACATCGCAACCGTACCCTTCCGTCATGGCTTTGATTTCCGTTTCCGGATCCACTTTCGATGGGTTCAGAACAACATCAGCACCAAACTTTTTCGCCAGTTCGAGTCTTTCGTCTTTCATGTCGAGCACAACAAGCGTTTCAGCCCCAGCTTTCTTCGCGGCTCCGATCATGCCTAATCCAAGAGTGCCTGCTCCAGCAATCACCACGGTATCACCAAGCTGAATATTCGCTCTCTGCACCGCATGCATGGAGCACGCATAGGGCTCGATGAGAACCGCTTTCTCGATAGGAAGTTCTTCAGGTACTTTGAAGTTGATGGCTTCTTTGGGAAACTTTATGTACTCCGCCATTCCGCCATTAACGTTGTTCTGAAAGCCATAAACATCGTGCTTTTGACACATCCAGTATTGCCCACGGTTGCAGAACCGACAATTCCAGCAAGGCACGATTTGCTCGGAGATTACGCGATCACCAACCGCGAACTCTTCCACGCCTTCGCCCACTTTAACCACTCTGGCAACAAATTCGTGGCCAGGAATCATCGGGGCTTTAATGTAAGCCGGTTGCGTATCATCCCCCCAAAAACTGGGGGCACCGCTGAAGGATTTGATATCGCCAGCGCATATACCACAGGCTTCCACTTTCGCCAGAATTTCCCCCTCTCCCACCGTTGGGGTTTCGACCTCCTCCAGCCGATAGTCGCCTGGCGCATAAGCGACAACGGCCGTCATTGTGACTGGGGTCTGGGTATCAGCGTGTTGTTTTGATGGAACATGTTCTCCACACATCGCTATCTCCTTTTACTGAATAGGAACCTTGAAGTGAACGACTTACTCAGCCAACACAAACGGTCCGATGTATTTGTCAGCGTTCTCTGCGGTAATAAGCAAGCAGTCAAACAGTTGTTTCTCGGTGTCCGCACCTGTCTTACCCGTGCGGATAAAGTTATCTGCTTGACGAATGGATTCCGCCGCAAATACGGCCACGGGTTGAAGCACGGTGTACGCCAGTTCACCCGCTTTAACAGCATCGACGGCATCGGGCGACCCATCAAAACCGCCCACTTTCACTTTGCTGAGCTTGCCAGACTCTTTCAAGGCGGCGATCGCACCGAGAGCCATTTCATCGTTACCGCTAATCACACCAATGATATCGGGATTCGATTGCAGCATAGATTGCATCTTATTGTAGCCTTGCGTACGATCCCAATTCGCCACATCTGACGCGGCGAGTTCAAGATCGGGATACTGGCTTAATACCGTTTTGAAACCGTTTGAACGCGTGGCGGCGTTGTTGTCGGAGGGTGCACCAAACAACTCAACGTATTTTCCACTTTCTCCTACGCTATCGACCCACTGCATCGCACCAAGAGCAGCGCCCTGCGCGTTATTCGACACAAGCTGGCTTTTCGCTAACCCTTCTTGGTTTATCTCGGCATTAATAAGGAAAATAGGAATGCCGGCATTGACCGCTTTGCGCACAGCACCTATTGAACCGTCTGCATTCGCCGGATCCAGAATAATGGCGACCGATTTGTTGGTAATCGCCGTATCCACTAACTGACTTTCCGTGTTGGTATCGCCTTTGTGTGCACTCACGTTTGCCTCGTACCCCATTTTCAATGCGGTGGCTTTTGCGACCTCCCCTTCCGTGTACCAATATGGGTTGGATGGATCATTAATGATGATGGAGATTAATCCGTTAGCCCACCCCGCCCCACTGAACATGACGGCAACGACTGACAGCCAAGTCAGCCAAATGGTTTTCATTTTGTTGTTCATTGGTATTGCTCCTTGTCCTAAGTTTTACACCCTTATGTTTTGTTCATGGCTTTGAAGGAAGCTGCAACTTACAACGAAGCCATACCTCGAACTCTAACGACGACCGTATTGAATGCTGTTGAGTAACACAGCAAACACAATAACGGTGCCAGTAAATACCGTTTGCCAATACGCGGAAACGCCTATCATGACGAGGCCATCCGACAAAAAACCAATAACGAATGCGCCCAAGAGCGTACCGTTCACGTTCCCTCGACCACCCGTAAGCGCCGCTCCGCCGATAACGACCGCGGCAATGGCGGTCAGCTCATAGGTGGTGCCAGCCGTTGGTCCAGCCGAGGTCAATTGGGAGGAAAGCACTAAGCCAGCAATGGCCGCGCACACGCCAGACATCACATAAACCCAAACCTTAACTCGCTTCACTGGTACACCCGACAATTCAGCCGCGCGCTCATTCCCACCAGACGCATACAACCATCGACCAAAACTGGTTTTTATCAGCATGATGGCGACAACAGTAGCGACCGTGCCAAGCACAATGACGCCAATAGGAACCCCTGCAATGCGATTGAATCCAAGCCAATCAAACCCCGTGTTACCAAGCAAAGGATCGCCCGCTAACTTGTTGTACGTCAGCCCATTGGTCATTAGCAATGCGATGCCTCGGGCAACATAAAGCGTCCCCAGTGTCGCAACGAATGCTGGGACTTTTAGGTAGGCGATAAGCACTCCATTGATCACACCAACCAACGCCCCCAAGCCGCATGTCAACAACACGACCACCCAAACAGGCGGGTAGATAATGACGCCGCCCCATTCCACCGTAATGCCCTGCATTAAGAATCCGGCAAACACGCCGCACAGCCCCAACGTCGAGCCCACGGAAAGATCAATGCCGCCATTCAAAATAACGAGGAGCATGCCTATCGCCAGCAAACCAAAAATCGCGACATGGGATGACATGATCATCATGTTTTCAACGGTGAGATAGTGAGGAGACAAAAGAGAAAAAGAGAGCACAATGGCAATCAAAGCAAAAAATGCTCTGCCTTCTAATAAAAATCGAGCGAGCTCTTTGCCTTTACTTAGCTGCGATTTGGATTCCAAACGGGACGCTTGAATCTCTGTGGACATATCCCTTACTCCATAGTGATTTAATTTGGTTTCTGGCTAGGCGATCAGAGATTCACCCGATGCCGCCATGATGTCTTCCTTGACCGCAGTTGAGTCAAAAATGGCGGAGATTTTCCCGCGGCGAAGCACCACTATCCGATGAGCAATGCTTAAACACTCTTCCACTTCTGACGTGGAATACATCACAGACAAGCCTTTTTCAGCCTGTTGACTGAGCAGCTTAAACACTTCCGCTTTCGCACCAATATCGATGCCTCGACTTGGCTCATCCAATAGAATGACTTTCGGTTTTGTCGCCAACATTTTGCCTATCACGACTTTTTGTTGATTGCCTCCAGACAACGAACTGATTTGGCTTTTCGGTCCATCGGCTTTTATCGTGACGTTTTGGATAGAACGAGCAATCAACGCTTCCTCACTCTCCTTAGACAGCACGTAACGCTTAACAAAACGTCCTATGCTAGCCAGCGATACATTACTGCCGACATCCATGGTTTGAACCAAACCGTCACGCTGGCGATCTTCTGGCACTAACACCAATCCAGATTGGATTCTTTCGGAAATGCTCATTCCAGTCAGCGGGTGACCTTGCATTTCAACAGCCCCCCCTGACTCTTTTAGGCGACCAGCGATGCATTCCATGAGCTCCGTTCGCCCAGCGCCCATTAAGCCGTAAAGACAGACAATTTCATTCTTGTGAAGGGAGAGAGAAAGTTTATCCACGGATTTGAACCCAGAGCCAGAAGGGTCATCGACCGACAGGTTTTTGATATCAAGGACAACCTCTCCATCCCTCTTATCTTGCGGCGGCTTGCCCAAACTGTAGTTGTCGCCAACCATGTGCCTCACTATCCAACCAAGATCGATATCTGCACGCGGGGCATACGCCGTCATCGCGCCATCCCTTAACACCAAAGCGTGATCCGTAATTTGGAGCGCCTCTTCTAGGTGGTGTGATATATAAACAATGGATACGCCACGGCTTGTTAATTCCCTGATCACCTTAAATAAAACGTCTACCTCGGCTGCGCTGAGTGCCGAAGTGGGTTCATCCATAATGAGGATTCTTGAATTGACCGACAGTGCACGGGCAATTTCAATCAATTGCTGTTGACCTAAGCGCAAATCTTCCACAGGGGTGAGAGGATCGATATGCTCTTCCAACTCACTCATTAGCGCTCGTGTCTGACGCTCTTCCTCCGCGTAATCCACACCAAAAGAGCCCTGTATTTCACGCCCCATAAAAATGTTGTCACGCACATTTAAATTGGGTGCCAAGCTGAGTTCCTGATGGATAATGCAAATACCATGATCACGCGCTTCATTTGACGATTGAAATACAACCGGTTCATTATCCAGTAGGATGTCGCCCGTGGTGGGGCGCAAAATGCCCGAAAGCACATTCATTAAGGTCGATTTTCCGGCGCCGTTTTCACCAAAAAGCGTGGTAACCTGCCCCCGATAAATGGAAAAGTTGACGGCTTTCAGAGCATGAGTATTGCCGAAAGACTTTGAAACCTGCCTTGCTTCCATGATCACATCAGCATTCTTGATCGCACCAGCACTCTTGATCGTATCATCAGCCACGATCGCATCCGTGTTGTTGCTACTCATCGTATTCATGGCAGCACCTCAAACTGAACGGGGGTCACTAACCAGTTTTTGGCGTTAATCAGTTTAAATACCCCAACTACGGAGACTTCTTTGCCTTCAAGGGTTGTATTGTCTATCGAGGCTAACACCTGTTTTTTCATTTCATTGTTGAGTGCCGCCCCCACATTTTGGTATTCGATCTGATTTTTAAATTGATTGAATTCAATCGATCCCGTTGCGTCCCTCAGATCGGTGCCGTTGATCGCGGGGCCGGTTTGGACGCGCACTCGGATGTTCGCTGGCATGCCATCAATATTCACGGTCCAAATACCAGATTTGCCTTTTTCGACCACCCCTCTAAAGGACACAGGGACAACCGATCCGATACCGCCTTTGGACTTTACGCCGTATTGTTCAGCGGCTTCTTTCTTGTTTTGAGTAATGGCTGACGCCAGTTCTGTCGCCTCGACGGCTCGCGAGAATACGTGACTTTGAATGCTTGGGAATGTTGCCACTGCGTAGCCTTCTACGGAAAAAACTTGTTGACGCGTATCCTCTTTCGACCCCATTACCACAAACGTGGTATCGAGTATCGCGGCGGTAGCCAAAGCAAAAAAGGTAAGCCACAGCCACCCTGCGGAAAGACTTCTGATTTTTCTTTCTAGGATCAATGAACTGCTTTTTGTCATTCTTTCTCTTCCACAATGCTCACAATCTGTTCATTTGAATACTACTATTCACATTTGAACATTTAGTGATTACCATCACAATATTACAGGTATTTTGTATTAACTTTAAAACACAAAAATAACACCACATTAACCAATTGTTTTTCCATTCATAAAAATAACGCCGCATGATAAGACCATCATGTACGTTGAAAGATCCGGCTCAACAATCCGCTCATCCAAACTACAGACGCGCCAAACACATTGAAAAAAGGCGATAAGAACCATTCATTTGATAGAAATAAAAAACAAATGAACAAAATATAAATCCAACTTGGCATTAAGCCCTCTGCGGCTGAGCCTTAAGGGGGAGTCACGCGCATTACTCTTTCAATCGCGAACGATCCATCATGACGGCCAACACAATGATCGCGCCCTTCACGACTTGCTGATAAAAAGAAGAAACGCCAAGAAGATCGAGACCATTGTTTAATACCCCAATAATCAAGGCGCCAAACAGCGTCCCTACAACACTGCCCACGCCACCCGCTAAACTGGTTCCACCAATCACCACCGCAGCAATCGCATCTAATTCATACGCGACACCGGCCTGCGGCAACGCCGCAGAAGTTCGAGCAGACAAAATCAATCCAGCTAACCCGCTAAGTAAGCCGGCAATACCGTAAACACTAAACGTAATCCATTTAACATTGATGCCTGAGGTTCTTGCTGCTTTGGGGTTTCCACCCACGGCATACACATAACGCCCATAGGTGGTGTAACGCAGCACAAACCAACTGAGTGCAAAGACCACTAAAAACAGAATGACCGGCATAGGGACGCCCATCACTAACCCCTGACCAATGAACTTGTAACTTGGGTTCAAGTTGGAGATCGGCATGCCATCGCTGTAGATAAGTGTCAGCCCGCGCGCCATGCTGAGCATGCCGAGCGTCATAACAAAAGGGGGCACCGCAAAACGCGCTATCACAAAACCATTGGCGACACCCAATGCGAGCCCCGCTCCCATTCCAAAGATCACCGGAGCTAGAATAGCCGTATTGCCTGATCCAGTCGCAAAGCTCGCGGCCACCATCGCAGTGAATGCCACCATGGAACCGACCGACAGATCAATGCCGCGCGTCAAAATGACGAAAGTCATCCCCAAAGCCAGAATGCCGTTAATGGATGTCTGGCGGAGGACATTGATTAAGTTATTGGCTGTCAAAAAGTATGGGCTTGCGATCGATAATATTAAGCAAATAGCGATAAATGCCAGCACGATGCCATACCTAGATGCCCACCCACGCCAATTCGTGTTCTGATTGCTAAACGATGCTTTGGGGGCTTCCGATGTGTTCTGTTCTGTTCCCATGAATTCAATCCTTCGACTACGTCTTATTCGTTTTTTGGGGTTAAGAGGCCAATTTCGATAGTGCTTCTTGGCTCAATGCTTCGCGTGTGAGTTCTCCTGTTATTTTTCCTTTGCGAAACACAATGACCCTATCACTCATGCCCAATATTTCTGGAATTTCAGATGACACCAAAATGATGGCTTTGCCCTCACGCGCAAATTGAGACATAAACTGGTAGATCTCTCGCTTGGCGCCTACGTCCACCCCCCTAGTCGGTTCATCCAGTAACAAGACTTTGGGCTGAGTTGCCATCCATTTTGCCAACACCACTTTCTGCTGATTACCGCCACTCAAACTTTTGACGTCCATGTCTTTCGTTGCTTTTATTGAAAAGCGTTCGAACATCTCATCCGATACTGTTTGCTCTTGTTTTAATGTAACGACCCCTCTGCGGGACAATTGATTTAATGATGCGTAAGAGATGTTTTTCACCACGCTGCTTTCCAAAAAAAGCCCACTGCCTTTTCTATCCTCTGTCACCAAAGCAAACCCTTTTTCCATGGCTTGTTTGGGGGAGCGAGGTTGATAACGTTCATCACCCAATTCGATCTCTCCTTGGCTGGGCTCTCGAAGACCAAACAAGGTTTCCAAAAATTCACTTCTTCCTGCTCCCATCAAACCAAACACCCCCAAAATCTCCCCTTGGTGCAGCGTCAAATCGATGGGAGAAAAAGCCTCTGCAAGCGCTAGCTGATGTACTCTCAGTAAAGGGCGATCCGTCAGTTGATTGAATTTGGCGTACTCCTCTTCCAATTCAGATCCTAAAATTAAATTGATCAATTCATGGTGGTTGATGTCTTTCATTGCGCCGGATTGGATGAATTGACCGTCTCTGAAAATGGAATAATCGTCGGCAATACGAAACAACTCGTTCATACGATGTGACACGTAAATAATCGAGGTGCCAGACGCTTTAAGCTGGCGCATAGTGTCAAACAAATCGTTGACTTCTTGCTCGCCTATCGCAGACGTTGGCTCATCCATAATGATAATTCGAGCGTTGTAGGATATGGCTTTTGCAATTTCCACCAGCTGAATTTGCGATAAACTCAGTTCACGCATGAATGCATTCGCGGATATATCAAACTTCAATTCATGAAGCAGCTGGCTTGTATTCCCTTCCATGAGCGCTTTGTCGACCACAAAGCCACCGAACTTTTTAGGCTCACGACCTAGGTAAATATTTTCGGCCACCGTCATATCTGGCACAGGTTCTAGCTCTTGGCTAATAAAAGAGATCCCTGCTTTTAATGCTTGAGAAGGGCTAGAGAATTTGACCGGCAAGCTATTGAGTAATATCTCCCCTTCATCCCTTGCGTAAATCCCCATTAATACGTTCAGAAAAGTGGATTTTCCGGCCCCATTACCACCGCATAACGCATGAATGGTGCCTTTACGAAGGTTCAGATCTCCTCGCTTGAGGGCCACGACACCAGAAAAGGTTTTCTTAATTCCAGTGGCTTGCAGAACATATTCCGTCATTCTATTCTCCATCACTGGATAGTGTAGCCACCATCAATCACTAGGTTAGCCCCACTGATCATGGCCGCTTCATCACTCGCAAGGTAAATGGCGGCCGAAGCAATTTCGTGCGGCTCGGCAAAGCGACGGGTCGGTATTTTCATTTTCATCTCTTTAGCAACGTCACCTGACCACGCTTTTTTCCCAAGCTCGGTCAATACTACCGTTGGAGAAATAGCGTTAACCGTGACCCCCATAGGGGACCATTCCAATGCCAAGACCTGCGTAAGCGAAATCACCCCTGCTTTACTGGCGCAATATGCCAAGTGTTTATCTATCGCGACCATGCCTGCCTGAGAGGCAATATTGACAATTCGCCCCACCCCATTCGCCACCATTTCTCTCCCAACGATCTGGCTCATGAGGTACACACTTTTCAGATTCACATTCATGGTGTTGTCCCAGTCTTTGTCGGACAGTTCGAGTGCGTCATCCAGTGCCACTATGCCCGCGCAATTCACCAAAATATCGATGTGACCGAAGCGCTTTTTCACGTCATCTGTCGCGCTTTGTACGCTTTGTCGACAGGTAACATCAACTTGTAAACCTAAAGCTCTATCGGCACTCAGCTGTTTGGCAACCTTATCGACATCAGGATGAATATCAATCAGCACGACACGGGCACCTTTCATCAAAAATGCATCACAAATCGCATGGCCGATCCCAGCGGCACCGCCAGTAACCATCGCCGTTTTTCCGGCTAGAGAAAAAGAGTGATCCGGTAATTGCTGCATGCTCATCTCCTTTGATAAATACATAGCGTTAGACAAATACATAGCGTTAGTGAAATACATAGCTTTAGAGAAATAAAAGCCACAACGCCCAAAGCCATTAGCCTTGGGCGAAATATTCAATCCGATTAATTACCACGCTTACTTAGCAATTTCTCCACGTTATCCCGTGTGACTGGGGTCCATGGCACGTTGTAATGCTTTTTCATCCCGTCAGCCCATGCCATATCCGCCTGATACGCAGTCCAAATGGGGGATTTGGGTTGATAACGGCTGCCAATCACCTGACGAATAGCAACATCAATCGCTCCTTGAGCCTGAGCTTCTGCATCTTGCAACACCGATTCCATGCTCCCATCTTTAACTGCCCTCAACGCATCGGTAATGCCATCAACACCCGCGATAGAGAAATCGTCCACTTTTAACCCAGCCGCTTTAATGGCTTCGATTGCGCCTAATGCCATTTCATCATTTTGTGCAATGATGCCGCCAATGTTTCCACGATAAGACGTTAGCCAGTTTTCCATCAATGAGAGCGCTTCCGCACGAGACCAGTTTGCTGTTCGTTTTTCTAGTACTGTCACGTTTGAATTTTTATCCAGTACGTTCTTGATGCCTTGGGCTCGATCAATCTGGGCTGATTGCCCAATCGGCCCTTCAATGACCACAACGTTACCTTTGAAACCCATTTTTTCTAGAACGGCATTCGCCACCATTTCCCCAGCTTTAACGTCGTCAGATCCAACAAATGACGCAAGCTGATCCGAATTACATCGAGTGTTCGACCCAATGACTGGAATATTGGCAGCGGCGGCTTTTGCTACGGCACTGGCACAAGCTTCGGCGTCAATGGGAACAAAAACAATGGCGTCAAATTGTCGAGTAACCATGGTATCGAATTGGTTTTCCTGCACTAAAGCGTCATATCGGCCATCGAACACCGTCACTTCCACTTCTCCTGATTTAACGGCGGGATGCTGCTTGGCTGCATTACTCCACAACTGCATAAATTCAGCTTGTAAGCCATACACAGCTGCACCAATTCTGATGGGTTTGGCTGAAACGGTGCCGGCTCCAAGAGTAAGAACAGCCGTTGCTAGCAGTAATGAGGTTTTCCTAAACACATGTTTCATGATAATTCCCTTTATTTGCGCTCAAAGCCTTTCTTGAGTAGCTCAGCACTCAGAGAGGTCAGCTTTGCTTCATAGGATTGTGAGAAGTGAGAAGCTTGCCTGCTTACGAAAACCAACATGAACATTCGCAACTCACATCGTTCATATGAATAATATGATTAACATTTGAACGATGCATGTTTTAGTTCACATATTTTTAATAATATTTGTCTCAATTATAATAATGACAAACTCACACCACATTAACTCATTGTTAAATAACAAATAAAAATAAAACAGGGTCCGTTTTTATTTGAATTATTGATAAATAGCGCATTTGACAGGTGATTAAATTTACAACAATCTAAAGGAAATAAATGAAAACAACCTGTTCATATGTTCAATGTATAAATCACATGGGCATACATAAGGAGGCGGAATGGACGATTTTTCAATCGCCATTGGAAGTGATGATGCAGCGACGGATTTAAAGAACACCATTATGGAATTTCTTTCAGAGCAAGGCTTTGAAATTGAAGATTATGGTGACCTTTGCGTTGACGACACGAGTTATCCAGACGTTGCCTTTGCGCTGGCAACATCCATTCAATCGGGCAAACACCAACGTGGCATATTGCTTTGCGGTACAGGAATTGGTATGGCTATTACAGCCAACAAGGTATCGGGGATTCGGGCAGCTCAAGCTCATGATACGTATTCAGCTCAACGTGCTAGGAAAAGCAACAATGCTCAAATCCTTACTCTAGGAGCTAGGGTCGTCGGGACGGAATTGGCAAAAGAAATCGTCAAAGCTTTCTTAGAGTCCGAATTTGAAGCTGAGCGATCCGGGTCAAAAGTTGAACGAATTCAATTTTATGAAAATGCCTCCAGTAAGAAAGACTAATAGCTAACTCCGGTCTGTTGACCTTACTACTTAAAAAAAGAGAAGGATGGAACCTACTATGATGCAAAGAATCATCAATGATCCCGACCAAGTCGTCGAAGACTCTCTAAAGGGATACTTGTCTGCCTATCCACAGTATATAACCGCAACCGACAACCCTAGAGTCGTTAAAAGCAGCCAGTTACCAACAGGAAAAGTAGGTGTGATTACTGGCGGTGGTTCCGGTCATGAACCTGCCTTTTTAGGGTACGTTGGGCACAATTTATTGGATGCGGTAGCCATTGGCGAAATCTTTTCTTCTCCTACGGCTATCAGCTTTTTAGATGCCGCTAAAGCCGCTGATTCTGGTCGAGGGGTGGCGTGCCTATATGGTAACTATGCTGGCGATAACATGAATGTCAAAATGGCATGCAAAATGGCCGACAAACAAGGCATCACCATCAAAACCGTCGTCGCCAATGACGATGTTCCCTCTGCCCCGCCCAGTGATCTAGAAAAACGTCGCGGCGTTGCTGGGGAAATCCTCATGTGGAAAGTCGGCAGTGCAGCAGCAGCTAGAGGTGACGATTTGGATTCCGTGATTGAACTGGCTCAGCACGCCATCGACAATACGCGCAGTATTGGCATTGGGTTATCTCCTTGTGTGATTCCTGCGGTTGGAAAACCCAACTTTCATATTGCGCTGGGCAAAATGGAAGTGGGGATCGGCCACCACGGTGAACCCGGTATCGAGGTAAGTGACTTAGTTTCTGCGGCAGACATGGCGAAAATCATGACCGACGCTGTCGTGAATGATCTGCCTTTTTCCTCGGGTGACGAGGTGGTCGTTTTGATTTCAGGGTTAGGGGCGACCCCGAATAATGAACTTCACATTTTGTACCATGAAGTTGCCACCCTGCTTGAACAACGCGATATTGGTATTCATCGCCAATATGTCGGTGACTATTTCACGTCTTTGGAAATGCACGGTGCGACGCTGACCATAATGAAAGTAGACGATAGGCTAAAGCCTTTGATTGACACACCTGCACATTCCATTGGTTTCCATCAGGAGGGCTGAACACCATGTCACATTTACAGGCTGCCGATGGCAAAGACATCATGATTGAAATTTGCGATGTGATCGTTGCAAACAAAGTGTATCTCAGTGAAATAGATGGGCTTATCGGCGATGGCGATCATGGGATCAATATGGCAAAAGGGTTCGCCATGTGTAAGTCCGATCTTGAAAAGCTCAACGAGGTGAACCTTGGTCAGTCCTTTCAGGTGCTCGCCAACATTCTAATGGGCTCGATTGGTGGCTCAATGGGGCCCATTTATGGCAGTGTTTTTGTCTCCATGGGGTTAGAGGCGGAAGGGAAAGAACACATTAGCAAAGCGGATTTTGTTGAGATGTTATCTGAAGGGTTAGTCGGATTGCAGGAAATCAGCGACGCTAACGTGGGTGATAAATGCATTATGGATACCTTAGTGCCTGCGGTGAAAGCGATGCGAGACAGTGTAAATGAAGGTTTTTCGTTCAAAGACAGCCTCATCAAGATGGAAGCCGCAGCAAAAGCGGGGGCGGAGTCAACCAAAGACTTGGTCTCTAAAATTGGGCGTTCAAGTCGCCTTGGTGAGCGTTCGGTTGGGGTATTAGATGCAGGCGCGGTATCGTGTAGCCTAATATTGGGCCAACTAGCACAATCAACGATATGCAGACTTCAAGAATAAATGCAGACTTCCAAAATAAAATAAACCCAACTAAAAACGTCGCCACAAAGGCGACGTTTTAGTTGGGTTTTCATGAACCGTTTTCTTGAACCACGTTTCTGAACGGATTAGTGCTCACGAGTGGCACGGAAGTTCACATCAGGGAAACGTTCTTGTGCCAGGTTTAAGTTCACCATGGTGGGGGCAATGTAACTGAGGTTGTCACCGCCATCGAGCGCAAGGTTAGCCTGATTCTTACGCTGGAACTCATCCAACTTTTTCTCGTCTTCACATTCAATCCAACGAGCCGTCGCGACATTAACGCCTTCATAAATCGCTTCAACATTGTATTCAGACTTCAACCGAGCCACTACAACATCAAACTGAAGAACACCAACCGCACCCACAATCAAATCATTGTTTTGCAATGGGCGGAATACCTGAACAGCCCCCTCTTCTGAGAGCTGAACCAACCCTTTCAGAAGCTGCTTTTGTTTCAATGGATCTTTCAGTCGAATACGGCGGAACAACTCTGGTGCAAAGTTCGGAATACCAGAGAACTTCAGGTTTTCACCTTGCGTAAAGGTATCACCAATTTGAATCGTACCATGGTTATGTAAACCGATGATGTCGCCAGCGTACGCGTTTTCTGCGCGAGATCGGTCACCCGCCATAAAGGTAACGGCATCCGAAATACTCACTTGCTTACCAAGACGAACATGGTTCATCTTCATGCCTTGCGTGTAGGTTCCCGAGACAATTCGCATAAACGCTATGCGGTCACGGTGTTTCGGATCCATGTTTGCTTGAATTTTAAAGACAAAGCCCGAAAATTTTTCTTCTTTGGCTTCTACTTCTCGCTCATTCGCTTGGCGAGATAGAGGCTCTGGTGCCCACTCGGTCAAACCATCTAGCATGTGATCAACACCGAAGTTACCTAAAGCGGTACCAAAGAACACGGGGGTAAGCTCACCACGTAAGAACAATTCACGGTCAAATTCATGGGAAGCCCCTACCACCAATTCGAGCTCTTCACGCAACTGTTCGGCAAATTCTTCACCAATCGCTTCATCTAACTCTGGGTTGTTCAAGCCTTTTACGACGCGCTCATCTTGAATCGTGTGACCTTGACCTGTCGAGTACAAGATCGTTTCATCACGATGAATGTGATAAACCCCTTTGAACTCTTTACCACAGCCGATAGGCCAAGAAATGGGAGCACAAGCTATATTCAGCTCGCTTTCCACTTCATCCAATAATTCCATTGGGTCACGGATATCACGGTCAAGTTTGTTCATGAACGTCACGATAGGTGTGTCACGTAGACGCGTTACCTCCATGAGTTTACGGGTACGATCCTCGACACCTTTCGCCGCATCAATCACCATCAAACAGGAATCGACGGCAGTAAGGGTGCGGTAGGTATCTTCCGAGAAGTCTTCGTGTCCAGGAGTATCCAAAAGGTTAACCAAAGACTCGTTGTACGGAAACTGCATCACCGACGTCGTTACAGAGATACCCCGTTCTTTTTCCATTTCCATCCAGTCGGATTTAGCGTGCTGATTAGAACCTCGGCCTTTTACCGTACCGGCAGATTGAATCGCACGTCCGAACAAAAGAACTTTTTCTGTAATGGTGGTCTTACCCGCATCTGGGTGAGAGATAATGGCGAAGGTTCTGCGTTTAGACACTTCTTGCGTAAAGGGAGAATTAGACATGGTTGTAATCTTCTTTATTGATCACTGCATTACAATGACATTGAAACTGATATGCACGACACGCCCACCTGCTGTTTAAAAACAAGCTTTAGGCACAATATGCGAGGTATAAACTGTGTACTTGGATTCAGGTTATTACATCGGTCTTATCGTCAGGCGTGAACAAATGGCGCAATTGTATGAGATCCGCGCTCAGCTTTCCAGTTGGTTATCGATAGTACGTCAATGGATAGGCAGCATAACCGGAACAATAAACGTCATGACCTCCATTTTTTTAACTAAGTCGCACACTCAAAAGTAAGTCGCACACTCAAAAGTAAATAGAATGTTAAAAAAGTGGCATATTAAAAAGCCAAGTAGCACGATACTTTCGCCAAACATGAGATTAAAATCAGCGAAATTTGTAATAACGTGAAAAAAACAAAAACAAAGCGTGGCTCACATCTTATGCTTTCGTCTTAAATGTGAGCTATTCAAAAAATGAGATTACTATAGATAAAAAATTTAACTATTATGAATAGTTTACCAAAATTCTTTAATTAGATAATTTTGTAAAAGTTTTAGATTATTTGTGATATTTATCATTCACATATGTTGTAAAGTCTCTAGAATCTAAATTGACGGCTCGATAACAATCAGGAAGAAGCGCATCATGTTGAATGGAAAAATTCGAGTATTATTCCTCGTGATGTTTTTTTCTTTACCTGTTATTTCTAAAGAACTTTCTTTAGCCGCCATTCATTACCCTCCTTACACCATTATTAACGACGACAACGAGGTAACAGGAACCGACGCTAAAATTGTTGTTGACGTTATGGCTATGCAAGGAATACGCATTAACTTGATCAGCCCACCTTGGTCTCGGGCGTTAAAAAGTGTCAAGCACGGGAAGATTTCAGGGCTCGTGAGCTGTACAAAAAACAAGAGCAGATCTCAGTATATGCTTTTCTCCGATCCCATTGATACCATCAATAACGGTCTCATTGTTCGAAACAGCTATATAGGCGCACCACTAAAGCACATCAGCGATTTAAATGGCATAAAACTCATTGCTATCCACAAGTGGAACACTCAAACCGAGTTGGTAAGAAATAATATCCCTCACGCTCAAGCAAACTCTATCCCTCAAGCTTTAGATATGCTACTAAGGCGAAATTTTGATGCGATTTATAGTGGAACCGAGAGTGTGAAGTATTTTGCTGAAAAGTCACACAAACAAGATAAGCTGAAAGTCATATTGTTTGAAGAGCGTCCACCCATCACGCTGCATATGTGCTTAGGCAAACAAACGCCCAACGCAAGAGAAATCATAGCAAGGTTTAATCAAGATCTTGCAACATACAAAGCAACCAAAGATTAAATCATGATTCAGCGCCTTTTCATCGAGCTACATTAACGTTTAAGGAAGAAAATTTGTATCGTCAGCCCCGAAAATCTCTTGCTACTCATCAGACCACAACTGTATTTCTGGTTGCTGTTGCACTGGGGCTGCTTTTTAGCTTTTATCAGATTGTTCTGGATCTTCACCGAGAGCGCATAAAAATATCCGAGAAATATCATCTTAAGCTAGAACAAAATTACACCAATGCCAGCCAAGCAGCCTATCACGTCAACCCCTTATTAGCGCAACAGGTGACAGACAGCATTATGGCTGATAAAGCAGTGCGACATGTGGTGCTGACTGACGACTTTAATGACATATTGTCGGAAGAACATCGCACTTTTCATTATGAGAGCCGATTGAATCAGTCCCTTGGTCAGTGGCTTTTCACCAATGAGCAAATTTACACGATTTCACTCCACCAGCCAGGAACGACTCAAATCGTAGGGACGCTCAGTTTCACTGTAAATGGCATTGCATCCGCTGATGGCTTTTTAGAAAGAGCCAAATCACTGCTCATATTCGATATGATCCGAAATGTGTTGCTTGCGAGTATTCTGCTTTGTTTCTTTTACCGAAAATTGTCTAAACCGCTTATTGACCTCACTTACTGGGTTCGTTCTTTGCAATTTCAAGAACCTCAGAAAAAGCTTCCTGGTCAACTCAGAAACGATGAACTCGGTCAGCTTGCTCAGTCTTTTCAAACCATGTGGAATGAACGTGAACAAGCAACCGCCCAATTAAGCCAGAATATTGAAGCGCTTAAAAAAAGCGAGCATTTTGCGAGTACCATCATGGATAGCTCAAGTGATGCTCTCTTGCTGATCAATCGAGATGGCAAAATTACTCACGTCAACAGTAATACCTGCAACTTACTGGGATACGACAAAGACGAACTGGTGGGTTTTCCTGCGGCCACCATAAGCGTAAGTTATTCAATTGATTACATCGGCTTTAAAGTTAAGCAACCTTCAGAAAGCCAAGCTTCTTTATTTGAAGCCATTCATCGCAAAAAGGATGGGACGACTTTTCCCGTAGAAGCGACCGCTACTGAGCTCACAATGAATGATACGCCGATGTTTTTAGTGCAAGCGAGAGACATTTCTAACCGTAAGCAGACGGAAGTTCAAATTCATAACCTGGCCTATTTTGATGGATTAACCGAACTGCCGAACAGGAAGCAGCTGCTCGACCGACTGGATGAAGCGCTCAATAAATCTTATCGTACCAGTGAGCCCGGTGTGCTTTTGTACCTTGACCTTGACCGGTTCAAAACCATTAACGATTCACTCGGTCATGCGATTGGCGATCAACTTCTTCAAGCCGTATCAGAGCGTTTGAAAAAGCTACTCGATCCAATCCATCTGCTCGCTCGAATTGGGGGGGATGAGTTTGCGATTCTTATGCCTAACGTATCAGTGGATCAGGCTCAACAACACGCAGAAGACGTATTATCTTTATCTCGCTCTCCCTATGTTGTCGAATCGCACCATCTGTATTGCAGTATCAGTGTTGGCATTGCCACCTTCCCAAGCCCAGATACGAATGCTTTAGAGCTTCTTAGACAAGCCGATACCGCCCTATATCGTGCAAAGTCTGCCGGCAGCAACACCTATAAAATTTACGAGCCTGAGATGCGTAAGTTAGTGGACTCTTTTTTGTCTATCGAAAAAGGGCTTTATGAAGCCCTCAACAAAAATCAATTCGAGCTCTACTATCAACCTCAAGTTAACAAAAAAGGCGAGTTAGTGGGAGCGGAAGCACTCATCCGTTGGAACCACCCTACTCTAGGAACTGTGCCGCCAGACACATTCATGTCTATTGCCGAAGAGACCGGACAGATCATCCCCATGGGATCTTGGATTCTTGAACAAGCCTGTTTACAAATGGCACTCTGGAAAGAGAGCGAAAGTGCTCCGCATTCTTTTAAACGCCTCGCAATCAACATCAGTCCACTGCAATTTTCTCAGGCAGATTTTGTTGAACACGTGACGAATGCTGTGGAACGCTCCGGCATAGCACCACAGGATATTGAGCTGGAGCTCACCGAAAATATGTTGCTTAAAAACATCGACTCCTGCGTGATAAAAATGGCCGAGTTAAAAAGGAAAGGTTTCAAGATTGCCATTGATGACTTTGGTACGGGGTATTCCTCTCTTAAGTATTTAAAAAGATTATCGCTGGATGTATTAAAAATCGATCGTTCATTTGTGACCGATCTTCACCTCAATAAAAGCGATACCGCCATCGTTGATTCGATCATTTTGATGTCAGAGCGCCTTGGTCTAGAGGTGATTGCTGAAGGAGTCGAAGAGCCGGAAGAACTAAAAGCGTTAACAGACTTAGGTTGTAAACAATTTCAGGGATATCTATTCGATAAACCTTTGAACGCCGCCACCATGACCGAGCGGCTAAAAAACCCACAATATGCTAACCAAATCATCAAACAATTGAGTCAATATAAATGACGGTTATGTGCTGTTTTTGGTGTATGTCACCAGAAATCAAGTTCATCGGAAATCAAGGCGCGAGAAGAACGATGAAAGAGGGTTTCTATTCACACAGAAAAACCATTACGTTACATAAACAGATAACTCATGATAATCGCGTCTTCTTTCCCTGATGCCGTCGGATAGTAATCTATGCGTCGGTCGACTTCATTAAACCCTTCCGATTCATACAGCCCAAATGCATTCTGATTACTTTCTCTCACTTCCAACCAAGCACTCTCGGCATTGGCGGCTGTGCAGATTTCAATAAACCCTTGAAGCAGCTGCTTTCCATAGCCTTTTCCTTGATGAGAAGGAGACACCGCAATGTTCAGTAACGTCACTTCTCCTACAATGTTCTGCGCGTAAAAATACCCCACCAACTCACCATCGATATGAAGCCCATAATGGCATGCTCCGCGAGAGTTAAGATCTCGTATCATCGACTCTTTCCATGGGTGGCTGTGCGCTTGCTGTTCAATGGCCCACACACTATCTAAGTGCTGAACAGACAGCGGCGTAATTGCATTATTCATAGGACTTTATTTGCTTCCAAAGTGCTTGCTTGTGCTCTTTATTCGATTCAACCAATGAGAGTGATTCCGAATGCAACGTTTTCACACTCTCTAGTTCGATAGGCTCACATTGACAAAACCAGACCCACTCGACATTGGCAATATCAACTTGTGACAACTGCTGAGGCTCAAGTAAAAAGGCATCATCAATACTCACTTTGAAGCTACCAAGCACTTTTGTAAGAAAGGTGCGCTCGGCAGATGTCGGAACATTAGGGCAAATCAGTAACATTCGGCAGTGTTCTGGCAATGAGATAGGTGTGATATTCACCCCCTCTAAACGCTCAGGGTGAAGAACCTGCCACTGATCGATCTGCATTTCTTGAAGAAAAGACGCGTTACTCATGACATCGACACAATTAGTTATTCATTAAGGTGGTCGATAGTAACAAAAAAGTGCACCAGTCACGAAGGAAAGGTGCACCTCATTTACAGTACCCACGAGGTCAATTCAGGTACAAAGCTAACCAGTGCAAGTACGCCTAATGCGACGAGGTAAAACGGCATTAAATGAGCAACGACTTTCCCCATGGGAACTCGCTCGATAGCAAAGGAAAGCTTCAACGAGAAGAGCCCCATATCTAATTCACACTGAAATCACTCATTGAATTGGGGTATATACAAAAAAAGAGCACCGAAGTGCTCTAGAAAAATGATTCATTGACCTTGCTTGTTAGAGATCGCGCATCAAAATCTCAAGTTCTTCCGATGCGTCCTCAATACATTCTTGTAAAACTCGTGCATCACGATGACAAAGTGGTAATCTCCAGGTTTTACCTTTACGAGCATTCGGTGTTTCTCCGACAAGCTCTGTAACATTACCCTTTCGTTCGAATCTCAGAGAATCAAATTCCGTTCTTAACCTTTGATGACTCTCATGGATTTCAACAGCGACCACACCAGTTGGGTTTACCTCGATATGTGCCTTGGAGTGTGACACATCGTTCAGCGCACAATCTAAATGTCTAGCCAGCATATTATCCTCTCCCTTTCCTAGTCAAACCATTCACAACCGCTAAATGAGTATAGACAAACCAGTGAGCTCGAAAGGCAATTTTGACAATAATTTCGACTAAAATGAATAAAGAATTGATTCTTATCAAAATAAAATTTGAAAAAAAATCGAGATGATTGACATAAAAAAGCAAGCCAAAATGTTAATCAACGGCAAGCCGAAAATCTCGTTTTTTTAGCGAAAAAACACACCTCTAAGGCCATAAAAAAAGGGCTTGGAGCCCCTTTCTTCAATTCTTCAATTCTTCAATTCTTCAATTCTTCAACAAGATAGTACACGCTTCCATCTGCTATCATTCTGAAAATTCAGGGCTAAAGAACACCTTTCCTGATTTACCGTCGAATTCGCCTTCTTTTAACGCTTGAATTTGAAATGCCCCTTCAGGCACCTCCCACTGTGTATCCAGTTGATAATCAGCAGCGCTTTCAAACCCAAATCGACCATAGTAAGCAGGGTCGCCTAATACAACGCAGGCTGGGTAGCCCAATTCAGCTAACGAGGCTAACCCCTCTTTCACCAAATCTGAAGCAATTCCCTTTCCACGGTAGTCTTCTTTTACCGCAAGTGGCGCTAAACCCTGCCAATTTAAATCTTGTTGCTCTAACGTAACAGGGCTGAATAGCACATACCCCACCACTTCACCTTCATCATTACAGGCAACCAACGATAAGGTTCTTTGTCCATTTTCACGCAGTCGATTCACTAACTCGGCTTCTGCGCCAGTTGGGAAAGCATTTTTGATCAACTGTTCTATAGGCAGAATATCTGCTGGTGCTTCAGTTCGTATAAGCATTCATTACCTCTTTGTGTTCAGGCGCAGATTGTAGTCCTTTTTGAACAAAGTCGGCTAATTGATTTAACAAAATGTTAAGTGCTTTCGGTAATGCATTCAGATCCACACTGTCCATTAAGTTTTTCACTTCTAGCCCAAGTTCCGTGTCTCCTTCTATTTTAAGACGACGTTGGAAAAAAAGCGTATCAGGATCTTCTTTTCGTCCAGCAATGAGAACGAGATCATTCAATGTTCCACTGAAGCTAACATCATGCTGCTCTGCATGGCTCTTCACGATAAGAGATTCATTTCGATAGCTGATATACCACTCTAGTTGGACATCTGAAACCTCTACTTTCAACCACTTTCCCTCTAGAAATTCGAAATCTCCATCTTCCAACGCTTCTTTAAAGATGTATTGCAAACCTTCAAGTATAGCTTTGTTTTGAAGATAATGAGGTAAAATTTGGGCTGGAGATCTCAAAATGGATGCGGCGTTATGCACTAGCTTAGTGCGTAGGAGTCCAAACACGGTAATATCTCTTGAGTAAGCATGAATGGTTTCAATACTAGAGTAATCTTTGTCTCGAATTTATGTTATGTATCAAAAAAAACTCAGCTAGGCCTTGGATCGCTTTTACATCTCGTATATCAAGGTTATAGTAAACTTATCGACCCACACCTGTAGGTGTTTGCATTACCTCCCCGGAGACTCGGTAACAGATTGATGCCAACAGAACAATTACAACACTGGTTTTCAAAACTCACTGATCACAGTCCGTTTTTCTTTGCTATTTTAGATAAGCAGCACAATTACCGCATGGTCAATGCTCGTTATTGCGAAATCGCAGGTCTTAGCAGTGAAGAATTGGTTGGTATGCGCGACACACAAGTCTTAGGTGAAGCGTTTTATCGAAATTTGAAACCCTATTATGAACGAGCGTTTGAAGGGGAATCTGTAGAAGCAGAAATCACTTTAAATGATCACAACCTCGAAACCAGCCTACATTTCAGTTTATCTCCCGTTATTGGTGAGCAAACGGTCGAATATATTGCTTTTCATGCCATTGATACTTCCGAGAAACAAATTCTTGTTCGCTCTCTTGAAGAGTCCGAAAATAAATTTTCCAAACTGACAGAATTACTGCCTAATGGGCTTCTTCTTGTGGAAGATGGCTGCATCATTTCTGCAAATGCGTCAGCAGCACGGTTACTCGGCTTCAATGCCTCGACCGAATTGTTAGGAGAGGAGCTCAGCCAGCTGTTCATTGATGAGCAATCCAAACTCTCATTAAGTAGTAACCAACTGCTTAATACGCTGACTGAAACCCAGTTAACTTGCTTAACAGGCGAACGTTGTGGATTAGAAAGACGAGTTTCATTGCAAGCAAATTTGACCAGTTTGCTTGGTGAACAATCACACATCGTGTTGATTCAAGGGCTAGACGAAGCGGCAAACGATGCCAGCATCGGTCAGAGTGAAACTCATATAGACTCGCTCACCAAACTGTATAACCGCTTTGGCTTTACTCGGCGTCTAGAGCAGTTCATTCACAATGAAACACCATTGATTATGCTCTACCTGGATATCGATAACTTTAAGAATATTAACGATTCTCTAGGGCATCATATCGGCGATAAAGTCATCAAAGAGGTCTCTTCTCGTTTGCAAAGATTGTTGCCAGTGCAAGCAGTGCTCGGGCACCTTGGCGGTGATGAGTTCGGTATCATACTTCCAGAACCCGAGCATAACCGCGCCGCTGACCAGCTTTCTGAACGTATTATCTCCTTGATTAATCAGCCATTTGATTTGCACCACTTTAGTAAGCGTTTGGCTTGCTCCATCGGCAGCGTAAGCTACCCAGGTGACGGGCATGATGCGCGTATTTTGCTACAAAACGCTGACACCGCTATGTATGAAGCCAAAGATCGTGGGCGCAACCGCCTGATTAAGTTCAACGATCAGATGAATAAAGAAGCGCGCATGCGATTGTGGCTTGAAATCGAGCTACAAAAAGCACTGCAGCAAAACGGTTTGGAAGTGTGGTATCAGCCAAAAGTGAATGCGCGTGATTTCAGTATCAACGGTGCAGAAGCGCTGGTTCGCTGGAAGCACCCTGTGGAAGGGTATATTAGCCCTGGGGCATTTATCCCTGTGGCAGAAAAAGCCGGTTTGATAGAACACCTTGGACGAGTAGTCATGCGTGAAGTCTTTTCAACCGTAAAACGTTGGAAGATGCAGGGTATTTTGCCGGGTCGGGTTGCGATTAACCTTTCTCCTGAGCAATTTGGTAACCCAAAACTTATCGACTACATGGAAAAGCTGCTTAGCACGACGGAGCTCGACCCTAGCTGCATCACTTTTGAGTTAACTGAAAGTGCCGTGATGAGCGACAGTGATCACACCCTTCAGATGCTCAATGCCATCAAAAAACTTGGCTTTGCTCTTTCTATTGATGACTTTGGTACGGGGTATTCTTCTCTATCCTATTTGGCACGTTTCCCTCTCGATGAGTTAAAAATAGACCGAGCTTTCATTACCGATCTCGATACATTGCCCAAACAGCTCACAGTGATTGAAAACATCATCAACTTGGGTAAATCATTGAACTTGGTTGTGGTGGCTGAAGGGGTCGAAACAACGCAGCAAGCGACTTTACTGTCAAACCTCAATTGCCATTCCATTCAAGGCTATCACTTTTATCGCCCGCAACCCAAACAAGAAATTGAAGAATTGTTGGTTCAAAATCGCCGTCATAAAAACTAATCCCTCTTACACCAGACCTGAGTGCGCTCCGATACTGATTAGGGACGCGCTAAACTGAGCAAAAACTGCCCCACATCAAATTTCCAATTGTAAAACCTCCCTAAAATGCTCTGTTACTGACAATAACCATGAAAGGTAACGAGTGTATGGAACTCCTCTGTCCGGCGGGCAATTTACCGGCTCTCAAAACCGCCATCGACTGTGGTGCGGATGCGGTTTATATCGGGTTCAAAGACGACACCAATGCCCGACATTTCGCTGGTCTGAATTTCACTGGAAAGAAACTGGAAAAAGCCGTTCAGTACGTGCACGACAACAATAAAAAGATTCATGTCGCCTTGAATACCTTCGCTCATCCGAATGGGTTTGAAAGGTGGACAACCGCAGTAGACACTGCCGCTCAGTTGGGCATTGATGCCTTAATTGTGGCCGACATTGCAGTGCTCGATTACGCTGCGACAAAATACCCTCATCTGGAGTTACACCTCTCCGTGCAGGCTTCGGCGACCAATGTTGCCTCGATCGACTTCTACCATCAAAACTTTAATGTAAAACGAGTCGTTTTGCCTCGCGTATTGTCTATTCATCAAGTCAAGCAGTTGGCTCGTAACATGAACAATAATGTTGAGCTGGAAGTCTTTGCATTTGGCAGCCTTTGCATCATGTCGGAGGGGCGATGCTACCTTTCCTCTTACATGACAGGGGAATCACCCAACACGGTTGGCGCTTGCTCACCTGCCAAGTACGTCCGCTGGAAGGAAACCAATATGGGTTTAGAGTCTCGTTTAAATGACATACTCATCGACCGCTACGCCAAAGGGGAAAATGCAGGCTATCCGACTCTATGTAAAGGTCGATTCGATGCGCTGATCGATGGAAAACAAAAACGCTATCATGCGCTGGAAGAACCCACGAGCTTAAACACGCTATCTTTACTGCCTGAACTGTTCGCAGCTAACGTCGCCTCCGTGAAAATTGAGGGTCGCCAACGTAGCCCCGCCTATGTAGAGCAAGTCACAAAAACCTGGCGTGCGGCAATAGATCGTTACCAAGCCTCACCTGAGCATTATCAAGTTGAGGACGCTTGGAATAGTACACTAGCAAACATTTCTGAAGGCACACAAACCACACTGGGTGCCTACCACAGAAAATGGCAGTAATCTGGAGTTGAGAAAGATGAAATACGCATTAGGTCCACTCCTCTATTTCTGGCCAAAGCATGATGTGGAAACATTTTACCATCACGCAAAATCTTCCGAGGCGGATATTGTCTATTTAGGCGAAAGCGTTTGCTCAAAGCGAAGAGAGGTGAAACTTAAGGACTGGCTTATGCTCGCAAAAGAGCTTAGTGCTTGTGGCAAGCAAGTGGTTATTTCCACTATGGCATTACTCGAAGCCCCAAGTGAAGTCAGCATCATGAAACGATACATCGACAACGGCGAGTTTGCTGTTGAAGCGAATGATGTTTCCGCCATTCAACTGGCTTTTGAAAAAAGGGTTCCCTTTACTGTTGGTCCCGCGGTGAATGCATACAATGCGCAAACATTAAACCTTTTCCTAAAACAAGGCATGACGCGCTGGTGCATGCCTGTGGAGTTATCGCACGATTGGCTAAACCACTTGCTCATGCAGTGTGATGAATTAGGCATTCGAAACCAATTTGAAGTCGAAGTGTTTGGTTACGGTTACTTGCCGCTTGCGTACTCCGCCCGTTGTTTTACCGCTCGAGCGGAAGATCGCCCTAAAGACGAATGCGAAACTTGCTGTATTCGATACCCAAACGGGTTAAAAGTCAGCAGCCAAGAAGGTCAAGAAGTCTTCACTTTAAACGGAATTCAAACACAATCCGGTTATTGCTACAACTTAATCAACGATATAGCGAGTATGCGCAATAACGTGGATGTTATCCGCCTAAGTCCTCTCGGAACAGAGACCTTCCAACAGCTATCAGCGTTTAAAAACAACGAAGATGGGGCGCATCCCACCATACTCTCAAACCGTGATTGCAATGGATATTGGCATCAAATAGCGGGCCTTAATACCGTTACTGAGTGAGTGTCAACCAGCCACGAGAACAAAAAAACCGCCTTATATAGGCGGCTCTCTTTTTTCTAGATTTCCGTGTCTTTCGTCGCGTTATCTCTCTCCGCTTTCAGCTCACTGTAGATGTTGCCTAACTCCATATAAGAGTATCGGTGTTCAACGTATTCATAAACATTGAATGAGAGTGCCAATTTATACAGTGATATAGCATTGCCATAGTCACCTTGCAACTGATAACGTTTTGCCAGATAGAAGTACGTTTCAGTTAAACGTTGGGACAAAAGTTCGTTGTCATTGGTTGCGTTTACTATGGCTTTTAGAGCTCGCTCTTCTGAAATCTGATCCAGCATTAGCGCGACCATCAACCACCCCCATCGCTCACCCCGTTTATCGTAGCGATTCAGCAGTTTTTCTTTTGCTACGTCGGCATTGATTTCTCGTTCAATCAGATACAGCCAAAGCGCACGGAAAGGATCATCAGGGTCATCATTATAGTGTGCTGTCATCCCTTCCAAGGCTAACTCGTAGCGACCACCATAATACAAAGCAATAGAGCGGTTTCTTACGGCATATTGATTAGCAGGATCGAGTTCTAACGTTGAGTCAAATGAATCGTAAGCAGTATCGAATTCTCGTTTCTCTGTAAAGTACACACCCAGCAGGTTGTAGACATCTGGCTGACGAGGGTTCAAGTTTAAGGAACGTTCAAAGTCCAAACGGGCTAAATCACGTAAACCGACGCTGTCGTAATAATTACCGCGTTCGTAGAACATTTTGGCTCGCACTTCTTCTTTCAGATCTTGCCTTTGCAATAGCTGTGTCAACCTTGCAATCTGCACTTCCTGTTGAATGCTCGGCTGTAACGGCACCGCCATCGGTGGGTATAGCCATTGGTTTTGGTTGGAAGCACACCCAGTGAGTATTAGGGTTGAAATGACTCCGACCATGTTTAACCATTTCGCCAAACTGTTTCTCCTTATTTCGCTTCAATCCAAGATTATCGTTATAGTAGCGATATACACAAAATAAATATTGTGGCAATGTCAGAAAATGAAGCTTTTCCCTGCCCCAAAAACATAAAGGGGAGCCTTAGCTCCCCTTTATAACACGCTTTATCTCAAATGCGTATGCCTCGCACGTTATTCCGCGCTTGGCTGCTCATTTGATGCTGGTTCTTCTGTCTTTTCAACCGCTTCTTTCATACTTAGACGAATACGGTTCTGGCGGTCAATTTCAAGCACTTTAACTTGAACTTCTTGACCTTCTGATAGGTGGTCAGCCACTTTCTCGATGCGCTTATCTGCGATTTGAGAAATGTGAACCAAACCTTCTTTACCACCTAATACCGCAACAAACGCACCAAAATCAACGATGCGAGTGACTTTACCAGTATAGATAGCACCCACTTCAACTTCAGCTGTGATTTCTTCGATACGGCGAATCGCTTCTTTCGCGGCAGTACCTTCCGTCGCTGCAATCTTGATTGTGCCATCATCTTCAATTTCGATAGTGGTGCCCGTTTCTTCCGTTAGAGCACGGATAACAGCGCCACCTTTACCGATAACGTCTTTGATCTTGTCAGAGCTGATCTTCATCGTGTGGATACGAGGAGCAAACTCAGAAATATCATCACGAGCACCAGAAATCGCTTTATCCATTACAGACAAGATGTGCTTACGTGCCCCTTGTGCTTGGTTAAGTGCGATTTGCATGATTTCTTTTGTGATACCTTCGATTTTGATGTCCATTTGAAGCGCAGTGATACCTTCGTTAGTACCTGCTACTTTAAAGTCCATGTCACCAAGGTGGTCTTCGTCACCAAGGATGTCTGAAAGAACAACAAAATCGTCGCCTTCTTTCACAAGACCCATTGCGATACCCGCAACAGAGGCTTTAATTGGAACACCTGCATCCATAAGGGCTAGAGAGGTACCACATACTGACGCCATTGAAGACGAGCCGTTTGATTCTGTGATTTCAGATACCACACGTACTGTATATGGGAATTCTTCTATTGATGGCATTACAGCGGCAATACCACGTTTAGCCAATTTACCGTGACCGATTTCACGACGTTTAGGAGAACCAACAAAACCCGTTTCACCTACACAGTAAGGAGGGAAGTTGTAGTGCAACAAGAAGTGATCTTTACGCTCACCTGTTAACTCATCAATGATTTGAGCATCACGCTGCGTACCTAGAGTTGCAGTCACGATCGCCTGTGTTTCACCACGAGTAAACAGTGAAGAACCGTGAGTACGAGGAAGAATACCAGTACGTACATCCAGCGCACGAACCATATCTTTCTCACGACCATCAATGCGTGGGTTGCCCGCAATGATACGACTACGTACAACGCTCTTCTCCAGAGAACCAAGCATGCCGCGAATTTCGCGCTCGTCTAATTCTTCGTCTTGTCCAAGCAATGCTTCAACGACGTCGTTCTTAATAGCGCCAACTTGCTCGTAACGCGCCATTTTTTCAGTGATTTGGTAAGCGTCTGCTAGGCGAGATTCCGCCAGTTCAGCAACACGAGCCTTAAGCTCAGTATTAACTGCAGGTGCTTCCCACTCCCACGCAGGAGTCGCTACTTCAGCCGCGAACTCTTTAATGGCATTGATCACAACTTGTTGTTGATCGTGACCGAACACAACCGCAGAAAGCATTTCTTCTTCAGTTAGGTTGTCGGCTTCAGATTCCACCATAAGTACTGCGTTGTCAGTACCCGCGACGACTAGGTCAAGCTTAGAGTTTTCTAGCTCAGTGTTGCTTGGGTTCAATACCAATTGACCATCGATATGACCGACACGTGCAGCACCGATAGGACCGTTAAAAGGAATGCCAGAGATAGCAAGAGCCGCCGAGGTACCGATCATTGTGACCATATCAGGCTGAACGTCTGGGTTTACAGACATCACTGTCGCAATAACTTGAACTTCGTTCTTGAACGCATCAGGGAATAGAGGACGGATAGGACGATCGATTAGACGAGCCGTTAGCGTTTCACCTTCAGAAGGACGACCTTCACGCTTGAAAAAACCACCAGGGATTTTACCCGCTGCATAAGTACGCTCTTGATAGTTAACGGTTAGTGGGAAGAAGTCTTGACCTTCTACCGCTTCTTTTTTACCAACAACAGAGACAAACACTGCCGTATCGTCCATATTAACCATAACAGCTGCAGTCGCTTGACGCGCCACTACACCTGTTTCAAGAGTCACGGTGTGGTTACCGTACTGAAACGTTTTTACGATTGGATTCACGTAATTTCCTTAACTTTGAAAGTTTCAAAGATGTTGTCTTAGAGTAAACACAACAGCGCCTTACCAATCGCGACTAATGAAAGTAAACTAAGGAAGAGTCCTTTCATTAGTCGCGACCTTTATGGTCGACATCGGTGACTGTAAAGCTGCTTTGTGTGACTGGCAAAAGCCAAATCCGCAGTAGTATAAACTACTTAATCGGAAATGTCTTATAACCAAACAATAGGCGTAAAAAAAGGAGCCAAAGCTCCTTTTTCAGACAAACTGATCTTAGCGACGTAGGCCTAGACGTTTGATTAGGTCTTGGTAACGCTCTAGGTTTTTACCTTTAAGGTAGTCTAGAAGCTTACGACGACGAGAAACCATGCGTAGCAGACCGCGACGGCTGTGGTGGTCTTGCTTGTGTGATTTGAAGTGACCTTGTAGGTGGTTGATGGAAGCCGTCAGTAGTGCTACTTGTACTTCTGGTGAACCAGTGTCGCCTTCAGATTGTGCGTAATCAGCAACGATTGCTGCTTTAGTTTCTGCATTCAGAGACATATTTCTCTCCTAGTAAGAGTTAAGTATAAAACTGCGCCAGCCAATCTCTGATTCAGCCGACACGCGAAGCGCGAATTATACGGGGTGCAAAAGGTAAACACAAGCGCTCTAAGAAACAAAACTGAAGCAACGATGCTTTGGCTAATTATAGAACGGATTGAGCTTTCTCGAATGCATCCCACTCACGCAAATTATTCTTCGTCGCGAAAAACCACTAAACGTTTTGGAGCCACTTTGCCGTTATCATCAATGTCACCGACACCAATAAAGAGCTTTTCATCACCACTGGTCATTCTCACCGTACCTTCAATCGGTGCACCAAACACCTGTACAGGTTGACCATGTTGAACCATGTCCGTCAATTCGGCATTTAAATTGACTTCAGGCAAAGCCTCTACGGCAGTATCCATTGGGAGCAACAGAGCATCTAATAAGTCTTTGGGTGGCAACCCCTGATCATTCGCATGCTCTAGCAGCTCATTCAGCTGTTCTAACGTGACCATACGCTCATAGGGATAGTTTGCTACACCTGTACGACGAAGGTAAGTGACGTGCGCACCACATCCCAACATTTCACCTAGATCGTCAGTAATAGTTCGAATATATGTCCCTTTTGAACAGTGGATCGCCATTTCCACTTCATCACCTTCAAAGCGAAGTAGCTGAATAGAATAAACCGTGATTTTGCGAGATTCACGTGGTACGTCGATACCTTCACGTGCATATTCATAAAGCGGACGACCTTGATACTTCAATGCTGAAAACATTGAAGGAATTTGATCTGTCGTGCCTTTGAACCGTTCAATACAGTCTAAAAGCTGCTTTTCAGTTACGTGCACTTCACGAGTTTCTACCACTTCACCATCAGAGTCGGAGGTATTCGTACGCTCGCCAAGCTTGGCAATGACAACGTATCGCTTGTCTGAATCGAGAAGAAACTGAGAAAACTTAGTCGCCTCCCCCAAACAAATCGGTAACATCCCCGTTGCTAATGGATCCAAAGCACCGGTATGACCTGCTTTTTCAGCGAAGTATATTCGTTTTACTTTCTGTAATGCATCATTAGAGGAAATCCCCGTGGGCTTATCAAGCAATACGACGCCATTAACCGGACGACCTTTACGACGACGCCCCATTACTCATCGTCTCCTCGACCAGCTTCTTCTTTCTTCTGCTGATCTTTGCTAACGACTTCACTCACTAAGTTAGACATACGCATCCCTTCAACAAGGGTATTGTCGTAAGTAAACCGTACTTCAGGAGTCAAACGTAAACGAATACGCTTACCCAGCATCATTCGAATCTGAACTTCATGCTCCTTTAGTGCCGCAAGGCTACTTTCAGGCGTTTGCTCTCCAACACATAAAAAAGTCACAAAAACTTTGGCGTAGGCGAGATCACGAGAAACCTCTACATCAGAAATCGTCACCATCCCAATACGAGAGTCACGAACTTCACGCTGTAGAATAAGGGCTAGCTCTTTTTGTAGTTGCTGCGACACGCGTTGCGTGCGGCTAAATTCTTTTGACATTTCTTTTCTCACTATAGAAAGAATGGGGGGCAAACGCCCCCCATGGTGTATTCAACAACCTTTGCCGTTTATCTCAATATAAACGAGGCAATTTTGTCTATCAGTCTAGAGTACGCTTCACTTCAACGATTTCAAATACTTCAATTTGGTCGCCTACGCGAACATCGTTGTAGTTCTTAACGCCAATACCACATTCATAGCCGTTCTTAACTTCTTGAACGTCGTCTTTGAAGCGGCGTAGAGATTCTAGCTCACCTTCATAGATAACGACATTGTCACGAAGAACGCGGATTGGGTTATTACGCTTGATAAGACCTTCAGTAACCATACAACCAGCAATTGCGCCCAGTTTTGGTGATTTAAACACGTCACGCACTTCAGCAAGACCAATGATCTCTTGCTTGAATTCTGGGGCAAGCATACCGCCCATTGCTTGTTTTACTTCATCAATCAATTGGTAAATGATTGAGTAGTAACGAAGATCTAAGTTTTCAGTTTCAACCGTGCGGCGAGCAGAAGCGTCCGCACGTACATTAAAGCCCAGAATGATGGCATTAGAAGCCGCTGCCAGTACTGCATCCGTTTCAGTAATACCACCAACACCAGAACCAACGATGTTCACTTTAACTTCTTCAGTAGACAGTTTACGTAATGAATCAGCAATCGCTTCAACAGAACCCTGTACATCCGCTTTAAGCACAACATTAAGCTCAGCCACTTCACCCGCAGACATGTTCGCAAACATGTTCTCAAGTTTCGCTTTCTGCTGACGAGCCAGTTTCACTTCGCGGAATTTACCTTGACGGTAGTTCGCTACTTCACGCGCCTTACGTTCATCACGTACAACCGTGGCTTCATCACCAGAAGCAGGAACGCCAGACAGACCCAATATTTCAACAGGAATAGAAGGACCAGCCGTTGTGATTTCGTGCCCGTTCTCATCGCGCATTGCACGAACTCGACCGTATTCTTGACCACAAAGAACGATATCGCCTTTGTTTAATGTACCCGATTGCACTAGGACCGTCGCAACAGGACCACGACCTTTATCGAGGCGAGATTCTACAACCACACCTGAAGCCATGCCTTCTTCAACCGCTGTAAGCTCAAGAACTTCAGATTGCAGAAGAATCGTCTCAAGAAGACCGTCGATGTTCGTGCCTTGCTTTGCAGAGATGTGAACAAACATGTTTTCACCGCCCCACTCTTCAGGAATAACATCGTATTGAGCCAGCTCGTTTTTAACGTTGTCTGGGTTTGCGTCTTCTTTATCGATCTTGTTTACAGCAACAATCAATGGAACATCCGCCGCTTTAGCGTGCTGGATGGCTTCGATGGTTTGAGGCATGACACCATCGTCCGCTGCCACAACAAGAACAACGATATCTGTTGCCTGAGCACCACGTGCACGCATAGCGGTAAATGCTGCGTGTCCCGGAGTATCGAGGAAGGTAATCATACCGTTGTCAGTTTCTACATGGTAAGCACCAATATGCTGGGTAATCCCCCCCGCCTCACCCGAGGCTACGTGGGCTTTACGAATGTAATCCAGTGTGGATGTTTTACCATGGTCAACGTGCCCCATGATGGTCACAACTGGAGCTCGTGGTACCGCTTCAGCACTGTTGTCACGATCAGACAACACGGCTTCTTCCAATTCATTTTCTTTACGCAAGATAACTTTGTGACCCATTTCCTCAGCAACAAGCTGAGCCGTTTCTTGGTCAATTACTTGGTTAATGGTTGCCATGGCCCCCATCTTCATCATCACTTTAATGACTTCGGTTGCTTTTACTGACATTTTGTTTGCCAGTTCAGAAAGCACAATGGTTTCACCAACTACAACATCAGATTTCGCCACTGATGCGCTCTTATCAAAGCCATGTTGCATTGAAGTAGGCTTAGCAAGCTTGCCTTTCCTACCACCGCGACCACGTTGATTTCGGTTACCATTTCGATTGTTGCCGCCTTTGTCTTCATTGTTCGCAGAAGGCTTCTTCTTACGACGACGAGCCTTTTCTTCGCTTTGATCAGCTGCATCTTCAGCCTCACGAGCAAAAGTAGAAGTTGTAACGTGATAGTCACCTTCTTCCATCACTTTTTCTTTCTTCTCTGCTTCAGACCAACGTGCTGCATTTTCTTCAGCCAATTTGCGAGCCTCTTCAACCAGCTTCGCCGCTTCAGCTTCTGCTTTACGTTGCGCTTCTTCTTCCTGACGACGTTTCAGCTCATCAGCTTCTTTTTTTGCTTGCGAACTTACTTCCGCACTCTTTGTGTTCATGTCTTTCTTAGCCTTATCAGCTTGTACGCGCTTAGCTTTATCTTCTGCTTCACGTTTCACTGCTTCCCCAGCTTCTCGTTTCGCTTTTTCATCCGCTTCGCGTTGTGCTTTCTCTGCAGCTTCACGTTTAGCTAGCTCTTCCGCATCACGCTTCGCTAGCTCCTCAGCTTCACGTTTAGCTGCTTCCTCAGCTTCTCGCTTGGCTTCTTCATCGATTGCACTGCGTTTTACGTACGTGCGCTTTTTACGCACCTCTACTTGAACATTTTTACTCTTACCGCCACCCGCATTCACACTTAAAGTGCTGCGAGTTTTACGCTGGAGAGTTAAGCGAGTTGGCTCAGAGTCTCCTGAGGTATCACCATGCTCTTTTTTCAAATGAGTGAGAAGCTTTTGCTTCTCATCGTCGGAAACGGTGTCTATGCCCGTTTTTTTCATTCCAGCATCAGCAAGTTGCTCAATCAAGCGGTCAACTGGCGTACCAATCTCATCACTCAGTGCTTTAACCGTTAATTCTGTCATGCCACTTCCTCCTTGCTGAATTTATTCTTCGTCACCAAACCAACAGATATTACGTGCAGCCATAATTAGCTCACCCGCGCGCTCTTCAGTTAGGTCTTCAATGCCTTCCAGCTCGTCAATGCCTTGGTCAGCTAGATCTTCAAGTGTTATGACACCTTTCGCTGCAAGTTTAAATGCCATTTCACGCTCTAAACCTTCTAGAGCAAGTAGGTCTTCCGCTGGCTCAAGACCATCAAATGACTCTTCTTTCGCCAAGGCGATCGTTGTGAGGGCATCTTTCGCACGTTGGCGTAATTCTTCTACAAGCTCTTCGTTTAGACCATCAACCTCTAGAAGTTCATTCACTGGTACATAAGCCACTTCTTCTAGCGTTGAGAAACCTTCTTCAACGAGCATTTCTGCAAAATCTTGCTCGATATCGAGGTACTTCATGAAGTTTTCGATAGCTGCACCAGATTCTTCTTGGTGTTTCTTTTCTAAGTCTTCCACTGTCATTACATTCAGTTCCCAACCAGAAAGTTGAGACGCTAGACGTACGTTTTGACCATTACGACCAATAGCTTGAGCTAAGTTATCCGCTTCTACAGCAATATCCATGGAATGTGCGTCCTCATCAACGATGATAGAAGCAACATCAGCAGGAGCCATTGCGTTGATTACGAATTGAGCTGGATTATCGTCCCAAAGTACGATATCGATACGCTCACCGCCCAACTCGCCCGATACCGCTTGTACACGTGCACCACGCATACCAACACACGCACCGACAGGGTCAATACGTCGGTCATTTGTTTTCACCGCTATTTTTGCACGTGAACCAGGATCACGTGCAGCAGCCTTCAATTCGATCAGCTCTTCAGCAATCTCAGGCACTTCCACTCGGAAAAGTTCAGACAACATTTCAGGCTTCGAACGAGTGACAAAAAGTTGAAAACCACGAGCTTCAGGAGCAACTTTGTACAGCAGACCACGAACACGGTCACCTGGACGGAAGTTTTCACGGGGAAGCTGGTCGTCACGTAAAATGACAGCTTCAGCATTGTTGCCGAGATCAAGTACAACAGTCTCACGGTTTACTTTTTTAACCGCGCCAGTAATCAGATCACCTTCATTATCAATGAACTGCTCAACAATTTGTGCACGCTCAGCTTCACGTACCTTCTGTACAATAACTTGCTTAGCAGTTTGAGTGGTAATACGATCGAACGTTACAGACTCAATATCATCTTCGACAAAGCTACCCAGTTCCATTTCTTCGTCATCGTACTGCGCTGCTTCCAGTGAAATTTCTTTAGTTGGGTTCTCTACTTCTTCCACAACCAACCAACGGCGGTAAGTGTCGAAATTACCCGTTTTGCGGTCAATCGCAACACGAACATCAATTTCAATCTCGTATTTCTTTTTAGTTGCCGTAGCTAATGCGATTTCTAGAGCTTCAAAAATACGCTCACGAGGAACCGCCTTCTCATTAGAAACAGCTTCTACTACCGCTAAAATTTCTCTGTTCATTCTCTAGCCTCTTAAGACTTAAAACTTAGGGATCAGGTTAGCTTTGGAAATGTTGCTTAGTGCAAACTCTTCTTTCGCATTGTCCACTGTGATTGTGATCGTTTCACCTTCAACGTTTTCGATCACACCTTTCCACTTACGACGGTTGCCCATAGCCATTTTCAAGACAAGGCTGACCTCGTGACCTATAAACTGCTGATAATGTTCTGCTTTAAAAAGTGGTCTTTCTAAACCTGGTGAAGACACCTCAAGGTTATAAGCGACAGAAATAGGGTCTTCAACATCGAGCACAGCGCTAACCTGATGACTTACTTCTGCACAGTCATCGACATTGATGCCATTCTCATGATCAATATAAATACGCAATGTTGAATGCTCACCAGCACGGATGAACTCCAATCCAACCAACTCATAACCAGAAGCCGCCACTGGCGCGCCCAGCATTTCTGTCAGTTGTCTTTCCAAACCCGTCATGAAATCACCCTTAGATAACCACTTTAGAAACAAAAAAAGGGCTAATAGCCCTATCAAATAGCCAAGCATTACTCATATTTTGCACAGTACAAAATACAAATAACAAAAAACCCCGATTAGTCGGGGTTTTTGTTGCTGGACCCTGATATAGCTGAACATTACTTTGTTCAGCTCGCAGTTATTTAAAACTGCTCAAACTTGCATCCAACTTTAACAACATCACTTGTTAAAGATTGGTTGCGGGGGCCGGATTTGAACCGACGACCTTCGGGTTATGAGCCCGACGAGCTACCAAGCTGCTCCACCCCGCGTCCGACTGCTGAGCATTATACGCCCAAGGCAGTAATTTACAAGCTTGCAGAACTTATGGTGCCGAGAGAGGGACTCGAACCCTCACACCAAAGGCACTAGCACCTCATGCTAGCGTGTCTACCAATTTCACCATCTCGGCATAAATTCTTTATTGAGGAATTTCGTCGCCACTTTCGGCAGGAATTTCACTCGTTACATCAGCCGGTTGCTCAATAAATGATGCAGCCTGACCTGGGTTCGCTAGAATGCTTTCTGTATCACCACTGTTTGTAGACATACGACCAAGAACCAAACTAACGATAAAAAATACTATCGCAAAAACTGCTGTTGTTCGGGTTAGGAAATTTCCTGAGCCACTCGCGCCAAACACTGTGTTTGAACCGCCAGCTCCGAACGAAGCTCCCATATCTGCGCCTTTACCTTGTTGAATCAACACTAGGCCAATAACACCAACCGCTGCCAACAGGTAAATCACAAGTAGAACTGTAAACATTCTTCCACCTATGTTCCAAATTGTTGAGCCAGCGCCGTCGTACTGAATAAGCACAGAGACAAAGCTAGCGCACCTCCCTTTCGAAGGCGGAGCAATACTATCGAATGCCTTTTACGCTGACAAGTAAAAATTCACTAAATTGTAAAGCTTAGGGTTTAAGTGGTCAAAATATTAGCAAAGCGCTAAAAAAAGAAGCTTAACCATAAACACTAACTTGATTTAGAGTCGTCAAGCCAAAGCGAAACTTTGGCTTGTATATTATTTCGATTAGCAGCTTGCTTTTACCGCATCCACTATATCAAGTGCTGATTGTTGAACCAGTTCCGCATCCTCACCTTCTACCATGACACGAAGAAGAGGTTCTGTACCGGACTTTCTCAGAAGTACTCGACCTTTTTCACCTAACTTGGCCTCCACCTTAACCACTGCGTCTTTTACCATTTGCGCATCAAGAGGATTTGATTCACCACTAAATCGAACATTCTCCAATACTTGAGGATAAAGCGTCATACCTTGAGTCAGTTCACTCAACGTCATTTCACTACCAACTACAGACGCTAAAACTTGAAGTGCAGCAACGATGGCATCACCTGTCGTTACCTTATCCAATAAAATCACATGACCTGAATTTTCAGCACCAATCTTCCAGCCTTTCGCGAGTAGCTGTTCCATTACATAACGGTCACCAACTGCCGCTCGCACAAATGGAATCCCTAACTGCTTAAGACCGTTCTCCATACCAAGATTCGTCATCAATGTACCAACTACACCACCTTTTAACTCACCACGGCGGAGTGCGTCACGTGCGATAATGTAAGCAATCTGATCACCATCAACCTTATTTCCAAACTCATCAACCATAATGATGCGATCACCATCACCATCGAAGGCTAAACCTAGATTTGCTTGTTCCTCAATCACTCTTTTTTGCAATGCACGAACATCGGTCGCACCGACTTCATCATTGATATTTGTGCCATTCGGTTCGATACCGATTGCGATGACTTCTGCACCAAGCTCCTTAAACACACTAGGCGCAATATGGTAAGTTGCACCATGAGCGCAATCCACCACGATCTTTTGACTGGCTAAATTCAATTCATTTGGAAATGTGCTTTTACAAAATTCAATGTAACGACCCGCCGCATCATGCAATCGAGAAGCTTTACCCAACTGCGCGGATTCTACACACTCAAGCTCTTTATCTAACTCAGCTTCAATAGCAAGTTCGATATCATCTGGCAGCTTTGTACCCTCAGAGGAGAAAAATTTGATGCCATTGTCATAGTAAGGATTGTGGGATGCGGAAATCACAATCCCAGCTTCAGCACGAAATGTTTGAGTCAGATAAGCCACTGCGGGTGTAGGCATTGGTCCTGTAAACGTCGCTTTCAATCCTGCTGCCGCCAGACCGGCTTCAAGCGCAGATTCCAACATGTAGCCAGATATACGCGTATCTTTACCGATGATTACTTTTTTTGTGCCTTGCTTTGCAAGTACACGACCAGCAGCCCAGCCAAGCTTTAATACGAAGTCGGGAGTAATGGGGTATTGTCCTACTTTTCCACGTACACCGTCCGTGCCAAAATAGCGCCTTTTAGACATAATATTTCCTAATAATTTTTATTGGTTTGCACCGATTGTATTGATAATTTTTATCGCTTCAACGGTTTCCACTACATCGTGGACACGAATAATATGAGCACCTTTCAGTGCTGAAATGCTCGCACATGTGACGCTACCAATCAGGCACTCTTTAGGCTCTTTTTCTAGAACCTTAAATATCATTGACTTACGAGACATCCCAGCAAGAATAGGCAACCCAAAACGATGGAACTTATCCAAATTTGCCAGCAAATGATAATTGTGTTCTATCGTTTTACCGAATCCAAACCCTGGATCCAAAATCAATTGTTCGCGTTGTATTCCTGCGCTTTCGCAAGCAGAAATTCGTTCCGCTAAGAATCCATCGATATCTTCCAATAAATCTTGATATTTGGGATTCTCTTGCATGGTTTTAGGTTGACCCTGCATATGCATCAGACATACGGGCACTTTAGCTTGGGCAGCCGCTTGTAAAGCACCTGGCTCCTGGAGCGCCCTAACATCATTGATTATATCTGCGCCAGCTATGGTAGCTTGTCGCATTACTTCAGCTTTGCTGGTATCAATAGATATCCACACATCTGATTCCGCTCTTAAGGCTTTTATTACGGGAATCACACGTTTTATTTCTTCTTCTAGCGTAACGTCGGGTGCACCTGGTCGAGTAGATTCCCCACCAATATCAATAATGGTTGCTCCAGCCGATATCATTGAGCGGGCTTGATTTAAGGCATCATCAATGCCGTTGAACTGACCACCATCAGAAAATGAGTCGGGTGTTACATTCAATATCCCCATGATATGAGGGCTACTTAAATTTAGTTCTTTATTATTGGATCGTATAAACATGACTACCTAGAAACAGAAAAACCCCGAGTTTCCTCGGGGTTTGCTTTAAACTATTCTTTATTCAACGTTTTTATCAGCATTTTCATTAGAAGAAATGGAAGGATTTTCATCTTTTTCTTCTTTATTAGGCTGCGCTTTCTTCTCGTTGTTTGACTCTTCTTGAGCACGAGATTGATCGCCCCAACCTGCTGGCTCACGGATGTCTGCTTTTCGCTCCATGAGATCGTCAATCTGACCTGCATCGATTGTTTCATATTTCATCAGTGCATCTTTCATCGAATGCATGATATCCATATTTGCTTCAAGAATAACCCTAGCACGATCATAGTTACGGTCAATAATACTACGAACCTCATCATCGATAAGTTTTGCGGTATCGTTTGAAACATGTTTCGTTTGGGTCACACTGCGACCTAGGAATACCTCGCCTTCATCTTCTGCGTAAAGCAAAGGACCCAGTTTGTCTGAGAAACCCCATTGAGTCACCATTTTGCGAGCAATGTCTGTCGCTCGTTCAATGTCGTTTGAAGCGCCGGTAGAAACTTTATCAGAGCCATAGATAAGCTCTTCTGCTAGACGACCACCGTACAAACTTGAGATCATCGACTCTAGATGTTGGCGAGACATACTCACACGATCGCTTTCTGGTAAGTACATCGTGACACCCAACGCACGACCACGTGGAATGATAGACACTTTATATACAGGATCGTGTTCAGGAACAAGGCGCCCGACAATGGCGTGTCCCGCTTCGTGGTATGCCGTGGACTCTTTGATGTCCTCAGACATTACCATTGAACGGCGTTCCGCCCCCATCATGATTTTATCTTTAGCAAGTTCAAACTCAACCATTGATACGTTGCGTTTGTTTCCACGAGCTGCAAATAGTGCTGCTTCGTTAACTAGGTTCGCTAAATCTGCACCAGAGAAGCCAGGTGTACCACGCGCAATGAGTGAAGGCTCAACGTCTCCAGCTAGAGGTACTTTACGCATGTGAACTTTCAATATCTGCTCACGACCACGTACATCAGGAAGACCTACGACAACTTGACGGTCGAAACGACCAGGTCGAAGCAATGCAGGGTCAAGAACATCTGGTCGGTTAGTCGCAGCGATAACAATGATGCCTTCATTCCCTTCAAAACCATCCATTTCAACCAGCATTTGGTTTAGTGTTTGTTCACGCTCATCGTGACCACCACCAACACCTGCGCCACGTTGACGACCTACAGCATCGATTTCATCGATAAAAATAATACAAGGTGCTGCTTTCTTCGCTTGCTCGAACATGTCACGCACACGAGATGCACCAACACCAACAAACATTTCAACGAAGTCTGAACCTGAAATGGTAAAGAACGGTACTTTGGCTTCACCAGCAATGGCTTTAGCAAGCAAGGTTTTACCCGTACCGGGAGGTCCCACCATCAAAACACCCGTTGGAATCTTACCACCCAGCTTTTGGAAGCGGCTTGGGTCACGTAAGTAATCAACTAACTCTTTCACATCTTCTTTTGCTTCATCACAGCCAGCAACATCAGAAAAAGTCGTTTTGATTTGTTCTTCACTCATCATGCGAGCTTTGCTCTTACCGAAAGACATGGCGCCTTTACCACCGCCGCCTTGCATTTGACGCATGAAGAAAATCCACACACCAATTAGTAAGATCATTGGGAACCAAGAAATAAAAATGGTACCAAGCAGGCTCTGCTCTTCGGGCGGAGTACCAGCAACTTTCACATTCTTGTTAATCAAATCATCAAGCAGCTTACTGTCGTACACTGGCATGTAAGTCACATAACGAGTGTTGTCACGACGATAGTACGTGATTTCTCTGTCTTTGAATTGAGCTTCTCGAATCTGGCCTTGGCCAACTTCTTGTACAAATGTGGTGTAATCCACTGTTCTGCCGCTATTTTCTCCAGGGCCAAAGCTCTGGAAAACCGACATCAAGACTACGGCGATTACCAGCCACAAAATTAAATTTTTTGCCATGTCACTCAAGGTGTCAGCCTCTCGATAACTAATTGTAATTAAAGGTAGGGTACTACAGTTTATACGCTGTAGCTATAGTGTTAAATTGCTCTTTGTAAACGTAAGCTAGCCTTTGTAACCAGTCGCTACAATATAGACTTCTCTTGAACGTGCTCTAGAAGAGTCAGGCTTTCTTATTTTTACGGTCTTAAACATGTCTCGCACATCTTTAACGTATTGTTCAAAGCCTTCGCCCTGAAATACCTTAACTACGAAACTACCATTGGGAGCCAGAACTTGTCGACACATATCCAACGCGAGCTCTACCAAATACATAGCTCTAGGTTGGTCTACCGAAAGGTTACCGGCCATATTCGGCGCCATATCTGACATAACAACATCAACCATATCTGGTTGAATTCGCTCTAGAAGTGCTTCAAGAACAGCATCTTCACGGAAATCACCTTGCAAAAAGGCAACCCCAGCGATCGAATCCATAGGTAAAATGTCACAAGCTATGACCTGTCCTTCTTGTCCTACGTGCTTGGCGGCGTATTGAGACCAACCACCAGGCGCAGCACCAAGATCGACAACGGTCATTCCGGGTTTCAATAGCTTATCTTTGTCTTGAATTTCTTCAATTTTGAAGATAGCACGTGAACGATAACCTTTCTTCTTTGCTTCATTTACGTATTTATCATCGAAATGCTCTTTCAACCAGCGACCAGAGCTGGCTGAGTGTTTCTGTTTACTCATTCGATTCCTAATTGCTTGGATGACCATCCACCAAATAAGTATGGTAGAAATTATAGTCTTCAGGGATAGATGGCGTTAAAATGGCGGTTTTCAACCCTTATATTAAAGAAAATTGGGTACACAATGAACCTAAGCACCAAACAAAAGCAGTATTTGAAAGGCCTAGCTCACAGTTTAAAACCTGTAGTACTTATGGGTGCCAATGGATTGACCGAAGCCGTACTTGCTGAAATTGAACTGGCTCTAGACCACCACGAACTCATCAAAGTAAAAATTGCCTCTGAAGACAGGGAAACGAAAGTTCTCATTATTGATGCCATCGTGCGTGAGACTAAAGCTGAAAAAGTACAAACCATTGGTAAAGTACTGGTTCTGTACCGTCAGTCAGAGAAACGCAAAATCGAAATTCCTCGCAAGTAACGGATTGCCCTTGAAGCCGTTTATTGCTTCAATTAAAAAGGTCGCATCAGCGACCTTTTTTTGTTCTTCTATAGAGTTAAATCAACTGTTATATAGCTAAATCAACGGTATTTTTATATGTATTCAACTTTAGCGATATCGTAATCTTTGATGCCACCAGGAGTTGTAATGGTCACTTCTTCACCTTCAACTTTACCAATTAAGCCACGAGCAATCGGTGAGCTTACAGAAATTTTGCCTGCTTTAATCTCTGCTTCATCTTCGCCAACAATTTGATATGTGCTTTCTTGGTCAGTATCAATGTCGACCAAAGTTACGGTGGTACCAAAGATTACTTTGCCCGTATTTTCCATCTTAGTGACATCAATAACTTGAGCAACCGACAGCTTGTATTCAATATCACGAATCTGAGCTTCACAAATGCCCTGCTCTTCACGAGCCGCGTGGTACTCTGCGTTTTCTTTGAGATCGCCTAGCTCACGAGCTTCTGCAATTGCTTCAGAAATCAATGGGCGACGTTTCATCAACGTTTCCAGTTCTTCGCGTAGTTTCTGCTCACCACGAACAGTCATTGGAACTTTTTCCATCTTATACCTCAACAGATATCTGAACTTAATGTATTTGCCAGAATCTTCAGACAACAAAACCCCTCTCCTACCCAAGGAACGAGTATGAGGCGGGGCAAATAGTTCACTTTTCAATTAGTGTAATCAAACTTTTTGACAAGGTCACGCATTTCAAAAGTTGTGGGTCACAAAACCTTAAATTGACGCCTTTTCTCCAACCTCACCTAATCACCGCACTTATAACCACCTGACAAATTAAACATAATCCACATAAAAAAATATAAAAAAATCGATTGAGAAAAAAAACAAACAAAATCACAAATCCTTGTTTAATAAAGAATATAAGTAACATAAGATCTAAAAAAACAATGTTCATTATTTGATTTTATATCATTTTACTAACAGCAAACTGAACTTTAAGGGTACAAATTCCTCACCTTAATAAAGGCGAATGAAATCACGCAAATATCTGCATGATGTTATACGCATCCCTAAGTGGGCAGGAAAACAACCTACCTGCTTATATTTACGGACTAAACTAGGACTTAGAAAGCAATGAATAAAAAACTAATTGCTCTAGCTGTAGCTGCGGCTGCTAGCACTGGCGCTACCGCTGCTGAAATCGCGAAAAACGACAACGCTTCTCTTGAAATGGGTGGTCGTGTTGAAGCTCGTCTTTCTCTTAAAGACAAAAAAGTAGAAGACAAATCTCGCGTACGTCTAAACTTCTTAGGTAAAACTCAGATCACTGACGAGCTATACGGTCTAGGTTTCTACGAAGGTGAGTTCAAAGCATACAACGAAGGTGGCGACAACGATTTTGTTGAGCACCGTTACGCATTTGCTGGTATCGGCGGCAACTTCGGAGAAGTAACTTTTGGTACAGTTAGAGGCTCTCTACAAGCTGTTACAGACTTCACCGATATTATGGCTTACCACGGTGGCACCGCTGCACCAAAAGTGAATGCTGCAGACCGTCCAGATCGCTCTATCGCGTATGCTGGTACATTTGGTGATTTCGAAGCTCGTGCAAACTACACACTTAGCTCTGCAACTACGCCAAACTCAGACGAGTCTTCTTGGGTAAATGACAACAACGGTGGCTACGCTCTTTCTGGTATCTACTCAATCGGTGACACAGGCGCACGCTTAACAGCAGCTTACGCATCTCAAGATGAGAATGACGGTGATACCAAAGTAGACAACAAAGAGTTTATGCTTGGTGCTTCTTACGAGTTTGATGCATTCTACGTTGCAGGTCTTTACACCAATACTAAAGCTAAACCAGCGACAGGTGACAGCACTAAAGGTAACGGTTACGAGCTAGCGGGTGCTTATACTATGGGTCAAGCTAAGTTCACGACAACTTACAACCGTCTAGATGCTAAAGAAGGTAACGGTGACAAGCAAGTAGCAGCTGACAACGTCGCTGTAGATGCAACGTATTTCTTCAACGACAACTTCCGTTCATACGTATCTTACAACTTCAACTTGTTGAAAGGATCTGACGGTCATAGCAAGCTTGAACGTCAAAACGAAGCTGTACTTGGCCTACGTTACGATTTCTAATTTCGCTTTTAGCTGAAATGAATGATAAAGCGTTCACCTTCGGGTGGACGTTTTTTTTTGCTCATTATTTGTTACACTAACAACCGATATGCATCTTTAACTCCATATTATGCGAACACTAATATTCCTGTTTTCTCTAATCAGTTTCCAATCTTTAGCATACACTCCCGTGGACTCACTTCCCTATGGTTCGAGGTACTCCCTTCTGGTGTCTGACAGCTTTGGGAGGTATGCATTAAAGGAAAACAGTGAACAGTTTTTTCCTCCTGCCAGCACGTTAAAAATTCTGACGGCACTGGCTGCAAAACTGGAATTAGGCGATGATTTTCGCTTCGAAACGCATTTTGAAATTCAAGATCAAAACCTAATCATTCGATTCAGTGGCGACCCTGAATTAAAAACTGAGCACCTAACCGCTCTTACCCAACAGCTGACACAACAAGGTATTACCACTGTCAACAATGTGATTTTAGACAACAGTGCTTTTAGAGGGTATGAGCGCGCAGTGGGTTGGCCTTGGGATATATTAGGTGTCTGTTATAGTGCTCCCGCCAGTGCAATCACACTGGACAATAACTGCGTACAAGCGTCCATTTCGTCCCAACCCAATCAAACTACATCAGTATTTGTCCCTGCCCATCAGCCCATCAGTGTCACAACCGATGCTCTGAGCTTGAACAAGGTAGCGGTAAAATCTAAACGATGCCAATTGGAGCTGATAACATCTGAGGGGAATCAATACCAGCTTTCTGGGTGTATGCAAGAAAGAGAGAAACCACTGCCTCTTAAATTTGCAGTACAAGATACTTCTCTTTATGCATCGACCATTGTTCAGCGCATCTTAGCGAAAAATGGTGTCAACGTAACGGGGTCTATCTCTAGCAAAACTGAAACCCAAAAAGGGATCATTGTTGCGACGCATCAATCAGAAGCACTGCCGGAATTACTCAAAAGAATGTTGCGCAAGTCAGACAACCTTATTGCCGATAATTTAACCAAAACAATGGGCGCTCGTTTTTATTATCAGCCAGGCAGTTTTTCGAATGGTACAGAAGCCATCAAGCAGATTCTTTATACGCGAGCGGGTATCAATTTAGAACATACGAAACTGGAAGATGGCTCGGGGCTTTCACGGAATAACCGTTTAACCAGCTCTGACATGGAAAAGGTGCTGAAATACATCTGGAAGCATAATGCAGAGCTGGGCTTAATTGAGCTCCTTCCTGTTTCTGGGCAATCTGGCACGCTAAAATATCGCAAGAGCATGCAAAAACAACCTATAGCAGGTCGGATTTCGGCTAAAAGTGGCTCACTGTATGGCAGCTACAACATGGCAGGATATGTTTTAGACGAAGAAAACAAACCAACATCGTTGTTTGTCCAGTTTATTACTGATTATCACCCAATAAAAAAGGACGATACACCAAAGGTCATCGCCCCTATTGTTCAATTTGAAAAACAATTCTATCTAGACTTAGTTAACTCAAGCCTAGAAAATAGTTCACTACCGTGAAATAGATCCACATTCCTGAAATATCGACAATTGAAGCCAATACTGGACTCACTAACACGGCGGGATCCAGCCGACACGCGCGCGCAGCAATGGGCAATACCCCACCTAATGTGGTGGATATGGTCACCTGGATAAACAAAGCCACTGCCACTGCAATCGCGATCAATTCCAACTCAAAGCTCGACGTATTCGCATTTCCGCTAAAAAGCATGATGCGGATAACAATCACCAACGCGACAACCAATGCTAACAAGAGCGAGACACGGCTTTCTTTCCAAAGAACCTGCACCCACTGCCTCTTTCTTATTTCTTTTGTCGCAAGTGCTCGAATGACGAGGGTGGCAGCTTGAGATCCTGTATTCCCTCCTGCTGCCGCAATGACGGGCATGTAAATCGCCAACAATACTAGTTGGCTTAACGTGTCCTCATACTGAGCAATGATCAACCCTGAAACGATCCCTAACAGCGCTAATCCAATGATCCACCCTACACGCTGCTTAAAATGCTCAAACACACTGGTAGACAAGTACGCTTGACCGATACCTCTCTCAGAGTGAATAAGACCAAGCTGATTTGCGTAATGTCGTGCCCGTAAATCATGACCACCTTTCTCTAGTTGCTCAATAAAGTGCTGAACTTGCCTTACTGGGTATTGCATAAGAATTGCGCTCGCTTCTCCCAAAGGCATAATGGAGAGCAAGTAGAGCTGGTGTTCAGGTTCATATTGCTTGAACACCGTGAATACAGAACTCATTTTTGCTTCAGACAATAAATTACTTTTTATGATGGTCATTGCGAATCTCCCGATTAGCTATATTCCCAAGCGGTCTCAAGGTACAGGATTCAGAGTGTATCTTCTGCTTCACTTCTAGAAGGTTGTGTAAATACGATCCCTTTGCATGTCCTTTGACGATGAAATGAACCACAAGATAAGCTCCCAAGGGCGAGGTTACTTGGGTATATCGATTGTCAAAGGCCAGTGGATTTTATGCATGAGCAACAAACGATCCTAGAATTCAGCTTCCGGTCATAGACAGTCTGACTCTCGAGTGGAAGGGAGATAAATAGAAGTTTGAAGTCGTAGAGCGATTCCAGAACAACACAGTTATTTTTATCCTCGGCTATTTGGAGGGGAGTCGGCATTGCTCAGGATAGACTCCTACCTACTGCGCGATGGCAACGAGTATCTTACCATGTTCAATATCAATTCAAATGGCATAAAAAGGGCTTTAATCCCTTAAATATCGACAAAAATGCCAACCCATTAGTTGCATCGATAAGACCCTTATAACCAATTGAACAACGGTACATCGTATTGATATTGATTATCATTAACATTGAAATTAGAATGCCGATCAACTTATTAAGTGGTCTATACTTCCAGCAGATAGACAAGGCTTTTATACACACTAACTTGGATTTACATGGAAAAAGTGCACACAAATACGCCAATATCAAACGGAAAGCGCCTTTTCCTCATAGCCTTAGGGTGGCTCACGGTTGTGCTCGCTTTTATAGGGGTATTTATTCCTTTACTGCCCACCGTTCCATTTTTACTGGTTTCACTTTATTGCTTTGGGGCAACATCGGAAAACTTTCAAAACTGGTTGCTTCAAAATAAATATTTAGGTCCTATTTCTAGGCGGTTGAAGAACAATCAAGGGTTAACAAAAGCAGAGAAAATCCAATCTTTAGTCGTTATCTGGTTATCTATGGGGGCGGTATTGTATTGGCTTGCGTGGGGGACTCACTGGCAATACGGCGTAATATCTTTACTTATCTTTGAAACGTGGTTTATTGCGCGCTTTAAAAGCTATATACCCGATTAACCTCAATAGACAAAAAGCCCTGAACCATCAGGGCTTTATAAAAACAGTCAGTTATACTGAATTATTACTCGCATTTATTGTTACGCGCGCAAATTTGCGTTTACCCACTTGATAAACGGCAGTGCCGACTGCGGGTACAAGTTTGTTGTCTGCGATTTTCTCACCATCTATTTTGGCTGCGCCTTGTTTAATCATACGCATCGCATCTGAAGTTGAATTAACTAATCCCGCATCTCTAAGCAAGTTTGTAATTGGCAATCCAGCATCAAATTCAAATTCAGGCATTTCTTCAGGCATTGCGCCTTTCTGGAAACGGTTTATGAATTCTTGCTCAGCGGCGTCGGCATCGGCTTCGGAGTGGAAGCGAGCAATGATTTCTTTAGCCAATAGAATTTTGATGTCACGTGGATTTTTACCATTCGCGATATCATTTTTGAATTGTTCAACTTCGCCTAATGGTCGGAAAGACAACAATTCATAGTAACTCCACATCAAATCATCAGAGATCGACATGATTTTACCAAACATTTCACTTGGCGCTTCGCTGATACCAATGTAGTTATTCGCCGATTTGGACATCTTCTTCTCACCATCCAAACCCACCAATAAAGGCATCATTAAAACAGCCTGTGGTTTTTGACCATGAGATTTTTGCAGCTCACGCCCCATGAGGAGGTTAAACTTCTGGTCTGTCCCTCCCAGTTCAACATCCGTTTCCATTGCAACTGAATCCCAGCCTTGAAGCAATGGATACATGAATTCGTGAATGGCAATAGGCTGACCACCAGCGTAACGTTTCTTAAAGTCGTCGCGCTCTAGCATACGTGCTACCGTTTGGTTTGCAGCCAAACGAATCATACCTTCCGCACCCAATTCAGATAACCATTCGGAGTTAAATTGAATCTTGGTTTTTGCTGGATCAAGGATTTTGAATACTTGCTCTTTATACGTTTCAGCGTTACGAAGAACGTCTTCACGGCTAAGCGGCGGACGAGTGTTATTTTTTCCAGTAGGATCGCCCACCATGGCAGTAAAATCACCAATAAGGAACGTCACTTCATGACCTAAATCCTGAAATGCACGTAGCTTATTAAAAATAACCGTATGGCCAAGATGGATGTCTGGTGCTGTTGGATCCGCACCTAATTTAATACGTAAAGGGCGCCCTTCCTTTAACTTTTCAATCAATTCTTCTTCTGGAATAAGCTCTTCGACACCGCGCTTAATTTCCGCCAGTGCTGCTTCAATACTCGCCATTCTTGTTCACTCCCACAGATTTGGCAAAAATTTGATATTGCGCCATCTTACTTGAATAGCGCTCCGTTTTGAAACCAGTTAGACTCAGTAATTGTCTTTTTTATATCATTAAACCAATAAATGGATTCCGATGTCTAAATTCGCACGTCTTTCTCCGTTGCACCGAGTATGGATACCCTTCTTTTCTGCGATTGTCATCATCGCTGCGTTTCTTCTTCCAGATGCCAGTGAGCTCAAGCCGAGCACTCAGACCTTGAAGGTGGGCAAGGCCTATCCAGTCCCGATTGATGGTACAAACTTAACCCCCAGTTACGAACCTCAAACTCTTTCACTGATTCGTTGGGAAACCCATAAAGTACGTTCTGGTGAAAGCGCGGCGGTACTGTTTAGCCGTATAGGATTGACACCTCGACTCTTGCAAAACCTGATAAGCAGCAATAAAGAAATCAATCAGCAGCTATCACGTTTACGCCCAGGAGACACGTTAAAATTTGGCTTTGATGAAAGTAATGAGTTGGTTCATTTGAATCGTCAGATAAACGCCTTCGAAACATTCAGCATTACACGCACTGCAAATGGGTATTCCTCTCGGCTGAACAAGAAAGAAGTTGATATACAGTACAATTATGCCGAAGCTGAAATCACTTCGAATTTTTGGAATGCAGGCATTACCGCAGGCTTGAATGCGAATCAGATCATGGAACTGGCTGGCATATTTGGCTGGGATATCGACTTTGCTCTAGACATTCGTAAAGGCGATAATTTTCAAGTTCTTTACGAAGAAAAAATAGTGGAAGGTGAAAAAATTGGACGAGGTAATATCATTGCTGCTGTCTTTACCAACCAAGGCGATACATTCAAAGCGATTCGTGACAAGGATACCGGCAATTATTACGATCAAGATGGCCGCGCAATGAAGAAAGCGTTTCTTCGCTCTCCAATCAACTTCCGTTATGTCAGTTCCAACTTCAACCCTCGCCGGCTACACCCCGTAACAGGTAAAGTACGTGCACATAGAGGAACCGATTATGTTGCTCCTGTCGGCACGCCTATTTGGGCGGCTGGGGATGGTGTTGTTGAAAAGTCCGGTTATAACAAATTCAATGGTAATTACGTCTTTATTCGCCATAGTAATACATACATAACGAAATACTTGCACATGAGCAAACGTAAGGTGAAAACGGGACAAAGAGTGAAGCAAGGGCAAACCGTTGGCACATTAGGTAGCACTGGTAGAGTAACTGGTGCCCATCTTCACTACGAATTCTTGGTAAATGGTGTGCACAAAAACCCGCGGACAGTTAATCTACCCGAGTCAAAATCATTAAAAGGGAAAGCCAAGCAAACCTTCATAGCGAACTCCAAGCTTCGCCTAAAACAGCTTGAGAAGTACCAAGTGCTTTTACAACCTTAAGAAAGCCAACGTTTGCAGTTTTCTCTTTACCTACAAACAAAAACTTACGCACTAACAAAAACTTACGCACTAACAAAAATTTACACACAAACAAAAACGCTAGCTCAGTGATTCTCAGCTAGCGTTTTTTTCATTCCCAAGCGTGAATATAAAGAGAAATCAGGACGCTTCGTTTACCAGTTCCAATTCTGGTTTTTCTGATTCTGACTTTTCAAGTTTTGTTTTTTCATCTGATTTAACTTCTGCTTTAGGTTCTCTCTCAAGCATAAGTAAGCAAGGGGTCAAAACCAGTGTTAATACCGTCGCAAATGCCAGACCACCAGCAACGGCAGTTGCTAACTGAGACCACCACTGAGTACTTGGCGCACCAAACTCTATCTTCTGATTGATAAGATCAATATTCATTTCCAAGACCATTGGTAACAAACCTAGGATGGTCGTCACAGTAGTTAACATCACTGGGCGAAGGCGCTGTACCCCCGTACGTAATATTGCATTGGTCTTATCTAAACCACGCTTTCTCAGCTGATTGTATGTATCGATGAGCACAATGTTGTTATTCACGACAATCCCCGCCAATGCTATAACACCAATTCCCGACATGATCACCCCAAATGGTCTTTGGAAAATCAACAAACCGAGAAAAACGCCAACGGTAGAAAACAACACCGCGCTTAAAATCAAAAATGCTTGATAGAAGCTGTTGAACTGAGTAATAAGAATCAACGCCATAACGGCCAAAGCAACCAGAAAAGCCTTTATCAAAAATGCAGAAGAGTTTTCTTGTTCTTCATTTTGCCCGCGGATCTTGTATTCCACGCCGGCGGGAAGATCCAGCTCTGCCAACGCTTTTTCAATGTTAGGCAGCTCATTCGCTAAGTTGTATTCATCTCCGTCTTTCATGTCTGCCATGATGTTGATGATGCGATACCCATCAAGACGCTTGATCGTATCTTGCTTTTGATACGGCTTAATTTCTGCAAAATTGGTCAGTGGTACTAACCCCATCTGAGTTTTGACTCTTAGTTGATCAAACCGACCAATATCTCGCTTGTCTTCAGGGAATCGCACCAGAATATCCACTTCTTCATTAGAGTCATCTGGAAGGTAGTCACCAATTTTCAAGCCGTTTGTTACAAACTGAACGGTGTTGCCCACCAAAGTGGCGTCTGCCGCAAAGCGAGAAGCGTCATCGCGTCGAATGTCGATTTGCCAATCAATACCTTCTTTGCTTGATGTGTCATTCAAGTTCGTGAACGCTGGGTATGAATCTGCCCAGTGACGGACTATTTTCGCGGCTTCATCCAAGTTATCAGGCAGGCTTGAAGACATCTCGATCACTAAGTCGTTTTCTACTGGAGGACCTGCGTCTGGGAATTTATATTCAATTTCCACCCCTGCAAACTTGTCTGTCACTTCACGCAATTCGTCGATGATGATTTTGACTTTACGGCGATACTGCCAATCTATGGGGGTAATTTGGATCTGCCCTATTTCGTCTTCTCCGCCCGTTTTGGTGTAGACACTTTCAAATTCATCGTGCCCTAAAACAACGGCTTCAACCTCACGCATGATGGTGTCTTTTTCACGTAAGGATAAATCGCCGTAAGAACGCACTTTGACGGTAAAGAAAGGGGGATCCACTTCTGGAAAGAATTCAGCACCTAGACCCGCTTTACCATAAGCAAAGCCAACGGCAACGGCTAGTAAGATTGCAGAAAATAAGATTTTAAGAGGATGCTTAATCGCGACGGATAGCGTTTTATAATATGCCTTGGTTAAGCCTGTCGCTTTTTCAAAGTCGCCATCATGCAAAGCCACCATTTCTTTCTGCTTAGCGGGAGAAACGTACTGCTGTTTACCTAACAGCCCCCCAAGAACTGGAACAAACAAAAGTGCCATGACTAAAGACGCACTTAACGTTGCAATCAAGGTCAGCGGTAGATACTTCATGAACTCGCCCGTGGTATCGGGCCAGAAGAGTAAAGGAGCAAATGCCGCAAGCGTGGTTGCGGTAGAGGCGGTAATCGGCCATGCCATTCGTTTTGCCGCATCTCGATAGGCCTCTTTCTTATCCACCCCTTCTTGCATTCTTCTGTCAGCAAACTCGGTCACGACAATAGCGCCATCCACCAGCATACCAACCGCCATGATCAACGAGAAAAGCACGACAATGTTTACCGTCAAACCAAATATCGCGAGGACCAGCAAACCAGTAAGAAATGAACCAGGAATCGAAACCCCCACCAAAAACGCTGTTCGAGTGCCGAGAATGGCAATGATCACAATAACAACAAGAATGATCGCAGACAGAATGTTATTTTGAAGATCGTTAAGCATGATCTTCACATCCTTCGACTCATCCCAAGTATATTTGACTAGCAGGTTCGATGGCCAGTCTTCTCGATTCTGTGCCTCTTCTAGAACCAACTTAACCAGATCAACGGTTTCAATGATGTTTTCGCCCGCTCGTTTCTTCACATCGAGTACCACAGCCGACTCACCATCAAGTCGGGCGTAGCTTTCTGGATCTCGAAATGCGCGCCTTACGATTGCAATATCACCAAACGTGACAACTTGTTTGCCATCGACTTTGACGGGCAACTCTAAAACGTCTTTTAAAGAATCAAAAACAGAAGGAACTTTAACAGAGAATCGACCATACCCTGTATCCACAAACCCTGCAGCAACGACCTTGTTATTTTGAGCAATCAGGTTATAGATATCGCCTTGATCAAGACCATAACTTTCCATCAGTAGAGGATCGACTATGATTTCAACAACATCATCGCGATCACCTGCAATATCCACTTCAAGAACCTGACGGAAACCTTCTAACTTATCTCGTATCTGGCGACCAATCTGAACAATAGTCCGCTCCGGCACTGTCCCGTACAGTACAACGGATAAAATCGGCTGCTCGGAAGCCAAGGTTACTTCGTTCACTGTGGGTTCGTCACTGCCTGCTGGCAACTTAGCTTTTGCTAAATCGACCGCTTCACGGACGTCAGCCATTGCTTTATTAAGATCGACACCAACATTGAATTCCAACATGACAGAAGCATGACCTTCTGATGCGGTGGAATTCATCTCTTTTACCCCTTCAATTGAACGCAGTTCCTGCTCAATAGGTCGGACAAGCAGTCGTTCTGAATCTCCAGGCGAAATCCCTTGGTACCCGACAGAAACATAAATGATAGGAATAGTAATATCTGGGCTGGATTCTTTGGGAATCGTTTGATAAGTCATCGCCCCTGCAATCAAAATCAAGAGCAACAAAGTGAGCATGGTGCGGCTACGTGAGAGTGCGGCATCAATTACGGAATACATAATACAGCCCTCTTATTGGCGAATAGCAATCACGGAATCGCCATCACGGACGAACCCATGCCCTACCGTAATGATATCCGCTTGACTGCCCAGCCCAGTCAGCCAAACACCATCTTGCTCGGCTTTAACCAATTGAATGGGAACAAACTTAACAATGTTTTTCTCTTGCACCGTTTTCACCCCTAAATTCCCGGATTCATCGAGTGCTAACATAGCAGGCGTGACTTTCACCGCGAGTTGAGTTTCCAATTTAAGGTCCACTTCCGCACTGACCCCAGCAGAGATCACCTGATCTCGATTGGGAATTTCAATCTCAATAGTAAAGGTGTTGGTTGCCTGCGATGAAACACGGGAAATATATCGTATACGACCTTCCACTTGTTCATCCGTTATCAGCCGAACAGACGCTGGCTGTTTCAATTTCAATTGCTGGATATGGCGTTCGCTTACGTCGGCTTTAACAACAAGAGTGGATAAATCCAATACGGTGGCAATAGACTCTCCAACGCCAACGAAGTCACCCACTTCAATCATCAAGTCTTCGATAAATCCAGTGAAAGGCGCTTCAACTTCTGTCTTTTCCAGTGCAAGTTGTGCGTTTCGAACGCTGGCGCGAGCATCGGTTAAAGAAGCCTGAGCATTGCTGTAAGCAACCTCACCTTGCAGCCCCCTTTGTTTCAGAGAGTTGGCTGCTTTAAACTCTTTCTCTTTCACGGTAAGCAGAGCTTTGGCTTTCTCTAGCCGAATATCCAAGTCTGCTTTGTCTATTTGGGCAATCACTTGCCCTTTTTTGACAAATTCACCTTTACTGGCTTTAAGCGCAATAATTTTCCCAGCGATTTCTGCACTGAGAGTGGCTTCACGGTTTGGTGCGGTACGACCATAAAGGTTAATATTTTTGGCGGTGGGTTGAGCAATGAAACGATCAACAACAACCTTTGCGAGTGGAACCGCTGCTTCCTGCTTATCGCTTTGTGGAGTCTCTTCCGCTCTTAGCATGCCAAGACCAAGCCAAACGGTAAGAGCTGTAACGAGTATGAGGGAAACTAGCCAAGGGCGTTGAGAGAAAAAGCCATGAGTTCTTGCAACTGGCATACAAATTCCTTGTTATATTTTTTGTCTTATACGACTTCCTAACGTAAAAGACTCAATTTAGACGGGGATTATATCTGAGCAACCTTAAGTTCAGATTAACATTGAATGACCCAATGCTAACCAAGTATACGGAAACAATACCGCGTACCGACCAACGTTTTGCATCCAATATCACAAAAAAATGAAAAACCCAGTAAGTTACTGGGTTTCTATTGCTTTAAGGGGGAGTGAAACTGAGACTACACGCTAAAAGAAGAACCACAGCCGCATGTTGTCGTTGCGTTAGGATTGTTCACGAAGAAGCGACTGCCTTCTAAACCTTCAGTATAATCGACAATACCGCCCACCAAATACTGCAGGCTCATTGGATCAACAACAAGAACAACACCATCATTTTCGATAATGGTATCCCCCTCATTAACAGATTCATCAAACGTAAATCCGTACTGAAAACCACTGCAACCACCTCCTGTGATATAAACACGCAGCTTCAGTTCTGGATTTTCTTCTTCAGAAATTAGGATTTTTACACGTGCTGCCGCCGTATCTGAAAAGGACAAGGGTACATTTACTTCGCTCACAACGACCTCTCTCACGCGGCTTATTTCATCAATACGCCGACTTATTAAAATTTCGAATATCCGGTGATTATCTAATACCTGACTGTTACGTTCAAGTATTGCCTATTTTGTTCAAGTATTACCTATTTCGACCTTAAGTCGCACAAAACTTTAAATTGGATAATGCAAAACCTACGGTTACCGTTACAATGCGTGCGTTCAACTTAAATAAGGATTTCTCCATGACCAAATCAGCTGAGCTGTATCAAAAAGCGCAAAACATTATTCCAGGAGGCGTTAACTCCCCTGTACGCGCTTTTAATGGTGTCGGTGGCTCACCGCTATTTATAGAACGAGCTGACGGCGCACTTATCTTTGATGCCGATGGTAAAGCTTATATCGATTATGTTGGTTCATGGGGGCCGATGATTCTTGGGCACAACCATGTTGCTGTACGTGACGCCGTTGTAGAGGCAGCGAATCGCGGTCTCAGTTTTGGTGCGCCAACAGAGATGGAAATCAAAATGGCAGAACTGGTGTCTGCATTGGTTCCCTCCATGGAGCAACTTCGCATGGTGAGCTCAGGAACAGAAGCCACGATGAGTGCGATTCGATTAGCTCGTGGCTACACAGGTCGAGACAAAATCCTAAAATTCGAGGGTTGCTACCATGGTCATGCCGATAGTCTACTGGTAAAAGCAGGCTCAGGAGCACTGACCCTAGGCCAGCCGAGCTCTCCTGGTGTCCCTGCGGATTTTGCGAAATATACTCTTACCGCGACTTTTAACGACTTGGAGTCGGTAAAAGAGCTGTTTGCTGCAAACAAAGGGGAAATCGCCTGCATTATTGTAGAACCGGTTGCCGGCAATATGAACTGTATCCCGCCTGTCGAAGGCTTTCATGAGGGTTTACGTAGCATCTGCGATCAAGAAGGTGCGTTACTGATTTTTGATGAAGTCATGACAGGGTTCCGTGTTGCACTAGGCGGCGCTCAAGCTTATTACAACATTCAGCCAGATTTAACGACACTAGGCAAAGTGATTGGCGGTGGTATGCCTGTAGGGGCATTTGGCGGCAAGAAAGAAGTGATGCAACACATTGCGCCAACAGGCCCTGTGTATCAAGCGGGCACCCTTTCTGGGAACCCCGTAGCAATGGCCGCCGGCTATGCGTGTTTGCAGGAGCTGATGTGCGAAGGCAATGAGCAGCGCTTAGCCGATGTGACCAAGCAATTGGCCGATGGCTTTAAAGAATTAGCCGATAAAAATGGCATCCCTTTAGTTGTAAATCAAGTGGGGGGGATGTTTGGTTTCTTCTTTACCGATCAGACGAGTATTACCAGCTATGAAGACGTTACAAAATGCGATATTGAGCGTTTTAAACGATTCTTCCACCTTATGCTCGATCACGGTGTGTATCTTGCCCCTTCGGCATTTGAAGCAAGTTTCACTTCTTTGGCGCACGGCAGTAAAGAAATTAATGCGACGTTGGAAGCGGCAGACCGCTGCTTTGCAATTCTTGCTTCTGAGGCTTAGCCCTTAAGTTCCAACCGTTATTCTGGGCAGTCGAGACTGCCCTTCTTTTGATCAATCAAGCCGCGAATACATGTTGGAATTACAGACCTCTGTTTTCTTTCCGCGAAATACCGACTACAAAAAAACACCGACTAAAAGTTAAACACTCATCTTTTGTTGATAACCGATTGTATTGACGCCATTATAACTCAGAGACAAAATCATATTAGGGGCAATACCGTGTCAGACAAACTCAAGTTATCTTCCAGCCACTGGGTACTAATACTCGCGCTTCTCGCTGCGGGCTATGCGTGTTACTTGCTTGTCCAACCCTACATTAATTCGATTATTTTGGCTTTCATTATATCTCTGCTGATGTTCCCTGTGCATGAGTGGTTAGAGGGTAGAATGCCAAACTACAAAAACACCGTCTCTGTCCTATCTTGCGTGCTACTCACTGTCATCATTGTTCTGCCTTTATTAGCCGTCTTTGCTGCCATCGTTCAACAAGGATCGGGGTTTTCTCAAAGTGCCTATTACTGGCTAACGCACGGTGGCATTCAAGAAGCGACGTCGCACCCATTTGTGATCAAAGTACTCGGTTTTATTAATGAGTATCTGCCTTTTGATACCATTGACCCGCAGCAAATAGATCAACGTGTCGCAGAATTTGTCTCTCAATTTGGTTCACAGTTAGTGGCATTCAGCGCCAAAGTCCTTGGGGATGCGACCAACTTCTTAATGGATTTCTTCTTAATGCTGTTTGTGCTTTTCTTCCTACTAAGAGATCACGACAAAATCATTAAAGCTATCCGCCACATACTTCCTCTTTCTCGTAGTCAAGAAGATCGTCTGCTTGAAGAAATTGAAAAAGTATCAAAGTCGGCAGTGTTAGGGTCATTTCTAACTGCAATAGCCCAAGGTTTGGCCGGGGGGATTGGGATGTGGCTTGCGGGGTTCCCTGGGCTATTTTGGGGAACAATGATGGGGTTTGCTTCTTTTATCCCACTTGTTGGCACCGCCTTGATTTGGATACCTGCTGCGATTTATCTCTTCGTTACTGGTGATACAGGTTGGGCAATTTTCTTAAGCATATGGAGCGTCGTCATCGTTGGTTCTATCGATAACATATTACGACCACTGCTAATGCAGGGCAGTGCTGGAATGAATACATTGATGATTTTTTTCTCCCTATTAGGAGGCATCCAGCTCTTTGGGTTAATAGGTCTCATCTACGGTCCGCTCATTTTTGCCGTCACCATGGTGTTGTTCACTATTTACGAAGAAGAATTTCAAACCTTCTTGAATAAACAAGACAACAGTTAGCGTCTGTTGATTTTAATTGCTTCTTAGGCACTTCAAGCTATGGTCGGATTGTGCGAGAATCCGACCATATTTTTCTTATTGAGATCCTTTCATGTCGGCATTTACCGCTCCTAGTCAAATTGCAGAGCGAAATCTGGAATATTTTAATGGCAAACACGTATTGGTTGCGGGCGAAGCAGAAGACCTGTTTCCTTTAGAACTCGCCAAGAGCTGTGAAAGTGTTTCCGTATTTACGACCCATTATGGTTACTACCGCCAACTTGAAAACCACAACTCAATTCAACGTTTTTTTGGTGCGGAATTTACAGCGCCAAGCCACGCCGATCTTATATTGCTCTATTGGCCAAAAGCAAAAGCCGAAGCCGAATATTTGTTGGCAATGCTGATGAGCAAATTGGGTGTCGATACCGAAATTGTCGTGATTGGAGAAAACCGTTCCGGCATCAAAAGTATAGAAAAATTTTTTAAACCTTATGGGGTTATCAAGAAATACGATTCAGCACGCCGCTGCTCGTTTTATTGGGGGCAATGCACCAAAGAGCCTGCTGAATTTAATATCCAACAATGGTACAAAAGCTATTCAATCAGCATTGGCGGAGCGGATTTAACGGTAAAAAGTTTACCTGGTGTGTTTAGCCACGGTGAGTGTGATCTTGGTACTCTATTGCTATTGAAAACGCTTCCTAGCTTGGCTGGAAAAGTGCTCGATTTCGGGTGTGGTGCAGGCGTCATTGGCGCGGCGATGGCGAATCAGTTCCCTAATATAAACTTGTCTATGTGCGATGTCAGCGCACTCGCCGTGGCCTCCTCCAAAGCGACACTTGCCGCTAACCATATTGAAGGTCATGTCTTTGCAACTGACGTGTATTCAGATGTGAAGGATTCCTATGATTTCTTGATCTCCAATCCGCCGTTTCATGCCGGCTTAGATACTAGCTACAGTGCGACAGAAACATTATTGGCTCAAGCCCCCGACTACTTGAATCGAAACGGGACACTACATCTCGTAGCCAATAGCTTTCTAAAGTATCCTCCCATCATTGAGAAAGCATTTGGTCACTGCGAATTAGCGGAAAAAACAACAAAGTTCGCTATTTACCAAGCAGTAAAGCATAACCGCTAGGATTTATCTGCCAGCCTACTCTCCCAAGCTGGCAGCGACTTTCAGTGCTATGCTGTTGCGACGGTTGCTTGGCTTCTCCCAATTTTTGCGTTACTGACCACGATTTATATGGCACTTACTTGATTAAGAAAAAAAACCTCGTATAAACGTTAAAATCGTCATTTCCCTTTTTGTCGTTTTCGTCGTAGTCCATGAAAACGGCTTAAGTTGTTCATAGGCTTTTTTAAACGACACTTATGTTTAAACCTAATAAAAAACAAAAATTTAAACGTCTTCAGCACACATTAATGGTGGCATTTCTCGTTTTGAGCATCACGCCACTGACGATGATCGCGCTGTTTTTTTTACAGTCTCACAGTAAAGACTTACAAGAACAAAGTACGTCTCACCTACTTTCAGTTCGAGACACAAAAAAACAACAGCTGCTTGATTACTTCGAAGCCAAAGAGTCTGAAGTGATGGGCTTTGTCCGTTCTGAGCTAGCGTATAATAGTGGAGGAAGATTCTACGGTTTAATCAATGCTTTTAATAACTTAGGCGAAACCATTGAACAAGCTCGAAGCTATGCACAGCAACGTTACATACCAGGTTCTGGCGATCAAATAAAAACCTCGATTCTACCAGAGTCCGAGGACTATCAAGGCAGTGAGCGCTATCGGTTAATGCACAAACGCTATCACCGCCGCTATGTCGATTTGCTTAAACGCAGTGATTTTGACGATATTTTATTGGTTGATATGGATGGTAATGTCGTCTATTCCCTAAATAAATACGACAACTACGGCACTAACCTAATCACTGGAAAATACAGTGAAAGCAACCTTGGGAAAACCTTTAGTGCATTAAAAGAAAAAGTGAAAAAGCACAAAGATAACCAAGATATTACCCCTATTGCCATGTCGGACTTTGCTTTAGAGGGCAATGAACATGTCGCATGGTTTGCCGCCCCTATTCTTCAACATGAATACCTGCACAGTTATGCGCTGTTTCGCCTACCAAGTACCAAACTTTTGTCTTTGTTTGAAGATGCAGCGACAAGCAAAACAATCAAAGCTTTCTTAGTCGGTAATGACAAAGCGGCGCGCATTTTTAACGTATCTCAAGAAGAAATTGACGAAAGTGCCGAGGTCATCAACCTCGCATTAAGCGATCAAACGTCGGTAACAACATTTGTAAACACCTCTGGTGAAAAGATCATTGCCGCATACACAAACATTAAAATTCAAAACATCGAATGGGCATTAGTTGCCGAGCGCACAGAAGCAGAAGCGTTTGCGCGGATCCAACAACTTGAGAAAGTGTTTGTGGTGACCATGTTCATCGCGATCATCTTGGTGGTCATTTGTTCACATTATCTGTCCAATTTTATTACCTCTCCTCTTCTCAAACTCACTTGGTCTGCGGAACGCGTGTCTGCTGGAGACCTAGATGAAGTGATGTTTGAGACAAAACGTAAAGATGAAATAGGCAGATTAGGCGTCAGCTTTCAGCGCATGCAGCGCTCCATACGTGAAAAGATTCTAACCATAAAATCCCAGAATGAAGAACTAGAAACACACTTGAAGATAATTCAAAACCAAAATGATGAATTGCAGCTTGCCAATAAGTTAAAAGATGAGTTTCTCGCAACGACTTCTCACGAATTGAGAACACCATTACACGGAATGGTTGGTATTGCCGAAGCTCTAATCAGTGGCGCAAATGGTCCGATCCCAGCCAATCAAAAACATCAATTGGATATCATCATCAACAGTGGTCAAAGGCTGGCAACGTTGGTTGATGATTTACTCGATTACCATAAGATGCGCTATGGTAGCTTAGATATTCAAGCTTCAGCAGTAAACTTATCCTCATCAACTCGGCTTGTTTTAGAACTATCCCAACACTTACTGGGCAATAAATCCATCAGGATCATCAATCAAGTTCCAATGGATCTCCCTTTGGTTTCCGCCGATCCACAACGCATTGAGCAAGTACTTTACAACCTGATCGGCAATGCCATTAAGTACACATCTGAAGGCAAAATTGTGATTTCCGCTACCGTACTCGACGAGAAGCTTAGGGTGCAAGTCGTCGATACGGGGCAAGGTATTCCAGCAGAACAACTGGAACATATATTCGAACCCTTGATTCAAGCTGGCCAAGACTCTAGTCGCTATCGGCAAGGAGCTGGACTAGGATTATCGATCAGCCGTCAGTTAATCGAACTGATGGGGGGGACGCTGTATGTCAGCAGCCAACCTTTGGTGGGAACCACATTCAGTTTCTCGTTACCTCTCGCCTCTGAAGAAGAAATTTCCACCTCCAAACAGCTAGGTACACAAAGCCATTTTCAGGCACCTGACAGCGCTAAGCTGGATGAGAATTCACTCCCTGAGAATCCAGATGGTCCACTGATTGTTGTTGCGGATGACGAACCAGTGAACCTACAGATTCTAGACAGTTTCCTCAAAATGGAAGGCTACAGAGTAAAAACAGCGAAAGACGGTACTGAGGTCTTAGAATCTGTACAGCAAGAGAAACCTGAACTGCTCCTTTTAGACGTTATGATGCCAGGGTTAAGCGGTTATCAAGTATGTGAACAACTCAGATTAAGCTATGACCACTCAGAGCTCCCCATCATCATGCTCACGGCTTTAAGCCAAACTAATGACAGAATCAAAGGCTTTGACAGTGGTGCTAATGACTATCTCACTAAACCATTCAACAAGTTAGAACTTGCATCACGAATTAAAGCTCACCTCGCGGCAAGTAAAGCAGAACTTAGAAGAATTGAGAACGACAAACTGCAAGCTGAATTAAAACAACGTGCACTTGTCGAGGCAAACTTGCTTGAAACGCAAGGTAGGCTGCTTGAGCAATTAGAGTCAGCTCCTGAAGCCATCCTTTGCCTTCGAGACGATGGTAGAATTCGTTTCGCTAACGAAGCCGCGGCAAAGCTGTTTAAGCGAACACAAGAGCAACTTAAACGGTCGAATGGCGATGAGGTCATCGCCCCTAAATATCTAAACCTTCAGCAAGATCATTTCTGTGGGGGTATTGATGTATACATCGATGATCGGCGCGACCACATCTCTGCAGACGTGCTAAAACTCCCTGAAGGATCCGATATCCACTATATGTATATATTCAATGTTGGTGGTGGCTTAAATGCCACCAGAATTAACAACCTAGAAACCGCCGTAGAAGCGTTGTCGAGCTATGCGTTTGAAGGAGATAAGGGCAAGCTGCAACAGCTAAAAGAGCTAGGTGGCGAATTTACGCGCATCGCCGACAAAGTATCGGGGCGTGGCGGGGATAAACAAGAGCTGATGAGAGAAATTCTCGTCGATTCAATGACGACAGCCATCGATTACTGGGAGTCTGAAACGGGTCAGACGAAGTTCTCTTTCGCGGAGCAAAGTGGACTATGGCGTGTCTATCTAGACAGAAGCACACTTCAAACCCGAACGCTCGACAAGTATTTGAGAGTGGAAACACTGCCAAAAACGCCAAGATGGCGAACCGTCATAAACTCTATTGAGTTCATATTAGAGCATTGCCATACCCCGAGTAGCCAACGTGAAAAGCTGATTACACTAAGAGATAAACTGCAAAAGCTCTTAACGTCGTAACACAGGCAGCAAGGCGATTAAAGCAAACAAAGGCTTCGAGTAAGAAGCCTTTTTTATTGTCATCATGCTTCACCCTTTCAGCGCCACAGCCCCTTCCTACCCTATCCACATTCAGTAGCATTGATGACCTATAGAAGCCATTCTACTGACCTCATCACACTTGATTGAAATCAGGAAGCGAATCCTCTTAAACGGTGCAAACATCACACAGAAGCCGATTTGAAAACCATGTTTGTACCATATCCAGCCTACCGATTCCTTTATACGAATCTGACGACCTAATGAATGTAAGGCGGTTTTGTACAATACGATTTGTTTTTATCCCGTGAGTCAGATTCCGTTATTTCACTGTTTAAAATAACCCTGAAATCACGACACTGAATGGCTTTATATTTCGTTATTTTTACGAATTTTCAGGTAAATCCTTTGTTTTGTTACGTCTTTGAGAAGCCAGTCACAACAAATTGTCAGAATAATTTCTTCGATGTAAATTAACGTAAAAATCAGATAGTGAGTAAGATCTCTTTAAAGAGAGGTCACTGAAAAAAGCCCAACGCAACAAGTAGCAAGGGGTTAGTAATCACTAACAAATTAAGATTACCCCCCCTCTTAATTAGATATTGATCACACTGTAAATTTTGACTAAAAAACACACAGCAAACCTAATTTTGACGTTTATGACGTAGTTAAATGCCGTTTTGACGTTTTTAACGGACACCCTGTTTGACCATTGACTCTGCAAGGTGTTTTCTTAGCCCTGACCGAAGGCTATAGGCCACCCAACTTCTTTCCACTGTCGAAGTTGGCGGATGTTGGGATAGCCCCGGCGAGTGTTTATCAATTGATGACATTCACATCCATTTAGTGAAATAAAAGCAATGAGTAAGGAACAGCTATGCTTGCCAATATTAAAAAGACAGCGCTAGCAGTCGCAGTAGTTGCTGCAGCAACTGCCGTCGCTCCAGTAGTTTCAGCTGCAGAGCGTAGTGAACTGACTATTCACCCGAAAGAGTTCACCACGTTCGTTCGTAACTTCAACCCGTTCTTGGGTGCCACTCACCTTCACACCACTTGGGACTTCCTGTACGAGCCTTTGGTTGTGTTTAACGAAATGCACGGCAACACGCCAGTTATGCGTTTGGCTGAAGACTTTAAAATGTCTGACGACCTAATGAGCGTAACTTTTGACATTCGTAAAGGTGTGAAATGGTCGGATGGTGAAAAGTTCACTGCAGACGACGTGATATTCTCTTTCGACCTTGTGAAGAAAACCCCCGCTCTTGACCAGCATGGTACAAACAACTGGGTTGCGAATGTTGAGAAAATCGACGAATACAAAGTACGCTTCCGTTTGACCGAAGCGAACTCAAACGTACCTTACGAAATTGCTAAAGTTTCTATCGTACCTGAGCACATTTGGTCTAAAGTTGAAGACCCAACAACCTTTATGAACGAAAACCCTGTGGGTTCAGGTCCATTCACAGAAATTGCGACTTTCACACCTCAGCTTTACGTTCAATGTCGTAACCCACAATACTGGGATAACGATAACCTAGAGGTGGACTGTCTACGTGTTCCTCAAATCGCCAACAACGACCAATTCTTAGGTAAAGTTGTTAACAGCGAACTAGACTGGACTTCTTCGTTCATTCCAGACATCGACCGTACTTACGCAGCAGCAAGCCCTAAACACCACTACTGGTACCCGCCATCAGGCACTCAGGCGTTTGTTGTAAACTTCAAGAACCCAGATGCCGCGAAAAACGAAGCACTGACTAACGTCGACTTCCGCCGTGCATTCTCTATGGCTCTAGACCGTCAAACGATCATCGACATCGCGTTTTACGGTGGCGGTACGGTCAATGACTTTGCATCTGGTCTAGGTTATGCGTTTGAAGCATGGTCTGATGAAAAGACGCACAACAAGTACAAGGTCTACAACACGTACAATGTTGATGGTGCTAAAGCACTTCTGAATAAAGCGGGCTTCAAAGACGTAAACAACGATGGTTTCGTTGACACGCCATCGGGCAAATCTTTTGAGTTGTTGGTTCAGTCTCCAAACGGTTGGACAGACTTTAACAACACAGTACAGTTAGCGGTTGAGCAGCTTCAAGAAGTTGGCATCAAAGCACGTGCACGTACTCCTGACTTCTCAGTGTACAACCAAGCGATGCTGGAAGGTACTTACGACGTTGCATACACAAACTACTTCCACGGTGCAGACCCGTACATATACTGGAACAGTGCGTACAACTCAAACCTTCAAGAAGGTGCTGGTATGCCTCGTTTTGCAATGCACTACTTCAAAGACAGCAAGCTAGATTCACTTCTAGACAGCTTCTACAAGACGGCAAACAAAAACGAGCAACTTGAAATCGCTCATGGTATTCAACAAATCATCGCCTCTAACCAAGTAACGATTCCTGTGATGTCTGGTGCTTACATGTACCAATACAACACAACTCGTTTCACAGGTTGGTGGAGTGAGAAGAATCCGAAGGGACGTCCAAATGTATGGGCCGGTATCCCTGAGCGTCTGCTTCACGTACTGGACCTAAAACCAGTTAAGTAAGCAATAAACTTTGCGGTGCGCATTCCGTGCACCGCTCTCTAAACCCTCTCCCTAGTTGTTTAAGGTATGGCGCTCGTCGTCAGGGGGTTTTTCGTTCCAAATAGGGCGTCCTGAAACCAGGATCAGGTAAAAAATCTGGGTGAGTAAGGTATAAGTTATGGGATATTTTTTAAGACGTTTGTCGTTTTACTTTATTGCGCTGTTAGTTGCAGCCACTTTGAACTTCATCATTCCGCGAGCAATGCCAGGTGACCCTGTTACCATGATGTTCGCTAACGCTTCGGTTCAGGTAACCCCTGAGCGTATTGAAGCAATGAAACAACTACTGGGCTTTGTGGATGGTCCAATTTGGGTGCAGTATTTTGCCTACATGAAAAACATCCTAAGTTGGGAACTGGGCACGTCAATTCAGTTCTACCCTCTCAGTGTAAACGAGCTGCTGGGTAGCGCGTTTGGCTGGTCACTATTCCTAGCCGGTACTGCCGTTGTTCTATCCTTTTCGATCGGCTCTATATTAGGTATTTTCGCGGCTTGGAAACGTGGTAGCCGTTACGACACCTTTATCACTCCAGGTATGTTGATCATTCAGGCTGTACCGCAGGTTGTTATTGCGATGCTGGCTTTGTTTACCTTTGCGATTGGTCTTAAGTGGTTCCCTACGGGGTACGCCTACACAGCAGGGACATTACCTGAATGGACGAGCTGGGAATTTTATAAAGACGCCGCTTATCACGCCATTCTTCCTTTATTCTGTGCGTCCGTTGTACAAATCGGTGGCTTTTTGGTGAACATGCGTAACAACATGATCAACTTGTTGGCTGAAGATTACATCACCATGGCGAAAGGCAAGGGTCTAAGTGAAAACCGAGTGGTGTTCAACTATGCAGCCCGTAACGCCCTACTTCCGAGTGTGACAGCCCTTTCTATGTCTCTTGGCATGGCGATCGGTGGTCAGCTTATCATCGAAATCATCTTTAACTACCCTGGTCTTGGCTCAGTGTTATTTAACGCTATTCACGCTCGTGATTACCAAGTACTTCAGGGACAACTACTCATTATGACCCTGTTTATGTTGTTCTTTAACCTGGTTGCAGACATGTTGTATGTGGTTCTTGACCCACGCCTACGTAAGGGAGGCAAATAATCATGAAAGGTTTCGCTAAATTAGTTTGGGGTAACCCAGTTGCAATGATTGGTGTCATTATTCTTAGCCTGTTCTTATTCATGGCTTTAGCAGCACCGATGATTACAAAACACGCACCAGATAAGCGTACAGGTAAACCTCATGAATACCCTGGTTTCGTGGTAAAGGCCGCTCAAAACAGTCCTGATGGATGGGTTGCAGAAAACTTAGCAACAGACCGTCGAACTCTGCTGATGTCTAAAAAAGCAGAGCATGTTTTAGGGACAACGCGCATGGGACGTGACGTATGGTCTCAGCTAGCTTACGGTGCTCGCGTATCACTTTCAGTCGGCTTTGGTGCGGGTATTACCGTGTGTTTCCTTGCCACTATCATTGGTATCTCAGCAGGTTACTTTGGGGGTCGAGTCGATGACATTCTGACTGCCGCAATGAATATCATGCTCGTTATTCCGCAATACCCACTCTTGTTTGTACTGGCGGCGTTTATTGGTGAGGCAGGGCCGTTAACCATTGCCATCATAGTGGGGTGTACCTCCTGGGCTTGGGGAGCAAGGGTTATCCGCTCACAAACATTGGCACTGCGCGAGAAAGAGTTTGTTAAAGCGGCAGAGGTCTTGGGTGAATCTTCTTGGAGAATCATCTTCGTTGAAATCTTGCCAAATCTTATCCCAATCGTAGGTGCTAGCTTCATCGGCTCAGTGATGTACGCCATCATGATGGAAGCCACAATCTCGTTCCTCGGTCTTGGCGACCCAAGCACCATCAGTTGGGGCATCATGCTTTACAACGTGCAAACTTCTTCATCAATGCTGATTGGCGCTTGGTGGGAACTTGTTGCTCCATGTATGGCATTGACGCTGCTTGTTACCGGTCTTGCACTGCTTAACTTCGCGGTAGACGAAATTGCTAACCCGCAACTGCGTTCTCACAAAGGCATGAAGCGTTGGAAAAAACTCAACGCTCAAGACCAAAAAGAACGTCAGCCAGAACTACCACCACAAAATGCACTTTGGAGCGGAGACAAGTAATTATGACTGAGCCACTCATTTCTGTAAGAGATTTATGCGTGGACTACATTACAGACGCGGGCGATGTCCGCGCTTGTAACCACGTAAGTTTTGACATAGGTAAAGGGGAAGTATTCGGACTGGCTGGTGAGTCAGGCTGTGGAAAGTCCACCGTTGCTTTCTCACTGATGCGACTTCATAAGCCACCCGCATTCATTACAGGTGGTCAGGTGATCTTCAATGGTGAAGATATCCTGCAGTACAGCGACGAGCGTATGCAATCGTTCCGCTGGAGTGAAATGTCCATGGTATTCCAGAGTGCGATGAACGCCCTCAACCCTGTCCTCACCATGGAAGAGCAGTTCTGCGATGTCATCATGCGCCATACGAACATGACACGTGAGCAAGCTGTCCGTCGAGCAGAAGGGCTACTGGAAATTGTTGATATCCACCCTAGCCGTCTAAGTGATTATCCGCACCAATTCTCAGGCGGTATGCGTCAGAGACTGGTTATCGCGATCGCATTAGCGCTAAACCCTAAAATGATCATTATGGATGAGCCAACGACCGCACTGGATGTGGTAGTACAGCGAGAAATCCTGCAAAAGATCTACGCATTAAAAGAAGAATTTGGTTTCTCCATTCTATTCATCACACATGATCTCTCCTTGATGGTCGAATTTTCCGACCGCATTGGCATCATGTATTCCGGTGAACTGATTGAAGTAGCTCCTTCTAAAGAAATATTGGAAAGCCCGTATCACCCATATACAAAAGGGCTGGGAAGCTCCTTCCCTCCATTAACGGGTCCAAAAACCAAGTTAACTGGCATTCCTGGCAACCCATTGAACTTACTAGAAATCCCACAGGGCTGCCGATTCCAAGCGCGTTGCGACCGCGTACACGAAGCATGTATGACTCACGCAACATCACTGCGTCAAATAGAACCAAACCGCTTCTCTAACTGCCATTTATATGGACAACCAATCGCGATGGCCAAAGCATAGAGCCAACAAAAAATAAAAAGCGAAAAGAGAAACTGGAGACAATTATGAGCAAAGATTTTGGTCAACTGCTGGTTGAAGGTAAGAATGTCGTAAAAGACTTCCCTATCAACAGTAATTCCTTAAACCAACCCATGATGCGTGCCATTAACGACGTGTCATTCAAAATGTATAAAAGCCGCGGTCTATCGGTGGTCGGAGAGTCTGGTTCAGGAAAATCCACAACCGCAAAAATGATCGCGAAAATGTACGCCCCAACAGCAGGCGTTATCGAATACAAAGGTCGTGACATTCAAAGAATCAATAGCCGAAAGGACATGATGCATTACCGTGAAGGTGTTCAGATGGTATGGCAAGACCCATTTGGATCATTGAACCCTACGCATAATATCTTCCACCACATTGCGCGCCCATTGTTGATTCATAAGAAAATCACATCAGGCAATAAAAAAGAGCTCGAAGAGCGCGTATACGATCTTCTTGAGCAAGTGGGGCTTATTCCGCCAAAAGAAACGGCAGAAAAATTCCCTCACCAACTTTCGGGTGGTCAACGCCAGCGCGTTAATCTAGCACGAAACATAGCCGTCGGAGCAGAGGTCGTTTTGGCTGATGAGCCAACCTCTATGCTAGATGTGTCTATCCGTGCGGGTGTATTAAACCTGATGGAAGAAATGAAGTTTGAAAAGCAGATGTCACTGCTTTACATCACTCACGACATCGCAACAGCGCGTTACATTGCTGAAGACTTAGCCGTGATGTATGTAGGTCATATGGTTGAGTGGGGAGATACGGAAGCGATCATTCACGATCCTCAGCATCCTTACACTCAACTCTTAGTATCAGCCGTACCGGATCCAAAGAAATCGATCCATGAAAAACTGAAAGGCAACAAAGGGGACATTCCTCTTTGGACACCAGAGTCAACGGGTTGCCCGTTTGCTGGGCGCTGTACCCACGCTTCCGATAAATGCCGAGAGCAATTACCAAGCGTGACTCAGTTGTCAGACAATCACTTTGTACGTTGTTATCTATATGAAAACTAAGTTATTCAACAACTAGTTTATTCAACAACTAAGTTACTCAAAAGCTAAGTACGAAACCTAAGTTATACGAAATCTAAGTTATACGAAAATTAAGCAGTACGACGCTTCATTAGGAAGCAAGCGGCACACATATTTGAGGCACCGATTTGTGCCTCACTGATTTACTTTACGGGAGAACCCAATGCAACTCTTAACTAACCAGATAGGCTATGAGACTTCAGGTGCTAAGTACGCAGTGCTTTGTGTTAATGAAGCACTCGAAAAAGATAGCTTGGCTCTGCTGGTCAGGGCTGGCTCTGAAGACATTGGTTCTAAAGACATCAGCTCTGAAAACACCAGCTCTGAAGACATCGTGGCTTCATTCCGAATTGGTGAAGCCACCCAGGTCGCTCACTGGCATCAAGGGCTATTTTGCGAAATCGATTTTTCTGAGTTTTCGGAATCTGGTCGCTTCGTATTGCAAGTCAACGAGTTGCAATCTTCTCCCTTCGATATTCGTGAAGGTGTGTTGATGCACACCACCTTCTCGGATGTCCTTCATTATTTTAAATCCCAACGTTGTGGTGGGATTTACGAAAAACAAGATCGCACAATCCCTCTTCTGAACTCCGACAAAACGGTCGATGTTCGAGGGGGTTGGTACGATGCGTCAGGTGATGTCAGTAAATATTTGAGCCACCTGTCTTATGCCAATTTTTTAAACCCTCAACAAACTCCAATGGTCGTATGGAATATGTTGAAAAGCTTAGAGTTAGTGGAGGAGCGCTCTGACTTTGCAGCATATTCTCGGGTGAGGCTAACTGAAGAAGCACTATTTGGTGCCGACTTCTTAGCCCGCATGCAACACCCGGAGGGTTTCTTTTACATGACGGTCTTTGACAAATGGAGCAAAGACATAAAGCAACGGGAAATTTGTGCCTACGAAACGCAAGACGGTCACAAGAAAGGTGATTACCATGCTGGTTTTCGTCAAGGTGGCGGAATGGCAATCGCGGCTCTAGCGTCGGCTTCTCGGCTTGATGTGTGTGGGGAGTTTTCGCAAGAATATTACCTGCAAGCGGCAGAAAAAGGCTATTGGCACTTAAAGGAGTACAATACTCGCTACCTCAATGATGGTGAAGAGAACATTATTGATGAGTATTGCGCATTGATGGCCTGTGTTGAGTTGTATCGTTCAACTGGCGAACAATGCTACCTGTCGGAAGCTCAAATGTGGGCGAATCGCTTATCACTGCGTCAACTTACCGACGCACGTTTTGAGCATTATTGGGCTGCAACAGAGGACGGCAATCGCCCATATTATCACGCGGCAGAAGCGGGCTTGCCCGTTATCGCCCTTTGTGAATATTTATCCATTGAAAAACGCGACTCGCAAATCGTCAAAATTCAAGAAGTCGTCAATCAAGCGGTTGAATTCGAACTCAACATCACCCAGTGCGTGGCAAACCCATTTGGTTACCCTCGCCAATACGTCAAGTCCGTTAACGGTGTCAAACGAGATGCGTTCTTCATCGCTCAAGAAAACGAATCTGGGTATTGGTGGCAGGGCGAAAATGCTCGCTTAGGTTCCCTTTCAAGCATGGTTTATCTTGCAAAACCTTATTTGTCAGAATCGTTGCAAACCAAAGCACAAACATACGCTCAGCGCTGTCTCGACTGGATCGTTGGTCTCAACCCCTATGACATGTGCATGCTAGATGGGCATGGAAAAAACAACCCCAATTATTTACCGCAACATGGCTTTTATAATGCTAAAGGTGGCATTTGCAACGGCATAACCGGTGGGTTTGACGACGAAGAAGACATCGCTTTCAATCCAGAAGAACAGAAAGACAACATGCTTCAAAACTGGCGCTGGGGCGAACAATGGATCCCACATGGCGCTTGGTACTTACTCGCCATCATGGCGCAGTTTTCAGCTCAAACACAAAATGCCAGTCAACCTCAGGATTCAAACGAATGACCCAGTATTTTGTCGGTATCGACGGCGGCGGCACCTCGTGTCGTGCTCGCATTAGAAATGAACAAGGCGAAACACTCGGCGAAGCCAAAAGTGGAAGCGCGAACATCATGTTAGGTGTCCAATTAGCCATGGACGCCATTATTGCCGCAGTAAAAGACGCTGCTCAGCAGGGGGGGCTGTCTGATGCCGACTTAAATAACATGCACCTTGGTATGGCATTGGCTGGCGCAGAGCAAGAATCCTTCTGGCAAGAATTTATGGCACTGCCACACCCTTTTGCCAGTGTCGTACTGAATACTGACGCTTATGGTGCATGCTTGGGCGCTCACGATGGTGAGAATGGCGCCATTATGATTGCCGGAACAGGCTCTTGCGGTATTTTACTGCAAGACGGTGAACAGCATGTTGTGGGCGGTCGGGAGTTTCCTATCTCGGATCAAGGCGGCGGCGCTGTTATGGGGTTACACCTCATTCAACAGGTGTTATTGGCAGAAGATGGGATCGTGGCAAGAACACCGCTCTCTCAACATGTCATGAACCACTTCGATAACAACATAGACAACATTGTTACTTGGTCTAAAACCGCAAAACCACGTGATTACGGTCAATTTTCCCCAGCGATTTTCGAGCATGCCTACCAAGGCGATGCACTGGGCATAAAAATGCTCAAGCAAACCGCTTCCGATATTGAAATGTTCTTAGTGGCATTGAACAAAAGGGGCGCAGAACGTATTGCTTTAATGGGCAGCATTGGCGAACGCATCGTCCAATGGCTATCCCCCCCTGTACAACACTGGATTGTGACACCTAAGCACGATGCCATCGAAGGCGGCATCATGATGGCTGGCAAACCAGAGCACAACCTATTTACTCTGAGGTAGTATTTATGAATTATCGTGTCGATCTGGCTGTACTTTCAGAACAAAATGGCGTCGCTCGTTTTGGTCTTACTCTGCATAATTTGAGTGATCTGGATATCTCATCTTGGGCACTGCATTTTTCATTCGATCGATACATTCTTACCGATACCTTAAGCCAAGGAAATGTAAAGCAAGTGGGTAGCCACTGTATTCTAACGCCTCAGCATCCCGAGGCGCTTGCAGCCAACCATCACTACTTTATCGAGTTTTCTACCAATACATTCCCATTTCGCTATCTTTCCGACGGTATTGATGACGCCTACCTTGAAATCAAGCAAGGTGAAGCATCGAAAAGCGTGTCCGTCGATATTACGCCCATTGTGCTTTTGTCTCCGTACAAAAAACGGGAAAACATCCCACAAGTAGACGCGGCAGACATCGCATTAATTCCCGTACCAAGCAGCATCACGCAGCAAAATGGAACATTCGTGCTCACTCAGGCAACCGGCATTTCAGCGTCATCATCTTTAGCACAAGAAGCAACGGAGTGGCTGAGACAAGAACTCTCTCAAACGACGAATCTCCATCTGCCACGAAATGAGAATGGAAACATTATCTTTAAAAGCAACCCTACGCTTGATAAAGGGCATTACAAACTTGACGTACAAGAGCAATTGATCACCTTAGAATCGGGGTCTCGTTCTGGTTTTATGCATGCCTGCGCGTCTTTGATGCAACTGATCTCCGCGAAGCAAGTCAATACTCACATCCCGTGTTTGCTCATTAAAGACAACCCAAGATACAGCTACCGCGGAATGATGCTCGATTGCGCAAGGCATTTTCATAGCGTTGAACAGGTTAAGAAGCTGATTAACCATCTTGCCTACTACAAATTTAACTACTTCCATTGGCACCTCACCGATGACGAAGGCTGGCGTATCGAAATCAAAGCTTTTCCTGAGTTAACCGACATCGGCGCAAAACGCGGACCGGGGACGGCAAATGATGCTCAATACAGCCATTTAGCGACGCAATATGACGGTTTCTACACGCAAGAAGACATAAAAGAAGTCATTGAATACGCGGCGAAACGCGCCATTACGGTGATCCCTGAAATTGACATCCCTGGTCACTGTCGCGCAGCCATTAAAGCGTTGCCTGAGCTCTTGGTCGATAAAGAAGACCAATCCGAATATTTGAGCATTCAAAATTACGCCGACAATGTGCTCTCTCCTGCCATTGACGGCACTTACCAATTTTTGGATACCGTGCTAACCGAAGTTTCAGGTCTGTTCCCCTCGCCTTACGTTCACATTGGTGCAGATGAAGTACCGAAGAATGTTTGGACCAAAAGCCCACGCTGCCAAGCAATGATGGAAGAATTGGGCTACAACGATGCCAAAGAGCTGCAAGGGCATCTATTGCGCCACGCTGAAAAAACACTGAAGTCTCTCGGCAAGCGCATGTTGGGCTGGGAAGAAGCGAAACACGGCAACAAAGTCTCTAAAGAGACGGTGATTTACTCTTGGCTGAACGAAGAAGCGGCCTTGGAATGCGCAAAAGACGGGTTCGACGTCGTGCTTCAACCTGCACAAACCACGTACCTCGACATGACACAAGACTACGCGCCAGAAGAACCTGGCGTAGATTGGGCCAATCCCATCCCTCTTGAATTGGCTTACCACTATGAACCCTTAAGTGACGTTGCCGATGACGACCCTATTCGGCAAAGAATCTGGGGCATCCAATGCGCTTTATGGTGTGAAAAAATCTCGACCCCATCTCGCCTTGAATACATGGTGTTCCCACGCATTTCTGCCTTGGCGGAAGTCAGTTGGAGCAACGCCAAACAACGAGATTGGCTGGACTACTTGTCCAGATTGAAAGGACATCTGCCTCACTGGCAACGCTTGGGCGTGAATTACCGCTCGCCTTGGCAAGATTGATATTGCGTCAAGCAACGGCTTAGACGACGAAATTACTCGTTTTTTTACTGCAACCCTTCGCAGTTTGTTTAAAAGGAAAGAACCATGAAATACGGCTATTTCGATAACGATAATCGTGAATATGTCATTACGCGTCCAGACGTACCAGCGCCATGGACAAACTACTTGGGCACGGAAAAGTTCTGTACTGTGATTTCTCATAACGCAGGCGGTTACTCATTCTACAACTCACCAGAATACAACCGTGTTACTAAGTTTCGTCCCAATGCGGCATTTGACCGCCCTGGACATTATGTTTACCTGCGCGACGATGAAACAGGCGATTACTGGTCAATTTCATGGCAGCCAGTGGCAAAAAGCCTAGATGAAGCGAGCTACGAAATTCGTCACGGTCTTTCTTACTCAAAATTCAAGTGTGAATACGCGGGTATTACTGCAACCAAAACGTTGTTTGTCCCCAAAGGCGAAGACGCAGAAATCTGGGATGTGGTCATCAAAAACACCTCAGACAAACCTCGTACTATTAGTGCATTTTCCTTTGTTGAGTTCTCATTCAGCCACATCCAATCGGATAACCAAAACCACCAGATGTCTCTGTACTCGGCTGGTACGGCATACAAAGAGGGTGTGATTGAGTACGACTTATACTACAACACAAGCGACTTTGAAGGCTTCTACTACCTCGCTTCTACGTTCAGCCCTGATTCGTACGACGGTCAGCGCGACAGCTTCTTAGGTGCGTACCGAGACGAAGCCAACCCAATCGCCGTTGAGAACGGCAAATGTTCTAACACCGCGCAAACTTGTTACAACCACTGCGGTTCATTGCACAAGCAATTCACAATCCAGCCGGGTGAAGAAGTGCGTTTTGCCTACATTCTAGGTATTGGTAAAGGCAACGGCGAGCGCCTGCGCGAGAAGTACCAAGATCTGAATGAAGTGGATGCCGCGTTTAATGGCATTAAAGCACACTGGGATGAGCGTTGTGCCAAGTTCCAGGTGAAGTCACCAAACGAAGGTTTGGACACCATGATCAACGCTTGGACACTATACCAAGCCGAAACGTGCGTGGTTTGGTCTCGCTTCGCTTCCTTTATTGAAGTCGGGGGGCGTACTGGTTTGGGTTACCGTGATACCGCGCAAGACGCCATTTCCGTGCCTCATTCCAATGCCAAGATGACCCGCAAGCGTCTCGTTGATCTTCTTCGTGGGCAGGTGAAAGCAGGCTACGGTTTACACCTATTTGATCCAGATTGGTTCGATCCTGAAAAAGCCGACGTGAAACCTTCGAAATCTCCGACGGTGGTACCCACCCCTTCCGATGAAGACAAGATCCATGGCATCGAAGACACCTGCTCAGACGATCACTTATGGTTGGTTCCTACGATCTGTAAGTACGTGATGGAAACGGGCGAAGAAAGTTTCTTTGACGAAAGCATTCCATACGCAGACGGTGGTGAAGCTTCTGTTTACGATCACATGAAAGCCGCTCTGGATTTCTCTGCCAAATACGTTGGGCAAACGGGTATTTGTAAAGGTCTGCGTGCAGACTGGAACGACTGTCTAAACCTAGGCGGCGGCGAGTCTTCTATGGTGTCCTTCCTTCATTTCTGGGCACTGCAAGAATTTATCGACCTCGCGAAATACCGTGGCAACGATGACGATGTGGCGAAGTACACAGAAATGGCAGCGAACGTGCGTGAAGCGTGTGAAACACACCTTTGGGACGAAGAAGGCGGATGGTACATCCGTGGCCTAACAAAGAATGGCGAAAAAATTGGTACGGCGCAGCAAACAGAAGGACGCGTTCACCTAGAGTCCAACACGTTAGCGGTACTGTCTGGCGCGGTATCTCAAGAACGCGGCGAAAAAGCCATGGATGCAGTTGATGAGAACCTTTTCTCTGAATACGGCCTGCACTTAAACGCACCATCTTTTGCAACGCCAAACGACGACATCGGTTTTGTTACTCGCGTTTATCAAGGCGTGAAAGAAAACGGAGCGATTTTCTCTCACCCGAACCCTTGGGCGTGGGTCGCAGAAGCAAAATTGGGCCGTGGCGACCGTGCAATGAAGTTCTTCGATGCGCTGAATCCATACAACCAAAATGAGAACATCGAAAAGCGTGTTGCAGAACCTTACTCCTACGTTCAGTTCATTATGGGTCGTGACCACCAAGATCATGGTCGTGCAAACCACCCTTGGTTGACGGGGACATCTGGCTGGGCATATTTCGCTGTAACCAACTTTATTCTTGGCGTACGTGCAGGATTTGAAGGCTTAAGCATTGATCCTTGTATCCCAACCGAGTGGCCGGGATTTGAAGTGACGCGTCAATGGCGTGGTGCAACGTACAACATTAAAGTACAAAACCCAGATTCCGTCAGCAAAGGCGTGAAATCTATTACGGTGAATGGTGAAGCGGTAAACGGCATAGTCCCAATACAAGCCCAAGGCAGCATCAACGACGTCGTGGTTGTTCTTGGATAACGAACTTGTTTTTGGGTAATTTTTTGGTGGGAGAGCGTTCTCCCACCCTTTTATTTTTGGTTCATTGCGAACCGCAGAGAGAAATAGGATTTTAATATGATTAAGTTCGGTACAGGTGGCTGGCGCGCCTTTATCGGCGAAGAGTTCACCAAGGACAACGTCCGTCTGGTGGCTCAAGCTGTAGCCAATATCATGTTAAACGAAAAAGTAGAGAACCAAGGTTTCGTTGTGGGTTACGACAGACGTTTCCTATCGGATAAAGCTGGCAGTTGGTTTGCAGAAGTGCTTGCCGCCAATGGCATCACCGTCAGTTTTATCAACAAGTTTGTTCCTACTCCCATCGTGATGTTTAAAGCAAAAGAGATGGGCTGTGCCTACTCAGCTTGCATTACAGCATCGCACAACCCTGCCGATTACAATGGCATAAAAGTCTTCATTGAAGGCGGTCGTGACGCAGACGAGATCATCACGCAAAAAATTGAAGATCAGATCTCAACGCTCACGCTTGATCAAGTCAAAAGCACAGACTTTGAGCAAGCCGTAGCCGACAAGACCATCATCGAAATCAACCCAATGAACGAGTTCGTAGACTCGATCATTAACTTCATTGATATCGACGCGATCAAAAAAGCCAACTTACGTGTGTTGATCGACCCAATGTTCGGTGTGGCAAAGAATGCACTGCAAACCGTACTGATCAACGGTCGTTGTGATGTCGATGTGATCAACGATGGCAAAAACCCAGATTTTGGTGGGCTTATGCCTTCTCCAAGTGCAGCCACACTTTATCGATTAAAACATTTGGTTGCTGCTGAAGGGTACGACATTGGTATCGGTACGGATGGCGACGCTGACCGCTTGGGGATTATTGATGAAAAAGGTAACTTCATTCACCCTAATGAAGTACTGATTCTGTTGTACTACTACCTGCTGAAATACAAAGGTTGGAAAGGATCGGTGGTACGTAACATCGCAACCACTCACCTTCTCGATAAAATTGCAGAAGCCAACGGCGAAAAATCCTTTGAAGTACCAGTAGGTTTTAAACACATCAGCTCTCAAATGGAAGCCGATGATTCCTTGATTGGTGGTGAAAGCTCCGGCGGTTTGACCATTCGTGGTCACATCAAAGGCAAAGACGGCGTGTTTGCCTCCAGCCTTTTGGTTGAAATGATCAGTGTAACGGGCAAGAAACTGTCTGAATTACTGGATGAGATCTACAGTCAATATGGCTATGCCTATACTGCGGAAGGCGATTGCACATTTAAACCAAGCCAGAAAGACGCGCTTTACAACAAGATTTATGTTGAGAAGCAGCTTCCTGAGTTTGAATTTGAAATTGAAAAAGTCAGCTATGAAGATGGCGCTAAGGTTTACTTTAAAAACGGTGGCTGGGTGATTGCAAGATTCTCAGGTACAGAGCCTTTGCTTCGTATCTTCTCTGAAATGAAAGACAAAGACACCGCTGAAGCCACCGTTGCGTTGGTCAAAGAGTTCTTGTCGCTCTAATCCTAAAGAACAATTGCCACAATTCTTCTTTAAGATACTTTGGACGCATCGAATCGCTAGTCACGGCTCGGTGTTCACCAATCAATCGATGGTGGTATATACCCTTATAGTTCCTAAAACAAAGCCCAGCAATTGCTGGGCTTTATCTTTTTTGTTTCTATTCTCTGCTTTCTGCTTTCTGCTTTCTGCTTTCTGCTTTCTGCTTTCTGCTTTCTAGATTGAAGAGCGGGATATCACTAAAATGCCAGCACACCATCAGATTCTATCTGAACATTCACTTTTTGATTGATATCTAATGCTTCGGAAGAACTGGCGATCAAGCGTGTGCCATTAGCCTCAATGACGTAGCGACAGTGATCCCCCATAAATTGCTGTTCGAGAATATGAATGCTGCTTTCGTTGTCTGCACTGACCTTTACATGCTGAGGGCGTAACAGTAGCTCACATTCTTGATCCATACGAATTTCCGACTGAGCTAAAGCCCCTAAGACACCAAACGCGGTATCAAATTGATCATTCGACAGGCGCTTCGCAGGTAAATAACTGCCTCCACCAAGGAAATCCGCAACGAACTTACTGGAGGGCTGATAGTACAACTCAGATGCACTGCCAAATTGCTCAATGACACCGTTATTCATCACTGCCATCTTATCAGAGAAGGCAAACGCTTCTTCACGGCTATGCGTAACAAAGATGGCTGTTACGCCTTGAGCTTTAAAGATCTTACGTATTTCTCGGATCAACTCATGACGGACTTGCGTATCGATATTTGAAAACGGTTCGTCTAGCAATAACAGATCGGGGTTGTATGCCAGTGATCGGGCAATCGCGACACGCTGCTGTTGTCCACCAGACAGCTGATGAGGAAAGCGATCACCATATTCATCCAATTTAACGAGTTTGAGCATTTCTGCTACCTTACTCGCTTTTTCTGCTTCATTACTCGTGCGCAGTCCAAAGCCGACATTTTGTTCCACAGTCAAATGAGGGAACAAGGCATAGTCTTGGAAAATCATGCCAATATTGCGCTTTTCTGGTGGTACCCAATCTATACCATTATCAATGGTTTGACAGTTAAGCGTCATCGTCCCGCTAGCCAATGGAAGCAAACCTGCTATGGCTTTAAGCAATGTCGTTTTACCGCAACCACTTGCCCCCAACAAACACACAATTTCACCGTGTTCAACGGTCAAAGATAAAGATTCCAACACAGTCTGTGTTTGGTACTGACATGTCAGATTTTCAATTGTTAATGCACAACTCATCAGTGATTTTGCTCCAATGAACGGTTAACCATAATCAAGGGGATAAGTCCCACAAGCACCAACAGAACAGCCGGCATGGCTGCTAATTCAAGTTGTTCATCTGACGCATAGTTAAACACATACGTTGCCAGTGTTTCAAAATTAAAAGGACGCAGAAGCAAGGACGCATTCAGCTCTTTCATGCACTCAATAAAGACAAGTAACCCCGCAATAAGTGCACCACGTCTCACCAATGGAAGATGGACTTTCCTAAGCATTTCGTTGGCATTGCAACCCATCGTGCGTGTCGCCATGTCCAGAGAAGGCGATATTTTACTCATGCTGCTTTCCACGCTACCTATCGCAACAGCCGAAAATCGAACCACCATGGCAAAAATAAGCGCAAACATAGAGCCAGACAACAACAGCCCCGGAGGGGTCAGCTCCATCCATTTTGCAACGTCGTTAATGCCGTGCTCTACCGTGTTCACAAAGGTCATTACCCCAATCGCAAGCACCGTGCCTGGCACCGCATAGCCCATTGAAGACAAACGCATCGACATAACACTGTTTTTTCCTGGGTTCACTCGCTGGCAGAAATTAACGATTAACGCGACAGCCACACCAAATACGGCGGCAGTGAGCGACACTTTTAAGCTATTCAAGGAATATTGACGAAACTCTTCCGTCCAGCTTTGAGCAAAATAGGTGTACGCGTAAGAACACAGTTGAAGAAGCGGTAAAATGAAGGCGACAGAGACCAGCCCCCAACACCATGCCAGAGCAGCCCATTTCTTCCAACCTTGAAGTTCGTATCTCACATCTTCATGACTATTAAAATGCGTTTGAAATAGCTTTTGTCTACGGCGACTGTATCGTTCAGCACTGATCAGCAAGATCACCACCATTAACATGATAGAAGATATCTTAGCGGCAGCGGGCAATTCTGAATGATCAAGCCATGTATCATAAACGGCCGTCGTTAGTGTATGCACCGCAAAGTAGTTCACTGTACCAAAATCCCCAATCGTTTCCATCGCGACGAGTGAAAGCCCAACCGCAATGGAAGGCCTAGCTAATGGCATGGAAATGCGAAAGAAGCTCGTGATAGGCGAGCATTTGAGCAAACGAGCGGATTGAAGTAACGAGACATTCTGCTCCATAAAGGCAGCACGCCCTAAAAGGTAGACATAAGGGTATAGGACCAATGCCAATACAATAATGGCGCCCGTCAGCGTTCGAATATCAGGAAACCAATATTCACCCGGTCCCCACCCAGTGATGTTTCTCAGCAACTTCTGAATAGGACCAGGGAAATCAAACCAGTCGGTATAAACGTAAGCAACAATATAACTGGGCATCGCTAGCGGAAGCACCAATGCCCATTGCAGAATTTTTTCAGAAGGTAGCTTGCACATTGCCATGAGCCATGCGCTGGGTACGCCCAATAAAATCGAAAGCAGCATAACACCAGCGACAAGCTGAATGGTATTGGTAATATAAATAGGCAAGACGGTGTTCATCAGATGCGGAAAGATTTCCGACGGACCGATGGACATATAAAAAATGGCAATTATTGGTAATGCCAACAGCCCAGCAACACTCCAGCTGCTGATTTTCCAAGTAGTATGATTTTCTTTCATTGCCCAACGACTTCAAAGTAATACAAAGTTATGTTCACTTCATATCCCTTTTAAAAAATGCGGTATTTAGGAAAGTATATCAAAACGAATCTCATTTTGCTTTTCAATCCCTAAAAACTCACAAAGCCATCATCAACAATGAAAGAAGTAAGCAACCTCTTAGGGCTACTACTATCCACACTGTTTATGATGGCTTTGAAAAGTATTTGCTCAACCTAATAGATTGAGCAAAAGTTTCGAATTACAGGTCGAATTTCACTTCGTCTAGAAGTTTGATCGCTTTAGAGTGATTATCCGCAATATCTTCAAGAGAGATAGCATCTGCTTTGAAGTCACCCCAAGATGCCACCAACTCAGAGCGCTTAACCCCCTCTTTAACTGGGTATTCGAAATTCACTTCCGCGTACATAGCCTGAGCTTTGCTTTCTGTTAGGAACTCCATTAACTTCTTAGCATTCGCTTTATTTGGCGAGTACTTAGCCATAGCCATACCACTGATGTTAACGTGGGTACCAGCCTCATTTTGGTTAGGGAAGTTGATGTACACAGCTTCAGCCCATGCTAGCTGATCTTTGTCGTTGACCATCTTGCCAAGGTAGTAGCTGTTCCCCAAAGATACGTCACACAGACCTTCTTTGATCGCTTTAACTTGTGCACGGTCGTTACCTTGCGGTTTACGTGCTAGGTTCGCTTTTACACCTTCCAACCAAGTTTTTGTTGCCGCTTCACCTTTATGAGCAATCATAGAAGAGATCAGAGAAACGTTGTAAGGGTGCTTACCGCTACGAGTACAAATCTTGCCTTTAAATTGTGGCTTAGCCAGGTCTTCGTATGTGAAGTCTTCACCAAGTTTGCCAACACGCTCACGAGAAGAGTAAACATTACGAGTACGCGTTGTAAGACCAAACCACTCGTTGTTATCGTCTTGGTATTGAGCAGGAATGTTCGCTTCAATTACGTCGCTGTTTACCGATTGTACTAGACCCTTTTTCGACAACTCAGCTAAGCGGATGATGTCTACAGTAAGAAGCACGTCTGCTGGGCTGTACTCGCCTTCTTGAGCTAGCTTTTCAGCCAAACCTTTCTTTGCAAACTTAACGTTGACTTTAATACCGGTTTCTTTAGTGAACTCTTTGAACATAGGTTCAACCAAGAAAGGCTGACGGTAAGAATATACGTTTACTTCTTCAGCGGCCATTGCAGAAGGAGCAACCACACCACACGCAATGGCAGAAAGGGTCAGCAATTTTTTCATCGTATTTGTCCTTTGTGAAAGCATAATGATAATATTTATCAGTCGCCTTATTATATTCAAACGAATCTCATTGACAATGATACATTCGGTATCTAGATCAAAAAAACCTGCCATTCTTGACAGGTTTATCATTAGTTTTGGTAACGACATGTTTCGCATCAGGTCTATTTCACTGATACAAACTCCGGATAAGCCCCTACGCCACAGTCGTGCATATCCATCCCTTCAAGCTCTTCTTCTTCTGTCACGCGTATGCCCATGGTCACTTTGAGTACATACCAAACCGCCAGACTGGCTCCGAACACCCAAGCAAAAATCACGGCGGCTCCAAGAAGCTGTGTTGAAAAAGCGGTATCTGCATTACTGACTGGCACCATCATTAAGCCAAACAAACCACACACACCGTGTACTGAAATCGCCCCGACAGGATCGTCTATTTTCATTTTATCCATTGCAACAATACTGAACACTACCAAGGCACCTGCGGCAACACCGATTCCAACTGAAACCAGTGGAGAAGGAGAAAGTGGATCTGCCGTGATAGCAACTAGACCGGCTAACGCCCCGTTTAGCACCATGGTTAAGTCTGCTTTGCCCCACGTCGTTTTACACACAAGCAGAGCTGCAATAGCACCCGCGGCGGCCGCCGCATTGGTGTTCAGGAAGATTTGACCAACGGCAGTCGCATTTTCAAAGTCCGATACCATCAATTGAGACCCCCCGTTAAATCCAAACCAGCCGAACCATAAGATAAAGGTACCCAAAGTCGCCAAAGGCATGTTTGACCCCGGAATTGGGTAGATTTCACCGTTCTTACCGTATTTACCTTTACGCGCACCAAGTAATACAACACCAGCTAAAGCAGCGGCTGCGCCCGCCATGTGAACGATGCCAGAACCCGCAAAATCACTAAAACCCGCTTCAGACAAAAAGCCACCGCCCCATGTCCAATACCCTTCCATTGGGTAAATAAACGCGGTTAAGACCACTGAAAAAATTAAAAACGACCAAAGCTTCATTCGTTCGGCTACCGCACCAGATACCACAGACATGGCGGTTGCAACAAACACGACTTGGAAAAAGAAATCAGACTCAAGGGAGTGATCGGCACCTTCACCTTGAGTGCCAATCAAAGCACCGAATGATGGTAACCACCCTCCCTCAGTATTGTCTACGTACATAAGGTTATACCCAACCAACAAGAACGTTGTGCAAGCTATCGCGTACAAACAGATGTTTTTGGTCAGAATTTCGGTGGTATTTTTAGAGCGAACCAGCCCCGCTTCGAGCATGGCAAAGCCAGCGGCCATCCACATAACCAACGCACCTGAAATGAGAAAGAAAAAGGTGTCGAGTGCATATCTGAGTTCGGCTACAGTTACTGATAGTTCCATAATAAAGTCCTCAATTCCTTAAAGTGCTTCTGAATCCATTTCACCCGTGCGAATTCGAATCGCTTGGTGAAGGTCATAAACAAAAATCTTACCGTCACCTATTTTTCCCGTATGGGCAGCCTTAGTAATCGCTTCTACGACACGGTCGACATTATCCTCTTGGGTAGCAATTTCTAATTTTACTTTGGGCAAAAAATCCACTTGGTATTCCGCGCCTCGGTATAATTCGGTATGTCCTTTCTGACGACCAAAGCCTTTCACTTCACTAACCGTCATCCCCTCGATACCTACCTCCGATAAAGCTTCCCTTACGTCGTCAAGTTTGAATGGCTTAATAATGGCATTGATTAATTTCATCACGTCCTCTCTAATTTGGTGTAATCCGTTAACACCTAGATAACAATCAAAGAATATGCCAAAAAGCTAATAGACTGATTTTAAAGAATTTAAAGTGCTTTCAAAGATTCAATAAAAAAGAGGATGCACAAAGTTAGTGCATCCTCTTCCCGAATTTGAAGCAGAGCTCAACCCTTTCCCTACTTTGGGGATAGGACCATTAAAACGCGGTATTTGGAGCGTTAATAAGATGTCACAAAGTCCTTCCACGCCTTGATCAATTCGACAAAATCTTCAAGACCACAACTGGCGCAGCTCTCACTTTCATAAATGTGCATATCTGGCTCATCGCACTCAGGTTGATATGAAAAGCCGTTTTCTTGAATGGTCACGTCTTCACGGTTGATCAATACACTGATCTCCCGTCCTTCGATTTTGTCTTCATGATGATGACCTTTAACCACCCACTCAAGTCTTTGCAAGACACCGTTAATCACACTGATTTGTGCGTTCACTTCTTCTTGAAGCCAACGACCTACGATCTCATGCCCCATGCTGCATTTAACTAAGTAGTCTCCTGTCAGGCTGTTCTTTGTAAATTGATAGTCCATGACGTTTACTCGAAAAATCGTGAAGACGCGGAGTGTACCACTAAGCCAATTGAAATGAGAAGAACAGTGCTTCCTATCCAATAAAGGAGTTAATGGAAATGACCAGCCAAACTGAGGGGGCGTAACTAAGGCACTGACTTAACGTTGAGTGTCGGATATGGGGAAGATATTGTGGAAATAGAAAAGGTCACTGACTCTAGGATCTTAAACACAAAAGAATCAGCCACCTTTATTATTAGCTCAGAGGAATTAGGCACATCTTGCTTGGCAGGTTGCCAGCTGTGCCACGCATGTCGCAGATCCGCCAGTACGAGCTATACAGACACCATAAGATCCTTGACACTTTGTTTCACAAAGAAGCTTAGAATTAGACTTAACAAGAGCCAGAGAAGGCTGACTGAACATTTCGTTCTGTTTCATCGTGTGGGCAAATGCACTTGCGCGTTCTAGGTTTACCGTGCTCGTATCTTCCGCTTGATGTATTGTTGCTGAAGAAGCCATTGAAATGCAAGTCAGTACAAGAGAGATTAGTAGCTTTTTCATATCCATATTTCCTTTGTTATTCATAATAAGAAATGCACAGGTGTCGACGCCAGTTATGCATACGGTTTTAAGCATACAGTTTAATACCGCATCAGCACTGTAACTCCTCCAGTACAAAGTCAAATAAGAAAGATTAAATAAGATGAAATCAACCCAATAGAATATGCAACACCAACAATCAATACCGAAATTGAGACTAAAAGCGAACCTAGAGCCAATTTACAAATAAAATTTCTCCAATAGCGAACTTTCAAAAAATAAAAAACGATCCAACATTGGGATGATGACCTTTAACCACCCACTCAAGTCTTTGCAAGACACCGTTAATCACACTGATTTGTGCGTTCACTTCTTCTTGAAGCCAACGACCTACGATCTCATATCCCATGCTGTATTTAACTCACCTGAGCTGCGAGAGGATAAAAAGGTCGCTGTTCACCCCCAACTATTTCAGCATCAGAGAACATCAGCGACCTTTGCGGTTATTACACATTAAGCTGTAAGATCGTTAGATACAGCTTGCTTCACAGTTTATTTTCTCTGCAATACATGAACTACTTGACTCACCACGAGATTTACAAATGACATAAACAGACGAGCATCTAGCTTTGCAAGCGATAGAACCATCAAATGCAACATCAAGTAGTGGCTGACTAGACGCTTCGTTCAGTTTTAAAGTTTGGGCAAATGCACTTACGCGCTCTAAGTTTACCGTGCTCGTATCTTCCGCTTGATGCGGTGTTGCTGAAGAAGCCATTGAAATGCAAGTCAGTACAAGAGAGATTAGTAGCTTTTTCATATCCATATTTCCTTTGTTGTTCATAATAAGAAATGCACAGGTGTCGACGCCATTTATGCATACGGTTTTACGCATGCAGTTTAATACCGCATCAGCACTGTAACTCCTCCAGTACAAAGTCAAATAAGAGAGATTAAATAAGATGAAATCAACCCAATAGAATATGCAACACCAACAATCAATACCGAAATTGAGACCAAAAGCGAACCTAGAGCCAATTTACAAATAAAATTTCTCTAATAGCGAACTTTCAAAAAATAAAAAACGATCCAACATTGGGATGATGACCTTTAACCACCCACTCAAGTCTTTGCAAAACACTGTTAATCACACTGATTTGTGCGTTCACTTATTCTTGAAGCCAACTGAAATGAGAAGAGCTGTGCTTCCGATCCAATAAAGGAGTTAATGGAAATGATCAACCAAACTGAGGGGGCATCGCTAAGGCACGTACTTAACGTTGAGTATCGGATATGGGGAAGATATTGTAGATATAGAAAAGGTCACTGACTCTAGGATATTAAACACAAAAGAATCAGCCACCTTTATCATCGGTTCAGAGGAGTTAGAAACAGCTCGCCTGGCAGCCTGCTAGCTCTGCCGAGCAACTTTTTTTGCCACGACTTATACAGTTAGAGTGCAGTGAACTACATACTGCATGACAAGCATGAGAAGAAGCACTAGACCTAACAAGAGTCAAAGAAGGCTGACTAAACATCTCGTTCTGTTTCATCGTGTGGGCAAATGCACTTGCGCGCTCTAGGTTTACCGTGCTCGTATCTTCCGCTTGATGTACTGTTGCTGAAGAAGCCATTGAAATGCAAGTCAGTACAAGAGAGATTAGTAGCTTTTTCATATCTATATTTCCTTTGTTGTTCATAATAAGAAATGCACAGGTGTCGACGCCAGTTATGCATACGGTTTTACGCATACAGTTCAATACCGCATCAGCACTATAACTCCTCCAATACAAAGTCAAATAAGAGAGATTAAATAAGATGAAATCGACCCAATAGAATATGCAACACCAACAATCAATACCGAAATTGAGACCAAAAGCGAACCCAGAGCCAATTTACAAATAAAATTTCTCTAATAGCGAACTTTCAAAAAATAAAAAAACGGTCCAACATTGGGATGATGACCTTTAACCACCCACTCAAGTCTTTGCAAAACACTGTTAATCACACTGATTTGTGCGTTCACTTCTTCTTGAAGCCAACTGAAATGAGAAGAGCTGTGCTTCCGATCCAATAAAGGAGTTAATGGAAATGATCAACCAAACTGAGGGGGCATCGCTAAGGCACGTACTTAACGTTGAGTATCGGATATGGGGAAGATATTGTAGAAATAGAAAAGGTCACTGACTCTAGGATATTAAACACAAAAGAATCAGCCACCTTTATCATTGGTTCAGAGGAGTTAGAAACAGCGCGCCTTGCAGCTTGATAGCTCTATCGCACAAGTTTTTTTGCCACTTTTTAAACATGCAAAGTTCAGTGAACGACATATTGAATTACAAGCACGAGAAGCAGCACTAGACCTAACAAGAGTCAAAGAAGGCTGGCTAAACATCTCGTTCTGTTTCACCGTGTGGGCAAATGCACTTGCGCGCTCTAGGTTTACCGTGCTCGTATCTTCCAATTGATGCGATGTTGCTGAAGAAGCCATTGAAATGCAAGTCAGTACAAGAGAGATTAGTAGCTTTTTCATATCCATATTTCCTTTGTTGTTCATAATAAGAAATGCACAGGTGTCGACGCCAGTTATGCGTACGGTTTTACGCATGCAGTTTAATACCTCATTCAGCACTATAACTCCTCCAATACAAAGTCAAATAAGAGAGATTAAATAAGATGAAATCGACCCAATAGAATATGCAACACCAACAATAAATACCGAAATTGAGACCAAAAGCGAACCCAGAGCCAATTTACAAATAAAATTTCTCTAATAGCGAACTTTCAAAAAATAAAAAAACGGTCCAACATTGGACCGTTTTATCAAAATGTTGCAGGTTACTACGTTGCTATACTGGACCTTGGAAGATAACCGTGTTTGCTTTTTCCGTGTACTGCCCCATCTTATGGAAGTTGAGGTAACGGTATGTATCTGCCGCTGTTGCATCGATTTGCTTCGCGTACTCTAGATATTCTTCTTTCGTAGGAATACGACCAAGAATAGCACCTACCGCAGATAACTCAGCAGAAGCTAAGTATACATTTGCACCATTACCTAAGCGGTTAGGGAAGTTACGCGTAGAAGTCGACATTACTGTAGCTTTATCAGCCACTCTTGCTTGGTTACCCATACATAAAGAACACCCTGGTGTTTCAATACGAACGCCCGCCCGACCATAAATACCGTAGTAGCCTTCTTCTGTAAGCTGATCACGATCCATTTTCGTTGGTGGCGCAATCCACAAACGCGTATCCAGCTGACCCTTATGCTTATCAAGAAGTTTACCAGCTGCGCGGAAGTGTCCGATATTCGTCATACAAGAACCAATGAAAACCTCATCGATCTTAGTACCTTGGACGTCAGATAGAAGACGAGCGTCATCTGGATCATTTGGTGCGCAAAGAATTGGCTCACTGATATCCGCCAAGTCGATTTCGATAATGTGCGCATATTCTGCATCACTGTCTGCTTCCAGTAACTCAGGATTAGCCAACCACTCTTCCATTGCGGTCACACGGCGCTCAATCGTACGTACGTCACCATATCCCTCTGAAATCATCCACTTAAGCATAGTGATATTAGAGTTTAGGTATTCTTCGATGGATTCTCGAGACAATTTAACCGTACAGCCCGCAGCGGAACGCTCTGCCGAGGCGTCTGAGAGTTCAAACGCTTGTTCTACGGTGAGATGTTCAACACCTTCAATTTCAAGAATACGACCAGAGAATTCGTTGATCTTACCCGCTTTTTCTACCGTCAAAAGACCTTGCTGAATGGCGTAGTAAGGGATCGCATGCACCAAGTCTCGAAGTGTGATACCTGGCTGCATGTCGCCTTTAAAGCGCACCAAAATAGACTCAGGCATATCCAGAGGCATGACCCCAGTTGCTGCCGCAAATGCAACCAAACCTGAACCCGCAGGGAAAGAAATACCGAGAGGGAAACGAGTATGTGAGTCACCACCTGTACCAACAGTATCAGGAAGAAGCATACGGTTGAGCCATGAATGGATAACACCATCACCCGGACGTAGCGATACGCCCCCACGGTTCATGATGAAATCGGGCAACGTATGGTGAGTAGTCACATCAACAGGTTTCGGGTAAGCCGACGTATGACAGAATGACTGCATCACTAAATCTGCTGAGAAGCCAAGACACGCTAAATCTTTCAATTCATCACGAGTCATTGGACCGGTTGTATCTTGAGACCCCACCGTTGTCATCATTGGTTCACAGTACTGACCTGCACGCACACCTTCTACGCCACATGCCTTACCCACCATCTTCTGAGCAAGCGTATAACCTTTATCCGAAACAGAAGGTTCCACTGGCTTCGCGAACAAATCAGAGTCAGCAAGACCAAGAGAGTTACGAGCACGGCTAGTTAAGCCACGACCAATGATCAATGGAATACGACCACCAGCACGCACTTCATCCAACAACACTTTGCTCAATTCAAAGCTTGAGATTTCAACGCCATTCTTGCGTACAACACCTTCATACGGGAAGATATCGATGATATCGCCCATATTCATCTCTTGAACGTCGAGTTCAATAGGCAATGCACCTGAATCTTCCATCGTATTGTAGAAAATTGGGGCAATCTTACCGCCTAGACAAACACCGCCAGTACGCTTGTTTGGTACGAAAGGAATATCTTCTCCCATAAACCAAAGGACGGAGTTAGTCGCCGATTTACGAGACGAACCCGTTCCGACAACATCCCCAACATAAGCCAGAGGAATGCCGTCTTTTTGCAGTTCTTCAATTTGCTTGAGAGGGCCAACATTGCCCTGTTCGTCAGGGATGATGCCTTCACGCTCCATCTTCAGCATCGCTTTCGCGTGCACTGGAATATCTGGACGAGACCATGCATCTGGTGCGGGCGACAGATCGTCGGTGTTCGTTTCACCAGTAACTTTAAACACCTTAACGGTGATTTTCTCTGCCACTTTTTCTTTCGACATAAACCAATCTGCATCCGCCCATGATTGAAGGACTTGTTGTGCAAATGCATTCCCTGCTTTGGCTTTTTCTTCAACGTCATAAAAAGCATCAAACATTAATAATGTATGGGAAAGTGCTTTTACTGCAATTGGTGCTAGATCTGCATCATCCAGTAGAGAAACCAGAGATTCAATGTTGTATCCACCTTGCATCGTACCAAGAAGTTCCGCCGCTTTTTCACGACTGACTAACGGAGACACAACTTCATTCTTGGTAATGGCGGTCAGGAAACCTGCTTTAACATACGCGGCTTCATCTACACCAGGTGGAATACGATTTTCTAGAAGATCAATAAGGAAAGCTTCTTCGCCGGCTGGCGGATTTTTTAATAATTCGACAAGTCCCGCGACTTGTTCTGCATCAAGGGGTCTAGGAACCACTCCCTCTGCGGCACGCTCTTCGACATGTTTACGGTAGGCTTCAAGCACGACTTATTCCTCTCATTGCGGTTTGACCTCCCTTATGTTCAAGAGGTGCAAACATCCTTGGAAAAACTTGGCTGCCTTGCCGCTTTTATTATGAATAGTCTTATTCTGATTCTTAATAATCAACAGCGGCATAGGGCCAAACTGTGGGGTGGAGAATAGCAAATTTAACTTAACATTAAAATCTTATCATTTTGACCAACATAGCAACTTGAGACTAAAGTTCTATGAATATGATTGAATTATCTTGAACTAAAATGCCGTTCCCACGATCAGATATACTGAATTGAAATTCTGCTCCGTCTGCCCATACGCTAAAATTATAGGCCCTATGGGGGATTTTACACCCGCAAATAGCGAGCCTGCGACGTACATCGGCGCTTCACTGACTTTAATGTTGGGATCAGACCACACTCCGCCATATTCAACCGATGCTCCCAAGTAAACTGGGGACTGAAACAGGCCAAAGTTATTATCAAACCAGCGGTATCGATACACTAAACTGCCGAATATCTTGTTTTGACCGATAAGGCTTTTACCCGGGATGCCTGATAAGCTTAAAAAACCACCAAGTGACTTAGGCATGATCGGAACCGACGCATTACGGCTTCGCGTGACTTCGTATTCCGCCATCCCGACCAAAGTATGACGTTCATGGCTTTCTGAATGCCCTAACTTTATCGCGACTTCATTAACACGATCACTGGTGTAGTCGCTATTCTGTTCCTCTTGAATATTGTCTTCCGATGCCAGCAGTTCAAAATGTGCGAGACTACCTTGAGACGGGAAATTCATATCATCAAACGTGTCGTACCGATACCGCGCAAATATGCCTTTTCGATTGAACAATCCTTGCCATAACGTGGGCAAAGTCGATAGCGAAATTTCGCCAGAGGTATACCGGATACCAGCCTTAAATTCCTGATAAAATGTGGGGTTCACACCCAAAGCGAGCTCGGATGAAAACTGCACATAGTTAATTGGAATATAGTCTTTGACTCCCCCAAGAGAAATGTCTTCCGCCCCATCCACCCCGAATGGCGCTTTCTTATTTTCATTCCGATAAGTCATGGTTGCACTGGCAAACACATTCTGCTCATTCATTATTGGGCTATAGAGTTCCGCCTCGATCAATTTTTCAGATCCCATTTCGAGATTGGTTCGGATTTCTGCACCTTGATCATTCAGTGCTGTAAAAATTGTACTTACCCCAATGGAATATTGACTTGTTGTTTGAAAATCATCTTCAAGAAAGAAGCGAAAGTTAACGTAATTGGGCCCCCACTCCTTTTCGTTGACTTCAATATGTAGTGTGGTTTTTCCGTCTACTTTTTCATAGCGATAAAGAACCTGTTCAAAACGATTAAGTGAATATAACTGCTGAACATGCCCTTCAAGTTCTTCTAAACCATACCGTCGACCCACTTCTAGACCGAGAAACTGTTTTAGCACGCTTTCGTTATAGTGGCTGTTGTTATTGATGACGATATCATCAATGATGAGTTCGTCACCGTAATCAATGGCTTTTCGAGCTTCTTGTTTTCGATAAATGTACTTTTGGTAAAGAGCAGGGGAAACCACGAAGGGCTCTAACGCCTCTTTAGAGTCAATCGCCGCAAGGTAGCCCAATTCATACGCATCGGGCATGCGGGAAAATTCTGTCGTCGACATATTGCCAACATTCGGTGTGAGCAACACATCCTTATCTTTTAAGTGGGTTGCCTGCCGTTGAGTGCTGCTTTGAACCATATAATTAGAGAGCTGATCCCCCACATTGAGGAATGTTTTTAGCTCTTGTTCGGATTGATAGTTCGTACTGATATCGACGGCAATGACCAAGTCGGCCCCCATCGATCGCGCGAGCTCAACGGGCATGTTATTGGTTACCCCGCCATCAACCAGCAGCCTCCCCCCTAAAGAAAATGGTGGTAAAGCCCCCGGAACAGACATACTGGCCATCATGGCATCCGTTAAATAACCACTGTCCAATACAACGGGTTCCAGTTCAACAATGTCTGTAGCGACGGCACGATACTTCACCGCTAACTCATCGAATGACGCCATGGGGGGAATGTTTCCGGCTGTCTCTCGTAAGATCTTATACATATTCTGCCCTTGTACTACTCCACGTGGCACAGAGACTTCAATCCAACGTAGCCCTAAACCTGTGTTGATCTGGTATCGGTCAAAATAGTTTTTTTCGCGGACGGACAAATGCTCTCGGTCAACTCGATCACGATAACCGCTACTCCAATCAACTGTGTAAATAAACGACTCTATTTCATCCGCAGACATCCCTGTAGAATACAAACCGCCAACAAATGCCCCCATGCTGGTACCCGTAATGATATCAACCGGAATATGCATTTCTTCTAAGGCTTTCAACACGCCGATATGGGCCGCGCCTTTTGCACCGCCACCTGCCAAAACGACAGCGACAACTGGTCGCTCTTTTTCTTCAGCAGTGTCCTGCGCGACAACAAAAGGGCTCAGTAAGACCGCAGTACTTACGGTTACCACCATCACAGCGAACATTGCGATTCCATTAAACTTAGAGAAAAACAAAAGCACTCCTTTATTTCATATCCCTATACCACAACCTAAATCTCAACTGTTATTAGTCAAACAAGCTACTCAGCCATTTTGTCGGTCCACTTTTGCAAGCCTCACGTGCGTCCCCTTTTTTATCCCAAACAGGAAGAGTGAACGCTTTGTCACAATCGACTTTTAACTCTCCACCCGGCTCAAGCGCAAACCCTAAGGTGGTAATTTGTGCTGGCCACGGAAGAATTAAGGGCTCTGGAATGCGATTTTGCAAATACTGGTGGTACACCCGCAGCGCACCACTTGCTCCCGTTAGTTTGGTGGGTTTGTTATCATCTCGACCAAGCCAAAGCGTCACCACTTCACGCCCATCGACGCCCACAAACCAACTGTCACGAGTATCATTGCTGGTGCCCGTCTTTCCTGCGAGCATCATTCGGCTAAATTGACCTTGCAAAAACCGCCCCGTCCCTTCAGCAACCGCTTTCTTCATCGCATAAGTCGTTAACCAAGCCGCTTGTTGCGAGACTCGCTGCGAGACTTTTGGAATGGAACGATACAGGACGTTCCCATCCAAATCTTTGACACTTCGAAGCGCACTCAAAGGCGCTTTTTTGCCAGAATTGGTCAGCGTTTGGTACATCTGAGCAACTTGGTAAGGTGTTAAAGAAAATGATCCAAGAAACATCGACGGCACCGGACGAATCTCCTGTCTATCTACGCCTAATTTTTCAAATGTGTCCATCACTTCAGGGATACCCAATTTCAGACCCAGTTTTACCGTGGGCACATTTAACGATTTCGCGAAGGCCTGATACAACGGCACGTCACCGCGAAACGTTCGGTCGTAATTTTTGGGTGACCACACGCTCCCTTCACTGCCTTTGAGAGAAAATGGCGTATCGTCTAAAGTTGTGGCTAACGTGTATTCCGATGGGTTTTGTAGCGCAGTGAGATACACGGCAGGTTTTGCCAAAGAACCGATGGGTCTTGACGCATTCAACGCCCGATTAAACCCGTCGTATCCCGTTCGCTTACCCCCTACCATGGCGCGAATTTCTCCGCTTCGTCTGTCCACGGCGATGCCCGCTGCCTCCAGCCCTTTCCCCGCGAGCAACTCCAATTGAGGAATTTTGGTTTTCACGGCTTTTTCCAGCTCAAATTGCGAAACGGGATCCAAAGAGGTAAACACATTAAGCCCCGTCTGCTTTTGAAATGCATCGCCCACTTTTTGCGCTAACTCACGACTCACTTGTTGAAAGTAGGCCGGCTGGCGACTGGCTATTTGCGGCTTATCTTGCGTATCTAAGTCGCGGCTGGCCGCCATGTCAAACTGATGTGACGTCAGAATGTCATGCTGCATCATCAACCGTAACACCAAATCTCGGCGCGCTTTCGCTCGTTCAGGTTTCCGTACTGGGTTGTAATAAGAGGGACCTTTTACCATCCCCACCAACAAGGCAATTTGGTCAATACGAAGCTCTTGCAAAGGTTGGCCAAAGTACAATCTCGATGCCAAACCAAAGCCATGGATGGCTTCACCACGGCTTTGACCTAAGTACACTTCATTCAGGTAAGCTTCTAGGATTTCATCTTTGCTGTAACGATAATCCAATATAAGCGCGATATAAGCTTCTCGAACTTTTCGCCAGAGTGTCCGTTCACGAGATAAAAACAAGTTTTTCGCGAGCTGCTGGGTCAGAGTGCTCCCCCCCTGCACTGTACGGCCGGCTTTTACATTTGCAACCAAGGCTCGGAGAATCGCAAACGGGGATACGCCTTCATGTTGGTAAAAATCTCTGTCTTCTGTCACCAATAAGGCGTCGACCAACACCTCAGGGAATTGCTCTCGTTTAAGGAAAAGCCGGTTTTCTTCCGTATTTGCCTCTAGCATCCCAAGCATTTTGGGGTCGATTCGTAAATAGCCCATGTCTCGTTCGGATTCGAGCGATTGGATTCTCTCCAAACCTTGGTCATTGAAATACAACATCACATGGCGTGAGGCTTCTGGACCATCTTCAAATTCGAAATCACGACGGATTAATTCAATTTTTGTCGATGAAGACGAGTACTCCCCTGGGTTTCGAGGAGCACGAACTTTACGATAGTTGAGTACGTCCAGCTCTTTGCGAAGCTGTGGTAATGTCACGGGGCTTCCGGGGTTCAACGTCAACACTCGTCCATAGACGACGGTGGGTAAATCAAATAGCTGCCCTTCAAATTTCTGGCGAACAACACTATCAAGGTAGATACCGACAAACACCAACACCGCAAACACGGCCACCGTTGTTTTCCACGTCAGTCCCCAAAGGGTGCGTAACCAACCTTTTGACGTTTTCTTTTTGGGTTTACTTTGGCGAGAGTGTTTTTTGGGCGCGCTCTTTTCAGCCGTCGTTTTTCTTGTCGTTCGCCCTGACGTTTTCTTTTTGTCTGTCATGAATTCAACTGTCGTTTGGTTTTCGTTGTCGCCACATGGTTAGCCGGATCATCCGGCCAAGGGTGTTTAGGGTAGCGCCCTTTCATTTCTTTTTTTACTTCGTGATACGAGCCCTGCCAAAATGCCGCCAAGTCTTGCGTAATTTGAATCGGTCTTCGAGCCGGAGAAAGCAGCTCTAGCACCACTGAAACTCGCCCATTGGCTATGGTTGGTGAAGCTTGTTCTCCAAACACCTCCTGCACTCTTACTGAAAGCATTGGCGGCTTCCCTTCTTGGTACTCAATTTGGCGGCTTTGCCCCGTAGGCAGTGTATATTGCTCTGGCAACCACTCATCGATTTTCTGGTTCAACGGCCACCCTAAATAGGCAGTGAGCGCTTGATGCATATCGACCTTTTTTAGGGTCTTCATGTTAGAAACACCGTTCATAAATGGCAACAACCACTCTGTCAGATTATCAATCAGGCCCGAATCTGAGACGTCAGGCCACGCTTCTTCTGGAAGCCATGTCTTACAACAAAGAATACGTTGAAGTAGACGTTGAGATTTGTCCGACCAAGGCAGAACATGCGTGCCGCTTTCACGTATGTAATCCAGCAGTGCATTGGATTTTTGTTGTGCGGTGATGTCTTGGGTCGGTTTACTTTCCAGCACAATAGCACCAATTTGCTGCCTTGCCTCTGCTAACAGCTCCCCTTTCTTATCGTCCCAATACACATAAGTGACTTGATTCACTTTATGTTTTGGGACGACATCCAGCGGACAAGCAAGATAAATTTGGCTGTCGCTACGATGACTTTTCATCAGATCCACCACGACCAAATATTCACTTTTCTGCAATGAAGACAATGAATCGACTTGCGCGCCATGACCATTCGCCAATAAGTAATGCTCACTTCCCATCCTTCTTTGCCGTGCTATTCTGTCGGGGTACGCCCAACAAAGGCAGAGACCTGCAAGCGATTCATCAACGTGCCCTTTAATATCCACGTTCAACCGAGAGGATAAACTCGACATTCTGGTTTGCACTGTCTTTTGCTTTTGATGGTGACCGTCTTTAAAACGCTGCAAGGCATGCATCACGTTATCACCTTGCCGCTCTGGCTCTTCTATCAAAGCCGTTAACGTTATCGCACACTGAACATAGGCTGAACCTTTCGAATAGGCTTTTAATAACATGGCGGCTGTCCTTGGGTCGGTTCCCAACGCCTGAGCCTGCTTCCCTAGGTCAGACAACGCACCGGATTCATTCAATAAATCAAGCTGACTAAGCAACTCTTTGGCTGAAACAACCGCGGCTTTTGTCGGGACATCAAGCCAATGTGAGTGGGAAAAGGTTCCGCTCCCCCATTGCAGCATCTCAAGCAGCACAGGAGACAAATCGCTCCGAAGGATTTCAGGCTCTGGCATTTTGGGCTGCTGTAGGAGCTGTTGTTCGCTGTACATGCGAACGCAAATGCCAGGCTCAAGCCTGCCCGCTCGCCCAGCACGTTGATGAGCTGAGGACTGTGCAATCCTTTGCTGCTCTAATCGAGTGATGCCTGTTTTCAACTGAAAGCTGGCAAAACGCTCTAACCCGCTGTCAATAACAATGCGAATCCCCTCAATGGTCAAACTGGTTTCCGCAATATTCGTTGCTAGCACAACTTTTCTTCTTCCTTGCTCAGGAGGGGAAATAGCCTGTTGCTGCTCAGCAAAGGTTAATTGACCGTACAACGGGAAAACATCAACGTGAGCATCCCATTCGCCGAGCCATTCCATTACTTGGTTGATCGCCCCCGCCCCTGGCAAGAAAACTAAGAGGGATCCGGATTCACTATTAAGAAGAGTACGAATTTGTTTTGCTACCGCGCTGGCTAGCCTGTCATTCGGCAAAAGCGGCGCATAGCGGTATTCAATCGGGTAACCTCGCCCTTCCGATTCGATGTAAGACGCCGAGGGCAAGAGCTTCTTTAATGACATTTCATCCAAGGTCGCCGACATCACTAACAATGTGAGATCGTCTCTAAAGACCTCTTGGATCTCCAAGCAAAAAGCCAAACTGGTGTCGGCGTGGATACTGCGTTCATGAAACTCATCAAAAATGATCATTGCAACACCATTCAGCTCGGGATCAGACTGAATCATTCGCGTTAAAATGCCTTCTGTGACCACTTCCAATCGAGTGTTTTTGCTTGATCTCTTTTCCCCTCGCACACGGTAGCCAACGGTCTCACCCACCTTTTCACCCAGCTGCTTCGCAAGATAAGTGGCAATGTTCCTCGCTGCTAATCGCCTAGGTTCCAGCATGATAATTTTGCCTTCCACCACGTGTTGCTTAAGCAGTTGCAAAGGCAAGTAGGTTGATTTCCCTGCCCCTGGTTCCGCTTTAAGCACCACTTGGTGTTGTGTGTTTAATGCAACCAACAATTCAGGAAGAACGGTTTCTATTGGGAGCGGTAACTTAGAGGATTGTGACAATGGGCGATCCTTGTGCTGTAATGGCTTCGGTCTGCAAACCGTATTCTTGATGCAAGGTGAAACATGACACTCGCGTATTTTCTAATTATGCGTTTTTAGCATCACACGCTTTTAACATCACGCACTTTAGAATAATGTGAGTGCTCACCAAAGCATTGTACATAATAACAGTACCCAACCCCAAACGACGACTTATGGAATTTACCTCACCTTTACAACGTGCCACGCTGATCAAAAGATACAAACGCTTTCTGGCAGATATTGAACTGGATGACGGTTCCGTCACCACCATCCACTGCGCCAATACCGGTGCAATGACGGGTTGTGCCGATCCCGGCAATACGATTTGGTATTCCACCTCCAATAATCCGAAAAGAAAATACCCATGCAGCTGGGAGCTATCACAAAACGCTCAAGGCGATCTGATCTGCATCAACACCGCCAAACCGAATGCTTTGGTGGTTGAAGCCATCAATCAGGGGCGAATCCCCGAGTTAACCGGATACGACTTATTAAGAACCGAAGTGAAATACGGCAATGAAAACAGCCGTATTGATGTTCTATTAGAAAGCGAAGATCGCCCGAAGTGCTATATTGAAGTGAAAAGTGTGACTTTATTGGAGGAAAATGGACAAGGCTATTTTCCAGATGCCGTCACAACGCGAGGACAAAAGCACCTTCGCGAGTTGATGGAAGTCGCAAAAAATGGAAGCAGAGCCGTACTTTTTTTTACTGTTTTACATACCGGTATTGAAAAAGTCTCTTCAGCACACCATATAGATGCGAAATATTCACAACTGTTAAATCAAGCGAAAGAAAGTGGCGTGGAGATATTGTGCTACAAAGCCAGACTCTCTGAACGTGAAATGCAACTGACTCAAAGTGTTGAATTTATCAACAATCATGAAAAATGTTGCAATCTTCACAATGACAAAGCTCTAGTCTTGTGAGTCATTGCCACCAGCTTTTCTTTCTGCTATAGATACCCGCCTTAATTTGTCTGCTGGTCAGTCAAAAAGGTGTAAGTAGGAGATGCTGTATGCCAGAAAGTACCAAAAGAAAAACGCTAGGCATCCTAGCAATTGCAGGTGTTGAGCCTTACCAAGAAAAAGCAGGTGAAGAGTACATGTCACCTGAACAGATGGCTCATTTTACAAAAATTTTAGGCGCTTGGCGTAATCAGCTCAGGGAAGAGGTCGATCGCACTGTACATCATATGCAAGACGAAGCATCAAACTTTCCAGATCCTGTTGACCGTGCTTCTCAAGAAGAAGAGTTTAGCTTAGAGCTACGTAACCGAGATCGCGAACGTCGTTTGATAAAAAAAATAGAAAAGACGCTTGATAAAATCGAAGAAGACGATTTTGGCTTCTGTGAATCTTGTGGTGTTGAAATTGGCATCCGTCGCTTAGAAGCTCGCCCAACTGCCGATTTATGCATCGATTGTAAAACGCTTGCTGAAATGAAAGAAAGACAAATGCAAGGCTAATATCAGCTCAGCAAAAGCAAGGATAAAAGGGAGCCAAGTCGCTCCCTTTTTTGATGAATACCATGAGCAAATCCAATTACATAGGGCGCTTCGCCCCATCCCCATCGGGTCCACTTCATTTTGGCTCACTGATTGCCGCTTTAGGCAGCTATTTCCAGGCTAGGTCTCAACATGGCAAGTGGTTAGTTCGGATGGAGGATCTCGATCCGCCTAGAGAAATGATTGGCGCAGCTGGTTTGATTCTTGCGACCCTAGAAAAGTACCATCTATTTTGGGATGACAAAGTCATTTATCAAAGCCAACGCCACGATGCTTATCAGGCACAAATTGAACAGTGGCTAAAAGATGGGAAGGCCTATTACTGCGAATGTAGCCGCAAACAGATTAAAGAAGCGGGTGGCTTTTATCCTGGAACATGCAGAGCAAAAAAATTAACCAACAACCCACCTTGCGCTGTGCGGCTGACCATGACTCACCCCGTAACCGAGTTCAACGATTTGCGACACGGTTCAACCCCCATCCCTGCCTCTTTAGCGCGAGAGGACTTTATTATTCAGCGCCGAGATGGTTTATTTGCTTATAACCTTGCGGTTGTATTAGACGATATTTATCAGGGCGTAACGGAAGTGGTACGCGGTGCCGACTTAATTGAACCTACAGGTCGCCAAATCAGCCTCTATCAGATGCTCAAAAAAACGCCAGTTCAGTATTTACACCTGCCGCTAGCCGTTGATGACTTAGGAAATAAGCTCTCAAAACAGAATCGTGCAGAGGGCATTAGCCAAGACAATCCCAAACCTGAAACATTGTTAGCAATGAGCTTCTTAGGTTTTGATATTAAAAAAGAATTAACGCAAGCTACTCAAGGTGAAATACTGCAATGGGGTATCGAAAACTGGCACCTAAAACAGCTGCCAGACAAGATCAAAATCACATCCCCATTCTCAAACAGGGGCAGCTAAGCTATTATTAGCCGCAATTTTTGAGCACAAACGTAATAGAGGTGGGCTATTTTTAGTCAAGTTACTCGCTTTTGCCGTAAAATTCTTACCAGCAAAGACCAACAAAATAGTCGCTCAAACGGAGAAATTACTCTGAATATTATTACACGAGAAGAGCACAATATTTCTCGCAAACAGATAAGCGACAACGCACTGAAAGTGCTCTATCGCCTGCATAATGCTGGATACGATGCGTTTCTGGTAGGTGGAGGTGTACGAGACCTTTTACTCGGTGAACAGCCAAAAGATTTTGATATCGCGACTAACGCAACACCAGAACAAATCAAAAACCTATTTAGAAACTGCCGTTTAATTGGTCGACGATTCCGCCTAGCGCACATTATGTTTGGGCGAGACATCATAGAAGTTGCCACCTTTCGTGGCCATCATCAAGAACCAGCGAAAAACGTTGCTGCGCAGTCTAAAGAAGGCATGCTGCTTCGTGATAACGTATACGGCACCATAGATGAAGACGCAGAACGTCGTGATTTCACGGTCAATGCCATGTATTACAGCATTGCCGATTACAGTATTCATGACTACGCCGGTGGTATTGATGATCTTGATGATGGACTGATACGCCTAATTGGTGACCCTGAAACACGCTATCGAGAAGATCCCGTTCGAATGCTGCGTGCTGTTCGTTTTGCCGCAAAATTGGACATGGATATCTGCGAAGGCACCGCCGCTCCAATCAAAGAACTGGCGCATCTGCTCCAAGACATCCCCGCTGCGCGGTTGTTTGAAGAATCGCTGAAATTGCTGCAATCAGGCTACGGATTGGAAACCTACCACTTATTACGTGAGTACGACCTTTTCCAACCCCTGTTCCCTGACATTGCTCGGGAATTTACGGAAGAGCAAGAAAGCCCAACCGAAAAAATGATTGAGCTGGTGTTGGAATCAACAGACAAGCGCATTCAAGATGGTAAGCGAATTAACCCTGCCTTCATGTTCGCAGCGTTACTTTGGTACCCACTGAATCAACTGGCTAACCGATTGATGGAAAAACACAATTTCGCTTACTATGATGCCATCATGGAAGCCAGCAATATGATTCTAGATGAACAAGTTAGAAGCCTTGCGATACCGAGACGCCATACCGCAACCATTCGAGAGATATGGCAACTCCAGCTGCGCTTACCAAGACGTAATGGTAAACGAGCAACGCGCTTACTGGAATTGAACAAGTTCCGTGCGGGTTTTGATTTCCTTGAAATGCGTGGTGAGGTTGAGCAAGGTGAGACCAAAGAATTGGCGAAATGGTGGCAAACTTACCAAAACGCAGGGCGCAACATGCGCCAAGCCATGGTCAACGAATTAGGTGGCTCAAATACTGGGCAGAGCCGACGCAAAACGTACAGAAACAAAAAAAGAAAGCCGCAGGAATGATTACCGTATACATCGCTGTAGGCAGCAATTTATCTGATCCGGTCACTCAGGCAAAACAGGGAATCGAAGCGCTTAAAAACATTCCAAACTCTGAATTAGTTAGCACTTCATCCCTTTACAGCAGTACGCCTATGGGCCCGAAAAATCAACCCGACTACATCAATGCCGTGGTTGAAATAAACACCAGTTTGACGCCGATTGAACTTCTCGATTGCACTCAAAAAATTGAACTTGAGCAAGGGCGTGTCCGTAAAGATGAACGATGGGGACCAAGAACCCTCGATTTGGATATCATCTTATTCGGCAATGAGGTGATCGATTCAGAGCGTCTCACCATTCCTCACTACGGAATGAAGGTCAGGGAATTTGTTCTCTACCCACTCGCTGAAATCGCACCTAGTTTAACTCTCCCTGATGGGACGCAACTGCAGACATTGTTGAAGCAAGTTGACCGTAATGGTCTCAACATCTGGTCATCGTAAGTTGCCCCTAATAAGGATATAAAATGAAAAACGTCACTATAAATACGCTAATGACCTGGAAGCAAGAAGGTCAAAAATTCGCGACATCAACAGCATACGATGCCAGCTTCGCCCAATTGTTTGAAGAACAAGAAATGCCACTGCTTTTGGTTGGGGATTCATTGGGTATGGTACTTCAGGGTGAAAGCTCAACATTGCCTGTCACTATTGATGATATGGCTTACCATACTCGTTGTGTCCGCGCTGGAAGCCCAAACAGCCTTCTGTTGGCTGACATGCCCTTCATGACTTATGCGACCCCTGAGCAAGCTTGTGAAAATGCAGCGAAACTGATGCAAGCAGGGGCAAACATGGTCAAAATTGAAGGTGGAACATGGCTCGCTGAAACCACCAGCATGTTGACAGAGCGTTCTGTCCCTGTCTGTGCCCACCTTGGTTTGACGCCCCAATCTGTCAATATTTTCGGCGGTTTTAAAATTCAAGGTCGTGATGCTGAGCGTGCCGAGCAAATGGTGCAAGATGCGATCGCACTCCAAAACGCCGGAGCACAACTTCTGATTCTGGAATGTGTTCCAGCCTCTCTTGCCAAGCGCATTACCGAAAGCTTAACGATTCCAGTGATCGGAATTGGTGCCGGCCCAGATACGGACGGTCAAATATTAGTGATGCATGATATGTTTGGTATTGCCGCCAACTACATGCCAAAATTTTCTAAGAACTTCCTAGCGGAAACTGGTGATATTCGTAAAGCCATTACGAAGTACATGGACGATGTACAAAATCAGATTTTCCCGGGTGTCGAGCACACCTTTGAGTAAGGAAATATAATGCAAGCTTTCACTGATATTGCCTCCCTTAGAGAACAAATCAAGCAATGCAAACGCGATGGTCGTCGTATTGCTTTTGTTCCTACCATGGGCAACCTACACGAAGGTCACCTTACGCTCGTTCGAAAGGCTCGTGAGCATGCCGACCTTGTGGTGGTCAGTATTTTTGTTAACCCGATGCAATTTGAGCGTACAGACGACTTGAATAACTATCCGCGCACGCTTGAAGAAGACTTGAGTAAGCTAAACGGCGAGTCGGTCGAGTTTGTATTTACGCCGACACCAGACATCATGTACCCGGAAGGTCTCGATAAACAAACTTGTGTCGAAGTGCCCGGGCTGTCTCATATGCTTGAAGGCGCTTCTCGTCCAGGTCACTTCAAAGGCGTATCGACCATTGTGACGAAGTTGTTCAACATTGTTCAGCCAGACGTCGCATGCTTTGGCGAAAAAGATTTCCAGCAACTTAGCATTATCCGCCAAATGGTGACCGATCTTGCTATGGACATTGAGATCATCGGTGTGCCTACCGTGCGGGAAATGGATGGACTGGCGATGAGTTCTCGTAATTCTTTGCTCACCATTGATGAACGCCAGCGAGCTCCTGTGGTTGCTCGCACCATGCGTTGGATCAGCAGCCAAATTCGTGGTGGGCGAGATGATTACGCCTCTATTATTGAAGATGCCAACGATCAACTGCGTGCTGCCGATTTGCAGCCGGACGATATTTTCATTCGAGACGCTCAAACGCTTCAGCCCATTACCAATGAATCGTCTCGGGCGGTCATCTTAATGGCTGCATATTTAGGGAAAGCTCGCTTGATTGACAATCAAGTGTTTGAACTGACAAATGATGCGAAAGAAAGTAATGAAGACAAAAGTGCGTAATCACTTTTTCTCTTAACCTTTAGGCTCATTCGAGAGCAAAAAATGGGTCGCTCAGGCGACCCGTTTTTCTATCTTATTTTTCAGGTGTCATTTCTATTTTCAGGTGCGACCTCTATTTTCAGGTGCAGTCTCTATCTACCGATTAACTCCGCAACCCAATCCCTTTCGCCACGACGTAGTGTGCCACCGCATATAATCCTATGATAAATACACCTAATACCCCAAAAGACGTCGCAATGCCTACATCCGATACACCTAAAAAACCATAACGAAAGGCATTCACCATATAGACAATTGGGTTGATTTTAGAGACGCCCTGCCAAAATTCTGGAAGCAAGCTGATCGAGTAAAACACACCACCCAAATAAGTTAATGGTGTTAAAACAAAGGTAGGAATAATTGAGATATCATCAAACGTACCTGCAAACACCGCGTTGATTAGCCCCCCAAGCGAGAACACAACAGAGGTCAAAAATACGGTGGCAATTATAATGCCCCAATGCTCAACTTGCAGATCAACAAAAAACAGGGAAACCAATGTGACGATTGTCCCTACCAACAAGCCGCGTACCACACCTCCCATCACGAAACCGACAATAATCACATAATTAGGTACAGGGGCGACCAACAATTCCTCAATATTTCTTTGGAATTTTGAGCTGAAAAATGAAGAGGCGACATTGGAATAGGAGTTCGTGATCACCGACATCATGATAAGACCAGGAACAATGTACTCCATGTAGGAAAATCCCCCCATCTCACCAATTCTGGATCCAATCAAGCTGCCAAATATAATGAAGTAGAGCGTCATCGTGATGGCGGGCGGAACCAAGGTCTGTATCCAGATCCGCATAAAACGATTCACTTCTTTTGCTAACAGGCTTTGGAACGCCGTCCAATACAGTTGATACATTTCCTTACCCCTGCTCTCTTACAATGGTCACAAACAGCTCTTCCAGTCGATTGGCTTTATTGCGCATTGAGAGCACATGGACACCACTTTCTGTCAGTTGAGTGAATACATGGTTCAACCCTTCTGTTTTCTCTAATTCAATCTCCAAAGAATCGTTCACCAATTTCTGAGCATTAACCCCAGTAAGTGCTGGCACTTTAGCACCATGTTCTAAATCGAAAATAAAGGTTTCGACATGAAGCTTATTGAGTAACGCTTTCATCGTGGTGTTCTCAATCAATTCACCACGATTGATAATGCCAATATTGCGACACAACATCTCGGCCTCTTCTAAATAATGCGTGGTCAATATGATAGTAATACCTTGTTCATTGATTTCTTTTAGGAAATCCCACATTGAACGCCGTAATTCAATATCCACACCCGCTGTGGGCTCATCCAAAATCAGTAATTGAGGCTCGTGCATCAACGCCCTGGCAATCATCAGTCGACGCTTCATCCCTCCGGAAAGGTTTCGTGATCGCTCTTCACGCTTCTCCCATAAATCAAGCTTTGTCAGATACTTTTTAGCGCGTTCTTTGGCTAAGCTTTTGCTAACGCCATAGTAACCCGCTTGCTGCAATACAATTTGCTCAACCGTTTCAAATTGGTTGAAGTTAAATTCTTGCGGGACCAACCCTAAATTTTGCTTAGCTAACTCAAGATGTGAATCAATATCGTGCCCAAAGACTTTCACTTTCCCTGAACTTTTGTTGACAAGAGACGAGATGATACCAATGGTGGTGGACTTCCCTGCCCCATTCGGACCAAGCAGTGCGTAAAAGTCGCCTTTCTCGACATTCAAACTGATGCCTTTTAACGCCTCAAACCCACCTGCATAGGTTTTTCTGAGTTGTTCTATTTCTAATGCATACATGCTTACCGCACTCATTTCTAATGATAATCAAAAAGAAATGCTAACGATGTGTCCACATTTCAAGGCTATCGGTCAAATAAAAAGCGCAGCTCATCGGCTGCACTTTTCTCTGTTGTTTCCAACTCGGTTATTCATATTCGGCTTTTCGAACGTATTTCACTGCCGATTTTAAAGCTTCATAACGGAACGAGAACGTATTGCCATCGTCCACCAATTCAAGCACATGGAACTTCTCAAGCTGCTGACGAGTCTGTTCATTCGGACACAACAAATACACCTCGCACTCAGCATCTTTCGCATCTTTAATGGCATTTTCTAACGCCAAGCCAACCGTCACATCGATCATAGGTACATCCGTCAAATCCAAAATCATCACTTCATAATCGGAAATGCTGCTGTGCTGGCGCGATATCGCCTTCGAGACACTGAAAATCATGGGACCAGACAGATAGAAGAACAAAACTTTGCTGTTCGCGCTATCAAGCAATTTTCTCTCACTGTCCGTCAACGGCACATCATCTTCATCCGCATCACTGATGGCCTTTACTTGACGAGCCTGCTCACGGCTCAGCCTTTCAATAATAATGATATTAGATATGAAAACGCCAAGCCCTACCGCCACAATCAAGTCTACAAACACGGTGAGGAGCATAACACCGTACATGATCGCCATCCCCTGCACACTGACTTTGTGGGCTCGCTGAATGAAACTCCAATCTAAGATATTAAAGCCAACATACACCGCAATACCCGCCAGAACCGCCATTGGAATCGGTTCAGTCAACCCACTCGCCACCAGCACCACTAACGCAAGGACAAGCGCACGTATTACACCAGATAGAGGTGATCGTGCGCCAACTTGAATATTGGTCACGGTACCCATGGTTGCACCCGCACCAGGTAATGCACCAAACAAGCCCGAAATCATGTTGGCTAACCCTTGACCACGCAGCTCTTTGTCGGAGTCATGCTCTTTACGAGTCAATGAGTCGCCAATAACAGCCGTCAATAGGGTATCAATACACCCTAACGTGCCCAGCACTAATGCATCGATCACCATGGTGGTAAAGACGTCAACGTTAATGGTTGGTATGACAAAAGAAGGCAAACCAGCCGGAATTTCACCGATACGTCGAATGCTATCAAAATCGAAAAAGAGCACGGAAAGCAGCGTGACCGCCACCAAAGCAACAAGTTGAGCAGGAACGTAACGACGATATTTTTTAGGGAAGAAGAATAAGATGCTCAGTGTCAGCACCCCAAGGAACAGTTCACTGAACTTCATTCCCGACACCATTTCGGGCAAGGCACTCAGTGTACCAGTGACGCCCCCCGATGGCGCAGGATGACCAAGCAATGGAGAAAGCTGCAAAATGATGAGTATCACACCTATGCCCGACATAAAGCCAGATATGACACTGTAGGGCATCAGCGTAACGTATTTACCCAACTTGAGCGTTCCAAGCATGATTTGAAACGCGCCTGCCATCATGACAACGGTAAACGTCAGCGCCATACCGCTTTCCGGATATTTCGCGGTCATGGTGGTTAATACGGCCGTCATAATAACGGTCATCGGTCCCGTGGGTTCCGAGATCAGACTCGATGAACCACCAAATAAAGCGGCAAATAAACCAACCAATATGGCTCCCCAAAGCCCAGCTTCAGCGCCGGCTCCAGACGCAACCCCAAATGCGAGTGCCAGTGGCAGTGAGATAATAGCGGTCGTGACACCACCAAACACATCCCCTTTTAGATTCCAATCCGCGAATCGATTTCCAGTCAAAATATTGCTCCTGCATGAATAGAAATGCGGGCGAATTCTACCATCGGGCGATTCAAATCACACGACCAATTCACCATGTCATTCTGAATGCGACCTCGGATAATTTATAAATCCAATGCAGACGTTTAGCATCAATGCTTACGAGATATGAAAAAAGAGTAATAAAACATTTCGATAATTAACAAAATGCTAATCAGACCAGTCACAAAATCATCAAGAACATTGATTTGAAAGAGGTATGAGATGTCAAGCTTGTGTATAGTGGCGCAAATAAAAAGGAAATGCGCATGCCGGATATCAAACAGCTATTTAACAATAATTCTTCTTGGGCCCAAACCATCAAGTCTGAAAAACCTGAGTTTTTTATCAATCTAGCTGAAGCCCAGCACCCCGAATATCTTTGGATAGGCTGCTCTGATAGCCGTGTACCTGCCGAACAGCTAACGGGGTTAACTTCTGGCGAATTGTTTGTGCATCGCAATGTCGCCAACCAAGTGATTCATACCGATCTCAACTGTTTATCCGTTGTTCAGTACGCTGTCGATGTGCTCAAGGTAAAACACATTATTGTTTGTGGACACTATGGTTGCGGTGGCGTGAATGCAGCCATAGAAAACCCTCAGCTGGGGCTGATTAATAATTGGTTACTGCATATCCGAGATTTGTATCTAAAGCACAGAAACTGGTTGGGTTGCCTCCCTCGCGAAGAATGGGCAAACAAGCTGTGTGAAATCAACGTTGCTGAGCAAGTCTACAACCTGGGTAACTCTACCATCATGCAAACGGCGTGGGAGCGTGGGCAGGACGTTCAAATTCATGGCTGGATCTACGGGATAGGTGATGGCGTACTCAACGATTTAGGCGTTCGTTGCCACAGCAGAGAGTCATTGGAAGTGTCTTATCAGGCATCTATTGCGAAAATTTTAAACGTGAAAACCAAAAACAACGACTGATCAAAATCCTTTCTGCGTAAATACTGAACGAACCTCATTACCAACAAAAAGCGGTTGGCTTACCAACCGCTTTTCTATAACGCATTACTCAATAGTTATTTTTTAGTTCATTGATAGAAACACGATCAAACCAAAACCAAGAATCAGACGGTAGATAACAAATGGTGTCATCCCCATTTTGGAAATGAGTTTCAAAAAGAAGTGGATACAGATGTAGGCACTGATGAACGAGGTCACAATACCGGTCAACAGGAACCCTATATGAACAGGCTCACCACTGGTGACCAATTTCATACCAAGATAGCCACCCGCCAATGTGATGATTGGAATCGACATTAAAAATGAAAAGCGCGCGGCAGCTTCACGAGTAAAGCCAAGGTACAACGCTGCGGTGATCGTTGCTCCTGAGCGCGATGTCCCAGGAATCATCGCTAAGGCTTGCGATACTCCAATGAAAACGGACGTCTTCCAGTCCGCTGCGTATTCATCATTTTTCAGCGGAGCCTTTTTATCCACCCACCACAACAGCAAGGCAAAAACGATGGTTGTCGTTGCGATAACCCACGCACTGCGCAAGTAGATTTCGATGATGTCCTTCATAAACAAACCAAACACGCAGGCAGGAATTGTGGCAATCACAATCATCCATGCCAGTTTGGCTTCTTTGCTTCTGTCGCCTTTAAAAATGGACGCAAACAATGCGGCAAAAAGAGTGACGACTTCTTTGCGAAAATAAATCACAACCGCAAGTAATGTCCCTACGTGAACGGCAACGTCAAATGCTAAGCCCTGATCTTCCCACCCTAAAATAGCTGAAGGCAAAATTAAGTGGGCAGAACTGGAAATGGGAAGAAATTCTGTTAGACCTTGGATAAGAGCCAACATAAAAGCTTCAAAATAACTCATTGATTAAAACCGCTATCTAAAGGATTCACTGGAATCAGTGAATCTAAATTATCCATTGTTTGCCAAACCTGTGCGACAGTTCTTCCATCATTTGGAATCACTAAATGAGGGCAGAGCTCATACATAGGCTGAATAACAAACGCGTATTTATAGATGTCTTCGCGAGGTAAAGATGGTGTACTGGAAACGACATCACCATACAAAATGATGTCCAGATCTAACGTACGATCTTGCATCTTTTGTGCGTCAGGATTTCTCCCCCAACGTATTTCGGCTTCTCGTAGCTTAACCGCCAAATCAGACAGTTCTAACGGTGTTTTCATCTCAACAACGAGGTTATAGAAAGGACGACTTTCAAATCCAACCGAAGCACATTCATAGACAGTGGAAACTCGCAATTGTTCGCCGATTTGACGTAACTCTGACACCGCAGCTTGGACGTGCTTCACTGGTTCTATGTTTGACCCTACACCTATGTAGGTGGTGATCATACGAGACCTCGCTCGATCACCACACCCACACTTTTCGCTTGTGGAACGGCCCCCGGTTTCGCTAAGCGAATTCTTACCCATGGTACGGAAAACTTAAACATGATCAGTTCTGCAACTTCTTCCGCTACGCGCTCTACCAACAAAAATCGACCATTCTCAATGTGTTCCAATACTGCCCCACTCACTTGAGCATAATCGAGGGCATCAGCAACATCATCGCTCTTTCCGGCTGGCTGGTTATCGTGCGCCATTTCGATATCGAGAACCAATTTTTGTTTTATTTCTTGTTCCCAGTCGTAAACCCCAATCGTGGTAATCACTTCCAATTGTTCAATGAATACTTTATCTAAAGCCATTATTCTTCCTATGTCTTTTTACAGGTCGGATACCCATTTGAGGTAAAAACCCGTAGAATATACTCGATTTTCCCAGCCTAATCAGCATTACTTTTGGCAAATTAAGGACAAGCATGACCCCCACCGCACTCATCATGATCATCTCTGCCTATATGTTGGGCTCGATCTCTAGTGCGGTTTTAATTTGCCGTTTATTCCGAATTCCCGACCCTCGAACGACAGGCTCCCACAATCCGGGGGCAACCAATGTACTCCGAAGTGGCTCTAAAGTTGCGGCACTCTCTGTTTTGCTGATTGATATGCTCAAAGGCACCATCCCTGTATGGCTAAGTTGGTACCTTGGCGTCGAGGATGTCATTTTGGGCATGGTGGCAATCGCAGCTTGCCTAGGGCATATGTATCCGCTGTTTTTTCATTTCAGGGGGGGGAAAGGTGTTGCAACGGCATTGGGCTCAATGGCGCCCATGGGGCTGGGTTTAATGGGAATGTTGATGGCAACATGGGTAACGGCTGTCTTTTTCACCCGATATTCTTCTGTGGCATCCATTTTGACCGCACTCATTGCACCACTTTATACATGGTGGTTTAGGCCGGAATACACGTTCCCTGTTTCGATGTTGTGTTGTTTAATTATTTTACGTCACCATCGAAACATTAAGCGTTTATATGACGGTACGGAACCCAAAGTGGGCGACCGCACCTCCTCTTCCAAAGCTTAGCTGTAGACTTTATTTAAGAAACTAACCAGCTTCTCATTCACAAAGCTTGGTTGTTCTAAGTTACTGATATGCCCGGCATTAGGAATAACGGTTAATTCACTGCCTGTAATGGCATCTTGCATCAAATACGATTCAAAGACAGGTCTTGGCTTATCTTGATCTCCCACCATAATGAGCGTGGGTAAAGCAAACTTCTCGATATCTTCAAACTGATCACGACGCCCAAACACAACGCGTCCTACCTGAGCCACGTCAATGGCGGCTTGCCCTTGCAAGCGAGAAAGTGACTGACGGAAATTAGCGACCAGTTCCGGATTTTCCACTTCAGCGTCTTTGGCAAAAAATAAAGGCACGACCGCCTCCAAGATAGGTCCAGGAATCGATTGGGCGAGCGCAATACCATCCAACATCCCAAAATATTTAGCATGAGTAATTTCGGGTTCAAGCCCCACAAAAGAATCCATGATCACCAATGATGTAACTCGAGATGGGGCTAATGTGACCAGTTCAGCCCCCCACATTCCACCAACAGACAGCCCAATAATACTGAACTCGCCAATGTCTAAATTATCCATTAATGACAGCACATCTGCCGCATAATCTTGAAGCGTGGAAGTTTGTTGTGGCAAAGCTTGGGATTTACCGTGAGCCCACAAATCTGGCACGATGCAACGGTATTGCTGGCTCAACACCTCGATTTGAGGTGCCCACATAGTGCTGTCCCACAGATAACTGTGTCCAAACAGTAACACCGGGCCTTGGCCCACATCTTGGTAATGCATGGTTTGACCATGACGAGTGAAAGTAGGCATAGAATTCCTTTAAAAAATGCGTACCCAAGTAACACTATGTTTGCAAGTAACATTATGTTTGCAAGTAACACTATGTTTGAAGGAAACTTGGGCACTGACAGGACAGAAACGACCAACTTATCGGTAGGTCGTGACGGATGAAATGTTAAGTGACTAAGAATGAATGGGCTCTAGCTGATCAATTGGCCAACGTGGTTTGGCTGAAACCGACAAATCTGCCACTTCATCATTCTTGAGACGCTGCATACCGGCATAAGCGATCATGGCGCCATTGTCGGTACAAAACTCCGTACGTGGGTAATACACTTCCCCACCCATTTTATTGGCTAACGCTTCGAGATCGGCACGCAACTGTTTATTGGCACTCACACCACCCGCAATAACAATACGCTTCATACCCGTTTGTTCTAGTGCTCGCTTGCACTTAATCACTAAAGTAGCGCATACCGCTTCTTGAAACGCGTAAGCAATATCGGCGCGAGTTTGCTCATCGTTATCATTCGCTGCTATCGTATTCGCTGCGAACGTTTTTAGACCGGAGAAACTCATGTCCAATCCAGGGCGATCAGTCATCGGACGTGGGAATTTGAAACGACCCGGCGTGCCCTTTTCCGCCAAACGAGAAAGCAATGGACCACCAGGGTAATCCAACCCCATTAACTTGGCTGTTTTATCAAACGCTTCACCCGCTGCATCATCAATCGATTCACCCAGAATCTGGTACTCACCAATGCGCTTCACTTCCACCATCATGGTATGACCGCCAGAAACCAGCAGAGCAACAAAAGGAAAGGGAGGCGGGGTATCTTCCAGCATTGGAGCCAGCAAGTGTCCCTCCATATGGTGAACAGGAACGGCAGGCACTCCCCATGCATAGGCGACACTGCGACCAATTGTAGCCCCGACTAGCAGAGCTCCGACTAATCCGGGACCCGCCGTGTAGGCAACGCCATCAATGTCTTTTGAGGTTAAGCCAGCTTCTTTTAGCGCTTCCTTGATCAGTGGGATGGTTTTCTTCACGTGATCTCGGGAGGCAAGCTCAGGCACAACGCCACCGTAGTCGGCATGCAGTTTCACTTGGCTATATAGCTTGTGACTTAAAAGTCCTTTATGGTCATCGTAAATCGCGATGCCTGTTTCGTCGCAGGACGTCTCTATACCTAAAATGCGCATTACGTTCTCAGTATTAGCTAGAATTGCAGCAAGTTTACCGCTACGAAAAAAAATTAACCAGTTCTGACGGCGATAATACTTTACAAAGGGTAACTGATCAGATTAAAATTCCGCACCATTTTTGATCAAGCTGGTTAAAGACCCTTCAGACGACTGATGGGTTGGTAAGGTACCAGCATTAACGAATAACCCCTGAGGTGAAAGGCATATGCCAGTAGTTAAAGTACGTGAAAACGAACCGTTCGACGTGGCTCTACGTCGTTTTAAGCGCTCTTGCGAAAAAGCAGGTATTCTTTCTGAAGTGCGTCGTCGTGAGCACTATGAGAAACCAACTACAGTTCGCAAACGCGCTAAAGCAGCAGCTCAAAAGCGTCACGCTAAGAAGCTAGCTCGCGAAAACGCACGTCGCGTTCGCCTGTACTAATAACTTGCTCCACAAGGATTAAGTTATGGCTCTAATTGATAAACTCAAAGATGAGCAAAAATTAGCGATGAAAGCCAAGGACAAATTACGCCTTGGCACTATTCGTTTAGCCCTATCAGCCATTAAGCAACGTGAAGTCGATGAACGGATTACTCTGTCAGACGACGATATTATTGCTGTGCTGACCAAAATGGTTAAACAACGTCGCGATTCAGTCGCTCAATTTGAATCTGCTGGTCGTCACGATCTTGCAGACGCGGAGAGAACTGAAATCACGGTACTAGAGGACTTTATGCCTCAACCGCTAACCGAAGAAGAAGTAGCCGCATTGATTGATGCTGCTATTACTGAATCGAACCCTGCGGGCATGCAAGACATGGGTAAAGTGATGGGTGTTCTAAAACCGCAAATTCAAGGGCGCGCAGATATGGGTAAAGTCAGCGGACTCGTTCGCTCTAAATTGGCTTAAACCCAAATCAAATTGCAACAAGCCGTGCTACCCTCTGGAATGCACGGCTTGTTTGTATCTGCAAGCCTCTTCTTTTCTTTGATTCAATATTCTGGTTTTTATGGCAGGACAGATCCCTCGTTCTTTTATTGATGACCTCCTCGCGCGGCTTGATATCGTCGATATCGTCGATGCACGAGTGAAACTGAAAAAGAAAGGCAAGAACTACGGTGCTTGTTGCCCCTTCCATAACGAGAAGACCCCATCTTTCAGTGTCAGCCAAGAGAAACAGTTCTATCACTGTTTTGGTTGCGGTGCGCATGGCAATGCCATCGACTTCTTGATGGAATACGAACGTTTAGAGTTTGTTGAAACCATTGAAGAGCTCGCTTCTTACCTTGGATTAGATGTTCCAAGAGAACAACGAAGCGGTGGCGGCTTCAGCTCAGCTCCAAAAGCTAACACAGAGCAAAAGCGCAATCTTTATGACATGATGGGCAGCATTGCTCAGTTTTATCGCTCTCAATTAAAGCAGTCGAACAGCAAACAGGCCATTGAATACTTAAAAGACCGCGGTCTTTCAAAAGAAGTCGTTCAAAAGTTCGGCATCGGTTATGTCGCCGATGAATGGGACTTAGTCCGTAAAAACTTCGGACAATCCCAAACCAATCAAGACATGCTTATTACTGGCGGCATGCTGCTCGAAAACGATAATGGCAATCGCTATGACCGTTTTCGTGGGCGAGTCATGTTCCCGATTCGAGATAGGCGCGGACGTGTCATTGGTTTTGGTGGTCGAGTCATTGGTGATGGCACACCGAAATATCTCAACTCACCAGAGACGCCAATATTCCATAAAGGAAAAGAGCTTTATGGATTGTATGAAGTACTTCAAGCCTACCGTGAGCCACCTCAAATCCTTGTGGTTGAAGGCTACATGGACGTGGTTGCCTTAGCGCAATATGGCGTAGACTATTCCGTCGCATCGCTGGGTACCTCCACCACAGGCGATCATTTGCAACTCCTATTCAGGCAAACCAATACGGTCATCTGTTGCTACGACGGAGACAGAGCGGGTAGAGAAGCCGCTTGGAGAGCCTTAGAAAATGCGCTTAGCTTTTTAAAAAGTGGCAATATTTTAAAGTTTCTTTTTCTTCCTGATGGAGAAGATCCAGACAGCTACATTCGAGCACATGGAAAGGAAGCGTTTGAAGAACAGATGAAGAAGGCTAGTCCTCTATCTCGATATCTGATTGATCATTTGATCGAACATCACAATATCGATTTGGGGAGCAGTGAAGGGAAATCAGCTCTACGTAATCTCGCAACAGCGTTAATCAATCAAATTCCTGATTCAGAGTTTCAAGATGAATTAGATGAAAAAATTGATAAGTTAACTGGATTTATGGGGCATAGAGTCAAACGAAAAAAACACATATATAACGCTCCTCAACCACATAAAGAAATCAAGCGCACCCCCATGCGAGAAGTGATCGCCCTACTCCTGCAAAACCCACATTATTGTGAGCTAGTGCCGGATTTAACCAGTGTGCGACACATTAACTTACCGGGGTTAAGTTTATTTGAGGAAGTACTTGATAAATGCCGTTCTCATCCCAATATCAACACAGGCCAGCTACTTGAGCATTGGCGTAACGAGAAAAACGGATCACTGTTATCAAGACTTGCCAGTTGGGAAGTACCACTCGAAGACGATAATCAGGAAGACATTTTCCTCGACTCACTGGATAACATTATTGCCCAGTGCGTTGAAAAACAAATTGAATCGCTACAAGCGAAAGATAGAAGTGTCGGCCTAACACCCGACGAAAAAAGAGAGCTCGTCGCTCTAATGCTGGACTTAAAGGCATAAATAACCACCATGTAGCGGTGAAATTATGTGCTAAGTTATCATAGTCACCAGCTATTTTTTTTGATAAAATTGGCGGTTTGCATTTCGCAAAACTAAACTCATCACCAGACCTGAAGTTGGATATCGTCTATGGATCAAAATCCGCAGTCACAGCTAAAATTACTTGTTATTAAAGGCAAGGAAAAAGGCTATCTGACCTACGCCGAAGTAAATGACCACCTACCTCAAGAGATTGTCGATTCTGAACAGGTAGAAGACATCATTCAGATGATCAACGATATGGGTATCAAAGTAGTTGAAACTGCTCCTGATGCTGATGATCTTGCCCTGAACGATGACACAAACATCACCGATGAAGATGCAGCAGAAGCTGCAGCTGCAGCACTTTCTAGCGTAGAAAGTGAAATTGGTCGCACCACAGACCCAGTCCGCATGTATATGCGTGAAATGGGGACTGTAGAACTGTTGACTCGTGAAGGCGAGATCGATATTGCAAAACGCATTGAAGATGGTATTAACCAAGTTCAGTGTTCTGTTGCCGAATACCCTGGCACCATTTCTTATGTTCTTGAGCAGTTCGACAAAGTTCAAGCTGAAGAATTGCGCCTGACCGACATCATTTCTGGTTTTGTTGATCCTAACGACGAAGAAACGACTGCACCAACGGCAACACACATCGGTTCAGAACTTGCAGAAAAAGATCTAGAAGACGAAGATACAGACGACGCTGACTCTGGCGACGATGAAGAAGAAGATACTGGTATTGACCCAGAGCTAGCCGCAGAGAAATTTTCTGAGCTACGCAACGCTTACCAAAACCTTCAACTTGAAATCAACGAACAAGGCCGAGATATCGCTCTAGCGGGTGAAGCGGCGACAGAGCTGCTCGATATTTTCCGTCAGTTCCGTTTGATTCCAAAACAGTTTGATTACCTTGTCAATGAGCTTCGCACTTCTATGGATCGCGTACGCACACAAGAACGCCTCATTATGCGTGCATGTGTTGAATACGGTGACATGCCAAAGAAATCTTTTGTCGCTCTGTTTACTGGTAACGAATCTTCAGAAGCATGGTTAGACAAAATACTGTCTTCAGACAAACCCTACGCCGCTAAGATCAAACGTAACGAGGAAGAAATACGCCGCTGCATCTTGAAGCTAAAGAACATCGAAGAGGAAACCTCTCTTCCAGTTCAAAGCATCAAGGACATCAGCCGTCGCATGTCTATTGGTGAAGCAAAAGCCCGCCGTGCGAAGAAAGAGATGGTTGAAGCAAACTTGCGTCTTGTTATTTCTATCGCGAAGAAATACACCAACCGTGGATTACAGTTCTTGGACTTGATTCAAGAAGGTAACATCGGTCTGATGAAAGCGGTGGATAAGTTCGAATATCGTCGTGGTTATAAGTTCTCAACTTACGCTACATGGTGGATTCGCCAAGCAATCACACGTTCAATCGCTGATCAGGCACGAACTATTCGTATCCCTGTCCACATGATTGAAACGATCAACAAGCTAAACCGTATCTCTCGTCAAATGCTTCAGGAAATGGGTCGTGAACCTCTTCCAGAAGAATTGGCAGAACGTATGCAAATGCCTGAAGACAAGATCCGTAAAGTCCTTAAAATCGCGAAAGAGCCCATCTCGATGGAAACCCCTATCGGTGATGATGAAGATTCGCATCTTGGTGACTTTATTGAGGATACAACACTTGAACTTCCTTTGGATTCAGCCACCTCAACCAGTTTGCGCGTTGCCACCAAAGACGTGCTGGCAGGTCTGACCCCTCGTGAAGCAAAAGTACTTCGTATGCGTTTTGGTATTGATATGAATACCGACCACACACTGGAAGAAGTGGGTAAGCAATTTGACGTAACACGTGAACGTATCCGTCAGATTGAAGCTAAAGCACTTCGTAAGCTTCGCCACCCAAGCCGCTCGGAAACACTTCGTAGCTTCTTGGATGAGTAATGCAAACTCAAATATGTACAAAAGGTGAGCACTTGCTCACCTTTTTTGTTTCCAATGTTCTAAGTGCTCAAAAACTAGACATAAATTACCCCCTCACTATCTAGACACACCCTTAGCCTTCCCCTATAATCATCCACCTACTGGCCCCTTAGCTCAGTGGTTAGAGCAGTCGACTCATAATCGATTGGTCCGCAGTTCAAGTCTGCGAGGGGCCACCACATACAGAAAAGCCTGAGAGTGATTTCACTTCTCAGGCTTTTTGCTGTTTGGCTTCCTGTTTTCATAACATCTTCCCTCGGAAGATTCATTTCTATATCCACTTAGCAAGGATAGTTTTATCGTAATGAAAAAAGCCATGCAGTCGCATGGCTTTTATAGAGATTGAATCAGTCATCTTCTCGCGTTATTTTTCAGAAGGGGGAACCTCTGGATTGATTACGACCACCTCTACATCATCTAATTCATTAGGTAGCGAGATTTGAAACTCCTCAAACATTGGCGCTCTTCTGCAATAGTCAGGTTTCGTTCGAATAACGCTGGCACTCACTTTCCCTGCTTCCACTTTGTCTATTTGAAGTTCAAAGCTTTTATCATCAGTACACCCTGTCGATTGCGCGACAAATATCAGTAAGTGCTCCCAACGCTTTGATGACACTAACGGCTCAATTTTTCCTTCTACGGTATTCACAGACACATGTGGAGTGGCCTCACTCGCGCAGCTTACAAGCCCAGTAAAAGCAATTGTTGCAAGGAGTAGTATCTTTATCACTTTCACTGGTATGCTCTCCGGTTTCTGAACATGGCAAAAGGCAGTAACAACAATAGCCAACCGAATGAAAGACTACCACCTGAAGAACCTGAATCAGGTGTAACCAGTTTGATATTTTGAAGATACACGGTATCGTAATCTGATGAGTAATCGATGGCTCCTCTTTCATAGACAAACATAATGTCATTGCTGTTTTGACTCAGATTCACACTGGAAATGTAATAACTCTCATCGTACCCAGTAAACTCAATAATTAAGTTCTCATTTACGTACATTTTAAAGTAACCCGTGTCTTGCTGTATCCATACTCTGGCATCAAAAGTCAGTTCCCCTTTTCCTACATTTTCGATTAGTAGCAAAGAACTTTGACCTCTAGGTGTACTCCCTGCTTTCAACGTATCAGTAGAAAAGACTTCCCATGGTGAAGCATTGGCGTAAACCGCGTCTCCTAGCCCTACAAAACTTTTCACATCACCACTTGCGGCAACCAAGCCGTAGGAGTGGAATGTGGTTTTCAGTTCGCTTTTATCGGCATGAGTGGTGTTAACAACAATTTCAGCCTCCCCTTTACCTAAAGGAACCGTCACTTCAACAGTAACATTACAGCTCTCGCCTTGCTGAAGATCGCCAACCATCTCACATTGATTCTCAATGATTCTCACCTGGGTAAGGTCAGAGGAAGAGACACTCGAAACACGAAATGGTGTGATCTCATTGTTTTTAACCGTCACGGTTTTAGGGATCTTGGTTCCTACTTCTTTAAAACCAAAGTACACATTCTGACGATAACTAACACCGTTCATCTGAGCGGTAATCCAGTCATTTAAGTAAGCAACATTTGTGTATACACCATACTTCCCCGCTTGTGCACAGCTGTCACCCCAACTGATAATCCCCACCTGAGTCGGCGTTCCACTGAGATCTTGAACTAATGGACCGCCACTGTCGCCTTGGCATGAATCTTTTCCGCCATCGCTAAAGCCAGCGCAAATGGCGGCTTCATTAATACTGCTGTAATCGTCACCTGCTGCTTTGCACGTAGAACGAGAAACAATTGGCAAATCCACGTCGTACAACTCCGAAGGAAAAATGCCTTTCAGGTCACTGTTAGGCTGCAGATTCCCCCAACCGATAACCGTAACGATTTCTCCAATCAAAGGTTCTTGGTTGTTCGCGGCCAATAAAACAGCATCTGAGTTGATTGCCTGATCGAGCTCAATAACCGCGACATCATAATTATTCGTTGGATCACTGTAGAGCTCATGAGTATAAATACTCTGGACACCAACTCTCGTTCCTTGAGAACTCTCCTTTGCAAGATCATATATCCCAACGATTACATCTAACTCTTCTGGGTTAACGTTCTCCACGCAGTGAGCAGCCGTTAATACATAGCGATCACCGAGGAAGCTGCCACCACATGATTGTGATGAATAGGCATCTTTTCCCTTAGCGACCAGTGCGCTCATAAAAGGCCACTCACCTTTAGTGGATTTGGTACCACCGACAATTCTTTCCGGTGAGGATGAGGTTGGGACTCTCACTGGCAGCTCAGAAGAAGCCGCCGCATTAAATGCGCTTATGATTCCTAAAGCCAAAACCGTATTTTTTAATTTCACTTTGTTGTCCCTATGTTTTTATCTTCATATCGAATTTATCAACAAGAGACAGAAATGGCATATTGCGTTCTAGAAATAACCACGCTTGCCACAATAAAATTAATGAAGTTGGAACCATCCATAGAATCTACACCTTAAATTGATGCGTGTATTCACTGAGGTTTTCGGCGGATAGGGCAACTTCTTGGCTGGCACCAGATAGCTGTTCGGCACTGGCTGCGGTTTGCGTGGATGCCTCACTGATGCGTAAAACGCTCTGGTTCACTTCCTCCGTTACTTGAGATTGCTGCTCAGACGCAGCGGAGACTTGCGTCATCATGTCATCTATTTGTCCTATAGAGTCTGTTATCTCAATAAATGCCTGTCTTGTACGATCGGCTAATTCCGCGGTAATGGTGGCCTGTTCTTCACTTTTCGCCATATTACGTGTCGCAGAATCAGCGGCACTCTGAACGGCTGTGATCATGGTTTGAATATCCGAGGCAGAGGCTTGGGTTCTCTGAGCAAGAGTTCTGACTTCATCTGCAACGACGGCAAACCCTCTTCCCGCATCACCTGCCCGCGCAGCTTCAATGGCGGCATTTAATGCGAGCAAGTTGGTTTGCCCGGCAATTTCTTGAATCACTGTAAGCACATGACCAATTTCACCGCTCTTACCCTTGAGCACGATCATGTTTTCATTCGTGGATTTCACATCGTCAACCAATTGCTTCAAAGCTGTTTCACTATCGACTAATACTTTCTGGCCTATGTTGCTTTTTCCATGTGCCTCTTGAGCCGCGTTTGCCGCCCCTGTGGTACTTCTTGCAACATCCGCAATCGTGCTCGACATTTGGTTGATCGCCGTCGCAACACTTTCTATATCTTGATGTTGATGACTGACTGCCGCCGTAGTTTGCTCTGATGCAATAGACGTTTCTTCCGCTGTCGAAGACAATGAATTTGCTGCCTGCTGAATATGAACAATCAGCGCCGTCAGCTTTTCAGACATATCGCGCAATGCGCCATATAACGTCTCAGATGATGTCTGCTGATCGAAACGATACGTCAAATCACCATGTGCAATTTGTTGAGCCAGTTGAATCATTTCTTTAGGTTCGCCGCCAAGTGGTCGCTTAATGGCATTCGCAAGATAGATGGCAAAGCCAACGGTAAGGACGACGGTACCAGCCAACAACGTCCAGATACTCGTACGAATCGACTTCACTGCAGAAAAGGCTTCAGATTCATCAATTTCGGTAACCAATGCCCACTTGAAATCCCCGATATCCAAAGACGCGAATGAGGAAAGAACACGATTGCCATTGTAATCTTCAATGATTTTACCTCCCGATTTGCCTTGCAATGCGTCTATCGTCGCTTCCGTTTTAACACCATTATTCTGCACATTGCCTGCAAATGAGGCGCTCACCGTTCGACCCTCTGGATCCAAAAACGAATCGGAACGCATACGAAAATCTTGCCCAACTAAGTAGGACTCTCCTGTTTCTCCCATTCCCGTTCTTAGCGCCATCACGTTATTGATCGCCTCTAACGATAACTGAAGCGCGACCACCATGATGAGATTGCCTTGGCTATCTAGAACAGGCTGACCGATAAACGCAGCTGGAGCTCCATTAGATGGCGCATAGGGTTCAAAATCCGCAATACTATACTGTTGGTTATCCAAAATTTTCCGTGTCAGTCTACCTAAATTGGAATCAGAATATTCACCATGAAGCATATTGGATTGATAGTCGGGCTCCTTTGCTACCGTGTAAAATACCTCTCCGTTTGGTTCAATTAAAAAGAGGTCATAGTAACCATATTTTTTAATGTACTTGCTATAAAACTCCACGCCATCAAGGTCTTTGGATACAAACGATTCAGCAACATCTTGTTCAGTCACAATGACCCAGTTCAGTTCATCTGAAACGCGAATAATGTCCCATACAGATAAGACCAAATTGCCGTTGTAGTCTTTGAAAATGCCCTGTCCGTTACGCCCACTAAGCGCCATTTTTACCGCATCGGTTTCTACTTTTCGGTTATTTTTGAATGATGCAACAACGGAGTACTCTTTAGGATCCAGCTTGGAGTCGGAACGCATAAGCTTATCTGGTCCCACTAAATACGTTTCACCCGTCGTTCCCATTCCCTGAGACTGGCTAACAATACGGTTAACGTTACTGATTGGGAATTGAAGCGCGACATACCCAGCAACGTTACCTGAAATGTCTTTAACAGCTGAGAGGAAGAAGCCAGCTGGTTCATTATTAGAAGGTTCGTAAAGGGTAAAATCCCCTACAACAATTTGACCTTCTTCGATATTCTTATCGACAGCTTGATGAAATGCCTTTGTTAACCCCGAATAAACCAGCATCTTCGAGTCTACGTTTTTGCCAAGATCGCTTTCACGGGCACTGGTATATATAATTTGCCCATTTGGCGTGATCATAAATACGTCATACCAGCCAAAATGTTTTACATAGGCATTCATTTCATCTTGAAACATGGTGACATGGTATTCCCACATTTCGTCGCCATACGAATCATGCGAAAACATCTGTAATGCTTCTTCCGCCATTTTTGATTCGGCGAGAAGAGAGAGACCCGATTTTAACTGATCTAAATAGTCGATAACCCGAGATTTCTGAGACTGATTAACAGCGTTGAGCTTTCGAAAGGCTTCCAGTTGTAAAGTATTCGCGACTTCAGAGAGTACATCCATATCCCCTTCGCGCTCTTTAAAGAAACTCTGGATCTGCGATTGCTTAATACTTCGAACCGTTTCAAGCTGGTCATAAGAACGCTTTCTCAGCGCGTCTTCTGCCAAGCCAGATGACCATAAACCTAAAATCAAAGCTGGAATTAACCCAATAAAAAGAAGGGCGCCAATAATGACATTTGAAAGTGTAAACTTGTTGATAAATCGTTCCATGATCACTCCGCTGCATATGCTTACCTGAGCCAACATTTACATCTCTATCGACATATAAATAATGAGATCATATTTACCATCTTGCAATAAAAATATTAATATCAATAAATAAAAACCCTAATTAACAACCAAATTTCAATAACAAAAAAATAATTAAATTATTTAATCTCAATATTTTAACTAAGAAATTTTTATCTCATATTTTTTTAATTTAAAAAGCAAAGATGCCAAGCCTAAAGAAACATGTAATTAAATTTCATTTGCATATTTAAAATTAATATTTTGATAAAAAATAGATAACTAAAGAAAGAAGGAAATAAGGAAAAAAAGATGTAAATTGGCGAGCAAGAAATCTTAACATGCCCGCCATCCAAGCAGCAGTAAGCGAGATATCATTATATTGTAATAGTGTGGTAATGGGCTTATCTCATGTACCACACAACTAAATTAGCATATTCAAATATAAGTGCGATGCATTGTTAAGATTTTTGCGACTGAGTTATTTTTTAGCATTTCAAAATTTATCATTATTACATTTCTATACACTTTTTTGGGGAGCACTTCCGACCAACCATCACCCAAAACAGACTTAACGCTTACATCTAACCTCAATTGTCACCTATTCGACTTGCAATCGAAGCCAAACTGTCACTTCTTCGTCATAGCATATGGGCTATCTACTCATAAAAATGTAGATATAAGGTGAGTCGAATCACGTAACTTTATAAGTAAAATATTCAATAGCCTAAAAATTAAAACTCATTAATTTCACATGGTTGAAATGAAAAATTAAGTTATCAATAATGATTTAGAGGTTCGCATGACAGTCAGCAGTCCATTCAAAATCCCAAGGAAAACCCCATTTGGAATTGGCGAAGCCGTTGCGGAATGGGCAACAGGATTAACACAACTCGACCAATTTTATGCTCAGCGTCCGGCGGGGTGTGATACAGCACAATTCTTGCGCTTCACATTAGAGAAATTGGGGATCGGATACCAGCTACTGCAAGGCACATTAGGCAGCGTGCCAAAATCGGGAGCAACGGTTGTGGTTGCCAACCATCCACTTGGTTGTGTCGAAGGGGTCATATTGGCAGAGCTTCTTCTTACCATTCGACCCGATGTTCAGATTTTGGCAAATCAGTACCTCAAAACGGTTCCAGAATTGGATAAACTTTTCATTGGTGTCGATGTATTTGAAGGCCGAGAAGCCCACAAAGCGAATCTCAAAGCGTTGCGTAATGCACATAGACACTTAACCAATGGAGGGATACTGCTCGTTTTTCCAGCAGGGGAAGTGTCTCGCATAGAAAGAAAACGTACAAAGACACACTTGCAAGATAAAGAGTGGAGCCGATCTGTCAGCACTCTTATCAAAAGGAGCAAAGCAACGACGGTACCGTGTTTTATTGATGGTCAAAACTCTCGTCGCTTCTATATGGTTGGAAAAATTCACCCTTTACTCCGTACGCTCATGTTAGGACGAGAGCTGTTGAACAAGCGCGAATGTAAAATAGGAATCCATATTGGCGAACCCATTCAATACAAAGAAATTCAATCTCTTTGCGATTCTGAATTGATCAATTATCTGCGCCTAAATACTTACCTTTTAAAACCAGCAAGGGCAATCAAGCATGACTCTCCTCCATTAGAAACCGAGTCAACGTACCGCCCGCCTACCCCAATTGCACCTCAACTTCCAGTACACGAACTACTGGAAGATCTACACAATCTACCAGACGAAGCGCACCTTTTTGATAGCAATCAATTTTCCGTATATTGCTGCCACTCAAAAAGCATCCCGATCCTTTTACATGAAATCGGTCGGCTAAGGGAAGCCAACTTCCGGCTAGTTGGGGAAGGTACTGGGCGAGCTCTAGACTTGGATGCTTTTGATCAGGAATATTTGCACCTGTTTGTTTGGGACAACGATAAAAAGTGTTTAGTTGGCGCATATCGCCTAGGCGTTGTGGATCATCTGATGCAAAAAGGGGGACTTAATGCGCTCTATTCCCGAACGTTGTTCCAATACAAACACCGGTTCATTCAAAACATGAGCAAGACTGGCAAGTGCATTGAAATGGGTCGCTCTGTTATTGCCAAGGATTATCAGCGCAGTATGAGCGCCCTATTGTTGTTATGGAAAGGGATAGGAGAGTACATTCACAGAAACCCAGAATACACTCATCTCTTTGGTCCGGTGAGCATCAGTAGTGATTACAGCAGTACAACAAGAAAGTTACTCACTGAAACGATGACAATGCACCATTACGATTCAGCCAATGCGTATTATGTTAAGCCCACTAACCCTTTAAAAAGTGAAGACCATGGATGGAACCCGAGCATGCTTACGCCCCTTGGCGATCTTCAACTTCTCTCTAGAGTGATCGCAAGAATAGATGACGGAAAAACGTTACCCGTCTTGCTGCGTCAATATCTTGGTCTTAACGGAAAGTTGGTCAGCTTCAATGTTGATCCAGCATTCAATAACGCGCTCGACGGTCTTATTCTTGTTGATCTTCGAAATGTGCCAATAAAAACATTAGCAAGATACATGGGGGCAGAAAAAGCTCGCTGCTACTTAACAAAACATAACGTTAATCAGTGTGATGAGGTATAACGAACACGAATAGATCAGTATTAAATTGGATTCTTGGGGTTCAACCAAAGCGCCGTAAAAAATAATTTACAAAACCAACTTAAGATGAGATATGTCAATCAAGTTACATTTATTGTTCGCTCTAACATCAATTGCTAGCATCTTCATTAGATGTATATTGATATGTAATTGGGTGTATATAAATGTCATTATCTCCACAAGACCAGAAAACGCTTCAAGAATTCTTTGATTACTGTAAAACGCACCAATACAACAATATTGGATACCCTGTTGCAGCCGACTTTAACTACAAAGAGCTCGAAGCATTCTGGCAGTTTTCATTTAACAACTGTGGAGATTGGGCAGAAACTTCAAACTATCGATTAAATACGTTCCACTTTGAAAAAGAAGTGATGGCGTATTTTGCAGATAAGTTCCAATTGCCCTTTGACGATGCTTGGGGATACGTAACCAATGGCGGTACAGAAGGCAACATGTACGGGTGCTACCTAGCACGTGAAATGTTCCCTAAGGGCATCTTATACTTCTCGGAAGACACACACTACTCCGTCGCCAAAATCGTTCGACTATTAAGAATCGAACACCGAGTCGTGAAAAGCCTGCCAAATGGCGAAATGGACTATCACGACCTTGAAAAGCATATTGCTTCGAATGGAAAAGCCAATCCGATCATATTTGCAAATATTGGCACAACTCTGTATGGCGCAACGGATGATCTTGTCAAAATTAAGCGCATCTTATCGAATGCAGGCTTCCAAAGGGAAGAATACTACCTTCATGTCGATGCCGCTTTTCATGGCATGATCCTACCTTTTGTCGATACTCCACAACCATACTGCTTCTCTGATGACATCGATTCGATTTCGGTTTCTGGTCATAAAATGATTGGGGCACCGATTCCTTGTGGCATCGTGCTCACCAAAAAGTCTTACGTCGAAAATATTAGCGTTGCCGTGGATTACATTGTGGCAATCGACAAAACCATTACCGGATCTCGCAATGGTTTGACTCCATTAATGATGTGGCATGCAATAAAAAGCAGTACCGAGCAAGAAAAGGAACTGCGTGTGAAGCGCTGCCTTAGGTTAGCAGAATACGCCGTAGAGAAGCTTCAGAGTAAAGGGGTGGCGGCTTGGCGTAACCCCAACTCAGTGATTGTGGTATTTCCAACGCCTACAGAGGCAGTGTGGCGTAAGTACGGGCTGGCGAACTCCGCCAAGCATGCGCACCTCATCATTACAGGGCACATGATTGATAATACCGATTTGTTAGAACAGCTTATTGAAGATGTGGCAGAAGATATTCCCAAACTTCAGCCGATGTGCAGCTAAATTAAGGTTGGGGCGTAAGCCTAGCATCACTAAAACCCATTGTGGAGACATTCACTTAGAGCGACGCTATAGCAATACCGATTTGGTCAACGCTTTGTTTTACAAGTCAATAGGATGGAATATTAACTAACCTCAGATTTGGATAACTCAGGCTATTGTCTGCTTCGAGATCGGCACTAAATAAACCGTTCTCGAAGCAGATGTCTTACCTCAAAGAGGCAAAGCACTATATTTCAATAACATAGCTGACAGATAAGTAGACACCAACGCATTAATAGTTTGATCACTCCAGCATAGAGATAAGCTAATCAGAAATAGCCTCATCTTCGGTGATGTCAACTGACACTGGTCGAAGCATAAAATGATGCCTCTTATTGTATTTATACATTGCGCTCAATAGCATGAATAGAGGAAGAATGACGTATGCCCTTGGAAACATAAAAACCATAACGCCAAAGAAGATGGTAAGCGCTTCTCCAAGCATTAAGATGCCATTGTGTAATTTAGAGTAAACTTCCGATCCCTGAAGAAACTTAAACTGAGCCTGTAAGAATAGTCCTTTATGAAGCTGTATATCCAGCTCCCCTGCAACTGGGTTTGTGTTCTTGACACGGATGGTGTACCAGTTGCCATCAATAAAATAAACTGTTCTGTGAACGTCTGAGAAACTTACCTTAAATTTATCGATTACCCTACCATTTAGAGCAACTTCAAGTTCTCCTTTTAAACCAAGCTTCATGTCTACATTTTGCTCATCAAATTGGAAACTCCACTTGTGGCTCCCTAGTATAAAACTCGGCTTCATTTTATAAAAAACACTCGCATTTTTGATCGAACGTATATCCTCTGGCACTTCATTTTCATCATGAGAGGAAATGAAAAAATTAGCCTCTACCCCTCGTTGAGTGAAGTATTCAGACAGTGAAGCTCTTAGCTTTTCAAAATAATCATCAGAGTCATGTAAAAAAATATTCTGCTTTGTTCCAATCATAATGAGCGGTGTAAGTTCCTGACAAATCATCGACATTTTGATTTCACCGGCGGTTTTCCTATCAAAACTCGAGTCTTTTTCATGTCTTGGTAGTAACTTTTCATTGTCCATCCACTCATAGACCATCTTACCTAAATCATCACAGCTTATAGTGCTAGAAGAAGGCACCGGTATACCTATGGTGAACCCAGTATAATCACAATCACGTTCCGTGATTTCATCATCCAGATTCTTAAGATAAGCAGCCCGAAGGTTAAACGTGCTGGTGTAAAAATCTCCAGAGATAGGAACATGAATATCAAATACCTCAAGAATACCGGTGTGATGCTTATCAGCATATTTTAGTGCAGCTAACAACCCATTTGGCTCCTCCAGTTCTAAACTCTCTTTTAATTCTCCTTGAGATAACAGTCGAAGTAGCTCCCCAACATTCTCTTCTCGAATGTAGACTCCAGAGCGATAGTTGGCGTCGCCAGAATCACCACAATGCTTCACGGTGGGAAAGCACAAAGAAAAATCATCGAATAAAGCTAAAAGAGGCTCAGAAAAATTGCGATGGTTAAACGCAATGTTCATAAGAGATTGCCCCCTATCATAATAATAAGGGTGCAAATAAGCCAAAATGCCGCAAGCTGAGAAACCCAAATACTTATCAAAGGGTTGTTCTTCATTTTGAGCGAATATGTTGCTGTATACGCTATCTCTTAGAAACCCTATATCTTCTCTAGATTGAGTAAGTAACTGTATTCGGCTATCCAATAGATTCGGCTGTTGTACAATATCACCAACAAAAAAATCGATGTCCTGCTTCGCTACTGGTATATAAGCTGTATCTAACCCCAAAATGTCTCTCCTTAACCGTATTCTTATTTACCTAGTGAGTATAAAGACTTTCAAAAACAACAGCAGAATCATTTTATAGAACTCTTGTATCTTTCAATAAAAAGGTCATGACTGAATCAACGTTAGGTGAAAAGAAAGCGTGATATGTATATCATTTCAAGCACCAAATAACCGACTACCCACATTACGAAACCTAGGTGAATAACTCACATTTCCCACCCTTGTCACATCAATATTCCCATAAAATAACACTCGACAGCATAATCACTCAGTTGGGAAACCAACCTACTATTTCTATTCTTCATTGTTTGTCTCTATGCTGATTCGTCCATGGAGTAGGATGAATCATCAGGATGAATAATAATGAAACTAAAACAAGGTCTACACAAAACCCTCATTACCTTAGTCGCTGCACTCGCTTTACCGTTAAGCGTGAATGGCGCTGAAAAAGTCTACCGACTAAAACTGGCGGAAACTTGGGGACCGAATACACCCATCCTTGGAGATGCCACCCAAAATATGGCGAAATTGGCAAAGGAAATGTCCAATGGTCGCCTCGATATTCGAGTGGATTCAGCAAATAAGCACAAAGCCCCTTTAGGCATTTTTGATATGGTCAAATCCGGTCAATATGACTTAGGGCATTCCAGCTCTTATTACTGGAAGGGTAAAGTACCTAATACACTGTACTTTTCTTCTATGCCATTTGGCATGGTGTCAACAGAGCAATACGCATGGTTTTATCGAGGCGGTGGCATGGAGCTCATGCAAAAAGTGTATTCCCCTCATAACCTACTTTCCTTCCCTGGTGGCAACTCCGACATTCAAATGGGTGGGTGGTTTAAAAAAGAAATCAACTCTGTAGAAGATCTCAAGGGTTTGAAAATTCGAATTCCAGGTTTTGCTGGTGAAGTTATGGCAAAAATTGGGGCAAAACCAACAAATATTGCACCAGGAGAACTTTATACCTCGCTAGAACGGGGGACAATTGATGCACTTGAATGGGTCGGTCCAGCTTTCGATCTCCGAATGGGCTTTCAAAAAATCGCACCTTACTACTATTCTGCGTGGCATGAACCGGGAAGTGAAACTCAATTTCTTGTAAATAAAAAGGTCTGGGAAACACTTCCAAAAGATCTGCAAGTCATTTTGGAAACCGCCTTCCGTGTGACGGCGTTCGATATGTATACCCAAGCAATGGATGCAAACGCCAATAGCTGGGCAACCATGAAAAGTGAATATCCAAATATCAAAGTGCGTGACTTCCCACCTTCAGTACTGGCAGCCATGCGCAACGCCACAGATGAATTACTGCAAGAGCAAGCCAATAAAGATGAGTTAGCCAAAGAGATCATTCAGTCTCAGACAAATTACCTTAAAAAAATGCGAGACTGGACGGATATTTCTCTCAAAGCATACATAAACTACGAATAACACCATAAAGGAGCGACATTCGTTGCTCCTTTTTTTAACCTTTATTATCGATAAATAAGTTGAATATCAATAGCAAAGAAAAACCAATCGCGAGCTAGACTTGGTTAAAATACACATCACTTATATTGCGCAGCCGCTAGGTCACGCTGAAGTTTAGATAACATTTCATAGCCAACCATAACATTACCAATAAATGCTGAGCGAGTGAATAAGCTTATAAATATCAGGACATTAAAAGAAAGGGGGATGGGGGATAGCTGAATACGCATGGAGTAAGCATAAATAATAAAGACAATAAAATAGGAGCAATCCATTTTATATAGATTTTAGTCCCTAATTTAACAAATCAATAAATTATATTTGGGATACATAAATACGTTAAAAAAACCATAATAGACACACATCCACGCTAGTCATACCACACTTTCAACATTAAATGTTATGACTGGTTTTTTAAGTAAAAACCCATAGAAAATAAATTCAAGAAAAAGAAGATGCATTTCCTTCAAGCACAGAAACGGTGATCGCTAGAATCCACCAGCACTGGCTTTTTAGACTAAAACATACTGGTCGCTGGCGAAACCCAGTCAGCGACCCAGTAAAAAGGTGTCACTATTCAACCGTCACTGATTTCGCTAGGTTACGGGGTTGATCGACATCTGTCCCCTTAATCAAGGCAACATGGTAAGACAGCAACTGCATGGGTACTGTATAGAAAATGGGGGCAATCACCTCATCAACATGCGGCATGGTGACGATTTTCAGACCATCACTTTCTTCAAAGCCCGCATCCGCATCCGCAAAAACATACAATTGCCCACCACGCGCTCGAACTTCTTCAATGTTGGATTTTATCTTCTCCAGTAAATCATTACTTGGTGCAACGACAATCACTGGCATTTCTGCATCAATTAGCGCTAGAGGACCGTGCTTAAGTTCACCTGCGGCGTAAGCCTCGGCATGAATATAGGAAATCTCTTTAAGCTTTAATGCCGCTTCAACAGCAATAGGGAAAAACTCGCCTCGCCCTAAAAATAGAGAGTGATGCTTATCCGCAAAATCTTCCGCCAGTGATTCAATAACGGCATTGCTCGTGAGTGCATTTTCTAACTGAACGGGCAAAGTATTTAACGACTTAACGATTTCCGCTTCTTTGGTCGGATCAATCGTTCCTTTTTGTTTGCCCAGCGCTGTAACAAACATCAGTAATGACGCCAGTTGAGTTGTAAATGCCTTCGTTGAAGCCACTCCAACTTCCGCTCCTGCCCGCGTCATAAAGGCAAAATCCGATTCACGAACCAAGGACGAACCCGGTACGTTGCAGATGGTCATCGCAGCCATATAGCCTTTCTCTTTTGCTAGGCGAAGCGCAGCCAAGGTATCGGCGGTTTCCCCCGACTGAGAAATGGTAATTAAAAGACTATTAGGTCGAGTCACAAATGGGCGATATCGATATTCAGACGCAATTTCAATATCACAGCTCACTTTTGCCAATGATTCACACCAATACTTTGCCACCATTCCAGCATTGAATGACGTTCCACAAGCGACAATTTGTACATGCTCCACTTGATTAAACATTTCCACACTGTTTGCGCCAAATGATTCTAGAAGAATAGAGCTCGCGGTCACTCGCCCTTCCAGAGTATCTTTGAGAACAACGGGCTGTTCGTGTATCTCTTTTTGCATATAGTGACGATACTGACCTTTATCGGCCACATCTTGTTCCACTGACGATTCATTTGCTTCTCTTTTGACCGCATTTCCATCCACATCGAAAATATTCACATCACGACGCGTGATTTCAGCGACATCTCCTTCCTCAAGGTAGATAAAGCGGCGCGTCACATTCAACAAAGCCAATTGATCGGACGCTAGAAAATTCTCCCCCACCCCTAAACCAATAACCAGTGGGCTGCCTGACCGTGCGACGACTAATCTTTCCGGCTGCTCTCGATCGGCCACTACCATTCCATAAGCCCCTTCCAATTGCTTAACAGCAGATTGAACCGCTTCAACCAATGAACTGGCTCGCTTCAATTCAAGATCAACAAGATGCGCAATGACTTCGGTATCCGTTTGAGAGTGAAATTGATATCCCTGAGCTTGAAGTGTCTCTCGTAGTATTTGGTGATTTTCAATGATCCCATTGTGCACGACGGCTATGCGCTCACTAGACATGTGTGGATGGGCATTAGCTTCAGAAGGCTCTCCGTGTGTTGCCCAGCGTGTATGAGCCAGACCTGTACCACCTGAAAAGGCATTCACATCTATACTGTCTGCTAAGTTCTGAACTTTACCAACCTTGCGTAAACGCTGAATGTTCGAATGGGCATCAATGACCGCAACGCCGGCCGAATCATACCCTCGGTACTCTAACCGTTGTAATCCTTGTAACAAAATTTCAGCCACATCACGCTGCGCAACAGCACCTACAATTCCACACATAGAAACTCCAATTTATTCATCGTATTTTTTAGGATCTTTAGATCCAGCAAGCAAATTAGCTAACTTGGATAACTTTAACGTTGTAGGACTCGATGACCGAAACAGACTCAGCACTTACCTTATCGTCTGTCACAAGAACATCAATCTCTTTCCAAGGAAGCTCAAGGTTAGGTATTTTTCGTCCAATCTTCTCAGATTCAACCATTACAATGACTTCCCGAGACACCTCCGCCATAACCTTGCTCAACCCCAACAGTTCGTTAAAACTGGTTGTTCCTCGCTCTAGATCAATGCCATCTGCACCGATAAATAGCTGATCAAAGTCGTAGGCACGTAAAACGGATTCAGCAACCTGCCCCTGAAACGATTCGGAATGCGTATCCCAGGTGCCCCCGGTCATCAGTAACGTTGGTTCACTTTCCAGCTCATTCAGTGAATTGGCCACATTGAGCGAATTGGTCATGACAACCAGCCCTTTCTTTTCATTTAACTGCTGAATTAATGCTCCTGTCGTGCTGCCACTGTCGATGACAATTCGATTGTGGTCTCTTATTAATTTAGCAGCCGCCTGCGCCAACTTAACCTTTCGAACTGAAACTTTATTTTGAAAGTCATCATGAACCGATTCTTTTGGCAACGCGATCGCACCACCATATCGACGAAGTAAAAGACCACTTTTCTCTAACGTAGCTAAATCCTTTCTTATCGTGACTTCCGAGGTTTCAAACTGATGAGACAGATCTTCAACACTGACTTCACCACACTCTTCTACCAGTTTGGCAATGGCGTGTCTTCTGAGTTGTGTATTTCGCTTTGACATTTCGAATCGATATTTAAAGTTTCAATATGAAAGAAATATAATCGATCTGAAACATAACTGTCTATTTTTTTTACAACGAAAAATAAATCAATTTGCATCAAAACCTTGTTCTAAGACAACCTAGACTCGTGATATTGACGAAATTCGGTGGTAGAATCCGCACCCTAAAAGAAAAAAAATTACAGAAATTCACGTTATTTTTTTGCAATCAATTTCAGTTAGGCTGATTTAAATAAGCAAAAATTTACTTACATCAATATCGTTTAGGCAGATACACACTAAACTTGTTGAAAGATTTTGCGATACCAAAGGGTGTTGACACCTAAAGTTACAGAAAGTCACAATTTACGAAAATGTTGTCATTTTCTTTCTTATGAGCGTTTCCTTTGGTTCACCCAAATTAAAATTGCAACTATACGTACCGGAGAGTATTTTCCATGAAAAAGACCAAAATCGTTTGTACGATTGGCCCTAAAACTGAACCAGTAGAGAAGCTACGCGAACTCGTTGATGCAGGCATGAATGTAATGCGCCTGAACTTCTCTCACGGTGACTTTGAAGAACACGGCAACCGCATTACCAACTTCCGTCAAGTCATGAAGGACACTGGCAATCAATTAGCGATTCTTCTCGATACCAAAGGTCCTGAAATTCGTACTATCAAACTAGAAAACGGCGACGACGTTGATCTAGTAGCTGGTCAAGAATTCACTTTCACTACAGACGCAACAGTGATTGGCAACAAAGACAAAGTTGCTGTGACTTACGCTGGTTTCGCTAATGATTTGACAGTCGGTAACACCATTCTTGTAGACGATGGTCTTATCGAAATGGAAGTAATCGCAACAACAGAAACAGAAGTTAAGTGTAAAGTGCTGAACAACGGCGCTCTAGGTGAAAACAAGGGCGTGAACCTTCCTGGCGTTTCCGTGAAGCTTCCTGCTTTATCTGAAAAAGACAAAGCCGATCTTAAGTTCGGCTGTGAGCAAGGTGTTGATTTTGTTGCGGCATCTTTCATCCGTAAAGCAGAAGACGTTCGTGAAATCCGTGAGCTTCTAAACGCAAACGGTGGGGCGGACATCCACATCATCTCTAAGATCGAAAACCAAGAAGGCGTGGATAACTTCGACGAGATCCTAGAGCTTTCTGACGGCATCATGGTTGCTCGTGGTGACCTAGGCGTAGAAATTCCAGCAGAAGAAGTCATCTTCGCTCAGAAAATGATGATCGAAAAGTGTAACCGAGCTCGTAAGATGGTTATCACTGCAACTCAAATGCTTGACTCCATGATCAACAACCCTCGTCCTACACGTGCGGAAGCAGGCGATGTGGCCAACGCCGTCATGGATGGTACGGATGCCGTGATGCTTTCTGGCGAAACGGCGAAAGGTAAATACCCTGTTGAAGCCGTAACGATCATGGCTCAAATCGCGAACCGTACAGATTCAGCGTTAGAAGCTGAGCTTGGTTCTCGTTTAGACAGTCCTCGCCTTCGCATCACTGAAGCGGTATGTAAAGGCGCGGTAGACACAGCAGAAAAGCTGGCGGCACCACTGATTGTGGTTGCAACGGAAGGCGGCAAATCTGCTCGTTCAGTACGTAAGTACTTCCCAACGGCTAACATTCTTGCTCTGACAACGAACACTAAGACAGCTGCTCAGCTTGTTCTTACTAAAGGTGTTACACCAATGGTTGTTGAAGAAATCAGCAATACCGATGCATTTTATGTACGTGGAAAAGAACTGGCACTTGAGTCTGGTCTTGGTAAAAAAGGGGACATCGTTGTGATGGTATCAGGTGCGCTAGTTGCATCGGGTACAACAAACACAGCATCTGTACACGTTCTGTAAGATCAATAAGTTAACATCTGATAAAAAGAGGGCCTAGCCCTCTTTTTTTATGAAACAAACTTGCCCCAATAATCCGCATGACGTATTATTCAACATACTGAACTGTATGTGGTTAAAAATGAGACACATGTAAATGTGAGCTTATTACGAAAAGCCTACTACACTAAATATGCAATGAAGTACAAATGAGGATATCGTGTCTAGCCCCACTCTGACTGACAAAGTGTCAAAAATGATTCGCCAAGATATCTTAAATGGCGTTCTAGTTCCTGGTCAAAAACTGGTTGTAGCGGAACTCAAGGACAAATATGCAGTAGGAGCTTCCCCTATTCGTGAAGCATTAGTTCAGCTTTCTTGGAAGAAATACGTCCAACTTGAACCGCAAAAAGGTTGCTGGGTCTCTTCAGTAACTCGATGTGAACTATCGGATTTATTCGAAAGCATGAAAATTGCGTCAGCTCATTTGCTTAAAAAAGCAATTCAGCAAGGTGATGAGAATTGGGAACTAGAGGTTCTGTCTGCTTTCCATAAACTTTCCCGTATTCAACACACGGAAAATGCATTCGACAATTCAGAATGGGAAGAACGTCATCAACGCTTCCATACCGCATTACTCGAAGGTTCTAATGCTCACACTATGTATGGTTTTTTCCTTGAGCTAGATAATCAAATAAAACGTTACCGTTATGTCGCATTAAACTCAGAAAAATTTGAGTCAAATACCTTCATCAACATTGATGAGCACGAAAACCTAATGAAACTGGTTCTAGCGAAAAACGAAGCACAAGCACTTCAAGTTATGGACAAGCACTTGGATAATACCCAGCGCAAAATTGAGTCCGTGTTACCAGAAGAATAAACCCTTCCCAATAGCCCTCTATTGGTTCTCGTGGCTTTGTATTGACCTATAAAACAAGAAAGCCACTTCTTTAAAGAAGTGGCTTTCTTAAAAGACATTAAATGGTTACGCTTTCAGCGAATGCTTGCCTCGTGCAATTCCTACCACACCGCTTCGAGCAACTTCAATCACTTCCGTTACTTCCGCCAGAGCATTAATGAAGGCATCTAACTTCTCACTTGTACCTGTCATTTGAACCGTGTACTGAGAGGCGGTTACATCAACGATTTGACCTCGGAAAATATCCGCTGTTCGCTTAACTTCTGCTCGCGCGAAGCCATCGGCCTTCACCTTAATTAACATGAGCTCTCTTTCTACGTGTTCAAGGTCAGTCACCTCTTGCACCTTGAGAACATCGATCAGTTTGTGCAATTGCTTTTGAATTTGCTCCAATTGCATTTCGCTGGAAGTTGTAGTGATATTCAAACGAGATAATGTTTCATCATCGGTAGGGGAAACCGTCAGCGATTCAATGTTGTATCCGCGCTGAGAAAATAAACCCACAACACGAGACAACGCACCAGGCTGGTTTTCCAGTAGTAGTGAAAGTATATGTCTCATATTACGTTCTCTCCGTTTTGCTTAGCCACATCTTATCCATACCCTCGCCTTTTATTTGCATTGGGTATACATGTTCGGTCTCATCGACGCTGATATCGACAAAAACCAATCGGTCTTTCATATCCAGAGCTTTCTGCAAGCCTGATTCCAGTTCGTCTGGAGAAGAGATACGAATACCAACGTGACCATAAGCTTCTGCTATTGCAGCAAAGTCGGGAACAGAACTCATGTAGGAGTTAGAATGACGACCTTGATAAATGATGTCTTGCCACTGCTTAACCATGCCAAGGAATCGATTATTGAGGTTAATAATTTTGACTGGAATACCATATTGAAGCGCTGTAGACAGCTCTTGGATATTCATCTGAATACTGCCATCACCCGTTACCACAACGACTTCTTCATCTGGATAAGCAAACTTAACCCCCATTCCAGCAGGTAAACCGAAACCCATCGTTCCCAAGCCACCAGAATTTATCCAACGGCGGGGCTTATTAAACGGATAGTAAAGCGCAGCAAACATTTGATGCTGACCAACGTCTGATGCAACATAGGCATCACCGTTTGTTAGCTTGTGCAGAGTTTCAATGACCTGCTGAGGCTTAATGCATTCCGGTGACTTTTCATAGGCGAGGCAGTTCCTATCTTGCCATACTTTAATCTCACTCCACCATTGCTTTAACGCGGCTTCATCGTTCGATTTATCTTGCTCAACAAGCAACTTGACCATGGTTTCCAGCACTTTTTCTGCTGAACCTACAATGGGCAGATCCACTTTCACATTTTTAGAGATCGAAGATGGGTCAATATCAATGTGCATTATTTTGGCGTCGGGACAATATTTCTCAAGGTTATTGGTCGTACGATCATCAAAACGTACACCCACACCAAAGATAAGGTCAGCGTTATGCATCGCCATATTGGCTTCATAGTGCCCGTGCATTCCCAACATACCAAGTGCATTTTTGTGTGTTCCCGGAAACGCCCCCAGCCCCATTAGCGTACTCACTACAGGTAAATTCAATGCCTCTGTAAGTTTGAAGATATGCTCATGCGCCTCGGAAATCACCGCACCACCACCAATGTATAATACCGGTTTCTTAGCCTCTAACAATGCTTTCAGCGCTTTCTTGATTTGCCCTTTATGACCAGAGGTGGTTGGCTTATAGGAGCGCATGCCAATCGTTTCAGGGTAGCTGTATGGGAATTTGATTTGCGGATTCATGACGTCTTTAGGCAAATCAATCACTACCGGACCAGGTCGCCCAGTCGTCGCGATATAAAATGCCTTTTTAATGGTTTCCGGAATATCTTCCGCTTTCTTGACCAGAAAGCTGTGTTTTACGATGGGTCGAGATACACCAACAATGTCGCATTCCTGAAAGGCATCATTGCCTATTAGATTATTTGGCACGTTACCAGAAATGACAATCATCGGGATGGAGTCCATGTAAGCTGTCGCAATACCTGTAACAGTATTGGTCGCACCAGGACCTGAACATACCAGTACCACACCGGGTTTGCCGGTAGAACGAGCGTAACCGTCCGCCATATGTGTGGCCGCTTGCTCGTGTCGTACTAATACGTGTTTGATTTGTTCAGTTTTTGCATGCAGAGCATCGTAAATATCAAGGACGGACCCCCCAGGGTAGCCGAAGATTTGATCGACTTGCTCTTCAATCAGAGATTGCACAACCATCTCTGCGCCGGACAACATTGCCATATTTTCTCCTTATCAAACAAACAACAGTAAGGTCAACTGTCGAGTTTGATGTCACATAGTCTAGGGCTTATTCGTAGCCTATTCGAAATACTTCCAATTTTTCACCTATGTACTCTTTGTCAGTCATAACCAACAAAAAGATCACATTTGAACTGTACATCCGAATGAAGCTGGCTGTCTATGGGTTCATTTTCCGCATTTTTGTCGATATGTTGCCGAATACGCCTTTCGCAGGTTATACAATCAGCAAACCAACCATAAATAAAACAAAAAACCTAAATACCGCAAAAAATAAACTCAAAATTTTTTACGCATGTGACAAACTATGATTCACAGTGGTAAAGATATTGGCTTTATGAAATCAAAAAAGCCTGCAAATATGCAGGCTATTTTTGAAAGGAAAGTAACGCTTAATTACTTTTTATTCGGAAATTCCGTATACATTTCTTCAATTTCGTCTTGATATCGATCGTTTATCACTTTTCGACGAAGTTTATTTGTTGGTATCACTGTTTAATCAAGTGAATCTATGGCTCGATGAGCAGCGTTATAAAGCTTCTTTAGTGTGACATCAAAAACCCACCGAATGTATTTAGCCGTTAAGTTTGTAATTTTCGTTACAGATCGACCAACAAAAGCCAACATGTGTCCCAATAAGCCTTTTGTTTGATCTGCGAGCTTTTCAGACACTGCTGCAACCTTCTCGATACACTGAGCCAACTTATCGTAAAAAGTAAGACCGGAAGATATGTTTGCCTGCATGGATATGGCAGTAAAATACCCTGCATCTTTTAGCAATGTGGTTAACGCAGCACTAAGCTTGTCTGCCCAATATTCCGTAAAGGTGGCTTGGTTTCTATTCTCAAATTTTAACCTTACAGGCTTATTTAAAAAATGATTAGAGCGCACATTCAATGAGGTCCAACTTTCACTTCTCGCTGTATTTACATAGCCAGGGCTATCATTTGGTCCCATACCGTGTGTTCCAACGTCGATTCCAGAACTGTTGTCTAAGCGATACTCCGTGCCAGAATATGGTGCATGCTGGAAGGGCCATAAAGGAATCATTGGTACGGGGTCAGCCCCATGAGTACAACGAAAAATTTTATCGTTCGCGTGCTCAGATTTACGAGCATACATTTGGTGCCCCACACGAGGTGCACCAAATGTATACAAATTCACTCTCATTGATAGTTCAGCTCTCAACCAATCTGCAAATAGAGAGGCCAAAGCACCACCTAAACTGTGACCAACGCAGTGAATTCGTTTAGGTAACTTTTTCTGAGACAACAAGAAACTTTTAACTTTAGGACGTAGGGTATGGAATGTATTAATAAACCCTGCATGACCTATCGCTCCATTAGGTGAGCCTTTAACTCCAAGGTTAAGATTCGTTACCCAATCATTTTTTTGCTTAGTACCGCGCACAGATATGACTAAGTCGTCTTTATATTTCCCTTTACCAAGACCAATAACAGCGAAGCCAGCGGTAGTAGCACCAATGCCGAAAAAACCGCCTGTTTTTCCTTCGTAGCTTCGCGTTGTTCTGTCAAATGAGAAGTGCTTATCCAAATGAGGCTCTACTCTTAAAGCGCCTGAATGTGAGACTAGTTGATAAGGTAAGTATGCAGCTGATGATGCCAATTTAGGTGATAACACTGTCATTAATCTATATCTCTATTGTGTATTTCTTCGAATCCGTAAAGCTCACAAATGCCATATACCCAATAAGGTGCTCCACCCTCTTTTTCATTTTTAAAACCATACGCATATTCGCCACTATCCAAATCACACTTTAATGAAGGCAAATTATTTAAAACATAAGGTTTGTGATCATACTTACCAGAATACGAAAGCCAGAGCAGTTTTTCTTGCCCATTGAAGTGTGTTGCCAACCTAATAGCCATTAGGTTATTGTCAATGCCCCATGGTTTTGTCCATCGCTTTAAAATGACTTCATCAAAAGAAAAGTAACCAGAATTATCTGACATTGAATAAAACGTATAATTTACTTCACCAAATTCAACATATAACTCGATCTTTGAGTTTTTATACGGCTCACCACTTTTTTCTAAAACGCCTGAAATTTTTGGTGACAATGTATAAGAATAAGGCTTTAAAAAATCCAACATGTTGCTATAACTACCGAATGAAATTAGTAAAACAATCAAATAAGAAAAAACTCTTATAAACTTCATAGTTTTCACTCAAATAAACATTCCACAAATAGTACTTCACACATTCAATCGTTAATATTATTTATTTTAATTTTTTGACATGAATCGAAAACTATAAATTGACATTTAAAACAATAAGGTATTATTGAATCCACTCTCAAATGATTTATAAATAGAAGGGGCATTAATATTTATTACCAACAAAAAAACCTGCAACATTGCAGGCTTTTTTATTAATTGCATTCCAAATTACTTTTTATTCGGAAGCTCTGTATACATTTCTTCAATTTCATCTTGATATCGATCGTTTATCACTTTTCGACGAAGTTTCTGTGTTGGGGTTAGCTCACCAGAATCCATAGAAAACGCTTTTGGAAGTAATGTGAATTTTTTCACTTGCTCAAATTTCGCCAATTCATGTTGAAGTTCGGCAAGGCGGCTTTCGAACATTTCAACGACTTGAGAATGCTTGATGAGCTCCATTCTATCTTGGTATTTGATATTCAGTTCTTTTGCGTATTCTTCTAGGGAATCAAAACACGGAACGATCAGAGCAGAAACAAATTTTCGCGTATCGGCAATAACAGCAATCTGTTCAATAAAGTGGTCTTTTCCAATGGCACCTTCGATCATTTGAGGCGCGATGTATTTGCCCCCCGACGTTTTCATCAACTCTTTAATTCTGTCGGTAATGAACAAGTTGCCTTTGTCATCAAATGTTCCTGCATCTCCCGTTTTTAGAAAACCATGTTCATCAAACGTTTTCGCGGTTTCTTCAGGTAACTTGTAGTAGCCCTTCATGACCATAGGACCGCGAAGTAGAATCTCATTGTTTTCGCCTATTTTTACTTGCGCCCCCGGCATTGATGTACCGATGGAATCGGGATCAAACGAACCATCCGCCCAACACGAGATTGTTGCCGTTGTTTCCGTCATGCCATAACCAAGCTTGACGTTGATACCAATAGCATGGAAAAAGCGACCTATGGTTTCATCTAACTTGGCGCCACCACACGGCATAAAGTTGATGTTTCCTCCTAACAGCGCGCGGAGTTTACTTAGCACTAATTTGTCTGCCAATTTGTGACAGCGTTTTAACAAGAAAGAAGGTTGGGTATTGGTACGCTTACACTCCGCCACTTTTGCGCCCATGTTGACAGCCCATGCAAAGAGGACTTTTCGAATAACAGGCGCTTTGGAGACTTTTTCATGGATGGCAGAAAATATTTTCTCGTAAAATCTAGGGACGGCACACATTACCGTTGGGCGGATGTCGGCAAGCGCTTCTCGTACTTGCATGGTGTCTTTTAGGTAGCAGTTCACTGCGCCCTTATACAGCACATAAAATGTCCAAGCACGCTCGAATACGTGCGATAACGGAAGAAAACACAGTGACACGTCTTTTGGCGTTAAGCCTAACCGACGGTCATGCCCTTCAAGCTGTGCCGCTATGTTTGAATATGTGAGCATCACGCCTTTTGGCTGACCTGTTGTGCCAGACGTATAAATAAGCGTCGTTAAATCCTCTAGATCCATATCTTCCAGTCGTCGACCAAGCTCATCGGTCATCTGTTCCTGCCCCAGTGACAAAAACGCCTCCCAACTGAGGCTGTTCGACTCTTCTACGATCTCAATGTCCTTAGACATAGCAACGATCAGTTTGAGCTGTGAGCACTGTTCAAATATGGATAGAGCCGCATCGTATTGTTCTTGTTCACCAACAAACAGTACTTTTATGTCGGCATTATCGAGAATATACGCCGCTTGAGCCGCCGTGTTTGTTGGATAAATTGGAACCGTAACGCAGCGAAGTTGCAACGTGCCTATATCGGCAATCGTCCATTCAGGCATATTGTTGGAGTATATCCCCACTTTATCCTGAACATCGAGCCCCTGCGATAATAACGCCAGAGAAAGTGTATCAACCTGCTCACCGAACGATTTCCAACTGATGTTTTCCCATTTGTCCGAAACTTTGTGTTTGAGCGCTGTTTTGGCTCCACCTTGCGCAATTCGCTCTCGAATGCACTTTACGATGTGAAAGTCTTTATTCAACATGTTTATATTTACCTCTAACAGCGCCTCAGTTTCCTAATTCAGGCTCGGATGATTGGCTTTTTCCTTATGCCATTTCCAACGACACTTCATACAGCTTTGCTAAATCATATGTACCTTACAGACCGTGCGGTATTTTGAGTAAACACATGTAAGCTGAACAGGTGACAAGTGTACAAGCGGGATTTTAAAAGGCAACTGATGTAGACCAAGCTTTACCACATTAATTGTAAATACTCATAAATTGTAAATACTCATAAATTGTAAAAGCTCAAATTCCGTATCCTCCCCAAGCGTTGACCTCCATTTGGTATTCGATAGTTGGATAAAAAGAACGCCGGACAATGCCGGCGTAGTGCTTTATTTTCTTTAGCGAATGGCGACTGTTTCACCGCAAATCTTCATTAACTGATCACGCATCCAGATGTGCGCTTTATCTTTCTCACTGGATTCATGCCAACTAAGGTAGCCTGAAATGGATGTATTTGGCATAGGCAACGCCAACACTTTCAAATTCCGCACATTCACTGCGTTTTCCACTAGCCACTTAGGTGCAATTGAAATCAGTTCAGACTGGCTTACAACGTAAAGAATGTTGCTTAAACTTGTTCCTTGGTACGCGCTACGGCAATCCAAATTCTTGTAGGCTTGCTCAGAGAAGCAACGCACACCGTTTACTTTGGACAATGTTGCATGCATTTCAGATTGGAGTGCTTCGAGAGAAATATCATGATCAATTCGTGGATGAGAAGAAGACGCGACAACAACCAATTCATCACTGAAGATCTCTGTACTTGAATAGCCCACTTCCTCGAAGCGTTCATAATTAATGACAAAGTCCACTTCTTGAAAGCGCATTTTTTCCGATAATCCATTATCCACATCCGATTCCATTTGCAATTGAATCATTGGCGCTTGGCTGGCAATGGTATTCATGATTACGGGTGCGAATCGTACATCACAAGGGCTACTTATTGCTAAACGGAAAAGCCGAGATGACGTTTTAGGGTTAAATATCGAGCCTGGCAATTCATTACGGATCAATTGAAGTGCTTGCCGTACAGGACCGAATAGCTGACGAGCACGTTGCGTCGGTTGTATTCCACGCCCATGACGCATAAACAATTCATCATCGAACATGTTTTTTAAACGGGCAACCGCGTTACTCACAGCAGGCTGCGACATGCCTAAATTGTGCGCCGCACGGGTAATATTTTGCTCTTGCATTACTGCATCAAAGACGGTGAGTAAATTTAGATCCACACCACGTAATGTTGATTCCATTCGATAACCTGCTACAGCTTGATTTGCTTCAATCCTATTCGACATTGGTTTGCCTCTCACTTATCAACAATTCTTTTAAATTGGCATTAGCCTCGGTTAATCGAAAGCCTTTGATTGGTATTTACTGCACTAATGCTTTCGCTCTTTTCAAGCATATCCTTAAATACTATGTGTAAGACAAGTGGTTTAATATTAAATTATCATTTTTTAGTCTATTTAATTATTTAACCATATATATCAACTACATATAGTTACGCCTAAAAAAAACTAAAACACGAATTTTGATAAAAATTGAGAAAAGGACATCTCATGAATGAGACAAATGTAACGCAGACTTACGATTTGAATGGTTAATGGAAGTGGCGACCAACGATTAAATCATTAAGCCCCCACCCCATTTCGGCTCAGAGATCAAAACTTTTATCTAACCTTGAATCGTTGCATAACTCGGATAATCGACTTGTTCCCAAAGCAAAGAGCACAATTCTTGAACGCCGTCCCATTGCCCCTGCATAATCCAACTTACCATTGAGGCTGCGACATCAGGATAAATCACTTTTTCTGCACTTTGTTCATCAAGCCAGTTACGCACAGCGGTAGGATCAAGATAATCCATTGCCGATGCAAGCCCTAGATACTCTAAAGTCGCAACGTTACTTTGCTGTTCAAATTGACCTTTCAGAGGTTTAAGTAACAGTTTTTTCCCGAGCGTCAGCGCTTCTGAAGGCAACTCAAATCCGCCATTAGCAATCACCCCTGAACACGACTTCAAACTGCTTTGAAATCGCTCATGAGAAGGGGGATGAAAAGTGATGTTCCCCAAAGTATGGGGGGTCTCAATGCTAGGGTGGTAACAATCAAAATGCTGATGGCCAAACCTATCCAGTAACTCTTGAATATCCTCTAGGGACTCAAAGGGAAGGTATACCAATATGGACGTATCCGCATCGTCCGATAAATCCGTGCTGATATGAACAATTGGCGGCAATATTTGTTGGTCAAAGTGATACCAGTGTAACCCGATAGGCATACTGGTTGGCGCAAAATAGCGAATGATCCAGTGATCAAACCAACGAGAATCCTTAATGGGCACTTTAAAGCGAAAAGCATTTTGGTGGCTCAGCCCAATACAAGGCACATTTTGTTTTTTTGCCGCCCAAGCCGATACCGGTTCAAAATCATTGATTACCACGTCGTACCCACTCAGATCTAGCCCATCAATTTCTTTCTTTATGTTGAGCAAACTGTTCTTGAGAATGGTTTGCGTAACATTGATTTTTCCATTACTGGTGATAAAGCTCATCCCATTTCGGGTTTGGTAATCACCAAAAGGTTCCATGGAAAAATACTTGTCTTTATCTCGGCCCGAAAACAGAAAATCCACTTCGATACCTTGTTTGGAAAATGCATTTGCCATCGCCCTTGCTCTCGCGATGTGCCCATTTCCCGTGCCTTGAACACCATAGAGTATTTTCATATCCAAAGTGCTCCATCACCCAAAAGCAACAAGGCGGCTTTGGCACATATAAGACCAAGCCCCGCTCCAATCACCACATCGGTAATAAAATGAACGCCTAAAAGAATGCGAGAAAGCCCGATAAGTGAAGCCCATATCAGTGCCAGTAGATAAAAGCTGAAGTAGAACTCCCCTATCAGAGTCGCGATTATAAATGCAGCCGCAGTATGCCCAGACGGCAAACTGTAACGATCAGAAGGTGTGATAAAAGCGGTGAGCAAGTTACTCAACTCTTGAGGGCGTCGTCGCTTAAAGCCGTTTTTTAATACCCAGTAAATAGGAAGTTCAATGGCAAATGCCATCAATCCCGCAAAGAAAAACTGGCTTCCGGATATTGAGTCCATCAGCCAAAGCACTAAGCCGAGCACAGCATAGAAAGGTCCATCTCCACTTCGAGAGACGGCTTTGCTGATTTTGGCCACTTGCAGATTAAACCGATGTTGTAAGCAAAAGCTTGAAAATGCCAGATCGAGTCTGACAATGGGGTCGATAGCTCGCATAGCCCATTCCTTATTTCCCGAATTCTTGCTTAGAAATTTAGGTGGAACAGGTGACAACTAAGTGACGAGACGTTTGTATTTCGATGACAGTTCAATTCGATGACAGTTAAAAAGGATGGGCTTGATAAGGAGGCTCTGAAATGATCGTCTTTCGCGTCACTTTGTGCGTACTTTTATTGATTGAAATATCAAGCAAATGAAATATCAAGCAACTCAGGGGAAGCCTTTATCCCCTGAGTTAACGATCCAAACTGGGATAGTTTAATGCTTTACAATTCGGGCGCTGCCCTCTTCGATGTACCAAGAGCCTTGCTGCTTCTGACACGCGGTGAATTCGCCCAACTGTACTTTTTCATCACGAGAGAAGGAATATTGCACATCCCGACATACATAACTGCCTGCTAACACGGACGTTGCTTTATCTGTCTCTAAGTCCTTTTGAATGCCCACTTTAGAAGCAATCAAATCTTCCTGCGGACCTGCTAACTTAATGTAATCATGATGCACGTAACCGCGTACATCGCCTTCTTGCTCAACCAAAACCCAAGGTTTTCCACTTGCTTGAGCCAACACATTAAAGGCTTCACCTTTTTGCAATTGACCAATCTTTTGGCTGGATTGTCTTGGACTCGTTCTTAAATTCAGTGCTGTTGTCGTTTCATGCGTCAAACCAACAAACGTTAAGTTTTGTGAGGTATCGACCGTTGCTTCAACTGGGTAATGTGCTTCAACCAATTGTACTTCTGGAGAACCGACTGTCATCAGCCATTTTGCATTGCCTGATGAGTCCATTCCCTGCCACTCATTCGTGCCTTTCGATTCCAACGCTTCAATGGACTGTTTTAAGAACTGATCTCGCGCTTCTTGACTAAAAAACGCGTCTAGCTGTGTGCTAACCAAACTTGAACTTGTACTACCAGACACTCTGTTAGCAGATGCGGCATTCGAATCTGTTCCGGTACTTTGACATCCTGTCAGCAGGATCAGCCCTGCGCACCCGATAAGACTTTTGATGGAAAGTGGGCGTAATTGAATTTTGCGTTTCTGCCATGACATTGATATGGGTCCTTATATTTTCTGTTCGGCAAGCTAAGTGTTACTTGCTTCAATACGCATCTCTTGAGATCAATGCTCATGCTTTTCATTCTTTGCCAGCCAAGCGAAGAATCATAACAAAGACAATGGGCGACTGATTTGATATGCGTTTAGATAAGCCATCGTAACATATGCATATGGTGTATTTACATACTGTTGATATTCAAGTGCAACAAACATCAAAATTATTATTTTTAGAGTCAAATCACGACGAAAGGGGGCATCTTTCCCCCTTAGTGCTTGTGCATGAATATTTATGATTCCTTCGCTAGTGAAAGTCTTGGTGTTTACGCACCAATCCAAAGTCTGCCAGTACTGCATACGCGGCCGGAATCATAAATAGCACCAATAGCGTAGAGGCAAATATGCCAAATACAATGGAGATGACCAATGGCTGTATCACTTGAGCTTGAAGGCTCGTTTCTGTCAGCAGCGGTAATAACCCTGCGGCAGTGGTAATAGACGTCAAGAATACCGCTCGGAAACGTTCCTTGCTTGCTTTTACCACCGATTCGTACACAGAATCGCCCTCATTAACATGGTGACGTATGTATTGAACCAGAAGAATAGAGTCATTCACAACAATTCCAGCCAACGAAACAAAGCCCATAATGCTTGGCATACTCAATGAGTAGCCTAACAAGAAGTGCCCCCAAATGACACCAATTAACGCCAAGGGTATCGCCACCATCACCACAACTGGTTCCATGTAGCTTCGGAACTGGTAGCTCAAGATAATGAACACACCAAAGAGACCCAGCAAGAACCCACTGCCAATGGAGCGGCCTGTTTTGGCCGCGTCTTTCGCTTCACCTTCGAAGTCAAATCTTAACCCGGGATACTTCGTCATGAGTTTTGGCGCTTCTTCTTTTTGGAACTGGGCAATGATCTCCGACGAACTGGCTTTTGAGTTATCCACGTCACTGTAGACTCTGACCGTTCTCAAACCATCCACTCGCTGGATTCGTACATAATTACGTTGGAAATCTAATGTGGCGATAGCCCCAAGTGGAATTTGAGAGCCATCCGACTTTATAATGGGGAAATTCGCGAGCTGCTGCAGATCGCCGGCCTGCTTTTTATCAAGCTGAACGACGATCTTTATGTTTTCCACACCAAGCTGAATTTCGTCAGCGGTTTGACCAAAAAAAGCAGCCCTTAACTGACCCGCGATCATTTGACCGTTGACTCCAAAGGTTTCCGCTCCTTGTCGAAGCTTTACTAGCACTTCTTCCTTACCAAGCCTCATATCATCCAGCACACCATGCACGCCATCAAACTCATTGAGATAACTCTGTATGTCAATGGACGCCGATTTGAGTGCCGACAGATCATCATGCTTGGCTCGAATTTCTATCGCTCGCCCTCCGGGTCCCATGGTGGGCTGCTTGAACACAAGTGAAATAGGTTCGGCAAGCTCTCCCACCTCATTACGCCAAGCTTCTACAAACTCATCAATCAGAGCATTGCGTGACTCCGCCCCCAAGAGATCAAGCCGCACGGTTGCCAAGTGTGGACCAGATTCGTCTGCGTCCGCATTGACATTGTAACTACTGGTTATGTGCTGAACCAACGTTCTTCCGCCTTCGACTCGCTCACTCCAATCTCGGTTTAATCTTTCCGCCGCCAGCACAATATGATCAACGACCGACTCTGTTTGGCTTAACGACGCTCCAGGTGGAAGGATGATCCGTGCCTCTGCAATGTCGCCATCTAGATCAGGAAACGGCACAAACTTCACTGCCCCACCCACTAACATGGCAACGGATGCCAACAATGTCGCCAAAACGCCGCCTAAAAAGGCATAGCGCCACTCCACTACTTGGGTGACGGCAAAGACCAATTGGTTGTTGCGAAAACTCTCAAAACGCGCAAGCAGGATACGTTTGAATTTTAAAGGTGGACGGTCATTTTTTTGTTTGTGTAATGAATGGGATAAATGATTCGGTAGAATCAGAAACGCTTCGACAAGGCTTAAACACAAAACCAAAATGAGTACTTGAGGAACCGCACTCAGCACAGCGCCCATCTCTCCTTCAAGAAACAGCAAGCTGCCAAAAATGCAGACCGTCGTTAGGAAAGAAGACAATACACCTGGGAACACTTTACGCACACCGTTATGCACGGCTTCATCAACACTTTGCCCGCGATCCAAATGCGAAGCGATCGATTCTGCAATAACAATGGCATCGTCCATCATGATACCGATTGCCATCAACAGCCCAACTAAAGACATGATGTTAATGGAAAGCCCTAGGTTTGCCATCAAGAACATACCGCCCAAGAAAGCGACAGGTAACCCCGCAGCCACCCAAAAAGAGTAACGAAAGCTAAAGAAAAGCCACATGGTTGCAAACACCAACACGATCCCCTGCCAACCGTTGGTGAGCATCATACTAAGTCGATCCCACAAAACAGAAGAAAGATCGTTGGTTAATTCCAGAGTGACGCCGTCTGGCGCAACCGCGCGCTGCGCTTCAACAAATTTAATAATCTGATCTTTGATCCTTAACGCATCATCTTCCTTATTTTTACTGATTTTCAATACAGCAGAAGGCTGCCCATTGAATAACACTTTTTGTTCATCTCGCTCAAATCTATCGGTGATAGATGCAATGTCTGCTAGCCTGATGACGCTACCATTAGGAGCCGATCCAACAACAATCTGGCTCAGCTCGTTAGGCGTAATGCTTCGTTCGTCAAAACGGATAAGGAAGTTTTTATCGGGCGTTTCTATATTTCCACTGGGAAGCTTGACGTTCTGTCTGCCTATCTGTTCAGCAATATCACCGACACTTAACCCTAATTGTCGTATAGCAGTGGTGTCTAACTCCACTCGGTATTGGTGATCGGAAAAACCACTGACATCAACCAAGGAAACGCCATAATCAAGCTTTAGGATACGCTTAAGTTGTTCAGCATACGCTTTAAGCTCAGGCCAAGTAGTGTCGGCAGTAATCGCCACATCGACAACTGGCTCATTCCAATTCATTTCTCTTACAACAGGTGATTCAATCTCGTCAGGAAAATCATTGATCGAATTAATCTGAGTTTGAACATCCACCAGCATACGACCAATATCCGCTCTTTCGTTCAGCTTGAGCATCAATCTCGCCGAACCTTCTACCGCTTCACATCGGGTTTCTTCAATGTTGGCTAACCCGTCCACGGCATCTTCCATCCGCACACACAAGCTTTCCTCCACTTCTTGCGGAGAAGCCCCTGGGTAGACAACGGCAGCCAAAATATACAGTGGCGAAAACTCAGGGAACGTCTCACGCTTTAACTTGGGCAAAGACGTTATTCCTATAATCAAAAGCGCCAACATCAATAAGTTCGCAGCCGTGGGATGTCTGGCAAAAAATCGAATCATTCCAATGCCTCCAGAGCTTGCGCTGATTTCAACTTCATCCCTTCAATCGCAGGAAGCAAATCATTCAAAATCAGCGCGTCACCTTGTTCTAAATCACCATCTACGATGACTTGGTTATCACGGCGGTAGAGCACGGTCACGTTTTTAATTACGAGTGTATCTTGGTCATCTTTGATGTAGATTCGGTTACCGTGTAGGGCTCGCTCTGGAATCACCCAGCTTGGGTTTTCTTGCCCGATGATTTTCGCTTTTACGAACATGCCATTGACTAATGGCGGTGAGTTCTTTGGCATTAACTGGCGGTAGTCTTGTTCTATCTCCAAAATCACCCCTACCGTAGCTTGGTTGGAGGCTACCGTTTCACTGACTCTAGCCACTTTTGCGGTCCAATTGGCAACCAAACTGCCACTGGTTAGTTCAATGCTTGCTTGTATTCCTTCGGTGGGGGGGATTGGATTTCCATACTCATCCCTGCTGAATGCGCTGAAACTGGAAACTAACGTTCTCATGTCATGAATAGGTAATTGCGCTTCCACTTCCATCGTGGTGACGCCATGGGCAACAATCATCGTTTGTTGCACATTAACAACTTGATCTTGTTCAATATCGACCTCTGCAATACGCAGGTTTTCAGGCAAAACAATAGACGTTTTGTCTAGCGCGCGTTGAGCTTCGTCAAGTCTTGCTTCATTTACTTTCACTTGCGCTAATGCAACCTTGCGTTCATCTGGAAAGAGGACGAGTTGATTTCGCATATCCTGAACCAGTTTTTGCTGAGACAAGTAGGACTGAGTTTGTTGATCCACATCCGACTGTGATGTGAGGCCTTTTTTGCGCAAGTTTTCCTTACGGTTCAATTCTGTTTTGCTGATCGCTAAACGATTCTCTTCGATCTTTAACGTGCTGGTTAAATTGACCTTTTCAAGATCAAGCTTCGCTAACTGAGTCTGACTCGAACTTAAATCGGCTTCGGCTTGTGCCAGTTTTAACTCGTAATCGAGTGGATCAATCCTTAACACCTCTGTGCCTGCCGCTAACATCCGCCCTTTTTCCAGCTGAGGATGTCTGTACACTACTTTGCCAGACACCTCCGCAATGGCTTTCCACTCCAATTTAGGTGTCACCTTACCAAAGCCAATCACCGCCGGTGCTATTGCCTTCAATTCAAGCGGCATGGTTTCAACCAATCGAGCACGATCGCCTGCGGGTTTCGTGGGAGGGGTTGGTCTCAGCTTTACGGCTAAAATAAGAATAACAATGCCAACAGCTAACGCTGGAAAGAACAGTAACTTACGATTAATCGCCATCGATTACTCCTCGTGATGTTCAAAGGATGAAGATAAAAAGCCACGGGACAATAATTGCAAGTTGTGCTCTAACAATCTTGCAAGAAAATCTTCATCCAATGTGACATCGTGTATTTTTAAAAGCTGAGGAGGAGCAATAAAAGGGAAGACCATCAAGCTGATATAACTGACCTTACACAACATAGGGTCGAGATCCGATCTGATCATGCCCTTGTTCTGCATCGCTTGGAAAATAAGCTTCTGAGCAGGCATCGCAATTTCCATGAAGACCTTTTCCATCATCCGACGCTGAACAGCACCTTCTTCCATCATCATGATTCGAACAACCAACCTAGGAAAATCTGGGTTTTTCGCCATCATGCTGTAATAGGTTCTCATTATGCCTGTAAAATCATTTCCACTGACACGGCTATTGCCCTTTTTGCTTCCACGCCCACCGTGCTCGACAATTCTTCCGATATGCTCTTTCATGGGTGCCAATGTCTCTCGGATCATGGCTTCGAACAACCCATCTTTACTGCCAAAGTAATAACGAATCATCGCCATATTCACGTCTGCTTTCTCAGCCAGCAAACGAGTCGACACTTTTTCATAGGGATGCAAAGTAAACAGTTTTCTTGCTTCTAAAATCAGCCTTCCTCTAGCATCGATCGGTTCAACAGGACGCCCAACTTTTCGGCCCATACCATTCTCCAGAATTAATCGCTCGAATAATTATAAAGACCAACATTCCATCTCGATAGTAGAATAATTAATCACTATTTCATCATTCGAATAATTAAGAGACTAAGCTCTGCCCTTATTAAATACGATGTGTTTATGGCATTTCACCGCTGAACTGATCCGATATGCAGAAAAAAACAACGAAAAGGTTGACGCATCATCAGGAGTACGGTACTAATTTGTTAACTTAATTTTGTGGAAATGTTTTACATGACATCTCGTTTTTCTATCCTGCTAAGCCTCCTCCTTATCGTGAATCGATCGCGCGGGTAGGCAGTGGAAGAAAAATAACCACATAAGATTCTCAAAACCCGCATTAAAATGCGGGTTTTTTTATAGCTTAAGAAAATAAAAAATCAGCATCCGCGGACAGAAAACGATTAACCAACAGGAAAAGGACAGCACACATGAGCGATCAAGTCATTATTTTTGACACTACTTTGCGTGATGGCGAACAAGCTTTGTCAGCAAGTTTAACCGTTAAGGAAAAACTGCAGATCGCTTATGCACTCGAGCGTTTGGGAGTAGATGTGATTGAAGCGGGCTTCCCCGTTTCTTCACCGGGCGACTTTGAGTCGGTGAAAACCATTGCCCAAAATATTAAAAATAGCCGCATCTGTGGTCTTTCTCGTGCCGTTGCGAAAGACATTGATGTAGCCGCAGAAGCCTTAAAAGTGGCAGAAGCGTTTCGAATTCATACCTTTATCTCCACTTCTACAGTTCACGTTCAGAACAAGTTGCGCCGTGATTATGAAGATGTAATAGAAATGGGGGTCCAAGCGGTTAAGCGTGCTCGTAAATACACCGATGATGTGGAGTTTTCCTGTGAAGATGCAGGACGAACGCCCATTGATAACTTGTGCCGTATGGTGGAAGCCGCCATTAACGCCGGTGCTAGCACCATCAATATTCCGGACACCGTTGGCTACACGATTCCAGGTGAGTTCGGGGCCATCTTTGAAACGCTGTTTAATCGAGTTCCTAATATCGATAAAGCGGTAATTTCAGTACATTGCCACGATGATTTAGGCATGTCGGTGGCCAATTCGATTGCGGCAGTTCAAGCTGGAGCGCGCCAAGTTGAAGGAACGATTAATGGTATTGGAGAGCGGGCTGGTAACTGCGCACTAGAAGAAATCGCGATGATTATTAAAACACGCGCCGATCTACTGAACGTCACCACCAATATCAAGAGTGAAGAAATATACCGTACCAGTAAGCTGGTCAGTCAGCTTTGCAATATGCCAATCCAGAGTAACAAAGCCGTCGTTGGGGAAAATGCATTCAGCCACTCTTCTGGCATTCATCAGGATGGCGTCATCAAAAGCAAAAATACGTACGAGATCATGACGCCAGAATCCGTGGGTCTTAAGAATCAAGCGCTTAATCTAACCAGCCGAAGCGGACGTGCTGCCGTTAAGAACCATATGGATGAAATGGGGTACAAAGAAGACGAATACAACCTAGATACGCTTTACACCGACTTCCTAAAACTGGCCGACAGAAAGGGACAGGTTTTCGATTACGATCTAGAGGCATTGATGCATTTTGCCAACCTTCGTGAAGAAGATGACTTCTTCAAGCTGAATTACTTAAGTGTTCAATCCGGCAGTTTGATGGCAACCACCAGCATCAAATTGAAGTGTGGTGACGAGGAAAAATGTGAAGCGGCGGTAGGAAACGGTCCAGTCGATGCGCTGTACCAGTGTATTTACCGCTTAACTGGGTATGACATTGTGCTGGATAAATTTGATCTCACTGCGAAAGGGGAAGGTGAAGACGGTTTGGGTCAAGCCGACATCATCGCCAACTACAAAGGCAGAAAATACCACGGCACGGGTGTATCCACCGATATTATTGAAGCTTCAGGTCAGGCATTATTGCATGTTATCAACAGTATTCATCGTGCAGACCAAATTGCTGACATTAAGCAAAAAAAAGATAAGATAGAGACCGTATAAAAATAGAGAAAAACGTGGGCAGAATTCACCACCGCGAGTCTAGCGCGTCTTTCTGCCTCGTTTTTCCTACGCTAAATTTTGCTTACGCTAAAAATTCAAACACAACTTAACTAACAAGGAATATTTCACCATGGCAGGCTCAAGCTACAACATTGCCGTATTACCGGGAGACGGGATTGGTCCAGAAGTCATGCAACAGGCTCATAAGGTACTGGATGCGATCGAAAAGAAACATGGCATCACCTTTCAGCGCGAAGAGCATGATGTTGGCGGCATTGCGATTGATAACCATGGTTGCCCGCTACCAGAAAGTACAGTAAAAGGCTGTGAGAATGCCGATGCCGTTCTATTTGGTTCGGTTGGCGGTCCTAAGTGGGAGCACCTTCCACCGAATGATCAACCTGAGCGTGGTGCATTACTTCCTTTGCGTAAACACTTCCAACTGTTTTGTAACCTTCGTCCTGCTCAAATTCACAAAGGTTTAGAATCTTTCTCGCCTTTGCGTGCTGATATTTCGAGCAACGGGTTTGATATTGTGGTTGTACGAGAGCTGACGGGCGGTATTTACTTTGGTCAACCAAAAGGTCGTGAAGGTGAAGGTCCAAATGAAAAAGCCTTTGATACGGAAATTTACCACCGTTACGAAATAGAGCGCATCGCCAAAATTGCCTTTGAATCGGCCCGCTTAAGAAATAAAAAGGTCTGCTCTGTCGATAAGGCAAACGTACTTCAGAGCTCCATCTTATGGCGTGAAGTGGTTGAAGAGATTGCAAAGGACTACCCTGATGTCGAGCTTTCTCATATGTACATCGATAACGCCACCATGCAGTTGATCAAAGATCCATCTCAGTTTGATGTCATGCTGTGTTCCAATATCTTTGGTGACATTATTTCTGATGAGTGCGCCATGATTACAGGCTCAATGGGGATGCTGCCATCAGCTAGCCTTAACGAAAGCAAGTTCGGTTTGTATGAACCTGCAGGCGGAAGCGCGCCTGACATTGCAGGGAAAAACATCGCCAACCCTGTTGCCCAGATCCTTTCTGCTGCACTGATGCTACGGTACAGCCTAAACGAAGAAGCGGCGGCACAAGACATTGAAATCGCCGTATCGAAAGCACTTGCGGCAGGTGAGTTAACGGGTGATTTAGCGGGAAGCAAACCTGCGCTATCTACATCTGAAATGGGCGACAAGATTGCTCAATACATAGTTAACGCATAGTCATGTTAGCGCGTAATCATTCCATCGCTTCAACAGACGGATAATTTCGCAAAAAAAGATTCATCTACGAGATACTTCAAAGTTAGCATGAAGGTGTACCACTCACCATCACAGTGATCGCCTTCTGCTTAACTTTAAGATAGAGAAATACAGAGCGCTTCGCTCAAGGAAGAAGCCATGTCGAAAACATTATACGAAAAAATTTACGATGCTCATGTCGCGGTCGCGGCAGAAGGCGAAAACCCCATTTTATACATCGACCGCCATTTAGTGCACGAAGTCACCTCGCCTCAAGCGTTTGATGGATTACGTGAAAAAGGCAGAAAAGTTCGCCAAGTCAGCAAAACGTTTGCCACCATGGATCACAACGTATCCACGCAAACAAAGGACATCAATGCCTCTGGTGAGATGGCGCGTATTCAAATGGAAACGCTCTCTAAAAACTGTGAAGAATTTGGTGTCACACTGTACGACATCAATCACAAGTACCAAGGCATTGTGCATGTCATGGGACCTGAGCTTGGCATCACACTGCCAGCCATGACCATCGTGTGTGGCGACTCGCACACCGCAACCCATGGTGCTTTTGGCTCTTTGGCGTTTGGTATTGGCACATCCGAAGTGGAGCATGTTCTTGCGACACAAACCTTAAAGCAAGCCCGTGCCAAAACGATGAAAATCGAAGTCCAAGGCAAAGTGGCGGAAGGCATTACCGCGAAAGACATTGTCTTAGCCATCATTGGCAAAACAACCGCGGCTGGTGGCACAGGATACGTGGTTGAATTTTGTGGTGAAGCCATCACCGACCTCACAATGGAAGGTCGAATGACGGTCTGCAACATGGCAATCGAATTGGGTGCAAAAGCCGGTCTTATTGCCCCAGATCAAACGACCTTTGATTACATCAAAGGTCGTAAGTTTGCCCCTTCAGGTGAAGATTGGGATGCTGCGGTGGAGTATTGGTCATCCATGAAAACAGACGATGATGCCACATTTGATGCGGTTGTCACTCTTGATGCTACGGAGATCAAACCCCAGGTGACATGGGGAACCAACCCAGGGCAAGTCATCGCAATCGACGCGACCATTCCAGAGCCAGAAAGCTTTACCGACCCAGTAGAAAAAGCGTCGGCGAAAAAAGCACTGGCTTACATGGGGCTCGAAGCCGGTAAAAAGCTCTCCGATTACAAAGTTGACAAAGTCTTTGTGGGCTCTTGCACCAATTCACGCATTGAAGACATGCGCGCTGCCGCCGCGATTGCTAAGGGTAAAAAAGTCGCTGACCATGTTCAGGCCTTAATTGTTCCTGGCTCTGAACAAGTGCGATCTCAAGCAGAATTGGAAGGGTTAGATAAAGTCTTTATCGACGCGGGCTTTGAATGGCGCTTACCGGGTTGTTCTATGTGTTTAGCGATGAATAATGACCGCTTAGGTCCGCATGAACGTTGCGCTTCAACCAGTAACCGTAACTTTGAAGGACGCCAAGGGCGTGATGGTCGAACCCATCTAGTAAGCCCAGCCATGGCAGCGGCAGCGGCAATTGCTGGTCACTTTGTCGATATCCGTGAATTGAATAAATAAGGAAAGAATCATGTCAGGTTTTAAGCAACATACAGGTCTGGTTGTTCCTTTAGATGCAGCCAACGTTGATACCGATGCCATCATCCCAAAACAGTTTTTACAGAAAGTTTCTCGCTTAGGTTTCGGTAAACATTTGTTCCACGATTGGCGATTTCTGGACGATGCGGGTGAACAGCCAAACCCAGAGTTTGTAATGAATGCACCGCGTTATAAAGGGGCATCTATCTTAATTGCAAGAGAGAATTTCGGCTGCGGATCTTCACGTGAACACGCGCCTTGGGCACTGGCTGACTACGGAATTAGAGCCATGATTGCGCCAAGCTTTGCCGATATTTTTTACGGTAACTCAATCAACAACCAGATGGTACCCGTTCGCCTTACAGAGCAAGAAGTGGATGAAATATTCCAATTCGTGAACAGTAATGAAGGGGCTGAAGTGGAAGTGGATCTCGAAGCCATGAAAGTTAGAGCCAATGGCAAAGAATACGACTTTGATATTGATGAATTCCGCCGCCATTGCCTTTTGAATGGTTTGGATAACATTGGATTAACGCTTCAACACGAAGAAAAAATCTCTGAATTTGAATCTAAAATACCTAACTTTTTAGCGTAATGGCATCTCAGCTAAAACAGCCCCATGAAAAAAGCCCCAGAAGGGGCTTTTTTCATTAACACGAAAGAATTTCTAACTCCCTCTGGTCTTCTATACTAACTCTATTCACTTAAGAAACCTGAAGCCATCATGAGAACCTTAATTACTGTACTTATTCTTCTTTTTTCTAGCCTAACGCTTGCAGCACCAAAGTCTGAGCTTTGGGCATATTGGAATCAAAGCAATGAAACCAATAATGCAACCATTTCGCATCAAGCTTGGGACTCGATTCTTAGCCAGAATTTGGCTGTGTCTGGTCAGCATCATTTATTTGATTATGCGAACATATCTTCTTCTGATAAAAACGCGCTGAAAAACTACATTAAAGACCTAGCGACGCTAGACCCACGCGAATACTCCAAAGCCCAGCAATATGCATACTGGGTCAATTTGTATAACGCCATTACTGTGGATCTGATCGTCGATAACTACCCCATTAAATCGATCACCAAACTGGGCGGACTATTCACCTTTGGACCTTGGGGAGATAAAGCGGTTAGTATTGCGGGAAAAGATCTGACTCTGAACGACATTGAACACCGAATTCTAAGACCAATATGGAATGATCCTCGTACTCATTACGCCGTGAATTGCGCGAGCCTTGGTTGCCCTAACCTTCAACTGTCCGCATTTACCGTTGAAAATACAGAAACGCTACTCGAGCAAGCCGCTTCAAGCTTTGTGAACAGTGACAAAGGCGTCGTTGTAAATGGAAACGACGCCACACTCTCTTCCATCTACGAATGGTTTGTTGCCGATTTTGGTGGAAATGAAGCAGGCGTTATTGCTCACTTAAAACAATACCGTACCAACTTAGAATTAACGACAAAGAGTAATATCAAGTACGAGTACGACTGGGATCTGAACAAGCAATAGCCTGAGACCATGAAGAGTGCGGGTCAAGTTTCGAGCTTAGAAGCTCGATCCCGGCTGACTGAGAAACACAACCTCTTCTTCCGTTGATACCCGATTCAATATGTCATTACGATGAGGGTATCGACCAAATTGCTCAATAATGACTTTGTGCTTGTACTCATAATCTAGCGTGCTTTCAACACCGTTTGCTTTGAATAACTCTACGGCTTGCTCGTGAATTTTTAACGATTCGCTGTGCATGAAAGGCATGTACAAAAACGTTCTTTCTGCTTGAGAGAGAGACTTATCTAACTCTTGAAAGATTGCCTCCTGAGCGAGCGCCAAAGCCAAGGGATCAGAAGCAAAAGCATCGGGGGTACCTCGATGAATATTGCGAGAAAACTGATCCAGCACAATCACTTCAGCCAACCTTCCCTGAGCGCAGGTTCGCCATTCGCTGAGCTCACATTGAACCGCCATCGCGTGCACCGTACCAAAGCGTTCACTTATCCGCGCATCCAGCTCTTCTTCTCCAGCAAACCAATCTTTAGGGCTGAGTTCTTTAAACCAAAAATCGAGCACTTCCTGATACATATCTTCTCCTTAATATCGCTTGCAAAAAGCGTTCACACCATGTGGCGAATGAGCAGAATAAGAGCCAACTGCTTTCGGCTTTTTCAATTTTTCAGCTATGTTAAACCCTTCCGTTATTTAAACCCTTTCTCCCTTTTTATGAGATCGTAAGCCGACTGGATTTCCTGCGCCTTCTCTTTTGCTACTTGCATCATTTCCGGCGGTAACCCTTTTGCGACCAATTTATCTGGGTGATGTTCATTCATTAATTTCCGATAAGCCCGTTTCACCGCTTTTGAATCCGCACTTTCCGCTATTCCAAGAACTTTGTATGCATAGGGTAACTGGCTTGCCGACGATGCTTGCCATTGACTGGATGAACCATTGTGCTGATGACCGGAGTGCCCTCTGCCAAAACCGCCTTGTTGAAAGCGAAAAGCCGCTTCTTGCATTTGCAGTCTTTGCTCTAGTTGTTGAGATGAGAAGCCAAGCCCCTGAGCAATAACGTGTAACACGCTGCGTTCGCTCGGGTGTAGATCCCCATCAGCAAAAGCGGCAGAGATTTGCAGCTCTAAAAAGAACTGTAGCAGATCAAAACGTCCACCTGTGGCGACTCGAACACTATGAAGTATTTCTTCTAATGGAAAGTCGGAAGATTTACCGGAGCGAAACGCTTCTTGTGCAGCCATTCGCTGCTCTCCGTGTAAGCTCATACGCTCCATCATGGCTGAAGCCAGTTGGATTTCTTCCTTAGTGACTTGCCCTTTTGCCTTTGCGACATGTCCCATAACAGCAAAGGCACTTTTAAAGAACTCGGCTTGCTTCTCTGCCTGAGAAGGACCACCAAACCCTTTGTAACCGCCAGATGTCCGAAATCCGCCTGACTGACGATTTCTGGCCTTATCAAACTGATGCCCCAAAAAAAGCCCCAGAAGTGCCCCCGGAATATTGCCAAACAGGAATCCGAAGAAAAAACCTAAGATTTTGCCGAAAATCTGCATTATTGTGCTCTCAATCTATGAATTTTTACCAAGTAAAGCGGTCTTATAGTGTCGGTTAATATAAATTCCTTTATGATAAAGGACGATATTTGTATTCGGTATCCGACGATATTACCGAATGGATTAGGTTTCACAGGATAGCTCAACTCGATGTCTTTTTCTTCCCGCACATTTTTGGTCGCATCAATAACAGCTACGCTTTCAGTGCCTTCGACGCAGGCCGATACCCTCAAAGATAACAGTGTGCAGGAAATGCCCACTTTTGACCAATGCTACGTTCCTAAAGTGGACACAGCCAACGTCAACTCACAACCCGTGTTCGTCGAAGCCGATAATGTGACTGTAGAAGCAGAGAAAAGTGCCGTGTATGAAGGCGACGTTGTGATCACACAAGGTCACCGCCAAATGAAGGCAGACTCGGTCACCCACAACCCTAAAGAAAATACACTAAGAGCAGAAGGCAATGTTCGCTTCAGTGACGGACAAATCCAATCTCGATCTGACTTAGTGACATCCAACATTGATGATGAATTAGTCACAATAGAGAACACACAATACCATTTCTTGTGTGAAGCAGGGCGTGGTGATGCCAAGCGGATTTTGAAGACAGGTCAAGCCATCTATGAAATGGAAGACGGTTCATTAACGGCGTGTCCAGAAGGTAACAACGCTTGGCGAGTAAAAGCGTCCGATATCGAAATCGATCAAGATGAAGAGCAAGCTTATTTCTATCATACGCGCTTTGAAGTCATGGACGTACCCATCTTTTATTTTCCTTATATGAGCATGCCGATCGGCGACAAGCGTAAAACAGGGCTGCTTTTCCCACGGGTATCCCTTGATACCAATGATGGTCTGAGTGTGAATATCCCCTTCTATTGGAATATTGCGCCAAATTATGACCTCTTGACCAAATTCAACTATATGGAACGTCGAGGGCTTCAATTCGACAGCAAATTTCGCTATTTAACCCCCTATGGTTCGGGCTCTTTGCACGGCGAATTCATAAATAAAGACCAACGAAACCAAGAGTTCGATGAACGCTGGGGATTCAATTTTAGCCATAACGGAATCTTTGCTAACGCTTGGAAGGTGAATGTTGACTACTCAATCGCAAGCGATATTGATTACTTTCGAGATTTCAAGTCCAGCATTGGTAACCGAGAAGATGGGCAGCTCTTACAAACGGGCAGCGCTGCTTACCGTACTCAGGATTGGGATCTAACTCTTACTCTAAAAGACTTCCAAATCTTAGATGAAGCGGGTAACCAGCCCTACCAAATGCTTCCTCAGCTAAAATACAACTATTACGCACCTGATTTTTACACTGGGGTAAACTTTGATCTCACCAGTCATATCAGTCGATTCATGACCGATGACAGTGACAGACCTTCCGCAACCCGTGTACACATTGAACCGGGCGTAATGATTCCTTTTTCAAGACCATGGGGCTCACTCACGGGTGAAGCCAGAATGCTGGCAACCCATTATCAACAAGAACTGACCGACACCAGCGACTCAACACTCATCAGATCCGTAACACGGACTATTCCTGAAGTCAGAGTTCATGGTTTATTGAATTTGGAGCGCCAAACTGGAAATTATATTCAGACTTTAGAGCCTCAAGTCCAATATCTCTACATCCCCGACGTGGATCAGAGTGGTATTGGACTCTACGACACCACACTTCTACAGACCGATTACTATGGGTTATTTAGAAGTCGTAAGCACAGTGGTGTGGATAGAATTCAGAAAGCTAACCAGTTTAGCTATGGTGCCACAACCCGATTTTATGATGATGATTACAAAGAAAGAATGAACATTTCTTTTGGTCAAATCTATTATCTTGAACCGGTCTCTTTCGCCGAAAATGCGTCGAACTACTCCGCTTGGGCTGTAGAAACGGATTTCAACTTCAGTGACTACCTTTTCTATCACGGTGGCATTCAGTACGATATTGAATCCAGTGCCATTCAACTCGCAAACAGTGCATTAGAATATCGATTCGACGGCGGTTATATTCAATCCAATTACCGATACGTTACCAAAGAGTACATCGAAAGCTCAATCGATGGGTTAGACGTAACGGACATCACCAAGTCAGGGATCTCTCAGGCAGGTCTGTTAGCGTCCTATCAATTTACACCTAGATGGTACGCTAGCGCCCAATATTTCTATGATTTGACCGTCAACCAGAACATCGAATACATGACGCATTTAGGGTATCGCTCCGACTGTTGGTACGTCAGTTTTACCTACAGTAATCAATTGCGCAGTTGGAATGGCAATTTCGTGACGGATCCGAATGCTATACCGATTTACGATGACAATTTTTCGTTGAGCTTCGGCATATTTGGATTTGGAACCAGTGTAGGAGCGCCAACACCATCCAGCGGTGATAACGCGCTAAGCTATGGTCGCCCATTTTATCTCAACAACTAATTGAATTATTTCAGGAACGACGTTCCTGATGTACATGGAAACATAAATGAAAATCTGGAATAAAACACTACTCAGTCTCACCGTTTCTCTTGGTTCATTTGGCGCGCTTGGTCCATTAGAAGCCTTCGCCCAGCCAGTAGAGCTTGATAAAGTCGAAGTGATCGTGAACGAGGGTGTCATATTAAAAAGTGACATTGACTCAGCAATGAAAACCATCCGTGCCAATGCACGTTCCGCCAATCAATCGTTACCCGCTGAAGACATTCTGAAAGAGCAAGTCTTAGAAAAACTGATCCTAGACACCATACAAACGCAGCTAGCGGAAAGGCTGGGGGTCCGAATCGATGATAATCGCCTAGAAAGTGCGATTAAAGAAATCGCGGAAAACCAAGGGAAAACCCTGCCTCAGTTACGTGAGTTATTGACGAGCGAAGGTTTGAGCTACGCTGAGTTTCGTGATCAAATACGAAATGAAATTGCAGCCTCTGAAGCTCGAAATGCCCAAGTACGTCGCCGAATTAATATTCTTCCTGCCGAAGTCGAAAGTTTGGCTGACATTTTAGCGAAGGAGAGCAATGCGACAGTTCAATACAAAGTGAACCACATCCAATTGCGATTTAATGATTCTCAAACTAAGCAAGAGGTCGAGGATCAAGCTAACCTACTAGTCTCTCGGATCAACGATGGTGAAGACTTCAAAACCATGGCATATACCTTCTCAAAAGGTCCTAAAGCCCTTCAAGGGGGGGACTGGGGATGGTTAAGAAAAGAAGAGATGCCCACCATTTTTGCAGATCAAATTACCACGCAGGGGAAAGGCGCCGTTATTGGACCTTTTCGAAGTGGTGTGGGCTTCCACATTATTCAGCTTGAAGATGTAAAAGGCTTGGAAACCGTTTCAGTGACAGAGGTGAATGCTCGTCATATTTTGCTCAAAACATCCGTCATTCTGAGCGATGAGGGAGCGAAGCGAGAACTGAACGAATTTCTCCGTCAAATTAAAGCCGGAGAAAGAACGTTTGGCGACTTAGCCCAACAATACAGTGCCGATCCCGGTTCGGCTGCGAATAATGGTGAGCTAGGTTTTCAAACACCCGATCTTTACGTACCGGAATTCAAACACCAAATTGAATCCCTTCCTGTTGGTCAACTGAGTCAACCATTTAAAACCGTACATGGCTGGCACATTGTTGAAGTTTTAGAAAGACGACAAGTGGATAGAACCGATTCAGCCATGACCAATAAAGCGTATCGAATTCTATTCAACCGGAAATTCAATGAAGAAGTAGGCGCATGGATGCAGGAAATACGTGCTGGTGCTTACGTTGAAATTCTGGGAGATAAAAATGGCGGTTAGACGAATTGCTGTCACGGCGGGTGAACCTGCAGGAATTGGTCCAGACCTCGTACTTGCGCTTTCCGAACATAATTGGGATCACCAAATCATTGTCATTGCCGATAAAGCAATGCTAATCCAGCGTGCTCAGCAACTCAATATCCGCGTTGATCTCATTGATTACAATGCCAGCAGTGCTGCGGTTCCTCAAAAAAGCGGCACACTCATTGTGGATCATTTGTCTACCGCTAAAGACGTTGTTGCAGGGGAGCTCAACGATGCCAACAGTCACTATGTACTTCAAACATTAGAAAGAGCCGCTCAGGGCTGTATGAATAATGAATTTGATGCTATTGTCACCGGTCCCGTGCACAAAGGCGTCATTAATCGCGCCGGCGTTCCGTTTAGCGGGCATACTGAATTCTTTGCCGAAAAGTCGAATACCCCATTAGTTGTGATGATGCTGGCAACTGAAGGGTTGCGTGTTGCTTTGGTGACCACTCATATTCCTTTGGCTTACGTCTCTCAGGCTGTCACGGGAGATCGTCTAGAAAAAATCATTGATATTTTGCATCAGGATCTGGTTGATAAGTTCGCAATAAAACACCCTAAAATTTACGTATGTGGGTTGAATCCGCATGCGGGTGAAGATGGCTGTTTGGGTATGGAAGAAATCGAAACCATCACCCCTACTCTAACGAAGATCCGTCAAGAAAAAGGGTATGAGTTGATAGGTCCACTTCCTGCCGACACCATCTTCAATCAAAAGTATTTACAAGAAGCTGACGCTGTCCTTGGGATGTATCACGACCAAGTATTACCGGTATTAAAGTACAAAGGGTTCGGGCGTTCTGTTAATATCACGCTCGGTTTGCCGTTCATTAGAACCTCAGTAGACCATGGTACAGCACTTGATTTGGCAGGGACTGGTCAGGCGGATACAGGAAGTTTCCAAACAGCGCTCACGCACGCTATCGAATTAGTAGAGAAGAAACAATGAGAAACGATGTCCATTTAGGACACAAAGCGCGTAAACGTTTTGGTCAAAACTTTTTAAACGATCCTTACATCATTGACGGAATCGTTTCGGCGATCAATCCACAACCGGGGCAAAATTTGGTTGAAATTGGTCCTGGACTTGGTGCCATCACTGAACCCGTAGGTAAAGAGGTCGACAAATTTACGGTGATTGAACTAGACCGAGATTTGGCTGAGCGTCTACGAAATCACCCAGAATTAGGCGAAAAGCTGACGATTCATGAAGGTGACGCCATGCGTTTCGATTTTACGCAATTGGTTCAGCCGAACAACAAGCTGCGTATTTTTGGTAACCTGCCTTACAACATTTCTACACCGCTGATGTTCCACTTGTTCGAATTTCACAAAGACGTTCAAGACATGCACTTTATGCTGCAAAAAGAAGTGGTTAATCGCCTAGCAGCAGCACCAGGTAGCAAAGCTTACGGTCGACTGACGGTCATGGCTCAATACTATTGCAAAGTGGTGCCTGTACTGGAAGTCCCGCCCACGGCATTTGTTCCGCCACCGAAAGTGGATTCTGCGGTTGTTCGTTTAGTGCCTTACGAAGACATCCCATACCCTGCTACCAGTTTGAAATGGCTGGATCGAGTGTGTCGTGAAGGCTTTAACCAACGTCGTAAAACCATTCGAAACTGCTACAAGGGTCTACTCACGGCAGAACAGTTAGAAAATCTGGGCATCGACGCCAGTATGCGCCCTGAAAATATCACATTGAAGCAGTTTGTCGACATGGCAAACTGGCTAGATTCTAACCACTCTAACTAGAATCTGCACTTCGAAAGCTGATTAATGCCTTAAGTCTGTTATAGTTAACTCATATACCGGATTTAAGGCTTTTTTGCATCCAAGGAGCGCTTATATGGACGTATCCCATCCTTGTATCAAATGTCAGGTACACACGAAATATGTTCCTGAACAATCCCAACCCGATCAAAATCGATACGTTTTTGCCTACATCATCACCATCAAAAACCTCAGTCATCAGTCTGTACAACTGATGAGCAGAAAATGGCTTATCACTGATGGCAACCAAAAACAATTGGTGGTGGAAGGGGATGGCGTCGTTGGAGAACAGCCCATCATTGACGCTGGCGACGAATACACTTACACCAGTGGCACCGCGATTGAAACACCAATCGGTGTTATGCAAGGTCACTATCTAATGCACGATCAATCTGGCGGTGAATTCAAAGCCGATATCGATCCTTTCCGTCTCGCTGTACCTAATATCCTCAATTAAGGAAAATTCATTGGCAAATTACATTGTTGGTGACATTCAAGGGTGTTTCGATGAGCTGACCCTCTTATTGGCATCAGCTCAATTTAACCGAAAAAAAGACACACTGTGGTTGGCGGGTGATCTTGTGGCTCGAGGGAGTAAATCACTGGAAACACTCAGATTTGTAAAGGAACTAGGTGATGCAGCAAGAGTGGTTCTTGGTAATCACGATTTGCATTTACTAGCGGTATACCATGGCATTAGCCCTCTTAAAGAGAAAGACAAAACCGCCCCTATTATTGAGGCTGGCGATTGTGACGAGCTGATGGCATGGCTACGAGAACAACCTCTTATCGCAGAACATGATGAATTTGTGATGTGTCATGCGGGCATTTCACCTCTATGGAACTTACACACAGCACGTAAAGAAGCACGGGAGGTCGAATCCGTTCTGCAAAGCGATAAATGGATCTGGTTACTAGAAAATATGTACGATAACCAGCCAGAGCGATGGGATCCGACGCTGCAAGGCATTGAACGTTATCGATACGCCATTAATGCGTTTACAAGAATGCGCTTTGTGCATTCCGATGGGAGCTTAGATATGGCGTGTAAACTTCCCCCATCCGACATTTCCGATGGCAGTTTAATGCCTTGGTTTGAGTTTCCTAACAAGGAAAATATCGAAAAAACCATCCTATTTGGGCATTGGGCTGCACTAGAAGGGGTGATCCAAGACAAGGTGATCGGGTTAGATACAGGGTGTGTCTGGGGAGGGGAACTGACGATGATTCGTTGGGAAGACAGAAAACTATTTACACAAAATGCATTAACGTTAGGCTAGAACGCCCACGTCAGATTCGAAAAACATAAAGGGAAGAAGTGTGACTCCTTCCCTAACAGAAAACTCAGCTTACACGCTCTAAAACCACAAATTCTAGGTCATACGCATTTTTTTCATCTTTGCTAAACTGTTCTTGGTACGTTTGCTTCCAACCTTCTCCCCAATCAGGAAACTGAGTATCGCCATCTATATCAGCATCAATATGGGTTACATAAAGTGTGTCTGCAATAGGTAAGCACTCTGCGTATATTGAACCGCCACCGATGATCATAAGCTCTTCCATCCCATCAACCAGTGACTTGGCTTGCTCAATACTGGTGACTGTCTCTACACCATCAATGGCTAAACTCGGATCTCGACTCACAACAATATTTCGACGTCCAGGCAGAGGTCGCCCAATAGACTCGTAAGTTTTTCGCCCCATAACGACAGGTTTCCCCATCGTACAACGCTTAAACCATGCGAAGTCTGCAGGTAGATGCCATGGCATATCATTGTCTTTGCCAATTATACGGTTACGAGCCATTGCGGCAATCATACTAATCTTCATTTGGATCCCTTGGTGCAACTAAACAATGGGTTTGCGGCGGTAGAATAACAAACCCGGCATCGCTAAGCCAATGGCCAAACCCGCAATGATAAACATGGCTTTCAAGAAGTTTTCAACCAAGGCGCTAAACAGAATTTCGCTATACCCAAGGCTGTTCAACTCAACCAATGCAATCATGGCTTTAAACGCATAAACCCCTGGTACCATAGGAATTAAAGCAGCTACCGTAAACACTTTGGGGTGGGCTAAAAATCGATGTGACCAACGCACACCAATAAACCCCACAACGGTGGCAGCAAGAAACGTCGCCCACTCAATAGGGACACCGTATTCCATCAATAAGAAACGGCTACCATGCCCTAAAGCGCCACCAATGGCACAAAATTTAAGTGCGTTCACCGGAACATTAAAAACCAACGCAAAGCCGACAGCAGGAATGGCGGCGAAAAACATATCGTTAATCAGCGCTAAAATAACACTCATTCTATCCACCCCCACACACCGACAATGCTCATGGCTCCGATAATTCCCAACGCGGTTGCCAACGTCAACAAACTTGCCATAACGAATCGGGCGATCCCCATGTTGACATACCCTTTTAGCATGTCCGCAACTGCATTGATCAGAGGCACACCAGGAACCAACATCAAAACGGATGACGCCATCACAATAAATGGCTCATTACCGATATGGAAAACAACGGCTTGGGCTGAAACTAACGTGGTGACAAACGCCGTGACTGAAAAGTTGAGAAAGGGATTGAAATGTCGATGACCAATTTCTTGCCGAACGACCATACCGACCGAGGAGGCTAGAAACGTCATGAGGAAAATACACCAATCCCCTCCCGCCAACCGGCTAAAAGATGCACATGATAAACCTATCATCAATACCACTAACCAACGGTTGTAACGCTCAGGACTGATCCCTGCCAGCTTATTTTTAGCAAGCTCACAATCCAGCAATCCTTTTTCCATCAAGATACAGATACGTTGAACTTGGGTAACCACTCTCATATTAATCCCCCGATCGGGGCTACGTCTTGCAGTGGTGATACAATTACCGTCCTTTAACGTGGTGACCACGACTGAACTCGCAGACAGAGACACCTCCACTTCATCCATATGGCTTGCTAACCCAATTCTCCGTGTGATATCGCCGACCAACGTGCTTTCCGCACCATGAGCCAATAGCATTTGCGCTGCTTGAGCGATAAGCCGAGTGACTTCTCGCTGATTGTTCCCCATAACTTTGCCCCTCAATTGATGAGCAGAAAATTATACAATTGCTGGACAAATAAAAAATGCCGCAACCAAAGTTTGCGGCATTTTTAAAATAGATACGTGTGGGTTAGTCTCGAACGTAGATAACGTGACCGTCATCTTCTTCATCGTCCCAGTCGTCATCATCATCTTCTGTGATGACATTTTTACCACTCATGGCATCTTTGTGGTAATCATCCCACATGAAGTCGACTTTATCTTCTGTCTCTTCCACTTCTTCTTCACGAGGAAGACTTTCCATAAAGTCAGCAAGCTTATAACACAGCTCTTTTGTGCCTTGCTTATTCACAGCAGAAATTTTGAAATAAGGAGCTTCCCAATCAAGTGCATCCAAGATTTCTTGAATTTTCTCGTTAGCTTCATCTTCTGACATTAAGTCTGTTTTATTGAAAACTAACCAGCGTGGCTTCTGAGCCACTTTTTCACTGTATTGTTCAAGTTCATCGATAATGGTTAATGCATTCTGAATCGGATCACTTTGATCAATAGGCATAATGTCGATCATGTGAAGCAATACTCGACAACGCTCTAGGTGTTTGAGAAAACGGATCCCTAAACCAGCCCCTTCGGCTGCACCTTCAATCAAACCGGGGATGTCCGCAACCACGAAACTTTTTTCCGGAACAACACTCACAACGCCTAAGCTTGGAATAAGCGTGGTAAAAGGGTAATCAGCCACTTTGGGTTTAGCTGCCGATACTGCTCGGATAAATGTCGATTTACCCGCATTTGGCAATCCCAGCATACCGACATCAGCCAACAATAGTAACTCAAGACGCAGTTCACGAACTTCGCCTTTCGTTCCCATGGTTTTCTGACGTGGCGCACGATTAACAGACGACTTAAAGCGTGTGTTCCCCAGTCCATGCCAACCACCTTTGGCGACCATGATTTTCTTACCGTGCTCTGCCACTTCTCCCACAACTTCATTCGTGTGGATATCGACCGCACGAGTACCTACCGGCACTTTCAAGATGATATCTTTACCACGCTTACCCGTACAGTTACCACCACGACCGTTTTCGCCACGCTCAGCGTTGTAAAAACGTTGGAATCGATAATCGATAAGGGTATTCAGGTTTTCATCCGCTTGGACATACACATCACCGCCATCACCACCGTCACCACCATCGGGACCACCTTTGGCGACAAACTTTTCACGCCAAAAACTCACAACGCCATTACCGCCGTCGCCAGCATCAACTTTAATTACCGCTTCATCAACGAATTTCATTTTTTACTCCGCATTTTGTGCGTTGCAATACCACCTGAGTAAAGTGATATAAATTCTAGCCGATCCAGATGTAAGATCGATCACCTGAAACCCAGGTTCACTCTGCATTCAGGAACAAAAAGAAAGACCATCTAAAATAGAATTCGATATTTATCATTTAGATAATAACCTGATCTTGCTTTTGGCTCTGTCATAAATAAAAAACCCCGCCGAATCGGCAGGGCTTTTAAATTCAGCTAGAAACTAAATTTATTCAGATTCGATGCTCACGAACTTACGGTTTTTAGGACCTTTCACTTCAAATTTCACTTTACCTTCAGTAAGAGCGAAAAGAGTGTGATCTCTACCGATACCAACGTTAGTGCCAGCGTGGAACTTAGTACCACGTTGACGAACGATGATGTTACCTGCAAGAACAGATTCACCACCGAAACGCTTAACACCAAGACGTTTGCTTTCTGAATCGCGGCCGTTACGAGTAGAACCGCCAGCTTTTTTGTGTGCCATTGTTAAACTCTCCTAATATCGATTAAGCGTTGATGCCAGTGATTTTCACTTCCGTGAACCACTGACGATGGCCTTGTTGCTTACGAGAGTGCTTACGACGACGGAACTTAACGATTTTAACTTTATCGCCACGACCGTGCTTAACCACTTCAGCAGTTACCTTGCCGCCCTCTACAAGAGGAGCACCAACAGCAATTTCTTCGCCATTAGCTACAAGAAGAACTTTGTCGAACTCAACAGTTGCGCCAGTTTCAACGTCTAATTTTTCTAAACGAAGAGTTTGACCTTCGCTTACACGGTGTTGTTTACCACCAGATTGGAAAACAGCGTACATATTTTACTCCGCTTTTTCCGCACAGCCTATGCTATGTGAGCAATTTGGGTGTGCGCTAAACTAATCATCAATAGGGCGCAGATTCTACAGAAAGGCTATCCCCATGACAAGCCATATTTTTAAAAAATTGGCGAAAAGCTAATCGCCAAAGAAAAGTGCTCCAATCATGCCGTTAGATAATGCATTTCGCAACGAATTTTAGTGTAATATTCAGCAATTAATCAAAATCATTAAGCCTTACAGGGTATAACCTCAGCCGGAAGAACAATGGATTTTAAAGCTATCCAAGCGCTCACAGCCGATGATATGGCAAAAGTGAACGAAACCATCCTTGCTCAACTGAACTCTGATGTGAGTTTAATTAACCAATTAGGATTTTATATAGTGAGTGGTGGCGGTAAACGAATTCGTCCGCTACTTGCTGTGTTGTCGGCTCGTGCACTGGGCTATGAAGGGAATAGCCATACCACTGCGGCAGCCTTTATTGAGTTCATTCACACCGCTACTTTGTTACACGACGACGTTGTTGATGAATCCGATATGCGTCGTGGCAAGGCTACTGCCAATGCAGCGTTTGGAAACGCAGCCAGCGTACTTGTGGGAGACTTTATTTATACTCGCTCTTTTCAGATGATGACGACACTGGGGTCCATAGAAATCCTTAAACTCATGAGCGATGCGGTCAATATTATTGCTGAAGGAGAAGTTCAGCAATTAATGAATTGTAATGACCCTGACACAACAGAAGAAAGCTATATGCAGGTCATCTATTCAAAAACAGCGCGTTTATTTGAAGTTGCAACTCAAATTGGTGCCGTTTTAACTGGGGCATCTCCAGAAGTTGAAAAGGCAATGCAAAACTATGGAAAATACTTAGGTACGGCGTTCCAGCTCATTGATGACGTTATGGACTACACATCTGACGGCAGTGATATGGGCAAAAACGTGGGGGATGACCTTGCTGAAGGAAAACCAACCTTACCTATTCTATACGCCATGCAAAATGGTACAGAAGCGCAGCGAGCGATGATTCGTGAAGCGATTGAAAAATCCAATGGTATGGAACGCTTTGACGACATCATGCAAGCGATGCATGACACCTCTTCTCTGGAGTACACATCGAATCTTGCTTATCAAGAAGCCGATAAAGCCATTGCGGAGCTTAGCGTGCTTCCGGAGTCAGAATATAAGCAAGCACTTGTCAGCTTGGCTCATATGGCCGTTAAACGCAGTAAGTAGCCGAGGGGAATCAACGGATACAGGGGGAATCCCCCTTCCTTTACTATATTAAAACCAAGTTTTAAACAATCTTAACCTTGGACAAAAACGGTCTAACTCATCAAATTAAATGGACATGTGTTTTATGTCCCTTCTGAGCGAGTTTGTTCTTATAACAAGGCTGATTCACGCGTCAATAGCCAGTCTACTGCAAATCATTTCAAGACCGTTAACAGCAAAAGCAACGGTATACTCGAAATAAAAAAACCGACCAAACGGTCGGTTTTGAATGTCTGGATATTGCAAGTCTTTTACTTGGCGAAGTCCACACCGATGCTGATATCGCCTTTCAGCGTATCTAACATGCCATCAAGTGCCGCTTGCTCGTACGCACTGATTTCACCGTAGCTCAAGACTTCTTCCACGCCATTCTTACCAAGTTTAATTGGCTGCGCGAAGTACTCTGCATGCTCACTGCCACCATCAACATAAGCACACTCAACCACACCTTCTTCACCTTGAAGCGCCTTCACAAGCGAAAGACCGAATCGACAAGCTGCTTGTCCCATCGAAAGCGTTGCGCTACCGCCACCGGCTTTCGCCTCAACAACCTCAGTACCAGCATTTTGAATGCGTTTGGTTAGCGCATCGATTTCTTCATCGGTAAACTCGACGCCTTCAACTTGTGAAAGAAGAGGAAGAATAGTCACACCAGAGTGACCACCAATAACAGGGACACGAACATCGCCTGGATCTTTGTCTTTTAATTCCGCGACAAATGTTTCTGAACGGATAACATCCAATGTTGTCACCCCAAACAGTCTGCGCTTGTCATAAACACCTGCTTTCTTAAATACTTCCGCAGCGATTGGTACGGTAGTGTTAACAGGGTTGGTAATGATGCCAACACACGCTGTTGGACATACCACCGCAATCTTTTCCGCCAATGCTTTTACGATACCAGCGTTAACATTAAACAAGTCTGCGCGATCCATACCCGGCTTACGTGCAACACCTGCTGAAATCAGTACAACATCCGCACCTTCCAATGCTGGAGTCGGGTCTTCACCTGCATAACCTTTAATTGAAACCGGAGTTGGGATATGGCTCAAATCTGCCGCGACACCCGGAGTAACAGGTGCGATGTCGTAAAGAGCAAGATCAGATCCAGCGGGTAGACGGTTCTTTAGTAGAAGTGCGAGTGCTTGACCAATGCCTCCTGCGGCACCAATGACGGCTACTTTCATGGTTATTCTCCTTGGGTAATTTAGCAATACATCACGTTAAGGTATGAAACGTTTGTAAGTCGTTTTTTCACCTAAATTGTAGATAAGAAACTATAGTAACTACGTTCTTATTACAATTAATTAACGACATCTTTGCGACTTCGCGCAAATCGACTTTTCCGTGCTACAAAACGAAGCAAAAGCATGCTCTTAAAACCCAAAGCATACAACAAGTTTGATCAGCATATTTGTGGAATGAATCTCATCTCAACGCATCGAAATATTGAACTTTTCATCGAAGAGTAAGGAATGAGTAGAAGTGACTTTAGTAGCAGAAATTGGGCAGAGATTGGTGAAGGTGTGTTATCTATGCAAAAATAGCAAAAATAGTTTGAACTATATGAAATTGAGAATCATGCGAAATACAGAAAAACAAGACAACCTTGTACGTGCTTTTAAAGCGCTATTAAAAGAAGAACGCTTTGGTTCACAAGGGGAGATCGTCGATGCTCTGAGAGCGGAAGGTTTTGAAAACATAAACCAGTCCAAAGTGTCTCGGATGCTCACCAAGTTTGGGGCGGTTCGTACAAGAAACGCAAAAATGGAGATGGTGTACTGTCTTCCTGCGGAACTTGGGGTACCGACCGTATCCAGCTCTCTACGAGAATTAGTCTTAGACATAGACCACAACAATGCACTGGTCGTGATCCATACAGGACCGGGAGCTGCACAGCTTATTGCTAGGCTGTTGGATTCCTTAGGTAAATCCGAAGGGATCTTAGGTGTTGTCGCGGGGGATGACACTATCTTTATTACACCGACTCTCCCAGTTCCAACCAAGGAACTGTATGACTCAGTTTGTGATTTATTTGATTACCATGGCTAAATTAACGCTCATGCAACTAACAAATAGATTATTTCACTAATATTTTGATATGAGTCACATTTAAAGCAATCTACGAGAAAATCAGTAAAAACACCTAACCTCATGAAAAATAAACATTTTATTGGGCTAGGTGTTTCCCTTATTCCTTTCATCCCCTAGACTTATCCTCTATAGAAATTAACATTCTTGTAATTTCCAACCAATTTTTTGCTATTATTCAGCCACTTTTTCATCTAATGGACTGAAAAAGATGCCGTTTCCAATAGGAAACTATTCCACATTCGTGGCGAATAATGAAAATAAGGAAGGGAAATTCATGGCATTTAAACACCTTGTAAAAATCAGTGTGATGGCAGCAGCGGTAGCTGGTGCTGGTGCTGGTGCTGGTTCTGTTCATGCTCAAGAATTCATCACCATTGGCACAGGCTCTGTAACTGGCGTTTATTACCCAACGGGTGGCGCAATTTGTAAGCTTGTGAACAAGGGGCGCAAAGAACATAATATTCGTTGCTCAGTTGAATCCACTGGTGGTTCTATTTACAACGTTAATACCATCCGAGCTGGTGAATTGGACTTTGGTATCGTTCAATCCGATTGGCAATTCCATGGTTACAACGGGACAAGCAAGTTCTCTGAACAAGGTCCGTACAAAAAACTGCGTGCCATGTTCTCTTTGCACACAGAACCATTCAATATTATTGCTCGTGCAGATGCTGGTATCGACAACGTTGCAGACCTTAAAGGCAAGCGCGTCAATATCGGCAACCCTGGTTCTGGTGACCGTGCCACAATGGGTGTCGTTATGGACGCGTTCGGTTGGACGAACGATAGCTTCAAGCTAGCATCAGAACTTAAAGGTTCTGAGCGTTCTCAAGCACTTTGTGATAACAAGATTGATGCCTTCATCTACATGGTTGGTCACCCAAATGGTTCAATCAAAGAGGCTACAACGTCTTGTGATGCCAAACTGGTTTCCGCAACAGGTAAAAACATCGATGAAATCGTTGCGAACAACCCATACTACGCTTACAGCAATGTCCCTGCTGGCATGTACCGTGGTACAGACTCTGACGTGAAGAGCTTTGGTGTTGCGGCAACAATGGTCACAACATCAGACGTGTCTGATGACGTCGCCTACAATGTTGCCAAAGCCGTATTCGAAAACTTCAATGCGTTTCAACGTTTGCATCCCGCATTTGCCAGCCTGAAGAAAGAAGACATGGTAAAAGCAGGGCTTTCTATCCCTCTTCACCCAGGTGCTGAGAAGTACTACAGAGAAGTGGGCTTGCTAAAATAAATAAGTAGAAACTTCAGATAAATAAGGAGGCACTTACGCCTCCTTTATTGGTATATCAAACAATCGTTGCTCCTGCTATACCACTTCAATTTGACAGACATACTGTTTCAACATACAAGTCATTGTTTTCATCAGTCTCAATAGCTAGACTGATAAAACTTGTTAACAATTTATTAACACCCTTCGTTACATTAATTGAACGACCTGCTGCTGGACTTGCAGCATATAACACCAGAATATAATAAGGATAACGTACATGACGCAGACAACAACACCGTCTCAAGATGTGCAAGATATGGTGGCACAAGCCGATACTGGATCGCGAAACCCTGCTGGGATTCCGGGTCGGATTTTATGGTTTGCCCCTCTTTGTTGGTCTCTTTTCCAACTGTGGTACGCATCACCCTTACCATTTATTTTCAATGTTGGCGTTCTGAATGACACAGAAGCCCGAGCGATCCATTTAACGTTTGCCGTATTTTTAGCCTTTACGGCCTACCCTGCTCTAAAAACATCGCCTCGCGATCATATTCCATTGGTGGATTGGGTAATGGCGTTAGCGGGCAGTTTTGCCGCGGCTTATATTTATCTCTTCTACACTGAGCTCGCAGGCCGTTCTGGCGCGCCAACCACATTTGATATCGTTGCTGCCGTCACAGGTATGGTGCTGCTATTAGAAGCCACTCGCCGCGCACTGGGTCCTCCTCTAATGGTGGTTGCTGCCGTCTTCCTTACTTACACGTTTGCGGGTCCCTATATGCCCGATGTCATTGCACATAAGGGGGCAAGCTTAAATAAAGCAATGTCGCATTTATGGCTGACAACAGAAGGGGTATTTGGTGTTGCCCTTGGGGTATCAACCTCTTTCGTCTTTTTGTTTGTGCTGTTTGGTGCCATGCTTGAACGCGCTGGTGCTGGTGCGTACTTCATCAAAGTCGCATTTTCGTTGCTGGGTCATATGCGTGGGGGGCCAGCGAAAGCCGCCGTTGTTGCCTCTGGATTATCTGGTCTCGTGTCTGGTTCTTCGATTGCCAACGTGGTCACAACAGGGACGTTCACCATTCCGCTGATGAAACGTGTTGGCTTCCCAGGCACGAAAGCGGGTGCCGTAGAAGTAGCGGCATCGACCAATGGTCAACTTACGCCACCAATTATGGGGGCTGCCGCATTCTTAATGGTGGAGTATGTCGGCATTTCCTACGTTGAAGTTATTAAGGCCGCGCTGCTGCCTGCACTGATTTCTTATATCGCTTTGATTTACATCGTTCACCTAGAAGCATGTAAAGCGGGCATGACGGGGCTTCCTCGCCGCCGCGTACCAACACTTGTACAGAGTTTGCTATCCTTTACCGGCACCATTCTAGGTTTGTGTGTGATCAGTGCATTGGTCTACTACGGGATAGGTTGGACAAAAGATGCCTTTGGCGAGGCAGCAACACCGATCGTAACGGTTGCTCTACTTATGGCATATTTAGCGTTAATTCGTATTTCAGCGAAGCATTCTGAAGAAGGCGCTATTTCTATCGATGCAGAATTAACCGAAGTTCCTGAGCCGGGTCCGACCATTAAATCTGGATTGCACTTCTTACTGCCGATTGTCGTTCTGGTTTGGTGTTTAACCGTTGAACGTTTCTCTCCCGGTCTTTCTGCATTTTGGGCAACCGTATTCATGATTTTCATCTTGATTACTCAGCGCCCGCTCATGGCTATCTTGTCTCAATCCGGCAACATTAATGAGCAGGTTAAAGAAGGGTTTGTAGACTTAGTTGAAGCGCTGGTTTCTGGTGCGCGCAACATGATCGGTATTGGTGTGGCGACAGCTGCCGCTGGTACGGTTGTGGGTGTGGTAACACTAACCGGTATCGGCTTAGTAATGACCGACTTTGTGGAATTCATCTCTGGTGGCAGCATCATCTTGATGTTGCTATTTACCGCCATCATCAGTTTGATTCTTGGTATGGGCTTGCCAACCACGGCGAACTACATCGTTGTATCCACACTCATGGCACCCGTTATTGTTACCTTAGGTGCCGCTCACGGGCTGATCATTCCATTGATTGCGGTTCACCTGTTTGTGTTCTACTTCGGCATACTTGCAGACGATACCCCTCCCGTCGGTCTTGCCGCCTTTGCCGCTGCGGCGATTGCGAAATCCGACCCAATTAAAACGGGTATTCAAGGTTTCACTTACGATATTCGAACCGCCATATTGCCATTCATGTTCATCTTTAACACTCAGTTACTGATGATGGGCATTGAATCTTGGTGGCACCTATTTTTAACCGTTATCTCCTCTATCATTGCAATGTTGATTTTCTCTGCTGCGACACAAGGTTGGTGGTTTACGAGAAACAAATGGTGGGAAACGGTGCTTCTACTTGTACTGACTTTCTCATTCTTCCGTCCTGGATTCTGGTGGGACATGCTCTACCCAGCAAAAGACTACTATGAAGGTCACGAGATCGCTCAAGTAGCAGAAGGTCTAAACGTCGGTCAAACGTTAGAACTGCGTGTTGGCGGTGAAAACATTGATGGTGATTACAGCGAAAAAACCGTTCGCTTACCATTTGACGATTCTGCCATAACAGGCGAAGAACGTGTTGCATCAATGGGGTTAACGCTCAGTGAAATGGAAGGTCGTATGATCGTTGACATGGTTGAGTTTGGCAGCCCAGCAGAAGCATCTGGTGTCGATTTCGATTGGGAGATCAAGTCTGTGGTCTTGGAAGCAGACAGACCAATGAAAGAATGGGTATTTGTTCCCGCTCTGATGATCTTATTTGCTATGGCTTGGAATCAAAGGCGTCGTGCGAACAAGGACGCCATTCCAGCTTAATTGACCTGAGCTCAGGTTATCTACTTCTAAAATCGACAGCGTTGAATTCAACGCTGTCTTACCAGAGATAAGCTATGTATAAAAATATTTTGGTTCCCGTCGACCTGAATGACGAAGGCTTTGCTGATAAAGCAATAGAGCTCGCGGTATGGCATGCGAAGCATTCGCAAGCCAAAGTGCATTTGCTGACAGTACTTCCGGGGATTCACAACTCAATGGTGGCCACTTACTTCCCTAAAGATGCCGCGAGCCAAATGAAGAAAGACGTCAAAGCACAATTGCAAGATGTGGCGGATAACAGCTTAACCAGCGCCAACATCAATAACGAGGCCCATGTAACGGAAGGCAAGCCTTACGCCGCCATTTTGAAATACGCGGATTCGTTAAACGCAGATTTGATCATCATGCCAAGCCACAAGCGTTCAAAACTCAACAAAGCCGTACTGGGCTCCGTTGCAGACAAAGTAGTACAGAGCGCCAAAATTAGCGTACTCGTGGTCAAACCTCAGAGTTAATGCGTCGACAAGTAAGACATCGATGGCTGAAAAATCGATGGCTGAGAAATCGATAGTTAAAGCATCGATAGTTAAAGCATTAATAAGTTAAAAATATTCATGGTTAAAAAGCAGAAGTTTAACAAATGAAAGCACGTTTCGGCGTGCTTTTCTTATGCCACTCGATTCGCTAAATTACCCGCCACATACGACTCGAGATTGTCTATCAGGATCTCACACAGGCGTTTAATGGCGCTATCGCTTCCCCACGCGACATGCGGTGTTAACAGCAAGTTGGGAAGGTGCATATTCGCTATCAACGGGTTGGATTCGTCAGCCGGTTCTTGGGTAAACACATCCATTCCTGCTCCCGCAATTTGCTGGGATTTTAAGGCGTGAATTAATGCGAACTCGTCAACCAGCCCTCCACGTCCAGCGTTAAGTAAAATAGCATTAGGCTTCATGGTGCTGAGCTCAGATTGACCGATAAGATTGGTGGTTGCTTCCGTTAATGGGCAATGCAGCGAAACCACGTCGGCTGTTTCCAGCGCCTCTTCGAAGGAGACATAGCCCTCGCGACAAACATGCTCCCCTTTGCGTTCAGAGTAGATCACCTTCATACCGATGGCTTGTCCAAGTGCACCTGTCGCTTTGCCCAGTGCACCCGACCCTATGATCGCAAGCGTTGAGCCAGCCACATCACCGATGGGATGAGTAAAGAAACAGAATTGCTTTTTCTTTTGCCACTCCCCATTTGCAATGTCTTGATGGTATCCCATGAGATTCCGTCGGAGTGCAAACAACATAGCGATCACATGTTCAGGGACGGATTGGGTGGCATACCCTTGAATGTTACAGACAGAAATCCCATTCTCGGCGCAATACGCCAAATCGACGTTATTGGTTCCCGTAGCGGCAATCGCGATCAGTTTGAGTTTAGTTGCCTGTGCCAATATTTCTTCATTTAAAATGGCTTTGTTTGAAATCACGATGTCTGCATTTTTTATGCGCTCAACGGATTGGGCTGGCGTGCTAAGCGGGTACTCTTCCCATTGATGCTCAAAAGAAGGTCGTGGAACAAAAATATGGGCTGGGATCGTATCTCGATCTAAAAAGACGATGTTCATTTACGGGCTCCTATTCACCCGCATAGCTTATGGTCTAGGCAGGGATTTGTAATCGGGTAAGGTTTTATCAAGCTGAAATTCTTGCAAAATTTCCGCTTCAGCTTCGGGATAGAAATCACAAGACACAAACATCGCCTCTAATTCTTGAGAACGAGGGTGATAAAACGTCAGCTCTGTTGAGTGAAGTTCAAGCCGAGTGGAATATGCCATGGCGTCTGGCGTGGCATAAAACTCATCCCCAACAATCGGATGCCCTAACGCTTGCATGTGAACGCGAAGTTGATGAGAGCGCCCAGTGATAGGCAATAAGCGAACGATGGAGGTGAGCGCCTCCTTTTTCACGATCTGATATCGCGTTAAAGAAGGTTTGCCGTGTTCATAACACACTTTTTGTCTTGGTCGATTCGGCCAGTCACAAATGAGCGGTAAATCCACCGCCCCTTCATCGATATCTGGGTGCCCCCAAACACGAGCGTAGTAAATTTTATGGGTAAGACGGTATTGAAATTGCTTTTTTAAAGCGCGTTCCGCGTCTTTATGCTTGGCAAACAACATCAACCCCGATGTCGACATATCGAGGCGATGAACCACTTCTAGCTCCGCATACTCCTCGCGTAAACGGCTCCACATACAATCAGCGTGCTCAGGTGCGCGTCCGGGCACAGACAACAATCCCGATGGCTTGTTTGCGATCAGGATATCCTCGTCTTCGTACGTAATGTCTGTCCAAGGAGTCGTAGGAGGAGTGTATTCAAGCATCGCCATAAAACGTATTTTCTTTTGCGGAGAGAGTAAATAAAGGAGAAATGAGCCTCGCCCATTTCTCCTCCTGCTTTTCAATCAATTATGGCTGACCACAATCAATCGAAGTGAATCCAACTGAATCTGAGCATGTTGGATGTACCCCGTCAGTTCCTTGATTTGTTGCTCAATCGCTTCCAGCTCTTCATCACGGATATTTGGGTTCACGGCTTTCAGTGCTTGCAAGCGTTCCAGTTCACCATTGAGGTTAGATTGCATGTCATTCAACGCCGATTCCCGCACTTTCGACAAATGGCTTTGAATATGCCCTTCACCTGCTTCGATCAACTTATGGATATCCCCTTGAACCGAGCTCACTAGCTTGCTGGCAAGATGACGGTTCACCGGACTTAGCTGACGGTTGAACCCTTCAAATTCGACTTGCTCAGACAAATCATTGCCTTTGCCATCCAGCATCATGCGAATCGGGGTTTGCGGTAAGAATTGCGACAAGCCACTGCGCTTAGGTGCTTGCGCATCCACGAGGTAAACCAGCTCAAGCAATATAGTGCCTACGGGCAACGCTTTGTTTTTCAGAAGCGATACCGCAGAGGTTCCCACCCCTTCACTGAGCAGTAAATCGATGCCCCCTTGGATCATTGGGTGTTCCCAGCTCATGAAGTGCATGTCTTCACGAGAAAGCGCCGTATCACGGTCAAAGGTAATGGTTGCACCCTCATACGGTAATCCTGGGTAGCTTGGCACCATCATGTGCTCGGAGGGGGTGACCACCAGCGCATTTTCACCTTTGTCGTCTTGGTTCAGACCTATGGTATCAAACAGGCTCAATGCAAACGTCACTAAATTCGTGTCACCGTCGGTTGACTCTATTTGCTCAACAATTTTCTGGGCTTTTTCACCGCCATTAGAGTGGATTTCCAGTAATCGGTCACGGCCTTGCTCCAGTTTGGCTTTCAGCTCTTGGTTCATGTGGCGCGATTGTTCAATCACCTCATCTAACGTTTCCGTGTTTCCGCACGCCAACATCTCAATCAATTGCTCAGAATATTGGTCGTACACCGCTCTGCCCGTTGGACAGGTTTCACTGAACGCATTCAATCCTTCGTCAAACCAGCGCGCAATAATGCCCTGAGAGGTGCCTTTTAGGTAAGGGACATAAATGTCGATATCGCGCTGCTGACCAATACGATCCAATCGCCCAATACGCTGCTCCAGCAAATCTGGGTTGAACGGCAAGTCAAACATCACAAGCTGGCTCGCAAACTGGAAATTACGGCCTTCCGAGCCTATTTCCGAACAGATCAGAACCTGTGCACCACCTTCCTCTTGAGCAAAGTACGCCGCCGCTTTATCTCGCTCCAGTATTGACATGCCTTCATGGAACACGGTAGCCCGAATTCCTTCACGCTCTCTTAGTGCTTGCTCTAATTGCAATGCTGTATTCGAGCGAGACGCAATCACCAACACCTTCTCACTGCGCTTCTCTTTCACTTTTTCGATAAGCCAATTTACGCGAGAATCAAACTGCCACCACGTTGCGCTATCCCCTTCAAACTCTTGGAAGATCTCTTCAGGGTAGAGCATTTTCATGGCGCGAGCTTCTGGCTTCATTTGTCCACCGAGCATACCCGCCACACGCATTGCGGTAGTGTACTGACTTGGGATTTCCATCGGCAATAAGTGGACGTTGCGTTCAGGGAACCCTTTAATGGCTGCTCTTGTATTTCGGAACAGCACCCGCCCCGTACCATGGCGGTCCATCAAGTTATCAATCAACTCCTGACGTGCCTTGGCTTTGTCTTGCTCTTCGCAACGGCCTTCGATAATGCGGAACAAGGGTTCAACATCTTGCTCTGACAGCAATTCGGTAATTTGGTTTTTCGCCGAGTTTTCCAGCTTCTCTCCAGAGAACAACATCGCCACAGCATCGGCAACGGGCGCGTACTGTTTTTCTTCTTCCACAAAGGCACGGTAATCGTAAAAACGGTCTGGGTCCAAAAGACGAAGACGCGCAAAGTGGCTTTCATGACCCAATTGTTCTGGTGTGGCGGTAAGCAGAAGAACCCCCGCCGTGCGTTTGGCTAACCCTTCTACAACTTGGTATTCTCGGCTTGGGGCTTCTTGGCTCCACTCAAGGTGGTGCGCTTCATCCACCACCAGCAAGTCCCAGTCGGCATCTAGCGCTTCTTCAAAGCGCTTTTTGCTCTTCCGTAAAAAATCCAGAGAACACAAAACGTATTGCTGCGTTTCAAATGGGTTGTCGGCTTCGGCGTAAGCTTCGATACAACGCTCTTCATCGAACACTGAGAAGTGCAAGTTAAAGCGACGCATCATTTCAACTAACCATTGATGCTGAAGCGTCTCAGGCACCACAATTAAGATACGCTCAGCTCGACCAGACAACACTTGCTGGTGAATGATCATGCCCGCTTCAATGGTTTTCCCCAAGCCCACTTCATCTGCCAGTAAAACGCGAGGCGCATGACGACGCCCTACTTCATGAGCAATATACAACTGATGAGGAATCAAGCCTGCACGCATGCCGCACAAGCCACGCATCGGGCTTTTATGCTGCTGATACTGATTGGTCAGTGCGCGGTAACGCAAAACAAAGTTGTCCATACGGTCGATTTGACCAGCGAACAATTTATCTTGAGGTTTGTTAAATCGAATTTGATTGCTCAGCATGATTTCACGCAAAATCACACCGGATTCTTCCGTATCTGTGCGCGTACCGAGGTAAGAAAGAACGCCATTGTCATCGACGATTTGTTCGACTTTTAAAGTCCAGCCTTCTTGAGCATCAATCACATCACCAACATTGAATGTGACTCGGGTAACGGGGGCATCAGAACGCGCATACACACGGTTCTCTTCCGATGCCGCAAAGAGCAATGTAACGGTTCTCGCATCCAGTGCAACTACCGTCCCCAAACCCAAGTCACTTTCTGTATCACTAATCCAGCGTTGGCCTAAAGCAAATGTCATGTGGTTGATTACCTCATTGAATATTTCGGTTTTTACCAGAGTAAATCATTATGGCTTTACCCTGTTTCAAAGGGCGCTCATCTTACTTGAACACGTGATTCACGTCACGTTCAACACGAGTAATTGACCTCTTTTTTTTACCCATTTCGCAATTGCAATCGAAGTGTAAAAAAATTGTGACAAATCTAAAATACAAACTCACAAACTGTTGCTTATACTTATTCATGAGCTCACACCGAAATAGGACAAGGTGTTGAGTTTGGTATCTAAACGGGTCTGAAGTAAGTCACTCTCTTAGCGGTACCTTTTTCAGGGTTTTGGTAGCCCTCGCCTTCAGCAGTGACCTATGCCTCAGATAAATGCTTGGCTAAGCACTCTGCTGCGGCAGAAAAGGAGACGCTTATGGGCGATACCGACCGGAAAATTTTTGTATTGGATACAAATATCCTTCTGCATGAACCTTTCGCCATTTATTCCTTTCAAGAACATGATGTGGTCATTCCAATGACTGTCCTCGAAGAACTCGACCGAATCAAAGACAGTAAACGCGATGTCGCGAGGGACGCACGCGTAGCGATTCGAGCTATGGAAAACTTATTTCACGATGCCACACCAGAGCAAATCTCCGAAGGCATCCCTCTTTCCAAAGAAAACGCAGGAGGCACCTTAGCCATTCTTGCGGATTTTGAATTACAAGAAACCGTACGAGCGTTTGCCGATAAGGCTGGCGACAACCGAATCTTAAACGGGGTGATCTACCTACAGAACAAATGTTCCCCCCGAGAAGTGGTGCTTATCACCAAAGACATCAACATGCGACTGCGTGCTAAAGGCGCAGGAGTCCGTTTTGTTGAAGACTACCGAACAGACCAACTGATTGATGATGTGCAATTCCTAACCAAAGGATTCCATACCTATGAAGGGGATTTTTGGGCAAACATTGAAAAAGTGGAAAGCCGAAGCGTAGGAGGGCGTACTTATCATGACATCAACAAAGCGTTGCTTGAACCCACTTTTATAAACCAATACATTATCGACCAAGATACCGACTTCGCCGCCCGAGTCGATTCCATTGAAAATCAAACAGTAACCCTCAAACATTTAAGCCGAGAGCGCTTAATGAACCGGCAGGCATGGGACGTCAGCCCAAAAAACATCTATCAAGGAATGGCGTTAGATGCTCTTCTTGATCCGGATATCGACTTAGTCATTTTAACGGGAGCGGCAGGCAGCGGTAAAACCATGCTGGCCATGGCGGCCGCATTGGAGATGTCGATTGAACGGAATCAATTCGATAAGATCATTGTTACGAGGAACACACCCGACATCGGCGAATCCATTGGCTTCCTCCCAGGGACGGAAGAAGAGAAAATGATGCCTTGGCTCGCCGCCGTGACCGATACACTGGAAGCGCTGCATAAAAACGACCACTGCACGGAAGGGTCGCTCAAATACATATGCGACAAAGCCAACATTCAATTCAAATCGATCAATTTTATGCGAGGTCGCTCCATCCAAAATGCCTTCGTACTTCTGGATGAGTGCCAAAACCTTACCGCCTCCCAGATCAAAACCATCATTACCCGATGTGGCGAAGGCACCAAAATCGTGTGTTCGGGCAACCTTGCACAAATCGATTCCACCTACCTAACGCCAGTCACCTCCGGCTTAACGTATATGGTAGAGCGATTCAAAAACTTTGAAGGCAGTGCCAACATTCACCTCAACGGCGTGGTGCGAAGCCGCTTGGCAGAATACGCTGAAGAAAATTTATAACGCTTATTTCTTTGCAATCCATTACAGTTCACTCTAACGAATGCCTTTCACCTGCTCGGTGAGAGGCATGTCTTTACTGACATTTAGAGCTAATTTTCCAGCCCAGTTTCACCACCTATTTTTTAAGTATTGGGCTAAGTTCTCAGGTTGAGTTCATCATTTTTGAGACCAGTTCCACTTTTCCTTCCCAAAAAACGAATTCCTGACGCTTCGCTGAAAGAGATACTCGCATCTAGTGGTCTACTCCTTGAATCGACTAGAGAGGGAAGTAGGATGTCATATACGATTCTAGTGGTCGAAGACGACCAAGATATGGCGAATCTAATTAGCCTTAATCTAAAAGTTCAAGGTTATAAAACCATATTAACTTCACGCATCAGTGAAGGATACCAGATCGCTTGCCAAGGCTTAGTAGATGCCGTGATCTTAGACCGGAAACTGTGTGATGGCGACGGCACTGAAATGTGTAAACTGCTGCGTCAACAGCACATTGGGATCCCGGTTTTGATGCTGACAGCACTCACCAGTGAACATGACATGGTGGATGGATTAGAAGCTGGAGCTGACGACTATCTAACGAAACCATTCAGTGTGATAGAACTTCAGGCAAGAGTTCGAGCGTTATTGAGAAGAACAGAGCACACACGGTGGGCAGAAGCCAATGAGAGCAAGCCAGATATCGCACCACCACAAAGCACACCAGATTGGCACCTTGCCAACCAATCGACACATCAACTGGCGCCAGAGCAAATCGATACTTCGACACAACCGTCATTAATTTTTAATGATCTCGTGATCTCAAAAAAGCAGCATGAAGTGCGTTTGGCCGGTGAAAATGTCAACCTCACACCGACCGAATTCTCCCTTTTGTATTGCTTGGCGAGTAAACCGGGGAGGGTCTTCACGAAAGACGAGCTGCTTATTCGAGTTTGGAACACCAACTACGATGGCTATCACCACACGGTCTGTAGCACCATAAATAGATTACGAAACAAGCTCGAATCACCACAGAACAACGTGCGATTTATTCGTACTGTTTGGGGTGTGGGTTACAAATTTCAGCACGAGGTAAGACAATGACTCGCTCTTTCAAAAAGCGCCTGTTTTTGCTCTCTCTTGTATGGTCTTTGGTTAGCATCCCGCTTCTCACTTATCACTTTCATATTACGTGGAAAAGCAGCGAGCAACGAGCTCGTCAGTTCCTGCATAAAGATTTAGCCAGTCACATGCGCGATAATAACCCGCTCATGGAGGGTAACGACTATTCACCCAAAGCACTAAAAAGCATCTTCCAAACATTAATGATGTTAGGACCGGATTTTGAAATCTATTTTTTAGACAAAAATGGGCAAATCACCACCACAGCCATCGATAATGATGTTGACATCGCAACACACGTGAACTTAACCCCAATCCGTCAATTCTTAGCCGATGGCACTCTCCCTATTTTGGGGGATGACCCACGCGATATGACGCGTCAGAAAGTGTTTTCGGTTTCCGCTATCGAAGGTCCAGATGGTATAGAAGGTTATTTGTATGTCGTTATCGGGCGGCAATCGTCAAGCATAGCAAGAGTTAATCGCTATATGATGCAATACTCCCCTATTTTGATCGGTGGTATTGTGCTGATTTTACTGTTTACCATATTGATTTATCGGCTCATTCAGAAAGATCTGCTTAAACCTAGCCAACAGCTCATTCGTCAGATAGACCATTCAGCAAAAGAACATTTTAGGGTTGAGCCCAATTTATCTGTCCCCGTCACTGAGTTGCTACCGTTGTCGCGCCAGTTTGGGTATCTGCTCGATCATATTCAGTGGCAATTTTTACAGCTTAGACAACATGAACATTCACGGCGCGAATATTTGATGCGTTTAAGCCACGACTTAAAAACGCCTCTTGCCAACATACAAGGCTACCTTGAAACTTGGCTCATCAATGGCAAACAGAATGCCGAATTCATTTCCACAGCACACAGCAATGCCTTGAGGTTGAATGAGCAGCTCCAAGAACAATTTGATGCGGCCAAAAAAGAGCTCATTGAACCCGAAATTCAAAATGAGTCCATCGATATTGTCGAGTTCGTGAACGACCTGAAAGCGCGCTTTGAAATCGGGCTTGAAAAGAAGTCGCTTGATATTTTTTGTACCATTTCAGTCAACGCCCAAGTGAATGCAGATAGAAAGTTATTGGTAAGATTGTTGGATAACCTTATGGAAAATGCCATTCGGCACAGCCCTGAAAAGGCAACTATTCAGCTATTTGTAAAACCGCACTGCGGAGTAAACTCTCAGATTAACGTGAAAGATATCAGCATCGTCATCATTAATACGGTCGACCCAGCCATTCGTGGAGGAGAGCTTGGTATGGGGTTAAAAACCGTCAATGCGATTCTGACGTTGCATCAATCGAAGTTAGAAATATCCGAGCAACCGGGGCTATTTATCGCCAAATTTAGGCTTTCAGCGCAGCCCTATTCCAATGCCCCATTATTGGCAAATGCATCAAATGAGCAGAGTTGATCCTTACATTCCAACAGGCTTAAAAATCACCCTCACTTAATTTCAAAGCGAGGATGATATTTACAACAAAAAAGCCCCGCTAATACCCTTTAAAATTTGGGGCGCGTTTTTCCAAAAAAGCGCGCATGCCTTCTTTTTGATCATAGGTGGAAAATAACGAATGGAAGACTCTTCGCTCAAACAGCAGCCCTTCTTTTAATGAGACTTGCTCCGCTCGATCGATGGCTTCTTTCGCTATGAGGACAGAAGGCTTGCTGTAACCAGCAATCACTTTAGCCACGGCAAGGGTCTCTTCCAATAAGGTCTCATCGGGCATCACTCTGGCGACAAGCCCGGCTCTTTCCGCCTCTGCGGCATCCATCATCCTTCCTGTCAAAATAAGATCCATCGCCTTAGCCCGACCCACCAAATGCGTCAGTCTCTGTGTTCCGCCAATCCCCGGAATCACTCCCAATTTGATTTCAGGTTGACCAAACAAGGCGGATTCTGAAGCATAAATAAGGTCGCACATCATCGCCAATTCACAGCCTCCCCCTAATGCATACCCCGAAACCGCTGCAATTTTCGGGGTCCGGAGCGCACAGAATGCGTCCCAGCCAGAAAAGTAATCCGTGCTTAACATGTCGGTATAACTCTTGTCAGCCATCTCCGCAATGTCGGCTCCTGCGGCAAAAGCACGCTCTGAACCTGTGATCACAAAACACCCAATGTCGGGGTTTTGATCATACTCGGTCAATGTCTGCGTCACCGCAGACATGACTTCACTGTTGAGTGCATTGAGCTTGTCGGGTCGATTAAGTCGAATCAAAACAACTCGCCCTATTTGCTCGGTTTGGATCGTCATAATTCTGTCCTCTTTATGAATCCCAGATAGCGCCATAGGCAGGAATGCCTCGACTCTCTAAGCCAAAGACCACTTGTTGGGTTAGTTTCTGATTAGCAATGCATATTACTGCTTCTGCATCGAATTTTTTGTAGGCGGCATACGCCAGTTTCACCATGTCAGGTTTGCCTTTTTCTGTGGTGTCCCAAATATCGGCATCCGGTTGTACCGCTAATATTTCATCCACTAACTCGTCACCGTAGGTTTCGCGTGGTGTTCGAGTGGACCAAACCAAATGCATCGGCACTTCTTTGGCCAGCAAGTGTGGAAGGCAAGGACCAATTCCACTGCCCGTTGCTACGTACACAACACGCTTAAACAGCACTTCAATATTGGCAACACCAGCGGTTGGAATGCCCTTTACCCAAATGTGGCTTGGTCTATCTTCAATCAGCTTTCCAGTCCAGTCCCCTGCACGTGACACGGTTAATCGATACCCCGATTTACCAGGGCTAGGGACGTTGGCAAAGTGGTGCCACTCCATCAATGGGTTTCGACTGATCGCCATTGATGAGCCAGCAAATGGCGTCACGCCATAGTCAAATTCCAGTAATGCAACATGATCAGAGGGGGTTTCAATTTTCACCGGAACACGGCGAAGGCGAAGCCATGGAAGAAGGATACTGATACTCACGGCGACCAATGCCCAAAAAGAAAACGAATCCAACAAGATGGTGCTGACGTCCTTATTGGGATTAAAATCAGCCGCCAACGTGAATGTCTGTCCCCAAAACAAAATCAAAACGCTCCAGCCACCAAACCGGTGTGTTCTCTCAAATGCGTTGTGAAATTTCTTACGAATGTTGGGCAATGCCATAAATATGATCAACATCAGCAACGCCAATATCGAGTAGGTAATGCCAAGTGTATGAGAGGAAATCGTCGCTAGCTGGTGCTGATAACTGAAAGCTAATGCTCCCGTAAAAATAGCAAACCAAGAGGTTGCCGCCATGGCGCTCCCGCTGTGCAACCCTCCATGATGGTAGATTTTCCCCAAATGCCTACGAATCGACAAAGGCATAGAGGTAGGGGCTCTCGTCGCTAGCCAGAATAAAAAGTTAATCACGTACTGCTGACGAACTAACACGGCAACAGTTAAATTCAAAACGACCATATTGGAAAGCGTTTGTAGCGCGATTCCGCCAGCACTAAACCATTCTCCAACCGTTACGCCATATGCCAAGACAGAGAGATTCGCCATAAACACCAGGATCACTAACCGATAGTAATGTTCCATTGCTGGGTAAGACCAAATTCGACGAAGCAAAGAACGCTGCTTTGGCAACTCAATTGCGCTGTAATCGATTGAACTCATGATGTTTCCTCCGTAACGGATGATTGGCTGTTCTCGTAAAACGCCATCAGGGCTCGTTTATCTATTTTTCCTCGCGAGGTTTTAGGTAGGCTATTGAGCGCAAACACTGTGCTGGGCACACAGTAGTAAGGTAGGTGTTTTTGAACTTGTTTTTTTGCATCGGATGTGGAGACGTTAGCTGGCGTAACAAACGCAATGAGCGTTTTACAATCTATCTTTATCGTTACCGCCTGATGGCAGTTTTCTGTCTTTTCCAGTACTCGGGAAACGGAATCTAATTCAACGCGAAAGCCAAGGATCTTCACTTGGTCATCGGTACGTCCAAGATGGAGAAGTTCACCGTTTTTGGTCCATTTCCCGAGATCGCGAGTTCGAAACATTTTGTACTTACCACCAAGAAATGGGTCTGGACGATATCGGTCGGCATTCAGCACTTCATTCCCAATATAGCCAGCCGTAACACATAAGCCTCCCGCCCACATTTCACCGACATCACCAATGGCACAGGGCTTGAGGTTGTCGTCCAATACATACACGGTGTTATTGGGCGTCGGCTTACCAATAGTGAGCTCTTCACAATTATTCGAATAATGCTGCGCCGTGTTAATGATGGTGGTTTCAGTCGGACCACAAGCATTGTAAAAGCGACAAAAGGCTCCCCATTGGTCAGCTAAGGGTTGAGGGCAAGGTTCACCTGCAACAGCAGCAACTTGAATGGATTGACAGCGTTCCGCATCTAGGCTCGCAAGAATGGATGGGGTCGCGATCACCACATCGGCTTGGCTGACAGTGGCTTCAATATTGCGACTGCGGATTAGCAACGTCGCACCATGGCATAACGTGACAAAAATCTCCCAAGCGCACATATCAAAGGCGATGCTGAGTATCTGCCCAACCTTCATTCCCGGCTCAATACCCAGATTCCCTGGCGTAGTCATAACGATATTCGCCACGTTCTGATGTGTGACTTGCACGCCATTCGGAGTGCCTGTCGTACCTGATGTAAATAGAATGAAGCACCGTGATTCTGGCTCGACATCGGGCAGATATAAACCTTCGCTGTCGCATAATTCCGGCAGCAATTCATCTAAGAAACAGACATGTTGATGTGTCAATTCTGGCAAATGCGGTTCTAAGTCTGAAAGACTCAGTACTATTTTCACGTCAGCGGTTTCACAAACATGTTTAAGTACTTTTTTGGGGGCGACACCAGCATGCTGAGGAACATAACAAGCACCTAATTTCAGGGTCGCCAATATACCAATGAGCATGGGAATTGAGCGTGTGAGAAAAATACCGACGGCATCTCCCTGTTGAATTCCTCGCTTTTGAAGAAAAAATGCGAGTTGGTTTGCTTTTTGGTTCAGCTCTCCGTACGTGATCTTTTCTCCTTCATGAACCGCAGCGATTTGATTTGGCATGAAGTCCGCTTGGGCTTCAATGGCGGTATGAAGACATGAGTATTCAGGAGTGGCGTAAGGACCTTGTCCAAACTGCTCGAACAAAACCTGATCACTCAATGGCAATTCAGCAATGGCTTCTCGTTGAAAATGAAAACGTCGTGTCGGTTGAAGTGCGTTGTAATGCTGCGAACTATTGAGGTTTTTCCCTGGCTGTAATTTAGGGAGCTTCATGATTTTCTCCTTGTTATTGGCTTGCTAAAAAGCTAACAAGAGAAGTTCACAAATTTCTCACAGAGAGATACTGAGTTTTTCACAAATTCCTTACTCGACTTTGTGAAAAACGCCTAATATTTTTCTGACATTCTTTTTCTGGCATTCTTTAGTATGGAAGGTCCAGACGTTCTGGATTGACATTAATCAGAGCGATAGAAAGCAAAAACGCGCTTACTGAAGCAGCAAGCGCGTTTTTTGTTGATCAAACAAACCGCTACACTATAAACAAGGTAGCTAACCCTAAGAACACCATAAGCCCAACAACATCCGTCACCGTTGTTAACGCCATTCCTCCAGCTAAAGCCGGATCGATATTCCGTTTTTTTAAAAAGATAGGAATGCTCACTCCAGCTATACCAGCAACCAGTAAGTTCGTCATCATTGCAGCAGAAATCACGCCACCAAGTAGCCAATCGCCTTTCCAAACGACGACAATACCACCAATAATCAGTGCCCATAGCAACCCATTCAGAAACCCGATCGCCGCTTCTTTGAGCAATAATTCACGTTTATTGGTGTCACCAATATGCCCAAGCGCCAAGCCGCGGATCACAAGAGCGACCGTTTGGTTACCCGCCACTCCCCCCATAGACGGTACAATGGTCATGAGTACGGCTATTGCCGCCATTTCCTGTAGGGTGGATTCAAAAAGGTTAGAAACCGACGCCGCAGTTAAGGCTGCTAACACATTCGCACCCAGCCAAACGCTCCGCTTGCGGGCGGATTTTACAACAGGAGCAAAGGTATCTTCCTCGTCATCCAAACCTGCCAAACTCATCATCGAGTGTTCGGCGTCTTCACGGATGACGTCAACAACATCATCAATGGTAATTCGACCGACCAATTGGTTGTCTTCGTCAACGACGGGAGCCGATACCCAATTTCTACGTTCAAACAAACTGGCGACGTCACTGTCACTGGCATTGACAGAAATGGCTTCATCCGCATCTTTCATGATTTCGCTGATCTGCACATCAGGCTGAGAAGTCAATAAAGTTGTTAGGTGTAAATACCCCTTGAGTTTACTATTTTCATCAATCACATACAGTGCATCTGTCGCTTCTGGAAGTTCGCCTTTTATGCGCAAGTAACGTAACACCACATCCACATCCACATCACTACGAATCGTAATGACATCGGTGCTCATTAGACTACCAGCGGTATCTGCGTCATACCCTAACGCCGTTTCGATGCGATGGCGATCCGCCGTATCCATCTGGGATAAGACTTCACGAGAAAGATCATCAGGTAGGCTTCGAAGTACGTAGGCAACGTCATCGGTTTCAAGCCCTTCTGTTGCTTCAGCCAGACTCTCTGGTGCCATTTTGGACACCAAGCTGTCTTTCACATCTTCCGAAAGCTCTTCGAGGATTTCACCGTAATCTTCAGGATCCGTGAGTTGCCAAAGCACATCACGGCTTTTACGCGGAGAAGCTTGCAAAAGATGGGCGATGTCTTCCGGCTCCATATCTTGGAGTATACGGCGAACATGGACAAATCGACCGCTGTCTAACGCATCGCTTACTTCTTGTAGGGTTTGATGAGTTTGGTCAATTTCTAACTGCTCAGCCATTCTCGTCCCCTATTTTTACATTCGTTTACAATATGTTGAGTATACATAATTCTAAAAGGACTTTACTAACATATTGTGAAAGAGGCGAGAAATTATTCCTCTTCGTCGAAACGATGCTCAATCAGATCGCACACGGCGCTTAAGGCTTGTTCGGCATCGTCCCCAACCGCAGAAATGGTAACGCTTTGCCCTTGTGAAGACTCCAGCATCAGTAGCCCCATCACACTTTCCGCAACCACGGTTTTTTCACCGTTGCTGACACTGATATCGGCATTAAAGCTTTGGGCTAGTTCGACTAATTTGATGGCTGCACGAGCGTGCAACCCTAAGCGATTTTGAATAAAAACGGTTCTACAGCATTCCATTGCTAATTTTTACTCTCTCAGTTTGATAATTATTGGTGGTGTTTTTCCAAGCTCGTATGGCGAATCTGCACTTGATGACCTTGCTTGGTGAAATACTCACCAAGCTGCTGAGTGATGTACACAGAACGATGCTTACCACCAGTACACCCAATCGCCACCGTCAGATAACTGCGATTGTTTTTTTGCAGTAGTGGTAGCCAGTGTTCGATAAAGGTTTGTATCTGCTCTTTCAGCTCCAGTACTTCATCGTGGTTTTCTAAGAAAGCTTTAATGGGAGCATCTAATCCGGTTTGAGAGCGCAATTCAGGCTCCCAATGCGGGTTAGGTAGAAAACGGACATCAAAAACGTAATCGGCATCGTTAGGCAATCCGTATTTGAACCCAAAAGATTCAAACACCATCACAAGCTCTTTGCTTTCTCTACCTTCAACTCGCTGGCGTACGGTTTCACTCAAATCGTGCAGCGATTGATTACTGCTGTCCAGTACCAGATCAGCGTATTCTTTAAGGTTTAGCAACAGTCCTTTCTCTAATCGAATCGCTTGCTCAAGTGAGAGCCTTTCTTTCGGCCTCATCGATAATGGGTGGATCCGGCGGGTTTCACTGTAGCGTTTTAGGAGCGTATTTTCATCGGCATCTAAAAACAGCACATTCACGTCAAGTTCGGACTTAAGTTTGGTTAATGTCGTCGTGACCAAAGCAGGATCTTGAGGAAGATTTCGAATATCGATGCTAACGGCAACGTTTTGCTGCCCCCCTTGAATAGACTGTACAAAGTTTTCCAACAAGGAAATGGGCAAATTATCGACACAATAATAACCGAGGTCTTCTAACACTCGAAGCGCCACACTCTTTCCCGCCCCTGATTGACCACTGATCACTATCAAGCGTTTTTTGTTTGATGGCTGGGCAGAGTTCGTCATGGCTATTGAGTAATGATGTCGTAAAGCTCCTGATCGGATTGAGCATTACGAAGCGATTTGAGGATCGACTTATCGTTTAAGCGTTCAGCCATGGCGGATAAGGTTTTCAGGTGGGTTTTGCATTGTGCATCAGGCACTAATAATGCAAACAGCAAGTCCACTGGGCGGTTATCTATGGCATCGAACTCAATCGGTTCCTGACATTGCAGCAAAACCGCAACGGCTTGGTCACTGTCCATCATTCGGCCATGTGGAATAGCAATGCCATTTCCGATTCCGGTACTGCCCATTTTTTCCCTGTTGAGCATGCACTCGAACAGCTCTGTAGAGTTTTGCCCCGTGTGTGTGGCGGCGATTTCACTGATGATTTCCAGTGCTCGTTTCTTGCTTGTACATTGGACTGCACTTTTTGTGCAGTCCAATGCTAGTACTTCGCTTAATTGCATGTTAGTGGCTACTTAGCTTTTCTTTGTGCTTATTGAGTTGTCGAACTAATTTATCGACTAAAGAGTCAATGGCAGCATACATGCTTTCGTCTGTCGAAGTCGCATGAATGTCTCCCTGATTGACATGAAGTGTCGCTTCTGCGATTTGATTCACCTTTTCAACGCGCAGTACTACTTGAACTTGATTGATGTGATCGAAGAATCGCTCTAGCTTTTGGAACTTGGATTGAACGTAGTCTTGCATTGAATCGGTAAGATCAACGTGGTGCCCTTGGATATTGATTTGCATAGACTTTCCTTCTTGCTATTAGGCCTAGAGTAGGCGTTTACGCTGACTGGATGGCGCAATGCCGAGGGACTCTCTGTATTTTGCGATCGTTCGCCTCGCAACTTGTATCCCTTGGTCAGCTAACAAAGCGGCAATCTTGCTATCACTGAGTGGCTTAGCGATATTTTCCGCAGCCACCAGCTTTTTAATTAATGCGCGAATTGCCGTTGACGAGCACTCCCCACCGTTATCGGTACTGACGTGACTAGAAAAGAAATATTTCAGTTCAAAAATACCTCGCGGAGTGTGCATATACTTTTGAGTGGTGACCCTTGAAATGGTCGATTCGTGCATATCCACCGCCAGTGCTATGTCGTTCAGCACCATGGGTTTCATCGCCTCTTCACCATACTCAAAGAAATCATGTTGATGCTCTACAATGCAACGGGCAACTTTCAGCAGTGTTTCGTTTCTGCTTTCTAAGCTCTTAATCAGCCATTTTGCTTCTTGTAAGTTGGTTTTTATAAACTGACTGTCAGGGCTGTTTCCCTTGCCCAGAGCGGCGTATTGCTGGTTCACTTTAAGCTTTGGCACGCTGTCTGGGTTGATGGACACTCTCCACTGACCGTGCTCTTTGAATACAGAGACATCGGGAATAACGTATTCCGTTTCATCCGGTGTGACGCTGCTGCCTGGACGGGGATCCAACTGTTGAATCAATGATAAAATATCACGTAAGTCGGATTCTTTTAGCTTCGTTTCTTTGATGATTAATTTGTAATCGCGGTTGCCCAAATGATCGATGTGATTTTCAAGCAAAGATTTAGCCTGAGCTAACCACGGCGTGTCTTCTGGAAACGTAGCAAGTTGCAGTAAGAGGCACTCTTGCAGGTTTCGAGATGCAACACCAAGCGGATCAAACTGTTGGATACGCTTAAGAACCGCTTCAACTTCGTCTAGCTCGACCTCTTCATTCCCCATACTGTCTAGGATATCTTGAGCATCCGTGGTGAGGTAACCATCATCATCGACGGCATCGATAATCGCCATTGCTATGGTTCGGTCAGTCTCCGTGAATGGTGTGAGATCAAGTTGCCAAGTGAGGTAGTCTTGGAGGCTTTGAGTGGTTTCACCTTGATAGACAGGAAGGTCATCGTCCAGTGCAATACCCGTATTACCTGTATTGGCGCTGTACACATCTTCCCATGTGGTATCGATTTCTAAATCGTTGCTGATTTCGGATTTTTCAATCAAATCCGAACTGTCACTTAATTCTGGCTCTGCGGTAACGTCTTCGTTGGACTCTTTCTCATTTGCGCTGGCTTCTTTTGCGGCGTCTTCATTGGCTGAGCTTTCTTCATTACCTTCATCCACATCCAAAAGTGGATTCGATTCCAAGGCTTCTTGAATCTCCTGCTGCAAGTCCAACGTTGACAGTTGCAACAAACGAATCGCTTGTTGTAACTGAGGCGTCATCGCCAGTTGTTGACCTAGCTTTAATTGTAATGAGGGTTTCATGTAGTCCTTTTCTTATCTTTCTAATTCGGGGAAGGATACGCCAAACGGCATCCCCTATTTAATCATAGACGGAATTGCTCACCCAGATAAACCCGTTTTACTTGTTCATTATTGAGAACCTGTTCCGGTGTTCCTTCTGCGATCAAATGCCCTTGGCTTACAATATATGCGCGCTCACACACGTCGAGGGTTTCCCGAACATTGTGGTCGGTAATCAATACACCCAATCCTCTGTCTCGCAAATGTTCGATGATTTTTTTGATATCAATAACTGAAATGGGATCAACGCCAGCAAATGGCTCATCAAGCAAAATGAATTTTGGATTCGCAGCGAGCGCTCGAGCGATCTCGACACGACGTCTTTCACCACCAGAAAGCGCCATACCATTGCTTTTGCGAATATGTTGAATATGGAATTCATCCAACAAGTCTTCAAGCCGATCTTGCCGCTGCTCCCGTGTGAGCTCCTTACGAGTCTCGAGTACGGCCATAATGTTGTCTTCCACCGACAGCTTTCGGAAAATAGACGCTTCTTGCGGCAAATATCCGATACCCAGTCGCGAACGTGAATGCATAGGCAATATACTGATATCCTGATCATCAATAGAGATACGACCTTCATCACGGCCAACCAATCCGACAATCATGTAAAACGAGGTGGTTTTTCCGGCTCCATTAGGCCCCAATAGCCCCACAATTTGCCCTGATTTCACCTCTAAGCTGACATCGGTGACTACTTTTCGTTTTTTATAGCTCTTCGCCAGATTTTCTGCTTTTAAGATTGCCATTTAAAATTACTGTTTCTTTATCTGAGTGGGTTGTAGAACCGTCGATACGCGTTCGCCTTTTTTACCATCAGCAATCAGCTTTTGAGGTGTAATCATGTATTTAATAAGTGGTCCTTTGATCACACTGTCATCTTGAGAAAGCACAGCATTCTCTGTCATCGTCAACAAGTCTTTACGGACTTGATAGAGTAAAACATTGGCTTCACCATGCAACGTTTTGCCATCATCCGTCAGCTGCGTAAAGACCGCTGTCTTACCAAATGCTTCTATTTGCTCGATACTCTCATCTTCGGAATTTCGAATTACAATCACTTTGTCTGCTGTGATTTTGATGCTGCCTTGCTTCAAAACCACATCACCGACAAAAGTCACTTTGCTGCTGACCATATCCAGCGCTTGGCTGTCAGAGTCTATATAGATTGGCTGCTCTGAATCGGTGCTTAATCCCCAAACAGGAACAGATAAAACTAAGCAAGAAATTAAGCTAAGGAGTCTTCGTCTCATATTTACTTTGCACTTGTCTTAATAGGGTTACGGTGTTGTCGCCAAAGTTGCCCACCATCGCATTCCCATTTGAAATAAATGTCGGACCAACCAGCGCTACAGGCTCGTTGGTATTAAAATCTTTACTGATCAGTTTAATGATGAGCTTTTCGGTTGTCATTGAATCAAAGCCCGATTCCGGGTTGAGATTCTTTGCAAGTACGTTCCCCGTTAGGGTAAGCACATTGTCTTCATCCAAAACGCCTTTGTCGGCAGTCACCGCCCACTCTTTGGTGTTTCCCTCACGAAAAACACTCAGCTCTAACTTATCAAAAATGGTATCGCCGCTTTTGGCAAAGTGATCCAAATTGCGAGAGCGAATATCAAAATTTCTTACGCCACCTTCGGTGTAACTGGTGTTAAGCAAACCTTTCCCTGAAAATGCAGGGAGCTCGGTATTTGGCTTCACCTGAAGTATTTCCGGTTCGCCTTTACCGTATAGATAATACACACACCAGAGAGAGATAAAAATAAGAACAAGGTATATAGGACGAGGAAGCGTCATATACTCAAACCCTTGTGACTATCCAGTTCACCACGCGCTTCCAACACCAGGTCACAGACTTCGCGCACCGCCCCATGACCACCTTTAATGCGAGTGACGTAATTGGCTCTTTTCACTAACAGTGGGTGACCATCGGCTACACACACTTTTAACGCCACTTTTTCCATCACCGGCCAGTCAATCAGATCATCGCCGATATACCCTGTCTGTTCCGGTGCAATATTGAGTTTTTCACAAATATCTGCATAAGCTTTTAACTTGTCATCCTGCCCTTGATAGATCAAGGAAATGCCTAAAGCGGTCATCCGGTTCTCGACTATCTTGGATTGCCTGCCTGTAATGATCGCAATTTCAATACCAGCACTCATCAAGGCTTTGATACCGTACCCGTCTCTGGTGTGGAACGTTTTCAGCTCTTCTCCCTGATTGCCCATGTACACAAGTCCATCAGAAAACACACCATCTACGTCGCAAATCAGTAATTTTAGGTTCTTTGCTATGTTAAACACATCACGGTTAACATCGCCATAAATCGTTGAAATCATCTGACTCACTACATAACTCCGGCTTTCAAGAGATGATGAATATTGAGGGCACCAACAAGCGTATTATTCTCAGACAACAACAAACTGGTTATGCTCCGTGCTTGCATCATATTTACCGCTTCCACCGCTAGCATGTCCGGTGAAGCCATCATAGGATTCTCTGTCATAACAGAACCTATAGACGCGGTATGAATATCGACTTTCTTATCCAGAAGACGACGCAGATCACCATCGGTAAAAATACCAAGAACCTGATCACTGGAATCTACCACAGCCGTCATCCCCAAACCTTTTTTAGATATCTCTAATAGAGCCTCTTTCACAGACGCATTTGGGGAAACCTTGGGAAGGGCATCGCCTACCTGCATGATATCGACCAGCTTTAAGAGAAGTTTACGCCCCAATGCTCCACCAGGGTGAGAAAGTGCAAAGTCATCCGCCGTGAAACCTCGTGCTTGAAGAAGTGACACAGCGAGTGCATCTCCCATCACTAACGTTGCAGTCGTGCTTGTGGTCGGAGCCAGCCCTAAACTGCATGCTTCTTCAGGTACGTGAATACACAAATGGATATCAGCCTGTATCGCCATATTAGAAGACGGCTTGCCTGTCATGCTGATAATACCGATGCCTCTGCGTTTTAAAACGGGGTAAAGCGCTAAGATTTCTGAAGACTCACCAGAGTTCGAGATGGCAAGCACGATATCACCCTTTTCCACCATGCCTAAATCACCATGGCTGGCTTCTCCAGGGTGAACAAAAAAGGCGGAAGTCCCCGTACTTGCCAATGTCGCAGCTATCTTTTTGCCAATGTGACCGGACTTCCCCATGCCCATCACCACGATTTTTCCTTTGGCAGTAAGAATGGTCTCACAAGCCTGCTCAAACGAAGAATCAAAGTACTGTTCTAGCTGAGAGAGCCCCTGAATTTCAATATCCAAGACTTTTCTCGCCGCACTACAGAAATCGAACCTTTCCGACATGAATAGACTCCAGAAGAATAAGACTAAGCAGCTACATTATAAAAAAGATAACCTTGATACACCGCAAAAATGGTAAACAGAATGCCTCCCTCAATGCGATTCACGCTTCGAGACTTGCCAAGAGCCATCGCAACGAGCAATAGCGAAACGGCAAGCATGACCCAAAAGTCGCGACCCATGGCATGCTCATTAAGAATAGATGGGTTTAGGATGCCTGGAATCCCCATGACTGCAAGAATATTGAACACGTTTGAGCCAATGATATTTCCCACCGCCATGTCGTCTTCACCCTTCATGACACCAGCCAAAGAAGCGGCTAGCTCAGGTAGGCTGGTTCCTATAGCAATAATGGTCAAACCAATGACCAAATCACTCATACCAAAGTATTTTGCGATGATAACCGCATTATCGACTAAAATATCCGCTGATAATGGCAACAGTATAAGACCAATAACTGCCCACATGACGGCTTTGGAGTTTGGAATGCCCTCGGGAATTTCAGATTCCTGCTCCTCAACGAACGCATCGCCATTTTGTTTTTCTTTTTGACTGATACGTAGCATTGCAAGAATGAAAGCCGCGAAAAGAGCAAACAACAAGATACCTTCGTAGAAACCAAGGAAGTTATCGAACATCAATGCGCCAGCCACTACTGTGACGATGATCATAAGAGGAAGTTCACGTCGAACAACGACAGAACTGATGGACAGAGGTTTAATTAGCGCAGTAATACCCAGAATGAGCGCTATGTTGGCAATGTTAGAACCCAATACATTCCCCACCGCTGTGTCTGTCTTTCCATCTAGAGCGGCTGTCGCGGAAACCATCATCTCTGGCGCTGAAGACCCCATCGCTAAAATGGTCATGCCGATTACCAATGGTGAAATACCGAAATTACGGGCAAGCGCTGCGGCCCCTAAGACCAATTTATCTGCACTCCAGACGAGTAAAGTTAAGCCTACGACAAGCAACGCAACGGCTTCAAGCATGATGTTCCCTTTAAATTAACTGAGTAGAAAGACAAGTAGCCGCCAATTTTGACGGTTCATGACTCAAAATGGAAGTCATAATAGTAAAAAGAAACGAGGATTCGCGATAGACGAACAGTATTAAGAAAGGATACTCAATTTGAGTTTTGAGTTAAATTAAGGTCATATTCGATAGCTTTACTTTGAATTCAGGGCGTTTAGTGCTTATGATTGCCCATTCACCTCAGCGCAACTAGCAGCCTATTAGAAGAACTTTATGTCGACAGCGGATTTAGTCACCATACAAAACCTGACTTTTTATCGTGGAACCAGAAAAATCTTTGATGATGTCACCCTATCCGTTCCCAAAGGGAAAATCACTGCCATCATGGGGCCTTCTGGTATCGGTAAAACGACCTTACTCAGGTTAATTGGGGGGCAAATTCACCCAAATAGTGGTGATGTCCTATTTGATGGCGAAAACATTCCCCGCCTCTCTCGTCATGCTTTGTATGAAGCCCGAAAAAAAATGAGCATGCTTTTTCAATCCGGTGCACTGTTTACCGATATGAATGTCTTTGACAATGTTGCGTATCCTCTAAGAGAACATACTGAGCTGACTGAGGAGATCATTCGTAGCATCGTTTTACTCAAACTTGAAGCAGTAGGATTACGGGGCGCAGCAAAATTAATGCCCAATGAGCTTTCGGGTGGCATGGCTCGCAGAGCGGCCTTAGCCAGAGCTATCGCCCTCGACCCTGAACTCATTATGTACGACGAACCTTTTGTCGGACAGGATCCGATCACCATGGGTGTGTTGGTGAAACTCATTCGAAACTTAAACCAAGCACTGAACCTTACTTCCATCGTCGTGTCACACGATGTACCGGAAGTCATGAGCATCGCAGACCATGCTTATATTCTTGCCAATGGCAAAATCATTGCCAATGGAACCCCCGAGGAATTGATGGCGAATCCTGACCCAAATGTGCAGCAATTCTTAACGGGTATGGCTGACGGTCCCGTTCCGTTTCAATACCCAGCAAGCGAACTGACTCAAGACCTTTTTAATACTTCAGGATACGCTCAATGACTATCTTGCTGAATATCCTCTCCAGTATTGGTCACAGTACACTTTCTATTTGCCGCGCATGGGGACGGGCGACATTAATGCTTTTTGGTGCTCTGATTGCCAAACCCCAGCCAATCAAACACTTTCCATTGCTGATTAAGCAACTTTACAGTGTTGGTGTGCAGTCTATGGTTATCATCGTGCTTTCTGGGTTATTCATCGGCATGGTCATCAGCCTACAAGGTTACGTCGTTCTTGTTGATTTCGGTGCGGAAGGGGCATTAGGTCAGATGGTGGCGCTTTCACTTCTGCGCGAACTCGGTCCCGTAGTGACCGCGCTGCTGTTTGCGGGTCGAGCGGGCTCTGCTCTCACGGCTGAAATTGGTTTAATGAAAGCCACCGAGCAATTATCAAGCATGGAAATGATGGCCGTTGATCCATTAAGAAGAGTCGTCGCTCCTCGTTTTTGGGCTGGTGTCATTTCGATGCCTCTTCTTGCGATGATTTTCATGGCTGTCGGTATTTGGGGTGGTCAACTTATCGGTGTCGACTGGAAAGGCATCGATCACGGAAGCTTTTGGTCTTCGATGCAGTCCTCCGTAGAACTAGGGCAAGATATTGGTAACAGCTTCATTAAAAGTGCCGTTTTTGCTTTAACGGTTACTTGGATAGCACTTTTTAACGGATACGATGCGATTCCTACATCTGAAGGAATCAGTCGTGCTACAACTAAAACAGTGGTGCACTCATCACTGGCTGTTCTGGGGCTCGATTTCGTCCTAACAGCACTTATGTTTGGGAACTAAAGATGCAACAAACTCGTAAACTAGAATTGTTAGTAGGAAGCTTTGTCATCGCGAGTATGATTGCCATTCTTGTCATGATTCTGAAAGTCGCCGATGTAAAAAGTTTTGGCTCGGGCGAAACGTATCAGCTGAAAGCCCAGTTCGATAATATAGGCAGTTTAAAACTCCGCTCACCGGTCAAAATTGGGGGCGTGGTAGTTGGACGTGTTTCAGACATTACTTTAAACATCGAGAACTACTTACCCGTCATTACGCTCACCATTGATAAGCAATATGGCAAATTCCCAGAAACATCCAGCGCGCAAATCCTAACATCAGGCTTAATTGGTGAACAATATATCGGGTTAGTACCCGGTTTTGTTGATGAAGGCATCGACATGTTGCAGGATGGCGACTATATAGAGGATACGAAGTCAGCACTGGTACTTGAAGATCTGATTGGACAGGTTTTGTATCGTGTCGGTGGTGACTCAGCAAATTCGGAGGAACCTTAATGAAATGGTTAAAAAAATGGGCAATAGCAACAGCACTCAGCACACTTTCTTTTGCCAGTATTGCGCAGACTAATGCGGCACAAACCATTGATGCCACGAAGCCTTACGACATGATGCGACAAGTTGCTGAGAAGACCTTTTCTCGTCTGAAGAACGAGCAGAGTCTGATCAAATCCAACCCAGACACACTAAAAGTCGTGGTTGAAGAAGAGCTGATGCCCTTTGTAAACAGCCGCTACGCTGCATTGAAACTGCTTGGTCCGCACTTAAAGACATCCAAGAAAGAAGAAGTGAAAGTCTTTGTTGACGCCTTCCGCGCTTACCTTGTGACGTCTTACGCGCAAGTTTTGACACAATACACCGATCAGTCCATCGAGTTCGCTCCTGAACGACCACTCGATCCTCAAAGCCGCATTCTCTCTATTCGGGTAGAAATCATCGATAACCCAAATCCAAACATTAAGCTCGATTTTAAATTGAGAAAGGATAAAAATAGCGGCGAATGGGCAGCCTTTGATATGGTTGCTGAAGGTATTAGCTTGCTCTCTAGTAAGCAGTCAGAATGGACCAGTAAAATCCGAAAAGATGGGCTCTTAGCGGTCAGCAAAGATTTGCAAGAATTGGCCGCACAACCCATTCAGTTCAAGGATCCCAAATAATGAGTCATCCGCAGTGGTTGCAAGTCGCCCCGACTCAAAGCCAACTTTCTGGAGACTTGGATCGTGAAAGCGTCCCCAGTTTATGGCAATTTCTGAAGAAACGAAAAACTGACACGACTCAACTCAACATTGACATGAGCAAAGTGAAACGCGTCGATTCCGCTGGTATGGTGATGCTGATTCACTTAATAGAGCATGCAAAAAAACAAAACTGTCATATAATGCTCAGTTTCGTGCCTGACCAGCTGCGCACTTTGTGTCAACTGAGTAATGTCGAAGCAATGCTCTTCCCCGAAACTGAAACCGAACCAAAGTCTCAGTTTGAATCATCGGGCGAACGCAATCACATTGAAGTTTAAATAGGATCTACCGTGGACAGCGTTGAAGTAAAAAACATTTTAGATCAAGCTCTTAACCTAGAAGAGTTACACGTAAAAGGGGAAGGCAGCCACTACGAAGTGATTGCTGTAGACCCAAGTTTTGATGGAATGAACCGTGTAAAGAAACAGCAGCTCATCTACGCTCCGCTGATGGAATACATTCAAAGAAACGATATTCATGCAGTTTCAATTAAGGCTTACACGCCAGAAGAATGGGAACGCGATAAGAAACTGATGTCTCTTTAAGGTTAATTGATGGAAAAGTTTCGAGTTAAACGTTCGGGCCCGCTAAGTGGTGAGGTCTCAATCTCCGGCGCTAAAAACGCCGCTTTACCGATTTTATTTGCTTCCATTCTTGCTGAAGAACCTGTTGAAGTAAGCAACGTACCTAAGCTACGTGACATTGATACAACAATGGAATTACTGAAGCGCTTAGGTGCTCAAGTGGAACGTAATGGGTCGGTACACGTAGATAGCCGCTCAATAGACCAATACTGCGCACCTTATGATTTGGTGAAAACCATGCGCGCATCCATTTGGGCATTGGGTCCTTTGGTTGCTCGATTTGGTCAAGGTCAGGTTTCGCTTCCTGGCGGTTGCGCGATTGGTGCACGCCCTGTTGATCTCCATATTTATGGTCTTGAACAACTTGGAGCCACTATTACTCTTGAAGAAGGGTATGTCAAAGCCGAAGTCGATGGACGCCTAAAAGGAGCTCACGTTGTAATGGATAAAGTCAGTGTTGGCGCAACCATTACTGTGATGTGTGCTGCCACACTGGCGGAAGGGAAAACCGTTTTAGATAACGCAGCGCGGGAACCGGAAATTGTCGACACGGCGGCGTTCTTAAATACATTAGGCGCTAAGATCTCAGGTGCAGGCACAGACACCATTACCATCGAAGGCGTTGAACGCTTAGGGGGAGGGAAACACTCAGTGGTCCCTGATCGCATTGAAACAGGGACATTCTTAGTCGCTGCTGCGGTATCTGGTGGTAAGATCCTATGTAAAAACACCAATGCGTCACTGCTTGAAGCTGCTCTTGCTAAGCTAGAAGAAGCCGGTGCTTTAGTGGAAACAGGGGAAGACTGGATCCGTTTAGATATGACGGGGCGTGATCTCAAAGCCGTATCTATTAGAACAGCTCCTCACCCAGGCTTCCCAACCGATATGCAAGCTCAATTTACGTTGTTAAACATGATGGCAAAAGGAAGTGGGGTCATTACTGAAACCATTTTTGAAAATCGGTTTATGCACGTACCAGAATTGATGCGCATGGGAGCAAAAGCCGAGATTGAAGGCAATACGGTTATTTGCGGAGATACGGATGGGTTAAGCGGTGCTCAAGTCATGGCGACCGATCTAAGAGCCTCTGCCAGCCTTGTGATTGCTGGGTGTATCGCCGAAGGTGAAACCATCGTCGATCGCATTTACCACATTGATCGTGGGTATGAAAAAATCGAAAGTAAACTCTCTGCGCTCGGTGCAAACATTGAGCGTTTCAGAGAGTCTGGTTAAACTCTACCCCTGAATCCGAAAGCCGGAAGCTGTCTATCTCAGGTTTCGGCTTTTTTGTTGCGTTTCACCCCGCTTTCGTTTGTTTTCTGATCGCATCGGTCAAATGTAAGCCAAATAATTATTAATTGAATAACTATCAAAGAGAGTTCTATGATCGCTTTATTGCGTCTCATTGCGGTGACCATATTCGCCGTCTTAATGTTTGTCTTTGGGTGTGGCTATTGCCTATTAAGCCCAAGAAACCCAAAACACGTTTTTACCTTTGGTCGTTACTTCGGGCGCATGTCCAGAGTATTCGGCATTAAATTGGATCTTAGGATCCCAGAAGACGCCTACAAGCGTGGTCAACATATTTATATTGCCAATCATCAAAACAACTGGGATATGTTTACCGTCTCATCCGCTGTGACGCCAAATGTGGTGACGGTTGGAAAGAAAAGCCTTGCTTACATGCCCTTATTCGGACAGCTTTACTGGATCACTGGCAATATCCTAATTGATCGCGCTAACCGCAGCAAAGCCATGGGTACGATTGAGCAAGTGGTTGAGAAAATCAAAGGACGTGATATTTCGGTATGGATGTTCCCTGAAGGGACGCGCTCTCGTGGCAGAGGTTTGCTTCCGTTCAAAACAGGCGCTTTTCATGCCGCAGTTGGGGCTCAAGTGCCAATCATTCCAATCGTTTGTAGCACAACAGAAGGTAAATTTAAGCTTAATCGCTGGAATAATGGCCATGTTATTGTTGAAATGCTACCTCCAGTGAGCATTGAAGGTTATGGCAAAGAAAATGTCCGTGAATTGGCTAATCTATGCCGTGAACAAATGAAGCAAAAACTGGAAGAGCTAGATGCAGAAGTAGAGCAGCTAAACAACCAGAAATGATCGATTAAGCCGAGTTGTTCTGTAATACACAGAGGCGATAAACCGCTATTTGAATGAAAAATCCGGTTATCAAAGATAACCGGATTTTGGGTTTCCATGTCTCTCACCCAAGCAGGTGAAGGCATTGCACGTTAAAGCGCAGCAATCGTCGCTTTTTGCTCTTCAAGCTTCACCAAAGTGTCTTGGTAACCTTCTAGCTTCTCACGCTCTTTAGCAATAACGGCTTCCGGTGCTTTTGCAACGAACCCTTCATTACCCAGTTTGCCTTCAATGCGCTTGATTTCACCGTGCGTTTTCGCCACTTCTTTCTCAATACGAGCCAGCTCTGCATCTTTGTCTATCAGACCTGCCATTGGGATCATCAGCTCGGATTTACCAACCAATTTAGTCGCACAAGCTGGAGTTACTTCACCGTCAGCTAATACTTTAATGTCATCTAGTTTCGCTAGAGAATTCAGTACGATCTGATTCGCTTCGATACGAGCCGCGTCTTTTTCATCAGCCACTTTAACCATTACTGATAAGCCTTTGCTTGGTGCAATGTCGTATTCCGCACGCAAGTTACGAATAGCAGTAATGAACGTTTTCACCCATTCAATGTCTCCGACGATCTCAGCATTAAAATTAGCTTCATTAAACTGAGGAAGGGCTTGAGTCATGATGGTCTCTCCTTCAACACCATCGACTAACGGCTTCACGCTCTGCCAGATAGATTCCGTGATGTAAGGAAGAACAGGGTGAGCTAGACGCAATGTCTTCTCTAGAACCGTGATCAGCGTGTAACGCGTCGCTTGCTGTTGAGCTTCCGTTCCTTTCCAAAGCACAGGCTTAGTCAGCTCTAAGTACCAATCACAGAATTGGTTCCAGATAAACTCGTACAGTGTGTTTGCTGCCATGTCCAGACGGTAGTTATTCAGATGAGCATTAAACTCTTTCGCGGCGACTTCAAATTGAGATTCAATCCACTTATCAGCCAATGAGAATTCCATGTTTGCACGGTCTTCAACGGACAAAGACATACCACAATCATGATCTTCTGTGTTCATGAGTACGTAACGGCTTGCGTTCCATAGCTTGTTACAGAAGTTACGGTAACCCTCAAGGCGCTTCATATCCCAGTTGATGTCACGCCCTGTCGACGCCATCGCCGCAAGAGTGAAACGCAATGCATCTGTACCGTAGGGTTCGATGCCGTTTTCAAATGTCTTGCGCGTGTTTTTCTCGATTTTAGCGGCAAGCTTAGGCTGCATCATGTTACCGCAGCGCTTCTCAACCAAAGACTCTAAGTCGATACCATCAATCATATCGATTGGGTCAAGTGCGTTGCCCTTCGATTTAGACATCTTGTCGCCGTTTTCATCACGGATAAGCCCCGTCATGTAAACGGTTTTGAAAGGTACTTGAGGTTTGCCTTCTTCGTCTTTTACGAAGTGCATGGTCATCATGATCATACGTGCAACCCAGAAGAAGATGATATCAAAACCTGATACCAGTACTTCAGATGGGTGGAACGTTTTCAGAGCCTCAGTGTCTTCAGGCCAGCCTTGCGTACCAAACGTCCACAGTGCAGATGAGAACCACGTATCCAAAACGTCGTCGTCTTGCTTAAGTACAACAACGGGCGCTAGGTTGTTCTTTTCACGCACTTCCTCTTCAGTGCGACCTACGTAAACTTTGCCGTCGTTGTCGTACCATGCTGGGATACGATGCCCCCACCAAAGTTGACGAGAGATACACCAATCTTGCACATCACGCATCCACGCGAAATACATATTTTCGTATTGCTTAGGCACGAATTGAATCTGACCATCTTCAACGGCTTTAACGGCTGGTTCTGCAAGCGGTGCTGTGCGCACGTACCATTGGTCAGTCAACATAGGTTCAATCACGACACCACCACGATCGCCGTAAGGTACGGTTAGGTCATGGTCTTTAATTTCGTCGAGTAGACCTAGCTCTTCAAATTCAGCCACAATCGCTTTACGCGCAGCAAAGCGCTCCATGCCATGGTATTTCTCAGGAAGCTCTGAAGAGTACACATCACTTGCTTCACCATTCGTGGTAAACACTTCTGCCGCCTCACGAATGTCTCCGTTGAAGGTCAGCATGTTGATCATTGGAAGCGCGTGGCGTTTACCCACTTCGTAGTCATTAAAGTCATGAGCAGGTGTGATCTTTACACAACCTGTCCCTTTTTCCATGTCTGCGTGCTCATCACCAACAATAGGGATCAAGCGATTGACGATTGGAAGTAAGATTTCTTTACCGATAAGATCTTTGTAGCGCGGATCTTCTGGGTTCACCGCAACACCAGTATCGCCAAGCATGGTTTCTGGACGAGTGGTCGCAACGACGATGTAATCTTTGCCATCAGCCGTTTTAACACCGTTCGCTAGCGGGTAGCGGAAGTGCCACATGAAACCTTTTTTGTCTTTGTTTTCAACTTCAAGATCAGAGATTGCCGTGTGCAGTTTTGGATCCCAGTTTACTAGGCGCTTACCACGGTAGATTAGGTCTTCTTCATACAGGCGAACGAATACTTCTTGAGTCGCGGCAGATAAGCCGTCATCCATCGTGAAGCGCTCACGCTCCCAGTCGACCGATGCACCAAGTCGACGAAGTTGCTGGGTGATCGTGCCACCCGATTCATTTTTCCATTCCCAGATCTTGTCAATAAACGCATCGCGTCCGTAGTCGTGCTTAGTTTTGCCTTCTTCAGCGGCGATCTTGCGCTCAACGACCATTTGGGTTGCGATACCCGCGTGATCAGTACCGACCTGCCAAAGGGTGTTTTTGCCCTTCATACGCTCTGCACGAATCAAAGTATCCATAATGGTATCTTGGAATGCGTGGCCCATATGCAGGCTACCCGTGACATTCGGCGGTGGGATCATGATGCTGTATGATTCTTTGGTCGTGTCACCGTGTGGCTTGAAGTAGCCTTTCTCTTCCCAAGCTTGATACAAAGCCTGTTCAATAGATGTTGGGTTATATGTCTTTTCCATAGTGCTCTTAAATGGATACGTTTACGGGTTAATCTTGGTCAAACTCTATAATTGAAAACTCTCAGTACGATTTGTACTTGCGAAATTTCTTAACTATAAGGTTTGACTAAGGATGTTGAATCTCGATAGTTTCCAGCTGATATCCAGCTTGGCGGTAAATTTTATACCTTTCTCGAGCTTGTTGCTTAGCTTTTTCTTCGCAGGGAACGAAGTCTACCACTTGACCAAAGGTTGGAGCAAAAGTTGTCTCATCATTCGCCATATTTATAACGATCTGTCTGTTCCATGCTGGCTTCACATTGGAGTAGCCAATTTCGATACCCGTTCCTGATTTGGGACCTTCCCCCACCAAGTTATGGGCAACAAATGTGTCAGGCTCCGCTTGCCAAAACAGTTCCGCGACCGCTTCTGCACACTTTTGACTTTCAGCGTTAACGTACACTTTCGCACCCTGCTTGGCAAAATGGTGGGCAAGAAAAACAACATACGCATGAAAGCCCAGTTCTTCAGACTGAGGGCTGTTTTCTTTGATCAGATAAAATGTTGCCGTTGCCATCAGGTATTACAACTCAGTTACAAAGCCAAAATTCGTTAAAAAGAAAAGCCAGTTAAAAAGAAAGAGCCTGTCGGCCCTTTCAAAAATGTGAAGATTTACTCTTCAGTATCCTGGCCACTTCGGTTAAGAAGGAATTGGACCAGCATTGAGACAGGGCGACCTGTAGAGCCTTTATCTTTCCCACCCGATTTCCAAGCCGTACCTGCGATATCTAGGTGCGCCCAATTGTATTTCTTAGTAAAGCGCGATAAGAAACAACCCGCTGTAATTGTACCTGCTGATTTACCACCAATATTAGCCATATCAGCAAACGGACTCGCAATTTGCTCTTGGTACTCTTCACCCATTGGCAAACGCCATGCGCGATCGCCCGCTTGCTCAGATGCATTAATCAGTTCATGAGAAAGTGGGTTATGGTTCGAAATCACACCGCTGATGTGGTGACCCAATGCGACAACACATGCACCAGTTAATGTCGCTACGTCAATAACACACTCAGGCTCAAAACGTTCTACATAAGTTAATACATCACAAAGAACTAAGCGACCTTCGGCATCCGTGTTTAATACTTCAACCGTTTGGCCTGACATCGTTGTTAAGATGTCACCAGGACGATAAGCATTACTGCCTGGCATGTTCTCACAGCCCGCTAGAATCCCCACTACATTAATTGGAAGATTCAATTTAGCCAGAGCCTTCATCGTACCGAATACCGATGCTGCACCACACATGTCGTACTTCATTTCATCCATGCCCGCTCCCGGCTTCAACGAAATACCACCGGAATCAAACGTCAACCCCTTACCTATTAATACAATGGGCTTGGTTTCAGAATCTGGTGCACCTTTGTATTCCATGATGGACATGAGAGATTCGTTGTGAGAACCACGACCAACCGCCAAGTAAGATGTCATACCCAACTTTTCCATCTCTTGCTCGCCAATGATCTTGGTCGATACCGTTTCGTGCTCGTCGGCTAATCGACGAGCTTGAGAAGCAAGATAAGCAGGATTCGCAACATTAGGAGGCATATTGCCTAAATCTTTCGACGCTTTTACGCCGGAAGCAACGGCTAAACCATGACAGATAGCCTTCTCCCCTATGTTCAACTCACGACGAGTTGGCACATTGAATACAAGCTTACGCAAAGGGCGACGAGTTTCTGGTTTCGTGCTTTTGAATTGATCAAACGTGTACAAACCATCTTTTGTTGACTCGACTGCTTGACGAACTTTCCAATAAGTATCTCGTCCTTTAACGTGCAATTCTGTTAGGAAGCAGACGGCTTCCATTGAGCCTGTCTCATTAAGTGTGCTGATGGTTTTCTGAATAATTTCTTTGTATTGGCGCTCGCCAAGCTCACGCTCTTTACCACAGCCTACAAGTAGAACGCGCTCAGATAGAACACCAGGTACTTGGTGCAGAAGTAGCATCTGCCCTGGTTTACCTTCCAAGTCACCACGTCGTAATAGTGAACTGATGTAGCCATCACTAATTTTATCGAGCTGCTCCGCTACTGGAGAAAGACGGCGAGGCTCAAAAACACCGACAACGATACATGCGCTGCGCTGCTTCTCAGGGCTGCCACTTTTTACACTGAACTCCATGCGTACTCCTACATCCTGAAGACAAACTGAACTAAATGTTAGATAATGCACACTTAGAATAAAATATTCACGTTGGAATGCTAAGCCCATTATGTTGACTAACAATTAGCCAAAGATTTAAAAATAAAAGATTCAACGAGAAATTATAGTGATTCAATTAAAAAAACAAGTTTTCTATAGGTGATTTCAGCGTGATTATTGTTAGATATTTGATCCGCGAGACAATCAAGACTCAATTTGCGGTATTTTTAGTCCTGTTTTTGATCTTTCTTAGCCAAGAATTCATTCGAGTACTGTCTAACGCCTCTGATGGCGATGTGCCTGCACGTTTGATCTTAACACTGGTCGGCTTAAACATGCCCACGATGGGTATGTTTATGCTCCCTTTAAGTTTATATCTTGGCATATTGCTCACTTTCGGGCGGTTGTACGCTGAAAGTGAAATTACCGTAATGAATGCAACCGGAATCGGGAACAAATTCTTGATTCAGGCAGCACTGAGCTTGGCGATCATTACAGGGGCTTTAGCGGCGTTTAATTCATTGTGGTTATCTTCTTGGAGTCAACAGAAAATCACCCAAATATTCTCTGAAATTGAATCGGACAACAGCATAGATTTACTGCAAAAAGGGCAATTTCAAGCTTCTCCTGACGGATCCGCTGTCGTTTTTGTCGATGAGATTGAAAAGAAAGAATTAAAGAATGTTTTTATTGCACAGGTACTACCAAGAGGTTCTATCCGACCTAGTGTCATGTTTGCGGACACAGGAAAGATGCAAGAATTGTCTGATGGTCGTCAAGTTCTTACCCTGTATGATGGCAAAAGATACGAAGGTATCCCAACTCGCCTCGATTACATGATTACCGATTACAAAGAGTATGAAGCTCTAATAGGGCAACGAGCAGCGACACAACGTTCATTGAGCTTAATGGCGACGCCAACACTCGATCTCATCAACTCAGACGACAAACGTGACCAAGCTGAGCTCCAATGGCGAATTTCTCTTATCGTTTGTATTCCACTACTCACGATGATTGTTATCCCACTTTCCGCAGTGAACCCCCGCCAGGGTCGCTTTGCGAAAATGGCACCGGCGGTACTTATCTATCTCACCTACTTCTTGCTACTGAGTTCCGGCAAATCCGCAATTGAAGAAGGCAGTTTACCCGCTTCCATTGGGTTATGGTTCATCAATGGTGTCGCTCTTCTTTTGGGTATCTTGCTCAATAGTATGGACAGCACCTTCTTGCGGCAGTTAAAAGACAATTTCAAAAGAAAGGTGGCGTAAAGCGTGTTTAAGATCCTCGATTGGTACATTGGTCGAACAATAATCTCGACGACCGCTTTAACTCTGACGACGTTGGTCGGTCTATCCGCCATCATCAAATATGTTGAACAGCTGAGAGCGGTTGGCGAAGGCAGCTACGATGCATTACTCGCTTTTTACTATGTCATGCTGGCTCTACCGCGCGATGTGGAATTGTTTTTCCCAATGGCCGTATTGCTCGGCGCATTAATTGGGCTTGGGATGTTAGCGGCAAGTTCCGAGCTAGTAGTGATGCAAGCGTCTGGTTACTCCAAGCTAGACATTGGCTTTTCAGTATTGAAAACGGCCATTCCTATCATGATTATCGTTATGATGCTTGGCGAATGGGGCGCACCCGCTACTCAAAAAATGGCACGAGAACTCCGTACATTTGCAGTATCCGGAGGCAACATTGTGTCTGTCCGAAGCGGTGTCTGGGCGAAAGATGGCAGCAACTTCATTTATGTGGGTCGTGTAAATGGGGAGAGATTGCAAGGTGTAAACATTTGGTTCTTTGATGAAGATAAGAAGCTCGCCTATAGCATGTTTGCGGAAGAAGCGGACTACGTGTCGGAAAGAACATGGCAAGTAAAAAATGTCGTTAAAACCGAATTTAAAAATGACGTTGAAATATCCAAGCAAAAAATCGACATTCAGGAATGGACAACCACCTTAACCCCAGACAAGCTAGCAGTCGTAACGGTTCAGCCGGAAGAGTTACCGCTCACCGAGCTTTGGAGCTACGTAACCTACCTAAAAGATTCGGAGCAAGATGCAAGCCGCTACGATTTGGCCTTTTGGCGTAAAGCAACTCAGCCAATCTCTGTCGGCGTCATGATGTTTGTCGCCATGTCTTTTGTTTTTGGACCACTTCGCAGCGTAACCATGGGAGCGAGAATCCTTTCCGGTGTTATTGCAGGGTTTGGTTTCTACATATTCGCAGAAACCTTCAGTAACGCCAGCTTGCTCTACAATCTCCCAGCCCCTGTGGGCGCGCTTATGCCTAGTGTGGTATTCATGAGTATCGCCATCTTATTGATGCGGCGAAAAGTGTAAGCATCAGCCAAAATAATAAACAACAAAAAAGGAGGGGCTACCTCCTTTTCTGTTGTTTTGGTTAGTTTGATTTTGGTTAATTCGCTTTAGGCAACACAACCACTTGGGTTTTCGCCCAAATATCATGAAAAGCACGTTTCTTGGGATCAAATGGTACGGTCAGATTAGCCAAGCCAAAACCGGATGTTGCAACTCGGATTAATGCTTGAGTCACAGTAATAGAGGAGCCATCCTCATTTTGCACACGTAACTTCCACGCCCGCATTCCTAAGGTTTGCCCCGCTCTCGTCCAAAAGAAAACAATAAACCCAACCCACACTGCCGCGAGATACCCCGTATACAGGACACTCCAAACTGGATGATTGGTTAACAAGTCGCTTGCATCAACGTAGCTTCCGTAATCCATTAAACCTGCCGCGTTGAAAGCAAACAGAATCGCAATCACTAATCCCCCAGCCATCATTTCTATGGCAAGTATAATAAGGGCGTCATACATCAATGCGCCTAGCCTTCGAAGCAATCCTGCAGGGTTCGTTTGTAAAGACATAACTCTCACATGGGTAATCGTTGGAAAGCGACAGAATATAAACTAGTACCAGAATTTGGAAGTGACTTAGCGCACAGCACGAGTACTTATGATGAAATAATCACCAAACGAATGGTTTTTAAAGATTTAACTCTTGCACCTGCTTAAGTCATCCGTATAATGCCAATCATCGAAAGGGCAATAGCCCAAAGATGCCGGTGTGGTGAAATTGGTATACACGACGGATTCAAAATCCGTTGCCTTCGGGCGTGGCGGTTCAAGTCCGCCCACCGGTACCATTATTTAGAAAGGTCGCTATTTATAGCGACCTTTCGTCGTATTGGGATCTCAACAAATTCGACATAACCTAAAAGAAATTAGTCCAATCAATCCATCGGCAGCATTCGGTCGCTCAACAAACAAAAGCTGCCTATTACTCGCATTCCTATGACCATAGAACGAACCAGCGACAAAAGATGAAGGTAGGGTTGTAGCTTTCTAGCAAAACGGTTCTCTGTCAGATCTGATATATACTTGATGGGCAGCAGAGGCGGATACTTTTCAACATAAGCTTTTAAGTGATGAATGCGTAGATCCCAACCCAAGAGTTCGCTTCGATTCCAACTCCACAATCAACGCATTTTATTTGTCTGGTTTCAACTGGCGTAGCGAACATCATCGTCTCTTTCTAGCCCCCCTCATTGACTCTCATGAACGGATTCAGGAAACCTCTCCAAAAATGGAGATGAGCGCGCCTTCTTTGGCATGAAAACGCCAGGTTGTGACTGATTATGTTTGACGATGCTATCTTATCACTTACGATTGTTTTTGTTTCTAGTCCCCCACTCATTCGCAATGACATATAAAAGTAAATGTACAAAAAAACCCGCTCAGTGAGCGGGTCAGATTTGTTTATTAGAAACTGATAATTATGCTATGCCTTTAAACTTTCTCTCACTTTCGCATGCAGCTCCTGAACAGACGTGACGCTTGTTTTCGCGTTGGCTGTATGCGCCATACAAGTAGCAAACGCAGCGTTTAACGTGGTTGTGTAGTTTACTTTCTCTGCAAGAGCACCGCGACGCAGTACTTTCGAATCCTCAATCGCCTGACGGCCTGCAGCGGTATTCACGATGTAGGTGTACTCGTTGTTCTTGATACGATCAAGAATGTGAGGACGACCTTCGTGTACCTTGTTGACTAAGCGAGGATTGATGCCCGCTTCACCAAGGATAACCGCTGTACCGTGCGTCGCATCTAACTGGTAGCCAAGCTTAGAAAGCTTGGAGGCTAAATCAACGACACGCTCCTTGTCACCTTCTCGAACAGAAAGAAGTGCGCGACCACCTTCTGGGTAAATATTGCCACAACCCAATTCCGCTTTCGAGTATGCTTCTGCAAACGTTGCGCCTACCCCCATCACTTCACCAGTAGAGCGCATTTCTGGACCTAATAATGGGTCTACGCCTGGGAATTTATTGAATGGAAGAACGACCTCTTTCACTGAGTAGTATGGTGGGATGATTTCTTTGGTAAAACCTTGAGATTCTAAAGATTGTCCCGCCATGACACGAGCAGCAATCTTAGCGATTGGCGCACCAGTGGCTTTCGATACGAATGGAACTGTACGTGCTGCACGAGGGTTAACCTCGATGAGGTACACTTCATTATTCTTAACCGCAAACTGCGTGTTCATTAGACCACGAACACCCAGTTCAAACGCGAGCTTTTCAACTTGCTCACGCATCACGTCTTGGATTTCTTGGCTTAGCGTGTATGCAGGAAGAGAACATGCTGAATCACCTGAGTGAACGCCTGCTTGTTCAATGTGCTCCATGATACCACCGATAACAACGCGCTCTCCATCACAGATCGCATCAATATCCACTTCGACCGCGTCATCTAGGAAGCTATCAAGCAGCACTGGAGATTCGTTTGATACGCTGACTGCCTCGTTGAAGTAGCGACGTAAGTCTTGCTCGTCGTATACGATTTCCATCGCACGACCGCCCAGTACGTAAGAGGGGCGCACAACTAATGGGAAGCCAATTTCACGAGATTTCTCTACCGCTTGCTCCATTGTTGTTACGGTTGCATTCTGTGGCTGCAAAAGACCAAGACGGTCAACCGCAACTTGGAAACGCTCACGGTCTTCAGCTCGATCGATTGCATCTGGGCTTGTCCCTATGATCGGTACACCCGCCGCTTCTAAAGCACGAGCCAATTTCAGCGGCGTTTGACCACCATACTGAACAATCACACCTTTGGGCTTTTCAACACGAACGATTGAGAGTACGTCTTCCAGTGTTACTGGTTCAAAGTACAGACGATCAGAAGTATCGTAATCTGTCGAAACCGTCTCAGGGTTACAGTTCACCATGATAGTTTCGTAGCCATCTTCACGTAGCGCTAGTGAGGCGTGAACACAACAGTAATCGAACTCAATACCTTGACCAATACGGTTGGGACCGCCACCCAAGATCATGATTTTGTCTTTATCTGTTGGGTTCGCTTCACACTCGTCATCGTAAGATGAGTACATGTAAGCCGTATCTGAAGAGAACTCAGCTGCACACGTATCAACACGTTTGTACACAGGGTGAATGTCATACTGGTCACGTAGACGACGAATCTCGCTTTCAGAGACGCCCAGCAAGCTCGATAGACGCGCATCAGAGAAACCTTTGCGCTTCATTTTGCTTAGCACTTCTTGAGTAAGACCAGCAAAGCCGCCCACTTTCACTTCGTTCTCGAGTTTCACAAGTTCTTCAATTTGAACCAAGAACCAGCGATCGATTTGAGTGAGATTAAATACACCATCAACTGACAACCCTGCACGGAATGCATCGGCAATGTACCAGATTCGCTCTGCGCCCGCTTCTTTCAGCTCATGACGGATTTTAGACAATGCATCGGGAGCGTCTAAATCAACCATTTCATCGAAACCATTTGCTCCGACTTCTAAGCCACGCAGTGCTTTTTGTAGAGATTCTTGCTGGTTACGACCAATCGCCATAACTTCACCGACTGATTTCATTTGAGTTGTCAGACGGTCATTTGCTCCTGCAAATTTTTCAAAGTTGAAACGAGGAATTTTAGTAACAACGTAGTCAATGGTTGGCTCGAATGAAGCGGGAGTGGTACCACCTGTAATATCATTCATTAGCTCGTCAAGCGTAAAGCCTACCGCAAGCTTCGCGGCAATCTTCGCAATAGGGAAACCTGTTGCTTTAGACGCAAGAGCAGAAGAGCGAGATACACGAGGGTTCATCTCGATGATAACCATACGACCATCTTTCGGGTTGATACCAAACTGTACGTTCGAACCGCCTGTTTCGACACCAATTTCACGCAGTACGGCGAGTGAAGCGTTACGCATGAGTTGGTATTCTTTGTCTGTTAGCGTTTGAGCTGGAGCCACGGTGATTGAGTCACCCGTGTGAATCCCCATTGGATCGAAGTTTTCGATTGCACATACGATGATGCAGTTGTCAGCTTTGTCGCGAACAACTTCCATTTCGTATTCTTTCCAACCAATTAGAGATTCGTCGATAAGAAGCTCATTGGTTGGAGACAGATCCAGACCACGGCGGCAAATCTCTTCAAACTCTTCCTTGTTGTATGCGATACCACCGCCAGTGCCACCCATAGTGAACGATGGACGAATGATGCAAGGGAAGCCAACCATGTCTAAAACTTTGTAAGCTTCTTCCATGCTTTTTGCCGTATCAGCAGTAGGGCACTCAAGACCAATGGCTTTCATCGCCTTATCGAAACGTGAACGGTCCTCTGCTTTATCAATCGCATCCGCCGTGGCACCAATCATCTCGACGCCAAACTCTTCAAGAACGCCGTGCTTTTCTAAATCTAACGCACAGTTCAATGCCGTTTGACCGCCCATGGTAGGTAGAACCGCATCAGGTCTTTCTTTAGCAATGATATTACGAACAACTTCCCATTGAATTGGCTCGATGTAGGTTGCATCTGCCATTTCTGGGTCTGTCATGATGGTTGCAGGGTTCGAGTTAACCAAAATAACTCGATAGCCTTCTTCACGAAGTGCTTTACATGCTTGAGCACCAGAGTAGTCAAACTCACATGCCTGACCGATAACGATCGGACCAGCGCCCAGAATAAGAATACTTTGTATGTCAGTACGTTTTGGCATTTTCTCTCTACTCCAAATTACGCTGAGTGCTGTTTAATTAGTTCGATAAAGTGATCAAATAGTGGCGCAGCATCGTGTGGGCCTGGGCTTGCTTCTGGATGCCCTTGGAAACTAAATGCCGGCTTATCTGTGCGATGAATACCTTGTAAAGAGCCATCGAACAGTGACTTATGCGTCGCGCGAAGGTTTTCTGGCAACGTTTCTTCATCCGCTGCAAAACCGTGGTTTTGAGAGGTAATCATGACAACATTGCGATCCAAATCTTTTACTGGGTGGTTTGCACCATGATGACCAAACTTCATTTTCACCGTTTGAGCACCAGACGCCAGTGCCAAGATTTGGTGACCAAGACAGATACCAAAAATGGGAAGACCTTTTTCAAGGAAAACTTTTGTGGCTTCAATAGCGTAAGTGCAAGGCTCTGGGTCACCCGGTCCATTAGACAAGAACACACCGTCTGGATTGAGAGCCAACACGTCTTCTGCTGACGTTTCGGCAGGAACAACCGTTAGGCGGCAACCGCGGTCGACAAGCATACGCAAAATGTTACGTTTTGCACCGAAGTCGTAGGCAACAACGTGGTATGGCAGCTCAGCATCGTCTTTTGCTTCCGGAAGACCACCCTCGAGCGTCCACGAACCTTGTTTCCATTGATACGTTTCTTTTGTTGTAACTTCTTTCGCAAGATCCATACCTTTCAAACCAGGGAATTCTTTTGCTTTAGCAAGAGCCAAAGCTTCGTCAAGGTTATTGCCTGCTACCACACAACCATTTTGAGCACCTTTCTCACGTAGAATACGGGTTAGCTTGCGCGTATCAATGTCAGCAATGCCAACAATATTTTGCGATTTAAGGTAATCAGAAAGAGATTGTTCGTTACGGAAGTTTGAAGCGATAAGAGGGAGATCGCGAATCACAAGGCCTTGTGCATGAATGGAAGAAGATTCTTCGTCTTCGGAATTGGTTCCGGTATTGCCAATGTGAGGGTAAGTAAGAGTAACAATTTGTTGAGAATAGGAAGGATCAGTGAGGATTTCTTGGTACCCCGTCATCGAGGTGTTAAAAACGACTTCACCAACAGCTGAGCCATCTGCTCCAATGGATTGTCCATGGAACACAGTCCCATCTTCTAGGACTAACAGTGCTGACTTACTCAAGGCAACCTCCAGAATAAAAATGCATTAAAAGTGTATTTAATTGCAAACTCAGCCCTAAATTCGTTATAAAAACGCGCTTTTGGGGAATTTAGACAAATTGGCGGTATTCTAGTGATCACTGTGATTTGTGTCAACATTCTCAGTAAAAGAAATTTATCATTTGTCTGCTAAAACACATTAATTGGTGCAAAAGCCATATAAATCTAACTTATCTTCCTACAACAACGTGTCAAATGCATATTGTTCATGAAAAATACCATTATTTAGTAAAAAACATAAGAAAATTGATTATATGGAAAAAGCAAACGATAATTCGTTACAAGTTAATGTTCATTTTAAGTCGTTTGCGTACAAATTGAGCTTAAGACGCCTAAATAAGAAGATTAACATTAGAGAAAATGGCGGATATTGCGTCTTTATTTTGCAAAAGATAGAAGAAGTGAAGTTATGCGCTAGAGGGTTCTAGCGCATAATTATTTAATTAAAGCTCATTCAGACCGAGAACATCAGTCATTGTGTAGAAGCCAGCGGGTTTTGATACTAACCAAACAGCAGCTTTTACCGCACCATTAGCAAATGTCATGCGGTCAGTCGCTTTATGGGTGATTTCTACACGCTCACCAATATCTGCAAACATAGCGGTATGTTCACCGACAATATCACCAGCACGGATAGTCGCAAAACCAATTTCATTTTTAGTGCGTTCACCCGTAATGCCTTCACGAGCATAAACCGCGACATCACTCAGCTGGTTACCCATCGCTCCGGCAATCGCCTCTCCCATACCAATGGCGGTACCTGAAGGGGCATCCACTTTATGGCGGTGATGCGCTTCAACTATCTCAACATCGCAGTAATCGCCCATTACTTTTGCTGCTTTCTCTAGCAATTTAAAGACTAAGTTGACACCTACACTGTAGTTTGGTGCCATGACGATAGGGATGCTTTTTGCCGCTTCATCGATCTGTGCTCGCTCGTCATCTGAGAACCCCGTCGTACCTATAACGATATGCTTCCCATGTTGCTTACAAAGTTCAATATTAGCTAAAGTGCTCACTGGGGCAGTAAAGTCAATAATGACATCAAATTCTTCAACCGCTTTCGCAAAATCGTCAACCAAAGCGATATCAAAATGACCTTCACCGCACAATTCGCCAGCATCGACGCCGATAAGAGAAGATTCTGGTCTTTCAGAGGCTGCGCCAAGCTGCGCATCAGAATTCAGGTGGGTGGCTTTTACCAAATTGCGGCCCATACGACCCGCTGCTCCTGCAATCGCAATTTTTACCATTGCGTAAGTTCTCCATTTGTTACGATGTGATCAATGTAACGTAAAGGCTCGAAAGTTACCACAGTTAAACAAGGTTTATTCTTTGTACAAGATGGCAAAGTGGACAAGTACAAAAAGAGCCGCAACGGCGGCTCTTTTAAGGAAGAGAGAAAATTAAATCTTACCGTGGCACTGTTTATACTTCTTACCACTACCACATGGGCAAGGTTCATTGCGCCCTACTTTGCGCTCTTCACGCTGAGTCGGATGTTGTTGACCAGCCTCTTCCTGTTCACCATCCGACAACGGGTTTTCAGCTTGCTGATGCTGGAACTGCTGACGTCGTGCGGCTTCTTCTGCCTGAGCACGGCGTTGCGCTTCCATACGTTCTACTTCTTCTTCCTGCTGAACTCGAACTTTACTCAGTACCGTAATCACATCCATTTTGAGTGAATCCAGCAAGCCTTCAAACAGTTCAAACGACTCACGCTTGTATTCCTGTTTCGGGTTCTTCTGCGCATAGCCACGTAAATGAATGCCTTGGCGAAGATGATCCATCGCTGCAAGGTGCTCTTTCCATAGAGTATCAAGCGTCTGCAGCATCACCGATTTTTCAAAGTTACGTAGAATATGTTCACCGACTACTTTTTCTTTCTCTTTGTATGCTTCAACGGCCATACCTAGAATTTTTTCGCGAAGAGCTTCTTCGTATAACTTGTCATCGTCATCAAGCCAAGTTTGGATAGGCATTGCTAAGTCAAAGTCCGCTTTTAAACGGTCTTCAAGACCTTTCACATCCCACATATCTTCTAGAGACTGAGGTGGAATGTATTCACTAATGACGTTATCGAACACATCCGTACGATTTTGTTCAATCATGTCACTGATGTCGTCGGCACTCATGAGTTCGTCACGCAACTCGTATACAACTTTTCGCTGATCGTTAGCAACATCATCAAATTCAAGAAGCTGCTTACGAATATCGAAGTTACGACCTTCGACTTTACGCTGCGCTTTCTCAATTGAACGTGACAACATTTTACTTTCAATCGCTTCACCTTCTTCCATTCCACTTTGGATAAGGCTTGCCATACGATCAGAAGTAAAGATTCGAAGCAATGAGTCTTCCATTGATAAGTAGAAACGTGATGAACCCACATCACCTTGACGACCAGAACGACCACGCAGCTGGTTATCGATACGACGAGACTCATGACGTTCAGTACCGATAATATGTAAACCACCGGCCTCAAGTACTTGGTCATGCACTTCTTTCCAATCGGCTTTCACTTGTTCGATCTGCTCTTGGGAAGGATTATCGAGTTGTTCCAACTTCGCTTGCCAGCTCCCCCCTAATACGATATCGGTACCACGCCCCGCCATGTTAGTGGCAATGGTAACCGCACCTGGCATACCAGCTTGAGCAACAATTTCCGCTTCTTTTTCGTGGAATTTCGCATTCAGTACATTGTGCTTAACTTTTGCATTCTTCAACGCATTTGAAAGCAACTCTGACTTCTCAATAGAGACGGTACCAACCAAAGACGGCTGACCTTTTGCGGCGCGCTCTTTGATGTCTTCAATGATGGCATTGAACTTCTCTGCTTCCGTGCGATACACCACATCAGGCATATCATTACGGATCATCGGTTTGTTGGTTGGAATAACCACGGTTTCCAAACCATAAATCGATTGAAATTCAAACGCTTCTGTATCTGCAGTACCTGTCATGCCCGACAGTTTTTCATATAAGCGGAAGAAATTCTGGAATGTAATAGACGCAAGCGTCTGGTTTTCATTCTGAATTTTCACCCCTTCTTTCGCTTCTACCGCTTGGTGCAAACCTTCAGACCAGCGACGCCCAGGCATTGTACGACCAGTATGCTCATCAACAATGACGACCTCATCATCTTCATTAACGATGTAGTCCACATTGCGCTCAAACAATACGTGAGCACGCAGCGCGGCATTAACGTGGTGAAGCAAGCTAATATTGGCAGGGGAATAAAGCGTATCGCCCTCTTCCATCAATCCATTTTTTATCATCAACTCTTCAACAAATTCTTGACCGTTCTCCGTCAAGTGAACCTGTTTGGACTTTTCATCCAGAGTGTAGTGCCCATCACCACGGTATTCTTCCGTGTCTTCCTTATCTTGGCGAACAAGGCTAGGAATCAGGGTGTTAATTCGAGTATAAAGATCCGAACTGTCTTCAGCAGGACCCGAGATGATTAATGGCGTACGCGCTTCATCGATAAGAATGGAATCCACCTCATCGACAACAGCAAAAAAACGCTCTCGCTGGACACGGTCTTCATCCCTAAAAGCCATGTTGTCACGTAAATAGTCGAAACCAAACTCATTGTTTGTTCCGTAAAGAATATCCGCTTGATAGGCTTCTTTTTTCGCTAAAGGAGGCATGTTCGGTACGTTAACGCCAACCGTCATCCCTAGGAATTCGAAAAGTGGACGGTTTGTTTCTGCATCTCGAGACGCTAAGTAGTCATTCACCGTTACAATGTGCACCCCTTTACTTGGAAGGGCATTAAGGTAAGCAGGAAGCGTTGCAGTTAAAGTTTTACCTTCACCTGTGCGCATTTCAGCAATCTGACCGTTATTAAGTACCATGCCGCCAATAAGCTGAACGTCGAAATGCCGCATACCAAAAACGCGTTTAGACGCCTCTCGAACCGTTGCAAATGCTTCCGGAAGCAAACTATCTAGAGAATCACCTTTTTCTAGGCGCTCGCGAAACTCGACGGTCTTCGCTTTCAGTTCTTCATCAGATAATGTTTCAAATTCTGGTTCGTAACTATTAATTTCTTTGACTATTTTTCGCAGACGACGCAGGGTTCGATCGTTGCGGCTGCCAATTACTTTTGTCAGTAGCTTAGTTATCATTTTCAGTGAATCTCTCTGTTTAGATCGTGCTCGATCTATCCTTGTAACTTTCAGTCTCTACCAGTTTCGAACTAAGAATACTGAGATACATCATGTTTGTAAGAATATTGAGGCGGCACCTTTCAATTTCAAGCGCTGATCTTAATTATCAAATTTGCCCCGTATATTAAGTGATAATCAAATTGACAACCATGGCTATTACCAATTGTTTGAAACAGGTTTAGAATTTTTCGATGTTCGGACAATAATCCTTCAGGATTTTTAGATGCAGAGGCAAGATCTTACCCAAAGGCTGGTATTCAAAGACCACAGCTCTGCACACTAGGAATACAGAAGCCTCGGAGTCGATGAGTGGAAAATGGTTATGCGCTATCGCAGACCGACACTGCGAAATGATCTTCTTGAATCCCAGCAAATCAGTAAATATCGTCAATTTGGTGAGAGATAAAAAATAGCCAAATTCTCAAGATAGGAGAATTCAGTAGTAAAAGCCTATTTTCAAACACAAAAAAACCAGACAAATGCCTGGTTTTTATAATTCTTTGTATTCACTATTACGCAAAAACCATATTAGGCTCACCAAACGCAACTGGAGAACCCACTTCTTCTTCGAAAGTAGCCCACTCCCACGCTTCTTGATCCGCTAGTACTGCTCTTAGTACTTTGTTGTTCATTGCATGACCTGACTTATAAGCGCGAAGTTCACCCACAATACTATGACCACACATGTACAAGTCGCCAATTGCATCAAGTACTTTGTGCACGACAAATTCATTATGAAAACGTAAGCCTTCTTCGTTAAGAATCCGGTATTCATCCAGAACGATAGCACAATCAAAGCTACCACCGAGACACAAATTCTGAGATTGAAGGTATTCAATATCCTTCATAAACCCAAAAGTGCGTGCTCTTGAGATATCTTTAACAAACGCTTGAGAAGAAAAGTCAAAAAGTAGGCGCTGTTCGTCAGATTCAATTGCAGGATGATCAAACTCAATAGCAAAATCCATACGGAAGCCATTATGGGGAACTAACTCCGCCCATTTGTCACCATCTTCAACGCGAACTTTTTTCTTAATACGTAAAAAACGTTTAGGGGCTTTGAGCGTTTCAATACCAGCTGACTGCAACAAATAGACAAATGGACTCGCACTGCCATCCATGATAGGGATTTCCGGCGCATCTACTTCAACAATAACGTTGTCAATTCCCATACCAGCCAATGCAGCATTGAGATGTTCAACCGTTGAGATTCTGATGCCGTCGTCATTCACCAGTGCTGTACACAGCATGGTGTCACGAACTGAGGCAGGATCCGCAGGGAAATCAACCGGCGGATTCATATCCGTTCTGCGATAAATAACACCTGTATTTGCCGCGGCGGGACGAAGAGTAAGCGTGACTTTTCTGCCCGAGTGTAAACCCACTCCGGTTGTCTTCACCATCTCTTTCAGAGTTCTTTGTCTGATCATTTACCTACCCCTACTACGTATACCAGCCGTGAGACCGTAAATTCGACCGCACATGCTACCACGTTTCTGACGAATATCAATTATCTCTTACACTCATCAGTCAGCTTGACGCCTTAAGAACGCTGGGATGTCCAAGTAACCATTCTCTTTTTCCTGCTTTGGTGCAGCGTTTGCACCACCTTGAGCAGGAGTTGAAGGGCTAGCTGGTGCAGCTGGCTGACTCTTCATCTCTTCACCTTTCGACAAGTTATTCACTTGCAAAGGTTGTGCCGTTTTTTCTTCAATTTTGGCTGATGGTGCTACTGTCTGTTGAGCTGACATGGTATTTTGTGGCTTAGAAGCGCCTGTTACTAGAGTAATTTCAGGCTTCTTCTCATTGCCAATCCCAGTTGCAACAACCGTAACGCGGATTTCATCGGTCATGTCTGGATCCAGAGATGTACCAATAACCACCGTCGCATTATCCGATGCAAATGCTTTTACAGTATTACCGACAGTTTCGAATTCGTCTAAGCGCATATCCAAACCTGCAGTGATGTTCACAAGAACACCTCTTGCGCCAGCTAAATCAATATCCTCCAGAAGAGGGCTAGAAATTGCCGTCTCTGCCGCTTCCTCTGCACGGTCTTCTCCTTTAGAAACACCGCTTCCCATCATTGCATGACCCATTTCCGACATCACAGTGCGCACATCTGCAAAGTCAACGTTAATCATGCCTGGGCGAGTAATCAATTCCGCAATACCTTGTACTGCGTTCTTAAGCACATCATTCGCACTTGCAAAAGCTTCAAGTAAAGTGACACCACGTCCTAATACCTTAAGCAGCTTTTCATTTGGGATAGTAATCAAAGAATCAACATGCTTTGATAATTCTTCGATGCCTTGTTCTGCGAAAGCAAGACGTTTCTTGCCTTCAAATCCAAATGGCTTCGTCACTACAGCGACCGTTAGAATACCCAATTCTTTCGCTACTTCGGCGATGACTGGAGCGGCACCTGTACCTGTGCCACCACCCATACCCGCTGCTATAAATACCATATCGGCACCGGTTAGGATTTCTTTAAGTCGATCTCTGTCTTCAAGAGCCGCTTCACGACCCACCTGCGGGTTTGCGCCAGCTCCAAGACCTTTGGTGATATCACCACCAATTTGAATGACACTGTTTACGCTCGTTTTACGAAGTGCTTGAGCATCTGTGTTGACACTGATGAATTCCACGCCTTCAATAGATTCACGCACCATGTGCTCTACGGCATTACCACCGCCACCACCAACTCCAACGACTTTAATTACCGCATCGTCAGACATTTCCATCATCGGTTCAAACATTTGTTATCTCCGTTTTTCCTGTATTTCAGGTTAAAACTCTTTCTGTATCCAATTACGCATTTTTTGAAACAACCCAGAAACATTAGATTGTCGCTTAGGTTCGTTGTAATCACCATCTTCGGAGAATTGGCTGTCTTTTGCGTAGTGAAGTAATCCAACCGCCGTAGAATCATACGGCTCTTTAACATAATCAGTTAAACCACTGATTTCCAACGGCTTACCGACTCTAACCTGGTTGCGAAAAACCCTTTCGGCACATTCCACAACGCCTTCAATCTGTGCCGCTCCACCCGTTAATACAATCCCTGCTGCGAGATGGTGCTTAATCCCCTCGGCACGCAGTTTGTCTTGAACAAGATCGATCGTCTGATTGACTAATCCCATAAGTTCAGTATATCTGGGCTCTATCACTTCCGATAGTGTTTGTCGTTGCAAACTTCGAGACGGACGACCACCAACACTCGGAACATTGACGGTATCGTCTTTACTGACAAGCTCACTAAGTGCACAACCGTACTTTACTTTTATCTCTTCAGCATCGCTAACAGGCGTACCAAATGCAAATGCAATGTCACTTGTTACTGCATTGCCTGCGTAGGAAAAGACTTCCGTATGCCTTAATGCACCGCCAGTCCAAATGGATACATCCATTGTCCCAGCGCCAATATCAACCACACAAACACCAAGCTCTCGCTCATCTTCAGTGATGACTGCATTGCTTGAAGCCAACCCAGAAAAAACCAGTTGTTCAACTTTCAGCCCGCAACGCTCTACTGCTTTAATAATATTTCTCGCCATATCGTTATGGCAAGTAATCAGATGAACGCTGACTTCCATCCTGACACCGGATAAACCAAGTGGGTTCTTGATCCCCTCTTGATAATCAATAGTAAATTCCTGAGGAATAACATGTAAAATCCGCTGCTCTTCACCAATTTTTATTGACTTTGCTGTGTGGATCGCACGATCCATATCGTCCTGAGAGACCTCTTCATCTGAAATGGTTCCCATTCCTTTTTCAATCCGACTCGCAATATGACGCCCTGAGAGCGAAATAAATACTTTGCTGATTTGGCATTCAGCCATTAATTCGGCTTGATCCACAGCCCTTTGTACTGATTTGACCACAGATTCAAGATCATTCACGCCACCCTTGTCCATTCCTCTCGAAGGACTTGTGCCGGCACCAATGATATTAATCTGCCCATCTGGTAGGCACTCGCCTACCAAAGCGGAAACGGTCGCAGTACCAATATCAAGACCAACAATGATGTTGTCATCTGTGGTTTTAGTCATTTGTGCTCTCTTGTACTAAATCCTGATTTGGAAACCAACCTATCGCCGCTCCTGTATCATACCGTAAGTCGATATGACTAATCTGTTGCGATTTTGAGCCAAGCTTTTGATAAAGTGCGACAAAACGTGCTATTCGTTCAAGAAGTGCTTCTTTTCCAAGTTCCAAACGTATTCCGCTCGTCAAAATAACTTGCCATGCACGTCTGTCGTTGAGAAGTACGGAAGAAACGGTAAGATCAACCGGAGCCAGTAACTCTTGAATCTTTTGCCAAGCTTGCAAGACTTGCTGATGACTTCCTTCAGGACCATAGAGTTTAATCTTTTCGCTCGTCAACTCGGCAATATCGGCATCAAATACATTTCCTTCCATGTTGATCAAGGAAACACCATTCCATATAGCCTGTGCTTTGTGCTCAACTAAGTATACTTTAATTGTGTCCGGCCATTGTTTACGTATCGATACTCTCGCGACCCACGGCAAAGCGAGTAAGGCATCCTGAAGCTCATTGACGTCTTGAGACATGAAGGTGCCAATATGCTCGAAAGAAGCAAAGGCACGTTGCACCTCTTTTGGCTGCACATGGGTCAGTTCGCCTTGCAATACTAATTTCGATAATGGTAATCGTTGCTCATCCCACATCCAATTTAATGTAGAAAACATCAACCAACCAATAAACAAAACGATAACGATTAGAAAACCTATCCCCAAGAATGTATTGTGTGGCTTGGGTAACGCTTCGTATGTTTCTATTTCGCTTTCATAGCTCACTGAGTGCATACCAATGCTATCAATTCTTTAACGATATTCTTGAACCAGTTTGGAGCAGAACATCCTAAAACTAAAGATAATTCGACTGATTTACTCAAACTGGCAATTATACTGACCATCATCCTATAGTCCATCAACCACTAGAATAAATATGGTCTAGTGTGACACATCGGACAAAAAACAGACAAAATAAAGGCTTGGCTACTGCTCCTGACGCATGCGTTCTACGTTTAACTCTAAACCAGCCAACACTTTGGCGACTTTACCAACATCACCAGCGCCTTGTGTTAATACTAGGTCACCATCTTGGAGAATGTTCGCAAGTACACTTGGTAAATTCTGTGTCTCTGAAACAAAAATTGGGTCAAGTTTTCCTCGGCTACGGATCGTCCTGCATAGGGCGCGACCATCAGCACCTGCAATGGGTGCTTCTCCGGCTGAATAAACGTCTAACATAATCAGCACATCTACTTTTTCGAGTACATTTGCAAAATCATCATACAAATCCCTCGTTCGGCTATACCGGTGTGGCTGAAATACCATGACCAATCGCTTGTCTTTCCATCCAGCCCTTGCTGCATCAATGGTGACATCCACTTCACTAGGATGATGGCCATAATCGTCCACTAGCATTGCCTTACCACGACCTGTTTCGAACTCGCCCAAATGATCAAAGCGACGCCCAGTCCCTTGAGTGCCCGCCATCGCTTTTAATATGGCATCATCTGCAACATCATCTTCTGTTGCGACAGCAATGGCCGCCGACGCGTTTAGCGCGTTGTGCTTGCCTGGAATGTTTAATTTAATATTTAAGTTAGCTTTGCCTTTCCGGACAACCGTGAACTTTCCTTGCTGCCCCTCTTGACGATAATTTTCAATTCTTACGTCTGCATCTTCTGAAAATCCGTACGTAATTACCTGCCGACTCACTCCGGGTATCAATTCCCGAACAACTGGATCATCGATACACATGATAGCCTGCCCATAAAATGGCAAATTATGGAGGAAATCAATGAAGGTTTGTTTTAAGGTTTCGAAATCACCGCCATAGGTATCCATATGATCAGCTTCAATGTTGGTAACAATACTGACCATCGGCTGCAAGTGTAAGAATGACGCGTCACTTTCATCAGCTTCTGCGATAAGAATTCGGCTAGAACCCAAGCGAGCATTTGTACCTACACTTTTCACCAATCCACCATTTACAAAGGTTGGATCAAGCCCCGCTTCCGAATAGATCTGTGTGACAAGTGCCGTTGTCGTTGTTTTACCATGGGTTCCAGCCACAGCGATACCATGTCGAAATCTCATTAATTCCGCCAACATTTCAGCACGACGCACGACAGGGATGCGCTTTTCTTTTGCTGCAACCAATTCAGGGTTATCTTTCTTAATGGCTGTTGAGACCACCACCACACTGGCCTTTTCAATATTATTTTCATCATGACCCAAATAAATGGTTGCCCCTTTGTCGCTCAACCTTTTTGTTACTGGGTTCTCAGCTAGATCTGAGCCTGATATGTGATACCCCTCGTTGAGCAGCACTTCAGCGATACCACTCATTCCTGCACCACCAATTCCAACAAAATGAATGGACTTCACCCTTCTCATTTCTGGCACCATTGCACGGAGTTGAGAGATATCTTGGTTGTGTTCTATTGTCATTTTGGGTTTCTCATTCTATCGGTCAACAGGCTGTTGAGTTAATTCTATAATCGCGTTTGCTACGTCTTGATCAGCATTTGGCTTTGCCGATTTTTGAGCATTGATGGCCATCTGAACCAAGCTTGCTCTGTTCAGCCGCTTTATGGTTTCTGACAGTTTTTCTGCGGTAAGATCCGGTTGCTCGATCATAATCGCCGCATTAGCATCGACAAGATGATCGGCGTTCAGCGCTTGCTGGCGATCTTTATGCATGAAAGGCACAAAGATCGCTCCCACACCAGCGGCAGAAATCTCGGATACGGTTAATGCACCGGAACGGCAAACGACGAGATCAGCCCATTCATAAGCTGCTGACATGTCATCAATAAACTCTGTGACCTCGACTTGAAGATCGGCGCTTTCGTAAGCTAATTGGACTGACTCTTGATTTCCTTTGCCCGCTTGATGGCGAATAATATAACCTTTTCCAAGCAAAGGTGCTGTTTCAGGTAACGTGGTATTTAGGATTCTCGCTCCTTGACTCCCCCCCATCACTAGGATTCGAATATCACCTTCACGAGATGCTACTCGGGATTCTGCTGACCCAAGAGCAATGACATCCTGCCTGACAGGATTCCCGACAACAGGAACATGTTTAAAAGCACCAGGAAATGCCTGAAAGACCCTAGTTGCTATTTTTGATAGCCACTGATTCGTCAAGCCTGCTACCGCATTTTGCTCATGAAGAACCAAAGGAATACCCGACAACCACGCCGCAACACCGCCAGGACCGCTGACGTATCCGCCCATTCCTAGCACAACATCCGGCTGCCAAGCTTTGATGTGTTTCTTGGCTTGGAAAATAGCATTGAGAATTTGAAAAGGCGCTTTCATTAATTTTAACGCCCCTTGTCCTCGAAGCCCTTTCACTTGAATAAAATCGATGTCAATACCATGCTTTGGCACAAGGTCAGCTTCCATACGGTCTGCCGTACCCAACCAGCGAATTTCCCACCCTTGTTCTTGCAAGCATTTAGCGACAGCCAAGCCAGGAAAAACATGCCCTCCAGTACCACCAGCCATCACCAATAAACGTTTATTTTGTTTCATTTGAGTTCTTATGTTCAGAAATTTTCATTTGTTGCGACAGTCGCCGCTCGTGATCTATCCGCATCAATATCGCCACCGCGACACACATCACTATTAAGCTGGAGCCACCATAACTAATAAGCGGCAGAGTCAAACCTTTCGTCGGAACCATACCAGCAGCGGCACCGACGTTAACTAGAGTTTGAAAAGCAAACCATATCCCTATACCAAATGCCAAATACCCACCAAACATTTGCTTGGCTTCAAACGCTTTTTTTCCAATGAATATCGCTTTCAGGACTAATGCAAAAATCAGCATCAGTACAATACTAACGCCAACAAACCCTAGTTCTTCTGCGATGACCGCGAAAACAAAGTCGGTATGCGCTTCTGGTAGGTATTCTAATTTTTGGATGGAGTTGCCTAATCCCTGACCAAACCAACCACCTCGACCAAAAGCCATTAAGGATTGAGTCAGCTGATAGCCACTACCGAAAGGATCATTCCATGGGTCTAGAAAAGACGTTACGCGTCGTACTCGATAAGGTTCAACCAATATAAGTACAACAACACCAGCAATCCCAACCATCATCAGTGCTAAAAACTGCCATAATTTGGCACCTGCAATGAACAACAAGCCAAACATGGTGACCAGCATGACGATTACGGTGCCCAAATCAGGCTGCCCCAACAGTAACAATGCGACAAGGCCGAAAACGATGATGGGTTTCATAAAACCACCAAAGAACGTTTTCCTGACTTCATCCTGCTTACGAACCAAATAGCCCGCCATAAACATGAAAAGAGCCAATTTGGTCAACTCTGCTGGTTGTAAGTTAAAAACTCCCAGCGGGATCCAACGAGACGCACCATTCACGGATTTACCGGCCACCAGTACGAAAATCAATAGAACAAAGCAAATCCCCAATAATATGTGGCTGTATCGAAACCAACGATCCATCGGAATTTGAACCACGACAGAAGCCGCAGCAAGCCCAACTATGCAGAACGCAAGCTGTTTATACATAAAATAAAAGGGGGTATCAGTAAGACGGCTGCTCACGGGGAAAGAGGCGGATGTCACCATAACCAAACCGATGAGCATTAGCCCAAACGACAGCCAAAGTAGCTGTCTATCAAACAACACTTGGGGTGCTGGTTCAAACAACCAGCGTTTGCAGTCGGAGAATGTCTCAATCAAGCGTCCCAACAACCTTCCCTCTAACCTTTACAAAGACGCGTAGCGCTGTGCGAGCTGAGTAAATGCATCACCTCGTGCCATAAAGTTTGGATATTGATCAAAACTGGCACACGCAGGCGATAACATAACAATATCACCAGCACCTAATTTGGACGAAATACAGGCTAGTGCTTCATCCATCGTCTCCCAGCGGACTGCAGACGGGTGTAAGGGTAAAAATTCGCCACCATCTTCGCCATAGCAGTGTAATACCACAGGCAAAGACGCGAGTACGGGGGCAAGTTCAGAAAAATCAGCCCCTTTCCCATCACCGCCAACCAACAAGTGAAGAGTTCCTTCACATTGCAGCCCAGACAGCGCAGCCAGAGTGCTGGCGACATTGGTGGCTTTAGAGTCATTTATCCATGTAATACCCTGAGACTGCGCAACAACCTGACAGCGATACGTTAACCCTGTGTAACCTTGAAGAGCATAGGCAGATTGGTGATAGTCGACACCTACAGCATCAAGTAGAGCCATGGCCACTAAGGCATTCATACTATTATGTTGACCAACAAGACTTAACGAAGAAACAGAAACGAAGCGTGCCTCGCCTTTTGCAAGAAAAGCATCATCATTCACGGTTTTCAAATGATAGTCAGCATTGGAGGGGGCAAACGTCACGATGTCACCAAGAAAATCGAGTGTTGGGAAGGTTGCCGAGTCTAGCTTGTTCACAATGGCTTTTTCGGCATTGAGGAAAATTCGCTGTTTAGCTGCGCCATAGGCGGCAAAATCTTCGTACCGATCCATGTGGTCTTCCGTCAGATTCAAAAAAGCGGCGGCAACCAATGGCAGATTTGATGTCGTTTCCAGCTGAAAACTCGACAACTCAAGCACATAAAGATCGGCATCGTCTTCAAGCAAATCCAATGCGGGCACCCCAATATTGCCACCCACTCTTGTTTTACAGCCTGCCGCATTCGCCATCACACCCGTTAAATCGGTGACCGTGCTTTTGCCATTTGACCCAGTAATGGCAATAACGGGTTTCGTTACAGCCCAACCAAACAATTCAATGTCACCCACAATAGGCACACCTTGCTTAATTGCTCTCTGTAGCTCCGGCGTGGCTAACGCGATACCAGGGCTCGCTACAATGAGATCGGCATTTTGAAGCCAGCTTTCATTCCAACTTCCTGTGTGAACGGCAATATTCTCATTCAACTTATCCAAGCCCGGAGGATTGGCTCGAGTATCAATGACTTTCACATTCAAAGGTGGCTTCTGGCGCAGCAAATGATTGACGACAGAGAGACCAGTCATACCCAGCCCGACAACAACGACGTCTCGAACGTTTTTCCAACGATGCTCGTTTAGGTTTCCATTCATGGATTAACGTACCTTCAGAGTCGCCAGACCAATAAGAACCAAAATAATAGAGATGATCCAGAAGCGCACAATCACACGAGGCTCAGGCCAACCTTTTAATTCATAATGGTGATGAATCGGTGCCATACGAAATATACGTTGACCGCGAAGTTTGTATGAGCCCACTTGAAGGATAACGGACACGGTTTCCATGACGAATACCCCCCCCATGATCACCAACAGCAACTCTTGGCGCACTAATACCGCGATGGTGCCTAGCGCTCCCCCCAATGCAAGGGAACCCACATCACCCATGAAAACTTGAGCTGGGTAAGTGTTGAACCACAAAAAGCCCATACCAGCACCAACAATCGCGGTACACACAACCACCAGTTCGCTGGTGTAAGGGATATGAGGGATATGCAGGTAGGCGGCAAAATTCACGTTCCCCGTTGCCCACGCAATAACAGCAAAACCAGCGGCCACCATAACCGTTGGCATAATCGCAAGACCATCTAGCCCATCCGTTAAGTTCACTGCATTACTGGTGCCGACAATCACAAAATACGTGAAGACAATGTACAACAACCCCAGTTGAGGCATGACATCTTTAAAGAATGGCACCACCAATTGAGTCGCAGCCGTGTCCTTACCATGCACATAAAGCGCAAACGCGACAACAAGCGCAATACTGGATTGCCAGAAATATTTCCAGCGAGCAATGAGGCCATCGGTATTTTTGCGCACAACTTTACGGTAGTCATCAACAAACCCTACAGCGCCATATCCCAATAAAACGGCCATGACTGCCCAGACATAGGGGTTCGATAAATCAGCCCAAAGAAACACCGTGATCGCAATAGAGGATAGAATCATCAGCCCTCCCATGGTGGGAGTACCACGCTTACTAAAGTGAGATTCTGGACCGTCATTGCGAACCACTTGACCGATTTGCAGCATTTGCAAACGCTCAATCAATCGAGGTCCCATCCATAATGAAAGACCCAGAGCGGTCAATACACTGAGGATGGCACGAAAAGACAGGTATTCGAACAATCGAAAAAAAGAAAAATATGGCTGAAGTAACTCTGCAAGCCAAATAATCATTATTGAATCTCCTTCAAAGCAGCGACTACTTTGCTCATTCCGGCGCTGTTTGCCCCTTTGACCAATAGTGTGTGCATTTGATTTTGTTGTGTTTCTAGTTGCTGCTTAATAAATTGGATCATGGCATCGTGGGAATCAAAATGTTGACCGCCACATTCTTCGCTGATCACTTTTGTGTCGTTCCCGTAGGTCAACACATATTCAAAATTAAATGGTGCCGAATGTTGTCCGACTTCACGGTGAAGTTCAAGGCTTTCGTCCCCTAATTCCGCCATAAAGCCCAAAATTAACCAGCGCACGCCATCATAATGATTCAGCAAATCTGCGGCTGCTTTCATGGCTGGAACACTGGCGTTGTAGCTATCATCGATAAGGCGAACATGTTCATTGAGCTTGATCACCTCCACTCGACCCGAGACATTTGTCATGTTAGCCAGCCCAGATTGTATTTCTGTCAACGTAGCGCCAGCGTTTTGCCCAAGCGCTGCTGCCGCGACGGCATTGGCAACATTATGTTCACCCACTAAAGTCAAGCTCACAGGTATGCTTCCAAGCGGCGTACACAGGGTAAAAGAGGGAAACCCTTCTTCCGATACCTTGATATCTTGTGCGAAAAAATCAGCACTGGAATCGGTGGCAGAAAACGTAACGACTTGCTTATCGCTTAATGTGTTCGTCCAAAATGCCAAACCATTACTGTCATTATTGACAACTGCGATCCCCTTCTCGGATAGCCCTTGAAAAATTTCACCTTTCGCTTGCTTAACCCCATCCATAGAGCCAAAACCTTCAAGGTGTGCAGCCGCGACATTATTCACTAACGCGATTTCCGGTTTTACTAAGCAAGTGGTGTAAGCGATTTCTCCGACATGATTCGCACCCAACTCAATGACGGCATAATCATGTTTCTTTTCGGATCGAAGCAATGTTAAAGGCACACCAAACTCATTATTGAAGTTGCCAAGCGTCGCCAACACACGACCTTTTTGTCGCAACACGGCACTGACCATCTCTTTAACGGTTGTCTTTCCACAGCTCCCAGTCAGAGCAATGGTCAAGCTTTCGCTTTGCTTATGCACCCAAGAACCGAGAGCGCCAAGTGCTTTTGTTGTATTTTCTACAATGATTTGTGGGACAGCAATGGGAAGCTCGCGTTCGACTAAAAGCGCTTTCGCGCCCTTATCTACCGCCTGCTGGCAAAAATCATGGGCATCAAAACGCTCACCCACAATGGCAATAAACAGTGCAGATTCTTCAATGGTGCGCGTATCGGTTGAGACGGACTGTATCTGAACATCGTCCCCCTTTAATGTCCCTTCAAGAATGTGAGTCGCTTGAGAAAGAGAAAAACTGATCATCCCATAATTCCTAATAATTGCTCTGCGGTTTCTCTATCGGAGTAGTACACGGTTTTATCAGCCAAAACCTGGTAGTCTTCATGCCCTTTGCCTGCCAATAAGATGATGTCATGCTCAGATGCATTACGCAGAGCGTACGAACAGGCATCAAATCGATCATGTTTGATAACCACCTTATCTGGCTGTTTAATGCCTTCAAGGATATGTTTAATGATTAACTCAGGCGATTCACTTCTTGGGTTATCGTCTGTCAGGATCGTATGATCGGCTAGCCTTTCTGCTATTTCCGCCATCATCGGGCGCTTACCAGTGTCTCGGTCACCACCACACCCAAAGATAACCCAAAGTTTCCCTTCGCAATGGACACGCAATGCCGATAATGCTTTTTCTAATGCATCGGGTGTATGGGCGTAATCCACAACAACTTTGGCTTTCCCACTTCTTTGAAAGATCTCCATGCGCCCAATAACAGGCGAAAGCCTAGGCGCCGATTCTATCAACGCTTTTTTTTCAAAGCCCATTTCCAACAAAGAACCAAACGCAAGCAGTATATTGCTCGCGTTAAACGCACCAATCAGAGGAACGGAAAGTTTACCGATGCCCCAATGACCATCGAATGAGAGTTCAATACCCTGGGCACCGTATTTCACGTCAGTGGCATAAAGAGACTTTTCTGTCTTTGGATTTGACTCTAAAGAAACAGCTAAAGGCGAGTCTAAACGTTGAATCCATTGTGCCCCAACGGAATCATCAACGTTGATCACGGCTTTACGACAATCATGGTCTCGAAATAAAGTGAATTTCGCATCAGCATAAGACTTCATGGTTTCATGATAGTCGAGATGATCACGGCTCAAGTTGGTAAACACCCCCACCGCAAAAGTCAGTGCCTTGACTCTCCCTTGAATCAAACCATGAGAAGACACTTCAATGGCAGCGTGTTCTGCGCCTTGCTGTCTTAGGCTGGATAAAGTTTCGACCACCTCAATGGCACTTCCCGTGGTATTCACCGCAGGCTTGATAGCGTGGAGAAAACCATTACCTGCCGTCCCCATTACTGCGGCTTTTTTTCCAACCAATTCGATCCATTGAGCGATGATTTGCGTAATGGTGGTTTTTCCATTGGTACCGGTGACCCCGATGAGTTTTACATCGATCTCCCCATACGCTCGCAAAGAAAGCGCCGATAGGATCATAGGCAAATCACTGAGATAAAAAATCAACACACCGTTTTGGACTTCATAACTGCCATGTGGATGCGCCTCAGTAGCTTGAGCAAGCACCGCAGCAGCGCCGCCATTAATGGCGGAGGGAATAAAGTCATGCCCATTAATAGCGTGACCTGAAAGTGCGATAAAAACGTCACCAGGCTGCACTTTCCGACTATCCAATACTAGCTTTGCAATACGAACATTCAATGCTTCGGGAATATTTGCATCTGTCCATGGACGAATCAGAGAAGCTAAATTATGCACGCCATTTCCCCTTATCTATTCTTTAGAGATTCTATTATTCCGAAAACGGGTTTTCATCTGGTGCAACATTGAGAATTTGTAGTGCACCTTTCATGATTTCAGAAAATACAGGCGCAGCAACTGTGCCACCATAATATTGGTCACCTTGCGGCTCATTGACAACGACAACCAATGCCAACCGAGGATCGCTTACTGGTGCAATGCCGGCTGTATAAGCGAAATATTCGTCACTGTAACCACCTGCCGTTGCTTTACGGGACGTCCCCGTCTTGGCAGCAATCCGATACCCCGGAACAGCAGCACGTGTGGCACTGCCTCCTTTTTGGGTGACCTTTTCCATCATATTCAACACCAATCTGACGTTGCGCTCATCGATCACTTGTTTGAAAACATCATGCTTGTTGTTTTTCACGATATGTAAAGGTCGATACATACCATAGTTGCCCAACGTCGCGTAAGCATGCGCCAATTGAATAGGGGAAACCGATACCCCATAACCGAACGACAGTGTGGCAATTTCAAACTGAGACCAGCGACGTCGCGACGGGAATATCCCAGTGGTTTCACCGACAAGGTTTAAACCACTGACTTCACCAAACCCCACGGAGCTGTACATGCCCAGCAATGCCTCAACTGGCATTGCGAGTGCTAACTTAGCGACACCGATATTACTCGATTTTTTCAATATCGTGGTGAGATCGGCTTTTCCAACCTTCGACACATCCCTGACTCGGCTTCCACCAATTTGTAGAATGCCATTGCCCGTATCAATTTCTGTGTTTTCATCAGCGACACCATTTTCCAGAGCCGCCAACACAACAAAAGGCTTCACTGTCGAACCCGGCTCGAACGCATCTGTAATGGTTCGATTTCTCATTCGAAAACTTTGTCGTTGAGAACGGTTGTTTGGGTTATAAGATGGTGCATTGACCATCGCCAGCACCTCTCCCGTTTTGACATCGAGAAGCACCGCTGAAGCCGACGTTGCATTGTGATCGGCAACCGCTTGTTTCATTGCTCGGTAAGCAATGGATTGCAATCTTTGATCAATAGTAAGCTGAAGAGGCTGTCCTTCTTCTCTTTCTTCAAGAGAAATATGTTCAACCACGCGCCCAAAGCGATCTTTTCGAATAGTGCGTTTTCCAGCCTCTCCCATGAGCCATTTGTCGTACGATCGTTCTATACCTTCGAGTCCATGGTCATCAATGCCTGTTACTCCAATTAGGTGAGCACTGACTTCACCAGAAGGGTAGTAGCGCCTAGATTCTTGCTTTAGCCCTACACCCAACAATTTTAATTCTCGAATGTAATTTGCCATCGCAGGGCTGACTTGGCGTTGAAGATAGATAAAACGGCGAGACTTATTCTTGTTGATCCGATCTATAAGCTTTTGACGATCCATTCCAAGCACATCGGCTAATGCATACCAACGCTCTTTCGGTTCAAGACCGGATTCTTTGAATATGGTAACAGGATCCGCCCAAACGGCTTCCACTGGAACAGAGACGGCAAGTTGTTCCCCATTCCGATCGGAAATAATCCCCCGAGCGGACGGTAACGCCTTAACACGAACAGAGCGTAAATCACCTTGTTTAATGAGGTTGTCTGGCTCGATAACCTGAATGTAAGCGAGTCTCACCAACAATGCGCCCATGACACAAACAACCAATCCAAGCACAACAACAAAACGCCAACGGATAAGAACTGGCGTTTCCTTTTTTGGTTGCTTTCTTGTGTTCGACGTGGATTTGGACTGACTCATTGGAAAGAAACTATCACCTCTTTGTCGGCATCAGGACGCTTCATGTCTAACTCTTTCTGAGCCACTTCTTGTACTCGGCTGTGCTCTGCCAACGCATTTTCTTCCAGTATCAAGTTTCGCCATTCGTTATCTAAGCGATCCCTTTCAACCAGTTCACTATCACGCTGGTTAATAGCCGCTCTTGTATCATGAGTGGTATGCACGACCCACATTGCAGAAGCAAACGCCAGCAATAGAAGTGTCGCAGGAACTCGTCCGACGGTAACAATGTCGATCAAAATGAGTTTGGCGAGATTAGGGGAAACATCCTTGGTGCTTGGCATTAAAGTTTTTCCGCGATCCTTAATACTGAGCTGCGCGATCGGTTGTTTTCATCCACTTCTTGCTTGGAAGGCTTAATGGCCTTGCTGACTGTTTTCATTCGTGCACTGCCCAACGCCTTGATTTGATCTTCAGTCATCGGAATACCATGTGGAACTTCAGGTCCCTTGCTCTCTTTTCTCATAAAACGCTTCACCATGCGATCTTCCAAAGAATGGAAGCTGATGACAGAAAGGCGCCCTTGTGCCGCTAGAATCTCAGCCGCCCCTTTCAATGCGGTCTCTATTTCTTCCAGTTCACTATTGATGTAAATGCGAAAAGCTTGGAAACTGCGAGTCGCTGGATGCTTTTTCTCTTTGAAGTTTTTCGGTGCCGCATCGGCAATCAGCTTGGCTAACTGACCAGTACGAGTCATTGGTTCATTTTCGTCATTTTCACGATAGGCAACAATAGCTTTAGCAATTCGCCTAGCGTGCTTATCTTCACCAAACTCGCGAATGACCCACGTAATGTCATCTAAATCCGCATCTTTTAGCCACTCTGAGACAGGAATACCTGATGTTGGATCCATTCTCATATCCAATGGTCCGTCTTTCATGAAACTAAAACCACGCTCTGCGTCATCCAATTGTGGTGAAGACACACCCAAATCGAGAAGGACACCATCCACTTTACCAACCAGTTCATAGCGCTCGGCATATTCTGCAATGCCTGAAAATGGACCATGAACAATGGTAAAGCGAGGATCGTTAATTTTTTCAGCTTCAGCAATCGCCGTCGGATCGCGATCAATACTATACAGGCGACCCTTTTCCCCTAACTTAGAAAGAATGGTTCGGCTATGACCACCACGACCAAATGTGCCGTCTATATAAATACCGTCGGGTTTAATCGCCAAGCCATCAATGGATTCATTTAGTAAAACGGAAATGTGCTGAAATGTCTCTGTCATGGTTTTCTCTTGTGCCGAATGGCGAAAATAAAGCAAGGGTTTAGTGTACTGATTTAGACCTAGGCTGCCAGTACTTAATCTTATTTTGTTAGCTTTTGTATCTCAGTCTCGACGAGTTTAGCCACTCTCACCAGAAATACGTCAATAAATAGCAAAAAACCCATCATTACTTAGTAAAGTAATGATGGGTTCTGAATAGGTGGAGTCGACATATAAGCCGGGTTCTGTTCCGCTTGCGCGGCAGTAGCCATTCGTCTAGGCCAGCAATCGCTCACTGGCTCAAGCAACCTACCCGCTTCCTTACGCGAGCAACGCAATGTGGAAGCCTATTTGGTCTTGCTCCGGGTGGAGTTTACCTTGCTACGAACTGTTGCCAGCCGCACGGTGCGCTCTTACCGCACCCTTTCACCCTTACCTGTGCCCTTCCCGAAGGAAATAGGTCATCGGCGGTTTTCTCTCTGCTGCACTTGTCGTAGGCTTGCGCCCCCCAGGCGTTACCTGGCACCCTGCTCTATGGAGCCCGGACTTTCCTCCCCTCCGTCAGTCTCCCGAAGGACATCAACGAAGCAGCGACTACCCAGTCAACTCCGACCGCGGATTGTATAGAGATAGACGCCTACTGTCTAGGGGCTCACTAGCCTTAACGATATTTTTCATGTAAATCGTATAAAACTCACTCAAATGCTTCGTTGTCCTCAATCTAAATGCTCTAGTCCCCATTTATACAATGCATTTTTTTTGAGATTGTATATTTCCGCTGTCATCGCTGCCGCTTTTTTAAGTGGTAATTCTTTGGTTAAAATACTCAACGTGCGAGTCACCTCTTCTGGGATCGCTTCCGTGACTTGCTCTCGATAACCGTGGATAAGCAGCACCATTTCACCTTTTTTACGGTTGTCATCCTCTTCAATCCAAGAAATGAGATCCCCCAGTGGCATCCCTTGAATCGTCTCATACGTTTTGGTCAGCTCCCGAGCAAGAACCACTTCTCTATCAGCCCCAAGGATCTCCAGCATATCTTTGAGAGAATCCATGATGCGGTGTGGAGACTCATAAAAAATACAGGTACGCTCAACCTTAGCAATTTCAAGAAATTTATCTTTTCGACCTTTGCTTTTTGGCGGAAGAAAACCTTCAAAGCTGAATCTATCGGATGGCAGCCCCGCTGCGCTCAATGCGGTCACCACAGCACACGCACCAGGTAATGGCACAACTTTGACCCCCGCCTGACGACATTGATTCACTAGGTGATACCCTGGATCACTGATTAATGGCGTTCCTGCATCGGAAACCAGAGCAATAGAAAGCCCTTGTTGCAGTCTATCAACCAATACTTGCGCTTTTTGCTGTTCATTGTGATCATGCAGAGCGAATGTTTTCGTCGATATATTAAAGTGGGAAAGTAACCTGCCTGTATGGCGAGTATCTTCAGCCGCGATAAGATCCACGCTGGATAATACTTCTATTGCTCGCTGCGTAATATCGCCCAAATTTCCGATTGGGGTGGGAACAATATAGAGAGTTGAGACCTCAGACGGGGAAGAATTGTTGTCTGTCATTTGTTTACCATCACTTCAACGATTAATATAGAGACAATTTTGTATTTGTTTAACAAGAACTCATGGCTATGAAGCACCCGAATAAATTTAGTGTACCACGCCTTCTGACCCCTATCGCCTTGGCAGTGACTTTAGCAGCGTGTTCGACAACTTCACAAACACCGGTGAATATTGACGTTACGCAAGATCCTACGCAAAGTGCACAAGCCTATGTCATGCAAGCCGATATAGCGAAAGGTGGCATTCAAAATGATCTACTGATCATGGCATTAAAAGCAGCGTTGCAGGAAAATGATCTGGTCAGAGCCGATCATTTAGTAAAACGTCTCTCTAAGCAAGCTTTATCACCTGTTCAGATGGCTGAATGGCAAATATCCCAAGCGCAATGGCTCTTTCGCACTGGCAACGTTCAATCCGCTCTACAGAACCTGAATTATCAGCCTTGGTGGGAGTTAAGCAATGCTCAGTGGGTCGAGTACCATGAATTTCGAGCACAATTATTTGAATTGCTATCGGATCATTTAAATGCGAGTCGCGAGTACATCGCAGCAAATCTGTATTTGCCTCAAGATGCACAGACTCAAAACCATAAGAATATTTGGCTCAATCTGAACACTTACTCTGAGTACGATATTACGTCTTTAAAAGCAGAAGAAGGGGAAGCTGAATTACAAGGCTGGCTTCAACTTGCTGTTTATATGAAAACCATCTCGGGTAACCCAGCTCAACTCAAAAATACGTTAGCAGCTTGGTTTGAGGCAAATCCAGAACATCCAGCTAACGTTTATACACCTGATGACATCCAAGCCATTCTCGCCTTAGAGATCATCAAGCCCAAGAATACTGGGCTAGTATTGCCTCTCAGCGGCAAATATGGAAAGCAAGGTCAGTTGATACGTGACGGGTTCATTCATGCGATGATGGATGATTTTAATCGTGAAGATACGGCAACGCTGACGGTTCTAGATTCCGCGGCACTTTCAACCGATGAAATACTGCAAGAGCTTGAAAGACGTTATGTAGATTTTGTTGTTGGTCCACTGGTAAAAGATCAAGTGGAAGTGCTTCAGCAATCCACACAACTGCCGATGCTTGCGCTAAATATACCAGACGAAAAGTTACCCGAGACTCGTGTCTGTTATTTCACCCTCTCTCCAGAACAAGAAGTCGCTCAGGCAGCCAAACACCTATTTGCAAATGGATTCCAGTACCCACTGATCCTTGCTCCCACAGGGAGTTTTGGTGAACGAGTCACCCAAGCATTCAAATCTGAATGGGAAAAGTACAGTAACAACCCAGCCGCATTCAGCTATTTTGGTAACAAATCTCAGCTTCAAAAGAACATCAATTCCATCTTTGGTCTGGCAGACAGCCAAGCTCGTATTGCGCAGCTTAACCGCCTAATTAATCTTCAAACTGAGTCTCAGCCACGTAGCCGTCGAGATGTTGATGCGGTATATGTTGTGGCTAAAAGTTCCGAACTTGCGCTCATTAAACCTTTTATCGAAGTGGCCATCAATCCAGACACAACGCCTCCTAAGCTGTTTTCAAATTCGCGTAGCAATAGTGGGAAAAAGCGCCAGTATGAGGATTTAGGCGGTGTCGTATACAGCGATATTCCTATGCTCATTGAGCAAAACTCAACTTTAAAAGCACAACTCGAAGAAAACTGGCCAAAAAGTGGTAATGTAGAAAAACGCTTGCATGCGCTTGGAATGGACGCCTATAAACTCATCTTAGAGTTGCCACAAATGAAAGTTATGCCAGAATACTCCGTTAAGGGGCAAACTGGCACTCTAACCATTAATAACGAGTGTGTGGTTCAGCGCGAAGTTAGCTGGGCTGAGCATGAGTCTATTTAATCGTAGGGCGTTAGGTGAACGATACGAATCCTTTGCCAGTAGCTATCTTACTGGTAAAGGGTTAAAACCAATCGAATCTAACTTTAACACCAAAGTGGGTGAATTAGATTTGATCATGAAAGAACGCAACACGTTCGTGTTTGTTGAGGTAAAGTATCGTAAGCAAAGCCACTATGGGCACGCAGCGGAAATGGTCACACCAGCAAAACAACGAAAGCTGGTCAAAGCCGCTATGATATGGCTAAGCAAGAACAACTTATCTCCTTACGATACCGATTTCCGGTTTGACGTCATCGCCATTCATGATGAGGGACGCCAAGTTGAGTGGATAAAGAACGCGATAACTCAAGGATAATCAATGCTAGACAGCATTAAAGAAAGCTTTACAGAAAGTATTCAAATTCAAATTGCAGCAGCAGAAGCACTGCCTGATCACATTATGCATGCCACACAGGCAATGGTGACAACATTACTTAATGGCAATAAAATCCTTTGTTGTGGTAATGGTGGCTCAGCCTCAAATGCTCAACAATTTGTTTCTTGTCTTCTCAATCGTTTTGAAACTGAACGGCCGAGCCTACCAGCAATGGCACTTACGGCAGACAATACGACTCTAACCGCTGTCGCCAACGATTATCACTATCAAGAAATTTTTTCCAAACAAGTACGTGCATTTGGTCAAGCAGGGGATATTCTTCTCGCTATATCGACAAGCGGAAATAGCAAAAACGTCATCAAAGCAATGGAAGCAGCTGTAACTCGAGATATGACTATTATCGCGTTCACTGGTAAAGATGGCGGTGAGATGGCAGGGCTATTAGGTGAGTCGGATGTTGAAATTCGTATTCCTTCCCACCGTACGGCACGTATCCATGAAGTTCACATGGTAACCCTGCATTGTTTATGCGACCTTATCGATCAAGTACTCTTTCCATCGCATGATGAATAGCTAGATAACCTGCCATTCATTTTGACTAGAGGAACAGAAATGAAAAAATGGATTTTAACCGCAGCGTGCAGTTTTTGCCTTACTGGCTGCGCTGGATTGCTGGTTGCAGGCGCAGCAACCACCGCTAATATCGTTTCAGATACGCGTACCACTCAAGAGCAATGGCAAGATAGTCAATTGGAATTTGAGGTAGCGGGCATTGGGAATAAAGCCCCTTATACTGGAAACGTAAAAGCGACAGCCACCGCTTTTCGCGGTAAATTGATTCTCATCGGGCAGGCTGTTAGTCAAGATTATAAAGATCAGTTTGGTGCTAGAGTGTCCAATACTGAGGGAGTAGTAAGCGTATCTAATCAGTTGCGCGTTCGTCCACTACTCGATTTACAAACCATTACACACGACAGCTGGATTACCACCAAAGTGAAAGCCAGTTTGATTGCTAACAAGAACCTGACAACGGTAAAAATCAAAGTCATCACTGAAAATGGGGAAGTTTTCTTACTTGGGTATGTTACACCAGAGCAAGCCGATATTGCGACCGACATCGCTCGTAATATATCCGGTGTAAAGCAAGTTATTCGAGCTTTTGAAATAACTGAATAACTTTGGTTCTGGGTAATGGCTGAACCCAAATGAATTGATCTTTTTATCTCAAATAAAAAGCAGCGAAAGTTCGCTGCTTTTTTGTATTCGTTAGAGAATAGAAACGGAGTAACTATTTGACGACTCTTAAGCTAGGGCGACCTTTCGGTCTTGCAGGTGACGGAGTATCTGGGGACTCTTCATGCTCGGATTTTGCAGTGCTGTCAACAACATCAAATCCAATATCTTCAGAGTTTTCCTCAACAATACCTTCCTCTGCATCTATGTAGCCTTCTTCAGGTTCAAACATAGTTCCTGCACCGTTCTCACGAGCATATATCGCATGCACTGCGTAAAGAGGTGCGATGACAGAATGAGGTTTACCGCCAAAACGGGCATTAAAAGTAATTGCATCATTGCCCATTTCCAAGTTACCTACCGCACGTGGAGCAATATTCAAAATGATTTGACCATCTTGAATAAACTCTTCAGGAACTCGAACACCAGGCAACGTAGCATCAACAACTAAGTGTGGGGTTAAGTCGTTATCAACCAACCACTCATAAAATGCACGTACCAAATAAGGGCGACGAGGCGTCATTCTATCTATATCCATTAACGAACCAAACGCATTTCACGTTCAGCTTCTGTTAAAGAAGCTAAGAATGAATCACGCTCAAATACGCGATTCATGTAAATCTTAAGTTCTTTCGAACCAGGTCCAATCAAATCAATGCCTAAAGTAGGTAAACGCCATAGAAGCGGAGCCAAGTAGCAATCGATTAAGCTGAACTCTTCACTCATGAAGTATTCGTATTCTGCAAAAATTGGAGCAAGAGTAAGTAGATCATTACGCAATTTAGTGCGAGCAGATTCGGCTTCTTCAGCGTTCCCTTTCTGTACCTTTTCTGCCAAAGAATACCAGTTGTTCTCAATACGGAACATCATCAAACGGCTGTTCCCACGGGCAACAGGGTAGACAGGCATCAATGGCGGGTGCGGGAAACGCTCGTCCAGATACTCCATGATAATCTTGGAGTTATATAGTGCTAGTTCACGGTCAACCAAGGTTGGCACTGTCTTATAAGGGTTTAGTTCGATAAGCTCACTTGGTAAGTTTGCTTCATCAACCAGTTCAACTTCGAAACTCACCCCTTTCTCAGCCAGAACAATACGAACCTGGTGGCTGTACATATCAGAAGCACTAGAAAATAGAGTCATCACGGAACGTTTATTGGCAGCTACAGCCATTGAGCCCTCCAGCACACTTAAAAATAAAAAAACAATGGAGACCAACTGTCTCCATTGTAGAAAAATTAGCGATAGATTATAGCATGATTAGTGAACATCACGCCAATACTCTTTCTTGAGGAAAACTACCACTATTGTCAGAAGGACAAGGAATGCCAAAGCCCACCACCCCATGGCATGACGCTCAAGTTTGACTGGATCACCAGAATACTCCAAGAAGTTCACTAAATCCCTAACAGCATCGTCATACTCCGTTGGACTAAGCTCTCCGCGACCGTCAGTTTCGATTCGGGCAATCACCTGCTTTTCTTGACCATCGACAGTGCGTGTTTCATACACTGCTGTTGGAACCCCCTGCAATTCTTCAAGTACATGAGGCATGCCTACGCTTGGAAACACAACATTGTTCACTCCAAAAGGACGTGATGGATCAGCGTAGAAAGAACGAAGATAGGTGTATAGCCAATCCGCTCCACGAACTCGTGCAACTAAGGTCAAATCAGGTGGTGGCGCACCAAACCAATTACCAGCTTGCTTATCTGGAATCGCGTTTTCCATTAAAGAACCGATTTTAACTTCCGGATCGAAAATCAAATATTCCTTCATAAGATCGAGAGGGATATCAAGATCTGTGGCTACTCGCTCATAGCGCTGATACTGAGTTGAATGACAGCCCGCGCAATAGTTCATAAACAGCTTCGCACCATTTTGCAGAGAAGCTTTATCACTTAAATCGTTGTTCGCTTTGTCTACTGGTACATTACTACCTGCAGCCATCACTAAAGACGGCATCAAAGCAAAAAGCATTACAATCCACTTTTTCATTTGAACGTCACCCTCTCTGGTAATGGTTTCGTGGCTTCATTTTTACTGTAGAAGTACAGCAACACAAAGAACATGAAATAACCCAAGCTAAAGATCTGTGCCATTAGTGTGTAAGTAGGCGTAGCTGGTAAAGCACCTAGTACACCCAATACGATAAAACAGATAGTGAACTGTATAATATTGAATAAATGGAACTTACTACGATAACGGTAAGAACGCACTTTACAACGATCAAGCCATGGAAGCAGGAACAAGACGACAATCGATGCCCCCATCGCAACCACACCTAATAACTTATCAGGTACAGCACGTAATATGGCGTAGAAAGGTGTGAAGTACCAAACTGGCGCAATCAGTTCTGGTGTTTTCAACGGATTTGCTGCTTCGAAGTTAGGTGGCTCAAGGAAATAACCTCCCATTTCCGGATTAAAGAACAATACGTAGCAGAACAGGAATAAGAACCCTGCAACGCCTACTAAATCTTTTACTGTTCCATACGGATGAAAAGGTACCGAATCAATAATGTCGTATTTATTACTATAATAGTCATGGAATTTGAACTGCGTCTTGTAATCCTCACCCATGCTGCCTTTCGGCAGTTTGGTTTCGATACCATCAGGGTTATTCGATCCCACTTCATGCAGCGCTAAAATATGCAATACAACTAAAAGCAGCAATACAATAGGTAATGCAATCACGTGAAGCGCAAAGAAACGATTGAGCGTCGCACCAGAAATAACGTAGTCACCACGAATCCAAAGCGTTAAATCATCCCCGATAACAGGGATTGCACCAAACAACGAAATAATTACCTGTGCTCCCCAATACGACATCTGTCCCCAAGGAAGTAAATACCCCATAAAGGCTTCAGCCATAAGCACGAGGAAGATCAACATACCGAAGATCCACAGTAACTCACGAGGCTTCTGATAAGAACCGTAAATGAGACCACGGAACATGTGGAGGTAAACCACAACAAAAAATGCAGACGCACCAGTTGAGTGCATGTAGCGAAGAAGCCAGCCATACTCAACATCTCGCATGATGTATTCAACAGAAGCAAACGCACCATCACCAGACGGCACGTAGTTCATTGTCAACCAGATACCCGTTAAGATCTGATTAACCAAAACCAACATTGCTAAAGAACCGAAAAGATACCAGAAATTGAAGTTCTTTGGCATGGGGTATTCAGAAAGGTGCTTTTTATAAGCATTCATTGCTGGTAGGCGTTTTTCTACCCAATCAAGTATCGCTTGCATTAGGCTTCCCCTCCTTCATCAACCCCGATAATAATCTTAGAGTCGGTCAAGTATGTGTGTTTGGGAACAACCAAGTTCAATGGAGCTGGTACTCCTTGAAATACTCGTCCCGCCATATCAAACTTTGAACCATGGCATGGACAAAAGAACCCAGATTTAACTCCTTGCACCTGCTCGCTAAAACTCTCTGGCAGGTAAGTTGGAGAACAACCTAAATGAGTACATATCCCTACTGCGACAAAATACTCTGGCTTGATAGACCGATACGCATTTTGCGCATAAGAAGGTTGCTGCTCCTCCGATGAATCCGGATCTCGAAGCTGCCCGTCCAACGCCTTAAGTTCTTCAACAACAGAACTTGAACGACGAACCACCCAAACAGGCTTGCCTCGCCATTCAACACGAACCATTTGACCTTCTTCCAGCTTCCCAATTTCAACTTCAACAGGAGCTCCAGCGGCCTTAGCTTTGGCGCTAGGATTCCAAGATTTAATAAAAGGAACGGCGACAGCGATACTCCCAACAGCACCCACAACTGCAGTTGTGGCTGTTAGGAAACGCCGGCGTCCGTTATTTATAGGCGCATTGCTCATCCAACATTCTCCCATTTGCTCCCAGTGCCTTATTATTTTCCGACTTCCAAAAGAGCATGGCTTAAAATTACGCGTTTTTTATACTTATTTGCCTAATAAATGATAAATAAAACCCTACTTTTTGACAAGGTAATACTACTTTTTTGTAACAAATGTGAGTGAAAGTGGCGATTACATCACAAAAGATAAGGATATTAAAAAAATGTAGCGTAAGAAGAAAGAGTTACAAGAAATTTTCAGGAAATAAATAAACAAAAAGCCCGGTATAAATACCGAGCTTTTGGTGCCCACAATCCAGTAAAACTGGAGCGGTAACTTTCTGATTAGAGAAAGATTAACGCTTAGAGAATTGTGGACGACGACGTGCTTTACGTAGACCAACTTTCTTACGCTCAACGCAACGAGCGTCGCGAGTAACGTAACCAGCTGCACGTAGCGCAGGACGTAAAGACTCATCGTACTCCATAAGAGCACGAGTAATGCCGTGACGGATAGCGCCAGCTTGACCAGAAATACCACCACCAGAAACAGTGATGTATAGGTCTAGCTTCTCAGTCAATTCAACTAGCTCAAGTGGTTGACGAACAACCATGCGAGAAGTTTCACGACCGAAGTAAACATCAAGGCTACGCTTGTTGATTACAATTTCACCGCTGCCTGGTTTGATGAAAACACGAGCTGCTGAGCTTTTGCGACGACCAGTGCCGTAGTATTGATTCTCTGCCATTTTCATAATCCCCGATTAGATGTCTAGTACTTGTGGTTGTTGAGCAGCATGGTTGTGCTCAGCGCCAGCGTAAACTTTCAGCTTACGGTACATAGCACGGCCAAGAGGACCACGTGGTAACATGCCTTTAACCGCAAGTTCAATAGCCATTTCAGGTTTACGATCGATCAACTTTTCAAAAGTGATAGATTTTAGACCACCTGGGAACTCAGAGTGACGGTAGTACACTTTACCTTTAGCTTTGTTACCAGTAACAGCAACTTTCTCAGCGTTAACAACGATGATGTAATCACCAGTGTCTACGTGAGGAGTGTATTCTGCCTTATGCTTGCCGCGTAGACGAGATGCAATTTCACTTGCAAGACGACCCAGAGTTTTACCTTCTGCATCGACAACATACCAGTCGCGTTTTACAGTTTCTGGTTTAGCAACGAAAGTTTTCATGCTAATAATTACCTATTAAAAAAATTTACACTTAAGGAACAATTACTTGCTCCCACTGTCTGAAAGCTCCATGCATCACCCCTTCGAGTGTTGGAAACTCTCGGCATAGCTACTTATTATGTGTAGCTAGAGGCTCGCAGTAACGGTAGGTCGCAGGATTATAGAGAAGAGTGAGGAAAAAATCACCTTTTTTTCTCTAAAAAGATCATTTTTTTCCTCTTTGGGAAGGGAATCGGCAAATTACCTATTTTTCTGATACTAAGGTAAGTGTTCTTTAGCCAAATAATCATGACTTTGCATCTCAATTAGACGCGACTGACAACGTTTAAATTCGAAGTTCAAATGCCCTTCTGTATAGAGTTCCTCCAATGCCACTTCCGAAGAAATAATGAGTTTTACATTCCTTTCATAAAACTCGTCGACTAACGCTATAAACCGTCTCGCAGCATCGTCATTATTTTTGCCCATTTGCTTCACGCCACTCAATAATACGGTGTGATATTCTCGAGACATTTCAATGTAATCATTTTGACTTCTCATCGATTCACACAGCTGCTCGAACGTTGCCATCAGCACATCATCATGAACATTAATGACGTCAATTTTTCTGTGATTCACTTCTATTTGAGTGACGCTTTGATGCCCCTCACCAACCAACTGCCGATAATATCGATTCAAATTAATTGTGGCATCATCATCTAACGGAAAATGGAAAATTTCTGCTTGCTCAAGGGTTCGAAGCCGATAATCAATACCACTGTCGACATTAAGTACATCGCAGTGCTTTTCAATTAACGCGATAGCGGGTAAAAAGCGAGCCCTTTGCAAGCCATTTCGATACAGCTCTTGTGGTGGAATGTTAGACGTGGCGACAAGAACGACATTTCTCGCAAACAACGCCTGCATCAATGTGCCTAGAATCATCGCATCGGTAATATCCGATACAAAAAATTCATCAAAACAAATGATGTCAGCTTCAGACTTGAGCACATCAGCAACCTTCTCTAGAGGATCGGCGACGTCATTTAATGCTTTTAGCTCAAAGTGAACTCGATACATAAAGCGGTGAAAATGAACCCTCAATTTCTTCTCAGTAGGCAAAGCATCAAAAAATGTATCCATTAGATACGTTTTTCCACGCCCTACCCCGCCCCAAAAATACACACCATTTGGTGGTTCTGGTTTTTGAGGCTTTTTCCCAATCCATTTTTGCCAAGTAGAGAGGAGTTCGACTGGGGTATTCAAATAGTCTTGAAATTGATGATATAAATTGTCCAATCTTTCAACAGCACGTTGCTGAGCAAGATCAACCGAAAAACCGTTTTTTTCTATATCTTCTTGATATCTAAGCTTAGGTGTCATTGGAAACTTACGTTAATTATTGTTCATTAATCGTGTTGATATTATTACGATTATAGCGGCTTGAAAGAGTTGCGACATGTCGTTTTTTTGTTCTCAGTATAAGACGCTTTCTCTTTATCGTACTTTGAACTCATAGTACCATGCCCCTTCGACTGTGTAACACACCAATAACAAATAGAGCTTCAAAGGTGACTTGGTCTCTGCAATTGAATTCCCAAAAATTCAGCCAAACACAGCTTACCGTAACGATGATAAAGGAGCATTTATGCCTGAGATGTATATTGTCATTGGGATTGTAATCGGATTAGTTGCCGGTTACTTTCTGGCAAAACTGATGACACCGGATGTGAATAAACAAAAATCTATTCAAAAAGATTTAGAGAAATCCAAATTCGAATTAGAGCAACAAAGACAAGAACTTGCCGATCACTTTGCTCAAACAGCGGAAATGTTAGATGTACTAGGAAAAGACTATACTAAACTCTATCAGCATATGGCGAAAACCTCGGTAGAACTGTTGCCTAATGTCCCCGAACAAGATAATCCATTTGTTAAAAAGATAGCCCAACATACTGAAGAAGAAACCATTTCTAAAGGAATCACTCAAGAAGCACCTAAAGATTATGCACACGGCGCAACGGGTCTCTTGAAAGATCAAGAGAAAGAAGTCATCAACACTCCTACCGATGAACCCTCTCCAAAAGTGTCATGACTTGAAAAATAGATGATTGAACTTTATGTAGATTACTTAGTCATAATTTTCACCTATCAAAGAGGAGCCTTATGATGAAAAAACCTTTGCTTGTTTTAAGTGCATTAACATTAAGCTTAAGTTCAATCATCGCACCACTGCCCGCTACCGCGGCATTGCCAGTGGCGGTTAGCGGTGATCAGTTACCTAGCCTTGCACCCATGCTGGAAAAAGTCACCCCAGCGGTTGTAAGCATTGCCGTCGAAGGCAAAGAAGTTGCTACTCAACGTGTTCCAGAAGCATTTCGATTCTTTTTTGGTCCGGAATTTCCTACGGAACAAGTGCAAAAACGTCCATTCCGCGGATTGGGCTCTGGCGTCATCATAGATGCTGAAAAAGGGCACATTGTCACTAACTATCACGTAATCAAAGGCGCCGACGATATCCGCGTCCAATTGTACGATGGTCGCGAATACGATGCTGAGCTCATCGGAGGCGATGAAATGTCGGATGTGGCATTGCTCAAATTAGAGAAGTCAGAAAACCTTACCCAGATAGCATTAGCAGATTCCGACAAATTGCGTGTTGGCGACTTTACCGTTGCTATAGGCAATCCATTTGGATTGGGTCAAACCGTGACTTCTGGCATTGTGTCCGCTCTTGGACGCTCTGGCTTAAACTTACAGAATTTTGAGAACTTCATCCAAACCGATGCCGCCATTAATAGTGGTAACTCTGGTGGAGCCTTGGTGAACCTAAATGGTGAACTGATTGGCATTAACACAGCAATATTGGGACCAAACGGTGGTAATGTTGGTATTGGATTCGCAATTCCTGCCAATATGATGAAAAGCCTGACACGGCAAATACTGGAGTTTGGTCAAGTTAAGCGAGGCTTACTCGGCATTCAAGGAAGTGAAATCACATCCGAGCTCGCTGAGGCTCTTGGCTATGAGTCCAATAAAGGTGCATTCGTAAGCCAGGTTGTTCCTGAAAGCGCAGCAGATGAAGCGGGGCTGGAAGCGGGTGACGTTATTGTTTCTTTAAACGGCAAATCCATCAGTACTTTTAATGAACTTCGAGCAAAAATAGCAACGCTAGGTTCCGGTAAAGAAGTCACCATTGGCGTCATTCGAGACGGTAAAAACAAAATATTTGAAGCAACTCTGCAAGAAGCCGGTGACAATAAGACACGTGCAAACAAACTGCATAAAGGTCTTGCTGGTGCGGAGCTATCAAACACAGATAGCAACGACCCACTGTCTGGGGTGAAAGTCACCAAAGTTGAAAAAGGCTCACCTGCAGATGCTTATCAGTTAAAAGAAGGTGATGTTATCATTGGTGTTAACCGTACTCGCGTTAAAAACCTTGGGCAGTTAAGAACGCTCTTGGAAGACAAACCCAATGTACTTGCACTGAATATTCAACGAGGCGAAAGAACGCTCTATCTCGTTGTAAGATAATTCTTGCGGCTGGATAAGCCCTTATTATTGAGTAACTTATTGATATTAAAATAGAACTTATTATTTAACAAACAACATTTCTAAAAAGGGAGCAAATTTACTGCTTCCTTTTTTACGCCTGCTCTATCTGAGCTAACAGACAACTGGCATAGCCAACACTGGCATCCGCTAGCTATTCAGTGCTATGCTTTCCCTTTTAATACAAATCAAATTCTTATGGGGTTTTCCCCTTATACCCACTCTGAGGATAGTATGTGGACAACCCTTTTACGCTCTTCATTCATAGGACTCATCACTGCAGGTTTACTTCTTGCGGTATTGCCATCACTACGAACGGCTGCGGTAGAAGCCACGATAAATAACACGCCAGCGAATATCGAAGATCTTCAAGTCTCGTTCAGTCATGCTGTACGTAGAGCGAGCCCCGCCGTAGTCAACATTTATACGAGCAAGCCAAATAATGGTGACAGGAATAGGATTAAGCAAGATCTCGGATCTGGCGTCATTGTAAGTAAAAAAGGTTACATCATTACGAACTATCATGTCATCGCTCAGGCTGCCGAAATAACGGTAGCCTTGCAAGATGGTCGATACTTCTCCGCTCAACTGGTCGGTAAAGATCGCAGAACAGACATCGCTGTCTTGCGTATCGAAGGGGGAAATCTACCTGTTATCCCTCTAAATCCGAACTATCAAGAAAAAGTCGGCGACGTCGTTCTTGCGATAGGTAACCCGTATAACTTAGGGCAAACCACCACTTTTGGTATCATTTCGGCGATAGAACGCTTTGCTATCAGCGCAGATGGTCGTCAGCCCTTTATACAAACGGATGCGGCAATCAACAAAGGTAATTCAGGTGGCGCTTTGGTGAACACCAAAGGGGAATTAGTTGGTATTAATACGGCTTCATTTCAGCAAGCAACGAACACCAATACTTATGGGATTTCATTTGCCATACCGTATTTTTTAGCTGATCGGGTAATGGCAAAAATCATCGCGGATGGTCGAGTCATTCGTGGTTACATTGGTATTAGTGGCCAAGACATCACTTCCATCTCATCCAGAATACTTGGGGCGGAATACGTCGGCGGAATCATAGTAATGAGTGTGGATGTGGGAGGTCCCGCAGAAAAAGCGGGGATTAGAGTAAAAGACATCATACTTGAAATTGGTGGTGAAAAAGTTAACGGAAAAGAAGGTGTGTTGGAAATCGTAACGGGGCTTCGCCCTGGTACTGAAGTAGAAATGACCGTGCTTCGTAAAGGTGAAAAAGTAACACTCAATGTACTCGTTGGTGACGACCCGCAAGGTTAAAAGACGAGCTTCCCCTCTAGATCAATCTATACACTAAACAAAAAACGCACCAAACCAAAACCCCCTAGTTTAAAACTAGGGGGGAGGCATTATTCACTGTCTGATTCAGGATCAGATAGCTGAGCGCTACTCTCAATTTCAATTCGAGTCACGCGCTGTAAACCTCGTGGTAACAAGCCACCTCTTCGACCTCGCTCTCCTCGGAAATTATCTAAGTCAGCCGGTTTCAAACCGAGCTTCCGCTTACCCGCGTACAGCGTGATAGATACCCCACTTGGCAGAGCCATTAGATGAGAAACCGTTTCTTCCCGCTCTTTGGCTTTTGCTGAAGGGATATTAATGATCTTATTCCCTTTGCCCTTGCTGAGTTGGGGTAAATCTTTAATAGCAAATATCAGCATTCGACCTTGATTGGTGATCGCGAGGATCTCGTCATTATCCAGATCAGAAATAGCACTTGGCGTCATGACTTCAGAATTCTGAGGCAGATTCACCAGCGCCTTACCGCTTCGGTTTTTAGAAAGCAAGTCCGCGCCTTTGCACACAAACCCATAACCAGCATCTGAACCAACGAGCCAGAGCTGATCTTCCTCGCCCATGATCACTTGGCTAATGGTTGTACCCGCAGTAATGTTCAAGCGACCAGTGATAGGCTCGCCTTGGCTCCGCGCAGAAGGCAATGAATGGGATTCGAGCGAATAACTGCGACCGTCTGTACCAAGAAAAACGGCTTGTTGATTACTTTTACCGCGAGCGTGAGCTAGATAATTGTCACCCGATTTATAATTCAAGCTTTCACAATCAACATCATGACCTTTAGCATGACGTATCCAGCCTTTTTCCGAAAGAACCACGGTGATTGGTTCGCTCGGCATCAGGTCTCGCTCGGTCAACGCTTTTGCTTCTTCACGCTCAACAATGGGCGAACGACGATCATCACCGTATTTCTCAGCGTCGGCTTTGATCTCTTTTTTAATCAATGTGTTCAAGCGGCGCTCAGAGCCGAGAAGCTGTTCCAGTTTCTCACGTTCTTTTTCTAACTCTTCTTGCTCGCCACGGATCTTCATTTCTTCGAGCTTGGCAAGATGACGAAGTTTCGTATCGAGGATCGCATCGGCTTGAATTTCAGTGATACCAAAACGAGTCATCAGCACCGCTTTTGGATCGTCTTCCGTTCGGATAATTTCGATCACTTCATCAAGATTCAAATAGGCGATCAGCAAACCTTCCAAGATGTGCAAACGTGCCAACACTTTATCTAAACGATATTGCAACCTGCGACGAACCGTTTCACGACGAAATTCGATCCACTCTTTCAGGATCATCACCAGCCCTTTCACTTGTGGGCGGTTATCCAAGCCAATCATGTTTAAGTTAACACGATAACTTTTTTCCAAATCCGTAGAAGCAAACAAATGATTCATCAATTGATCGCAGTCCACCCGATTCGATCTGGGGACGATGACAATACGAGTTGGATTTTCGTGATCAGATTCATCACGAAGATCATCAACCATCGGAAGTTTCTTCGCTCGCATCTGATTGGCGATCTGTTCGAGTAGTTTTGCACCTGAGACTTGATGAGGCAAAGAGGTGATGACGATCTCACCATTCTCTCTGTTCCACACCGCGCGCATTTTAATGCTACCGCGACCATTGCGGTAAATCTTCTCGATTTCAGCTTTCGGAGAAATGATCTCCGCTTCCGTCGGATAGTCCGGTCCTTGGACATCTTGCATGATGTCTGCCAGTTCCAGCTTAGGGTTATCAATTAGCTTAATGGTGGCATCCGCCACTTCACGTACGTTGTGTGGCGGGATATCTGTCGCCATACCAACCGCAATCCCCGTCACACCGTTCAGGAGAATATGAGGCAGCCTTGCAGGCAACATTTGAGGCTCTTTCATCGTGCCATCAAAGTTGGGTTGCCATTCAACGGTTCCTTGCCCTAATTCTCCAAGCAGCACTTCCGCAAACTTGGACAATTTGGCTTCGGTATATCGCATCGCAGCGAAGGATTTCGGGTCATCCGGCGCTCCCCAGTTCCCCTGACCATCAACCAACGGGTAACGATAGGAGAACGGTTGCGCCATCAATACCATGGCTTCATAACAGGCAGAATCACCGTGGGGGTGATATTTACCCAACACATCGCCCACAGTACGCGCCGATTTTTTGTATTTAGACGCAGCGGATAAACCGAGCTCCGACATGGCATAAATAATGCGTCGCTGAACCGGTTTTAAACCGTCGCCAATATAGGGCAATGCACGATCCATGATGACGTACATGGAGTAGTTTAGATAGGCATCTTCAGTAAATCTGCGCATCGGCAGCTGTTCAACGCCATCGTATGTTATTTCTGTCGACATCTATTAAACCTCAGCCAAATCACCGTTGCTTTGTAGCCAAGCACGGCGGTCATCCGCACGTTTCTTGCCAAGCAACATGTCCATCATTTCCATGGTTGCATCGCTGTCATCTATGGTCAATTGAACCAAGCGACGCGTATTAGGATCCATGGTTGTTTCACGCAGCTGAAGTGGGTTCATTTCACCCAGACCTTTGAATCGCTGCACATTGATTTTGGCTTTCTTCTTAGAAAGGCGCTCCAATACTCCTTCTTTTTCATCATCGTCTAGGGCGTAGAAAACGTCTTTACCACAATCGATTCGATACAAAGGAGGCATGGCAACGTAAATATGACCAGCTTCCACCAACGCACGGAAATGGCGTGTAAATAGGGCGCATAAAAGCGTCGCAATATGAAGACCATCCGAGTCCGCATCCGCGAGAATACATACCTTACCGTAGCGTAAGCCATCTAGGTTATCGTTGTCTGGGTCAATTCCTAGAGCAACGGAGATATCGTGCACTTCTTGAGAAGCCAATACCTGATCAGCAGAGACTTCCCAAGTATTGAGTATTTTACCGCGAAGTGGCATCACCGCTTGGAACTCTCTATCCCGAGCCTGTTTTGCACTGCCTCCCGCAGAGTCCCCTTCCACAAAGAAAATTTCAGTTCGGCTCAAGTCTTGAACAGAACAGTCGGTAAGCTTGCCTGGAAGCGCTGGACCGGATGCGATTTTCTTACGTACGACTTTTTTGCTCGCACGCATACGACGATGAGCATTGGCAATACACACTTCCGCCAGTTGCTCGGCCAATTGCGGCTTTTCATTTAGCCACAGGCTAAAGGCATCTTTCACAACACCGGAAACGAATGCCGCAGTTTGACGAGAAGACAAACGCTCTTTGGTTTGCCCGGCAAACTGAGGGTCTTGCATTTTTATTGAGAGTACATAAGAGCAGCGATCGAAGACGTCATCACCCGTCAGTTTGATACCACGTGGCAACAAGTTTCGGAACTCACAAAATTCGCGCATGGCATCCAACAATCCTTGGCGAAGGCCATTAACGTGGGTGCCGCCCTGCTTGGTGGGAACTAAGTTGACATAGCTCTCTGTGATCATTTCGCCGCCCTCAGGCTGCCAAATCACGGCCCATGTCGCCATTTCCGTCTCAGCGGAAAAGTCACCGATATAAGGCTCTTCTGGAAGAACGGTATAACCTTTCACACCTTCAGCAAGGTAGTCTTTCAGGCCATCTTCATAGAACCATTTGTGTTCTTCGTTATTGACCTTATCGTTAAAGGTGATTTCGAGCCCAGGGCACAACACGGCTTTCGCGCGTAGATTATTGACCAACCTCAGAACAGAAAATTTAGCGCTGTCAAAGTACTTAGCATCCGGCCAAAAGTGAACAGAGGTGCCTGTATTGCGATGACCGCACGTGCCTGTCACCGTTAAATCACTGACCGTCTCCCCGCCCTCAAACGCGATTTCATGTACCTGACCTTCACGCTTTACCGTGACTTCAACACGTTTGGATAAAGCGTTCACAACGGAAATACCCACGCCGTGCAAGCCACCAGAAAATTTATAGTTATCGTTGGAAAACTTACCACCAGCATGGAGCTTGGTCATAATAAGTTCCACACCCGAAATCCCTTTTTCTGGATGAATATCGACGGGCATACCTCGACCATCATCGATCACTTCTAGTGATTGGTCGCTATGCAAAATGACTTTTATCTTCTTTGCATGCCCAGCCAATGCTTCGTCGACTGAGTTATCGATAACCTCTTGCGCAAGATGGTTTGGACGCTCAGTTTCGGTATACATACCAGGACGGTGTCGTACTGGGTCGAGACCTTCAAGAACAGACAGGTCTTTCGCATTATATTGTTCAGTCATAATACGGAATAATACTCAAGTGATTAGAATGCAATCAGCACATTGATGCGTGATTGTTCAGTTTTTTGGTGACATTGTGGAAAGTTGCGCCTAGTTGTAGAAAAAGACCTCAAAAGCACAATGATAAAACTATGATGGAACATACTCTGGATCAGACAAGGGGTTGTCAAGAGAGCAAGGTAAGTAAACCTCAAAATTATGACCCCATACCAACTTGGGCTAACTGCCCCTCCGTGTTTAAATGTTTAAGCTACCCAGCTAAATTCTTAGGAACTCTATGATTTGTTGAGGGTATCTTTCAAAACCAACAAAACTGTGATCGCCACCAGGCTCAACGGTTTGTTGTGCGCCTTTGTATCGCGTCACGGCTTGCCGAAAATCCAAGACTTCATCATCTTCTTGTTGAAGTAACCAAAAATCCTGTGGCTGTTTAATGATACTAACATCCAGCGCCTTAAGTTCATCCATGTGTTTTTCTTCTAACACATATTCTTCTTGAGTATAGGGATTAACTTGCTTCCCTAGGTAATCCGCCAACAATTCATAAGGTTTTACTGCTGGATTCACCAATACGGCTCTATAACCAAAATGAGCATTGAGCCACGTAGACAAGTACCCCCCCAGAGAGCTACCAATCAATCCAATTTGATAGTCGGCCTGATATTGTTTTACGGTTTCGAGCAAACACTCTGCCGCGAGCTGTGGGTAACAAGGAAGCTGTGGTGCAATCACTTTGATATCCGGCCGATGTTCACTACACCACTCTAGAATGATATTCGCTTTATGTGACTGAGGGGAACTGTTAAACCCGTGGATATAAAGCAACAATGAGGGCTTGTTTTGGCTCAAATTAATATCCTCCAGCAGAAAAATCAGGCAGAAACTCACCATCGGGTAATCGCCCAACTTCCAGTTTGAGTTCTCCCTCTTGGGTAAGAGTGAGCATGCGCCAACCTGGCGACTCATTATCTAACGCAAAATCATCGGAGTTAGGCTTAAATTGCACGCAAGTCGAAGGGGTCGCCACCACTCTGACTCCCTGATACATCACATCAAAATCTTGATGGACGTGCCCACATAGTACCGCCTCTACATTTTGATGATGGCTTAGTACGGACCAAAAGTCATCGGCATCTTTTAAAGCATGCTGATCAAGCCAATGACTACCGACCAAAACTGGATGGTGATGCAATAGCACAATGGCGCGATGGTCAGGAAACTCAGTCAATTTAGATTCCAGTAAATCCAACTGTTCTTGGCTCAGTCGACCATGAGGAACGCCCTCAACTTGGCTATCCAGTAATATGATCTGCCACTTTTGATTGAGCACAACGTGCGATGTAGTCTTAATTTGCGTAGACGGGAAAATACTGTGCATTCCCGGTTTGAAATCGTGATTACCCGGTAACCAAAAACATGGCTTCTTTAATGGAGCAATGCCTTCTTCAAATTTCTGATAAGAAACCGCGGTATGATCTTGAGAAATATCGCCCGTTGCCAGAATGGCTTCGAATTCCAATTGCCGAGAAAGAACCGTATTTACAACAGCATGAAAACTATCTTGGGTGTTAACACTCAATAAGCACCCGTCTTCAGGTTCAAACAAATGAGTGTCAGTAATCTGCAATAGTCTGATATCGCGATTTGAATCTAAGGACAATTTCAAAATAAAACCTGGCTGAATCTCTCTACACTATTTTGATAACATTGGTTTTTGATAACATTAATTTTTGATAATGTTGGTGCTTAATAAATGGGGCTTCGGCTAATACCGTTTTTGAGACAGAAGGTAAGCCACTCACCTAAAAATTGGTTAAGTTGAAACTTTTCATCCTTTTGCACCATTTTTGTATTGGGATAATCATAACGAGCAAAGACCCGAGAAATCTGCTCGCTTGCACACACTTCTGCAACACGAGCATCGTGGTAAAGTCGTACGGTCATCTTTGGAAGTGGAAAAACGGGTTGCTCGTCACACTGACACACATCGATGAGCGTGGTGTATTTGGTCACTTCACTCACTTCCAACTGATAAGCCATGGACGCCACCTGATAAGAACGCACGTCACCAACACTCGGTTGTCCTGGCAGCAATGCATTCAATTTGGCGTAATTGGTCTCGTATACTCTCATAAGAGCGGCAAGATCAACATGATATGACTTATTCAACATTCTTTACGTCCACCGAGATTTTAGTTCTTCATGATGCAATTCCAACCATTGCAGTGCAATTATTGAGGCACCATTCTCAATAATTCCGTCCCTAACAAGCTGGTAAGCTTCTTGCCGACTCATCACATGCACTTTTATGTCTTCATCTTCATAGTCTAAGCCATGAATGCCTTGAGCGCTTGATGCCGCTACCTGACCGATGAAAACATCCAACTTTTCAGAACAACCTCCTGAAGAAGGGTAGTAACTCGTTATGGTTTCGATTTTCCCAACGTCAACGCCAGCCTCTTCAATCGCTTCACGGCGTACAACTGCTTCAGAGGATTCATCGGTATCTATCACGCCAGCCACAATTTCGAGTTGCCATGGGCTATGGTGCTCAAGTGCCCCAACTCGAATTTGCTCAATCAGGACAACTTTGTCTTCGATAGGATCATATGGCAACATCGCGGCGGCATGACCCCTTTCAAACATTTCACGCTCAATGGGGTGACTCCATCCACCAGCAAACAATTTATGCTGGAATGTGTATTTCACCATCGAGAAAAAGCCTCGATAAAGCGATTTTCTTGAGATGATTTTTACATCTTGTGGAGTAAACTGTTGATGTTTGTTGTCTGACTGCTGCATTGCGTGTCTCCGGAGATGAGAATTCTAATCATTGTATCCTGATATCTCCAATGATTGCGCTCAACTTTTTTGATAATGACTGCAAAAATATTTAAGTGAATAATTTATTTGCTGTGCATCTAAGTGATACATTGCTAAAAATGCAAAGATAGACATAAAAGTCAAGCGAGTTGCGTTACACTCGCGCATGGCTCCAATTTTTATATAACAAGGCAGGAAAGGCAAAATGAAAAAGCTGCTTCCACTATTAATTACCACTGCACTAGGCATTAATGCAGCCTGGGCAGATAACCTAGCTGAAATTTACGATTTAGCAAAACAAAACGATCCTCAATTACTGAGTGCCGCCGCACAGCGCGAAGCGGCATTTGAAGCCATTAATAGCTCTCGCAGTACCATGCTTCCTCAAATTGATCTCCAGGCGGGTTACAACATTCGGCAGAGCAGCTTAAGTTCACGCGATAGTAATTCTCTGACAGCAGGCGTAGGCTTAAAACAAGAGCTTTACAAACGAAGCAGTTGGTTAAACCTCAAGCAAACTGAGAAAAAGGCTCGAGAAATTGATTCAGACTACGCAGCTCAACAGCAAAATCTTATCCTACGAGTGGCTAAAGCCTACTTTGAAGTGCTAAAAGCACAAGACAGTCTCGATTTTGTTCGTGCAGAAAAAGCCGCTGTAGCTCGCCAACTTGAACAAACCAAACAACGCTTTGAAGTCGGTTTATCCGCAATCACGGATGTACATGATGCGCAAGCGCAGTATGACAGCGTATTGGCATCGGAGGTACTTCAAGAAAACACCCTAGCCAATAGCTACGAAGCTCTGCGTGAAATCACTGGCGAGGAACACCAAAAAATCGCCGTTCTTGATACTAAGCGCTTTTCAGCAGACAGACCCGAGGCATCAACCCAAGCATTAATCGAACAAGCGCAACAAGAAAACTTAGCGCTACTGACCAAGCGCATCGCACAAGATATCGCAAGAGACTCCATCTCGTTAGCCTATTCTGGTCATTTACCAAGCCTTACGTTAGATAGTGGATATAATTTCACCAACGTTTCTGGTACAGAAGGGGGGATTGGGAATGGGAGCTTCAATGAATTTAACATTGGCGTAACTCTCCATGTACCACTTTACACTGGTGGTAACACGACATCACTAACAAAGAAAGCCGAAGCGGAGTATATTAAGGCGAGCCAAGATTTAGAGAAAACATACCGTTCCGTTGTAAAAGATGTTCGTGCCTACTACAACAACATCAATGCCAATATTGGTGCTATCCGTGCCTACAACCAGTCGATGATTTCAGCGCAATCCGCTCTTGAAGCAACCGAAGCAGGCTTCGATGTGGGCACTCGAACCATTGTTGATGTGCTCGACTCAACTCGTCGCCTGTACGACGCCAACCGCAATCTTTCTGATGCACGTTATAACTACATCCTAAGTGTTCTTGAACTTCGTCAGGCTGTGGGTACATTAAGCGAGCAAGATATTGTGGACATTAATGCAGGTTTGAAATCTGTAAGCTAAGTTGTTTTAGATCGTAAAAATAAAAAACGACGTATAAACGTCGTTTTTTATTTTTCCTAGCTGTGGAGGTTAACCACGCCCACCTTTGATTGCCTCGATGATCTCAGTAGTTGAACATCCTTCTTCAAAGTTCAACACTCGCACTTCACCGCCAGCATCAATGACTTCTTTGCCACCCGCTATCTCTTCTGGTTTATAGTCTCCGCCTTTGACAAGCAAGCTTGGTAATACTTCAGCAATCAAACGTTGTGGTGTTTCTTCACTGAATGGAACCACCCAATCAACAGCACCTAAACCAGCGAGTACGGCCATTCGGCGTTCTGTTGAATTGACGGGTCTACCTGGACCTTTCAACGCTCTTACCGACGCATCCGTATTGACGGCAACAATGAGCCTGTCGCCAAGTTCAGCGGCGTGATTTAAATACGACACGTGACCCGCATGTAAAATATCAAAACAACCGTTGGTCATGACCACTTTCTCACCTTTTGCGCGTGCTTGTTTTACTGCCGCAATCAGATCATGTTCGCTAATCACGCCGTAATCGGTGTCTTGGCTACCGTGCACTGCTGCTGCCAACTCAATGGTGGACAGCGTTGACGTACCAAGCTTACCAACCACGACACCTGCGGCAGCATTCGCTAACGCACACGCCTCATCGAGTGGTTTTCCCGCCGCCACAGAGGCAGCAAGAACGGATATAACCGTATCGCCTGCGCCTGTTACATCAAAGACTTCTTTTGCTTGAGTTGGAAGATGAAAAGGTTCTTGACCTCTACGAAGTAACGTCATGCCATGCTCACTTCGAGTGACCAGCAACGCCTCAAAATCAAATTCTTCAATCAGAGCCAGCCCTTTTTCAGCAAGATCTTCTTCATTCTTCACTTTTCCGGCAACTAACTCAAATTCCGCCATGTTCGGTGTCAGCAATGTTGCACCACGATAGCGTTCAAAATCGGCACCTTTGGGGTCAATAAAAACAGGGACACTAGCAGAGCGCGCTTTCTGAATGAACTGCTGAACATGTTCTAACGCCCCTTTCGCATAATCCGATAAAATGACTGATTTCACGTTCGGTAACGCTTTCTCCATGCGATCCAGTACAAATTGCGCATCAGTATTTTCAAAGTTGTCTTCAAAGTCTAACCGGATAAGCTGCTGACCACGGCTCATTACACGCAACTTAGTGATCGTTGGAAAGTCGGGAAGTGAGACAAAATCACACGTCACGTTTAGAGAGGTTAATTTTTCATTCAACACTTGAGCGGGTTCATCTTGACCCGTTAAGCCGACTAAATACGCATGACCACCAAGACTGGCAATATTCATCGCCACGTTTGCCGCTCCACCTGGGCGCTCCTCATTGTCTTCAACTTTGACAACAGGTACTGGTGCTTCTGGTGAAATTCGACCTGTCGGTCCGTACCAGTAACGATCGAGCATTACATCGCCTACAATCAGCACTCCAGATTGAGTGTAGTCCGGCAAAATTGGTTTCATGTTTGTCTCCAAAAATACAAATCCGGCAGAATAGTAACATAGCCGCCAGACGCAAAAAACGGTAAGACCAGAGTCTACACTCTGGCTACCTCAATGGGTGTTCAATCGATTAGCCATTCACGCCATGAATGCACGACGCATTCTCTTTCCTCTTGGAAGTGTGATTCCGCTACATCAGCGTCTTGATTTAACAAGTTTCGATGATGAATTTCATCTCTTAATGTGGTGTATGCAGAAGTCAGCTTGGCGGCTTGTTGAGCGGGCAATAACGACAAATTTGCCGCTGCTTCAAGAATCCGAACGTTATCAGAATACGTTAATAAAGATGGGAATTCTGAGCTGAAGTTTAAGACTAAATATTGAACTAAAAATTCAATGTCGGTGATGCCACCGGGATCTTGCTTCAACATAAACCGCCCGGCTTTTTTCCCCCCAAGATGGCTGCGCATTTTTTCACGCATCTCTGCAACGTCTTTTCTGAGTTTGCTTTGCTCTCGCTTTGCAGAGAGGACTTTAGCTCTTGTTGCTTCAAAAGCCGATTTTAAAGGTGCATCGCTGTATATAGCACGCGCTCTGACAAGCGCTTGGTGTTCCCATGTCCAAGCTTCCTGTAATTGATATTCTTCAAATGCATCCGTTGGGCTGACCAGCATGCCCGAAGCCCCAGAAGGACGCAGCCTTGTGTCGGCTTCATACAAGATGCCGGAAGCGGTGCGAACGGAAAAGATATGGATGATGCGCTGGGCTAAACGCAAATAAAACTGTCTGCCATCAATCTCTTTCTTGCCGTCCGTGTAGACATGCACTGGGCAGTCATGCATGAACACAATATCCAGATCAGAATTATAGCCCAGCTCCCAACCACCGACTTTGCCATAACCGATAACCGCAAAGCCTTTGCCTTCACGATCTTTAAGGTGGGTAGGTTCGCCATATTTTTCGGTCACTTGCAACCAAGCCTGCCCTACAACGGCTTCAACTATGGCTTCAGCCAAGTACGTCAAGTGATCACTCACTTTCATGACAGGTAATACACCCGAGATATCCGCCGCGGCAATGCGCAATATGCATATTTGCTTAAACTGTCGCAGCGCATCCATTTGTTGCTCCATATCATCTTCTGGAATGCGTGCTAGGTAATCCCGAAGCTCAGATTTATATTCTGTCAGAGGTGTTGGATTATAGAGGTGCTGCAAATCCAAAAGCTCATCGAGTAATATCGGGTACCGAGAAAGTTGCTCAGATATCATGGGGCTAGCGGTACATAACTTCACCAGTTGAGTCAGCGCAGCCGGATGCTCATCAAGAAGCTCTAGATAAGTCGTACGAGTGCAAATATTGTGAAGTAAATGTAAGACCCGAGACAAACCAAACTCGGCATCTTTGTGATTAAACAGTGCATGGAAGACCTTAGGCATCAATCGGTTCAAGACTTCGCGACCGCGAGGACCTAATGTTTTTTTCGCTAAGTCCTTTTTAAAGCCCATAATGGTTTTCACCAATGGATCTGGGGATTCAACTTTGAGGTCATCTTCAAAAATGTGCACCAATACCTCTTCGGTATTGGCCAGATCCCACATTTCTTTAAAGTGTTTTGAAACCGCTTGAGTTTCTTCTTCTTCATCACCGATGAGTTGCTCGAAAATCGCGTGGATATTAGACATATGTTCCTCTATCGAACCACGCAACGCATCCCAACTTGAACATTTCATCGCTACAGCTAAACGCTGTTGATCCAGTGCTTTGTCTGGCAAAGTCTGAGTTTGTTGATCGCCAATCGCTTGAATTAAGTTTTCAAGTTTTCGAAGGAATAAATACCCTTCTCTCAGATGCATGACGTCATCTTCCGATAACAAAGTTTTGGCTTCGATTGCGTCTAACGTTTCTAGTAAGCCCCGCCCTCTCAAGCTGGGCTCTCGACCACCACGGATCAGTTGAAAGACTTGAGCAATAAACTCCACTTCACGGATGCCACCAGCACCAAGCTTAATGTTGTCCGATAATCCACGACGGCGCACTTCGGTACTGATCATGGATTTCATGCGACGAAGTGATTGAATGGCACTGAAGTCGATGTAGCGCCTAAAAACGAATGGGCGAAGCATGCCTCTTAACTCTTGATACTCAGGGTACATTTCTCGCCCCATAACGCGAGCTTTGATCATGGCGTATCGTTCCCAATCGCGCCCTTGCTCTTGGTAGTAATCTTCTAATGCTGCATAACTCATCACCAACGGACCGCTTTCTCCAAACGGTCTCAATCGCATATCGACTCGATAACAAAAGCCATCAAACGTTTGCTGATCTAACGCTTTGATCAATCGCTGTCCCAAACGAGTAAAAAACTGTGCATTCGCAATGCTACGGCGGGCTCCTTGAGTTTCCCCATTCTCGGGATACGTAAAAATAAGATCGATATCAGAAGAAAAGTTGAGCTCACCACCACCTAGCTTCCCCATCCCAATGATCAACATGGGTTGCGCTTCACCATGTTCATTGCACGGCGTTCCCCACTCTTTACAACAAGCGTGATAAAGGTGCCTATAGGTTTCAAAAATAAGCGCTTCCGCAAGGGAGGACAAATGATGTAGGCTATTTTCCAGTGGCCACGACCCGGTAAAATCTCGCCACGCGATGTACACCATTTCCCGACGCCTGAATTCGCGCAATTTTTTCATCATGGTGTTTTCATCGACACATTTGGCAAGCTGTTTTTTTAACCTGTCACGATAGTCATCGGCTCGGTTTTGTGTTGATAACATTTCAGGTAATCGCTGACACAGCTTTTCATCTCGCTGCATACTGTCGGCGATAAAATCACTCAAGCCTAGCACGCGCTCAAGATCCGATAATTTGGCTTGGGGCCAAGTGTCGAATACTGATGGGTAATGTTCTTCTATTTTCTGACGTGAGAATTGGGCTTGTTCTGCAATGGGCGTCGGTAAGGTCATTGTTCATCCCTGTCAACGAGTTAGGTGGTCTTATTCGATTTACCATATCACATAAAAAAACGCCCACATATGAAATGTGAGCGCTATTTGTATTCTATGAGTTTAAAAACCCGTCAAACATTAAACGACTGTATTTTCCCATCCAGTTCTTCAGCATTTGCTTGCATTATTTCTGATGTTTCCAGCAATTCCCCTACTACGACAACGGAGGCTTCTACGAGCTCCCGAACATTACTGAGGTTTTGGTTCATCTCTTCGGCTACCGTACTTTGTTGTCCAGCCGACGTGGCAATTTGGAAATTCATGTCATTAATTTGGTTTACCTGAACAACAATGCCATCCAGCTCTGTACCTGCATTGGTAACCAACGCCACACCTTCTGAAGCTTCAACCACACTTTTTTCCATTAACTCAACAGCGGAATTTGCGCTGGTTTGAAGTTGAGTGATCATTTCTTGAATCTCAATCGTCGCGCCTTGCGTTCTTTGCGCGAGGTTTCGAACTTCATCGGCAACCACCGCAAAGCCACGTCCAGCTTCACCTGCACGTGCCGCTTCAATGGCAGCATTGAGCGCTAGGAGATTGGTTTGCTCAGAGATTCCTTGAATTGTCCCCACCACACTGCCGATGGCTTCTACGCGTTCTTCCACTTGATTCACAGCCTGAGCAGATTCGGATATATCTCCCGATAACTCACTCATCTTACCTACCGTATCTCGCACAAAGCGTTGCGCTTGCTGAGCTTGACTCGAGGCATTCTCTGTAACAGACGAGGCATTTTGGGCGTGCTCTGCTACTGCCTGAACGGTTGCCTTCATTTCCCCCATTGCCGTTGCTAGCTGGTCAATCTCATTAAACTCTTCTTGCGCAGAATCTTTCGTTTCCGACATGCTGATGGCCATCACTTCCGTTAGAGCGGATAACTCTTGAGAAGAGTTGATTTGCAGCTTAATGACCTCTTGAAGTTGAGAGCGCGTTTTCTCTAGTTCACGAGCCAGATCGCCGTATTCATCTTTGCATTCCAAGTTAATGGGTGTTGATAGATCTTTGTCTGCCATTCTTTGAATGCTATAAGCAATGTACTGAGTCTGTCGTAGCATAATTCGCGCGGCGCCAAGTAGCAGAGCAACAAACACAATGATCATCACCAAGGTTTGCCAAAAGATTTGCGACAAATAGTCGTCGTAGCGAGCTTGAGCAATGTCTCCACTTTGAGAGGCGATGACAAACCAATCTGCACCACTAATTTTGGACGCATACTCAAATCGATTACCACCTTCCAGCTCAAAACCAAAACCAGTAGAGGCTCCGCTAATCAGAGCCGATAAAGGCTGTCCACTTTCTGTTGTTTGATTGAGTTCAGAAAGAGTTCTTGCTGAAGGGTGACCGAGAACTTTGCCAGTGTCTCGTTCAACCAAATAGATGTAGTGGTTAGTGTTGCGGTTTTTGGTCAACGCAGCAATGTTGTTTTCCACCAACGACACCGCGCCTTCCCTATTACTGTTTAATACGCTGTCTATAGAAGAGGCTTGTGCGTGAGAAACTTCCTGCGCTTGATCTTTTTGGACAAGAACCACTGAATCGTAAAAAGTATTCGCATCCCAAAGTTGCTTCACAATGATCAGGACAGTACTGAATACCATCAATATCACTAACTTTGGCACCAACCGAATATCTGTAATAACTCTTTCCCACGGTTTAAACTTCATACTCGCCATAGTACGTACTCCATATAGTGTTCATTGAACTGCGAACAAATACTGCCGCACTCTTTGTGAGACGTACTTTTTATTGTTGTGGATTTATTTTACGCCTCGTATGAAAGCGATAATAACAAAGACATTTCGTTGCCATTGAGTTGCCAGTCACTTTTCACTGATGGAATTCCCTATTTGTGATCCAATACTTGTTGTTTACTCATATTGTTGGAAATCTCGCGATTTATGTGTCGGCGTTCAAACAGAAATATAAAATAACTTTTTAACTTAGTTAATGAAATGAGCTCGCGTTGAGCTAGAGAGTAAAGTGCACTCATTCAACCAAGTGCACTTCTGAGGAAAGGTTTATTGCCAGTAGGGTGTGGTATCCATACTCATTTTTCGGGTTTGTTCCATCGCATGCAAAATGGAGTTTTCTTGTCGATTCAACCAACGTTCCAATTGCATTTGGTTTTCACCGTCTAAACTTGGCAGTAATTTGCATAGCGGCTCTAACATTAACAAATCGTCGATACCTTGCTTGAGATCTTCCCAAGGTAAGCGGAACGCATTTCTATCTTCTGCGTTATAGAGAGACGCAAAACAGATTCCAGTGTACAAATTTCTGGATAAACGGTACTGCTGATCAATATAGTCTTGGCGGCTCAATTGACGCTCTGCTGGAAACGCCTCAACCAATTCAGCCCATGTCCTATCGAGTTGCTTTACCGAAAAGGTGCGCACATCTTGAGCCATCTTCTCACGTGCTTTGTCATCGAGGAATGGCTGCCAACCCCGAGTGAGGATCCAACGGCTCAGATCAAGCAACAAACGAGTGTAGCGAGCGGATTTAAGCAACTTCAAGGATTGTTCTCTGTTCGGTAGAGCTTGGAATTGGGCATCAAGCTGCTCGACAAGCCACTTTTGAGCATTCAACTTTCGTAATACATGCCCTTTATCATCCATCAACTCGCCTAAGTAGCCTGCATCTTTAAGCCACATTAGCTCATCTTCTAACCACATCAACTCTTGCCGTAGAACGGCGCTCGCTCGTCGTGGCACTATGCCGCCAAATACCGACAATGTTTGGCGAATAAAGCCAATGGCATGGGCAATTTCATGTAAAGCATCGAACTCATCACGCTCAACATAGATTTGCTCATGGTAATGCCAGTGACCCAATGCATGCTCCAAAGACTGAATAAGGCAATACTCTGCGTTGTGAGAACTTTCCGTTGCGACCAACGTCAGAGGTGTCACCTCATCACCTTGATGCTCATACGCTAACCGATATCCGCGAGCCGCTTTGCTCAAGTTACCCAAACGCATACCACCATCTTCACACAAAACACGAGCAAGATTGAAGAGTGCGTCGGTTTGTCCAGATTTCAACTCTAACTCGACTTCACAAATTTCATCTTGTTTGTCGCCCGCCGTTACCCAACCGTGATCAAATGCCACTTCAACTTGGCTCCCATCCGACATGCTAATCAACCACTGTTCGCGCTTAAAATCGGTAGAGAAAATAGGAGTAAGCTCTTGCTGTAATGCGTCTATTTCTTTGCCATTGGGCCAAATGTCGCTAGGATGGAGGTATAGGTCGGGAATATTATTGGAATGCTCGGCGTTGTATTCAGGCCGTTGATGTAAACCTGCAACAACACGACCCGCAGTTTTCACTGTCTGAACGAAGACATCATCATAGCGTCGAATTCGCAGACCGATGTCATGTTGTCTTAACCAATTTTCTGGGGTATCGAAATAGGTATTCCCCAACTCTCGACAACTGTGCTGTAGAACTTTCTCTTCAGCTATTTTGGCAACCAAAATCTTTGAAAATTCAGGTGAAACAAAAAACTTCAGTTCTATCTCAGTTTCCATATTTATACCTTTAACGGATGACCCTGAAAGCATATTGCTTAATACTAACATCAGCAAGAGGCAATTAACGCCCAAATGATGATCTAAAACAGTTTTAATGATGGAATGATTAGGTTAACATGCGCGACTTTATAGCCATCGTTCAAGATTTCACCTTTATGGCTGAAGTTTCTTATTAAGGTTATATTTTTTAGGTTGAATAACCATGCCAGTAAATACAATTATGGGGTTATTTGCAAAGTCCCCAATAAAACCTTTGCAACGCCACGTTGTGTGTGTGAATGAGTGCTGCTCTCACCTCGTTAATTTCTTTGAAGTTAGCGCTAAGGGTGACTGGGAAAAAGCCGGCGAAATTCGAGCTCAGATCTCTCATTTGGAGAGGGAAGCTGACGTGTTAAAACGTGAGATTCGTCTGAAACTGCCACGTGGATTATTCATGCCTGTCGATCGTACCGATATGCTTGATTTGCTCACCCAGCAAGACAAGCTAGCCAACCTTGCCAAAGACATCGCAGGTCGGGTTATTGGTCGCCAACTACAAATTCCAGAGCCACTTCAGGAAAACTTCATTTTATACGTTAAGCGTTGCCTTGATGCCGCCGATCAAGCGCAGAAAGTCATCAGCGAACTAGACGAATTATTGGAAACGGGTTTTAAAGGTCGCGAAGTCACTTTGGTGGCTGAGATGATCAACCAATTGGATGCCATCGAAGACGATACCGATGCCATGCAAATTGTATTACGCCAGCAACTTATGGCGGTCGAGTCGAAGTACAATCCGATCGACATTATGTTCTTATACAAGATTTTAGAATGGGTAGGTGGCATCGCCGATCAAGCTCAGCGCGTCGGCGCTCGCCTTGAACTGATGCTATCTCGTTCATAACCGAAAACTGAAACACATAACATGAGATTGGATTGCAACAAGGCGCACGGAAAGCTTGTGTGCCCTTGTTGCGCGCTTGTTCAAAAATCCTCTCATTCGTTATCCAACAACTAGGTATTACGATGGATATCCTTGCGAACTACGGCACTATCATAATTATAGTGGCTGCTTTATTTGGCTTCTTAATGGCAATTGGTATCGGTGCCAATGATGTAGCAAACGCCATGGGTACGTCCGTTGGCTCTAAAGCGCTGACGGTAAAACAAGCGATCATCATCGCGATGATTTTCGAATTTGCTGGTGCTTATCTGGCGGGTGGCGAAGTCACCGATACTATCCGTAAAGGGGTTATCGAGACGTCCTTCTTTGCTGATCAGCCTGACGTTCTTGTATACGGTATGATGTCTGCGCTTCTCGCTGCAGGTACCTGGCTACTGCTTGCGTCGTACATGGGCTGGCCGGTTTCTACTACTCACTCTATTATTGGTGCCATCATCGGATTTGCTTGCGTATCCGTTGGTACTGAAGCCGTTGATTGGCAATCAGTACAGGGCATTGTCGGAAGTTGGATTGTGACACCATTGATTTCAGGTATCTTCGCTTACTTGATATTCGTTAGTGCACAGCGCCTAATTTTCGATACAGAAAACCCACTCATTAACGCCAAACGTTTTGTACCAGTCTATATGTTCATCACCACCATGGTGATTGCGTTGGTGACCATTAAGAAAGGTTTGAAACACGTTGGCTTGCATTTAACCAACTCAGAAGCTTGGCTATGGTCTGCTGGTGTGTCTGGCTTAATCATGATCGGTGGCTACCTCTATATTCAGAAGAAGTTCGCCCATCGCGAGGACGACCACAGCTTCGCCGGTGTTGAGAGCATTTTCAGTGTGCTCATGGTGATTACAGCATGTGCGATGGCATTTGCCCACGGTTCGAACGACGTAGCAAACGCAATTGGTCCTCTATCTGCTGTGGTTTCGACCGTTGAAAACCTCGGTGAAATCGTGGAGAAAACGTCCATTGCGTGGTGGATCTTACCACTCGGCGGTATTGGTATCGTTGTCGGTTTGGCAACCATGGGACACAAAGTCATGGCGACAGTAGGTACTGGTATTACGGAACTGACTCCAAGCCGTGGCTTTGCTGCTCAGCTCGCAACCGCTTCAACGGTGGTTTTAGCATCTGGCACTGGTTTACCTATTTCAACCACGCAAACCCTCGTTGGCGCCGTGTTAGGTGTCGGCTTTGCTCGGGGCATCGCAGCACTCAACCTTGGCGTGGTACGTAACATCGTTGCATCTTGGGTTGTTACGTTACCAGCTGGCGCACTGCTTGCCGTCATCTTCTTCTATGCAATTCAAGGCTTATTTTTGTAAGCCTCCTGTTAGACACATGTCATTATTGACTCAAACGCACAGAAAGGGAGGCTTTACCTCCCTCTTTTGTTGCACCACCGCCTGAAAATTCATACTATCTCTGTCTAATTAAGAATAAATGGATAGCGTAAACGTTGTTCAACTCCATCAGTTAAGGGACGTACCGTGAAAAAACTTATTTGTCTGACCCTCTTTAGCATGCTTGTCGCGCCTGTCAGCTTCGCAAAAGATCGTTACATCTCAGACAACTTATTCACTTATATGCACGCAGGACCAAGCAATCAATTTCGAATCATCGGCAGTGTCAATGCAGGCGACAAAATTACGTTAGTTGCAACAAATCCTGATTCTGGATATAGCCAAGTTGTCGACTCTAAAGGCAGAAAAGGCTGGGTAGATAGCAAATACGTATCCACTCGCCCAAGCATAGCAGAGCGATTGCCTGCACTTGAAAAAGAGCTGACCGAAGTGAAAGAGAAACTGGCGAATGCACGTCGAAACTCTGATGATGAGAAATCTGGGCTGGTGAACTCCCTTGAAGCTCGTAACGAACAAATCAAAGAGCTTGAAAAGAACTACGCCGATATGAACAAGCAGTTAACCGCCTCTCAAAGTGAAGTGCGTGAATTGCGCGCAAAACTGGATACACAGAAAGAAGATTTACTGTTGAAGTATTTCATGTATGGCGGTGGTGTTGCGGGCATTGGTCTTATCTTTGGACTGGTTCTTCCTCACCTCATTCCCCGCAGAAAAAAGGCGCCATCTGGTTGGGCTTAATGCTTCATTCAAAATAGACACTAAAAAAAGAAGGGCACATTATGCGCCCTTTTTTGATCGCTGTACTTCATTAACATTAACAAGAGCACACCATAAAAAATGGAAGCTAACGCCATTCATGCAATGCAGGTAGCTCAATTTTCTGACCCGCAAACTCCACCACAACCGTTCTAGGGGTGATGCTCTTAATCATGACTTGATCATCGACCCAATCCCCCTCTTTTAACTCCTTACCATTCACTTTCACCCAGCGTCTATCTTTACTTGATGCGTACATATGAGTTTGTAAGTTAAGTGCCGGAAGTTTACCTCGGAATCGGCGTTCATTGCCTAATAGCGGCGTAGCTTCTAACGGCGTGGTCTCTAACGTCATAGCTTCAACGGGTTCATCATCATAACGACGAGAATCCAGTTTCGCGGTATCGTGAATAGCCGATTGAACCGCTTGCGCCAATTCCGGTGACAAAGAGGAAAGATCTAAGTTATCCAACGTTTCTTTTTTTTGCTCTTGAGGCTTTAGCTGTATTGGCGCCTCAGGTCGCGCTTGAGTACTCAGCACTCGTGCTGTTTCCGTCGCAGCGTCATACCGTACTTCAGTGGGGTGTTCATCGACCGTTGGCATGTCCTTAAGAGGCTTAGGTTCAGGATAAGTGATCACCTTCGCTAGTGGCTCTTTCACCGTTTTTACCTGTATGACGAGGGCGCTATCTGGTTGATAATTCATATACTGCCATGAAGACACCAATACAGCAGGAACGACAAATACCATCAATTTCAAAAAGCTGAACCCCGTTGAGGGCGTATTTAAGTAACTCATTGAATCCCCCAATGGCTGGAAGCCCCTTTCCACTTTATCCGATTATGCACATTACGCATCCGATGGTTCCTCAGTCACTTTAGTCAATGATGGAGCGGTCAATGATGGCGCCAAATCGTTCACAATTAGATCTAAATACTGCAAGGTCTTAGCTCCTACAATTCCATCAACAAATAACCCTTGCCAACGCTGAAATGCTTCCACTTTGTCTTTCAATACTTCATCAAAAACATCACTGCCCAGTGATGGTTCACCGAGTGCCTTAGCCAACATCACATCTAACTTAGCAACGGATTCGCCTTGCTGCCCAAGCTTAAGCGTCTCCGCAATTGGATCATGCCAAATAGTGCGATATTCACCAGCCCAGTTCTGCTCCAACCACCCGATAGGCACTTCTATACGAGCGTCTCCAACCAGAATTTGAGCCGTATTGCCAGATATTGCATACAGCAACGAATAATGTCGTTCGTCGCCCACATTCAGCGCAAAAACCACGGGGCGATTCCGCGTTATCACGTCATCTAACCCTCCTGACTCAATGGAACAATAGTAGGAAGAGCGAGACCTTTCACAATTCGTATCTCTAACCGAAGCCTTAAGCCCCCATAAACCGAACAGCTTTAGCGTTGTTTCTGTTTCACCTTCGCTGCGCTTTAAATAAGGCAACAAAGTATCAACAACCGGTATTTGGATCGTCTTGGTTGTAACTTGGACTTCTGGAGGTTGAGCTGGAATCACTTTCTGAAGCACCAGTGGTGTAGCAAAATAAGCCAATATCGCGAGTGCTGCGCTCCCAGTTAATAGCAGCAGTGTTTGCCAAATCGAAGAGGAGCGTGACGATGGTGAGGGAGCCCCCTGAACGGGTGCTTGGAACGCCATGACATCCTGGCAAGCTTGTTCGGCTCGCGCTTTATTCACAACCTTAACACCACTTTGACTGGCATATTGTAGGCTTTTATCGCAGATCAAATTGATAAGACGAGGTATACCCTGCGTGTATTTTGCGATGACTTTAATTGCAGCGGGTTCGAAACTACTTTGGGAGCCATTCGCCAACCCAAGCCGAAACGCAATGTACTCACTCACCTCTGTAGGGTTAAGTGGTAACAGGTGATATCGACCAGTAATACGCTGTGCAAGCTGTCTGAGTTCCGTTGTCTGTAACTTTGCTTGTAATTCAGGCTGCCCAATCAGCAATACTTTTAAAAGTTTTTGACTATCGGTTTCTAGATTGGTGAGTAATCTTAATTGCTCTAGCACATCAGGAAGGAGATGCTGCGCTTCATCTATGATCAAAAGCGTTTGACATCCGCTCTCATGATTCTCAAGTAAGAAACGCTGAATGGATTGCGTCAGCTCTTTCAGGCTGGCTGATTCTGGGTATTCAATACCAAATTCATCGCAAATAGCCTCCAGCAAATCTTGGTTTGAATACGTTGGATTGAGAATAAGCGCGGCTTTGGTTTCCTCTCCTAGAGTGGAAAGCATGGCTTTCGACACCGTCGTTTTGCCTGTTCCAACTTCACCAGTCAGCATCGCAAATCCGCCACCTTCTCCCAAACCCGATTGAAGATGATTCATTGCTTCTCTGTGACGCGCACTCAAATACAAATACCGAGAACTCGGTACTATGGAGAACGGCATCTCCGTGAAACCGAAAAAATCCTTATACATGCTTATCTCTCTTCGCTAAGATTCTGGCAAGTTACCATTGTGACGGGGTTTGTAAAGCTCCATGGCATAATTAGGAGGTCAAACTTGGACGTATATTTAGTCGGTGGTGCGGTGCGAGATCAATTGCTAGGCATTCCAGTACACGACAAAGATTGGGTTGTGGTTGGTAGCTCGCCAGAAAAAATGCTTGCCAATAGATTCCAAGCCGTCGGTAAAGACTTTCCTGTGTTCTTGCACCCCGAAAGCCACGAAGAGTACGCATTGGCTCGTACAGAGCGCAAATCTGGGCATGGTTACACAGGATTTGAATGTCACTTTGCGCCTGATGTGACCATTGAGGATGACCTTTTCCGAAGAGATTTAACCATTAACGCCATGGCTCAACACAAAGATGGAACTATCGTTGACCCTTACGGCGGGCAAGTTGATCTACACAACAAAATCTTGCGCCATGTGTCAGATGCGTTTACAGAGGACCCTCTTCGTGTTCTTAGAGTGGCACGATTCGCTGCCAAACTGGCTTCATTAGGGTTTACTGTCGCAGACGACACTCTCAAGTTGATGTCAAAGATAACGCAATCCGGAGAGCTTGAACACTTGACGCCCGAGCGTGTTTGGCAGGAATGGTACAAATCTCTCAGTACAGACAGACCTGACGTTTTCCTTGAGATACTCAGACAATGTGGCGCATTAAGTGTCATTCTACCGGAATTGGACGCACTATTTGGTGTACCTCAACCGCAACAGTGGCACCCAGAAATCGATACTGGCATCCACACATTGATGGTTGCTAGACAAGCCGCCAATTTGAGTCGAGACCCTGTGATTCGATTTGCGGCGCAAGTTCACGACTTGGGGAAAGGCGTCACACCGAAAGAAGAGTGGCCAAGCCATAAAATGCATTGCCATACCGGGCTCAATATTATTAAGGCATTATGTCAGCGCATTAAGATTCCAAATGAATACCGAGACACGGCACTCGTTGTATGTGAACACCACACCAATATACACCGAGCAGCAGAGCTACGAGCAAAAACAAAGCTTAAGATCCTGAATAAACTAAATGTATGGCGTAAACCGGAACGCCTAGCGCAGCTCTTGGTCTGCTGTGAAGCCGATCATCGTGGTCGACTGGGCTTGGAAAACCATCCCTACCCTCAATCAACACTTTTTAATCAAGCGTATCAAGCCGCATTACAAGCGGATGTTCAAAACGTCATTCGAGATGGATTTCAAGGAAAAGACATACGTGAGGAGCTAGACAAGCGGCGGCTGCGCTTTATTCAAGAATTGTAACCCCCAAAAGCAGCAGACAAAACGCCACTATAACAGTGGCGTCTCTTCTATTTACTATACGGGTAGGCCTTTATTCCTGCGGAACCACTTTTCCAATGTACGGTAAGTTACGGTATTTCTGTGCGTAATCGATACCGACACCAACAACAAACTCATCCGGAATTTCAAAGCCAATAAATTGTGCATCCACGGCAATTTCACGGCGTGATGGTTTGTCTAACAACGTACAAATTTCAATAGACGCGGGTTCACGTATTTCTAAAATTTCACACACCTTGCTCAACGTGTTACCAGTATCGATAATGTCTTCCACCAACAAAACGTCTTTGCCTTTAATATCATCATCCAGATCTTTTAAAATACGCACATCACGAGAGCTTTCCATTGAATTGCCGTAGCTAGAAGCGGTCATAAAATCGACAGAATGGTTCTTACCAATAGCACGCGTCAGATCAGCCATAAAAACGAATGAACCACGAAGCAGCCCCACCAGCACCAATTCTTTATCTGAATCTTTGTAGCGCTCAGTAATTTTTTTACCCAATTCGATAACTCGATCCTGAACGTCTTGCTCAGAAATCATGACTTCAACTGTATGTTTCATACTGCTCTCAATTAATTAGTGGCTGATTTTGCAAATAAAATCACATTATCAATAATTTGAATTTTCGTTAATGTGCACTCATTGACACATTTTACCACTGCAAACGACTCAGGGTAAATTTTAACTTGGTCATGAAATTAAGTACTTTTTAATATTTCCTGATTGACACTTTTATATGCACCATTACACTCATATGGCAAATCTAATTATAAAATAATCATTAAACTTCATATGTTGGCAAGGAAAATCAATTATGGATACTGTAAAAAAACGTCCAAGAACAAGGCTATCTCCACAAAAGCGTAAAGAGCAACTTCATGATATTGCGATCGAAGTATTCGCAAAACGCGGCATCGGTCGCGGTGGTCACGCTGATATTGCTGAGATTGCTCAGGTATCAGTGGCTACTGTTTTTAACTACTTCCAAACGCGTGAAGATTTGGTTGATGAAGTGTTGAGCCAAGTTGAAAAGCAATACGCTCAGTTCATCGACGAAAGCATTCTTCCAGAAGCGACGGCTGAAGAAAACTTGACGAGCCTAACCAAGAACATCATCAAATCTGCACTGGATGGCACGCACTGGATGAAAGTTTGGTTCGAATGGAGCACCTCCACTCGTGAAGAGGTATGGCCTTTGTTCCTATCCAGTAACGAAAGCTCTCAGAAGCGTGTTGAAGAGATGTTCCTAGCAGCCATGCAGCGTGGTGAAGTATGTGATGAACACAAAGCAGAAGACTTAGCTAAGCTATTACACGGCATTTGCTACTCCCTTTATGTTCAAGCTAACCGCAACCCAGACCCTGAGTACTTAGAAGGGCTTGTAGGCAGCTTCTTAGGTATGCTTTGCATTTACAAGCAAGATTAAAACGTCCTTTTGTAAACTGCAAAATCGACAAACGGAGGGTTTTCCCTCCGTTTTTTTGTTAGAGTCAACCATCTAACCTGAGCTACTAGCAAAAGCCGCGAAAGCTTGTAACAAAAAACCGCTGACTGGCAGCGGCTTTTATCATTCAGCATAAAGAAAAGTTACTTTTTCTTCTTCACAGCCTTCTTGTTTGGAAGGTCAGTAATAGAACCTTCAAACACTTCAGCAGCCAAACCGACAGATTCGTGTAACGTTGGGTGAGCATGAATGGTCAGGGCGATGTCTTCCGCATCACAGCCCATCTCGATAGCCAAACCAATTTCACCGAGTAGCTCACCACCGTTCGTACCCACAATAGCGCCACCGATAACGCGGTGTGTTTCTTTATCGAAAATAAGCTTCGTCATACCATCCGCACAGTCAGACGCGATTGCACGTCCAGATGCAGCCCATGGGAAAGTGGCTGTTTCGTAGTTGATGCCTTCCGCTTTTGCTTCTTTCTCTGTTTTACCCACCCATGCCACTTCTGGCTCAGTGTAAGCAATTGAAGGAATAACTTTAGGATCGAAGTAGTGTTTCTTACCAGAAATCACTTCCGCCGCCACATGACCTTCGTGCACACCTTTGTGTGCCAACATTGGCTGACCGACAACATCACCAATCGCAAAGATATGAGGTACGTTTGTGCGCATTTGCTTATCAACATTGATAAAGCCACGCTCATCAATTTCGATACCGGCTTTTTCACCATCGATAAGAAGACCGTTCGGCACACGACCAATCGCCACAAGAACAGCATCATAACGTTCAGCTTCTGCCGGCGCTTTTTTGCCTTCCATTGATACGTAGATACCATCTTCTTTCGCTTCAACAGCCGTCACTTTGGTTTCTAGCATCAAGTTGAACTTGTCTTTGACTCGCTTAGTGTAAACCTTAACGATGTCTTTATCCGCGGCAGGGATCACTTGGTCAAACATCTCAACAACGTCAACCTTGGAACCTAGAGACTGGTATACTGTGCCCATTTCAAGACCAATGATACCACCGCCCATAATAAGCAGTTTACCCGGGACTTCTTTCAGTTCCAGCGCATCGGTAGAATCCCAAATACGAGGATCTTCATGTGGAATAAACGGAAGTTTAATTGGACGAGAACCTGCGGCAATGATGGCGTTGTCAAAGTTCACCGTCGTCGCTTCGCTTTCTCCTTCGACAAGGATCGAGTTAGGACCAGTGAATTTACCGTAACCATTAACCACAGTGATATTACGCATCTTAGCCATACCGCCAAGACCGCCAGTTAGCTGATTAACCACCTTTTCTTTCCAGATTCGGATTTTGTTGATGTCCGTTTGCGGTTCACCAAATACCACACCGTGATCAGCCATTGCTTTCGCTTCTTCGATCACTTTAGATACGTGTAGCAGTGCTTTAGATGGGATACACCCCACATTTAGACACACTCCACCTAGAGTGGTGTAACGCTCGATAAGTACGGTTTCTAGACCTAAATCCGCACAACGGAATGCAGCAGAGTAACCAGCAGGACCAGAACCAAGTACAACAACTTGGGCTTTAATTTCTTTGCTCATTTTGACCTCTTGTAGTCATTATCCCTAACAGGCTGAGTGGGGGTTCAATGAATTCTTTTTTAGAACGTTTTATTTTCAGACCGAAACAGTTTACAGAGTTGTTAAAGGTGTGAAAAGTAAATCCATTTAGCCTGTGAGCCAGACAACAGTTCGATTGAGATTCGCTTATTATCAACAAGGTTAAATCAAACCGTTAGCTTGTAATTTAAGGGCGGCTAATAGCCGCCCTGATTTTACGTATCTTGACTTATAGCACTAAGCGACGGATATCGCTTAAGCAACCATTCAAGTAAGTGATGAAGCGCGCACCTTCTGCACCATCAATCACACGGTGGTCGTATGAAAGCGATAATGGCAACTGCAGACGTGGCGTGAACTCTTTACCATTCCATACAGGCTTCATTTCAGACTTGGATACACCTAGAATTCCGACTTCTGGTGCATTCACGATTGGTGTAAATGCTGTTCCGCCGATACCACCCAAGCTAGAAATAGTGAAACATCCACCTTGCATGTCACCCGCCGTCAGCTTACCAGCGCGGGCTTTCTTAGACACCACCATCAGCTCTTCAGATAACTCGTAAATACCTTTCTTGTTCACGTCTTTGAATACAGGAACAACCAGGCCATTTGGTGTATCTACTGCAATACCGACGTTCACGTATTTCTTAAGAATGATGCTTTCACCATCTTCAGAAAGAGACGAGTTGAATGCAGGGAACGCTTCTAGCGCTTTCGCCACCGCTTTCATGATGAACACAAGTGGCGTGATCTTCATGCCCGAATCTTTCTTCGCTTCGATTGCATTCTGCTCTTTACGGAATGCTTCTAGCTCAGTGATGTCTGCGTTATCCCACTGTGTAACGTGAGGGATCATCACCCAGTTACGGTGTAGATTTGCGCCAGAAATCTTCTTAATTTTAGACAGTTTCTGAACTTCTGTTTCACCGAACTTGCTGAAATCAACTTTTGGCCAAGGAAGTAGACCTAACGCCGAACCATCGCCACTGCCTGAAGCAGCAGAGCCCGACTCTAGACGCTTGAGTGCATCTTTAACGTAAGACTGAACATCTTCTTTCAAGATGCGACTCTTACGACCCGAACCTTTCACCTTAGATAGGTTTACGCCAAACTCACGAGCGAGACGACGAACAACTGGAGAGGCATGAGCGTACTCGTTGTTCTCTTGGAAATCCCCCGTAGACGCAGCTGGAGCCGCTTTTGGTGCTTCCGTTTTTGCTGGAGCCGCCGCAGGAGCAGCTGCTTCAGCTTGAGCTGGGGCAGGAGCTGGCACAGCGCCTTCTACAACAAACGTCATGATGAGAGAACCTGTCGACACTTTGTCGCCAGCGTTAATCTTGATCTCTTTTACTGTACCAGCGAACGGTGCAGGCACTTCCATGGACGCTTTGTCGCCTTCAACAGTGATAAGAGACTGCTCTTCTTCGACTGCATCGCCAACCGCTACCATGATCTCAGTCACTTCAACTTCGTCGCCACCGATATCTGGAACATGAATTTCTTTCTCTGCAGACGCAACAGGTGCTGCCGGCGCTGCTTCAGCGACAGGAGCCGCTTCCGTAGCTGGCGCAGGTGCCGCTTCCGCCGCTTCCGCCGCTCCCTCTGCTTCAAAGATCATGATCAAAGTGCCAGTGGTGACTGAATCACCTTCCGTTACTTTTATCTCTTTCACTACGCCCGCTTGAGATGCAGGAACTTCCATAGAGGCTTTATCACCTTCTACCGTGATAAGGGATTGTTCTTCTTCGACCTTGTCGCCAACGCTTACAAGAATCTCAGTAACTTCAACCTCATCTGCACCGATGTCAGGCACATTAATTTCGATTGCCATTGCTTATCTACCTTCTAAATTAAGCGTTGTCTTATGCGTATAGCGGGTTGGTTTTTTCAGTGTCGATGTCGAACTTTTTAATGGCTTCAACAACCACTGATTTCTCAACATCACCACGCTTCGCTAGTTCAGTTAGTGCCGCAACCACAACGTAACCGGCATTCACTTCAAAGTGACGACGTAGGTTTTCTCGGCTATCTGAGCGGCCAAAACCGTCAGTACCAAGAACCTTGAAAGAATCAGCCGGGATGAACGCGCGAACTTGCTCAGCGTAGTTCTTCATGTAGTCCGTCGCAGCAATGGTTGGCTCAGTGCCAAGTACTGTTGTGATGTACGGAACTTTCGCTTCGGCTTCAGGGTGAAGCATATTGTAACGCTCTGCGCTCTGACCATCACGAGTTAGCTCATTGAATGAGGTCACAGAGAATACATCAGACGCTACACCGTACTCTTCACTTAGGATAGTCGCGGCTTTACGCACTTCGTTCATAATTGTGCCAGAGCTCAATAGTTGAACTTTAGACTTAGCACCAGCGTAAGATTCAAGCTTGTAAATACCTTTACGAATGCCTTCTTCAGCGCCTTCAGGCATAGCTGGCATCGCGTAGTTTTCGTTCATTACCGTTAGGTAGTAGAACACGTTTTCTTGACCAGCGCCGTACATACGACGGATACCGTCTTGCATGATCACAGCGACTTCATACGCAAACGTTGGATCGTAAGAAATACAGTTAGGGATAGTGTTCGCTAACACGTGCGAATGACCGTCCTCGTGCTGTAGACCTTCACCGTTCAATGTTGTACGACCAGCCGTTGCACCCAGTAGGAAGCCACGTGCTTGTTGGTCGCCCGCCATCCACGCCATGTCACCAACACGTTGGAAACCGAACATAGAGTAGTAGATGTAGAATGGAATCATTGGCAGGTCGTTGGTGCTGTAAGACGTCGCAGCCGCAACCCAAGAGGCCATTGAGCCTAGCTCGTTGATGCCTTCTTGTAGAACCTGACCAGAAGTCGCTTCTTTGTAGTAAGAAACAATGCCTTTATCTTCAGGTGTGTATTCTTGACCGTGCGGGTTATAAATACCTATTTGACGGAATAGACCTTCCATACCAAACGTACGCGCTTCATCACAGATAATAGGGACGACGTTTTTGCCGATGCCTTTATTCTTGAGAAGGATATTTAACGTACGAACATAAGCCATCGTCGTTGAGATTTCACGCTTTTGCTCGCTCAATAATGGAGCAAATTCTTCTAGCTCAGGAATCTTAAGCTCTTGAGTAAAGTTAGGCAAACGCTGTGGCGTATAACCTTTTAGATCTTTACGACGCGCATGAAGGTAGTCGTATTCAGCCGAACCTTCTTCCAGTTTCAAGTACGGAAGCTCTTTCACTGCATCGTCAGTTAAGATGTCTTGAAGACCTAGACGATCACGTAGGTGAAGTACGTGAGTCATATCCATCTTCTTAACTTGGTGCGCGATGTTCTTACCTTCAGCGGCTTCACCCATGCCGTAACCTTTTACAGTCTTAGCAAGGATAACCGTTGGACGACCCGTCGTTTCTGCCGCATTTTTGTAGGCTGCGTAAAGCTTAGAGGACTCATGACCGCCACGCTTAAGGGCAAAAATTTCGTCATCGGTCATATCAGCAACAAGTGCCGCTGTCTCAGGGTATTTACCGAAGAAGTGCTTACGTACGTATGCGCCATCTTTCGACTTAAATGTTTGGTAATCGCCATCGACAGTTTCGTTCATTAACTGAAGTAATTTACCTGTCGTATCTTTCGCAAGCAAGGCATCCCAGTTGCTGCCCCAGATAACTTTAACCACGTTCCAACCCGCGCCTTTGAATAGACCTTCGAGCTCTTGGATGATGCTACCGTTACCCATAACAGGGCCATCTAGGCGCTGAAGGTTACAGTTGATTAGGAAGCATAGGTTGTCCAGCTTCTCACGTGCAGCGAATGATAGAGAACCACGTGATTCTGGCTCATCCATCTCACCGTCGCCTAGGAAAGCGTACACACGTTGAGCAGAAGTATCTTTTAAGCCACGACCATCAAGATACTTAAGGAAACGGGCTTGATAAATCGCTGAAATAGGACCTAAGCCCATAGATACAGTGGGGAACTGCCAGAATTCAGGCATCAGTTTAGGGTGTGGGTATGAAGGAATACCTTTACCGTCTACTTCTTGACGGAAGTTGTCTAGTTGCTCTTCCGTTAGACGACCTTCAACAAATGCACGCGAGTAAATCCCCGGAGAAATATGACCTTGATAATAAACCAGATCGCCACCATCGGTCTCATTGGGAGCACGGAAGAAGTGGTTGAAACAGACTTCGTAGAATGCCGCTGCAGACTGATAAGAAGCCATGTGACCACCTAGGTCTAAGTCTTTCTTAGAAGCACGCAAAACGATCATCACCGCATTCCAACGAATAATGGCTCGAATACGGCGCTCTAACGTTGTGTCACCAGGGTAAGCTGGTTCTTGATCGGCTGGGATCGTGTTGATGTAGTTGGTTGTGATGCCTGTTGGCATATCTACACCATCAAGGCGTGCTTTATCTAAAACTTGTTCTAACAAGAATTGAGCTCGTTCTACACCTTCTTCACGAACGACTGACTCAAGTGCCTGAAGCCATTCTTGAGTTTCAATTGCGTCTACGTCATGCTTCGTATCAGACATGGCGATCTATCCTTCTGTTGGTTGGATCTACTTTAAACTTGTGACAAGCCGTGATTACGACTCGTTACCTCGCTGGATTCTGCGCAAAGAGCGTTCTCTTCTAGACTCTTCACGAGTTAAATCCAGCAATGTTTCTTCGATATAAGCTAAATGTGAGTGAGACATTTCACGCGCCTGTTCAGGCTGACCAGAAACAATCGCATCCACAATATTAGCTCGATGTTTACTGACTCTATCCACCACTTCTGCGCGGCGATGCAAGAGCTTTAAATTTTGCAAGACGTTTTGCTCAAGCAAAGGCGACAAACTACGCACGATATGAAGTAAAACCACATTATGTGCCGCTTCCGTTAAGGCGATAAGGAACGCCATAACCGCAGAAGCTTCCACTTCCACGTCTTTTTTGTCTTGAGCTGTACGAATATGCTCTAAGCAGAGCTGGATTCGCTCAAAGTCTTCATCGGTACCACGTAATGCCGCAAAGTAAGCGGATAACCCTTCCATCGCATGTCGTGCTTCCAGCAAATCTAACTGGGTCTCGGAATGGGTGGACAATAAGTTTAACAAAGGATCGGAAAAGCTTTTCCAGAGAGACTCACTGACGAATGTCCCGCCACCTTGGCGACGAGTTAACAATCGCTTTGCTTCCAGCCTCTGAATCGCTTCTCGGACCGAAGGACGCGAAACATCAAACTGCTTCGCCAACTCTCGCTCCGGTGGTAATTGTTCCCCCGGTGAGAGCGTTCCTTCCAAAATCAACCGTTCAAGCTCCTGTTCAATAACATCAGAGAGTTTCGGCTGACGAATCCTTTGATAAGCCATATGTGTTGTTCTTCTACTCTTGCAGTCAATTGGTAATACCAATTTCAAATTGGGCAAAAAAATAACATAAATAAAACGTTTCTGTCCAGATAAAACTTGACGCACATCATTGAACGCAGAACAAATTAACCAAGAGACAACAAGAGCGCATTAAAACAGCAATACAATTGGTCTTACCAATTAATATATCGCTCTGTGTGACATAAATATCTGTGTGACATAAATAAAAGTTATGACAATTTTTTTTTAACGGCAGATAGAGCTTAGTCGCATCTCCGTGTTTGACACATTCAGTTAGCATTCGACACACTCAGTTAGTGTTCGACACACATAAGTTAACATTGGACACCTTACGCAAAACAAGTATCCAGCTCACACACTGAAAATATGCTAATTCGATCCGGTTTTGAGAAGAGCGCGAAAATACCGCCAATCAAATGTGAGACCAGGATCAGATTTGCGCAGAGGAGCGATATATTGATGCCCCGTAATTCGGTGGTCACTCATACTTGGGTATTGAGATTGCAGCAATTTAGTTAACTTAACCAACGAGTCGTATTGCTCAGACGTGTAACTGTCGAATTCACACCCTTCCAGTTCGACACCAATAGAATAGTCATTACAACGCTCACGCCCCGCAAAACTCGACACTCCGGCATGCCATGCTCTCTTATCAAACGGAACAAATTGCACGATTTCACCCGTACGCCGAATCAAACAGTGGGCTGACACTTTAAGGGTTTTAATGACATCAAAAAACGGATGCAGCGTGGGATCTAGGTTTCCGGCAAAAAAGTCATCAACAAAAGTGCCACCATATTGGCGAGGAGGCAAACTGATGTGATGCACAACTAGCAAAGAGATGCCCTCACCTTCAGGGCGCTCATCGTAATGAGGAGACACCACCTTATTGATCTCTGTAAGCCAATGACTTTCATCAATTCTCATGTTGTTTGATTCTTATTAAACAGCTCATTATTAAGAGTATATACCGAAGTCACACCAAGAAGCAGAGCAGCGGCTGTTTGGAGATAACAGGCATAAACGAGGCGAGTATGTCACTTAACTCAGTTCTATCCCGATAAATAGCTGAATTCTCCTCCAAGCCAGAGTATGATGCAGACAATTTCAACCTCTGGTATTTACTGAATTGCGATGAAAAACACACACAACAGCCAAGAACGTCTTGACTACCTAAAACAGCAACTTCCATTGGAAATTACACGTGCGGTCGAGAGCACCTTAAAAGAAGATTTAGGGGGCACACTTGATCCTACAGCAGACATCACCGCAGCATTAATTCCAGAGGATGCAACCAATACCGCCACCATTATTACGCGAGAGCATGGCATCTTTTGCGGTCAAGAATGGGCGGACGAAGTATTCAAACAGCTTGGTGGTGAAGTCAACATCGAATGGCATGTTCAAGATGGCGATAAAGTCGAGCCTAATCAGACCTTGTGCACCCTGTCTGGTCCGGCAAGAGCGCTTTTAACAGGCGAACGCAACGCCATGAACTTTATTCAAACCCTTTCAGGCTGCGCCACTTTGGTTGCGAAATACGCTGAAAAACTGAAAGGCACAAATTGCCGACTGCTTGACACTCGAAAAACCATCCCCGGTTTACGAAGTGCGCTTAAATATGCGGTAACTTGTGGCGGCGGGTTCAATCACCGTATTGGTGTCTTTGATGCTTACCTAATAAAAGAAAACCACATTGTTGCCTGTGGTGGCATTCGTAAAGCCATTGAAGCTGCTAAAGCACTCAACCCAGGAAAGCCTGTCGAGGTTGAAACAGAAAATCTAGACGAACTAAAGGAAGCCATTGAAGCGGGCGCGGACATCATCATGCTCGATAATTTCTCCACAGACATGATGCGTGAGGCGGTCAAAATTAACGCGGGTAAAGCAGCGTTAGAAAATTCTGGAAACGTCACTCTGGAGACAATTCGCGAATACGCGGATACTGGTGTCGACTATATTTCAGTAGGTGCACTCACTAAACATTTGAAAGCCATGGATCTTTCCATGCGGCTTACATAGTTCAGATTTAACAAAATTCGGATTTGAGCATCATCACAAATCTGAAATATTTTATAAATGTAAACTTATAATTGAAAAGGAAGGTCTACTTCCTTTTTTTAACCTTATCATACGGTTGCGACTGACATCACTCACCGCATTTGAACCCAGTCGCACTAAACCAGTAACATACTGAAACAAAATAAAAATTCTGAAATCCTCCTCCAGCAATCTTTTAATTACAGTTTCTTTACTTTTGGCACGCTCCTATCCTCGCTCTGTTTTTATACGACCTTATAAACGGAGTTATTTATGCAAAATAGGAAACAACAAGGCTTTACATTAATAGAACTAATGATTGTCGTCGCGATTATTGGCGTGCTGTCTGCTTTGGCAATTCCCGCCTATAAAAATCATGTTAAGAAATCAGAAGCAGCGACAGGTTTGGCAACGGCACGTGCACTAGTAACCAATGTGGATATGCATATTCAAGAAATTGGTACTTTCCCTGCTAACGACGCAAATGGCTTTACCGCAGTCGGAGCAACAACAACAATGAATAAGCTAGGTACGCTATCCTTTACAGGTATTAGCGGTGCTACAGGCACCATTAACTTTGAATTCGGTACAAATTCTTCGATAACCGGAGCGTCGCTTGCTCTTGCAAAATCAGTAAGCGGATGGGCATGTACATTCACGCCAGCGGGTAAAATTGAGAGTTCTGAAATTCCTAAAAGCTGTAAGCCATAACCCATGCACACCAATTTAGTGAGCATTCTTCGCCAAGCCGATATCATTAGCGAAGAACACAAGCTGGCTATTATTGAGCACGTCGGTAGTACTGGGGGCACGGTCCCCAGTGCTATCACTGCGCTTGGTATACTGTCTGCTTTTGAATTGACTCGGCACATTGCTGAGATTTTTGGTTTGTCGGTCATAGAAGCTCATCAATACAATTACCTCCCCTTGTGTGAACAGCTTGGTCTGAGAGATTTGATCACCCGCTACAATGCACTGCCCGTTGAGTCCAACAACAATACCCTGTTTATTGCGCTATCCGACCCAACGATCGTTGAAGCGGAAGAAGAGTTTCGCTTTGCCACCAATCAACAAGTCGAGCTCCTGCTTTGCGATGAGAGAGAACTGACCAGCTGCATTCGTAGAATGTACGGCAAGAATAGAGTCGATAGCAGCACTGGTGGTAAAGAAATCACGCAAGAAGAGCTCGCGGATTTGGTTCAAGTGAGTGACGATGAATTCGAATCGGCTGAAGACCTCAGCTTAGATGATGCCCCCGTCAGTCGCTTTATTCATCAAGTCCTCTTCGATGCCGTACGTAAAGGCGCGTCAGATATTCACTTTGAACCTTATGAAAAGACCTATCGAATTCGGATGCGCTGCGACGGCATTCTCATTCAAGCCAATAGCCCCGCACCGCAGCTGGGGCGAAGGCTGGCCGCACGGTTAAAAATACTCTCAAAACTGGACATTGCAGAACGCCGCTTGCCTCAAGATGGACGTATTAAGCTGAAACTCAGTGACACAACCGCAATCGACCTTCGAGTCTCCACTCTGCCCACCCTTTGGGGAGAAAAAATTGTTCTGCGTTTGTTAGACAGCAGCAGTGCAAATTTGAACATCGACATGCTTGGCTACAGTGAGGAACAAAAAGCCTTGTATATCGAAGCGTTACGTCGACCTCAGGGCATGATCCTGATGACGGGTCCAACAGGGAGTGGTAAAACCGTTTCCCTGTATACTGGGCTCAGTATTCTCAACACGGTTGAACGCAATATTTCGACCGCTGAAGATCCGGTTGAAATCAACCTAGCTGGCATCAACCAAGTCCAAATCCGACCGAAGATCGGCTTCACCTTTGCGGCAGCGCTCAAGTCTTTCTTGCGACAAGACCCTGACATCGTCATGCTGGGGGAAATACGAGACTTTGAAACGGCAGAGATCGCCATCAAGGCAGCCCAAACAGGCCACCTAGTTCTATCGACATTGCACACCAACTCCGCAGCAGAAACGGTCATTCGATTGGGCAATATGGGGGTTGAGCCGTATAACCTCTCTTCCTCACTCAGCCTGATCATCGCGCAACGTTTGGCTAGACGTTTGTGCCCGCACTGTAAAGTCTCGCATCAGCTCTCTCCAGCCCTGTTAGAAAAACATCAAATCGAATCTGACTGCCCCCTTTTTCAAGCATCAAAAGAAGGCTGCGCCGATTGTAACGCTGGGTACAGTGGCCGCATTGGTATTTATGAAGTCATGCCTTTTGATGCGGAAATGCAGCAAGCGGTTTCTCATAAAGCCAATATTGCCGACATCGAAATGCTGGCCGTTAAGAACGGAATGAAGACCCTCAGCCAATCGGGTATTGAGATCTTGAAACAAGGCATCACGAGCTACCAAGAGCTCCAACGCGTTTTGTATTTGTAAGGAGACAGTTTGGAACGTTCCGTTACCCCTCGCCTCAAGCTATACAACTTTCGCTGGAAAGGCATTAACAGCTCAGGGAAGAAAACATCAGGTCAGTTTTTGGCCTACACCGAAATGGAAGTACGCGACAAGCTTCGAAGCCAACGAGTTCAAATTAAAAAAGTCAGAAAGTCGGGCATTTCTATACTCGACAAACTGAGCCACAAAGTTAAAAAGAAAGACATCATGATATTCACTCGTCAAATGGCGACCATGCTGGGAACTGGCGTTCCAATAGTGCAATCTTTAAAAATGGTGTCGGATAATCACAACAAAGCAGAGATGAAATCCATCCTATCTCAGGTGACCAAAGCCGTAGAGGCAGGCACCCCGCTCTCTAAAGCACTCGGCACATCCAACAGACTATTTGACAGTTTTTACACCGACTTAATTGCAACGGGCGAGCAAACGGGTAATTTGTCCGATGTTTTCGAACGCATCGCAACCTACCAAGAAAAAAGTGAGGAGTTACGCTCCAAAGTTATCAAAGCGATGATCTACCCAGTGATGGTTCTTTTGACTGCGGTTGGGGTATCCTTTTTGATGCTAAAATTCGTCATACCAGAATTTGAAACAATGTTCACAGGGTTTGGGGCTGAATTACCATGGTTTACCCAGCAGGTATTGAAACTCTCACACATCGTACAACACGATTCCTTGAAAATGGTGGGCGCAATCACCGCACTGAGTATCACCTTTAAGCTTATGAGAAAGCGATCGTTTAAATTTCGATTAAGAACTTCAAGATGGGGATTAACGTTCCCAATCCTCGGAGGAGTCTTAAGTAAAGCCGCCATCGCGAAGTTCAGCCGAACACTTGCGACCAGTTTTAATGCCGGCATTCCAATTCTTAATGGGCTTAAAACCAGCTCTAAAACGGTGAGCAACCTGTACTACCAAGTCGCTATCGAACAAGTTTATAAAGATACTGCCGCAGGCATGCCTATTTATATCGCCATGCGTAATACCGAAGCTTTCCCTGAAATGGTATTGCAGATGGTCATGATTGGCGAAGAGACGGGGTCTCTGGATGACATGCTTAATAAAGTCGCAAACGTCTACGAGTTTGAAGTCGATAACACCGTCGATAACCTCGGGAAGTTGCTTGAGCCATTGATTATCATATTCCTTGGAGTGGTCATTGGCGGATTGGTTATCTCTATGTACCTGCCAGTGTTTAACTTAATGAGTGTATTAGGCTAATATTTGCCACTGGCTAGTGGTCTCCAGACCCTAAACACATTTCACCTTAGAGATCTTGTATGGACGCTTTTCACTACTACCCTTGGCTATTTCCGTTGATGGCTTCTGTGTTTGGGTTAGTCATTGGTAGTTTTTTGAATGTCGTTATTTATCGGCTTCCAAAAATGATGGACAACGAATGGCGACAAGAGTGTGCCGATGCCTTTCCTGAATACAACATTGAGCCACCAGCAAAAAAACTCACATTAAGTGTCCCACGCTCCACTTGCCAAAAGTGCAATACGCCAATCAGAATTCGAGATAATGTTCCAGTATTGAGTTGGTTACTGCTGCGCGGTAAATGCTACGCATGCAATGCGTCGATCTCCGCACGCTACCCTCTTATTGAATTGCTGACCGCAGGTTTGAGTTTTGCTGTTGCAAACCATTTCGGATTTAGCTATTTCTCTGTCGCACTTCTGTTTTTTACGTTTGTGCTTATCGCTGCCACTTTCATTGATTTCGATACCTTACTTCTCCCCGATCAACTCACCTTACCCCTCATGTGGGCTGGAATCGCGCTCTCACTCTTTGAGGTTAGCCCAGTGTCACTCACCGATGCTGTAATCGGCGCAATAGCGGGTTACTTGTGTTTATGGAGTGTGTATCACCTATTCAAGCTTTTAACAGGCAAAGAAGGCATGGGGTTTGGGGACTTCAAATTGCTCGCGGCACTGGGCGCGTGGTTGGGGTGGCAAAGTTTGCCCATCATCATATTGATGTCATCTTTAGTGGGTGTTGTCTTTGGTGTAATTCAGCTAAGATTGCAAAAAAAGGGCATAGAACAAGCTTTTCCTTTTGGTCCCTACCTTGCTATAGCGGGTTGGGTTACCTTATTGTTTGGAAAAGACATCACAAGTTGGTATTTTTCACATTTCCTTGGCATTTAGTTGTGATTCCTAGATAGACTGTTTCACCACATCCGATTTAAAGGTAAAGCATGGCATTTGTTGTTGGTTTAACTGGAGGGATTGCAAGCGGGAAAACAACCGTAGCGAACCTTTTTCAAAAACACTTCAATATCGATATTGTCGATGCTGATGTTATAGCCAGACAAGTTGTAGCACCTCATTCTGAAGGGTTAAAGCAAATTGCCGCCTATTTCGGAACGGATATATTGAATTCAGACGGTTCATTGAATCGCATAAAGCTTAGAGCAAGAGTTTTTGAGAACGAAAAAGAAAAACTTTGGCTTAATAACTTGCTTCATCCGATGATTCGCCAGAAAATGAAGCAAAGCTTAAAACAGGTACAATCGCCTTACGCTCTGCTGGTTGTTCCTTTGCTGGTAGAAAACCAGTTACAGTCGATGGCAGATACAATACTTGTTGTCGATGTAACAAGAGATACGCAAATTCAGCGTACAATGAATCGGGATGATGTACCTCTAGCGCAAATTGAGTCTATCTTGAATTCACAAGCAACACGTGAGGAGCGCTTGAGCTACGCTAATAACGTCATCGACAATGACTCACCAGAGTGTGATTTATTGGCGCAAGTTACGGCACTACATCATAAATACATGGCAATGAGTCACTAAGCCACAATAACCGCAAAAGGAGCACAAAGGCGTTTTTCATGACCACTCATAAATTTGAACATCCATTAAATGAAAAAACTCGAATTTACCTTAGAGTGGAATCGCTATTGCGACAAATGAGTCACGCAGCGGCAAAAGTGGATACCGTTCAATACCCGCTGTTCTTTCGCCCTATTTTTGACTTGCTTGAAATATTTGAGCAAATTCAAATGAAATCTGAGCTTGCTAAAGATTTAGAAAAACAACGCCTGTCCTACAAATCTTGGCTCAATGTGGATGGCGTTGACCAAGATATGCTTCAAGCCGTTCTCTCAAACATCGATGATGTGCATAAGGAACTCATGGCAGCGGAGCGCTTTGGTCAATCCTTAAAAGAAGATCGCTTCTTAAGCACCATTCGCCAACGGTTCAATTTACCAGGCGGATCCTGTTGCTTCGATTTACCCTCACTGCATTTTTGGCTACACCAACCTGATGAAAATAGGAAAAGAGACATTGAAGGCTGGCTTGACACGTTACAACCCTTAACCTCCGCTTTGCACCTGTGGTTGCAACTGACAAGAGAAACCGGGTACGAAAAACCGATCATCGCCCGTGCTGGTTTTTTCCAAAGTGACGCAGAAGAAGCCAATATTCTGCGCTTGAACATCCCATTGGAGTACGGTGTTTACCCGATGATTTCAGGTCATAAGAATCGCTTTGCCATAAAGTTTATGAGTTTTGGATCAGGGCAAGCTTACCCACATGATGTCGAATTTGATCTGACCATTTGCTGCTAGAGTCTGTGCTTCTTGTCACGGAAAAACATGCTAGAATCAACACTCATCAGAACCGAATCAAAAGCACACTATGAATAACGTGACTATCGTAAAATGCCCAACTTGCCAAACTGATGTGCAATGGGGAGAAAAAAGCACTTTTCGCCCTTTCTGCTGCAAAAAATGTCAACTCATTGACTTTGGCGAGTGGGCGGAGGAAGAAAAAGCCATTGCAGGTGCACCGGACATGTCCGACTCTGATGGTTGGTCAGAAGAAGCTCACTGATTTTCATGTCTGCCTCAATGAAATTAAAAAGAGACGCCTTACGCGTCTCTTTCTACATTCAATTGATTCAAATACGTCTTATCTCAAGGTGAGGCTAACTAGTATTAAGTTGCGGGAGTACCGTAAATACTCATCACCTTTTCCAATACTGGTACATTGGCTTCTGGAAAGTCAAACTGCTGAAGATCCACTATACTCACCCAACCTCCCTGTTGCCCCTCTTTCCCATAAGGCTCTTCTTCAAAACCCGTTACAACAAAGAAATCAAACTCTAAAGATTTGTCGGGATAATCGTGTTTTAGTGACTCAAAATGACTTAAAGCGGTCACTTTTATCCCAATCTCTTCATAAAGCTCTCTAATGGTTGCATCCTGAGCTGTTTCACCTTCTTCCACCTTGCCACCAGGAAACTCCCACAAACCGCCTTTGTGTGCTTTGTCTGCCCTTTTAGTGATGAAGACTTGGTTTTTAGTCGGATTCAATATTACAGCTGCAGCAATATGAAGACGTTTCATTGACTTTCCTTTTTAATTACAACGTACAGAACTCAAAGAGGCTCTAGAAGATTACTCAGAGTGTATACCCAATAGACAAACTAAAACCATTCTGCCTCTCAAAAAAAAACGGGCTCCCAGTTGGAGAGCCCGTGTTTCTATGAGAATGCAATCAGCATTACTTCTTAGCAAGTTTCTCTTTAATACGAGCTGACTTACCAGAACGATCACGTAGGTAGTACAGTTTGGCACGACGTACTGCACCACGGCGCTTAACTTCAATGCTATCAATAATTGGTGAGTGAGTTTGGAACGTACGCTCTACGCCTTCACCGTTCGAGATCTTACGAACTGTAAATGCAGAGTGTAGACCACGGTTACGAATAGCGATTACAACGCCTTCGAATGCCTGTAGACGCTCACGGTCACCTTCTTTTACTTTTACCTGAACTACAACAGTGTCACCTGGTGCAAATTTAGGTAGATCTGATTTCATTTGCTCTTGCTCAAGAGCTTTGATGATGTTGCTCATTTTATAAATTCCTAGAATAAACTGATACTAAATTCAATAGGTTACTTGCTTCGATGTTCTCTGATAAACTCGGCAAGTAATAATTCCTGTTCGTCAGTCAGAGCTAGGTTTTCCAGAAGCTCTGGTCTTCTAATCCAGGTGCGACCTAGCGATTGTTTCAATCGCCAGCGACGAATATCCTTATGATTTCCGGACTTTAGTACACTGGGTACTTCAATGCCATCCAATACTTCAGGGCGCGTATAGTGCGGGCAATCTAACAAGCCATTCGCAAAGGAATCTTCCTCTGCCGATGCAAAATCCCCCAGTACACCAGGTACAAACCTAGAGACGGAATCAATTAGCGTCATGGCTGGTATTTCACCGCCCGTCATCACAAAATCTCCGATTGACCATTCTTCATCAACCTCAGATTGTATGATGCGCTCATCTACCCCTTCGTAACGACCACAAATAAGAAGCAAATTCTCATTCGTTGCCAATTCTTCAACTCCCTGTTGGTCGAGCTTTCGACCTTGAGGAGAAAGGTAAATGACTTTCGTCTTTCCCGGTGAGGCTTGTTTGGCTGTTTGAATGGCATCGCGCAAAGGCTGAACCATCATCAACATACCAGGACCACCACCGTAAGGCCTATCATCGACAGTGCGATGTTTGTCGTGAGTAAAATCTCTAGGATTCCATGTCTCTACCGACAAAAGACCTTTTTTAATCGCTTGACCTGTTACTCCAAAATCCGTAACAGAACGGAACATTTCAGGAAAAAGGCTAATTACGCCAACCCACATGTGTTCTCTCGCTCTAAATTTTGAAGCTAGAATCCAGGATCCCAGTCAACTTCGATCCGTTGAGCTTCGCGATCAACTTGAATGATCACTTGCTCTTCAAGGAACGGAATTAATCGTTCCTTTTGGCCAAAAGCATCTTTTAGATTCGCTTTCACAACCAAAACATCGTTCGAGCCAGTTTCTAACAGGTCAACGACCTCACCAAGGTTATAACCTTTTGTGGTAATAACTTGCATACCGAACAATTCACGCCAGTAGAATTCATCTTCTGACAATTCAGGAAGAGAAGCGGGGTTTATCGCAATTTCAACATTGGTTAGCAGGTGAGCTTCCTCACGGATCTCTAAACCTTCTAATTTACACACCATACCTTTGTTATGGCGCTTCCAACTTTCAACTTTGCATTCCACCCAATCACCCTTTTGTTTAATAAACCAAGGGCTATAGTCAAAAATACTCTCAGCATTGTCTGTGTAGGAAAAAACCTTAAGCCAGCCACGAATGCCGTAAGAAGCACCAAACTTACCTACAACAATTTTTTCGACTTGCTCGCTCATCGTTTCTTTATCCTTCATCGACATAAACTAATTATCTTCTCTAAAAGAATTAAGCTGCTTTTTGAGCGTCTTTAACTAGCTTAGCTACGCGGTCAGAAACCTTCGCGCCTTGACCAACCCAATGGTTAACACGATCTAGGTCTAGACGTAGACCTTCTTCTTGACCTTGAGCTGTCGGGTTAAAGAAACCCACTTTCTCGATAAAACGGCCAGTTGCAACATTGCGGCTGTCCGCTACTACGATTTGATAAAATGGACGCTTCTTCGCGCCGTGACGTGCCAAACGAATGGTTACCATGTCGTCCTCTTTGCTTTCTCAAAAATAAATATAACCCCATCAATCTCTCTGATTACCGAGAAATTTGGGGTCTCGTGCCAAAATAAAGCTCCGGAATTTTACTCTTATTACTAGTCATTGCAAGGCTTTTAGCTATTTTTTCACCACATGAATACGCGACAATTTTATGTGAGCACGATAACAACTTGAAAAAATACTCACCTTGCATTGTTCTAGCGAGCATCTGTTGAATTTTTCATTATTTACTTTCGTGTCAGCTCAATATGCTCCTTTCTTCGAAATGAATCAGAAAGCAGCTCTTGAACCCTTGCATTTTGAGGACGTTTGATTTTTTGCGCTTTTATCGAAACGTCGATATGTATGGAGTCCCTCATACAAAAAAGGAAGCGATTTCACTCGCTTCCTTTTCACATGGTTACTGTTGTTATCGGCCAAATGTTAGCGTCCAAACGGGTTAAAGCCTCCGCCGGCACCGCCCATTCCACCCATCATACTTTGCATGTTTCTCATCATGCCTTTCATGCCACCCTTCTGCATTTTTTTCATCATTTTTTGCATTTGAGTGAATTGTTTTAGCATGCGATTGACGTCTTGCACTTGGGTACCTGAGCCCGAAGCAATGCGCTTTTTACGCGAACCTTTAATGATCTCTGGGCGCTGACGCTCTTTCATCGTCATGGAATTAATGATGGCTTCCATTTGCTTGAACATCTTGTCGTCAACTTTATCTTTCACGTTATCCGGTAGCTGAGACATACCTGGTAGCTTGTCCATCATTCCCATCATGCCACCCATGTTCTGCATCTGACCAAGCTGCTCACGGAAATCTTCCAAATCGAAGCCTTTCTTCTCTTTGAATTTCCTTGCCAGCTTTTCCGCTTTATCTTGGTCAACATTACGCTGTAAATCTTCGATAAGTGACAATACGTCACCCATACCCAAAATACGAGAGGCAATACGATCAGGATGGAATGCTTCCAGAGCATCGGTTTTTTCACCCACACCCAAAAATTTAATGGGTTTACCTGTGATATGACGGACAGATAACGCCGCACCGCCACGCGCATCACCATCCACTTTCGTTAAGATAACACCGGTTAGTGGAAGCGCATCGCCAAATGCTTTTGCGGTGTTCGCCGCATCTTGACCTGTCATGGCATCCACCACAAACAAGGTTTCAACAGGCGTAATGGCAGAATGGAGTTCCTGAATTTCTTCCATCATTTCATGATCGACAGCGAGGCGACCCGCAGTATCGACTACAAGAACGTCATAAAACTTCTTCTTCGCATGATCGATAGCGGCATTCGCGATATCAATCGGTTTTTGGTCCGCTGATGATGGGAAAAAGTCGACGCCAACATCACTCGCCAATGTTTCAAGCTGCTTTATCGCGGCAGGGCGATAGACGTCCGCAGAAACAACCAATACTTTTTTCTTATCGCGCTCCGTCAATAACTTAGAGAGTTTACCGACACTGGTGGTTTTACCCGCACCTTGTAAACCCGCCATGAGAATCACCGCTGGCGGTTGAGCCGCAAGGTTAAGAGCCTCGTTTGACTCCCCCATTACCGCTTCCAGTTCGTTTTGAACTATCTTGATGAACTCTTGACCGGGCGTCAGAGACTTAGAAACTTCAACCCCCACCGCGCCTTCTTTCACGCGTTTTACGAAGTCTCGAACAACGGGAAGCGCAACATCGGCTTCCAACAGTGCCATTCGCACTTCACGCAGAGTGTCTTTGATATTGTCTTCGGTCAGTCGACCTTTACCGCTGATGTTTTTCAGCGTACTGGATAGTCTATCTGTTAAATTCTCAAACATTACTTATTCGCCTAATCAATGCGATACTTTGCCGCGAGTATACAATATACACACACGAGTGTCTGTCTTGTGTGCCGTGAATCCTTGAAGTGACTTCAGTATCTATACTCAAGCTACCTCAAGGTGCAGGATTCAGAGCTCTATCTTCTGTTGCGGTTCAAGCCTCTCTATTCGCAAAGAACTAACGCAGTGGAATGTCGAGCCCTTTCCAAGTTCTTTGACGATGAAATGGGACAGAAGATAAGCACCCAAGGGCGAGTTTGCTTGGTTTTCATGCGGCGTTACTGATTCTTGAATTAGAACCACCAGATTTTCAAATCGGTGCCTTGCCTGAAAACCAAGCCCCAATCTATTGATAAGAAGCCGCTGAACCTAGCATCTTGAGGTAGCTTGAGTATATGCTATGAACTTGCAGGTCACTTGGGTATAATCCCTTATTCTGACAGTAAAATTGTGGAAACCATGGAAAACTTGATTACGGTTACAGCTGTTATTCTTTATTTCTTGGCCGTCGCGACCATCGTTCCAGGCCTTGCCAATCAAACAGGCATTAAAACGCGTACCGTATTTGTTAGCGCTCTTTTGGCTTTGGTTTTCCATGCATGGCTTCTTAGTGATCTTATCTTTGACGGATCAGGGCAGAACTTAAGCATTCTCAATGTTGCTTCTCTCATCAGCTTCATTATTTCATTGGTGATGAGCGCCTCAATGTTCAAAACACGCTTATGGTTTTTGCTGCCCGTTGTTTACGGGTTTTCAGCCATCAATTTATCTGCCGCCACATTTTTGCCAAGTGCTTACATCACGCATTTAGAAAACGACCCCAAGCTGTTGATCCATATTTCTTTAGCGTTGTTTTCATACTCGACACTAACTATCGCTGCGCTTTACGCACTGCAGCTGGCATGGCTCGATCATAAACTCAAAGCCAAAAAAGCCCTCGCCATAAACCCTAACCTGCCTCCATTAATGATGGTCGAAAGGCAGCTTTTCAAGATCATTTTGATTGGAACTGTGCTCTTATCGGCAACATTGCTGACAGGCTACGTATTTGTTCAAGACATGTTCACACAAGGCAAAGCGCATAAGGCTATTTTGTCTTTTATCGCTTGGGTTATCTATACCGTGCTTTTGTGGGGACACTATCAACAAGGTTGGCGTGGGAAAAAAGTGACTTGGTTTGCAGTAAGTGGTGCGACATTGCTCACTCTTGCTTACTTTGGTAGTCGCTTTGTGCGAGAGATCATTCTTAGCTGATTTATACTTGCATTTCTTTTTCAAGCACTCTAAAAGTTGAAGAAGATCGCTTTTTTTGCTCATTACTTCAACCATTCAGTAATATAAGGACAGTTACAACTTTGGATGATATATCAACGGGCGTCTTATTTGCCCTGCTGGCGATACTGATCGTCATTTCCGGTTACTTTTCTGGTTCTGAAACGGGGATGATGTCGCTCAACAGATACCGCCTCAAACACCTTTCTAACGAAGGACATAAAGGTGCTCGCCGAGTTGAGAAACTACTGGATCGCCCAGACCGATTGATCGGTCTGATTCTGATTGGTAATAACCTAGTCAATATCCTCGCATCTGCCATCGCTACTATTTTAGGAATGCGCTTATACGGTGATTTAGGGGTTGCAATAGCGACTGGTGTGCTGACGCTCGTTGTCCTTGTCTTTGCTGAGGTCACACCTAAAACACTGGCCTCTCTTTACCCTGAAAAAGTCTCCTATGCCAGCTCCGTCGTGCTGACTCTGCTAATGAAAATACTGTCACCCTTGGTGCTGCTCGTCAACTTTATTACCAACGGGTTCTTGCGCATCCTTGGCATAAAAGCCAAACACGGCGACGACGATCATTTGAGCTCTGAAGAGCTCCGGACCGTGGTGAATGAAGCTGGCGGACTGATCCCTCGTCGTCACCAGGACATGCTGATCTCTATCCTAGATTTAGAGCACGTTACCGTAAATGACATTATGATACCTCGTAATGAAATCACGGGAATCGACATTAATGACGATTGGAAGTCTATCGTTCGTCAGTTAACGCACTCACCACATGGCAGGGTTGTTCTTTACCGTGACCAAATTGACGAAGTCGTGGGAATGCTGAGGTTAAGAGAGTCTTACCGCCTGATGCTAGACAAGAATGAATTCATCAAAGAAACGCTATTAAGAGCAGCCGATGAGGTGTACTTCATTCCTGAAGCCACACCTTTGAATGTGCAATTACTCAAATTCCAACGCAATAAAGAGCGCATCGGTCTGATTGTAAATGAATACGGTGACATCATTGGGTTAATTACGCTTGAAGATATCTTGGAAGAGATTGTTGGCGAGTTTACGACCTCAATGGCACCGAGCCTTGCTGACGAAATTACACCACAAAACGATGGAAGTTTCTTAATTGAAGGCAGTGCCAATATCAGAGATATAAACAAAGGTTTGAGCTGGGAGCTTCCAACCGATGGTCCAAGAACATTAAACGGGCTTATCCTAGAGCACCTAGAAGACATTCCCGAAAGCCGGCTCAGTATTCAAGTAGCGAGCCACCCAATGGAAATCATTGATTTTACCGAGAACAAGATCAAGTTAGTCAAGGTGTACCCTTCCCATCAATAACGTTGACTTTCACGCCCTGAAAACTCAGGGCGTTTATCCAATACAACGCCATGACTCTTTGCCTTGCCCGCTTTCCTTTCAGATTTAAGAGTGAGAACCTCTCTTCTTCAAGTTTTCATGATGATAAATAGCGCCCCCCTTATTATGAAGAAAAATGTAAAGAGGTCACAAAGGCTGTAAAGTCAGAAATTGCTCGTATTAAGAACAAAGAAACTCTGCCAAGGAATAAAGCCCTTGAACATAATGATGGAAAGAGTACCAAGCGGAAGTATGATTGCTGCGGATCTATCGAGCACGAATCAAGAGCGATAAAAAGCTCATTATATCAATGAGCTTAATGCATCTATTTTGAAGTATATTGACCTTCAATTTTTGAACGTAAGGTTGAGGTGGGGCTTATTTACTTGACGCTTAGTTCTTTTAACATTGATTCTGGCAAAGCCAGTTCATCATTTTTATTTACAGCGATACCAGCATCAATGATCGCAGTGGCAATCGCTTTTGCTTCATCAAGTGAGTGCATTTCCGCCGTTCCGCACTGATATTCATTCAATTCTGGAATTTGATTCTGGCTCTCTACTTTCAATACATCTTTCATGGAAGCTAGCCACGCTTCAACGACTTGAGATTCTGTTGGTGTACCAATCAGACTCATGTAAAAGCCAGTACGACAGCCCATCGGTGAAATATCGATGATTTCCACATTAGAGCCATTCAAATGTGTACGCATGAAGCCAGCATACAGATGCTCTAACGTGTGGATGCCTCTTTCTGAAAGAATGTCTTTGTTTGGCGCAGTGAATCGCAAATCGAATACGGTGATCGTATCCCCTTTTGGCGTCTGCATGGTTTTCGCCACGCGAACCGCAGGAGCGTTCATCTTAGTGTGATCAACGGTGAAACTATCTAGTAATGGCATCGGATAAATCCCTTGTTATAACGGTTAGAAAAACCAGCTCCTGCTGCTTTCCAACTCATCTTCACATTGTTTAAGTTGCCAGCCATAGTCTTTCGCTTGCTGCTCGACTTTTCGTGCAACTTTTCTAAGCGATGGTTTGCTGGCATAGGTCTTGCGTTTATAACCGCCGCGACCTTCGTGATAAGCTAAATACTGATTATAGGCATCCCATTTAGAAATACCCAGTTGTCTCTGAGTTTCGTGAGTATACCAACCTACGAACATAATGGAATCATCGAAGTTCGTTCTTGACCCGCCATGATTGGTTGCCTTTTGAAAGTCACTCCATGCCGGATCTTGAGCTTGCGCATAACCGTACGCACTGCTGACTCTCCCCCAAGGAATAAACCCTAATAAATAATCTTTTGGCGGTCTAGCATCGTGGACAAAACTGCTTTCTTGCTTAATAAAAGCCATGGCGACATTGATGGGCGTTCCCCATTTATATTCCATGTCTTTCGCATCATCATACCAGCTGGGCTTCTCTTTAAAGATGTCGCACAAGTTGTTCTGCTTTTTAGGCGGTGCGGTCGCACACCCCATGAGCACTGAACTGGTCAACACAACCAATAAAAACGGTTTTATCTTCATTTGTTTTATTGCTTCTTTTATTGCTTCAAGTAGGAAAAGTAGCCATCCAAGAAAGCATCAAAAGGTTGTGTTTCATTCGCTTCGATACGAGATTGTGCTTCACGAGAATCTAGAACCTCTTGTTCCATCATCTCTTCATTGTAGATCTGATACTGATGATTCAGGTGAGCTTCTTTATACGCTTTCCCTAAATGCATACCAATGCCCACAATCCCACCATGTTTCTTCGTTTGTGCTAGAAGCTGACCAGATATGGTTAAATCAGGCTGATCAATCCAAGTTTCCAATTCATCGCACACTTTTTGGTATTCTCTCGAGCCATGTTGCTCATCCATCATTTCTGCGATTAAGCGAAGTTCATTGAATACTCTATGCCCCCAGTCTTGAAGGGTAAGTCGTTCACCTTTGCAACCAATTTGCAGCTCTAACCCAACTTTTCGACCTTCTAAGATGACTTTGCTCCAGTTGTCTCGCCAACATTCGAGCTCACAATTATCCATTTCTTCCGATTCAGACAACACACACCAAGTAAGGAATAAATCGAGGAAGCGGATTTGCTGTTCATTGACTCCGACTGGACTAAATGGGTTCACATCTAGCGAGCGAACTTCGATGTATTCGACCCCTCCACGATGAAGTGCTTCAGAGGGTTTTTCACCTGAACGAGTGACACGTTTCGGGCGTATTGGAGCGTACAACTCATTTTCGATTTGCAGCACATTCGAGTTCAACTGACGGTATTCACCATCCACTTTAACCCCCATTTGAGCAAACTCTGCCGATGGGGTATGAATGGCCGCATTCAAACCTTCGAGATACTGATTCAAACTGTTGAACCCAATTTTCAACTCACTTTGCGCGCTATTGGTGTAACCCAAATCACTTAAACGAAGAGAGGTCGCTTCTGGCAAATAGAGCGTTTCGCCAATATTTTCAAAGGGCAATTTGGAATCTCTGCCTCGAATGAATGACGGACACAATGCAGGAGACGCGCCATAGAAAAACGGAATCATCCAACCAAATCGATAGTAGTTTCGAATTAAACCAAAATACGCATTCGACTTTGCTTCTTCACGCGCTTTTTGCTCTTGCTTGCCGTATAGCGCATCCCAAAAGCTTTCAGGAAAAGAAAAGTTAAAGTGAACACCAGAAATCACCTGCATCAAACTGCCATACCGGCGCTTTAGACCTTCCCGGTATAAAGTCTTCATTTTGCCAGTATTTGACTCACCGTACCGAGCCAGTGCGATGTCGTCTTCGTTCTTAATGAAACACGGCATTGACAGCGGCCACAACTTTTCGTCATCCAGCTTCTTCTGAGTAAAGTGGTGCACATCCGATAACTGATGGATTACGTCGCTTACTGAATGGGAAACAGGGGTGATAAATTCCAACAATGATTCAGAAAAGTCGGTCGTCACCCACCGATTAGTAAGTGCCGACCCCAACGCTTTAGGATGAGGTGTCTGTGCTAAATGACCATCTGAAGTGTAGCGTAACGACTCTCTTTCTACGCCACGCCCATACTGCTCAAAAATAGAAGGGTCTTTTGCGACCTTCTGAAGTCGCTCGGAGAATACAGTCAAAACTCAGTTCACTTATCTGTTTAGTATTAGGCTAGAATAATCATTCTGGTCTTTGATTACTATGAAATTGAAGCAAATACCAATAAATGAGAACGTTAAGTCCGCTTCTATTGGTATTCATGTCAGAGATGCATACAACACTCACATTATGCATACCGCTATAGGAACTGTTGATAAGGATCAACGGCTCCTAATCAACAGTTATGTGTGCTCTACTGTTCAATTTCAAGTTTTTTGATAGGCAGTCCAAACTTTTTCAACTTTGGTGCCAATTTTTCAGCATCTCCTACAATGATAATTTGAAAGTCGGATGGGTTAAACCACTTAGCCGCTACGCTGTTTAATGTAGAAAGTTCAACCGATTGCAATAGGTTATCACGCTGCTCTAGATAGTCTTCTTCTAAAGAATACGTCAGTATCCTAGAAAGTAACTTAGACTTCTTCGATGGAGTTTCATACTTCAGCGCATCTGCCTGACCACGCGCTAATCGCATAAATTGCAGTTCTTCTTCTGTTAAACCGTTCGTTGAAACCTCATTAAGCTCATTGATGATTTCTTCCACCGACTCCACCGTTACATCGGCACGAACATCAGCAGAAAAGACAATCAGACCTGCCTCTTTCATTCCATACACATTCCCGTATGCACCGTAGGTATAGCCTTTATCTTCACGTAAGTTTTGATTAATCCGACTGTTAAAGTTTCCAGACAAGTTGTAGTTTGCCAGTTGCCCTAAATACATCTCACCCGTGGTATCAAAAGGCAGCCCTTGTTTAACCAATCGAATGATGCTTTGAGGCGCACCTGGCTTATCTACCAAAAAGAGGGTTTGACCTTCGAGTGGCTTAATCACTTGAGGTGTATACAGTGGCGCCGAATTGCCTTCCCATTCGCTCAAGAATGACAGTGATGTCTTTGCCTCTCGCTTCTTGATATCGCCAACAATGACAACTTGCGCGCCTTGAGGCGTGTAGTGTTCGTTATAGAACGTTTTCACATCTTCGAGTGTCAAACGACTGATTGAGGCCATCGTCCCATCGCTAGAACGACCAAAACGGCTGCCGTTGAATAACACTTGACGGGTGGCTTGAGAGGCCAACCAACTTGGTTTCTGATGCTCATAAACAAGACCTTGGATCGCTTGCTGCTTAATCCGCTCAAAATCACTCTCACGAAATGCAGGCTCCAGAATCATTTCTTCCACCAGAGCCAACGTTTCCGAAAGATTTTTCTCCAGCACAGACACGCTAATAGACGTTGAATAAGCGCCAACATCAAATGAAACATAACTTCCTAATCGGTCTAACTCTGTTTGAATTTCTTTTGCAGAGCGTTTCAGCGTACCTTCTGTCATCATGGTTGCTGTTAAGCCAGCCAACCCTTCTTGCCCTTCGGCAACGTAACGATTTCCGGCGGGCAGTTTAATATCAATCTGAACGGTTGGTGTTTCATCACTGACGGTTCCTAGAATTTCAACACCACTGTCTAAATAGATTCGGTATAAATCAGGCATCGTCCCTTTAACTGCACCTGAAATTTTTGGCACGACCGAACGATCAAATGTATCGACCGCTTTGCGATATGTCAGATCGGATTCTTTGACTTTTTGATATTCAGGTAAGGTGCGCTTCGGCGTAACAAAAGTCGCTGGCTTAACTGCCCAGTCGGTTTTGTTTTTCGGTACAACACTCAACACCACTTTGTGATTGTTTACTAGGTACTGCTGATACACCGATTGAACACTGTCCGGAGTAACCGATCTAAGCTGCTCTAATTGTTCTTCAATGCGATCCGGCTGACCAAAGAAGGTCTCATTCGATGCCAGTTGGGTCACCTTGCCTCCCACACTTTCCAATCCAAAAATGGCGTTTGCTTCTGCTCGACCAATCATCGCCTCAAGCTGATATTGAGAAACACCTTTCTCCGACCACGTTTTCAGGCTGTCCATTAGCTCATTGTAAATGGGTTCAAGGTTGCCTGATTCACCTGCCTTTGCCATAACATAAACGTTGAAGGTACAAGCGAGCTCCGCACAGTCCTGAAAAGCGCCTGCATCGACCGCTTTTCCTGATTGAACAAACTGCTGATAGAGCATGCTGTTTTTACCATCACCCAGTGCGGTTGATAGCATTTCGAGCGAGGAGTTGGTCTTGTGACCTTGATAGGCTGTTGGCCACGACACCACAAGCATAGGCTGTTGGATTCTATCTTCTAAAGTGATGTAACGATCTTCTGCTAATGTCGCTGGCTGCTTATCGGCTTCTTTCACTTCAGGTCCAACTGGGATGGAGCCGAAATATTGATTAATCCAATTTAGGGTTTCTTCAGTATCAAAATTACCACCAATGGTCAACGTGGCGTTGTTTGGACCATACCATTTGAGGAAAAACGCTTTTAAATCGTTCACATCAACGCGGTCAAGATCTTCGACATAACCAATCGGCTGCCAAGAATAGGGGTGACCTTCTGGGTACATCGCTTCACCAATGCGTTCCCATATTAGCCCATAAGGTCGATTGTCGTAGTTTTGTGCGCGCTCGTTTTTCACCGTGTCTCTTTGGATTTCAAATTTTCTTTGAGAAACGGCGTCAAGTAAAAAGCCCATGCGGTCTGACTCTAACCAAAGCACTTTTTCCAACTGGTTTGCAGGAACCGTTTCAAAGTAATTGGTTCTATCTCTGTTCGTGGTTCCGTTTAATGTTCCACCCGCTTCAGTGATGATTCGGAAATGCTCTTGATCACCCACATTTTCACTCCCTTGAAACATCATGTGTTCAAAGAAGTGAGCAAAGCCCGATTTTCCTATTTCTTCACGCGCACTCCCCACATGATAGGTCACATCGACATGCACGAGAGGGTCGGAGTCATCCGGTGCAAGAATGACGGTTAATCCATTATCGAGTTGGTATTTTTTGTATGGAATCACAACCTTGCCAGATTGTGGTTTAACTTCTTCGACAAGAGTGACCCCTTCAGGTAATGAAGAGAAAAAAGAGACGGGTACAAGAGAAGAACAACCCGCGACAAAGAATGACGCAATTGCACCAAACCAAACTTTTCTCATGAAAACTCCTTTAAAAACCGACGAATGCTGCCGCGATCACGCTATAACGTATCGCTTTGCCTATGGCGATGAGAATTAGACAAGGTATAAATTTCATTCTGAGCCAGCCAGCTGCCAAACAGAGCGGATCACCCACAATCGGCAGCCAACTGAATAGAAGAGTGATATAGCCATATTGCTTTATCCACTGTAAAGCTTTATGACCGTATTTTTCCGGTTGGGTTCTATTTGGAAGAAAAAGTCCGATCCAATAATTGGTTACACCTCCCAAAGTATTACCAAGGGTGGCAACTAACACAAGTTGAATGACGGGGTATTGATTCAATTTTAAGGCAATCAATAGACTGGCTTCGGATCCGCCAGGCAATAAGGTCGCACTTAAAAAACCGGTTGAAAAGAGGACCCATAACGCGGACTGGCTAAACCATTCAGTAAAGCCATCTAACATTTCATGTCAAGCAACACCTTGCCTCGGGTGTGACCACCTTCAACATGTTCATGTGCCTTGGCAACATCAGTATAAGAGAAGATCTGTTGAACCTCTGTTTTCACAATGCCGACACTCACCATGTAAAGCATGGCGTCTAACTGCTCTGTATCAGGCTCTACCAACATCCCACTTGCTTCAAAGCCTAACATTTTGGCTTTGTCACAGATGAGATCGGCAGTGTTTGTCGGAACCGTAACAACTCGCGCATTGTCTTTCAAGCATTTCAATGCATCTAAGGCCGCATCACCGCCAATCAAATCAATAAGCACATCGACATCTTCGACACGTTCAGATACTGGCGCAAACTGATAGTTGATCGCATGTGCACCAAGGGTTGCCAAATAGTCTAAATTATCTTCACTGCATGTGGTGAAGACTTCCGCTTGAGCGGCTACAGCGAATTGAATCGCTAAATGCCCAACACCACCAGCCCCCGCCAAAATCAATACACGATCCTTTCCAGTGACTTTCGCTTTGTTCAGTGCCTGAGCGGCGGTTTGACCAGCAACGGGTAAGACAGCCGCTGCTTCTAACGTTACGCTATCTGGTACAAGGCTAAGCTGCTCTTCCTTCACACAGACATACTGACTATAGCCACCCGCCTGAGTAGGAAAACCGATAAGACCTGCGACAAAACTGCCCACCTGAAACGCTTTGGTTTCTTCACCACACTTTTCAATCACCCCCGAGATATCATACCCCGGTGTCCAAGGGAGGTTATCTTTGTTAGCTTCCGCCGCCCAACCTAGTCCTTTTCTTGTTTTAACGTCAATAGGGTTTACGCCAGCAAAATGCACCTTTACCAATACTTCACCCACACCAGGCTCCGGTATGGCTTCACTTTGAATGGCTAACACATCAGGCTCACCAAACTGGGTAATTACCACTTTCTTGTTGTCCGTCATACACAAGTTCTCTTGATACTCAAAAAAATGAAAGGGATGCAGAAGCATCCCTTTGACTATAAACCATTTTACGATGTTTGGTTAACCATCAGATCTCAATTTCATTGAACATTACCCCACTAATGCCAACAAAATACCGGCGGCCACTGCACTTCCAAGTACACCTGCTACATTAGGTCCCATTGCGTGCATAAGAAGGAAGTTCTGAGGGTTAGCTTCTAAACCGACTTTGTTTACTACCCTAGCAGCCATAGGAACAGCGGATACACCAGCCGCTCCAATCAATGGGTTGATGTCTTCTTTAGAAAACTTATTCAATAACTTAGCCATAAGAACCCCCGCACCCGTACCAATACTGAATGCCACAGCACCAAGAGCTAAGATACCCAAAGTCTCAAAGTTCAAAAACTGCTCAGCTTGGAGTTTAGAGCCAACACCAAGACCTAAGAAAATAGTCACAATGTTGATCAGTTCGTTTTGAGCGGTGTTTGAAAGCCGATCAACCACGCCGGCTTCACGCATCAAGTTACCAAGACAAAACATCCCAACCAAAGGTGTTGCCGAAGGTAAGAAAAGAATTGTCATTAGCAAAACGGCTAACGGAAACAGTACTTTTTCACCTTTACTTACATGGCGAAGCTGAGCCATCTGAATTTTACGTTCTTCAGGGTTAGTCAACGCCTTCATGATAGGCGGTTGAATAATGGGAACTAGCGCCATGTAGCTGTATGCCGCAACAGCGATCGCACCTAATAAGTCTGGCGACAACTGGCTGGCTAAGAAAATAGCCGTTGGACCATCAGCACCACCGATAATAGCGATAGAGGATGCATCAGCCATACTGAATTCCATACCCGGTACGTAGTTGAGTAAAATTGCACCAAACAAAGTCGCAAATATACCAAACTGTGCCGCCGCTCCTAACCACAAGGTTTTAGGGTTAGCAATGAGCGCACCAAAGTCTGTCATTGCCCCGACGCCCATAAAAATAAGGAGAGGAAACACACCAGACTCAATGCCGATGTAATAGACAAAATAGAGTAAGCCGCCTTCATCGGTAAACCCAGCATTGGGGATATTCGCTAAAACAGCACCAAAACCAATAGGCAGCAATAGAAGAGGTTCAAAACCTTTTGCTATCGCAAGGTACAAAAGCGCACAGCCCACAAGGATCATACAAATTTGACCGAACTCGAAGTTGGCGATCCCTGTTTCAGCCCAAAGGGTCAACAATCCTTCCATGATGCTCCCTTACGCTAGGCTTAATAGTGGTGCACCTACCGTCACGGCATCACCTTCTTTCACGTGAATATCTTGAACAACACCACTACGTGCAGCACGCACTTCGGTTTCCATCTTCATCGCCTCAAGAATGAGTAGAACATCACCTTCTGCAACTTCTGATCCTAGTGATACATTGACTTTAAATATGTTTCCAGCCAATGGAGCAGGAACCGTTTCTGCATTACTCGCTGTGGGCGTCACGGTTGCTGATTGAGGTGCAGACGTCGGCATAACGGAGGTCAGCTGCCCTTGAGGTCCCACTTCCACATTGTAAACCTGACCATCCACTTTCACGCTGTAGGCTTCTACACCACCTTGTACTGGAGCAGAGGCTGCTGGCGCAAGTGCCACTTCCGTTTCAACAAGCTCTGTACCTGGAGCGGGCTCAAATGCATCAGGGTTATTACGGTTCTTAAGAAACTTAAGACCAACTTGAGGGAACAATGCATAGGTTAGGACATCATCGACGATATCCTCTGCTAATGAGATTCCGTCCTCTTTCGCTTTCGCGATAAGATCATCGGTTAGAATATGTAATTCAGCTGTCAAAAGATCCGCAGGACGGCAAGTAATCGGCTCAGCGCCTTCAAGCACTTTGGCTTGAAGTTCGGCATTGAGCTCTGCTGGTGCAGCACCGTATTCACCTTTGAGTAAACCCGCCGTTTCTTTGGTGATGCTCTTGTAGCGCTCACCTGTTAAGACATTGATCACCGCTTGTGTACCTACGATCTGAGATGTAGGAGTAACCAGTGGAATGTAACCAAGATCTTTACGTACTTTAGGGATCTCTTCTAATACTTCATCCAGACGATCCGCCGCACCTTGCTCTTTTAGCTGCCCTTCCATGTTCGTCAGCATACCACCCGGTACTTGAGCGATCAGAATACGAGAGTCGACACCTTTCAGTTGCCCTTCCCATTTCGCATACTTTTTACGTACTTCGCGGAAATAAGCCGCAATAGGTTCAATTTCATCAAGTTTTAGATTCGTGTCACGCTCAGTGCCTTGTAGCATGGCAACGACGGTTTCCGTTGGCGTATGACCATAAGTACAACTCATTGAAGAAATGGCCGTATCTAAAATATCGATCCCCGCTTCTACCGCTTTCACCGCAGTTGCAGTAGAAAGCCCCGTAGTCGCATGGCAGTGCAATGCTAATGGAACATTACATGATGACTTAATTCGGGTGATCAGCTCTTCTGCTTCATAGGGCTTAAGAAGACCTGACATATCTTTAATACATAAAGAGTGACACCCAAGATCCTCTAGACGTTTCGCCAAATCAACCCATGTATCAGCGTTATGCACAGGGCTGGTTGTATAAGACAAAGTACCTTGAGCGTGTGCGCCAACATCAACAGCCGCTTTCACTGCTTTTTGGAAGTTTCGCACATCATTCATCGCATCAAAAATACGGAACACATCCATGCCGTTCGCATGTGCACGCTCCACAAATTTCTCAACCACATCATCCGCATAATGCCGATAGCCCAGAAGGTTTTGACCACGTAATAGCATTTGCATTGGTGTGTTTGGCATGGCTTTTTTTAGCTCACGTAAACGCTCCCATGGATCTTCTCCTAAGAAACGAATGCATGCATCAAATGTTGCACCACCCCAAGTTTCTAATGACCAGTACCCAACTTTATCTAATTCCGCCGCGATAGGTAACATATCGTCAAGACGCATACGCGTGGCAAACAATGACTGGTGCGCATCACGCAGCACCACATCGGTAAGAGCAAGTGGTTTAGACATGCTGATTAACTCCTTTTAATTTTTATCCGACATTACTTCACAGCAGACGCACGATGTTGATGTATCGCAGCAGAAATTGCTGCAATCACCTGTGGCTGCACTCCAGAAGTACTGGATTGAATTTTTTTTGCTTGTACTGGTGCAATGCTCGGCTGAGGTGCTTCTTCTGGCACCAACTTGGACAATAACCGAACAAAATAAACGAGAATGGTTAGGAATATGAAAACAACGGCCATGCCAGTAAGCATAAGGACCGCCGCATCTCCTAGCAGGCTTCCAATATTAGTCATGTTGCTTCCTTTCTATGTCATCCTGACAATAACTCATGCATACACTCCCTCAATATAGTGAGCATAAGTGGTCTAGGATTATCTCGATTGGTAAAATTTTGTCAATTTTGTTTAATAAGCTATTTAATATTCTGCACAAAGATGCGGCTTTTTTGACTAGTTATTGCACGCAAATACGCCACATAAAGACGATTTCACCATAGTTAGTACGGCTTTTACCAAACATAATGAAATTCTATGTCGAATACTGAGAGGAAGTTAAAAAAATAGTTTTTATTCTTTAAAAACAACAAGATGTAATGATAAAGATAATGAGATGATAACAAGATGTTAATAGATAGCAAAAAGCCCCGCTATTGCAGGGCTTTTTATTTAAATGGCGCGCTCGGAAGGATTCGAACCTTCGACCGCCTGGTTCGTAGCCAGGTACTCTATCCAGCTGAGCTACGAGCGCGCTGTATTTGATATTACCAAAGTAATATCAGGATCAAATGACCCTTGATAGTGGCGCGTCCTGGAGGATTCGAACCTCCGACCGCCTGGTTCGTAGCCAGGTACTCTATCCAGCTGAGCTAAGGACGCGAAGTCTGTATGGCTGATGCCTTACAGTTTTAAATAATGGCGCGCTCGGAAGGATTCGAACCTTCGACCGCCTGGTTCGTAGCCAGGTACTCTATCCAGCTGAGCTACGAGCGCGCTGCATTCGATATTACCGAAATAATATCAGGATCAAATGACCCTTGATAGTGGCGCGTCCTGGAGGATTCGAACCTCCGACCGCCTGGTTCGTAGCCAGGTACTCTATCCAGCTGAGCTAAGGACGCGAAGTATGTATGGCTGCTGCCTTACAGTTTTAAATAATGGCGCGCTCGGAAGGATTCGAACCTTCGACCGCCTGGTTCGTAGCCAGGTACTCTATCCAGCTGAGCTACGAGCGCGCAGGTTGTGAAGCATGTCACATTTCATTTCATCAGAAACAAAAAAATTGACCTCAGGCCAATAAATGGCGGTGAGGGAGGGATTCGAACCCTCGATACGGCTACAAACCGTATACTCCCTTAGCAGGGGAGCGCCTTCAGCCTCTCGGCCACCTCACCGCATTATATTCCCAAAAATTAGGAATAATGGCGCGCTCGGAAGGATTCGAACCTTCGACCGCCTGGTTCGTAGCCAGGTACTCTATCCAGCTGAGCTACGAGCGCGCTGTATCTTATTAGGTGTTAAAAATATCAACATTTATAAGAGTTTTGCAAGAATGGCGGTGAGGGAGGGATTCGAACCCTCGATACGGCTACAAACCGTATACTCCCTTAGCAGGGGAGCGCCTTCAGCCTCTCGGCCACCTCACCGTCTTGCGGAGGCACATATTACGATTTACCAAAAATATGTCAAACATTTTCTTGGCATAATTTGCAAAAAACAGCTTAAGCGTTGGGTATTTAATCAAAGCGGCGGGAAATTAAACTTTTCCTGTTACACACCATTTAAACCGTGATAAAAAGGCCAGCGTTTGCTGACCTTGTTAAGGTTAGTAGTTACCAGAAGCAGAACCACCGTTGCCCTTCTCGGCTTGTATACGCATGTAGATTTCTTCACGGTGTACCGATACTTCTTTTGGTGCATTAACACCAATTCGAACCTGGTTACCTTTAACACCTAGAACGGTGACAGTCACTTCATCACCGATCATAAGAGTTTCACCTACGCGGCGAGTCAAAATTAGCATTCTTGTGCTCCTTGAGTAATCTCTGATTTATTTTTCTCTATGATGTCACCATCTTCGACAATTAACAATTCCATAATGTTATTTGACTATGAAACCATTAGCTTTTGGTGCCCATCAAACTCTAAATGGTCAGCCACAATAAAATTGTGAAGATGATTTGATATCTCTTCTACTCTCTCGGGTTCAATGAAGTATGTACAAGAGCGGTGGCTCTTCACTTCACCTAACAATGGAATTTGATGCAGTGCGAATACATCAGTAAGCGCAGTGTGTACTTCTAGCACCCGCTCGCCTACACAGCTGATTGCGGATACCTGAGTTATCTTTTCGATACAATCAGAAGCAACAAGTGATAATTTTGCGAGCGAGCTCTGTGGCACGACAATATCGGAGACTTCTTTATCTTCTACTGTCGCCCACACATCAATCCCTAGCATTTGGCTTTGATCTCGAATGGACTGTAAAGCGCTTGATTTGACTTCAACGATAACCAGATCGCGCTGGATAGCGAGCCCGCACAACGGGTTATCAGCGTGCTCCCCAGTCACCAGCGTTCCTGCATCCTCTGAAAAGGAGGAAAGTACACGTAAGGGAACACCATGCTTCCAAGCATGAATGACAGAAGGTAAGTGCAATACTTTCGCTCCTTTCCTCGCCATTTCTTCCATAGTGGGAAAGTCAATTTCCACTAGCTTACGCGCACTTTTTACGATGCGAGGATCGCAGGTGTAAATGCCATCAACGTCGGTGAAAATCTGACATTCGGCAGCATTGAGTGCTCCAGCGAGCGCCACTGCGGTCGTGTCCGATCCTCCACGCCCAAGAGTGGTAATATTGCCACTTTCAGTTACCCCCTGAAAGCCTGCGACGATCACTACGTAGCCATTATCTAGATAATTCTGAATCGTATTGGTATCAATCGATTCGATAGATGCGTCGTTGTGAACACCGTTTGTCTTAATACCCGCTTGACCGCCAGTAAGTGACACGGCATTCACACCTTTCTTGTTCAAAGTCATGGCTAAAAGAGCCATTGAGACTTGCTCGCCTGCCGATAACAATACGTCTAACTCTCGAGCGGTGGGTACAGAATCAATCTGTTGAGCCAACCCTAACAAACGGTTTGTCTCTCCTGACATTGCAGATACGACAACCACAAGCTGCTTCCCTTCTTGCTTGGTCTTAATGATGCGCTTCGCAACCGCCTCAATACGCTCAATCGAACCAACTGAAGTTCCACCGAACTTCTGCACTACTAAAGAATCTTGTAACGACTGTGTCACCTTTCTTCACCATCCAAGGGCTTAATCCCAATTGCTGTTAATATAAATATCACTGACTTTACCAGCCAGTGACAATCAAAAACATAAAAGTTACAAACGCTCTTCTAACCATGCATCAACAGAAGACAGAGCGTCAGGCAAAGCTGATGCATCTGTACCACCAGCTTGAGCCATGTCAGGTCGACCGCCGCCTTTGCCACCGACTTGTTGTGCAACCATGTTAACCAACTCGCCGGCTTTTACCCGACCAATCAGATCTTTAGTTACACCCGCAATCAAGCCAACTTTGTCGCCAGATACGTTACCCAACATAATGATGCCACTGCCCAATTGATTTTTCAGTTCGTCTACCATGCCACGTAGCGCTTTGTTGTCGGCACCGTCTAACTTAGACACCAACACTTTTACACCCGCAATGTCTTTCACTTGGCTCATTAGGCTAGCACCAGCTTGAGAAGCCAGCTTATCTTTTAGCTGCTGGAGCTCTTTCTCCAGAACTTTTGCTTTGCTCGCTGCTTCAGATAATTTGGCTTCAAACTTGTTATAATCCGCTTCAATAGCGTCCAAAGCACCTTCACCAGTTACCGCTTCAATACGACGGACGCCTGCTGCAATACCACCTTCTGAGGTGATCTTGAATAATCCGATGTCCCCCGTATTGGCCGCATGAATACCGCCACAAAGCTCAATCGAAAATTCGCCCATCGACAGCACGCGAACTTCATCGTCATACTTCTCGCCAAATAGTGCCATCGCTCCTTTCGCTTTAGCAGACTCTATATCCATGATGTCTGTTTTGATTGCGTGGTTACGACGCACATGCGTATTCACTAGGCGTTCAACCTCTTTGATTTCTGCCTGTGTCATGGCTTCAAGGTGAGAGAAGTCAAAACGTAAGTTGTCAGCCTTTACTAGCGACCCTTTTTGCATGACATGTTCACCAAGCACTTGACGTAACGCTTCATGCAGCAAGTGAGTGGCTGAGTGATTTAGAGAAATTGCAGCGCGGCGCTCTGCATCCACATGTGAGGATACTCGGTCGCTTTTCGCCAAGACACCTTCAGAAAGTACACCATGATGGGCAATGGCATTACCCAGTTTTTGCGTATCTTCCACTTGGAACAATCCTGTGTCTGTCTTTAACACCCCAGTATCACCACATTGACCACCAGACTCAGCGTAAAATGGTGTTTCACTAAGAACAACAATGGCCTTGTTACCAGCAGACAGAGATTCCACTTCTTCGCCTTCGACGAAAATGCCTATAACGGAGCTCTTACCTTCTGTTGCGGCATAACCTTGGAATTCAGTTTCCGCATCAAGCTTAATGGTTGCATTGTAGTCGGTGCCAAATTGACCCGCTTCACGAGCACGCTTGCGCTGCGCTTCCATCGCTTTTTCAAAGCCTTCTTCATCGATCGTGATCTCTCGCTCACGAGCAACATCGTTGGTTAAGTCGGCAGGGAAGCCGTAGGTGTCATAAAGTTTAAATACGGTTTCACCATCCAGAACATTGCCATCAAGATTATCTAATGCGTCGTCCAGAATGGTCATACCCCGTTCAAGCGTGCGACCAAAGTTTTCTTCTTCTATGCGAAGGACTTTTTCAACAATGGCTTGCTGCTTCTTCAGTTCAGCGCCTGCGGTGCCCATAACATCAGCAAGAACACTAACCAGTTTATGGAAAAATGCCCCTTGAGCACCTAGCTTGTTACCATGACGAACAGCGCGACGAATGATGCGACGAAGTACGTAGCCACGCCCTTCATTGGAAGGCATCACACCATCCACGATGAGGAAGGCACAAGATCGGATGTGATCAGCAACGACACGAAGCGATTGGTTAGACAGATCGTCGCATCCTGTCACTTCTGCTGCGGCTTTGATCAATGTTTGAAATACATCAATTTCATAGTTGGAATGTACGCCCTGCATGATGGCCGAAATACGCTCGATGCCCATGCCAGTATCGACAGAAGGCTTGGGAAGGGCTTCCATTGTGCCATCGGCATGACGATTAAATTGCATGAAAACGTTATTCCAGATTTCGATGAAGCGATCGCCATCTTCTTCCGGTGTACCGGGCCGACCACCCCAAATATGACCACCGTGATCGTAAAAGATCTCAGTGCAAGGACCACACGGTCCTGTATCACCCATTTGCCAGAAATTATCTGATTCGTAGGGCTTACCACCTTCTTTGTCGCCAATGCGAACGATACGATCAGCAGGAACGCCGACTTTCTTATTCCAGATGTCAAACGCTTCATCATCGGTTTCGTAAATGGTCACCAATAGGCGATCTTGAGGCAGCTTTAATACATCTGTCAGAAATTCCCAAGCAAACGCAATCGCGTCTTCTTTAAAGTAATCTCCGAAACTGAAGTTCCCCAACATCTCAAAGAAAGTATGATGGCGAGCAGTAAAGCCCACATTTTCTAAATCATTGTGCTTACCGCCAGCACGTACACAGCGTTGAGACGTAGTTGCTCGAGTGTAGGCTCGTTTTTCTAAGCCTAAGAAACAATCTTTAAATTGGTTCATACCTGCGTTAGTGAACAGCAGGGTCGGATCGTTATGTGGAACTAACGATGAACTGTCTACGATTTGGTGTCCTTTGCTTTCAAAGAACTTAAGGAACGCGTTGCGAACCTCGTCAGTGCTCATGTACATGCAGCTCTTCCTAAAAATAGTCGAGTTAGAATTTTGCCACATTGTATACCCAACAGACCTAAAGATGCGAGATTCAACAAGAAATTATTCGAGCAACAATTCCCCATTTATAAAAGAGAAATGAAAACAAAATCTTAGAAAGAACAAAGTCACAGAGTATTCATAAGAAAATCAGACAAAGAGTGGTAAGCACTATCGCTAAAGAGAAATGGAAATCAGAACAGGGTTTGCCTTGAATAGCCTATAGTCACGCTCTATTCTTCATCACTTAACGCATAGCTGATTTGATCGAAACTGTAACCGCGATATTGCAAAAAACGCACTTGTTTGGCGTATTCCTTCTGGTCTTTGGCTTTTATGCCTTTAAACTTTTTTTCCGCTGCCGCTTTTGCCAATTCAAACCAATCTTGTGGCTCCTCTTTCATGACCTCTTCAATAACCGATTCCGATACCCGTTTTTGGCTCAACTCTTGTCGAATGCGGCGCTCGCCATGACCTTTGTAAACGTGTTGGCGTATCTGGCTTTTGGCGTAGCTAAGATCATCGAGATAATTGTGAGCAATACAGAAATTGACCGCTTCTTGGATCTGTTCTTCGTCGTACCCTTTAAAAGCTAATTTTTGATAAAGCTCGTATTCCCCGTGATCCCGACGGCTGAGCAAATGAATGGCCGCTTCTTTACTCGAAAGTGCTGAATGAGAGGAAGGCGACTGTATTTTTTTCTGATGCATCTAGGCTCTTTGTATACGGACTTTTAATACACAAAAGCCCTGCATTGCAGGGCTTTAAAAATCAGTAAGAGAAATTAAAACTCTTCTTCTTTTGGCATTTCGCCTACTTCTGGCTCTTCAGGCTGTGCGACAACCAAAAGCATATTACGAAGCTTGGTGTCGATCTCTTTCGCAACATCGGCATGTTCACGAAGGTATTTCCCCGCATTAGCCTTGCCTTGACCAATCTTGTCGCCATTGTAGCTGTACCAAGCACCGGCTTTCTCAACCAACTTATGCTTCACGCCCAAGTCGATAAGCTCACCTTCACGGTTAAACCCTTGACCATACATAATTTGGGTCTCAGCCTGTTTAAACGGTGCTGCAATTTTGTTCTTAACTACTTTAATACGAGTCTCGTTACCCACCACTTCATCGCCATCTTTGATAGAGCCTGTACGGCGGATATCAAGACGAACAGATGCGTAGAATTTCAGTGCATTACCACCCGTAGTGGTTTCTGGGTTACCGAACATAACACCAATCTTCATACGGATTTGGTTGATGAAGATACACATACAGTTTGATTGTTTAAGGTTACCCGTTAGCTTACGCATGGCTTGAGAAAGCATGCGTGCTTGAAGACCCATGTGGCTATCGCCCATCTCACCTTCAATTTCTGCTTTTGGCGTCAAAGCTGCTACGGAGTCAATCACCATAACATCGATAGCACCTGAGCGAGCTAATGCGTCACATATCTCTAGCGCTTGCTCACCCGTGTCTGGCTGAGAAACAAGCAAAGCATCGATATCAACACCCAATTTCTTCGCATAAATAGGATCCAAAGCATGTTCTGCATCGATGAATGCACAGGTTTTGCCTTCACGTTGTGCTGCAGCGATAAGCTCAAGAGTGAGTGTGGTTTTACCCGAACTCTCAGGACCATAGACTTCTACGATACGCCCCATTGGCAATCCACCAGCACCCAAAGCGATATCCAGTGAAAGTGAACCTGTAGAGATGGTTTCAACATCCATCGTACGATTATCACCAAGGCGCATGATAGAGCCTTTACCGAATTGCTTTTCAATTTGCCCAAGTGCTGCGGCTAACGCCTTTTGTTTGTTATCGTCCATCCGTATCTCCACACAACGTGTTCGTGATTATGCTGGCTATTATACTGTTGATTCATACAGTGTCCACACCTGTATGAAAAAATTTCGAGATTGAGCATTTAACCCTTTAGGAATACTCACTTTTCTCATCTTGTAGGTACTGTAGCAAAGTCTGCAAAGCATGCCTGACTGCGTATTCACGGACTTGAGCGCGATCACCTTCAAAATGACAAGTTTCAACTTTTTGCCACCCTTGCTCTGACATCCAAGCAAAACAAACCGTCCCTACAGGCTTATCTTCACTGCCTCCACCCGGTCCTGCAACACCACTGATTGCGATACCAATAGAGGCCAGCGAATGTTGGAGTGCGCCGCTGACCATTTCCATCACCACGGGTTCACTCACTGCACCGTATGACTCCAGAGTCTCTGGTTTCACTGACAACATGTCCATTTTGGCTTCATTGCTGTAAGTGACAAACGCTCGGTCAAACCAAGCTGAACTGCCGGCAATATCAGTAATCGCGCTTGCGACTCCCCCTCCAGTGCACGATTCAGCCGTTGTCATCACGATCTTCTTTCTTTGCAGAACTTCGCCTAATTGTTGGCTTAATTCTCTTTGTGACATCATGTTTCAACCCCATAAAAAATGCCCAGAACAACGCTATTCTGGGCAATTTACGTATCGGCAACAACCGTTAATTTTCAAGAATCTGGGGCGGCACTTCTTTCCGTTTCTGCTCGGCTTTTGCGATAACAGTGTGTACATATGCGCACTGCGACGCCAAGGGTTCCCGGAACAGGTTATGTTCATAGTGAGAGATAGCCTGTATTGCTGGTTCGATCATGCAGCGCGACACCGACAAAGATGAACACCTTACTGGAAGATAAAACCGTGACCAACGCCTTTTATATTTATGCTTTCGCGACAAAATAGCGCTGCGATTCATTATCTTTAGATACAATGACCACTTCGTCACCGTATTGAATGTTTTGCGATCCACTCGCCACTGCATTCAACACGACTTCAGTGCCGTTATGCAAAATCATAACCTCTCCACCCACTTCTTGACTGACTTGGCTGCTGTGTACCTTTGCTCGGAGACCAATGTAATCGATCTTAGCCAACGCATGTTCTTTGTTGAAAAAGGGAGACAGGGGTTTGAGTAATATCGAGGCTATGTACAACGCGATATACGCCACAATCGGTAATGAAATGGCACCGACAACAATTGACAGCATGTCGGACAAAGAAGAAAACAGAAACGTATCCAAGTAGTACTCGGTCGCTGTGGCGACAAACAGACTGGCACACAATGCAATAGGCAATGGAACTTGGGTTAATATAGGGGGCAAAATCGGGCTGCCATTCGTCATATTATCCAAATCAACGATATCCAATTCACCTAATAAGCCTTCAAATATATCAAAGATCAAATCAATGAGCATGATGACAAAGAAGATGATGAAAGGAATAAAAAAGACGTTCGTCGGAAACGAGAGCAGTACCGACAAAAACAGTTCAAAAGCCATGCGTTTATCCAATTGGTTGTCAGTCACCGCCTAGCTGGGCTAGTGCTAACGTTATCTATTTAAGATTTATTTTCAAAACGATACAGAACGGTCTGATAAAATAAAAGTCAGTTACAGGGTTTATTGATGTGTTTCAAATAAAAACATCGAATTTATTATCAATGAGAAATTGGTTCAGATTTAATGATTAAGATTTGCCATTCAATGGAGCCATATCGTGTTCCATTCAAGCCCACAATAAAATGCACTTATCTAACCTCTCCACTGGATAGCAACCAAGCCTAAAACGCCATTGCTTTCTAGCGAACTGGTTAATATCATTTACACCACGTTTTTGTCTGATAAGACAATCAAAAAGGAATAACCAGTGACAACCAGCACCGCGACGCAAACACACACGCCGATGATGCAGCAATACCTGAGACTCAAGGCAGAAAATCCTGATATCTTGCTTTTTTATCGCATGGGGGATTTTTACGAATTATTTTATGATGATGCAAAGCGGGCGTCGCAGTTACTGGATATTTCTCTTACTAAACGCGGCGCTTCCGGTGGTGAACCGATTCCTATGGCGGGTGTCCCTTTCCACGCTGTAGAAGGGTATTTGGCAAAACTGGTTCAACTCGGCGAATCGGTTGCCATATGCGAGCAAATTGGTGACCCTGCTACTAGCAAAGGACCGGTAGAACGTAAAGTGGTTCGTATCGTGACACCTGGCACCGTCACCGATGAAGCGCTTCTTGCTGAACGAGTGGATAACCTCATTGCTGCCATTTACTATCACAATGATCAATTCGGATACGCCACACTCGATATGACATCGGGCCGTTTCCAGCTGATGGAGCCCAACACTGAAGAAGCGATGGCGGCAGAGCTGCAACGTACCTCCCCTAAAGAGCTGCTTTTTCCTGAAGATTTTGAACCTGTACATTTGATGGCAAATCGCAATGGCAATCGCCGCCGCCCCGTCTGGGAATTTGAATTGCATACCGCCAAACAGCAGCTTAATCAGCAATTTGGCACCAAAGATCTCATTGGTTTTGGTGTTGAAAAAGCGGAATTAGGTTTGTGTGCAGCAGGCTGTTTGATCCAATATGTGAAAGACACACAACGTACCGCTCTACCTCATATTCGCTCATTGACTTACGATCGCCAAGATCATTCTGTGATTCTCGATGCAGCCACTCGACGTAATTTAGAAATTACTCAAAATCTGTCAGGGGGAACGGAAAACACCCTCTCAGAAGTGCTCGATTACACAGCGACAGCCATGGGTAGCCGCATGCTCAAACGTTGGCTGCATCAGCCCATGCGACAGTTAGACACCCTAAATCAGCGATTGGATGCGATCTCCGAAATCAAAGAGAGCGCCCTGTTTGGTGAATTGCACCCTGTGTTAAAACAGATCGGCGACATAGAACGAATTTTAGCAAGACTTGCGATTCGCAGTGCAAGACCAAGAGATCTGGCTCGTCTTCGTCATGCCATGCAGCAACTTCCAGAGTTATCAGACCTTCTCGGAAATGTGGTTCATCCTTACCTGAAGAAGCTCGCCGTTTTTACCTCTCCTCAAGAAGAGCTCTGTGAATTACTTGAGCGTGCCATAAAGGAAAACCCACCAGTTGTGATTCGTGATGGTGGCGTCATTGCACAAGGCTACAGTGCGGAACTCGATGAATGGCGCAACCTCGCAGATGGTGCAACAGAATTCCTAGACAAACTCGAAGCTGAGGAACGTGAACGGCATGGGATTGATACGCTCAAGGTCGGCTACAACAATGTTCACGGCTTTTTCATTCAAGTCAGCCGCGGGCAAAGCCATCTTGTTCCCCCTCACTATGTTCGTAGGCAAACATTAAAAAATGCGGAACGTTACATCATTCCAGAGTTGAAAGAACATGAAGACAAGGTGCTGAGTTCGAAATCCAAAGCGCTTGCGATAGAAAAAAAACTTTGGGAAGAATTGTTCGATCGACTTCTGCCTCACCTTGAAGCCATGCAAAACCTTTCTTCGGCTTTATCGCAATTGGATGTATTGCAAAACTTAGCAGAGAGGGCTGAAAGCCTAGACTATTGCCGCCCGACGCTGAACAATGAAATCGGCATTCAGATTCAGGCAGGTCGTCACCCAGTGGTCGAGCAGGTCATGGACGAACCCTTTATTGCCAACCCCATCAACCTGGGTGAACAGCGGAAAATGTTGATCATTACCGGTCCTAACATGGGGGGAAAATCCACCTATATGCGTCAAACAGCCCTGATTACGCTCATGGCGCACATTGGCTCCTACGTACCAGCTGAATCTGCAGTCATTGGATCTACAGATCGAATCTTTACCCGAATTGGCGCCTCGGACGATTTGGCATCGGGTCGCTCGACTTTCATGGTCGAAATGACAGAAACGGCCAACATTCTTCACAATGCGACGTCTCGTAGTTTGGTATTAATGGATGAAATTGGACGAGGCACCAGCACCTACGATGGCTTGTCATTAGCGTGGGCAAGTGCAGAATGGCTGGCAAAACAAATTGGTGCCATGACCTTATTCGCCACCCATTACTTTGAACTGACCGAACTACCAAACCAATTACCCGCATTAGCCAATGTGCATTTAGACGCCGTCGAACATGGTGACACCATCGCCTTCATGCATGCAGTACAAGAAGGCGCTGCAAGTAAGTCTTATGGACTGGCTGTGGCAAGCTTGGCTGGGGTTCCTAAAACCGTGATAAAGAATGCACGAGCCAAATTGAATCAACTGGAACAATTGAGCATCCAAAAACCTAACTCCTCAGGTCAAGTAGAGGTAGCGAATCAGTTAAGTTTAATTCCTGAGCCCAGCGATATTGAGTTGGCGTTGACGGATATCGACCCAGATGATCTTACCCCAAGACAGGCGTTGGATGCGCTGTATCGATTGAAGAAAATGTTGTGAGTTAAGAAGCTATTAGGATTTAAGAAGCGATTACGAGTTAAGAAGTTAGTGTGAGTTAAGAAGCATGAAGGGCGAGAATGTTCTCACCCTTCTTGTTTAATATCCATTACTCGAAAGCAAGATTGACCTTATTCGTAACCCCTCTCTCGATATCAACATACCCGGTTGCAGCAAGCTTATTTCCAGCAAAAGCCTCAGCCTTTACGTAGTAGCGTCCGCTATTGACGACTGCTAAAGCACTCATACTATGGAAAGTCACGGGTTTATCCACAATGAAACCCTCAACTGTAATTGGGAATAGGTACATTTTCGCACTCAATTCCCCACCACTGTCTAAGTGAATAGACTGACCAATCTTTACTTCCGTCAACCCTTTCGGGTTCTTAGCTTTAGATAACGTTACCTTGCCAAACTCTGGTGAATGAGTCGTCGGATCTGTTATGTAGAATTTTGTTTTTTTCGTTGAGCGAGTTTCCGTAACAGCGTTATCTGTTGAAGAAGATGAACTTCCAAACACCGCATCAATCGTTGAATTACTGATATCTTTAACAATTTGAGACTGCTGAGAAGAAGAACATCCTGTTAAAACTAAAGCCGATACAATGGTCGGTAGAATGAGGCGATTCATTGAAATCCTTTGTCTGTTTTTTATTAATATTACGAAATATTTTGCTCAAAAATAACTCCAAGATCAAACATACATGTAATAAATGCATTAAGAGTGTTAACAAATAAGGCTACTGAGATCCCAAAAGTGACAATTTCAAGGATAAATAAAAAGAGCTGCCGTTTGGCAGCTCTCCCTTTGAATTCCAATATCTAGTCGTTTTCGACATTAAATAACGATTCCATGTTCAAACCTTGCTTCACTAAAATCTCTCTTAAGCGGCGAAGTCCTTCAACTTGGATCTGACGTACACGTTCTCGTGTCAAATTGATTTCTCGACCGACCTCTTCCAAGGTTGATGGCTCATAACCAAGAAGACCAAAGCGTCGTGCAAGCACTTCTTTCTGCTTAGGGTTGAGATCATCAAGCCAGTCAATTAAAGAATGCTTTATATCGTCATCCTGAGTGCATACTTCAGGATCAGAATTATTGACGTCTGGAATGATATCAAGCAGTGCTTTTTCACTTTCACCACCAATTGGGGTATCGACTGAACTGACTCTTTCGTTAAGACGAAGCATTTTACTCACGTCTTCAACAGGCTTATCCAGTTTTTGTGCGATTTCTTCCGCCGTTGGTTCATGATCAAGCTTCTGAGAAAGCTCTCGAGCTGTTCTAAGATAAATATTCAGCTCTTTTACTACATGAATTGGCAATCGAATGGTTCTCGTTTGATTCATCAACGCCCGTTCAATGGTTTGACGGATCCACCACGTTGCGTAAGTTGAGAATCGGAAGCCTCTCTCTGGATCAAATTTTTCTACCGCACGGATTAAGCCCAAGTTGCCTTCTTCGATAAGATCGAGCAATGCAAGACCTCGATTGCCGTAACGGCGTGAAATTTTCACAACTAATCGCAAATTGCTTTCAATCATTCGCTTGCGGGCAGCTTCATCTCCGCGAAGCGCACGACGCGCATACAGAACTTCTTCTTCGGCTGTGAGCAGCGGAGAAAATCCAATTTCTCCTAGGTAAAGTTGAGTGGCATCTAAGCTTTTCGAGGTAACTTCAAAGTCTTCTTTTGGCTCAGATTGTCTTTCAGGTGTCAGAGTTGCTGCTTCTGCGGTAGGTTGATCTATTGCAACCGCTTCTACGTCAAACTCTTCTTCGACTTTCGTTACTGCATTGCTGATACTCATAGTGCCTCCCCCTGGCGAGTTCGCAAGACATTACTACTATCAATGTCGTTGAATTGTAACTAGGGTAAGTAGCGCTTAGGATTCACTGACTTTCCCTGATAGCGAATTTCGAAGTGTAAACGAACACTGTTGGTGCCAGATGAACCCATTGTTGCGATTTTCTGACCAGCTTTTACACTTTGTCCTTCTTTTACTAGCAAGCGTTCATTATGGGCGTAAGCACTGAGGTAATTGTCATTATGTTTGACGATGACAAGATTGCCATATCCGCGCAGTGCATTACCAGAGTAAACGACTATTCCTTCCGCAGTGGAGACGATGGATTGACCTCGCTGTCCCGCAATGTCTATCCCTTTATTACCCTGTTCCCCTGTGGAAAAACCTTTTGTGATTCGACCTTTGGTAGGCCATAACCACTTAGAAATATTAGTATTATTCTTTTTTATTGTTTTAACAGGGCTGTTAACAACCTGTTTACTTTTGTTCTCAACATACTCCTTTGATCTTGATTGATCAAGCTTCTTTGGTGAATCTTTTTTAACGGATACCTTTTCTTTCTTTTCTGGCTCAATCGCTTTAGATTTAGGTACACTTGCAGCCGATATTGTTGCCGCTCCAGCGGTGGTCGCTGTCGCTGTTACAGCAGAGGCTATTTTTACTGTGTCAGAACCCGTTCCAGCCAAATCTGGTGCGACATAAACAGGTTGCCATAATCGAATTTTTTGACCGGGGTGAATGGTGTAAGGGGGGGAAAGTCTATTGTATTTAATGAGTTGATTAACATCTTTGCCCGTCACATAAGCAATAAAATATAGGGTGTCACCTTGTTCAACTTCGTAATAGCTGCCTCGATAGCTACCACGCTCTACTTGCTCATAACTCTTCCCTAAGCTAGACACGGGGGCAGGGCTGTGCGCAGCACACCCTACCAGCGTAGTAGCGAGAATGATTTGAAGAAACGAAGCTGCTTTTTTTAGTGACACTCAATTCCCTTTAAGCCAAGTCACCCGAAACCAATGGTACAAATCTAACCATTTCAATGACCTCAGTAATGATTTCATCGTTAACTTTTTGTACTTTGATCAAGGTTTGTTCAGCTTCGCCGACAGGGATCACCAAGATCCCCCCTTCGTTTAACTGATCCATTAATGCGGTAGGCACTTCACTGGCTGCCGCTGTGACAATAATGGCATCAAATGGGGCTTTTGCTGCCCAACCTTTCCAACCGTCGCCATGCTTGGTTGAAACATTATAAATATCCAGCTGCTTCAACCTACGCTTCGCGTCCCATTGCAACGATTTGATACGTTCAATTGAGTAAACATGATCCACCAATTGGGCTAATACCGCGGTTTGATAACCCGATCCTGTGCCGACCTCAAGTACCCGACTATCGGTTCGAAGATTTAGGAGCTCCGTCATTTTTGCCACAATGTAAGGCTGAGATATTGTCTGCCCCGCCCCAATTGGCAACGCATTGTTATCGTATGCCTGATGCATCATCGCTTGTGAAACAAAAGACTCTCTTGGCAATCGTCGAATGGCATCCAATACGTTAACATCTTGGATACCCATTCCCTGCAAAAATTCAATTAATTTATTGGCTTGCGGATGACTCATCTACCTATTCCCTTTTAACCAACGCTCCATGCTTGGTAAAGATTCATGCGCCGTCAAGTCAACTTGAAGCGGCGTTATCGATACCAATCTGTTTGAAATGGCATGGAAATCGGTTCCTTCCCCTGCGTCTTGCTCTTTTCCAGGAGGACCTAACCAATATATTGTATGTCCTCTCGGATCGTTCTGCTTAATCATGTCCTCGGCATGATGGCGAGCCCCAAGCCTTGTCACTTTGAAAGGTTCAAGAGCATGAATCGGAATATCTGGCACGTTCACATTAATCAGTCGATTGGTTGGAATAGGATGATTAAGATGCTGTTCAACCAACTGCTTTGCGACATGTGCGGCGGTTTCAAAATGATGCTTGCCCGCCAAAGAGATTGCGATCGACTGAACCCCAAGAAAGTGACCTTCCATCGCGGCTGCGACAGTCCCCGAATAGAGAACATCATCCCCTAAATTGGCACCATGGTTAATCCCAGAAACAACCAGGTCAGGCTTATCTGCTTTCAACAATTCATTCAGTGCAAAATGCACACAGTCTGTTGGTGTTCCTTGCACTGAATACACATTTTCTTCTAGCCCAATAACCCGCAGGGGCGTTTCAAGAGTGAGGGAGTTGGATGCACCGGAACGATTCCGATCCGGAGCGACAAGAATCACTTCAGCAATCTCTGATAATGCGCGCTTTAGTTCATGTATGCCTTGAGCATGAACCCCATCATCATTGCTCAATAATATTTTCATCTAAATCTCTACCCAATATCGATAAGGGTTAATATGCTACGAAGGTGAGAATTCACGCTCTTCTTCCTCAGCATTCACCAATTCACGCATAATAGAAGTAGCAAAACATCCGGAAGGTAACCAGAATTTGAGTGCGATCTCATTATCCTGCACTTCCCATAACAAATCTTTAGGGAAAAGCTGCACAGCTCGACGTTCATGTCGCATTCTGTTGCCACGAATGAGCGCCATCAAATCAGGCTCGGCATCCAAACAGGGCTGCTCTAAATCCCATGCGACATCGGTGGTCGGCAACGCGTTATCCCCCGCCATCGCAGCAGTTATCTCAGCTTCCCCGTTAGAAACAAGTTGCTCGCAGTCTGCAAGGTTAGCGTCTGTCACTTTGAAGACACCTTCGGCATTCAGAAGGATGTCACCGACCAGTGGGGATTGCCACACGCCGGACTCTATTCGCTTAGAAAGAATGTGATTGAAAATCCAAGAACGTGCACTAGAAAGATACAGGCTCCGTTTGTTTTGATTGCGAGTGCGCACATTTTCGCGCCCCCAACGTCGGGCTTCTTCTACATTGTTTCCATCACGTCCAAAACGCTGCGCCCCAAAATAATTTGGTACGCCGAGTTTAGCAACACTTTCCAAACGCGATACGACACTCGGAATATCCGTTACTTGTGTTAGCGTAATATCAAAAAAATTACCCTTCAAATCTCCCGGTCTTAATTTTTTATGGTGACGGGTGATGTCGAGAATCTCGATGCTGGGGTATTGTGCTAGAAAGGACGAAAAGTCTGGCGTATCGCCTTTAGGTAAGTGGACACTCAACCATTGCTCTGTCACAGCATGTCTGTCCTTTAAACCTGCCCAACTGACGTCTTTTGATTTCACGCCACACGCTTTCGCCAATTCATTGGCAACAAAACTGGTGTTTTCACCCGTTTTTCGAATGCGCAACATTAAGTGCTCACCAGCACCTGTAAATGAAAAGCCCAAGTCTTCTTTCACAACAAAATGTTGTGGCTTTGCTTTTAGTTTAGCCTCAGCTTGAGGCTTTCCATTCGAATACGCAAATGGGACGAGAATGTCGTTCATAATTTACTTCTTGATGATTAAAGCTACGACTTCTGTCGCAATGCCTTCTTTTCTGCCAGTAAAACCAAGACGTTCAGACGTCGTCGCTTTCACATTAACGTTGCCAATGTCGGTTTCGAGATCTTCAGCTATGGATTTGCACATGGCGTGAATATAAGGTGCCATTTTGGGTGCTTGAGCGATGATAGTGACGTCGACATTGCCAACTACGTAGCCTTTTTCTTTGACGAGGCGATACACGTCTCGCAACAATGCACGGCTATCTGCGCCTTTCCATTTGTCGTCGGTATCAGGAAAATGACGACCAATATCACCTTCGGCGATAGCGCCTAGAAGAGCATCGGATAAGGCGTGAAGGGCGACATCACCATCAGAGTGAGCAACCAGACCCAATTCGTAAGGCACCTTGACTCCGCCAATGATAACGGGTCCTTCACCACCAAATTTATGCACGTCAAAACCGTGCCCAATTCGAATCATTTTCTATTCCTTAATCATTCCGGCTCAGATAGAACTCAGCGAGTGCCAAATCTTCTGGTTGAGTAATCTTAATGTTATCAGCACGCCCCGACACCAATAGTGGCAGATAACCACATCGCTCCATGGCCGAGGCCTCATCTGTTATAAGCACGCCTTCTTCAAGCGCATCTTTAAGAACCTCTTTTAGCCTCTTACAACGGAACATTTGCGGCGTAAGTGCATGCCACAAGTTTTCACGCTCCACTGTGCTTTGAATTTGTTGGCTGGAATCGCTACGTTTCATGGTGTCTTTGACAGGCACAGCCAAAATGCCGCCAACCGCATGTTCTTTGCACGCCAAAATAAGCTTATCAATGTCTTCAAGTGTGATACAGGGCCGAGCAGCATCATGCACGAGAACCCACTCGATATGCTCAAAGTGAGTATGGATATGGTTCAACCCTGAAAGCACCGAATCCGCTCTCTCTACTCCACCCACTACTCGCGTTATTTTGGGGTGATCGGCAATAGCAAGTTCAGAAAAATATTCATCACCTTCACTCACTGCAATCACGATATGATCGATCTGCGGATGGGAAAGAAGAAGGCGGACTGTGTGCTCTAATATGGTTTGATCACCAATGGTGAGATATTGTTTGGGGCAGTTCGCTTGCATACGGCGACCAACACCTGCCGCTGGAACGATGGCTATCACACCATCTGCGTGAGAATCTGTTGTTGTCATTGCTTTATCTGATTATCTGGAACTGCTTTCTTCACCAATAATACGGAAAAAAGTTTCGTCATTTTTAATTAACCCTAGCTCATTTCGAGCTCGCTCTTCGATGGCATCCAATCCTTGGCGCAGATCATCAATTTCCGCGAACATTTCTTGGTTACGTTGACGCAACTTCTCATTCACATCCTCTTGAATGGCAATGTCTCTTTGAGTCGCCACTAGATCAAGCTCACCATTCTTACTGAACCAAACAGTATACTGCAAAGCAATCAGTAGCCCGACTAAAGCTATAGCAAACAATCGCATGATATCATCCAAGAAAAAAACGTAGGGGCATATATACCATATTCAGGCGGTTAGAGCGAAGAGAACGGAAGAGGTTTGGTCAGCCAGAAACAAAAATGCCTCGCACATGCGAGGCATTTTTTAAAGCATGAAAGCTAAGCTCAACGAAGAATTAAGCTTGACCTTTTACTTCTTTAAGACCGTTATAAGGTGCTTTTTCACCTAGCGCTTCTTCGATACGGATTAGCTGGTTGTACTTAGCAACACGGTCAGAACGGCTCATAGAACCTGTCTTAATTTGACCTGCAGCAGTACCTACCGCTAGATCAGCGATAGTTGCATCTTCAGTTTCGCCAGAACGGTGAGAGATTACAGCTGTGTAACCTGCGTCTTTAGCCATCTTGATTGCAGCTAGAGTCTCAGTTAGAGAACCGATTTGGTTGAACTTGATAAGGATAGAGTTAGCTACGCCTTTCTCGATACCTTCAGCAAGGATCTTCGTGTTCGTAACGAATAGATCGTCACCTACTAGTTGAAGCTTATCACCTAGCAGTTCAGTTTGGTGCTTAAAGCCAGCCCAATCAGACTCGTCTAGACCGTCTTCGATAGAAACGATTGGGAATTGGTTAGCTAGCTCAGCTAGGTAGTGGTTGAACTCTTCAGAAGTAAACGTTTTACCTTCGCCTTTCATGTTGTAGATGCCAGCTTCTTTGTCGAAGAACTCAGATGCTGCACAGTCCATTGCTAGCGTGACGTCTTTACCTAGTTCGTAACCAGCCGCTGCAACCGCTTCTGCGATAACTTCTAGTGCTTCTGCGTTAGATTTCAGGTTTGGAGCGAAACCACCTTCGTCACCCACTGCAGTGCTGTAGCCTTTAGACTTAAGAACTTTAGCTAGGTTGTGGAATACTTCAGCACCGATACGTAGACCTTCTTTAAGAGTCTTAGCGCCAACTGGCTGGATCATGAACTCTTGGATATCAACGTTGTTGTCTGCGTGCTCACCACCGTTGATGATGTTCATCATTGGTAGAGGCATAGAGAATTGACCAGGAGTGCCATTTAGCTCAGCAATATGCTCAAACAAAGGCATGCCTTTCGCTGCTGCTGCTGCTTTAGCATTCGCTAGAGAAACCGCTAGGATAGCGTTAGCACCGAACTGAGATTTGTTCTCTGTTCCGTCTAGGTCGATCATAATGCCATCAACGTCAGCTTGAGCTTTCGCGTCTTTGCCCACTAGAGCTTCAGCGATTGGGCCGTTTACAGCCTCAACGGCTTTAAGAACACCTTTACCTAGGAAACGGGCTTTGTCACCGTCACGTAGCTCAAGAGCTTCGCGAGAACCAGTAGATGCGCCTGATGGAGCAGCCGCCATACCTACGAAACCGCCTTCTAGGTGTACTTCAGCTTCTACAGTTGGGTTACCACGTGAGTCGATGATTTCACGACCTAGAACTTTAACGATCTTAGACATTAATGTTTCCTCTCGTTCAAATATAAATGTCAAATTTAAAGGGCAGCCGCATTGTGTTCGCGACTGCCCGTATCCTTTTACTTCTCTAATTCATCACGCTGGAATTCACCAGCCGCTTTCACGAAACCCGCAAATAGTGGGTGACCATCGCGAGGTGTTGAAGTGAACTCTGGGTGGAATTGAGCCGCTACAAACCATGGGTGAGCTGGGTTCTCAATCACTTCGACCAGTTTTTTGTCTGCTGACAAACCAGATACTTTTAGACCTGCTTTTTCAATTTGTGGGCGAAGATTGTTGTTCACTTCATAACGGTGACGATGACGCTCATGAATCGTTGCGCTACCGTACATTTCACGTGCTTTTGTCCCTTTCGCTAAATGACAAAGCTGTGAGCCAAGACGCATAGTACCACCAAGATCTGAAGTTTCGGTACGTTCTTCAACTTTACCTTCACCGTCAACCCATTCTGTGATCAAACCGACCACAGGGTACTGTGTTTCTTTGTTAAATTCGGTTGAATGTGCACCTTCCATACCCACGACATTACGTGCGTATTCGATCAATGCGACTTGCATACCTAAGCAAATACCTAGGTAAGGCACGTTGTTTTCACGTGCATACTGCGCTGCACGGATTTTTCCTTCGATACCACGATCGCCAAATCCGCCAGGAACCAAAATAGCATCTAATCCTACAAGGGCTTCTTCACCTTTGGATTCAACGTCTTGAGAATCTATGTATTTAATTTTCACGCTTAGACGGTTTTTAAGACCCGCGTGTTTCAACGCTTCGTTAACCGATTTGTAGGCATCTGGAAGTTCGATGTACTTGCCCACCATGCCGATAACGACTTCCGCTGTTGGGTTCGCTTCTTCGTAGATCACCTGCTCCCATTCCGACAGATCGGCCTCTGGTGCATCGATACCAAAACGAGCACATACAAGATCATCAAGACCTTGGGCTTTGATTAACTGAGGGATTTTGTAGATAGAATCTACGTCTTTCATTGAGATAACGGCTTTTTCTGGCACATTACAGAAAAGGGCGATCTTTTTACGCTCGTTTGCGGGGATCATACGATCGCTACGGCAAACCAGAATGTCTGGCTGGATACCGATGGATAGCAGCTCTTTCACAGAGTGCTGAGTCGGTTTGGTTTTCACTTCGCCAGCGGCTGCAAGGTAAGGAACAAGAGTCAGGTGCATAAACATCGCGCGCTCTCGACCCAGCTCAACGGCTAGTTGACGAATGGCTTCCATAAATGGTAGCGACTCAATATCACCTACTGTGCCACCCACTTCAACGATAGCCACATCGTGACCTTCAGAACCAGCAATGACGCGGTCTTTGATTGCGTTGGTGATGTGAGGGATAACCTGAATAGTGGCTCCCAAGTAATCGCCGCGACGTTCTTTACGTAGAACGTCTGCATAAACACGACCTGCAGTAAAGTTGTTACGCTTGGTCATCTTGGTGCGAATAAAACGCTCATAATGACCAAGGTCTAGGTCTGTCTCTGCGCCATCTTCCGTGACGAACACTTCACCATGCTGAGTAGGGCTCATTGTGCCTGGATCAACGTTGATGTAAGGGTCAAGCTTCATCATAGTCACTTTAAGACCACGAGCTTCAAGAATAGCGGCTAAAGAAGCTGCTGCAATACCTTTACCTAGAGAGGATACAACCCCACCAGTAACAAAAATGTAATTTGTCGTCATGTTTAACCTGAAATTGGTTGAATGAGGGAAATGGAATTCTTCTGGACGGGATGCAAATATACCAGAAGGCCGTTACCGCCACAACGTGAAACTTATCACACTCAATATTTTTATTTTTTGCTTCAAATCAAATCAGCAAACTTCAATACGTTAGATAACTTTACGTGCTACTGCAAAAGAAATTCACACTTTTTAGCATTGGTAGAACCAGTGAATCACTGGCTTTTTCTTTTTTCATCCACTTTGACTTGATCCCAAAGTGTGTCCAGCTCTTCAAGAGTGCATTGCCCTAACGCCTTGCCTTTCACTCGAATTTTCTCTTCCACTAACCTGAAACGGCGCTCGAATTTGATGTTGGCTTTACTGAGTGCCGACTCAGGATTGACGTTTAAATGTCGAGAAAAATTCACCACAGCAAAAAGTAAATCACCCAGCTCTTCTTCCACTAAATCTTGATTGGGTGTGACTTGCTGCACCTCTTCCATAACTTCATTTATTTCTTCTTGCACCTTATCCACCACGGGACCTAAGGTCTTCCAGTCAAACCCATATTGGGCGCACTTTTTCTGAATCTTATTTGTACGAGACATGGCTGGCAAAGAGAGAGGAACCGCATCTAGAATGCTCGCCTCAGAAATGCCTTTCTCGACCTTTTCTTTGGCTTTCTCTTGCTCCCAATTCGCATTGATTTCAGCGTCGCTGCCAAATTTGACGTCTGAAAAAACATGTGGATGACGTCGAGTCAGTTTTTCATTCATGCCTTCTACGACATCATCAAAGTCGAATAACTCTTTTTCTTTTGCGAGCTGACTGTAGAAAATGACCTGAAACAATAAATCACCCAACTCTTCTTTCAAGTTGATCCAATCACGCTTATGAATGGCGTCCACCACCTCATAGGTTTCTTCAATGGTGTGGGGCACAATGCTGTCGAAGTCTTGTTTTAAATCCCAAGGACAGCCGACTTCTGGGTCTCTAAGCTGCACCATAATTTGCTTAAGCTGTTCAATTGGATGACTCATTTCTCTACCCCTTAAATACACACTTTCTGAATGAGGAAGTCTCTAAACAAAAGAGGTGAGCAGCATAACCACTCACCTTTTCATTAACTTTAACTGCACACTCTCTAAATCATTGACGAGAGTTTTAACCTAAACGTTTCACCGTCATCACATCTTTAATTTGCTCAACACGCTTCGTTATACGCATGAATATGTCCACGTTGGTGACTTCTAAATCGAAATCCATTATCGACATTTGCTTTTTATAATCCGTACGGCTTTTCATGCTCGTTACTTTGATTTTCTCATTCGCAAATAAGGTGGTGATGTCTTTTAATAACCCACCTCGCTCTAACCCTTCGACCCGAACGGTAATGATGTAAGAGCCAACAAAGCCGCTTCCCCAGACGGTATCGATGATCCGCTCTGGTGCGTGATGCCGGAGCTCTTCAAGTTGCTCACAGTCACTTCGATGGACAGAAATCCCACGCCCTTGCGTAATGTAGCCCGAAATTTCATCACCGGGTATTGGCTGACAACAACGTGCCAAGTGCGTCATGAGGTTATCCACCCCTTCGACAACCACTGCGTCCTTTTTCGGACGACTTTGTGCAGGCGCTTTGTTTTCTTTTTCAAGAAGACGCTCTAGCGCTTGTTGGTCTTCCTCTTCTGCGGTGGGTTTATTCACCAATGCATTGATGTGATTGATAATTTGATTGATTCTCAAATCACCACTGCCTATGCCCGCATAGAGCTCATCGGGCGTGTTTACATTGAATCGTTTCAGCGCATATCGGTCGGCATCTTTTAAAGAAGCACCAATTTTCGCTAACTCGTTTTCTAAAATTTCACGCCCTGCCTCAAGGTTTTTCTCTCGGCTTTGCTTACGGAACCATGCGTTAATTTTGGCGCGTGCACGACCAGAATGAACAAAGCCTAGCGATGGGTTCAACCAGTCGCGAGAAGGGTTCGGTTCTTTCGATGTGATGATTTCAACTTGGTCACCCATGGTCAGTTTGTGCGTAAACGGCACAATTCGACCCGCGACCTTGGCTCCAATACAGCGATGTCCAACTTCAGAGTGGATGTGATAAGCAAAATCAAGCGGTGTTGCCCCCATGGGCAAATCGACCACGTCACCGCGTGGAGTAAAGGCGTAGACACGATCATCAAAGACTTGGCTTCGCAGCTCATCCAGCATCTCACCGGAATCGGACATCTCTTCTTGCCAATCCAGCAGTTTACGCAGCCATGTGATTTTCTCATCATAACCCGTACGAACACTCGATGCGCCTTCCTTATATTTCCAGTGCGCCGCAACCCCCAGTTCCGAATCTTCATGCATTTGCTTGGTTCGAATTTGTATTTCGATGGTTTTGCCTTCCGGCCCTAAGATCACCGTATGAATGGATTGGTAACCGTTGGGTTTGGGGTTGGCAACGTAGTCATCAAATTCACTAGGTAAGTGCTTATATTTGGTGTGAACCACCCCTAAAGCGGCATAACAGTCTTGCAGTTTGTCGGCAATAATACGTACTGCTCGGACATCAAAAAGCTCATCAAAAGCCAAGCTCTTTTTCTGCATTTTTCGCCAAATACTGTAGATGTGTTTAGGGCGACCACTGACCTCTGCATTAATGTTGCAGGTCTTCATTTCCTGAGACAGATCCGTCACGAAGTCTTCGATGTATTGCTCTCGAACAATACGTCTTTCTGATAACTGTTTGGCGATCTGCTTGTAGGTTTTTGAGTGCTGATAGCGAAACGCGTAATCTTCAATTTCCCACTTTAGCTGACCAATCCCCAAGCGGTTGGCTAAAGGCGCATATATGTTGGCACATTCTTTCGCTGCGGCTTGACGCACTTCATCAGATTCGTCTTTCACTTCACGTAAATTACAAATCCTCTCAGACAACTTAATAACCACGCATCTGAAATCGTCGACCATTGCTAGCAGCATTCGTCGCACATTATCGACTTGTCCAGACGCTTCCGAGCCATCAAGTGTGACATTTAATTGACCGATTGCCGCCATTTCTTCCACGCCATCGATCAGTTTTAGCGTCTCTTTGCCATACTTTTCAATTAACTCTTCGCGGTCATAAAAGCCGGAGGTGACCACTGGGAATAGTTGAGCAGAAATGAGCGTCGGCGCATCCATAGATAAAGTAATGAGAATTTCAATCATCTCTCGACCACGCCACAATAACAGTTGAGCTTGTGGTCTATCACGGAGAAGTTCTTCACAGTGACGATAAACCGCCAGCAACTTAAGGCTGGTTTTTTCATCTTGTTTTAAACTGGCTACCCAGCTGTCTAATTCAAATTCTTCAGTATTTAAATGTGCACCGCGTACAGCGACCATGTTTCTTTCCTATCTAGCAACAGACATACAGGTAAACCACCTACCGATTCTCCAACAAAATATCCACGCAGCAGGATGTTGCCATGCTTTAGCAGATGTTTGGGTTTATTAACCTAGTATGTGTGAAGTTAATCTTTTTCAAATAGCGCCATGCTTTCTAAATGGCTGATATGAGGAAACATATCAAGCATCCCGATTTTTTAGTTTGTAGCCTTGTTCAGGTATGTAAGCTCTGACTGTTACGTGCAAGCGTAGCAGGATTACAAGAAACATACACGACCACTTTCGCTCCTAATCGAGAAAATTGGACGACAACGGTTGTTATGTCAGGCTTGATATTCAACCTGAACGACGTGTTCCAAGCACGGAAAATCACATCCACCACACGCGACATGATGCTCGGTTTCCACAGGTGATTTTGGGGCGGATAAAAGCATGCCATACTTTCATTGCCTATTTTGCTTCAGTGTTTTCTCATTCAGAGTCACTATTTCCCTCCACAGAGATTGTCGAATTCGGCAGACTTGATTAAGCTAATCGCTTCTTCGTTTATAATGGGTATATAGCCTAGCTACTCTTGCCTGATGTAAAAAGCTTGAGCAAGTTATTTCCATTTCCCCATATCCAGACAGTAATGAGAATATGACACGATACGGCTTAAGAGCACGCGTAATTACCCTCACCTTAGCCCCTACTCTTATTGTCGGTCTATTGCTGAGTGCTTTCTTTACCTCCAATCGCTATAACGACCTTGAGTCTCAGCTGATTTCAACAGGTAAAAGCATTATTGAACCTATCGCCATCGCCAGCGAAATCGGTATGGATCAACGCAGCCGCGAAGCCGTTCGTCGATTAATAAGCTACGCTCATCGAAAAAATTCCAATATCGTTCGAAGTATTGCGGTGTTCACATCTGACCATAATTTGTTTGTTACATCCAACTTCCACCCAGATTTTGAATCGTTAACGTTTCCAAAAGATCAGCCCATACCATTACTCAGCACCATTGATTTAGTCGACACTGACTTAGTTATACGCACCCCCATTCTGGCAGAGGGAAAATACACCGATGCCAATGGTCGTCAAACGGACCTAAATCAAGCACTAGGCTATATCGCGATTGAGCTCGATTTATCTGCCGTTCGATTGCAACAATACCAAGAGATTTTTGCGGCTTTATTGGTGTTATTGCTGGGATTGGGTTTGTCTGCTTTGTTTGCTTACCGCCTAATGCGAGACGTCACCTTACCGATCACCCATATGAAGAATATGGTGGATAGAATTCGACGTGGTCATTTAGATGTGCGAATCGAAGGAAAAATGCATGGTGAGTTGGATGCACTAAAAAACGGCATCAATGCGATGGCGATGTCGTTGTCTGAGTACCATGTTGAAATGCAGCACAGCATTGATCAAGCAACGTCGGATCTACGAGAAACACTCGAACAACTCGAAATCCAAAACGTTGAATTGGATATTGCGAAAAAACGTGCGCAAGAAGCGGCGCGGGTGAAGTCCGAATTCTTAGCCAACATGTCTCACGAACTGAGAACCCCTTTAAATGGGGTGATTGGGTTTACAAGGCAAATGCTGAAAACTCGCTTGTCATCTAGCCAACAAGATTATCTTCAAACGATTGAACGCAGTGCGAACAACCTACTGAGCATCATCAATGACATTCTCGATTTCTCGAAATTGGAGGCTGGGAAACTGGCACTAGAAAACATTCCGTTCGATTTTCAGGAGTGCCTTGAAGAGGTCGCGAGCTTGCAAGCCACCAGCGCACATGAAAAAGGGCTCGAACTCACGCTTAAGATTGATCCTAAAATTCCGGCGGGTGTGGTAGGCGATCCCCTGCGAATTCAGCAGGTACTGACCAACCTTGTGGGTAACTCCATCAAGTTTACAGAGCGCGGCAACATTGATATCAGCGTTGAACTGCGCACATTCAAAGAAGACTTCATTGAGCTGCAATTTATGGTTCGTGATACGGGAATTGGTATTTCTGAGCGTCAACAAGCGCAACTATTCCAAGCGTTCAGTCAGGCTGATGCCAGTATTTCTCGCCGATATGGCGGGACGGGGTTAGGCCTTGTTATTACTCAAAAGTTAGTAGGGCAAATGGGGGGAGAAGTCAGCCTAACAAGTCGGCTGCACCAAGGTTCCACATTCTGGTTTACCTTGCGCTTAGCCGCCAGTGATATGCCTTTAGACAATGATGTAGACACACAAGCACTCAAAAATAAAAACCTGCTCTTGATTGAACCCAATATGCAAGCAGCCTCTGTGATCCAACAGCAATTGATCAACGAAGGGCTGCTGGTGACCTATCGTTCAAGCATGCCAGAGCATATAGAAAATCACGAATTCGTGCTCTTAAACCTGCCACCAAACCAAAAGTGCGATATCGCTTCTGTAGAACAATGGATAGCAAGGGCTCGTGAAATTGCAAATAACGTTATTTTGGGATTGCCCAGCACCGAGTTGGCTTTATCTGAACAGCTGGTGACCGAGCATCATGTACAGTGCATCACGAAACCCCTTTCTAGGCGCAAGTTACTGCAAGCGCTAACGCAATATCATGCCTCCCCAGAACTGACTCTGCCTGTTATTGATTCCGTTGATCACCAGCAAAAACTTCCTCTTAAAATCATGGCAGTGGACGATAACCCAGCCAACCTTAAGCTCATTGCCGCCTTACTAAGAGAACGAGTTGACCACGTTGTGACATGCAGTAATGGTGAACAAGCTGTCGCCGCGGCACAGCAACAAGCGTTTGATATTGTGTTGATGGACATTCAAATGCCAAAAATGGATGGGGTCATGGCGTGTCAAGAAGTGAAGAAAACCAAATTTAACTCCCATACGCCCGTCATTGCCGTCACTGCACATGCTATGGCTGGTGAGCGAGATCGTCTTCTAAAAGCGGGAATGGACGATTATCTCACTAAGCCCATCGAAGAACATATTCTGCAGCAAGTGCTCGTACATTGGAGCCCCCACACTGACGAAAACCAAGTCGATAAATTGGAAATCAGCGAGCAAATTCAGCCCGATGATTCTACAAATGAAAGCAACAATACAGCCATCATTGACTGGAATCTTGCATTGAAACAGGCAGCAAACAAAGAAGACCTCGCTCGCGAGATGCTGCACATGTTGGTGGATTACATCAAAGAAGTGGATCTGTTTGTTGAAAGCGTCATCAATGGTGATAAACAGAACCATGAACAACTGATCCACCATATTCATAAACTCCATGGCAGCTGTTCTTACAGCGGTGTACCAAGGCTCAAGAAAGTATGCGCGGAAATTGAAAAAGCATTAAGATCCGGCTCAGACATTGAAACGGTTGAACCTGAACTATTTGAACTTCAAGATGAAATGGAAAAGGTTCTCGCCAGCGCGCAGCATTACATCCATTAAACTTTGTTCCTGCATGACCCGATTTTGTTCGCTTGACCAAGTATTACGGCATAGCCAAACAAGGAGCTACGCACGACGTAGCTCTGGGCTATAAAATGCGTAACCATTCTTACCGTTTTGTTTCACGTGGTACATTGCCTCATCGGCCTGCTTAAGCAATACCTCGAATTCAATATCAGAAAGACACATATAAGAGACGCCGACACTGCCACCAATATTCACAAAAGCGCGCGACGGCAATTCTATAGGTTGAGAGCAAATATCAACAATCTGTTCGGCAATGCCAGCAAGCACCCCCGGATTCATCTGCTCTAGCGCTAAAATGACCAGTAACTCGTCTCCCCCTAATCGCCCTATCACATCCTGTCGCCCCCTCGCGACTCGCTTTAGTCGTCGAGCAATGGTACAAAGCACTTCATCGCCCGCGGCGTGACCATGTGTGTCATTCACATTTTTAAACCCATCCAAGTCCACCATCATCGTTGCGATGTAAACCGCCTCTTTTTGGCTGATAAGCCGAGCAACAAAACGTTCACAGCCACGACGATTTTTTAACCCTGTAAGGTTATCTTCTAAGGCGAGCAGCATGGTATCTCGTTCTTTTTGCACTCGAACCGTAATGTCGTACATGATGCCTTCGATTATCCACTCACCACTTTCTTCCTCCTTATGGGCAGACAGCAGTAAATGCACCCATTGCTCATTGCCGTATTTTTTATTAATGCGAAGATCACCAGAGGCAACATCACCGCTAGAAATCGTTTGTTCCGACATCTGCCATGCGAATTCTGGGTTTTGGAAGACATGCTCAAAGAACGGCTGAGTTTCTAATAGCGAGGTGAGTTCAAAGCTTTCTTTAATTAAACGACCAAACAGGGTGGGATTACTATGGATCAAATGACCATTCTTATCCAACACAAGGATGCCAACTTGCGTGGTTTCAAATATATGGCGGTAATGGCGCTCCATTCGCTCAATCGTGGCACGTAAATTTCGCTCAGTCTCGATGGCTTGGTGTGAAGCTTCCACAAATCGATTGACGCTTGCAGTGACCAACCCGATTTCATTATCTCTATTTTCATTGTTGTATGGCAGCATATCGTCTCGCCCAGGCTCTACCTTAGATAGATTCTCCGCCAATGCCTTTAATGGTGTTCCTACAACCTTACGAACAGCAAATGCGGTCACGACCAGCAACATCAGTAACTGACTCACTAGCATAACCAGCTGAATAAGCACTTTCTCTTGGGTTACGGAGTCCAAATATTCTTGGTTAACATCAAGGAGTAAATGCCCTATGACTTCATCTTTTACTGGTGAGACTAAAGGGAAACGAGTGACGTTTTTCCATTGTTCACTGCTATCTGATAGCTTAGATAGGCTAAACTCTACGTTATCTATCCCCAGTAGTTTGACACCATTAAATTCGTCATGAAGCAATAAAGAACTCATCACTTCATCAGCAATCTCAGGGTTATCCACATAGAGCGCTATCGATGCAGAATTGGATACGGTGAGCACCAACTTCTCTTCCATGTCCCTCACGTTTAACCTTGCCCTTTCGAAATAAAATAGGGATAGAAAACTGGCCGCTAACACTAAATACATCAGCGAAAATAGGATCACAGTTACCAAAAGCCGGTTAGCAAGTGCTTGTCTATTCATCATGACTAATCGTTAAAATCACTTTTAATTTTGAATGTGTGGGTTTATTTCGAACATACCCGAGTGCAGACTTATCCTTCAGTAAATGCTCAAGCAACTCTTCTTCGGTTTTCATCACCAAAGGGGCACGAACTCGACCAGAAAATTTCAGTTTCGCCCAATGCGCGTTCACTTGGCTCAACGACAAATTACTGATCTCTTTATAAAACACTTCTCTCACGTCACCACTGCGTTCCAGAATTGTGAGCCTACGGTCCTTCATCCCTCGATTTCGACCAAGATACAACCCCGCAACCTGCTCTTCAGTGATGCTTTCGAGGTCACTTTGGGTACCAACCACAATGTACATATCCGCAACTGAATAAGGGCTTACAACCAGCAACAAAATTAATGTTATTAATCTCATGTTACCACCTAGAAGATAAAACTGGCTGAAAGTGAATATACTTGCACCTCAGTATCCGGTTTGGGCTGTGACAATTGTGTCGCCCAAAGCCCGTGCCCTGTATCTTCAATATGTACAAAATCAACCTGTGCCTTAAGACTCACTTGCTCTGTCACATCCCAACGAGCACCAAAAGACCAAGTAGATTGATCGATTAAAGCAGCATTGATTGACGCTATCGCCCCTTGCTGTAATTGCGCTATGTTTGGATAAGGTAAAATGCTCCAATCGTATTGAGCTTCTAGCTTGTCAACTGCGGGGGTGAACCAAGAATGACTCATAAAGGGTGTAACCTCATTAAACCGACGACCAAGGCTGATATACCCTCCTTGACCTTGAGGCAGCATTGCTTTGTCGGCTTTTACTCTTACAAGCTCACTCAGTAGATGCCAAGTACCATCATTGTATTCCACTCCAACTTGACCATATCGAACGATCACGCCTAAAGCATTCATTTTTTGACTATAAGAGTTGGCTTCATCACTAATTGGTCCCAAACCTAAACTGCCAATTTGGTCTAAGTTACGTTTTAGATTGTCTATCGGTGAAGGAAGATCCGAATCAACCCGAAGCTGAGCATAAGAAGCACGAGCTCGCCATAAGTCCCAGTTTGCGACCAAGCTCAATGAAAGCGCACTATTACTATGGAATCGATTGGGTTCAAAGCCCTCGTATAAGTCGGTTGTTGCTTGTGTTAGACCGTACTGAAAAGCAGAAGAAAAGCTGACATCATTTACATAAAATCGATAAGTTAAATCGATTCCATTGATATTTTGCAAGGGGATCCAGCTGTATATCTCTTGTGGTAAGTGCCCCCAGAGATGACCGTAATCGACACGGCGTGTATCTGCGAACCAAAATACGTTGTACCCCACTCGACCAACACGAATGTCTATATCGACTGTTGGGCGATACGCTAAAAATGCGAGCTCTAAACCATCAAGCGCCTCGTTGCCCGCCCTTTCCGCAATCACATATTGGACAGTCGCATCCCAGTCTAAATTGATATTGTAGTTAATCTGAGCACCGATCTTGGAGTCAGGTCGAAACGAACCATCACTCTCGGGATCGGCTTTTTGTGTAAGTTCACGCATGTAGCCAAAGCTGTCACTGGTATCGTAACTGTAGCCAACGTTGCCAAACCCTGAAAAACCCCAGTCTTCTGAAAAAACTGAAAATGAAAACAATGTAAATAGTAAACTGATCCTTGTTAACTTCATACACCCATCTCATAGCCTGATAATTGTGAGGTCAACGGATTACATTGCCCCCTAATATGAGTGTAGAACAGTGATTGGGTTATCGCTCAAAGATTACGGTTGCTACCGCATAATGACGTTCATCAGATATAGAAAGGTGGATGTGCATCACACCAGCACTTGTTGCGTATGCTAATGCTTGGTTATGAAGGGAGAGTACTGGTTTTCCATTGGCATCATTAGACACAGTAAAATCATGAAAGGTAACCCCTTTCGCAATTCCTGTACCGAGGGCTTTTGATGCTGCTTCTTTAGCAGCAAATCGTTTGGCAAGAAAACGAGCCGGTTGATTCGTTGCATGAAACTTTACCAGCTCACACTCTGTTAAGATTCGTTTTGCGAATGCCTCACCAAGTTTGGACAGGGATCTATCGAAACGATCAATTTCGGCAATATCCGTTCCTAATCCTACTATGGGCATAAGATCTCCGCTTATAGGCTAATTCGAGAAGGGGGATAGCCACCACAGTATGCCGCAGCGGCTAAGAGTGTAGATAAAAATTAACGACGAGCTTCAAGCATGACGGCTTTCATATCAGCGACCGCTTTATGCAAACCATCGAAAACCGCACGCCCCATAATAGAGTGACCGATATTTAGTTCATACAGTTCTGGTAACGCCGCAATAGGCCCTACATTATGGTAAGTCAAACCATGCCCTGCATTAACTTTAATGCCGATGCTGTCGGCATAACTCGCGCCAGCCGCGATCTTTTTCAACTCATTAATTTGTTCGCACTCTGTAATAGCGTCAGCGTAATGACCTGTGTGAAGCTCAACGTAAGGGGCTCCACACGCTTTTGACGCATCAATTTGCTCGCGATCCGCATCAATGAACAAAGACACTTTAATGCCCGCTTTGGTCAATTTTTGTGTCGCGGCTTTGATTTTTTCCAGCTGACCGACCACATCCAAGCCACCTTCGGTTGTCAGCTCTTCGCGCTTTTCTGGTACTAAACAAACGTATTCAGGTTTGGTTTGCAAGGCAATTTCAACCATTTCATCCGTCACCGCCATCTCCAAGTTCATTCTGGTTTGAAGTGTCTCGCGCAGAATTCTTACATCTCGATCCGTAATGTGGCGACGATCTTCACGAAGATGAATCGTAATGCCGTCTGCTCCAGCACGCTCTGCAATTTCCGCAGCATGTACAGGATCTGGATATTTAGTTCCACGTGCGTTTCGCAAAGTGGCAATATGGTCAATGTTTACCCCGAGTAGAATTGAGCTCATTCTTCAATACTCCGTGCTCCGGGAAAGGCTGTTCTTGGGAGAAACAGTTCCCTGCTTTTTAGTGGTTTGCCGCCAAGATAAGGCTTTAGTGCTATACGTGTAAAGCGTTTTGCGGCTTTAAGTTGCTCTTTAGTTGTAAAGCGTCGCTCACTAATAGCAATCAACTCATTTCCCATGAATGTCAGATTGTCTCGCCTTACACTCGCAATAAAACCCTTTTGTTCTCGATAGCGGTAAGTCATTTCGGGCTCAACCAGCTCCCCCGTTCCCGAGCAATGCATAAAATCTACGCCATATCCCATAGAAGAGAGCAAAGCGAGTTCAAAACGACGCAATGGAGGCTCTGGATTATCGGCTTGTGCCAGTTCAGTTAAAACCAGTAGATAGTCATGGAATAACGCAGGGTAAGGGGTTTCATTTTCCAAAAGTCGGCCAATCAACTCATTCACATACAGCGCCGAATAAAGGTAAATACCAGAAAGAGGAAGCCCAAGACTGATAGGTTCAGCTTGACGCAATGTCCGCATGCTTCCTTTGCCTGACCACTTCATTAAAAGTGGCGTAAAGGGTTGCAGTGCACCTTTCAAATTAGATCGTTTGCTTCGGGCACCTTTCGCCATGATCGACATACGACCGTATTCTTCACTGAACACATCCAAAATCAGGCTGGTTTCACTGTAAGGTCGACGATGCAACACAAAGCATCGCTGTAACCCATCGGACATACACGACTCTCTTAAGTAACCAAAGACAACAATGCTGATCGCATGACTTACAAGCACAAAGCTTAATTCAACAGACACAAAAAAGGGAGCACGACACTCCCTTCTAACTTACACCAATTTATCTCTAAAGGTCATCAATATAACCTAAGCTTCTCAGTGCACGCTCATCATCTGCCCAACCCGATTTCACTTTCACCCACGTTTCTAGGTAAACCTTACGTTCAAATAGCTCTTCCATATCCAGACGAGCTTCACGACCAATGGTTTTGATTTTCTCGCCGCCTTTCCCGATCACCATTTTTTTCTGACCAGTACGCTCAACTAAGATCAACGCGTTAATGTGAAAGCCATCGGTTTCAGGGTTGTAATCAAATCGCTCGATCTCAACTGTAACCGAGTAAGGCAACTCTTCACCAGTGAAGCGCATGAGTTTCTCACGGACAATTTCGGACGCCATAAAACGCTGAGAACGATCGGTCACATACTCTTCAGGGAAATGGTGCGTCGCTTTCGGTAAATACTCTCGCACGTGTTCACGCAGCACATCAATGTTTTTATTGTGTTTAGCAGAAATAGGCACAACGTCCACAAAGTCCATTTTTTCCGATAAAGACTGCATATGAAGCATAACTTCATTGCGATCTTTTACGTTATCAACTTTGTTAACACACAGCACAACCGGGAGGTTTGACTTATTGAGTTTGGTGAACACCATCTCATCATCGTTAGTCCAGTGCGTACCATCAACCAAGAAAAATACTAGGTTCACATCACTCAATGAGCTGTTCGCAGCACGGTTCATCAAGCGGTTGATCGCTCGCTTTTCTTCAATATGAAGCCCCGGAGTATCAACAAAAATGGCTTGATAATCACCATCGGTATCCACGCCCATAATGCGATGACGCGTCGTTTGTGGTTTACGAGAGGTGATTGAAATCTTCTGCCCCAACAGTTGGTTGAGCAACGTTGACTTGCCGACATTAGGACGACCAACAATCGCGATGAAACCACAATGCTGGTTTTCAGTCGAAGATTGTTGCTTGTCAGATTCGAAATACACGTCCAAATCAAATTCTTTTTCATCAGACATTGGTGAGTCGTCCTAATGCTAATTCAGCCGCTGCTTGCTCCGCTTTGCGACGACTTGTACCTTTACCGATAACAGGTTCATCCAGCCCTGTAATTTCACACGCCACCGTGAACTCTTGGTTGTGTGCTTCACCTTTAATTTTAGTCACAGAATATGAAGGAAGAGGTTTTCTTCTGCCCTGTAGGAATTCTTGTAACCGCGTTTTAGGATCTTTTTGGGATACGCCTGGCTGAATGGCTTCCAATCTTGAGTGGTACCAGCTCAGTATGACCTTACGCACCATCTCAATATCACTGTCGAGATACACAGCACCAATGATAGCCTCCACGGCATCCGCCAGAATGGAGTCTCGACGAAATCCGCCACTTTTCAGCTCACCTGGACCTAATTTTAAGTACTCTCCCAAGTCGAATTCACGACCTAGTTCAGCAAGGGTATTGCCACGAACTAATGTTGCACGCATGCGGCTCATATCACCTTCATTCACTCTTGGAAAGCGGTGATACAAATCATCAGCAATGACAAAACTTAAAATTGAATCGCCCAGAAACTCAAGACGTTCATTATGGTTACCATTGGCGCTACGATGTGTCAGCGCCAAATGGATCAGCTCAGCATCATTAAACTGATAGCCGAGCTGCTTCTCTAATTTACTGATAGGAGTATTCATACTCTCTCTATTAATGTATGCCACCGATGCGGTTAAACCTTACACCAGTTGGAATCCAAGACGGCAACACGCTGTCTTGACCTCGTTCAAATTCAAAGCTGATCCAAATTCCGACCGCTTTGCCTACTAAATTGCCTTCAGGAACAAACCCCCAAAAGCGGCTGTCGGCACTGTTATCACGGTTATCTCCCATAACAAAGTACTGACCTTGGGGTACCACCCACTCACGAACGCCCGGACGAGGCTGGTAAGCCTTCACATTGTCATTGGTTAGTGGGTGAACCAAAATTTGGTGAGTCTCTTCACCCAATTTTTCATCCATCTGAATCATCGGAACTCCGATGCGCTCATCTTGGAAAACGCTTTCCATCACGTTAGATAATTCAATAGCTTCACAGCTTGATTCCCCTTGACGTTGAACGCACAACTCTTTCTTTTCACTGTAACGAACAACATCACCGGGTAAACCAACCACACGTTTAATGTAATCAATACCGGGATTAGGCGGGAATTTAAATACCACAATGTCGCCGCGCTCAGGCTTACCCATTTCAACCAATTGAGTACGCCATACTGGATCTTTTAATCCGTAAGTGTATTTTTCAACCAAAATGAAATCACCCACGAGCAACGTCGGCATCATGGAACCTGATGGGATCTGAAACGGTTCGTAAATAAAAGAACGCAGAACCAAAACAAAGGCAATCACTGGGAAGATAGAGACACTGTTTTCTACCCACCAAGGTTGGGCAGCCACTTTCGCTTGTAAAGATGAATCAAGACCTTCGTTAGTCTGATCTTCAATCGCACCCAGTTTTTCTTGACGCTTTTTTGCGAAAACCAGTTTTTCAAGCGCCCACACAATACCCGTTACTAATGTAACGATCACAAGGATGAGTGAAAATGTATTTGCCATTAACTTCCCTTAGTATTCTCTAGTGAAAAAGAAGAAAGGGTATCCGATACCCTTTCTGCCTAAGTCTTTGTTTGATTGTCAAAGGATGAAAAAGTTTAATCTTTTCCTACATGAAGAATGGCTAAGAACGCTTCTTGTGGAAGTTCAACGTTACCAATTTGCTTCATGCGCTTCTTACCTTCCTTCTGTTTCTTCAGAAGTTTCTTCTTACGGCTCACATCACCACCGTAACATTTTGCAATGACGTTCTTACGAAGCTGCTTCACCGTTGAACGTGCAATAATGTGGTTACCAATCGCCGCTTGAATCGCGATATCAAACATTTGGCGAGGTATGAATTCTTTCATTTTTTCAACAAGCTGGCGACCGCGAGTCTGTGAATGTGCCTGATGCGTGATCATTGCCAAAGCATCCACTTTGTCACCATTAAGAAGCACGTCAACACGCACCATGTTCGATGGTTCAAAACGTTGGAAATTGTAGTCAAGAGACGCGTAACCACGAGATGTCGATTTTAGGCGGTCAAAGAAATCCAGAACCACTTCTGCCATCGGAATATCGTAAGTCACAGCCACTTGGTTGCCGTGGTAAATCATATCAACCTGAGTACCACGCTTTTCAACGCATAATGTGATGACGTTACCCAAGTAGTCTGCTGGTACCAAAATGTTACAGCGCGCGATGGGTTCACGAATTTCTTCTATGTCATTGATCGCCGGCAGCTTCGCTGGGCTATCGACATAAAGCATCGTTTTATCTGTCTTTTCAACTTCATACACTACAGTTGGCGCGGTCGTGATCAAATCCAGATCGTATTCACGCTCCAAGCGCTCCTGAATGATTTCCATGTGCAACATACCAAGGAAACCACAACGGAAGCCAAATCCCAGCGCTGCAGAGTTTTCTGGTTCGTAGAATAGTGACGCATCATTTAGACTCAATTTTCCTAATGCATCACGGAAGTTTTCATAGTCGTCTGATGATACTGGGAATAAACCAGCATAAACCTGGGGCTTCACTTTCTTAAAACCAGGAAGTGCAACTTCAGCGCCATGCTTTGCCAGTGTTAGCGTATCACCAACAGGGGCACCGAGAATGTCTTTAATTCCACACACAACCCAGCCGACTTCACCCGTTCTAAGAACATCGGTATCGACTTGTTTTGGCGTGAAGATACCCAAACGATCGACCCCCCAAACCTGCCCTGTACTGATTACTTTGATTTTTTCATTTTTCTTGAGTTCACCATTTTTGATACGAACCAAGGAAACAACACCTAAGTAGTTATCAAACCAAGAATCAATAATGAGGGCTTGCAGTGGTGCATCAGGATCACCTTCTGGCGCTGGAATGGACGCGACAATGTTTTCTAGAACATCATCCACACCAATGCCGGTTTTGGCACTACAACGTGTTGCTTCCATAGCATCAATGCCAACAATTTCTTCAATTTCTTCAGATACACGCTCTGGATCAGCGGCAGGAAGATCAATCTTATTTAATATTGGCACCACTTCCAAATCCATCTCAATAGCGGTGTAACAATTCGCCAAAGTTTGGGCTTCCACCCCCTGACCTGCATCGACAACCAATAGCGCACCTTCACAGGCAGCTAATGAGCGGGAAACTTCGTAGGCAAAATCTACGTGCCCCGGAGTATCGATGAAGTTGAGTTGATAGGTTTCCCCATCCTTTGCGGTATAGTTTAGCGTCACACTCTGAGATTTAATGGTGATGCCACGCTCTCGCTCTAAATCCATGGAATCAAGAACTTGGGCTTCCATCTCACGATCACTGAGTCCACCACAGACTTGGATTAAACGGTCTGAAAGGGTCGACTTACCGTGGTCGATATGGGCGATTATCGAAAAATTACGAATGTGCTTCATAGGTTGGTGTGACTAAACTCTTACAAAAATGGATGGGAGAAATACCAATCATTTGTTGGTATTTCGATCAAGTTGGCAGATTCTACCCAATTTCAGGGTTTGTCGCTATCAAGAAATGTAGCAATTCCTGTTAAAGGGCTTCCTAGCACGCGAATTAGGGACACTTTATCTTCAGATTCTCGTTCGAGTTTCCTTATCCAATGCTTAGCACAGAGGGTTCCGACCCACGCAAGCAATACTGACATTACTATCACTGACGATTCACCAGTACCTAACGTTGGCGCCAGCCAGACATGTCCCAAGAGAGCCCCTAAAAACAAAAATGCGATGGGCGACAAATAAATCAAAGCCGCCGACTGCAATAACTGTTTTTCTGGTAAACCAATCTCAACAACTTGACCAGGCGCCAAAGACTGCTTTGATTCTAAAAACCAAGTATGTGCTTTATTACCGAAAGCTTTCGATACTACGCCCGTGCCGCAACTTTTTTGAGATGAACAACTGGAGCAACTGGTTTGTTGCTCACAGCTCAATTGAATACGAAACCCAGATTTAGAGGGGTGGCTAGCGACCACTGTCGCGAGTGCCGTCATCATAATGAATTACTGAATTTTATTAGCCGTCATGGTGACAGATTGTGCCACACGTTTGGCCGTTGAGGGAGGAATATCACCGACGACAGAAACTTCTACATTACCGCTAACAAAACTATGCAAAGTACGACGCCCTTGTCGAACCAACTGACCTTTCAGAGAAAGATCATCTTTTTCAGAAACATACACAGAAAAGCTAAATAGACCGTCATTGAACATCTGACTTTCAACCACTTTATTGGTCATCCCCATTCTGTATCGGTTCATTGGGTTTGCCTTGAACCCATTAGGCACCCAGCCTACTTGCCAAAACGAACTTTTGCCTTCATTTTCAGGTAAAGAGATGGCATCAGGCAATTGAGCATCACCTAATCTTGCAAGCAAATCAAAAATTTTGTCATTGACTGTATAGGATATCGTTCGATATTGTTCCAAAACTTCGCCATCACGATCCACTAAATCTGCACGAAGAGGAAGGTTGGTGCGTTCGTCGACCCAAAGAACATAGGAATATCGTTGTCCATCTTTTGGAACAATACGGATCACTTGACAAGCTGCTCCAGCTTCACGCGCTCGACCTAGTTTGACAAAATCGTAGTTATCTTCCAATACCGTCACATTGGTATTGATCAATGGGATCAATGGGGCAACCATTTCCCCAGACTCAATTGAGAATGGATCCACTCCCGGTTCGAAATAACTTATTTCATTGTCTCGCCGAATGACCTCCCGAGAAGGACCACTAAGGTATACCAAACGAGCAAATTGCTTATTATCTCGGCGACCATGCCGATAAAGGAGGGGTTCTATACTGTTTTTCTTGATTTGAATATAAGACAGCTCATAGCTCAATTGCTGGCTTGCTTCGTTCATTTGATGTAACAACGCCTCAGCAGAAATTTCCTCTGCTAAGGCGGTGTATCCATTCAAACTGAACAGTGCCAGCACACTGATCAGGATTTTTTTCATTCTAGTTCCGATTTAGTAGGGTGCACGACGTCTTTATCCATAGCAGTGCTGTTTAGTCGTAATTGCATACTGTAATCTTGAAACAAAGCGTTAACACGCTTACGTTGCTCCATTAATTGTGCTTCGTCAGAAGAAGAGGTAACTGATTCCTGTGCTAAACTCACGGGCTCTGCACTGCCAATCACGGGAATAGTTTGCAATACCGGAAGTTCATTTTCTGATTGCACCCCACTCTGACCATTGTATTGCTGAACACCTAGAATCACGACCAATGAGACACAGGCGGCCATTGCAATTTGACCAAATTGAGTCATCCAACTAGGCATACTTTTACGTGCAACATTGGGAGTAGGCTGAGACTCAATTGCAGGAGTAACAACATGATCCGATACGTGTACTGGAGAATGAGTTGGCTCATCGTCCAACGCCAATGCGACACTGTTTGCGATATCCCAATCGGCGCGCTTTGGATCTTCCCCTCTCATCACATCACCAATTAAGTGATAGTTCTGCCAAGACTTCAGACCTTCTGCATCGTGTTCCAGTTCTGAAATTAGAGCCTGATCCACGCTTTCTCCATCCATGAGTGCTGAAAGTTGTTCTTTGTCAGCCATTATTTTCACCATTTAACTCATTGGTCTAGCGCTGTAGAAGTGGTTGAATTTTCTTCTCAACTGCTTCACGAGCACGGAATATACGAGAACGAACCGTCCCGACAGGGCAATCCATAACCTCGGCTATCTCTTCATAGCTAAGACCATCCAGTTCTCGCAATGTCATTGCTGTTTTTAAATCTTCTGGTAACGCTTCAATCGCTTCGAAAACAACCTGTTTCAATTCTTTGGACAACGTAATGTTCTCTGGGTTCGATATTTCTTTTAATGCACCACCAGTTTCGTAATATTCGGCCGCTTCTGCATCCAAATCGGTTGCGGGAGGTCTGCGCCCTTGGGCAACAATATGATTTTTAGCTGTATTAACGGCGATCCGGTATAACCAAGTATAAAACGCACTGTCTCCCCGAAAATTTGGGATGGCTCTATACGCCTTAATAAAAGCCTCTTGTGCCACATCGGCAACATCACCAGAGTTGTTTATATATCGAGAAATCAAATTGCAAACTTTATTTTGATATTTGATAACCAAAAGATTGAATGCTTGTTTATCTCCTCGTTGGACACGCTCAATTAGTACTTGATCGGTTAACTGCTCGCTCATTCGAGCGTCCACTCCTATTGTTATTTGCCCTTACCTTCGCAGGTATGAACATTAAGTCCTGTCAAATGTAGTATTGACACCACCGCCTACATGAGCACTATTGTGACTGATATAGTCAAAGAAAGTTCAATCCGGCGAATTTTTTTTAACTAATTTTCCTAGCAATGTGATGTAACCTTCATTGTATTTGCTCAAACGGGTGCGGATAACGATAATAGACACCACCAAGAAGATATGCGTTATAGAATTAGCAGAAAGCTAATTGCTTACTAGAGTCAATTTGGGCAGGCTCTAGGATAACCTGGAATTTTTAAAGTTATATGAACGATAACCGAGAACATCAATGCGATGTATTAGTGATAGGCAGTGGCGCAGCAGGTTTATCTCTCGCATTGCGAGTTGCACCACATGGCAAAGTCATTGTATTGAGTAAAGGCCCTCGCAATGAAGGAGCGACGTACTACGCTCAGGGCGGCATTGCGGCAGTATTTGACGAATCCGACAGCATCGAATCGCATGTTCAGGACACCCAAATTGCGGGGGGTGGCATCTGTGAGGAAGACACCGTTAAGTTCATTGCCGAGAATGCAAAAGAAAGCGTTCAGTGGTTAATCGATGGCGGGGTTCCCTTTGATCGTGTAGAAAACGATTCAGACGAAAGCCCACGTTACCACTTAACACGTGAAGGTGGTCATAGCCATCGACGCATTCTGCATGCAGCAGATGCAACTGGCATGGCAATGCAAACGTCTCTTCAAGATAATGCGCACAACCATCCCAATATTCATGTGTTGGAGCGCCACAATGCATTGGATTTGATCACCGAAGACAAAATTGGTGGTGATAAGAAAAAAGTCATTGGTGCGTATATATGGAATCGGAATCAAGAGCACGTCGAAACCGTCCAAGCTAAATTTGTTGTGCTAGCGACAGGCGGTGCATCTAAAGTGTATCAATACACGTCGAATCCTGATGTCTCCTCGGGAGATGGGATTGCAATGGCATGGCGAGCAGGGTGTCGCGTTGCCAATTTGGAATTCAACCAATTCCACCCAACCTGTCTTTTCCACCCAGAAGCACGTAACTTCCTATTGACTGAAGCATTGCGAGGGGAAGGAGCTTATCTGAAAAGACCAGACGGCTCACGCTTTATGCAAGATTTTGATGAGCGAGGTGAACTTGCTCCTCGTGACGTTGTTGCACGTGCTATTGACTTTGAGATGAAGCGACTGGGTGCAGATTGCATGTATTTGGACATCAGTCATAAAGACCCTGACTTTGTCACCAAGCACTTCCCAACCATCGATATGCGCCTGAAAGACCTTGGCATCGACATGACAAAGGAACCGATTCCAATCGTTCCAGCAGCTCACTATACTTGTGGTGGCGTTATGGTAAACCAACAAGGTGCCACCGATTTAAATCGCCTCTACGCCATTGGAGAAGTAAGTTATACCGGTCTGCACGGGGCAAATAGAATGGCGTCGAACTCCCTTCTAGAATGCGTGGTGTATGCGCGCTCTGCTGCGGAAGACATTATTAATAAAATTGGCGATGCCGAACTGTCAGGTCCTTTACCTGAATGGGATGAGAGTCAGGTTCTTTGTTCCGATGAAGAAGTCGTGATTCAACATAACTGGCACGAATTACGTTTGTTTATGTGGGACTACATGGGCATTGTACGAACAGATAAACGCTTAGAGCGCGCCTTGCGTCGCATTCAACTGCTGCAACAAGAAACGCATGAGTACTACAGTAACTTCCGAGTTTCCAACAACTTGTTAGAGCTTCGTAACCTATTGCAAGTTGCTGAACTCATGGTTCGTTGCGCGATGGAACGAAAAGAAAGCCGTGGTTTACATTACACTTTGGATTATCCCGAACTGGCTGAAAATAGTGGACCAACCATTTTAATTCCTGAAAAGTACTAATCTTTACGGTTCCACGTACGAGTGAATTCGCCTAAAGAGCACTTGAGTGCTCTTTTTTATTGCCTTTTTGCCAACGTAAATAACGAAGTAATGCTCGGTATTCCTTGTCAGTACAGGCATCTCGCCAAACTAACAGCCTTGATTTATCTTCAAAAATGAGCAGAGTTACCAAAGCAGAACATTCTAACCACGCACGAGCCAAAATCTTCTTCTCTTGATTCACTCGGAACTCAGTGGTCTCACTCCACCTAAGCACCATCTCAGAGGAAGGCTGGGTAATTTTAAATAATGAAGGAACTACAAATGCTGTAAATACGAATAAGGTGAGAACGATGGGCGCTGGTGAAGCCGCAAGCGCCCAACTAAGTATCGCCAGAATAAAGAGCTGACATAGTCGGGCACTGAGAGACGATGTTAATTTAGCGAACTTTACTGAGGTTGTATGCAACGACCTTATCTACCATAGATGCATGACTCAGATTATCACTTCTTCCATGCCCCATAATCCAAGTAAATAAATCGGGATCATCACACTCGAGAAGAGAAGCAAAATCTTTTTGCTCTTGTTCCGACAAGTTTTCAAACTGCTCTTCAAAAAATGGCATGATAACAACGTCAAGCTCTAACATCCCACGGCGACATGCCCATTTAATTCGAGCTTTTTCTTCGGCGGTGTACATTATTATTCCTTTGATGACTCCTTTGTGAGGGCAGTGTATCAATCTCACTACCCTACAGCTATTATACGAGTCACAGAGTGTGATTTGCTCTCGTCATTTGTATCACCCAAACTCAACTTTCTACTTTGCTCAGGTCTAAAAAGTAAGGTTGCTGAAATACTCAAGCCCTTTATTGAAAAACGAACGTCTTGAGGTTACTTGGGTATCGCATTAACATACTGCTGGTATCAAACATATTTTAAGGTTTAGAAACAATGAATTGGCTTGAAAGTTTATCTTCCATCTCATTATCCACTCAGTCTGAATTGCCAGAATTCGCCATTTGTCCTCTACCTTCGTGGGGCACCATTACCTGCGTAGGCGAAGACAAAAAAACGTACCTTCAAGGTCAAGTTACGTGTGATGTGGTTTCATTGGAACATTCTGAATCGACTTACGGTGCTCATTGTGATGCGAAAGGAAAAATGTGGAGTCTATTTAATATGTTCCACCATAATGACGGTTACGTAATGGTGCATCGTAAAAGTGCACTGGCAACTGAGCTTACCGAAATTAAAAAGTACGCGGTATTCTCAAAAGTCACCATCGAGGAAGGGGCTGATGTGCTCGTTGGCATTAGTGGTGATAAAGCCGAAAGCTGGATTGATAACCACAGTGAAGGTCGCAGCAATGTACGCATCATAGACGGTGGTACTGCCGTTCGTATTAGCAATAAACGCTGGCTATTACTGTTAGAACCCTCGGCTGCAGAATGTCTGCTTGAAGACCAACGCGCTGCTGTGGTTCATGAGTCACTGTGGGACAAATATGATATTGAAGAAGCGCTTCCTCGTATTGATGAAAAAGAACAAGGTCAACATATTCCACAAGCGATGAACCTTCAAGCCTTAGGAGGCATCAGTTTTACCAAAGGCTGTTACACTGGTCAGGAAATGGTGGCACGAGCTAAATATAGAGGAACCAACAAGCGAGCGCTGTACCGTGTAGCAGGTAATACCCTTGAAGCACTTCCAGAACAAGCAGAAATAGAGCGAGCGGTAGGTGAAAACTGGCGTGGCGCAGGGCACCTAATCACGCAGTTTGAATACCAAGACAGTGCCGCGGAAGGGCTGATCATTTTACCAAACAATCTTGAAGAAGGGACACCGCTTCGAGTGAAAGGTCAAGAAGGAACAACTTGGGCAATATTGCCTTTGCCTTACTCCTTAAATGAAGACTAATTCAAAAATCCAAACTCGTATTACTCAATATTTGCGGGAGCAGAAAATACCTTTTCGCTTGCTCCCCCACAAAACCCCTGCCATCAGTATTGACGATGCTGCCCGCCAGCGAGGGATCTCACCAAGTATCATGGTGAAATGCATTCTACTCAAAGACATGGAAGGATGTTATGTACTCGCGTGCGTCTCGGGTAATGAACAAGCCGACCCTAGAAAAGTACGTACTGTATTGAGCTCTAGGCGAATCACCTGCGCCCCAGCAACGGAAATTGAGTCGGTGACTGGCTATTCACTTGACTGTGTTGCTCCTATTTTGTTAACAACGACAATACCTGTCATTTTTGATAAGAAGATCACATTATTAGAGCGCGTGACTATCAGCAGCGGCTCTAACATGGCAGGTATTGAGCTCAATTTAGATGATCTTTTAATACTGACCTCACCGATAATCAGCGAAATTTCGCGTAATCCCCCGCCCCTAAATCAATAACCCCCATTCATCCCCACCACAAAGCGTGACTCCTATCACATTTAATAATTTTACTAAGTGAATTTTTATCTTAGGTAAGTGAATAAATAGTTATTCATAAGATTATAATGTAGTGTAACCATTACTTGTTAATTTGAGTTCCCCTTGCTCAATTGAGCTTAACGCCCTCATTTAACAAGGAAAGTGAATCTGCTGAATTCATCAGTTAAATCCACTTTTTGTGTAATGCATCTGTGACTATTCGCCCGATATTTATATCGGGCTTTTTTTCATGAAACTATTTTATTGATGACATGGTCTATTCTTATTATACGTTATAAGACTATGGCACAGCATTACTGCTTAGTTTAAAGAGGGGTGTGGCATAAAATGAGGATAACATCACATTACCGAGGCATTTGTATCATTGAAATGCCAAGGGCGGCACAAAACGCTAAAAACATAGCATTATGCTGTGTTAACCCCCTGTTCAGTCACAATACTGTCACACGAAGTTTCGTATAATTCGTGGCGCGACAAATAATAAGGATAAAAGTATGAGACTGTTTAAGCGCTATACACCAAGTATGATAGCTAAACACGTGAGTCGGTTGTTTAAAGGTAGAATTTATATTTATGGCGTGGGGAAGTTTGAATTTGATAATGGCAAGTTGATTCTCCCTGAAAAAGCAGAGAAACGACATTTCAAAACCGTGAAAGAAATTAATCAAGAAATCATGCGGTTAAGATGCGTACATGCATAACTATTAAATAAATGAATAGAATTTTTTAAAGGGTCGACTTGTCGACCCTTTTTCATGCGCGCAACGTTCAACACTTAGACACTTAGACACTTAACGATGAGATATTTCAGCGCTTAGTTTTGGTTGCCTCGGGTAAATTCCCTTTCAATCCCATAGCGTGCTGTATTAATTCGTTTTTTACCATTGGCACTGTGTTACCCACAGTCAACCCCACCCCTCTCACCCATTTCTTTATGGGGTGCTCACCAGAAAATAGCTCTTTAAAACCTTGCATGGCAGCAATCATTTTGGCGGCCTCCGCTTTTCTCCAGCGCTCAAATGGTCGTAAGTTGCGTCTTAAACCAATATCTTCACCACTTCGCCACAACCGCTCTACCTCCTGCACCAAACTGGCGGCATCAAGCAATCCTAAATTGACCCCTTGCCCCGCTAATGGGTGAATGGTGTGAGCAGCATCTCCTACCAAAGCCACTCGATCGCGTACAAAGTCACGCGCATAACGCATTTTAAGAGGGTAAGCTTGTCGCTCCCCTTGCACTTCGCATAATCCGAGCTGTCCATCAAAAGCCGTCATTAACGCTTTATTGAATTCAGCACTGTCCATATCCATCAGCAGTTCCGCTTTCAACGGATTAATAGACCAAACAATAGAGCAGAGATCGGGTTCACTTAACGGTAGAAATGCCAAAGGCCCATCCGGTGTAAATATCTGCCTAGCCACACCGCCGTGAGATTCCGCTGTTCTGACATTTGCAACGATAGCGGAATGACCATAATCCCAATGCGTTAAGGGAATATCGGATTGATCACGTAGCCAAGAATTCGCACCATCAGCCCCTACCAACAACTTAGTTGTAAATGAGCGACCGGACTCTAAAGTGACCCAAGCTTCCGTTTCTCCCATCACAACATTTTGACACCGTTCAGGCGCAAAAAGAGCCACATTATCTTGTATATTCACTTGCTCAAGTAAGGCTAACTGGATCACTCTGTTTTCAACGATGTGCCCAAGATTTTTTTGATAGATTTCTGAAGCTGAAAACTCTATTTTCGCAAAACTGTCTTGCTCCCATACCGTCATTGCGTCGTATGCCGAAGATCGACGGGCTTCAATACCCGCCCATGCACCAACATTTTTGAGGATGTTTTCACTGGCTCGGCTCAATGCAGATACACGAACGTCTGGTAATTCATTCAAGTGCTCTTCTGGCAACTTCCCTTCTATAACCGCTATTCTTAAATCGCTGTCTTGAAGTAATGCTGCAACCGTTAACCCAACCATTCCCCCGCCAATGATGGCGATATCAAAACTTTGCATCATATTATCTTTCTACCATACCGAGAGCTCGCGCCAACAAGGGGCTTTTCATCGAACCTAAGCCTTCAAACCCCATTAATCCAATATTTCGCCCCACTCTCATTGGAATGAAATCATTCGAAAAAAGATGAACCAGACCCGAGGTCAGTTCCATCGTCCTTTTTCTATCTTGTTCTCTTCTCTCTCGATACGCACTAAGAACGCTGTAGTGACCAGGGTCGGTCAAATTAGCCAAGATTTGTTCTGCGAGTGTTGCGACATCTCTCATACCCAAGTTGAACCCCTGTCCAGCGATGGGGTGCAAAGTTTGCGCGGCATTACCAACAACGGCAAATCGATGCGACACGATGGACTCACGAGAACGAAGCAGCAAAGGGTAAGAGGCACGCGCTCCAACTTTCGTAAATTGCCCCAAACGCCATCCGAAACATTGCTGTACTGTGGCAAGGAAATCTTCATTAGAAAGCCTAGAGACATCGTCAACCGATTCTGGAGGTAAACACCATACGAGGGACATTCGGTTGTCAGACATTGGCAACAAAGCAAGTGGTCCCGACGCCGTAAACCGTTCAAACGCACGTCCAAGGTGAGGCTGAGATAAACTGACATTTGCTATCAGTGCGACTTGCTCAAAATCATGCTCATGCAACGGTAAACCAATTTTTTGAGCGGAAGGCGACAACGCGCCATCTGCCGCAACCAACAGTTTCGCTTCCAGTACTGCCCCTGACGACAGCGTAATGGTCGCCGCGTTGCTCTGTCTTGATACATGACTCACTGAATCGGGGCAAAGAAAATCAACCTTATCGGCACCATTGAGTAGCGACTGATAAACTCGCCCAATATCGGCCAGTTCTACAACGTACCCGAGCGCATCCAAATTCAGATCATACTTAGTGATATCGGTTAATCCAGCATGCCCCTTGTCGGACACATTAATGTGCTCAATAGGCGTCGTAAAAGGCTGAATCTGCGCCCAAAGCCCTATTTTTTCTAGGATCAAATAAGTGCCATGTGAAAGCGCAATGGAACGAGAATCAAAACCAGGGTGAAGTGTGTGCTCAACTTTAAAAGGTTCAATAACAGCAATTGATAATGTTCCGTTACTTAGTCGGTTCAATGCCAATGCGAGTGTTGCACCTGCCATTGCTCCACCAGCAATGACCACATCATATTGTGTCATGAGGCTTTCCTACTTAGTGAATTGTCGGCTTTTTGATTTCACTTGGTTTCACGCCATATTCTGCATGAACCGTAAAGACACACGCTTTCACATGCTCGATCACTTGCTCAAGCAGATCAGCTTGCTCTCCAAGATCGTCTTCTTCATCAATGCCCAGTTTAGATATCTCTTCCAAGTCACCCAATGCTTCTTTAACACTTATCGACGCTTTGTTTATCGCTTGATTCACCAAGCCTAAACCAGAAATAAAATGGTTCACCCATTCAGACAACCCATCTGCGGTGGCAAACAAATCCGATTCCGACTCCGACAACATTAATGTCAATTCAAACTGCTCATTTGATAACTCACTTAATGTCGCTTTTAGCAAACTTTCAGCAACACCAACAGTACTTATTGGCCAACCTAATCCATCATTGGTGTAATCAAACAATAAAGGCTGCCAACTGTTATCGCTAATGGTTAATCCACCGCTTAACATGCCTGTTAACAAACCATGCAACTCCGCAGGTGATACCGCAAGTTGGGCGGCTTTAAGTTCGTTAACGAGTTGCGGAAAAGCGGGATAATTCTCTTCACTCATAAAGGATTCGCTATAATGTAAGTTAATTGGACTAATCCTACCACTTAAGGCGCTTAGCGAAAATGTATAGCTGGGCATACCGTGTTCAATTTGTTGATTTCGTGTGTACTTAGTCCCGCAATATTAGGAAACGAAGATCGAAGGGCTTGAATCTTAAGGTAGGTTTACCTATAGTTTCCTCCCTGGCAGGAGCGAGCTGTACTCCCTGTCTTTGGTTTGGTCAAGAGTGTACCGTAATGAGTAATCAAGCAGTTGAAGTTGAAATATTGGGGAAGCTTACGCGAGTGAATTGTCCACCAGGGCAAGAAGAGTCACTGCTAAAAGCCGCCGAAGATTTGAATACGCGATTGAGTGAGATGGCGGAAAGAACAAAGGTAACCAATACCGAAAAACTCTTAACAATTGCTGCTTTGAACATCTGTTATGAATTGCAAATCTCTCAGCAAGAAGTGCATGGTCAAACCACAGAAATAACCGAGCGAATGGAATTGCTCTCGGCGTCACTGGATGGTGCGCTCAAACAGCTAGGACGCGAGTAACAGTTTTACCCTGGAGTGTGCGTCAGCGGATTTAAGTCCCTGAGCCGATAAGCAATAATTAAGGATTAGTACTTGATAGCTACTGAGCAAGCTCGGCTCGTACCGAGAAGCCTACGGTTACCATTGCTGATCCGCCTTGAACTAGCTGGTTCAAGGGCCACAATCCTCAACGGCACTCTGGGGTTCCTCATATGACATCTTTTACGCCATCAAAAGCATCTTCGCAGCAGCGACAAGCCATCCGGCAGAACATTCGCTGCAAACGACGCCACCTTTCAAATAGAGAACAAATTGAAGCCGCTCAAGGTTTACTGTCTCAGCTTCAAAAACACACTGCCGCAAATGAAGCCAATACCGTCGCGTTATATCTTGCTGTTGATGGTGAGCTCAACCTAACACCTGTTATTGAATGGTACTGGAACCTCGGTAAAAGGGTCTGTTTGCCCGTACTTCATCCCTTCAGCAATGGTCACCTACTCTTCTTAGAATACACACCACTGACTGATATGGTTGCCAATCAATACAAAATTGAGGAACCCAAATTAACATTGTCTCAAATCGTCCCCATCAATGAGATTGATATCATCTATACCCCACTGGTCGCCTTTGACGAGCAAGGACAGAGGCTGGGAATGGGGGGCGGTTATTACGATCGAACTCTAGCCTCTTGGGAATCCTCATCCGGACATGAGGCGATTGGTTTGGCTCACGATTGCCAACAAGTTGCGCTTCTGCCTGTCGAAGCTTGGGATATCCCCCTGAAAACCATCGTCACGCCTTCAAAAACATGGCAATGGAATGCAAAACCTCGTTAAGCCATCACGGAAAACGTTAGCTAGCCAACTTCAATATATTCACGTAGATCACTGCACCTTTATATAACTTGAAGGTATAATCGCGCGACTTTCATTTATTCACCTATTTTCTGGAGAAAGGCATGACTCAAGATGAAATGAAAAAAGCCGCAGGCTGGGCAGCACTTAAGTATGTTGAAAAAGGCAGCATTGTCGGTGTTGGTACGGGTTCGACCGTCAATCACTTCATCGATGCACTCGGCACAATAAAAGAAGAGATCAAAGGTGCTGTATCTTCTTCAGAAGCGTCCACCAAAAGACTCAAAGAACTTGAGATTGAAATCTTTGAATGTAACGACGTTATCGAATTGGATGTTTACGTTGATGGCGCTGACGAGATAAACCCTAACCGCGAGATGATCAAGGGTGGCGGTGCAGCATTAACGCGAGAAAAAATTGTTGCCGCTATCTCAAAGAAGTTTGTATGCATTGTTGATGGAACAAAAACGGTAGACGTATTAGGTGCGTTCCCACTTCCTGTTGAAGTGATTCCGATGGCTCGCTCCTATGTTGCAAGAGAATTACTGAAATTAGGCGGTGATCCGGTGTATCGAGAAGGTGTGGTCACAGACAATGGCAACATGATTTTGGATGTGTACGGACTAAAAATAACAAATCCAAAAGAATTGGAAGATTCGATCAATGCTATCGCAGGTGTCGTAACCGTTGGTCTATTCGCACACAGAGGCGCTGATGTTGTGATTACTGGCACGCCTGACGGTGCAAAAATCGAAGAATAAAATCATACATTTTGGTATTCGATAATTGCCTTTTTATGCGGTGGTTAGCGTTAATTTCCGTCATTTGATTACAAACGGTACCTATAGGTGCCGTTTCCTCTAATCTTTCTTTAAGAAATCCTGTCTTATTCCGTAATTTTCTTACCCAAAGCGAATATTTTTTGTTACTTTATTGCTCAATATATACGGAAGATAAACGTTTGCGTACCTCTTCTGTACTCAGCTTATAGCCCGAAGTTTAAGGACGATAATCAATGGCAAAAGTATCACTGGATAAAGACAAGATAAAAATTCTCCTGCTTGAAGGGCTTCACCCTTCTTCAGTTGAGGTTTTTCAAGCAGCTGGTTACAGCAACATCGAGTATGTAAAAGGCTCGTTATCGGAAGAAGAGCTGATAGAAGCCATTAAAGATGTGCATTTTATCGGTATTCGCTCCCGTACTAACCTGTCTGAAAAAGTGTTCCAAGCCGCAGAGAAATTGGTCGCGGTCGGCTGTTTCTGTATAGGAACCAACCAAGTCGATCTTGGCGCTGCGGCAAAACGTGGTATTCCAGTGTTCAACGCTCCCTTTTCCAACACTCGAAGTGTGGCTGAACTGGTATTGGGTCAAATCCTTTTGTTGCTTCGTGGTATCCCTGAAAAGAACGCACTGGCTCACCGTGGCATTTGGAAGAAAAGTGCGGATAACTCTTACGAAGCGCGGGGTAAGCGTTTAGGCATTATTGGTTATGGTCACATCGGTACGCAGCTCGGTATTATTGCTGAAAACCTAGGTATGCGAGTTTACTTCTACGACATTGAGAATAAGCTTTCGCTGGGTAACGCGACCCAAGTCCACACACTGAGTGAACTGCTAAACAAGTGTGACGTGATTACGCTGCACGTCCCTGAAACGGACGGCACTAAAAACATGATGGGTGAAGCAGAATTTGCTCGCATGAAGCCGGGTTCCATTTTCATCAACGCCGCTCGTGGAACTGTCGTTGATATTCCAGCCCTCGCACATGCATTAGAAACCAAACACCTTGCTGGTGCAGCAATTGACGTATTCCCTATTGAACCCAAAACCAATGCTGACCCATTTGATTCCCCATTACTTAAATTTGACAACTGTATCCTGACTCCTCATGTTGGTGGTTCCACGCAAGAAGCACAAGAAAACATCGGCGTTGAAGTGGCAGGGAAACTGGCCAAATATTCAGACAACGGCTCAACACTATCCAGTGTCAACTTCCCAGAAGTCTCTCTACCCGAGCACAGTGGCACATCTCGATTACTGCACATCCATGAAAACCGCCCTGGTATACTCACGAAAATCAACACCATCTTCGCAGAAAAAGGGATTAACATCGCAGGTCAGTATCTACAGACCAGTGCAGATATGGGTTATGTCGTTATTGATGTTGAAGCCAATCGCTCTGAAGAAGCATTACTGAGGTTGAAAGAAATTGAAGGGACGATCCGAGCTCGTATCCTTCACTAATAAGGTGAATGAGTTACATTAGGTTTATTAGTTACATTAACCAAAATGGGGACACCAACTGGTGTCCCCATTTTTAACTTAAACTGTACTAATTCAGACCTGATCTGACAGTTACCCACTTTTCGACTCGGTGCCTGTCAGATTATATCTGGGCTAGATTCTTTTCTGCCCAGATTGATTTCCCATCCTCTAATGTCTCTATTGGCGTTC